>CAVPRQ010000013.1:0-640917 GCA_963707855.1 uncultured Thermoleophilia bacterium
GCCAGCGGCGTGGGTCGCGGCGCGCGTGCAGGCAGGCGACGACCTGCACGAGATCCGGGAAGCGACGAAGTAGACGCCGTAGGGGAAGCGTCGCAGGAGCGCGCGTCGCGCCTCGCCGCGGACGACAGGGTAGCGCTCGGGCATGGCGGCGATCTCGGTGAGCGTGACATCGACGGCGGCAAGGAACTCGCGGCCGAGGCCCGAGGAGCGCTGTTCGTACCACAGCGCGGCGTCGAGGACGTCGGCCTCGGCGGCCGCGCCGATGACAAGGCGCATACTTCAGCCGGCCGAGCCCAGGTGCTGCTCGACGCGACCGCGCACGACCTCCCAGGGTTCACCGCCGTCGGGCTCGCGGGCCAGTGCGGCGAGGCGGCGGTCGAGCTCCGCAGCTTGGGCCTCCGTCAGAGGGAGCTCGCCGGTCTCCGCGGCGACGCTGTCCCAGAGGTCCTCGGCGAGCTGGATGCGCTCAGCGACGGAGAGCCTGCTGATGTCGAAGTCGGTGGTCGGCATGCGGTCAGTGTCTCCCGCCTCGGCGCCCGGTGCAAGACCTGCGCGGTGGACATTCGCCCCGCGGTCTCTGTACCGCTAACGTCCGGGCGATGAGCTGCGCGCCGCTGCGGCTGCAGTCTAACACCAGCGCTTCGGCGCGCCTGCTCGATGCGCTTGTTAGACGCTCTCACTGCTCACCCTGCACGCCTAGTCGAAGAGCATCGGATGCGGCTTGCGAAGCGAGACAGGAACTGGCGCTTCGTCTGGAGACTCGGGTCGCCGTCGCTGCTAGGACGTAGGCGACGGCCAGCCAGCGCTTGCCAGTCGATGGAGAAGCGCTTTGAGAGGTGAGCGTCGCCCTTCGCGAAGTGACCTCGAGCAGTGAGCGCCCCGAGCTCAGACGCAGCCGCACTGGCGGGGTAGGCGGCAAGCGGTTGGCGAAGCTCCTGCCACGATCGCGTGGCCGTCGAGACGATGCTGATGTCGACCCGAGGAGAGCGACGGGCGTCGTTTGCGTCGTACAACGTGCACGTTGCCTTGCGAGCGAGGAGACCTGGGGGCTGGGCCGGCGTGGCAGTCGGGGTAGTCGGTCACGGCGGCGGCGGGGCGATGCGCCCGTGCCCCAGGCTGTCGACGAGGACGACGATGCCACTCCGAGCGCCAGGGAGGACATCTCACCGTGCGTCACCTCACGACCGGGAGACGCTCACGCCTCCAGCCGAGTTCGCGGTGCTGCGGCGAACAAGGATTATGCAGACTGCGTAACACCCGTCGAGTGTACTGCGTCTGCGTAAGACGCAAGGTTCAGGCTCGGCGGTGGTGTTATGCAGTCTACGTAACACCGCGCGAGGGGCCGACGATGGCACTGCGTACGCTCTGCTGCCGTGGGCGGTAAAGGGCCGGCGTCGCCATTCCGCGACCGTCGGCTGCAACGCCAGGCGGGAACAAGGACTTGACAGTTTAGTGACCGCTCACTTATGATACATAGCGGTCATGAGCACGAAGTCGACAATCAGATCAGCAAGGACGAGCGGCGGCGCGAGATCGTCGAGGCGGCGACGCGTGAGTTCGCCGTCGGCGGACTCCACGGCACGCCGGTCGGGGCGATCGCCAAGCAGGTCGGCGTCTCGCAGCCCTACCTCTTCCAGCTGTTCGGCACCAAGAAGGAGCTCTTCATCGCCGCCGTGCGGCGGGCGTTCGAGCGCACCGTGGCGGCGTTCCGCACGGCGGCGGCCGAGGCGGGCGAAGACGCCGGCACCGAGGCCGTGCTCATATCCATGGGTCATCGCGTACCAGCGACTGCTCGCCGACCGCAGGCTCCTCCTCATGCAGATGCAGGCGTACGCGGCGTGCGAGGACGAGGAGATCCGCGAGGCGGTGCGCGACGAGATGCTGCGCCTGGTGAGCTTCGTGCAGTCGGCGTCCGGGGCGTCGGACGGGCCGTGCGGGAGTGGCTGGCCTTCGGCATGCTCATGAACGTCGTCGCGGCGCTGGACCTCACCGGGGTCGACGCCGACTGGGCGCGGATGATGTGCCCCGTCAGCCAGACGGACCTGGCGGCGCTGGCGGCGGATGCCGTCGGCAAGGAGGCACGCACGAAGGAGACGCGGGCCGGGCGCTCGGCATTGGCCGGACCCGGCTTTTTTTTCGGTCCGTCGGAAGTAAGCGAGTGCTAAGTTACTTCAGGACACTGGGACACAAGACAAGACGACAGATCAGGACCGCAGTCCAGACAAGCAAGGCAACCGAGGGAGATGAGCAAGGATGAGTACTCGAGCGAAGACGATCTGGACGTTCGTCGTCACGAGCAGTCGCGGTGTTCATGGTGTCGCTCGACAACCTCGTCGTGACCACCGCGCTGCCCGTGATCAAGGCCGACCTGGGCGCCTCGCTGCGGGCCTCGAGTGGACGGTCAACGCGTACACGCTGACCTTCGCGGTGCTGCTGCTGACGGGCGCCGCGCTGGGCGACAGGTTCGGGCGCAAGCGGATGTTCGGCATCGGACTTGCGCTGTTCACGCGTGGGCTCGGCGCTGGCGGCGCTGTCGCGCCGACCATCGGCACGCTCATCGCGCGCCCGCGCCCTGCAGGGCGTCGGCGGCGCCATCGTGACGCCGCTGACGCTGACGATCCTCTCGGCCGCGGTGCCGCCGGCCCGCCGCGGCCTCGCCCTCGGCGTCTGGAGCGGCACCGCCGGCCTCGCCGTCGCCCTCGGCCCGGTCGTCGGCGGCGCCGTCGTCGAAGGCCTCTCCTGGCAGTGGATCTTCTGGCTCAACGTGCCCATCGGCATCGCGCTGCTGCCCATCGCCTTCTTCCGGCTCAGCGAGAGCAAGGGCCCCAACAGCGCCCTCGACCTGCCCGGGTCTCGCCCTGGTCAGCACGGGCCTGCTCGGCATCGTCTGGGGTCTCACGCACGGCAACGAGCACGGCTGGACGAGCTTCGGCGTCGCCGGGCCCGATCGTCGGCGGCCTCGCCCTGGTCGCGGCCTTCGTCCTCTGGGAGCTGCGCAGCCGCACGCCCATGGTGCCGATGCGCTTCTTCCGCAGCGCGCCTTCTCGGCCGCCAACGTGACGTCGCTGCTCATGAGCTTCGGGATGTTCGGCGCGATCTTCCTGCTGGCCCAGTTCTTCCAGGTCGTGCAGGGCTACTCGCCGCTCGAGGCCGGGCTGCGCACGCTGCCCTGGACGGCGATGCCGATCTTCGTGGCGCCGATCGCCGGCATCCTCAGCGACCGCATCGGCAGCCGCCCGCTGCTCGTCGCCGGCATGGCGCTCATGGCCGGCGGCATGGCGTGGATCGCCGCGATCGCGACGCCGACCGTGCCGTACGCCGACCTGGTGCCGGCGTTCGTCATGTCGGGGGTCGGCATGGCGCTGTACTTCGCCCCCGTCGCCAACCTCGTGCTGTCGTCGGTGCGGCGCAGTGAAGAGGGCAAGGCGTCGGGCGTCAACAACACGATCCGCGAGGTCGGCGGCGTGTTCGGCGTGGCCGTGCTGGCCAGCGTGTTCAGCCGCCGCCGGCAGCTACGTGAGCCCGCAGGCGTTCGTCGACGGGCTGGTCCCGGCGCTGTGGGTCGCCGTGGCGCCGTCGGCGTGGGGGCCATGGCCGCGGTGGCGATCCCGGCGAAGCAGGACGTCGTCGAGTCGGTGAGCTACCTCGAGGCTCCCGTGGGCGCGGGAGGACGAGGCGACGGCGGCCGAGACCGCGGCCTGACCGCCGCCGGCTGAGACAGGCCTCGGCGGATCCGGGCGCGTCTGAACGGACGACGGGCGGGCGTCTTGCCTATCGGCGCCCGCCCGTCGTCTCCTGTCTACTTCCCTTCGCGCGCCCGCTGCAGCTCGG
This sequence comes from uncultured Thermoleophilia bacterium, assembly GCA_963707855.1. GTDB lineage: Bacteria > Actinomycetota > Thermoleophilia > UBA2241 > UBA2241 > UBA2241. Next base: position 3,832 of record CAVPRQ010000013.1, read on the forward strand.
CGAGGTCGAACTTCGTCATCTTCAGGAACGCCTGGGTGACGCGCGCCATCGCCTCGGGGTCCGTCGGCGTCCATCATCTCGCCCATGTCGCGGGGACGACCTGCCACGAGAGGCCGTACTTGTCCTTGAGCCAGCCGCACTGGCCCTCTTGCCCGCCGTCGGCGGTGAGCTTCTCCCAGTAGTAGTCGATCTCTTCCTGCGTGTCGCAGTTGACCATGAACGAGATGGACTCGTTGAACGTGAACACCGGTCCCGCGCTCATGGCCATGAACTCCTGTCCCAGGAGCTCGAAGCTCACGATGTCCACCGTCCCCGAGGGCGTGTCGCTGATCGTCGTGACGTTGGTGATCCGCGAGTCCGCGAAGATCGACGTGTAGAACTCGGCCGCTTCGTCGGCTTCCTTGTCGTACCAGAGGTGCGGGACGATGGTCTGCTTGATCGTTGGCATTGCGGCTCTCCTTGTGGGTGCCTGGCCGTAGCGTCCTGTTGCCCCGGATGCGGGTCGCGCAGTCCCGTTCCGCTCGCGCGCCATCCCCTCGCCTTCTTCGGGCCCGGCGAAGGCAGGAATGGTGCCGTCGGCTTCGTACACGGCAGGTGTTCGGACCGCGTTGGTCTGGCGCGCCTCGGCGCGCCCGGGCGAAAGGAGGACGTCCGTGAACGAAGAGCGCGTCGGGGTCTGCGGATTGCTGTGCAGCGCGTGCGAGGCGTTCCTGGCCACAGCAGCCGACGACAGCGCCGAGATCGAGGCCATCGCACAGCGGTGGTCGGCGACGTACGGTAGGGCCGTCTCGGCCGATGCCGTGTGGTGCACGGGCTGCGTGGGGCCCGACCCGCGCAAGTGCGGCCACACCGAGGAGTGCGAGATCCGCGCCTGCGCGCTGGGCGGGACCTCGAATCGTGCGCCGACTGCAACCACTTTGCGTGCGACAAGCTCGAGACGTTCCTCGTCGCGACGGAGGAGATGGGCACGCGCGAGCGGCTCGAGGGGATGCGGCCGATCTTCTGACCGCGCCCGCGACGGCCCGCGCGCCGTTCGCGGACCGGCGGCGCGGCCGCGGCGGGCGGCAGCGCCAGGCGGACGGGCGTTCTGCGACCGTCAGGCCGGCAGGAGCTCGAGCCGCTTCCGGCGGTCCTTCCAGTCGGGGACGAGCGCGCCGACCATGGCCCAGAACTCGCGGCCGTGACCCGGGTGCACCAGGTGGCAGAGCTCGTGCAGGATGACGTAGTCGATGCACTCGACGGGGGCGCGGATCAGGTCGAGCCGCAGCGACATGGTGCCGGCGGGCGACATGCTGCCCCAGCGCGAGCGCATGCGCTTGACGCGGAGCGTCGGCTTCGGCCGGCCGTCGTGCGGGAACGTCGCCCAGCACGCGTCGAGCCGCTCGGCGAGGACGGCGCGCGCCCGGCGCATGTACCAGGCGTCCATGAGCTCGGCCACGCGCTCCGGGAGGCGCGTCCGGGCCGAGCGTGACGCGGAAGCTCCGCCGTCGAAGCGCACACGCTCGGCGGGGCCGCGCTTGGCCGGCATTGCTCAGGCCTCGCGCTCGATCGTCAACCGGTACGGCTTCCCTAGGTAGAGGTGCAGCTCGCCGTCGACGAAGCGTCGCGGCGGCGTGCGCCGCGCCCGCTCGGCGGCGTCGCGCTGCCGGCGGAGGATCCACTCGGCGTGGCCGGCCACCCATCGCACGACGTCTGCCTCGCGGGCGCGGCGCGGCGCGCGGGCAACGACGATGCCGTCGCGCCCGACCGTCAGACCCAGCGTCCTGCGGTCGGACCTCACGAGCTCGAACTCGATCGTGCGCGGCCGCCGTGGCGGAACGAGCGGGTGCCCAGCCTCTCGGGCGCGCCGCGGCGCGCGGCGCGCCTCAAGTCCCGCTCCGCTTCACGTCGCGTGGTCTGCCGACGACCGGTGCGTCACGAGGGGTGTCCCGTCAGCTGGCGCGCTCGAGCCTCTCGGCGATCCAGATCTTGATGATCGACTGCCTGGTCACTCCCAGGCGCTGAGCCTCGCGGTCGAGGGACCGCACCATCCAGACGGGGAAGTCGACGTTGACGCGCTGCTGCTCCTTGTTGGGTCGGCGGGCCCTCGACAAGTCGAGGTCGCCGATGATGTCCTCGACGCCGTCGTCGAACTTCTTGTCGAACTCACTGGCCTTCATAGATCGCCACCTCCTCGGGGCGGGACCGGCGCACGGAGATCAAGCGTACAGCGTCGCTGCGGTACGTGATGACCGCCGACCAGTGCTTGTCGCCGAGCCGACCTATCACCATGGATCTCGCTTCGTTCTCGCTTCGGGCCGGCACCTCGACCAGCGTCTCGTCGAGCCACAATCCCTGTGCCTCGACGAAGTCGATGCCGTGCTTGCGCTTGTTGATGCGGCTCTTGAGCTCGTCGAACTCGAAGCGGACCGGAATCCGACCTGATGCATCCTCGAGCGACATGGAATCTATACCTTTCTTGGTGTCTCCGCAACACCTGCGGGGGTCTGCCCGATGGTAGTCGGGGCGTGGAGCCGGCGACAGGGTGACGACGGTGTCGCAGGGGTGACGTTCACGAGACGGGTGGTGGACGGTCGCAGAGCGAGCGGTCGCAGGGCTCCGCCGTCAAGTCGGGTGAGATGATGAGGGACGCGAACGGCGATCGGGCGACACTGACCGCCTGACCTTGGGAGGGGAGTCGACGTGGAAGCGGCAGCAGATGCGGTGACAGAGGCGACGACGCGGGCGACGATGGGGCCCGCGACGACCGCTGCAGCGGGACGACGCGTGCTCGTCGTCTACGCGACGAAGTACGGGTCGACGGCGAAGGTCGCCGAGACGGTGGCCGAGGAGCTGCGCGCGGCGGGGTGCGAGGCGGAGGTGCGGCCGGTGGGGGACGCCGCGTCGACGGCGGGCTTCGACGCCGTCGTGGTCGGCGGCCCGATGATCTTCGGCTGGCACAAGGAGGCGATGAAGTACGTGAAGGCACGGCGCGACGCGCTGGCCGCCGTGCCGGTCGCGTACTTCATCACCGCCGCGTCACTGACCGATGACGGCAGCGACGCGGTCGACGGCGTGCCGATCTACAAGGACTCCTGGCTGGCGAAGAAGCCGGGCCGGCCGGAGCAAGCTGAGCTATCGCCAGCGCTACGCCCTGCCGTCGCACTACCTCGGCGACGTGCTCAAGGCGACGGCGCCGGTGCGGCCCCGCCAGGCGGCGTTCTTCGCCGGCGCGCTCGACCTGACGAAGATGAGCATCTTCGCGAAGCTCTTCGTCATGCTCGTCATCGGCGCGTCGCCCGGCGACGGCCGCCACTGGGACGCGGTGCGCGAGTGGGCCCGCGGGCTGCCGGCGGTGCTGTTCGGAGACGCGCCGCAGAAGCCGGCGGACTGACCCGCAGGCGGGCGCCCCGGCGCCGCGAGGGCGGGCCGCTCACTCCGGCAGCGGCTCCGTGTCCCAGTCGGACGGCTTGAACGCCACGCCGACCTCGGCGCCGACGACGAACATCACAGTGCCCGGCTCCTTCGCCACGACGCCGCGCACGGTGGCGGGGTCGGGCACCCAGAGGAAGGTCCCCGCCGGCGCGTCGATCTCCTCGTCGCCCACCCGGTAGGTCGCGTGCCCGCTGACGATCAGGAACAACTCCTCGTGGTTCGCCCCGGTCTCGTCGTGGTCGTGCGTGAGGATGTCGCCGGCGTAGGTCGCCCGAGCGAGGCTGGCACCGAACGACTTGGCGTCGAAGAAGCGCCGCACCGGCTTCCACTCGGTGCCCGGCGACTCTCCCTCCTCGAACGGGATCTCGTCGATGTGCGCCACCTTCCAAGGTGCGCCCTTCTGCCCAGCGTCCATGGTCGTCCTCCTTGCCGCCTTCGACGATGCCCGCCGAGTCTAGCAGCGTCCTCGTCCCCGGCGTGTGTGGGTGTGCCCGTCGATACCCCCGGGAAGTATGGGGTCGACCGACGTCCGAAGGAGGACGACGTGAAGCCCACAAGTGACGAGGACCTGCGCGCGCGCCTGACGCCGCTGCAGTACGACGTGACGCAGCGCGACGGCACCGAGCCGGCGTTCGACAACGAGTACTGGGACGAGCACCGCGACGGCATCTACGTCGACGTCGTCAGCGGCGAGCCGCTGTTCAGCTCGCGCGACAAGTACGACTCGGGGACGGGCTGGCCGAGCTTCACTCGGCCCCTCCGTCCCGAAGCGGTCACCACGAAGATCGACTTCAAGCTCCTGATGCCGCGCACGGAGGCGCGCAGCGCCGGGTCCGGCTCGCACCTCGGGCACGTCTTCAAGGACGGGCCCAAGCCCACCGGCCAGCGCTACTGCATGAACTCGGCGGCCCTGCGCTTCATCCCCAAGGAGGAGATGGAGCGCGAGGGGTACGGGGAGTACCTCGCGCAGTTCGCGGAGCGACGCACCCGCATCCTAGAAGAGCGCCTCCTGGGTGGGGCCGTGTTCGGCCGGGAGGGGCGGCGACTGCCGCCACTCCCGGCCGTCGAGCAGGCGGCCGCCGGTCGCCTGGCTCGCGCCGCCCCAGCCCTTGAACGCGAAGGCGACGCCGGCGGCGAGGCAGCGGTCGCGCAGGCCGCGCAGCCAGTCCGGCTGTGGCGGCCTGCGCCCCGGCCCTGACTCGCCGCCGGCGATCACGAGGTGGATGCCCGTGAGGTCGAGGGCGTCGAGCGGCCCCAGAAGCGGCTCGGCCGAGACGTGACGGATGGCGGCCGGGACGCGGCGCAGGGCGTCCGCCCGCGCCGCGTACCGGCCGCTCTCCACCGTCACGCCCATCCATACGTTCGGCCGGCCAAGGCAGCGAGGGCGCGAGCGCGAGCATCCGCTCGGGCCGCTTCGTCAGGACGTGGAAGACGTGCTGCGGGGCCTGCTCCATGACCGCGAACACCTCGCGCACGTAGTCGTCGGGGATGCCCTCGTGGAAGAGGTCGCTCATCGAGTCGACGAAGACGCGCCGCGGCCGCTTCCAGTGCAGCGGCAGCTCCAGACGCTCCGGGCGCAGCTGCAGGTCGAAGCCGTGCTCGTAGTGATGCCCGGGGATGCCGCGCCAGCGTTCGGCGAAGCGCTCGCGCGTAGCAGTGCAGGCAGCCGTCGGAGACCTTGGTGCACCCCGTGACAGGGTTCCACGACTCCCAGCGTGCCGGCGGCAGGCGGTCGTCCTGAGCGGTCATGGTCTCAGTGTAGCGGTCGCGGACGACGGCACCGTCGTACAATGTCGTGGGGCGACGGCGCCGCGGTCGCGTGTGAGCCAAGGAAGCAAGGGAGGAGCCATGAGGTGGTTCGGCAAGATCGTGGGCTGGGTGGTCGGCTACGTCGCTTGACTGGCGATCGTGGTAGCCGTGAGCTACTACCTGTTCCACTTCTCGGACTGGGTCACGTTCAGGCTCATCCCGATCGTGATCACCGCGGGGTTCGCACTCACCGTCGTGAACGACGTGCGCAAGATGCGCGCCGCACACTAGGCGCGCCGTGAGGCTCGGGAGCGCGCGGGCGGGCTCTCCCCGGGCGCGATAGCATGGACGGGCTATGCCGGCCCCTGCCCCTGATCAGCCTCAGTCCTACCTCATGCCGCAGTCGGTGATCCCGCGCGGCGTCGCGTACCTCATCGACACGGCCGTCGTCGCCGTGTTGACCGCGGTGCTCATGGCCGCCGGTGTGATCCAGGGCGGCGACCTCAAGACGCTTCGACCCGGACGCGGTGCGCGAGATGCTGCGGTCCAACTCGGGTCTCGCGGTGTATCTGATCCTGTTCGCCTACTTCCTGATCTGCGAAGGTCTCACCGGGCGCACCGTGGGCAAGGTGGCCCTGGGACTGAGGGTCGTGCGCCTCACCGACGGCGGCCCGTGCGGCTGGTCGCGATCGATCGTCCGCAACCTGGTCCGCCCGTTCGACCTCCTCTTCGTCGGGATGCCCGGTGCGCTGGTGGTCATGTTCACGCCGGCGCGGCAGCGGCTCGGCGACCTTCTTGGAGGGACGCTGGTCGTGCGGCGCATCACCGTCCCTGCCGCCATGGTCCCGGTGATGCCCGGTCTCCTGCGTGTCTGCGGCGACTGCGGGCGGCTTGCTCCGGCGGCCGGCCCGTGCCCCGGCTGTTCAGCACCGGCACCAGCGCCGCTGACTGCGGCGGGACAGCCGTTCGGCGGCGCCGTCCCGCAGCCGCTCGCCGGCATGATGGCCGCGGGCGAAGCCGCCGCGCGCCCTGCGCGCCGCGGCCCAGGAGGTGCTGGCCGCCGAGTCCGCCTACGGCGCGGCGTCGGCGGCCGAGAGCGCCCGGATCGGGCGCGCGGGCGCGCGATCAAGGCCGCGGAGGGTGAGGCCGAGTCCGCCGCCGGCGCGGCGACGGACGCCGCCGCCCCGAGGCGAGGCCGGCGCCGACGACCGCGCCGGCGGAGACCGACGCCGGCCGATGCGCCACCCGTCGAGACGGCGCCGGATGCCTTCGTCCACACCGACGATGCGCCCGACATGTCGGGCGAGTACATCGCCGCCTGGCGCGGCCTGATGGCGGCGGTCGAGGCGCTTCGCGACCGCCGTCTGGACCTCGACGCGGCGCTGGCGACGGCCAGGGTGACGCTCGAGCAGGTGACCACGGCGGACACGGTCCTGCGCGGGCTGCTCGACGAGGTCGCGCCGTACCTGGACGCCGACGACGACGAGGCCGTCCTGGCGGCCTTCATGGCCCGCGCCTCGGCCGGCGGCGACGCCGGCGCGGGCACGCCCTCCTAGAGCACGCCCTGCGTCTCTCTTCCGCGTCCTCGCGGCGCGTCGCCCCGTCGCGGCCGGCGCTCTCGCGTACCTCGCCGGTGGGAGCGCAGGTTCCTCCTCGGGAGGGATGTGCACGCCGTTGACGCGGGGGAGACTACGAGGGCGGTCGCCGACGTGCGGCCGCGGACAGGACGGCGAGGACGGAGATGGCCCTCTTGAAGCCAGACCCGGTCATCACGGTGGAAGGCCTGCGCAAGGCCTACGGGCCGACGACCGCCGTCGACGGCGTGAGCTTCAGCGTGGAGGCGGGCGAGGTGTTCGGGCTGCTCGGCTCGAACGGCGCCGGCAAGACGACGACGGTCGAGTGCCTCGAGGGGCTGCGCAGGCCCGACGCGGGCGCGGTCCGGGTGCTCGGGGTCGATCCTCTGGCACACCCCGAGCGCCTGCGCGGTCGCGTCGGCTGCCAGCTGCAGGAGTCTCATCTGCCCGACCGCATGCGGGTCTGGGAGGCGCTCGACCTGTTCGCCGCCGCGGCGCCGAAGCCGCTCGACTGGACGGAGGTGCTCGCGGCGTGGGGGCTCGCGGGCAAGCGCGACGCCGCGTTCGCCAGCCTCTCCGGCGGCCAGCGGCAGCGGCTGCTCGTGGCGCTGGCGCTCGTCACCGACCCCGAGGTCGTCTTTCTCGACGAGATGACGACCGGCCTCGACCCCGCCGCGCGGCACACGACCTGGGAGCTCATCGAGGCGATCCGCGAGCGAGGCACGACGGTCGTCCTGGTCACGCACTTCATGGACGAGGCCGAGCGCCTCTGCGACCGCATCGCGATCATGGACGGCGGGCGCATCGTCGCCATGGACACGCCGAGAGCCCTGATCGAGGCGGAGGTCGGGACGGTGCGCGTCAAGTTCTCCGCCGAGAGGAGCGACGGCCGGGTCGGCGACTGCGGCTGGCTCGCCGGCGTCCCTCACGTTCAGGCGGTCCGGCGCCGGGGTGACACCGTGGAGGTCGACGGCGACGGGCCGGTCCTCGCGCACGTCGCCGGCGCGCTGCTCGCGCGCGGACTCGAGCCCGCGGACCTGCGAGTCGAACGCCCGACGCTCGAAGAGACGTTCCTCAAGCTGACCGGTCACGGGCTGGAGTAGCCGATGCGGCTCTGGCGCAAGCTGACCTGGGAGGAGCTCAAGCTGTTCGCTCGCGAGCCGCTCACGGTGGTCTTCGCGTTCGGCTTCCCGCTGGTGATGCTGTTCGTGCTCGCCGAGGTGTTCGGGACGGCTCCGGCGACGCCGGACCCCGGCGACCCCGTCGCGTTTCGCGGTGTCTCGCCGCTCAGCTACTACGTGCCGGCCTACGTCGCTCTGGCCGCCGCCGCCGTCGGCCTTGTGATGGTGCCGGCGCATCTCGCCGGCTACCGCGAGCGCGGGGTGCTGCGGCGCTTTCGCGCCGCCTCGATCCCCGCGTCGACGGTCTTCGGCGCGCTGGCGGCCGTGCAATACGTCCTGGCGCTCGTCGGCGGCCTGCTCGTCGTCGTGGCCGCCTACCTCGCCTACGACTTCCCCGCCCCCGAGGCGTACGCCGGCCCCTTCGTCGCCTTCCTCGTCACGGTCACGGCGTTCGCCGCCCTGGGCATCCTGCTCGGCGCCGTGATGCCGTCGCCGCGCGCGGCGCAGGGGTTCGGGGTCATGTTCTTCTTCGTCATGATGATGCTCTCGGGCGCCGGGCCGCCCGTCGACGTGATGAGCCCGACGATGCAGGACATCGGGAAGGCGATGCCGCTGTGGCACGGGGTCATCGCCATACAGGACCCCTGGCTGGGCGAGGGCTGGAACTGGGGCGAGCTCGGCGTCGTCCTGGCGGTGGCGGCCGTGGCCGGGGCGCTCGCGATCGCCGCCTTCCGGCGGCGCGCGTAGCGCCCCGTCGTCGCGGCCGCCACCGCGGCGGCGACCTTACCGGTTGAGCTCGACGAGCTTCTGCCTGAGGTCGGCCTGCATGCGCATCAGCTCGCCTTCGGCGGCGATGCGACTCTGGTGGCCCTCCTCCTGGATCTTGATCGTCTCTTCGAGGGTCGCGATGAGGTCGTCGTTGGCCTTCTTGAGGGTCTCGATGTCGACGATGCCGCGCTCGATCTCGCGCCCGACCTTGGCCGACCCCTGCTTGAGAAGCTCGGCGTTCTTGGCGAGCAGCTCGTTGGCGGTGTCGGTGACCTCCTTCTGCAGCTCGAGCGCCTGCTGCTGCCGGTAGAGGCTCAGGGCGATGACGATCTGGTTCTTCCACAGGGGGACGGTGTTGGTGATGGAGCTCTGGATCTTCTCCACGAGGTTCTGGTCGTTGTTCTGGATGAGGCGGATCTGCGGCGCCGTCTGGATGGAGATCATGCGCGTGAGCTTGAGGTCGTGGACGCGACGCTCGAAGCGCGCCATCGCCTGGCGGAAGTCGGTGAGCTGCTGGGCGACGAGCGGGTCGCTCGACGAGCGCGCCTCGACCTCGAGCGCCGGGAGCTGCCTGGTCTGCAGGTCGAGGAGGATCTCGTCGCCGGCGGCGATGTAGAGGTCGAGCTGCTCGAGGTACTCGAGGTTGAGCTCGTACATCTTGTCGAGGACGGTGACGTCCTTGAGCAGGCCCATGCGGGCGCGCTCGAGGCCGTCGAGCAGCCGCTCGACGTTGGTCGAGAGCTTCTGGTAGCGGGCGTTGAAGCGCTTGAAGGCGTCGAGAAAGCGGCCGACGAGCGGGATGCGCGAGCCGGGCGAGCCGGCGGCCAGGCCGTCGATGTCGAGCTCCTTGACCTTCGACGAGGAGCTCGGAGAGCGCCTCGCCCGCTGCGCCCGTGTCCTTGGTGCGGATGTCGGCGAGCAGTGAGTCGGCGAAGGTCGCGAGCTGGCTCTGCGCCGGCAGGCCGTACTGGATGACCATCTGCGGGTCGCGCACGTCGACGGCCCTCTTGATCTCCTCGACCTTGGCGAGGTCGCCGGGCGCGAGGTCGCAGCTTGGCCGGGAGCGAGGCGGACGCGGCCGCGCCGGGCTGGGCCGCGCCGCGTCCGGCGCGGCGGCTCCGGCTGGGTCGGTGCGGTGTCGTCGGTCATGTCGTTCCCCCCGTGGTCGCGTCGGTGGCGCCGGCCGGCGAGGCCGGGCTCATGAGATTGTCCATCTGCACGGTCTTCTCGAGAAGGGCGACTTCGCTGTCGAGGTCGATCACCTCGTGTTCGAGCAGGCCGGCGAGCTGCTTGTCGAAGGCGCGCTGGATCGCGTCGAGCGAGGTCTCGGCGCGCGCCAGGGTCTCGCGGACGTCGGCCGCCTGCACGTCGCGGTCGGCGAGGCCGGCGTAGCCGCGGACGATCCGGTAGGCGGCCTCGAGGTAGTAGGTGAGGAAGGCGCGCGCCAGGTCGACCTGGCGCGGCTCGCGGCGCAGCTCGGCGAGGATCTTCTCGGCCGACGCGCAGAGCCGCGCCACGCGGTCGCGGATCTCGGGGCGCGTGATGCGGTCGGCGGCCTCGAGGATGCCGTCGACGCGCTCGTGCGCCGCGGCGATGACCTGGGCGGCGCCGGCATCGGTGCCCTTGGGCAGGGCGGCGCGCTCGGCGCTGGGCAGGAGCGGCGGCGGCGCCGGCAGCGAGCCGAGCGGCGCGTCGCCGAACATGAGGGCGCGGAACTGCGGGCGCACGAGAAAGGCCTGGAGCACCGAGACGCCCTGCGCGAGGACGGCGACGGCCAGCGCGATCAGCACGTCGACGCCGAGAAGGCCGATGGCGCCGACCAGCGCGAGCAGGTAGATGAGCCCCGAGACGATCCACTCGGCGCGGCGTCCGCGCACGCCGATGTAGAAGAAGCCGAGCCAGTTGAGACCCGGGACGAAGGTCCACAGGATCCACAGGGAGTAGCGCCACCACCAGTGGCCACGGCGCCGCTCCAGCGTCTGACGGCGGAGGGCGTCGATCGGCGCCGCGGCATCCTGGGGACGCAACTGCTGCACGTCGCGCACGACGGCGGCCGGGTGCCCGTTCTCGCACTCGCCGTAGCCGTTGACCCAGACCCAGCGGCCGCAGGTCTCGCAGAACCCTCCGAGCGGCATGCCCCTGCGGCCACAGGTCTCGCAGAATCCTCCGAGCGGCATGCCCCTGCTCCTTCGGTATCCGCCCTAAGGATAGCCTGCCGGGGGCGAGGTCACACCGCGAGCGGCCGCTGCGTCAGCGGCCGGCGCCGGCGATGCCGTAGGGGCAGGCGGCGAGACAGCTGCCGCAGACGCCGCCGAGGTCCTCGAAACGCTCGGTGTAGACCTCACAGGCCTTCTCGTCGTAGAGCTCATCCCGCGGCATGCCGGCGCGCCACGTCACGTCCCTGCCGGCGCCGGCCGGGCAGGCGTCGACGCAGGCCCGGCAGGCGCCGCAGCGGCCCTCGGTCTCGGGCGTGCCGGGCGCGAGGTCGGCGTCGGTGAAGACGGACGCGAGGCGGACCCACGGACCGAGGTCGGGCGAGACGAACAACGCCGTCTTGCCGATCCAGCCCAGACCGGCGCGCGTCGCCGCGGTCTTGTTGGCGAAGACGCCGGCGTCGCCCCAGTCTTCGACGTCGTCGTACTCGTCTTCGTAGATGGTCGCGGCAACGGCCTCGGCGGCGTGGCCGTCGGCGCGCAGCGCCGCCGCCAGCGCCGCCGCAGGCCTCGTCGAGCAACGCGTTCAAGCCGCTTGTAGTCGGCGTAGTACGCCGGCGTCGGCTCCGCCTCGACGCCGGCCATCGCCGCCTGGTCGTGGTGCGCGACCAGCGAGACGGCCCGCGGCAGGTCGGGCGCCAGGGTCATGCGGGGTTCGTTGGCGGCGACGCCCCAGAGAGCGATGTCCGTGCGCCCACAGCAGGCGATCGATCTCGATCCGCGTTCATGGGCGCTCCCTCCTCAGGGCTGCGAGCTGTCGGCCGCTTCACCGTGGGCTCCGCTCAGGCGCGGCCGGTCCGCTGGCGACGCGGCCGACGGTCCGCCGCGCGCGAGCACGTCGCTCGTCCCGGCGCGGTCCTTCATCGCCTGCGCGGTAGGCCTGCCAGCCCGGGATACCGCTCACGCCGCCGCCGCCGTGCGCTCCGGCCGAGCCGTTGTAGAGGCCGCGGATGGGCGTGCGGTAGTCGGCGTAGCCCGCCGCCGGGCGCATGTGGAAGAGCTGGTCGACGCTGAGCTCGCCGCCGTAGACGTTGCCGCCGACCAGGCCGAGGTCCTGCTCGAGGTCGTAGGGGCCGATCACCTGTCGGGCGAGGATCGCGCCCTTGAGGTTCGGGGCCAGCTCGGCGTAGGCGTCGACGATGCGGTCGGCGTACGCCTCGAGCTCGTCGCGGTGGGGCTCGTCGACCCACTCGTGCGGCACCCACTGCGTGTAGAGCGACAGGCAGTGCATGCCGGGCGGCATGAGGGAGTCGTCGAGCGTCGACGGGATGGTGCCGTCGGCGATCGGGCGCGCGGCGGGCCGGCCTGCGGCGGCGTCGTCGAAGGCCGCCTGGACGTAGGCCGGCGAGACGGCCATCTCGATGCTGCCGGTGTGGTGCTCGGCGATGCCGTCGGCGGGCGCCGCGGCGAACTGCGGCAGCTCGCCGAGGGCGAGGTTGATCTTGACGCCGCCGCCGCGGCACTTGAAGCGCTCGATCGAGGTCGACGAAGTCGTCCGGCAGGAGGGCGCGGTCGAGCGAGCTCGAGGAAGGCGATCTTGGGGTGGACGGTGCTGACGACGACCGGGGCGCGGAACTCGCGGCCGTCCGCGAGCGTCACGCCCCGGACGGCGTCGCCGGCGACGTCGATGCGGGCGACGGGGGCGCCGGTCAGGACCTCGGCGCCGCCGGCTTCGGCGGCGCGGCGGCAGGCGGCGGCGAGGCCGCCCATGCCGCCGCGCGCGAAGCCCCAGCCGCCGACGTGACCGTCGCCGGGGTCGCCCATCGAGAGGTGCAGCAGCACATAGGCCGTGCCCGGCTGCGCCGGCCCGGCCCACGCGCCCAGCGTCGCCGTCATCGCCGGCATCGCCTTGACCTCGTCCGACTCGAACCAGTCGTCGAGGATGTCGTTGACGCTGGCCGCGAACAGGCGCGTGAGGTCGCCGACGCCGCGCACGCCGAGGCCGCGGACGCGCCAGGCGACCCGAAGCAGGTCGCGCAGGTCGCCGGGGCGCAGCGGCGCCGATCCTCGGCGGCGTCTGCAGGAAGAGCGGCCACACGACGTCGGCGATGCCGCCCAGCCACGCCTCCCAGCGTCCCCAGGCGTCGGCGTCCTTCTTCGAGAAGCGCGCGATGCTGTCGTAGCAGCGCGCGGCGTCTTCGTGCAGCACCAGCGAGCGGCCGTCCGGAAAGGCGTGGAAGTAGGGGCCGAACGGCAGGATGCGCAGCCCGTGGCGCTGCAGCTCGAGTTCCGCGACGATGCGCCGCGGCATGAGGCCGGCGACGTAGGAGTACGTGTTGACGCGCCAGTCGGGATGCTCCGGCCAGGGCGCGCTCGTGTCGGTGCAGCCGCCGGTGCGCTCGCGCGCCTCGAGCACCGACCGTCCGCATCGCCGGCGCGCGCGAAGAGCGCGGCGCTGACGAGCCCGTTGTGGCCGCCGCCGATGACGATGACGTCGAACGTGACGACCTGTGGTGTGCCGCTCGTCGGGCTCACGTCCTGAGTCTAGTGCCGACGCGCGTTGCCGGTGCGCGGCGCGATGCAACGGTTTCACGCGGCGCGCGTCGGGGAAAGCGAACAATGAGCCGGCCGGGGTGGGGTCTTGTCCTGCCCGGCCAGACTCGCATTGGCGACGACGAGCACCAGATCGTCGCGTTCGGCAGATGCACGGGTCGGCCCCACCCGCTGCCTGGAACGACGGGCCGTCTTGCACCCCCCTTGGGCGACCCGGCAGCGCCAATGACGCCGGCGCCGGCCGGCCCCGCCGGCCGGCTTCCGGTGAGCCACCCCCGGGACCTTCCCCCCACCTCCTCCCGGGGTGTGGCACGCCCGGTGGCCGTTGCCGCCCTTGCGGACCGCGCGCTCGTCGGCGTGCCCGGCCACCGGTGGACGACGCTTGCGTGAAGGTGCTAGCGTGCGGCATCCGTACGGGGAGGTCACCGTGCTGGGAATGGGCTGCTGTCTCGTCGCCGGCGTGGCCGCCGCGTCGCCGCGGACTCATCCTGTTCGGCATGTGGCTCTTCACCGACTACATCGGTCGCGCCTACGAGACCTGGATCTGGCCGTTCCTCGGCTTCCTCCTCCTGCCGACGACCACCATCGCCTACTCGATCGCCGCGAACGAGTTCGGCGGCTTCCAGGGTTGGGGCGCCGTGTCGTGGTCGCCGGCGGCGTGATCATCGACGTGCTGATCTACGGCGGCGGGAAGCGCTCGCGCCAGAGGGTTGAAGGCACGGGCGGCGCTCGCGCGGGAGCGGGCGGCGCGGCCTCAGGCCGCCGGCCCCGCGTCCACCCGCGAGCGCATGCGCCACACGTCGCGGACGGCCAGCACCCAGAACGCCGCGACCGAGCCGAGCGCGACCGATGATCCACGCCGTGGTCGTCACGCCGAGCCACTCGGCGAGGGGGCCGGCCAGCGCCAGCCCGACCGGCCACAGCGCCAGCGACGCCATCCAGTCCCAGGCGACGACGCGGCCCAGCGCCTCCTCTTCGACCTCGGTCTGCAGGGCCGTGTTCCATACCGCGACGAGCACGCCGACGGCCACCCCGCGTCCGCCCTGCACCGCGGCGAGCGCCCACGGCCCGAAGCCGAGCGCCAGCGCGAGCGGCGAGAGGAGGGCGGTCGCCCCGGCGAAGGTGACGGTGATCATGGGCCGCTTCGGCCGGTAGCGCAGGGCGACGGCGGCGCCGAGCATCATGCCGAGGCTGAACGCGGCCATGATCCACCCCCAGGCGGCGGCGGTGTAGCCCTGCTCCTGCAGGCCCAGCGGGCCGAGCACCTGGAAGGGCGCGATGACGATGCAGAGGACGAGGCAGACGCGCAGGAGCATCACCCAGAGCCAGGTGCGCGAGCGGACCTCACGCCATCCGTCGCGCAGCTCGGCGACGAAGCGCTGGGCGCCGCGGGTCCTGGCGAGCGCCGGCACGCGGAGGCCGGTCAGGAAGGCGGCGCTGACGAGGAAGGTGACGGCGTCGACGGCGATGGCCCCGCCGGCGCCGATGAGCGCGACGAGCGTCCCGGCCACCGCCGGACCGACCATCCAGCCGAAGTTGTCGCTCATGCCCATGAGGGCGTTCGCCTGCTGCAGGTCTCGAGCGGGCACGAGCTGGGGGAGCAGCGCGCCCGCGGCGGGGCGGAAGAACGCCTCGGCGGCGCCGTGCAGCGCGGCAAGGATGCGCGAGCTGCCAGATCTGCGCCGCACCGCTGAGCAGCAGCGCCGCCGCGGTCGCCTGGACGGCGGCGCGCACGAGGTCGCTGGCGATCATCACCCTCTCGCGCGGCAGCCGGTCGGCCCAGACGCCGCCGACCAGCGCGAGGCCGGCGAGCGGGCAGCGCCTGGGCGGCGAGCACCAGGCCGAGGTCGGTCCCGGAGCCGGTCAGCTCGAGGACGGCGAACGTCAGCGCGACGGGCGTGATGCCGTCGCCGAACACCGAGACGGACTGGGCGAAGAAGACCCGGCGGAAGTTGCGCAGGCGCAGGATGCCGAGCCGCTCGCCCAGCACTCTCTCGCAGACCGGGTCCGGGAGCATGCATGCCCGGAGTCTACCGGCCAGGCGGCCGCCGCGCCCCGACGCGGCCGGCGTCCTCAGTCGGTGAGCTGCGTGGCGCGCCGCGCCTCGAAGAGGGCGAGGCCGCCGGTGAGCGTGGCGAAGCCGAGCGTCACGGCGAGGCCGAGCAGCAGGGGCTTCGCCTCCCAGCCGCCGTTGAGCAGCGCGCGCATCGCCTCGAACACGTAGGTCGTCGGGTTGATCGTCGCCGCGACCTTGAGCCACTCGGCCTGGATGTACTCCTTGGGCACGAACGTCGTGCTCAGGAAGATGAGCGGGAAGAAGGCGAAGGTCGCCGCCTCGGTGGCGGCCGAGTTCTTGGTGCGCAGCGCCATGAACGAGGCGTAGCCCGCGAAGCCCATGCCCCAGAGGAAGGCGTAGCCGACGACGGCGAGCAGGCCGGGCGCGCCGGTGGCCGGGTCGAGACCGAGCACCATGCCGAGGCCGATGATGAGCACGACCTGGACCATGAGGAGGACGGCGCTCGCGACCATCGGTCCCCAGATGATCGCCAGGCGCGAGGCCGGCGTGAGGAGGACCTTGGTGAAGAAGCCGCTCTCGAGGTCGCGGATGATGGCCTGGCCGGAGAGCCCGGCGCCGCTCACGGCGCCCGACACGATGGCCACGGGCAGGATGAAGCCGAGGTACGAGCCCTTGAACCCCGGCAGGTCCCCTACCGACGAGAGGCCGGCGTCGTAGACGAAGAGGAAGAAGACGCTGATCGCGATGCTGGGGATGATCGCCGCCGGCACGCGGATCGCGTTGCGCAGCGAGCGGCCTACCAGCAGGAGGACGTCGGTCACGGTGTCGCCTCCTTCTGCGGGGCGGGCGCATCAGGGTCGACGGGCTCGTCGCGTCCGTCGCCTTCGGCCTCCTTCATCGTCTCGCCCGTCGCGCGCAGGAAGACGTCGTCGAGGGTGGCCTGCGAGAGCGTGAGGCCGGCCGGCGGGAGTGCGGCGGCGTCGAGCCGCCGCACCAGCTCCGGCACGACCTCGGCGGCGCGGGGCACGTACAGGCGGAGCTCGCTCCCGGCCAGCTTCCGCTGGTCGGCGAGCGGAGCAAGCACGGCATCCGCCCGCGCCGCCGCATCCCCGTCGGCGAACTCGATCTCGACGACCTCGTCGCCGACCGAGCGCTTGAGGTCGGACGGCGTTCCCTGGGCGACGATGCGTCCGCGGTTGATGATCGCCACCTCGTCGGCGAGGCGATCCGCCTCCTCGAGGTACTGCGTGGTGAGGAAGATCGTCATGCCGAGCTCCTCGTTGAGGCGGCGGACTTCCTCCCAGACCGCCATGCGGCTCGCGGGGTCGAGGCCCGTCGTCGGCTCGTCCAGAAAGAGGATGCGCGGGTCGTTGACCAGCGCCAGGGCGAGGTCGAGGCGGCGCTTCATGCCGCCCGAATAGGCTCCGACGCGCTTCTTGGGGTCGACGTCGTCGAGCCCGACCGTGCGCAGGAGCCGCTCGGTCGTCTCCTGCGCCTCGGCGCCGGAGGCCCCGAAGAGGCGCGCCTGCAGCACGAGCATCTCGCGCGCCGTCATCAGCTGGTCGAGGCCGACCTCCTGGAGGGCGACGCCGATCACGGCCCGGACGTCGCCGCCCTGCCGGGCGACGTCGAAGCCGGCCACGGTCGCCGTCCCGGCGGTCGGCCGGAGGATCGTGACGAGCATCTTGACGAGCGTCGACTTGCCGGCGCCGTTCGGGCCGAGAAAGCCGAAGATCTGGCCCGACGGCACCGTGAGGTCGGCGCCGTCGACGGCGCGCAGCTTGCCGAAGTCGCGGGTGAGCCCCGCCACCTCGATGCTGCCGTCGAGCGCGGCGGCGGTCCGGCCGCCTCGCGCGGCGGCGGTCGCTGCGTCTGTCACGTCGTCCTCACCGTCATTCGGGTTCCCGGGCTGCCCGGACAAGTTCCCCCGGGAGGGCCGGTCCTAACCGGGTGACGCGTGCAGTCTCGGCACCGGTGGTCGCGGGTAGAACACTCCCGAGCGACGTGGGGGTGAGGGTCATGCCGGTCTTCGAGAAGCGCAGCACCATGCCCGTCCCGGTCGGCGAGCTCTACGCCTGGCACGCGCGCCCGGGCGCCTTCGAGCGCCTCGCGCCGCCGTGGCAGCGTCTCCGCGTGGTCGAGCGCAGGGGCACGCATCGCCGACGGCGATCGCCTGGTCATGGAGTACGGTCTCGGGCCGGTGAAGCGGCGCTGGGTCGCCGTGCACAAGGACCACGTCGAGGGCCGGGGGTTCACCGACGTCCAGGAGGAAGGGCCGTTCGCGCGCTGGCGGCACGAGCACCGGTTCGCGGCGGACGGCGACGAGAGCAGCGTGCTCGAGGACCACGTCGAGTACGAGCTGCCGGGGCCCGCGGTGGTGCGGAGGGCGGCGGCCGGCGCAGCCGACCGCCGCCTGCGAGCGGCTCTTCGAGTTCCGCCACGCGCGGACGCGCGACGATCTCGAGCGCCATGCCGCGCTATCGCGAGATGCCGCGGCTGCGCGTGGCGATCACCGGCGGCAGCGGGTTCGTCGGCGGTGTCGCTGGCGGCGTTCCTGACCACGGGCGGACACGAGGTCGTTCGCCTGACGCGGCGCCGCGACCCCGGCGCGGGCTGGGCCCACTGGGACCCGTCGGCCGGAGCGATCGACGCCGCGGCGCTCGAGGGCGTCGACGCCGTGGTGCACCTCGCGGGCACGTCGATCGCCGGGCTCTGGACGCCGCGGCGACGGCGCGAGATCCTCGCGAGCCGGCGGCAGGGCACGGAGCTCATCGCGCGCACCGCCGCCGGCGCTCGAGCGACCGCCGAAGGTCATCGTCTCGGCCTCGGCGGTCGGCTGGTACGGCAGCCGCGGAGAAGAGGAGCTGACAGAGGAGAGCGGCCCGGGCGACGGGTTTCTCGCCGAGGTCTGCCGGGTCTGGGAGGACTCGCTGGCGCCGGCGCGCGAGGCCGGCATCCGCGTCGTGTCGACCCGCTTCGGGCTCGTGCTCGGCGGCGCCGGCGGTCTGCTCGCCGCCATGCTGCCGGCGTTCAAGCTGGCGGCCGGCGCCCGCTTCGGCGCCGGCGACCAGTGGATGAGCTGGGTCGCGGTCGACGACGTCCTCGGCGCGGTGCTGCACGCGCTGCCGTGACGAGTCCGTGGCCGGCCCGGTCAACGTCACCGCGCCGGCGCCCGTGACCAACCGCGAGTTCACGGCGACCCTGGCCCGAGTCCTGCATCGGCCGGCGGTGCTCGCCGCGCCGCGTGCGGTCCTCGAGCGCGGCCTCGGGCGAGATGGGGCAGGACCTGCTGCTCACGAGCCAGCGGGTCCGGCCGGCCCGCCTGACGGCGGCCGGCTTCACCTGGCTCTTCCCCGACCTCGAGGCGGCGCTGCGCTTCGAGCTCGGGCGCTGAGCTCGGCCCGACAGCGCCGACTGCCCCGGTCGTGTGCGAGTCAGCCCGACAGCGCGACGGCGTGCTGCACGTTCAGGTCGGTCTCGAGCTGGTCGAGGACGTAGGCGGCGACGTCGGCGCGGGAGATGGGGCGCGCGTCGGGGAGCGCGTGGCCGGGGCCGGCCCGGTAGGACCGGGTGGCCGGCCCGTCCGTGAGCCGCGACGGCCGCACCAGCGTCCAGTCGAGCTCGCTCTGGCGCACCGTGACCTCCATCCGCCTCACATCGGCGGGGTCGACGGCGCTCGATCTGTGGGCGAGTCCGGAAGATCCGCGACAGGAACGAGCGTGGCGCCTCGTCCTCGTCCGGCGCCACTCCGGCGGCCGACAGGACGATGAGGCGCCGCAGGCCGTACTTCTGCATCACGCGGACGACGCGCAGGGCGCCGTCGGCCGTGATGGCGGCGGACTCGCCGGGCCCCGGGCCGACGGCGTAGACGACCGCCTCCCGGCCGGAGACGGCCTCGGCGACCATGACGCGGTCGACGACGTCGCCGCGCACGACGCGGGCGCAGCGCGCCGCGAGGTCGCCGAGAGCCTCGGGCGTGCGCGCGAAGGCGGTGACCTCGTGGCCGCGCTCAAGAGCGCCGGCGACGAGGAGCCGCCCGGTGCGGCCGTCGGCTCCGAAGATGACGAGCTTCACGCTACGGATGCTACCATCGGCGCCGTCACGGGGAGGCTGGGAGCGAACGCGGAGGGAAGCGGATGGACGACGCTGCAGGACCTGTGCCGGCGCGGCGCGCGGCGACGGTCGAGCTGGCGGGCAAGACGGTCCTCGTGACCGGGGCGAGCCTCGGCATCGGCCGCGAGATCGCCTTCGGCTTCGCGGCCGAGCGCACCCGGCTCGCCCTCACATATCTCGAGCACGAGGCCGAGGCCCGCGCCGTCGCCGACCGCTGCCGCGAGCTGGGCGCGCCGGAGGTCACGCTGCACCGGCTGGACCTCGGCGACGAGCCGAGCATCCGCTCCTGCGTCGCCGAGGTCCTCGACGCGACGGGCGATCTCGACATCCTCGTCGACAACGCCGGCGTCGTCGTGTGGCGGTCCCTTCCTCGAGCAGAGCTTCGAGGAGATCGACCTGCAGGTCCGCGTGAACCTCCTGGGGACCATGGAGCTGACCTGGCTCCTGCCCCGGAGAGGAAGTCGCTGCCGACACCGCGACGAGCCAGCGCCCGCGCTGAGGTAACGCCGACGCCGGGGAGCGCCGCGACCCGGGACTCCAGGGTCACGTGACGCTCCCCGCAAGTGCGCGACTGCGTCATCGTCATCGCGAGCACGGCGTGACGCCACGGGACCGCGACCCTGGGTCCGTACGGCGCCAGCAAGTGGGGTATCCGAGGCGGCTTCGTGAAAGCGTTGGCAAAAGAGCTTCTCGACGGGCGCATGGTAGACGTTCATGGTTTCGAGGAGATCGACCTGCAGGTGCGCGTGAACCTCGTGGGGACGATGAAGCTGACCTGGCTCCTGCTCCCGCACGTGCGCGACGCCGTCATCGTCATCGCCAGCACGGCGTCGCTCCACGGGACCGCTACCCTGGGTCCGTACGGGGCGAGCAAGTGGGGTATCCGCGGCTTCGTCAAGGCGCTGGCCAAGGAGCATCGCGACAGGCGCATCGTCGCCGTCCATCCGACGGTGACGGCGACCCGCATGAACGACTTCCGCGGCATGGCGGCCCCGGGAGAAGGTGGTGTAGGTAGACCTGCAGTTATGTGTGTATCTGGCGGGGTCGATGAAGTTGGTGTGGCTCGAGCTGCAGCGCGTGCGCGTCGCCGAGCTCGTCGTGGGCTGCATGACGTCGCTGCACGGGCGACCTCGAGCTTGTCGCCGAGCGGCGCTCGATGGTCGCGCGTGGCGCTGACCTGGTGCCGGGACGCCGCGTCGACGTGCGCGACTGGTGAACGAGTCCCTGAATCGCACCGGCCGGCTTGCGCCGGCCGGGGCCCGGAGCGGGCGATGACGCCCTGGGGGAGCTCTGTCAGCGGGCGGCGGGAGAGCCTCCCGGCGCCGTCCGCGGGAAGGCCGGCCGCGCCTTCGGGGGAGCGGCCGGCTCCTTGGCCCGCGGCGCGTGTGCGGGCGTGTCGCCCGCCGGCACGTGCTCGTCCACGCGGCCCTCGATGCTCACGTTCGGCAGCCACTCGAGCCAGCGCGGCAGGTACCAGTTCCAGTCGCCGAGCAGCTCCATGGCGGCCGGCACGATGATCGTGCGCACGACGGTGGCGTCGATGAAGATCGCGACGGCGAGACCGAAGCCCATCTGCTGGAACACGACGAGCTCGCCCGTCGCCATGCCGCCGAAGACGCAGACCATGATGGCGGCGGCGCCGGTGATGATGCCGGCGGTGCGTCCGACGCCGTAGCCCACGGCCTCGCGCGTGTCGCCGCTGTGGTCGAAGCGCTCCTTGATGCGGCTGAGCAGGAAGACCTGGTAGTCCATCGAGAGGCCGAAGAGCAGGGCGAAGAGCATGAGCGGCACCCAGGCCTCGATGCTCTCCACCTGCGTGAGGCCAAGAAGACTCCGCGCCGACGCCCTTCTGGAAGACCAGCACCAGCAGGCCGTAGGAGGCGCCCACGCTGAGCAGGTTCATGAGGATCGCCTTGCGCCGGGATGACGATCGAGCGGAAGGCGACCAGCAGGAGCACGAAGCTGAGCGAGAGGACCACCAGCAGCACGATCGGCAGCCAGGTGTCGAAGAAGCCGAGGTAGTCGACCACTCCCGCCGTGGTGCCGGTGACGTACACCTGGGCGGGGCTGCCGGCGAACGCCGCGGGGATCATGTCGTTGCGCAGGTGCTGCACGAGCGCCTGTGTGGAGTCGGCCACGGGGTCGCCGGCCAGCGCGGTGGTCAGGAGCGTCAGGTCGCCGGCCTCGTTGACGGTGACCTGGGCGGGTGCGAAGCGGCCGTCCTTCTTCATCGCCTGCTGCAGCGAGGCGATGCCCTGCTCGACCGCGCTTGCACTCGCGGGGCCGTCGACGACGATCTGCAGCGGGTTGGCCTGGCCGAGGGAGAAGTCACGGTCGAGGATGTCCCAGCCCTGCTTGGCGTAGTGGCCGTCGGGCACGAGGGCGGCGTCCTGGGTGGGGCTGCCCGTGTTCATCACCAAGACCGGAGCGGCGAGCGCCAGCAGCGCCACGACGGCGACGCTGAGCCAGACGACCGGGCGGCGCATGATGCTGTGCGCGAGGCGCTCCCAGACGCCCCCGTGGCCGTTGGCGCGCCGGAGGCGGCACGGCCGAGGAAGGGCACGCGCAGGGCGTTGATGCGGTCACCCAGCACGCTCATGACGGCGGGCAGCGCGATGAGGGCGGTGAGCAGCGTGGTGAAGACGACGAGCATGACGCCGATGCCCATGCCGATCATGATGTCGATGGGCACGATGACCATGCCGATCATGGCCAGGACGACGGTCATGCCGCTGAAGAAGATGGCGCGGTTGGCGGTGGCGCCGGTGGCGGCGATGGCCTCGATCTTCTCGAGCCCGCGGGCGCGCTCCTCGCGGTAGCGGGAGATGACGAACAGGGTGTAGTCGATGCCGACCGCGAGGCCCATCATGGTGAGGATGTTCAGCACGAAGATGTTCATCGGGTAGATCTGGCCGATGAGGGCGGTGAGGGCCAGGCCAGGACGATGCTGATGATGCTGAGCACCAGCGGCATGGTCGCGGCGAGCACGGCGCCGAAGACGACAACGAGCACGATGAGGGCGGCGGGGACGCCGAAGATCTCGCCGCGCTGCAGGTCGCTTCTCGGCGAGCCTCGTGAACATCTCGTTGAGGCTGGCCTCGCCGGTCTGGGCGACGGTGAACCCGTCGCTCTGGGCGGCCACGGCGGTCTCGTGGAGCTTGTC
This sequence comes from uncultured Thermoleophilia bacterium, assembly GCA_963707855.1. Classification (GTDB taxonomy): domain Bacteria; phylum Actinomycetota; class Thermoleophilia; order UBA2241; family UBA2241; genus UBA2241. Next base: position 26,457 of record CAVPRQ010000013.1, read on the forward strand.
GACGTTCTCGAGCGCCTCGTCCATGGTGCCCGCCATGACCACGGGGATGAGCGTGGCGTGCTTGTCCTTGGAGACGAGCGCCGGGATCATTGGTGGCGTAGTAGGTGGAGGTGGCTTCGATCGACATCGGTGCCGAGGGCGTTGATCTTGCCGGCGAGCGCGGTGCACGTAGCGCTTGAAGGCGGGGTCGTCGACGGTGAGGTCCGCCGGCCGGACGATGACGAAGTCGGTGAACGTGCGGGCCGCTGAGGCGCTCCTCGATCAGGCGTCGGCGGTGACGCTGTCGGGCTCGCCGGCGCGGAACTTGCTCTCCGAGGTCAGGCCGCTGCCGAGCAGCGAGCCGGCGGCGAGAACGGCGGGGACGATGAGCGCCGCCCAGACGGCGATGGTGCGCCACGGGTGGAGCGCGCTCGTGCGGGCCAGGCGCTCGGTGAACCAGGGCGCCCCGCGGTGGATCCTGCGCGGGTCTCCGGTGAGGTCCTGCGTGACATCGTTCTCCCCCTTGGCTCCGGCGTGGTCGTTTGTCTGCGACAAGGCTACGAGCGGGGCGGCTGACCGGTCGTCGCCCGGGGGAGAGAAATCGGTCCCTTCCTGTGGGAGGAATCTGGGCGGCGGCGTGCCCTCCCGCCGGGGGACGCGGTGTCCTCCTGAGGGGTACGCGGGCGGAGCGGGGAGGTCTGCGGCGGCGGCGCGGCGTCACTCGAGGACGCGCCCGCCGCCGCCTCGATCGCCTCGGCGAACGCACGCGCGACGACCGCCGCACCGGCCTCCGAGAGGTGGACGCCGTCGATGGTGAAGCGGACGGGCGCGTCGGCCCTCGCGCGGGCGCGGGCGAAGTCCGGCGCGAGGTCGAGCAGTGACGCCCTGGGCTCGGCCGCCGACGGCCGCGCCGACGAGCTCCGCGATGTCGGCGACCCGCCGGCCCCAGGCCTCGTCCAGCTCGTCGGCGATCACCGGCGGGACGCACACCGCCTGTGGCGCCCGCTCGAGCGTCAGCGCGAGCAGGCGGGCGTAGACGGCGGCGATCCGGTCGAGGGTGTCGCGCCAGGTGATGGGCTCGAAGGCCTCGTACGCCCACGAGGTCCACTCGCCCATGGCGGCGTCGTTCGTGCCGATCCAGATGACGGCGAGATCGACGGGCTCGAGCGCGACGTGCTGCAGGCGAGCGTAGAGGTCGACGACCGAGTCGCCGGCGCGTCCGTGGTTGAGCAGCTCGTGGCCGGGGAGCAGCGGGCGCAGCAGCCGCAGGTACGAGGCGCCGGGAGAGCCTTCGGTCAGACTGTCGCCGAGAAAGGCGATGCGCACGCGTCGCTCCTGGTCGTCCGCTTCCTGTCAGATTATCGCGCAGGAAGGGCGGCGGCGGGGCATGACGACATGGCCGGCGAGGCGGAGCGAAGGCGGCGGTGAGATGCCGGCGGCCGGGGCCGACGGGCGCGACGCCGGCGGCGACGGTTGCCCGCCGCCCGGGTCGCGCCTCCGGCCCCGGCCGATCGTGCCGGCTCATCGCGCCATCGCGTCCGTGGAGGCGATGGTCGCGGCGACGCATCGGCGTCGCCTCTGGGTCTCTCTTCGTATCGGCGGCCAGAGTGCCGCGCACAAGTTTCGCGGCGTCGCCGCCGGCAAACGGCGTCGCCCGGCGCGGAGACGAACTTCGCGGCCGGCGAGCGATGGGCTACAGTAGCCGCGTCGTCGGAGGAGGCGCCGTGGACGGACGAAGCCGGGAGTTCTTCAGCGCGCGGACGATGCGCCTGCTCGACGTCCTGCTCGTCGCCTACGTCGTCGTGTGGGTCGGTCCTCGGGGTACTCATCGCCGCCGACATCCGCGCGCCAGGCGGAACTGAGCGACCAGGTCACGCGCGTCGGCGGGGCGCTCACCGACATCGGCGAGAGCCTCGACATCGTCGCCGGGGTGCCGCTGGTCGGCGGCGGCATCGGCGAGTTGGCCGACCGCGTCCTGGACGCCGGCGAGAGCGTCGCAGCAGAGCGGCCGCGACAGCCGCTCGAGCCTGGAGCGATGGGGGTCCTCGTCGGCCTCGCCTTCATCGCCGTGCCGCTGATGCTGGTGCTGCCCGTCTACTTGCCTCTTCGTCTGGCGTGGCGCCGGGAGGTCCGGGCGGTGGCCGGCGCGCTCGCCGGCGGGCACCCGGACCTCGACCGCCTGCTCGCACGGCGCGCGCTGGCGTCGATGCCGTACGAGCGGTTGCTCGCGCTCGGCGACGATCCGTGGGCGCGCCTCGAGCGCGGCGAGGTCAGGGACCTCGCCGACGCCGAGCTGGCGCGCCTCGGCCTGCGGCGGCCCGCGGACCGTCAATAGGCGAGCGCCTCGTTCGGCGCTCCCGTGTCCCCAGGTCCGAGTCTGCCTTCGGGGCCGGATCAGGACCAGCGCGGGACGGGTGTGCTGACCGGGCGCAGGCTCGGTTCCCGAGGCGGGCGATGGTAGAGTCCGGACGACGCACCGCCGTCGCGAGGAGGGGTCGTGCATCGGAGTCGTCAAGGTCGAGGTGTCGTCCCGTCGGTCGCCCTCGTCGTCGCCTGTCTCGCCCTCGTGCTCGCGTGCCTCGCGGCGCTCTCACGCCGGCCCCCGCGCAGGCCAAGGACTACTCGATCACCGACGTCGAGATCGAGGCGCAGATCCAGCAGGACGGCACGCTTCTCGTGCGCGAGTGGCGCACGCTGTCGTTCGACGGCGACTTCTCGCGCGTCTACTGGGAGCTCGACGAGTCGGGCAGCCAGGGGATCGAGGTGCTCGGGGCCAGCGGCCCGGAGGGCGCCCTGGCCCTGACGGACGACCCCGCCTCGCGCCCGCCCGGCACGTACGCGGTGACCGACCAGGGCTCGATCACGCTCGTCGAGGTCTTCTTCCGCCTGCAGGACACGTCGGCGCGGTTCGGCATCGAGTACCGCGCCCTCGGCGCCGCGCAGCGCTGGGACGACACCGGCGAGCTGTACTGGCAGCTGGTCGGGGCGGGCTGGGGCGTGCCGACCGACCGCCTGCGGGCGTCGGTCGCGCCGCCGCCCGGCGTCACCGGCGAACAGGTCCGGGCCTGGGCGCACGGGCCGCTCTGGGGCACGGTGACGATCGAGGCGGACGGCGTCGTGCGGCTCGAGGTCGACGACCTCCCGGCGAACACGTTCGTCGAGGTCCGCGAGCTCTTTCCGCGCGAGGCGATACCCGACGCGCCGACAGAACGACGGGCCCCGCGTCGACGCGGTGCTCGAGGAGGAGGGGCGTCTGGCCGACGAGGCCAACGCCGAGCGCGACGCGGCCCGCCGCCGGCGCGCCATCGCGATCGGCCTCGGCGCCGTCCTGCCGCTCGTCGGCCTCGGCCTCGTGACCTTCCTCTTCTTCAAGTACGGACGCGAGCACCGCACGCAGTTCCGCGGCCGGTACTTCCGCGAGCTCCCCGACCCGGAGCTCGCGCCTGCCCTGGTCGGGACCTTGATGCACTGGGGGACGGTGAAGGACAGCGACGCCGTGGCGACGCTGCTCGACCTGGCCAACCGCGGCGTCATCAGCATCGCCCCGGTGGACGAGGAGAAACGCGGGCTGCTTCGGGACGAAGACGGAGCGGACCTACGCGCTCACCCTCGCTCAGCCCGACGCGCAGGGACTGCGGCCGCTCGAACGAGAGCTCGTCGACTTCCTCTTCGGGGACGTGATGGGCAGCACGTCGTTCACCATCGAGGAGCTGCGCGACGCCGCCAAGGAGAAGAAGACGACGTTCCACGCCGGCTACGAGTCCTGGCGCTCGGCGGTGTCGAAGGCGGGCGGCGCGCTGGGCTTCGTCGAGCGTCAGGGCTCGATCGCCATGGGGGGCGCCATCTTCCTCGGGATCCTGTCCATCGTCGGAGGCTTCGTGCTCTCGGGCTTCGCCGAATCGGCGTGGCCGCTCCTGGGCATCCTGGCGGGCGTCGTCATGCTCGTCATGTCGCCGTTCCTCCGTCGGCGCACGCCCAGGGCAGCCGAGCTTGCACGCCATGTACAAGGCGCTCAAGCGCTATCTCGAGGACTTCGGCCGCCTCGACGAGAAGCCGCCCGACGCGGTCGTGCTGTGGGAGCACTTCCTCGTGCTCGCCGTGGTGTTCGGCATCGCCGACAAGGTGATGGAGAACATGAAGGTCAAGATCCCCGAGGTGGCGCAGGACCCGGGCTTCAGCACGATGAGCTTCATGGTGCTGGCGTCGCACGGCGGCGCCAGTCCGCTCAGCGCCCTGAGCGGCGGCTTCTCCGCCGCCGTGGCCGCCAGCGCCCCGAGCTCGTCCTCGGGCGGCGGGGGCGGCTTCTCCGGCGGCGGCGGGGGCGGCGGAGGCGGCGGAGGCGGCGGCGCCGACTGACGCCGGTGCCGCACGGCCGTTCTCCCTGCGGCCGTGCGGTTTGCCTCCTCACGGGCACGGGAAGGACGAGCCCGAACGCGAGTCGCCCATCACCCCGGGCTCCGGAACCTACGGGGATGGGAGGAGGGAACCACCATGGCACGTCACGTCCCGACGACGTTCAGCGACAAGCTCGAGCGCGTCGCCCTCTCGGTCAGCGTCGCGCGCGGCGCCGACCGCCGCCACTTCGACCTCGGCGGTGAGGTCGAGCCCGGCGTCCGCCTCGTCCTCAGCGAGGTCGGCGGCGCCCCGCTCGCCCTCTCGCTCTGGAGCTACCCCACCGACGTCGCCGAGATCTGCGGCGACGCGGCCTTCCCGGCCACCGCCGCGCTGCTCGCCATCGACCGCGATCAGGCGCACGAGCTCGGCGCGCGCGGGGTCACCGTGGACCTCGGCCAGTTCACGCGCAGCGAGGCGTACCCGGGCATCTACTACGCTCTCTTCGACCACGCGAGCAAGCGCCAGATCCACGCCGTGCTGCATCGGCTGGTGCCGGCGCTCGCCGCGCACGCCGCCGCCTGACGCCGGACGGCCCCTCACTTGCGCATCCCGCGGCCGTTGTGGCCGCTGATACCATAGATGTCGTCCCCGAACGCAGACCATCCCTACTCAGACCCGCGACGTGGACGCGACGCATCGGCGTCGCCCGCGCCGCGCACGAAAGGAGGCCTCCCGCAGCATGGAACATCCCTTCCTGAACACGCCGCCCGAGCCCGAGGACAAGGGCGCGATGACGGCCGAGAACATCAAGGCCGCGCTGGCCGGCGAGAGCCAGGCCTCGCAGAAGTACCTCGCCTTCGCCGACGTCGCCGACAGCGAGGGCTACCCCAACGTGGCGCGCCTCTTCCGCGCCGTCGCCTTCGCCGAGAGCACGCACGCCCGCAACCACCTGAGCGTGCTCGGCATGATCGGCTCGACCGCCGACAACCTCAAGGCGGCCTGGGGCGGCGAGACCTTCGAGATCGACGAGATGTACGCGGCCTACGACGCCGTCGCCGCGCTGCAGGGCAACGCCTCGGCGCGCACCAGCATCCGCTACGCGCTCAAGGCCGAGGTCGACCACCAGGGCATCTACGACAGCACGCTCAAGGGCGTCGAGGGCAAGAAGGACCTCGGCGCGACGCCCGTCCGCGTCTGCCCGGTGTGCGGCCATACGGTGATCGGCGACGCGCCGCACGAGTGCCCGCAGTGCGGCACCGCCGGCGGGTACTTCAAGGAGTTCTGATGGACGAGGTCTTCGAGAAGCGCCTGCCCAAGCCTGAAGACCTCAACGCGATGACGGAGGAGAGCCTCAAGGCGGCCTTCGCCGGCGAGAGCCAGGCGGCCGAGAAGTACCTCGTGTACGCCGAGCAGGCCGACGAAGAGGGCTTCCCGAACGTGGCCAAGCTCTTCCGCGCCATCTCGTTCGCCGAGACCCGCCACGCGCGCAACCACCTGCGCACGATGAAGGGCATCCACGCGACGGCCGACAACCTCAAGGCCGCCTTCGAGGGCGAGAGCTTCGAGATCGACGAGATGTACCCCGCGTATCAGGAGATCGCCAAGGTCCAGGAGAACACCCAGGCCGGGCGCAGCATCCGGTACGCGCGCAAGGCCGAGATGGACCACAAGTGGATGTACGCGCAGTCGCGCGAGACGGTGCTCACCGGCAAGGACATCGAGGACAAGCCGGTCAGCGTCTGCCTGATCTGCGGTCACACCGTGATCGGCGACCTGCCCGACAAGTGCCCGGTGTGTGCGGCGGCGAAGGAGTACTACCGGACGTTCTGAGCGCAGAACGACGGAGGCCGCGCGACCCGGAGTCGCGCGACCGGCGGGAGACGGACGGGCGGGCGCCGGAGGCGCCCGCCCGTCCGTCTCCCGCTGAAGCCGTTTGATAGACTGCCGGCGTCAGTCAGCCGGACCCCGTCCGGGCACGTCCAGGAGGTCCCCCAAGTGGGCTACGCATTCGGCGTCGGCCGTGAAGCGCCGGCCTTCGTCCTCTCCGCCGTCGACGGCAGCGAGATCAACCTCAGGCAGTACCGCGGCGACTGGTTCCCGGTGCTCGTGTTCATGCCCGCGGCGACACCCGACGTGCCGAAGAAGCTCGAGGCGCTGAGCAAGGCGGCCGACTCGCTCTGGGGTCTGCGCGGCCAGGTGCTGGTGATCAGCGACGCGGGGCGTGACGAGCTCAAGAAGTGGGACGCGGAGGCCGCCGTCGCCGTTCCCCTCCTCCCGGATGACGGCACGGTCGCGAGGGCCTACGGCGCCTGCCCTGCTGGCGGCGCGCTCGAGCCCCGCGCCGTCATCGTCGACCGCGCCGGCAAGATCGTCTGGATGGCCGAGGGCGACGAGGCCTTCAAGCCGGCGGCGATCACCGCGGCGTTCCGCAACGTCGCGCGCTGAGCCGCCGGCGCCTCCTAGCATCGTCAAAGCTGGGTACACATTCCCCTTGCCGGGGAGGCGCGACCGTTCGGTTCGCGCTACAGTAGGGAACAGTCAGACCGCGCAGACACTCGAAGGGGAGTACGCCGCGTGATCATCGGCCAGACAATGTTCAGCGTCCTCAAGGGCACGGAGCACCGCGCCGAGCACGCCCTGCAGGATCTCGCCGCGCTCCTCCAGTCCGCCTCAGGCCACGCCAGTCACCGGGTCCTGCGCTCGTTCGGCATGTCGCCCCTGGCCAGCGCCCTGCGCGACCAGGACCGCGAGGCCGTCCTCGGCGACGTCCACTTCATCTTCGAGAGCGAGTGGGACTCGATCGAGGCCCACGACGAGTTCTACCGCACCGAGCCCGTGCAGCGCGTGTACGCGTCGCTCCAGTCGATCCTCGCGAGCGGCCCGTTCGAAGTGCTCTACGAGGCGCTGGTCGAAGACCCGCAGCGCAGCAGTGTGGCCTTTTAGCCGCCGCGGTTCCGCGCCGTCCTTCACCGACATCGAACCCTCCGAGGCGTTCCGTCGCGCCGGGCAGGGGGTCAGGCTCATCGATGTCCGCGAGCCTCGCGAGCTGGCGGCAGGCAGGTTCCCCAAGGCGGTCAACGTTCCTCTCGCCGAGCTCGAGTCCTATGCGTCCAAGCTCGATCCGGCCGCCCCGGTCATGCTCGCGTGCCGCAGCGGCAGCCGTAGCCGCAAGGCGGCGAAGCGGCTCGCGGCCCTGGGGTTCGGCGACGTGAGCAACGTGCGCGGCGGCATCGTCGCGTGGGGCCGGGCCGGCCTGCCGCTCAAGCAGTCGAGGGCTCGCAAGCGCTGAAGGGGCCGGTCGCCCGTCGGGCGGCCGTGCGGCGCGGGGATCGGGAGTGCGGAGGGCGCGACACGCGCGCCCGGGTCAGACCCTCAGCCGCCGCCGAAGCCGACGCAGGCGTCGTCGCCCTCGATCAGCGCGGCGCTGCCATCTGCCCGCGGGTGAGCTCCGCGCCCCTTCCATGGGCTTCGCCGGAACGGAGGCACTTGCCGCTCAACTGTTGACAGTTTACAGTTCAGCATGAACGTGTGGCGCGACACAGCGAGACAGGAGAACAACGACCATGGGCAAGCGAACCGAGTTCCTCTACCTGTCTGAGCCGGACATGATCGAGGCCGGCGTCCTGGATGCGCCACGCTGCATCGACGTCTGTGAGGACGTCTTCAAGCTCCTCGCCACCGGCGACTACCTGATGGGTGGCTCGAACCACAACAACCACGGCTTGGGCATCGAGTTCCCCGAGGAGTCGCCGTTCCCCAACATGCCGTTGGCGGGGCCGGATCGCCGCTTCGTCGCGATGCCGGCCTATCTGGGCGGCAAGTACGACGTGTGCGGCAACAAGTGGTACGGCTCCAATCCCGACAACCCTACCCGGGGCCTGCCGCGCTCGGTCCTGACCGTGATGCTCAACGACAAGGACACCGGAGAGCCGCTGTGCCTCATGTCGGCGAACCTGCTGAGCTCGGCCCGCACAGGTGCGATCCCCGCCGTGGCCACGCGCTACCTGGCGCGCCAGGACTCCGAGGTCTGCACGGTGATCGGCTGCGGCCCGATCAACAAGGCCTGCTTTCGCGCCATCGTCTCGCAGATGCCGAGCCTGAAGAGGGTGATCTGCCATGACCTCGCGCCGGAAAAGGCCCAGGCGTTCGCGGATTGGTCGCGGAAGATGGTCGGGATACGCCGGTGTCGTTTCGACCTCGCTTGACGACGCGCTCCGGGACGGCGATGTCGTGACCGTCGCGGCCTCGCGCCTGAAGACGCTCTACGTGGAGGACGCATGGTTCAAGTGCGGGGCGACCGTGCTCCTCACCGGCCCGATGAAGGCGGAGGACTCCTTCTGGCTGAACAGCAGGATCGTCTACGACAACATCCACCTGCACGAAGCCTACGTTTTGGACGCGCTCGCCACTCCCGACAAGCTCAAGTATTACGACGGCGTCATCGGCGGACCGCTCTACAGGTTGATCGACGACGGGAAGCTCCCGGCGCTCGCCGACTCCACCGACCTGGGGAACGTCATCCTGGGCAACAAGAGTCGTCGCGAGAACGCCGAGGAACGTATCGTCTTCGTTGCCTCTGGAATGGCCGTCTTCGACGTCGCCTGGGGATATGAGCTCTACCAGGCAGCCCTCGAGCGGGGACTCGGCCAGAGCCTCCTGTTGTGGGACCAGCCATATCGCGAAGCCGCTCCCGCGCCCAGTGTCCTGGCTGAGTCCTAGCGGACAGAGAGCTAGTAAGGGCATGCTGAAGATCCGGAACTTCGAAGCACTGGTCTCGCACGGAGCGGCGGACTCCAGGAGGGTGGTGCTGGAGATCGCCGACAGGACGCTCCAGCGGCTGGACGCATACGACAGGATCAAGAGCATCGCGCGCCTGGAGGGGAGCTCCCTGCGCATCGGGACACGGACCTGGGACCTCTCGAAGAAGAGGCACGTGTACCTCGTCGGCGCCGGAAAGGCATGCAACGCAATGGCTGCAGCGCTCGATGAGATCCTCGGCCACCACCTCAGCAAGGGGATCGCGATCGTCAAGGTCGCCGAGGAGGGAGACGTCTTCAGGAACACGGACGTCTACGTGGGCGGACATCCGCTGCCCAACGAGACCGGCTACGAGGCCTCCCTGAAGATCCTGGAACTCGCGGACGGGGCGGGTCCCGATGACCTGTTCATCGCGGTGATCAGCGGGGGCAGCTCGGCTCTGATGAGCTGCCCTGTCGAGGGCATCTCCCTGCAGGACGAGATGGACGCGACAGACGTCCTGCTGAAGTCCGGAGCCGGCATCTACGAGATCAATGCGATCCGACGCCACATCTCGCAGACGAACGGCGGCATGCTGGCGAAGCGGATCCAGGCCTCCGGCGCCGAGCTGATCGGCTTTGGCATCTCCGATGCGGTCGGGAACCCGCCCACAGGCGACATCGGGATCCCGTTCGGCGACTACGCGAGCACGCCGATCGGCCCCGACAAGACCACGCTCGATGACGCCCGGCGCGTCATCGCCGACTATGACCTGGCCGATCGGCTCCCCCCCAACGTCGTCCGCTACCTCATGGAGGCTGGGGACGATCGCGAGACGCCGAAGGCGTTTCCACAGAACACGTACTTCCTTCTCAACACCGTGCCCGATTCGTGCATCTCTGCAAGGGAGGTGGCCGAGGAGATGGGAGTCGCGGCCCACATCCTGACCTCCTTCCTCGAGGGTGAGAGCAAGGACGCAGGCACGTTCTTCGCCTCGCTTGCCCGCGAGGTGCAGGCCTACGGCAATCCGTTCCCGGCGCCGTGCGTGATCCTCAGCAGCGGGGAGACGACGACGAAGATCCCGGAGGACGCCGCCATCGAGGGGCACGGAGGACCGTCACAGGAGCTCACCGCGAGCTTCGCCATCAGCGCCGCGAAGGCCCCCGGCGCATGCATGTTCTCGGTGGACTCGGAGGGGACCGATGGGACCACACCCGCGGCCGGCGGCCTCACCGACTCCACAAGCTACGAGACGGCCGTGGAGAAGGGCGTGAGCCTGCATGCCGCGCTGCGGGGCCACGCGTGCTACGAAGCGCTGGGGGCCATCGGCGACACGGTGTACACCGGCAACACGGGAACGAACCTCTGCGACTTCAACATCCTCTACGTCCCGGCACTCGGGGACTAGCCAGAGGCACACCACACGGCCTCGCCACACCAGCGACGAAGTGAGTCACACATGAGGATCGAATCCGTGCGGGCACGCCAGCTCATCGACTGCAAGTGCCGGCCGATGGTCGAGGTCGAGGTCGAGACTGAGGGAGGGTTCGTCGGCAGGGGCGCCGCGCCCACAGGCCAGTCCGTGGGGATGTACGAGGCCTTCGTCTTGCGGGACGGCGATCCTGACACGTACAACGGCCTCAGCGTCCACAGGGCGGTAGAGAACGTCCGTCAGGTCATCGCACCGGCCCTCATCGGGATGCCGGTCGACGACCAGCGCGCCCTGGACGACCTGATGATCGCCCTCGATGGGACGGAGAACAAACGCAACCTCGGCGGCAACGCCATCTACTCGACCTCGATCGCCTGCTTCAGGGCCGCCGCCGCCGTCGCCGGAGTACCTCCGTATCGGTACCTTGGAGGGGATGGCACTCGCGACCGTTCCCGTGCCGAGCTTCAACATGGTGAACGGGGGACGCTACGGCGACATGGTCCAGCCGTTCAACGAGTTCATCGTCATGCCCTACAAGGCGGAGTCGATCTTCGAAGCGGTGGAGATGGGGGTCAGGGTCTTCGAAGTGATGGCGGATGTGCTGGAGAGGTATGTCGGGTCGCCTCCCAAGGTGGCGCGCTCGTACGGCTACGTCGCTCCGTCTGAGGACCCCGAGGTCGTCCTCACGTTGATGCAGGAGGCGATCGATCGCTGCGGGTACGCCGACAAGATGGCCTTCGCGCTCGACTGCGCCTCGAGCGAGATGTACGACGCCGCGACCGCGACCTACTACCTCAAGGGGGAGCGCGTCAGCTCCGATGAGCTGATCTCCTACGCCAGGGAACTGACCGAGAGGTTCAAGCTGGTGTTCATCGAGGACCTCCTCGAGGAGAACGACTGGGATGGTTATCCGCGTGCGGTGCGGGAGATCCCGCGCACCATCATCCTTGGAGACGACCTCATCGCCACGAACCTCGCGCGTCTCCAGAGGGCCAGCGCCACGAGGGCGGTCGAGGGATTCCTTCTCAAGCCGAATCAGGTCGGGACGATCTCGGAGGCTCTGGAGACCTATGAGTACGGAGTCGCACACGACCTGATCGCGGTCCCCTCCGGGCGCTCCGGCGGGGTCGTCGACGACGTGGTCATGGATCTGTCGGTCGGGCTCCAGGTGCCATTCCAGAAGAACGGCGCGCCACGGTCGGGAGAGCGGATCGAGAAGCTCAACTTCCTCATGCGCGCCGCTGACTCGATCCCCGACTGCCGCCTTGCGGATGTGGGCAGCATCGTGAAGTTCTAGCGTCGCGCGCCTGAAGGAGACGGCGCGCTCCTCGCGCGGGTTGCGCACCTCGTGGCGCAGGCGCCTGACTTCCCTGCGCTGCGAGCCCGGGGCAGTTGTTGACAGTCGACACATGTGCTCTAGCGTGGTTCTCCACCGCAGGAAGTGAGGAGACGCAGCATGGCGGACACGGGCGACGTCGCGTCAGCCGCGACTTCTGGTCGCGGCCGGGCCTTGCGTTCGCGGCGGGCGCCTCGAGATCGCCGGGCGCGACGCGGAGGCTCTGGCGCGCACTCACGGCACGCCCCTCTACGTCTTCGACTTGCCGAAGATCGGCGAGCAGGTGCGCGCGCTGCACGCGGCGCTCGAGGGCGTCGGCCTGCGGCATCGCGTGCTGCTCGCCGTGAAGGCGCAGCGCGAGCCGGAGGTCCTGGCCTACGTGCGCCGCCTCGGCGCGCCCGGCTCGCCCGGCAGCGTCGGCCTCGACGTCTGCTCTCCCGGCGAGCTGCTGCACGGCCTCGCCCACGGGTGGCGGGCCGAAGAGATCAGCTACACGGGACGAACGTGAGCGAGCGCGACCTCGACGTCATCCTGGCGCACCCGGTCCACGTGAACCTCGACCTTCTCAGCCAGATCCGCCGCCTGGGGCGCCGTGCGCCGGGGCGGCGGATCGGGCTGCGCATCAACCCGCGGGCCGGCGCGGCATGGCGGGGCGACAACGAGTCGCTCTACAGCAGCGACCGGCCGACGAAGTTCGGCATCTACCCGGAGCAGCTCGAAGCAGGCGGTCGCACTGGCGCGGGACTACGGCCTCATCGTCGACACGATCCACTTCCACGTCGGCGACGGCTATCTCAGCGACGCCCTGCCTGCGTTCGGCGTCGCCGTCGACCGCGCCGCCCGGATGGTGGAAGCGGCACGCTCCCTCGGCTGCCCCATCGAGACGCTCAACGTCGGCGGCGGGCTCGGAGTGCCCATGGCGCCCGGCGACGCGCCGCTCGACGTGACGGCATGGGCGCGCCTGTTGGCCGATCGTCTCGCCGATCTCGACGTCACCGTCGTGGTCGAGTCGGGCGACTACCTCGTCAAGGAAGCGGCGATCCTGCTCGGTGAGGTGGTCACGGTCGAGGACCGAATGGGCACGCCCTTCGTCGGTCTCGACATGGGCTGGAACGTCATGAACGACCGCTTCATCTACGACGCTCCCTTCGAGTTCGTGGTCTGCGCCCGCGCCGACGCGCCGCGGACGCTGCGGACCACGATCAGCGGACACATCAACGAGGGCGACGATCTCTGGGCCGAGGACTACCCGTTCCCGGAGGTCGAGGAGGGCGAGATCGTCGCCTGCATCAACGTCGGCGGCTACAACCAGGCGATGCAGATGCCGCACTGCCTGCGCCCGCCGGCGCCGGCGGTGTACTTCGACGACAGGGCGGCCGCGCCGGACGGCGCGGCCGCCTCACCGAGTGTCAGGAGGACTGCATGAGCACAGTGACCCCGTCCGGTCAGCGATACGACGCGGTGGTGATCGGCGGCGGCCACAACGGTCTGGTGGCGGCGTTCTACCTCGCCCGCGGGGGGCTCCGTACGCTCGTGCTGGAGCGTCGCGAGATGGTCGGCGGCATGGCCGTGACCGAGGAGTTCGCCCCCGGCTTCCGAGCATCCCCGGGAGCCTACGTGCTGGCCATGCTCGGCGAGCACATCTGGCGCGACATGCGGCTCGCCGAGCGCGGCCTGCACGTCGACGCCTGTGGCCCCAGTCTCAACGTCTATCCGACTGGGGCCCACTTCTGGATGGAGGAGCACGCCGTCGACGCGGCGAGGGAGGTGGGTCGCTTCTCGAAGAAGGACGCCGCCGCGTACCCGCGGTTCGACGAGGGACTGACGCGGATCGCGCGCTGGTTCGGGCCGCTCTTCGGCCTCACGCCTCCCGACCTGCGCATGCGGAGCGCCGCCGACTGGGGCCGAATGGCCCGCCTCGGCGGCACGGCGCTCAGGAACCGCAAGAGCTGCTCGACGCCTACCAGCTCATGATGGCGTCGAGCGCGACGTACCTCGACGAGCGCTTCGAGTCGGACGAGGTCAAGGCGGGCCTCGGCTGGTTCTCGATCAACGACTCGGTCTCGGGGCCCTCGACCCCGGGCACCGCCTACACGCTCCTGCACGAGTACGCCTCCTCCGAGGCCGGCGGCGGCGTGCGCAAGTGGGGCTTCGTGCGCGGCGGCATCGGCATCCTGGGCCGGCTCATGGCGGACGCCGTCCGCGAGGCCGGCGGCGAGGTGCGCACGAACGCCGCCGTGGAGCGCGTGCTCGTCTCGGGCGGGCAGGCGACCGGCGTGCTCCTGGCGGACGGCGAGGAGATCGAGGCCCCGCTGGTGGTCTCGAACGCCGATCCCAAGACGACCATGCTCGGCCTCGTCGGCGAGGAGAACCTCGACGCCGGCTTCTGCAGCTCTCTCAGGACGTTCATCACCGACGGCACGAGCATCAAGGTGAACCTGGCGCTGGGCGCGCTGCCCAAGCTGGCCTTCCCGGCGCTCAACGACGGCGACGGCGTGCAGCGCTACCACCGCAGCATCATCGAGCTGACCAGCTCGATCCGCCAGATGGACCTCAACCAGGCCGAGGCGCGCGCCGGCATCCCGGCCAGGGACTATCCCCACGTCGAGTGCTGCTTCCCCACGGTCTTCGACCCGTCGCTGGCGCCCGAGGGCAAGCACATCATGACCATCGACATGAACTCGCAGCCCTACACGTTGCGCGACGGGTCGAACTGGGACGAGATCATCGGCGACGTCGCCGACCGCTGCGTCAAGCAGCTGTGCGACTGCTTCCCGGGGCTCGACGGCATGATCGAGCACCGGCAGACGCTCTCGCCGCTCGACATGGAGCGCCTCTTCAACGCCACCGGCGGCCACGCCCTGCACGGAGACATGGGCGACCACCAGATGTTCATCTTGCGCCCCGTGCGCGGCTGGGCCAGCTACCGGATGCCCATCCGTAACCTGTACCTCTGCGGCGCCGGCACCCATCCGGGAGGCGGCATCTCGGGAGCCAACGGGACCAACTGCGCCAACGAAGTGCTCCACGACGCGAAGAAGATGAAGCTCGTGGCGAAGCCCGGGGGCGACGGGCGATGAGTGGCCTGCCGGCGATCGGCAACGCGGCCGGGGTGCCGCTCGAACCGGAGGACTTCGCGCCGGGGGCGGTCATCGAGGGGTCGCCGCAGATGATGAGCCACGACCTCTACGTCTCGCCCGATGAGCGGGTGTTCAGCGGCATCTGGAGCGTCACGCCCGGCAGGTTCCACGACGTGATGGACGGTAACGAGACCTTCGTCGTGCTCGCCGGGCGCATGACCGTCGAGCCCGAGGACGGCAGTCCGTCGTTCGAGGTCGTGGCGGGCGACGTCTGCGTGTTCGCGGCGGGCTATCGCAGCGTGTGGACGGTGCACGAGACGATCGTCAAGGGGTACCACATCGAGCTGCCGGCGGGAGGCTGACACGGCGGTGCCGCCGGCAGACCCGGCCCCGCCTTCCGCGGCGGGCGCACCTCCGCCCGCGCTCGGCGCGAGCGCGCTCGCGAGCGCGCTCGCGTGGGCGCGCGACGAGCTGGTGCGCCTGGTCGAGATCCCGTCGCCCTCCGGTGAGGAGGCGGCCATCGTCGACTACCTCGAGGGCCGCGTCGCCGAGCTGGCGCTGCCGGCGCGGAGGGACCCCGTCGCCGGCGGCTGCGACAACCTGGTCGTCGGCTGCCCCTTCGAGCCCCGGCTCGCGCTGGTCGCGCACGTCGACACGGTCAGGCCCACATGGCAGTGGGACGGCAAGGCGCGCGTCGAGGGCGACGAGGTCTGGGGGGTCGGCGCCGTGGACGACAAGGGCAGCGTGGTCGCCGCGCTGCTCGGACTGCTGCTGGCGCGCGACGCCGGCGTGCCTCTCGCCGACCTGCCGCTGAGTCTGGGCCTCACGGTCGACGAGGAGGAGGGCGGGACCGGCTCGATCGCCTTGGCGCGCTCGCTGCGTCCGCATCACGCCCTGGTGATGGAGTCGTCGGAGTTCGACATCGCCGTCGCCGAGGCGGGAGTGGTCGAAGTGATGCTCGCGGTGCGCGGCCGCAGCGCCCACGGCTCCGTCCCCGAGCAGGGCGACAACGCGGTGGTCAAGGCGGCGCGGCTCGTCGTCGCCCTCGACGATCTTCCGTTCCTGCGCCGGGCGCACCCGCTGATCGCGCCGGCCGTCGTGGTCCAGCAGATGCACGGCGGCTCGGACCTCCACGTGGTGCCCGACCTGGCTGAGGTCCACCTGGACGTGCGTCTCGGTCCGAACCTGCGTCCGCAGGAGGTGTTCGCCGAGCTGAGCGCGCTGGCTGCCCGTCACGACGCCGAGGTGCGCACGATCGAGCTCGCCGAGGCCTGGGAGACGCCGCCCGACGCGCCGTTCGTCGCAAGCCTGCGTCGCGTGGTCGCCGAGACGCTCGGCCGCGAACCGAAGCTCTTCGGGTTCCCCGCCTGGACCGACGCCCACAACATGGTGGAGGTGGGCGGCGCGCAGGCGGTCGTGTTCGGGCCGGGGCCGTGGCTCTCGACGGCGCACCGGCCCGACGACCACATCGGCCTGCAGGACGTCGTGGACTGCGCGCTGGTCGTCAGGAGCCTGGCGTGGGACCTGTGGCGCGCCGGCCCCGACTGGCCCGCGAGCTGAGGGCGGCGAGCGGCCAGTCGAGGAAGCGCGCCGTGGCGAGGACCTGGAGGCCGGCGGCGAGCAGCGCGAGCCGCAGCCACAGGTCGGGCCAAGTGAGCGTCTCGCCCCCGTCGCCGAAGCACCCGCAGCCGATCTCCAGGCCGCGGAGCAAGGCGCTGGTGAGGGCGCCGGTGTAGACGGCCGCCATGGCGGCCGTCACCAACCCGGCGCCCGGCGTCCACAGTCCCGCGATCAGGCAGATGCCGGTGACGAGCTCGACCCAGGGCAGGACGATGGCGGTCGCGTT
This sequence comes from uncultured Thermoleophilia bacterium, assembly GCA_963707855.1. Taxonomy (GTDB): domain Bacteria; phylum Actinomycetota; class Thermoleophilia; order UBA2241; family UBA2241; genus UBA2241. The sequence goes on from CAVPRQ010000013.1 coordinate 43,202, forward strand.
GACGAGCCCCAGCGGCAGGATGCGGTAGTCGTCGATGGCGTCGGCGAAGGGCTGCGGGTCGAGGAGCGTGGCCAAGCTCGCGTACACGAGCACGGCGCCGGCGGCGAGGCGCAGTGCCAGGGTGAGCCGCCGGTCGCCGAGGAGGCGGCCGAACCTGCCGCTGGCGCTCACGGCGCCGCCCCCTGCGTCACGGGAAAGCCGGCCGCCTCCCACGCCGGATAGCCGTCGGCGAGCACGCTCACGTCGCGCCAGCCGTTGGCGGCAAGCCAGGCGCTGAGCTCGAAGGCCGAGGTGCACGAGCCGCCCTCGCAGTAGGCGACGAGAGGCCGCGTGCGGGGGAGCTCGCGACGCAGCTCGCCGAGCTCCCTCGCGCGCTCGCCGTAGGGCACGTTGAGCGCCCCCTCGATGTGCCCGGCGAGGTAGTCGTCGCGCGGCCGTGCGTCCACGAACGCCGCTCCCCCGGCCTGGTGGACCTGGCGGGCCGCGGCGAGTCCGATGGCCGTTCCCGGTGCGGCGTCTGAGGCGATCAGCGGGATGCCGCCGCTCGACACGGCGTTCGCGAACACGCCGAGCGCCCCTCCGACAAGGACGATGGCGACCGCGCCGGCCAGACTCCGGACGAAGCGCTGCCTCATCGCCCGCTCACCTTCGGGCTCAGCCGGTGCGCCGCCGCAGACCGTCGTCGTAGCGCGCCAGCAGTCCCGGCTCGGCCGGCGGGTCGGCGGCCACCTCGGCGATGGCTTCGGCCACCTGCCGGCACGACCAGCGGAACAGGTCAGGCGGCATGTTGATCGCCGGCTGCAGGCGGTAGACCCACTTGCCCCACTGCGTGATGCCCAGGACGCCGCGCCGGACCAGGGTCTGGTGGACGGCGGCGTGAAAGGCCGGTGCAGGCGTGATGGTGAGCTTGTCGGTGACGAACTCGATGCCCACCCAGGCTCCGACGACGCGCACGTCGCCCACCTGCTCGTGGCGCGCGACGAGCGGGTCGAGCTCCTCGTGGGCGACGTCGGCGAGCGAGCGTGCATTCTCGAGCGCCCCCTCGGCGACGATCGCGTCGATGCCGGCGAGCGCGCCGGCGCACGCCGCCGGCGTCCAGGCGAACGTGCCGCCGGGCTGCACGTCGGAATCCGCCATGACGGCTTCGGTGGCCAGCACGGCGGCGATCGGCTGGCACCCGGCGGCGATGCCCTTGCCCATCAACAGGATGTCTGGCTCGAGGTCCCAGAGCTCGGCCGCGAACATGGTGCCGCAGCGGCCGAGGCAGGTCTGCACCTCGTCGAGGATGAGCATCCAGCCGAACCGTCGGCACAGGTCGGTGAGACGCCGCCAGAACGCCGCCGACGGCGCCAGGATGCCGCCCTCGCCGACGACGGGCTCGATGAGTACCCCGGCGATCTGTTCCGGGTCCACCTGGTGCACGAGCAGGTGCCCCTCGATGAAATCGGCGTAGAGCGTGTCGTCGTAGGGGCCGGGACCCTTGTGGAAGGGAGCCCTGAAGCGGTTGGGGTAGGGCGCGAACACCATCCCCGAGACGTACTGGGCGGCGTTGCTCGTGCACCTCCGAGAGGTCGGTGCTGGCGGCGGCCGTGAGGTAGGTCGACTCGCCGTGGTACTGGCCGTGGAAGCCGAGGATCATCGGTCGCCCCGTCGCCTCGCGGGCGAGCTTCACGCCCGCCTCGACGGCCTCGGTGCCGCTGATGCTCGGACCGGCACGGGTGATGCCTGGAGGCGCGATCTCGACCAGACGTCGCGCCAGCGCCAGCGCCGGTTCGTTCATCACGTAGTCGGAGATCTCCATGCCGTAGCGGTCCTGGGCCTCGGCTGCGGCGCGGCACGCCGCCGGGTGCGCGCCGAGAGGGGTCGACCCCCAGGCCGAGACGTGGTCGACGAAGGTGTTGCCGTCGACGTCCTCGATCAGCCAGTCGCTCTTGCGCGCCTCGACGAACGGCACGTCGACGTGCTCCCGCATGGGGCCGCAGAGCACGGCGTCCGCCGTCGCGAAGAGGCGTGCGGATCGTGGGCCCGGCAGCGGGGTGGAGACGCGCGGCAGGGTGAAGGCGCGACCGTGGCGGGCTGGCATCCATGATGGTGCCCTCCAATGTAGGGACGGTTCGTAGCGCACCGTGACGGTGCGTAGACCGCGCACCACGTGGGGCCGCTAGGTCGACTGTTGACAGTCTAACAATGACCGGTCATGCTCGCAACGGTGTCCGGGCCCGCGGAGCCGACACTGACCCTTCCGCCTCGTCGGGCCGAGTCCGCTGCACATGGTAGACTGTCAGCCAAATGCGCCCCCTGCAGACACGCAAGCTCCTGGCCGAAGACGTCGCCGATCGCATCCGCGAGGAGATCCTCTCCGGCGGGTTCACGCAGGGTGAGCGCCTCGTCGAGGCCGGCATCGCCCAGCAGCTCGGCGTCAGCCGGGGACCGGTGCGCGAGGCCTTCAAGCTGCTGCGCGCCGAAGGCCTCGTCAAAGAAGAGCCGCACCGCGGCACGTTCGTCGTGCGTCTCACGAGCACAGACGCACGCGAGATCTACGATCTGCGCGCCGCGCTCGAGGCGCGCGCGGCGAAGCAGCTTGCGCAGCGCGCGCGCACCGGCGATCTGCGCGCCGTCCGGCGCCTCCTCGATCGCCTGCTCCAGGCCGCCGAGGACGGCGACGTGGCCGTCGTCTCGCAAGCCGACCTCGCCTTTCACGAGGGTGTCTGCCGTCTCACCGGCAACTGTCGCCTGCACGAGGTCTTCGTGCGGCACGTGCCGGTGCTCAAGAACCTCATGAAGCTCGACGAGTACATCTACCGTTCGCTCGACGATATCGCCGTCGAGCACGAGCCGCTCGTGGCGGCCCTGGAGAGTGGCGACCCCGCCCTCGCGGCGGCGCGCTTCGAGGCCCACGTCGAGCGCGCCAGAGACCAGGTCGCCACCTACATCGACGCCCTGCCCGACCGTCCCTAGCCACCCGGCGGCCGCGCCATGTGGTTCCCGCGACGGCAGCCTCGGATCCTCACCGTCAGCGCGTCGGCGCTCGTCTGCGCACTTGCGCTGCTGACGGGTTGCGGCGGGGCGCCGGCGGCGGACGCGCCGAGCCCCGCCTCCACACTGTCGGCCAGTGACGAGCTCGTGCTCTTCGCGCGGCCGCGGCTCATCGCCGCCGCGGGCTTCGACCGGCCGCAGCAGCGCGCGCTCTTCGGTACCCTGCGAGCGCAGCCCTACGACTCCGGCGAGGACATCCTGGTCGACCTGGGCGCGGGTCGCAGGGCCGACGTCGTCGAGGTCTGCAGCAACGAGAGTGCCGAACGCCTGGCGCGGCAAGGCCTGCTGCAGCCACTCGACACGAGCCGCATCCCGCAATGGGACCGGCTCTACCCGGTCCTCAAGGACCTGCCCGGCGTCGTCGTCGACGGCGAGGTCTACATGGTGCCGGTCACGGCGGCCGTGGCCGGCATCCTCTACGACCCGGCCGTCGACCGCGCGCCGCCCGACTCCTTCCGCGACTTGTTCAGTCCCCGCCACAAGGGTCACCTGGGCTTCGCCGACGATCCTGCTCTGGCGTTCCAGGTCGCCGCCCTCAACCTCGACCTGTCCGACCCGGCCTCCCTGGACGCCGCACAGGCGCTCGAGGCCGAGATCTACCTGAAGCACTTCAAGAAGAACTACCGTGTCGTTCTGGTACGACCTCGACAACCTGGCGAGCGCCTTCAAGGGCGGGCGCGTGACCATCGCCGTCGGCGACCGGCGCGACGCGCTCGAGCTCCAGAGGCGCGGCGCGCCGGTCGCCTACGCGCTCGCCGCGGAGGGCCAGCCCATCGCCACCTGCGGCCTCGCCATCACGACGCAGGCGCGCGACCTCGACGCCGCCTACGCGCTCATCGACTACGCGCTGCGACCGGACACGCAGGCCGCCGTGGCGTCCGCCACCGGCGATCTCGTGTCAAACAGGGACGCCGCGAATCTGGTCGAGCCGGCCGAGCGCGCCCGTCTCGGCATGGCCGACCTCGCGCGGCTCGACCGGCCCGTGGCGCGCCCGTCGTCCCTCGAGCATCTCGACTGGATCCAGGCCTGGTACGAGGTCAAGAAGGGGCGCGGCTGATGTCAGTGACGGGGCCGCCGTGAGCGGCTCGCGGCGGGGCAGGCGGACGGCGCGCGTCTTGTGACCCTGCAGTCCGCGACCGCGGGCGCTCTGTCATCGTGCCCGGCGCGGGCCCCGAGCCTCACCTGCGGCAATTCCTCTTGCGAGTGTCGACTGTCGACAGTACGATGCGGAGGAACGAGTGGGCAGGCCGTCTGCTCGTCACGCGTGACTGGGGGAAGCCATGGGTGGCCACAGGAACCGGCAGATCGCATCAGTCGTCGTCCTGGTGCTCGTCTTGCCGCTGCTCGCGATCATCGCGGCCTGCGGGTCCGAGGAGGACGCCGCGCCGTCGCCCTCGGCGACCAGCGGCCCGGTCGCCGGCGACCTCAAGCTGTTCGCCTACGAGGACGGCTTCGTGCCCGGGTACATCAAGGGCTTCAAGGAGCAGTACCCGGACGTGAACCTGATGGCGAGCGCGTACGACAGCGGCGACGCAGCGATCGCCAAGCTGCGCGCCGGCTTTGAGGCCGACGTCATCAACCTCTGTGTCGAGGAAAACGCCGAGATGGCGGTGAAGCTCAAGCTCGTGCAGCCGCTCGACATCTCGCGCATCAAGGACTGGGACCGGATCTTCCCCGGGTTCCTCAAGCTGCCGGGGGTCACGATGCCAGACGGCGAGCACTACATGGTCCCCGTCGACGCCGGGCCGACCGGCCTGCTCTACGACACGACGAAGGTCACGCCCGCCCCGACGTCCTTCAAGGATCTCTTCGATCCGAAGTGGAAGGGCAAGGTCGCCATGATCGACTACCCGGTGACGGCCATCCAGATCGGCGCCCTCGCACTCGGCTACACCGACCCGCTGCATCTCACCGACGAGCAGCTCGAGAACGTTAAGGACCTCTTCATCGAGGCCAAGAAGAACGGCCAGTTCCGCACCTTCTACCAGACCGATTCGGATCAGGTCACGCTCTTCAAGGGCCACGAGGTGTGGCTCATGCCGGGGGGGCGCGGGACAGCGCTCGATATCCAGCGTGAGGATGAGCCGGTGAAGTTCCAGATGGCCGAGGAGGGGCAGATCCTCTGGACCTGCGGCTACGGCATCAGCTCCAAGACGAAGAACCTCGACGCCGCCTACGCGTTGCTGAACTACTATCTGTCGCCCGAGGCGGAGGCATACGAGGCCACGCACTGGAACTACATGGTCACCAACATGGACACCCTCGACATCGTGGATCCGCAGGTGCGGGAGAACGCAGGGCTCGACTTCGCCAAGGACCTGGGAAACGCGATCCCCGCCGCGCCGCCCACCGAGGGGTACGACAAATGGATCCGCGCCTGGCAGGAGGTCAAGCGCTATTAGCGGCGCCATCAGACCCATCGACCTGCGCAGCGACACCAAGACGCGCCCCAGTGACGAGATGCGGCGCGTCATGGCCGCTGCCCCGGTGGGCGACGACGAGTCGGGCGAAGACCCGAGCGTCAATCGCCTGCAGGAGTACGCCGCCGAGCTCTTCGGCAAGGAAGCGGCGCTCTTCTTCCCGACCGGGACGATGAGCAACCAGGTGGCGCTGCGCGTGCTCGCGCAGGCCGGCGACGAGGTCTTCATCCACGCCCGCGCCCACATCGTGCAGTGGGAGATGGGCGCGGCCGCCGCCCTCTCGGGGCTGCAGCTGCGCGGGCTTCGAGTCGGCCGACGGGACCCTCGATCCCGACGAGATGGAGTTGTACGTGCGCACGGACGAAGAGGGCGACGACTCCGTCACGCGGGTCGTCGCCCTCGAGAACACCCACAACGCCGCCGGCGGTCTCGTCTATCCGCACGAGCAGGCGCTCGCCGTGCGCGCGTTCTGCGACCGCTACGGCATCGCTCTGCACCTCGACGGCGCCCGCATCTTCAACGCTCACGTCGCCAGCGGGCTGCTCGCTGGCCGAGCTGGCGGCGCCGTTCGACACGCTCAACGCCTGTCTCTCCAAGGGGCTGGGGGCGCCGGTCGGGTCGCTGATGCTGGGCAGCGCCGCCATCATCCGCCGGGCGTTCCGCTATCGCCTGCAGTTCGGTGGTGCGATGCGCCAGGTCGGCATCGTCGCGGCCGGCGGCCTGTATGCGCTCGAGCACAACATCGCGCGCCTGGCGGACGACCACCGCCGGGCGCGCGACCTGGCCGAGCGCCTGGCCGCCGTGCCCGGTCTCGCCGTCGACGTCGGCCGGGTGCACACCAACATGGTCATCGCCGACCCGCGGCCGGCCGGCGTGACCGCCGACGCGGTGGCGGAGGCGGCGGCGCCGGCCGGCCTGCTGGTCGACCCGAACCCCTACGGATTGCGCTTCGTCACGCACCTCGACGTCGACGACGCCGACATCGAAGAGGCGGCGGCCATCACGGCGGCGACGATGGCGCGCCTGGCGGTGGCTTGACCCGAGGCTGACGCCGCTCGTAGACTGTCGACAGTAAACCCTGAGCCTTCGGAGGTCGCCGCGTGTCCGCTGCGCCCGTACCATCACTGGAGCTCGCCGCGTTCGCCGTGCGCGATATCGTCGCGGGCGCCGAGAGCGGCGTGGCGCGACGGCGTGCTGACCGTCGACGTAGCCGGGCTTCAAGAGGCGATCGCGGGCGAGCCGGGACTGCTCGGCGCGACGGTGGACTTTGTGCGCCCTGGCGAGCCGGTGCGGGTGCTCAACGTCCTCGACGCCGTCGAGCCGGCGGTCAAGGCGGACGGAGCCCGGGACGTCCTTTCCCGGGGCGCTCGGCACCCTGGCGGTCGCCGGCGCCGGTCGCACCTACCGTCTCGACGGGGCGGCCGTCCTCGCGACCGCCGACCTGCACGGCACGTATGACGTGACCGCCCTCGACGTGTACCCCGACGGCGACTCGTTCGTGGACATGGCGGGCCCCGGCAGCAGACCTCACGCACTGGTCGGCGACCCACAACGTGGTGGTGAGCTTCGCCTGCGACCCTGGGGCGCCGCCGGCCGAGGCCGACGCCTCGATCAGGCGGGCGACGCTGCGCGTCGCCCGCGATCTGGCGGCGGCCACGCTCGCGGCGCCGCCCGACCACGTGGAACTGCTCGACCTCCCGGCCGGTCTCCGGCGACCTGCCGCGCGTCTGCGTCATCCTGCAGGTCGCCTCCGAGGGGCCACTCGTCGACACCTACCTGTACGGCCGGCCGTTGCACGGCCTCGTGCCGACGCTCCTGGACCCGCGCGAGGTGCTGGACGGGGCGCTCACCGCCGGGCAGTACGACTGGGCGGGCGTGCGCGACCCCACGTACTTCTTCCAGCGCAGCAGCCTGCTGCGCGAGCTGCTGCGCCGCCACGGGGACGACCTCTGCTTCTGCGGAGTGATCCTCACGCTCGGCTATCTGCCTTCCGCGTTCGACAAGGAGCGCTCCGCGCTGATCGCCGCGAAGCTCGCCCGTCAGGTCGGCGCCGACGCGGCCGTCCTCACGACCTTCCAGACGGGCAATTCGCACACCGACACGGTGCTCACCTGTCGCGCCTGCGAGCGGCTGGGCATCCGCACCGTCCTGCTGCTCGCCGAGACGAACGGCGGCCTGACCGACCACGTGCCGGAGGCCGACTGCATCGTGAGCGTCGGCAACGAGGAGGAGCTCGTCCCCGAGTGGCGCCCCACGCGCGTGATCGGCGGCGAGCGCACCTGGACGCGGCCGGCCGGCCGACGACGCCGGTCCCGTGCCGGCGGTCACCTACCTCGGGCTCGCTCTGTCAGATGGGCGACATGAGACTGCGGGCGGTGTCGTGGTGAAGGTCGTGCACTACCTCAACCAGTTCTTCGCCGGGTTGGGCGGCGAGGAGGCGGCCGGCGCGCAGCCGGTGCGCCTCGAGGGCGCCGTCGGTCCCGGCAAGGGCCTCGGACTCGAGGTGGCCGTCACGCTGGCCTGCGGCGACGACTACTTCGGGGAGCGCGAGGAGGACGCGCTGGCGCAGCTCCTGCGCTGGCTCGAGGAGGAGCGGCCGGACGTGCTGGTCTGCGGCCCGTCGTTCGGCTCAGGCCGCTACGGCTACGCCTGCGGCGTGCTGGCGCGCGAAGCCGCGCGCCGCGGCGTCCCCGCCGTCTGCGGCATGCACCCCGAGAGCCCGGGGGTGCTCGCCGCCGAGGGCGCCGCGTACGTCGTGCCGACCGACGTCAAGGTGACGGGCATGCGCGACGCGCTGCCCAGGATGGCGGCCCTGGCCCGTCGGCTCGCCGCCGGCGAGGCTCTCGGGTCGCCCGAGCAGGAGGGCTATCTGCCGCGCGGCCTGCGCCGCAACGAGATCGCCGACCGCACCGGCGCGGAGCGCGCCGTCGAGCTGCTGCTCGCCAAGCTGGCGGGAGACGTGCGCACCGAGGTCACGGCGGCCTTCGACGACGTCCCGCCGCCGCCGCCGGTGGCCGACATGGCGGCGGCCACCGTCGCGCTCGTCACCGAGTCCGGTCTGGTGCCCAAGGGCAACCCGGACCGCCTCGAGTCCAATCGCGCCCACGTCTGGCTGAGCTACCCGCTCGAGGGGCTGGCAGGCTTCGGGGCTGCCGACTGGGAGACGGTGCACGGCGGCTACGACACCAGCGTCGCCAACGCCGACCCGAACCGGCTGGTGCCGCTCGACGCGGTGCGCGACGCGGCCGCCGACGGCCGCATCGGGGCCGTGCACGAGACGCTCTACACGACGACCGGCAACTCGACCCCGGTGGCGACGGCGGCCAAGTTCGGGCAGGAGATCGCGCAGCGTCTGCGCGAGGCCGGCATCCAGGCGGTGATCCTGACCGGCACCTGAGGGACGGGCACGCGTTGCGGGGCAACGCTGAGCAAGGAGATCGAGCGTGCGGGCATACCGACGGCGTTCATCACGGCGCTGCCGACCATCGCCACCATGGTCGGCGCGAACCGCACCGTGCGCGGCGTCGCGGTGACCAACCCGGCGGGCGATCCGTCGCTGGGCGCCGCCGACGAACTGGTGCTGCGGCGCCGCATCGTGGAGCGCGCGCTCGAGATGCTGGCCACCGCGGTGGAGCCCAGGACGGTGTGGGAGGTCGAAGAGTGAGAGAGTCAGGTCGAGGACGGGCGGCGCCGAGCGCCGGCCGGTCAGCGGGCCGGGAGGTCCGGCCGTGACGCGGCGCGCCGGCATCCTCGCCGCGTCGTTCGTGCTGGAGCACGTGCCCGACCTGGTGCGCTACGGCTCCAAGCCGGCGCGCGAGGCGCGCAAGCTTCGAGACCGTGCGCGACAAGCTGCGCACGTTCGAGCAGGCGCGCGGCTACGCGCCGAACCAGGCCTTCATCGGCAACCTGCGTCCGGAGGAGTCTGTGGGAGCAGGGCGCGCCCGTGGTGGGGAGAGCCGGACGCGGCCGCGCCGGCCGCCGGACCCTACGGCGACATCATGGACCAGCGCTCCTTCTACGAGCTGATGAAGGAGGTCGACCTCTTCGACCTCGTGCGTCTGGGCGAGGAGCCGCGACCGGAGAACGGCGACCTCGCGCTCTACGACGGCGAGGAAGTGGTCGGCGCCTTCGCGCGCGCCCACGACGAAGACGAGGCGCTGAGCGCGCCCGCCTTGCTCGACAACCTCGCCTGCAAGGCGGGCGGCGTGCACGCGCTGCGCGTTCATGCTGGCGTCGCTCGGGCGTCGACCCCGAGTCGATCCGCTACGCCATCGGCGCCGGCGAAGAGGCGGTCGGCGACCGCTACAACCGCGGCGGCGGCGCGCTCGCCAAGGCGATCGCCGAGAGCTGCGGCCTGGTGAACGCCAACGGCAGCGACGTGAAGGCCTTCTGCACGAGCCCGGTGCACGCGCTGATCATGGCCGGCGCGCTCGTCGAGTCGGGCGACCTTCGAGCGCGTCGTGGTCGTCGCCGGCGGCTCGCTCGCCAAGCTCGGCATGAAGTTCAAGGGCACGCTCGACCGCGGCGTGCCGGTGCTCGAGGACGTGCTCGCCGGCATGGCGATCCTCGTCGGGCCGGGCCGACGGCGACACGCCGCGTCCTGCGGCTCGACGCCGTCGGCCAGCACCGGGTCGGCAACGACTCCTCGCAACAGTCGCTGCTCAAGGAGGTCGTCGCCGTCCCGCTCGACAAGCTGGGCCGCAAGGTGGCCGACATCGACGTCTACTCGACCGAGCTGCACAACCCGGAGATCACCGAGCCGGCCGGCGGCTACGACGTGCCCGAGCGCAACTACAAGCTGCTCGCCGCGCTCGCCGTGATGCGCGGCGAGCTGGGCCGCGACGAGATGGACGCCTTCTACCGCAGTCGCGGCCTGCCCGGCTTCTCGCCGACCCAGGGCCACATCGCCTCGGCGGTGCCCTGGGTCCCTCACGCCCTGGACCGCTTCGCGCAGCGGCGAGCTCCGCTCGACGATGCTCATGGCGAAGGGCAGCCTGTTCCTTGGCCGCATGACCCAGATGTGGGACGCGGTCTCCGTCATCGTGGAGGTGTGAATGGCCGTCGAGGCGACCGTAGAGACCTTCCCCGCGCTGGTCGCGCAGGGCAACGTGCTGATCGACTTCTGGGGTCCTCGCTGCGTGCCCTGTCTGGCGCTCATGCCGGCGGTCGAGAAGCTCGAAGAGGAGTACGACGGAGGCTTCACGCTGGTCAAGGTGAACGCCGCCGAGAACCGGCAGATCGCGCGCGACCTCAAGGTCATCGCGATGCCGACGTTCGTGCTGTATCGCGACGGCGCCGAGGTGGAGCGCCTTGGCGGCAACCCCTCGGCGGCCGACGTCGGCGCCGCCGTGGCGAGGCTCGTGGAGGGAGGTGAGTGATGGATCTCAAGGGCAAGAAGGTCATCGCCCTCGGCGAGCGCGACAGCGTCTCCGGCGAGGCGATCGCGGACTGCGTGCGCACGGCCGGGGCCGAAGTCGTCATGATCGAGACGGAGTGCTTCGTCTGAACGGCGGCGGGGGCCATGGACCCGGAGAACCAGGGACGCATCAAGGCCACGGTCGAGCGCTACGGCGCTGACGACCTGGTGGTGGTGCTCGGAGCGGCCGATCTCGAGGGTCTCGAGATGGTCGCCGAGACGGTCACCGAGGGCGACCCGAGTTACGTCGGTCCATTGGCAGGGGTCCAGTTGGGACTCCCCGTGATGCACATCTTCGAGGACGACCTGCGCGCGCAGGTCGACCCGGCGATCTACGACGACCAGATCGGCTTCGTCGAGCTGGCCGTCGACAGCGACGCCGTCAAGGCGGCGATGAAGAAGTTCAGGGGCGAGGAGTAGGGCGGCCTCGTAGGCCCGGCCCGAGGGCCGGGCCCCGACCGGGCGCCCGCGACGCGAAAGGGGTTGCGATGTCCGACCTGCTGGGCAGGTTCAGCGTTCTGACCGAGGACCTCGACCACCCCGAGGACCTCGTCTGGGACCCGGCGAGCGGGCGGCTCTACGCCGGCGGCGAGGCCGGCCAGATCTACGCTGTGGGGCTCGATGGCGAGGTCGAGCAGGTGGCCGACAGCGGCGGCGGCATCCTGGGTCTCGCGGTCGACGGCGCCGGTACCGTCTACGCCTGCGACGAGGGGCGCGCCGAGGTGCTGCGCGTGGAACCTCGCTCCGGCGAGATCGAGGTCTACTCGGCGGGAAGCCCCGACCGCGCCATGATCGAGCCGAACTCCTGCGCCTTCGACGCCGCCGGCAACCTCTACGTCACCGACTCCTCCGACTGGGAGGAGCAGAACGGCGTGGTCTACCGCATCGCGCCCGGCGGCGAGACTGTCGTGTGGACGGACGCGCTGCGGCGCTACCCGAACGGCTGCTGCTTCAGCGCCGACGGGAGCTGGCTGTACGTCGTCGAGTCGAGCCTGCCGGGGATCTGGCGGGTGCCCGTCGGCGCCGACGGCGCGCCCGGGTCGCCGCAACTCGTCCGCGAGCTGCCGGAGGCCCACGTGCCCGACGGCATCGCCTTCGACGATCACGGCGTCCTCTACATCGCCTGCTACCGGCCGGACCGCGTCTATCGGCTCGCGCCGGGCGGCGACCTCGAGGTGCTCGCCGACGACCCGCTCGGGCTCAAGCTGAACACGCCCACCAACGTGGCGTTCGTCGGCGCCGGCCTCGATCGTCTTGCGATCGCCAACGTCGGCGAATGGCACATACTGGTGGGTGACGTCGGCGCGCGCGGCGCGCCGCTCTTCTACCCGACGGTCAGCTAGAGCGCCGCGCAGGAGCAGACGACCGCGACCGAGGAGGAGCCATGGGACGCTTCGAGGGCAGGAACGTCATCGTGACCGGCGCGTCGAGCGGTATCGGCTGGGCGATCGCGCACGCCTTCGTCGACGAGGGCGCGACCGTGTTCGCCGTCGCGCGCCGCGGCGCGCTGCTCGAGGAGATGCGCGCCGCGTCGAGCGCGCCGGCGCGCGTGCACACGGCGGTCGCCGACGTCGGTGTGCCCGACCAGGCGCGCGGCATGGTGGCGGCAGCGATCGACGCCCTGGGCCGCGTGCACGTCCTGGTCAACAACGCGGCCATCATGCCGTACGGTCCCGTGCTGGAGATGGAGGAGGCGACCTGGCGCGAAACGCTGGCCGTGAACCTCGACGGGCCGTTCTTCGCCAGTCAGGCGGCGGCGCGACACATGGTCGCGCAGGGCGGCGGCGTCATCATCAACATCGCCTCCGCGAACGCCTTCAGGGTCGAGTCGCCGGCGGCGAACTACAACACGTCCAAGGCGGCGCTGGTGATGATGACGCGCTGCCTGGCCCACGAGCTCGGCCACCTCGGGGTGCGCGCCTGCTGCGTCGCGCCTGGGCAGACGGTCACGCCGGAGGCCGAGGCCGAACTCACGCGAGACGAGTATCACCGCGAGTTCGTCGAGTACTGCAGCCGGGTACCGCTGCGCCGCCCGGCGCAGCCGCGCGAGCAGGCCGCCGTCGTCCTCTTTCTCGCCTCGGATGACGCGTCGTACATCAACGGCGAGACGGTCATCGTCGACGGCGGCGAACTCACCGGCGAATGGTACGACCCAGCCCTCAATCCGCCGGTGCCGGAGCCCTAGAGGGCGCGGGACGATGAGCCTCCCGATCGCCGACGGGTGGTTCTCCGCGACGCCCGCCGGCGCCGGCGTGACGCTGCTCACCGAGCCCTGGGTCGACGAGTTCCTGCGCGCCAACCTCTGGCTGGTCGCCGGCCGGGACCGCGACCTGCTGATCGACACCGGCAACGGGATCGCCCCGCTGCTGCCGGCGGTGCGCGCCCTGCAGGAGCACCCGCGCAGGCCCCTCGTGGCGGTCGTCACGCACACGCACTCCGACCACATGGGCGGCCTGCACGAGTTCCCCGAGCGCCTGGTGCACCGGCTCGAGGCCGAGGCGCTCGCCGACGCCGCCGACGCCGCCTGCCTGGTCACCGCGCAGCTCCCCGCGAGTCTCCTGGCCGAGATCGCCGCCGACGGCCTCAAGCTGCCCGAGGTGCTGCTCACGGCGTCGCCGAGGGAGGGGTTCGACCCCGCGGCGTTCGCCGTCGTCGGGACGACGGCGACCGGCACGCTCGACGAGGGCGACACGATCGACCTCGGCGACCGCGTCTTCGCCGTCCTGCACCTGCCGGGGCATTCGCCGGGGAGCATCGGCCTCTGGGAGGAGAAGACCGGCGTCCTCTTCTCGGGCGATGCCGTGTACCGTGACGGGCCGCTGCTCGATCAAATGCCGGGCAGCGACGTCGGCGCGTACGCAGAGACGATGCGGCGGCTGCGCGAGTTGCCCGTATCGACCGTGCACGGCGGACACGACCCGAGCTTCGGTCGCCCCCGTCTCGTGGCGATCGCCGAGGAGTACGTCGCCCGCCGTGAAGATCATGATCGACTCAGTGACACGATTGGGGGATCGTCATGAACCTTGCGCGACCATCATCGACACGGAGGCTGCTCGTGCTGGCGACGGCGCTGGCCTGTCTGGCCCTGCTCCTCGTCGCCTGCGGCGACGAGGAGTCCCCCGCGCCGCAGGCCAGCGGCACGCAGGCCGCCGAGCTCTCCGGCACGCTGACGGTGTTCGCCTACGAGGACGGCCTCGTGCCGGAGGCGATCGGCGGCTTCGAAGACGCGAACCCGGGCCTCAAGGTCGAGAAGGCCGCGTTCAGCACCAACGACGAGGCCGTCGCCAAGATGCGTGCCGGTTTCGCCCCCGACGTCGTGAACGTCTGCGTCGAGGAGACGTCGCGCATGGTCAAGCTGGGCCTCCTGCAGCCGCTCGACACGGGCCGCATCACCGACTGGGACAACATCGTGCCGGCGCTGCAGACGATCGACGGCGTCGTCATCGACGGAGAGGTCTACATGGTGCCGACGACCGGCGGCACCGCGGGCATCGTGTACAACCCCAAGGAGGTGCCGCAGGGCATCCCCTCGTGGAAAGCCCTCTTCGAGGACGCCAGTCTCAAGGGTCGGATCACCCTCGAGGACTCGGCGGCGACGGTGATCCCCATCGCCGCCTTGGCGCTCGGCTACACCGACCCGTTCCATCTCACCGACGACGACCTCGACCGCATCGAGGAGTACCTGCTCGCGCACAAGTCGCAGGTGCGGGCGTTCTTCAGCGGGGACGCCGACTTCCTCAACCTGTACAAGACCGGCGAGATCGTGGGCGGGTTCGCCTGGCACGACTACAAGGTCACGGCGGAGAGGAACGGCGTGCCGGCCGAGTACGTCGTCCCTGAGGAGGGGCAGCTCGCCTGGATCTGCGGCTACGGCATCGCCACCGACGCGCAGAACCTGGATGCCGCCTACGCCGCGCTCGACTGGTTCAACTCGCCGGAGCCGCAGGCCTTCTACGCCGAGACCTACACCTACTGGGTCTTCAACCAGAAGACGCTCGAGGTCCTGCCGCAGGAGACCATCGACGCGATCGGGCTCGACAAGCCGGAGCAGCTCCAGCAGGCGATCCCGCTCGTGATCCCCGACAACTACGATCGCTGGTTGCGGGTCTTCCAGAAGCTCAAGGGCGCCTGACCGAGTCCGGGGCGGCGGCCGTGGCGTCGCCACGGCCGCCGCTCCCTTAGGTCAGGGTCTCGCCGCCGTCCACCACGAGCACGGCGCCCGTCATGAACGACGCCGCGTCGCTGGCCGCGAAGGCGACCGCCTCGGCGATCTCGTCGGGCTTGCCGTAGCGCCCCAGCGGGATCTTGGCCAGCGCGAAGGCGACCGTGTCCTCGTCGTCCTCGGCGGTCATGCCGGTCTCGATCCAGCCGGGAGCGACCGCATTGACGCGGATGCCCAGCGGGGCCAGCTCCACGGCGAGCGAACGCGCGAACATGTGCACCGCCGCTTTGGTCGCGTTGTAGGTCGGCGACGGGTCCTTGAGGTCGACGACGATCCCGCTCGACGAGCCGATGGCGACGATCGCGCCGCCGCCTCTCGCGCGCATGAGGCGCGCCGCGCCGCGCGCGGTGAGGAAGACGCCCCTGACGTTCACCGCCATGTTCTCGTCGAAGACTGCGGCCGGCAGGTCGAGGATGCTGTAGTCCTCGTCGGTCTCGATGCCGGCGTTGCACACGCAGATGTCGAGGCCGCCGAAGGTCCTCTCGATCTCGACGAGCAGCTGCTCGACGTCTTCCTCGCGGCTCACGTCGCAGCGCGTCCCGGCGACTGTACCGGCGAGCCCCTCGAGCTGCCGCTGGGCGGCCGCTCGAGTCGTCCGGCGTCCCGGCCGCAGATCATGACCGACGCGCCCTCGCTCGCGAGCAGGCGCGCCGTGGCGAGACCGATCCCGCTGCTCCCGCCGGTCACCAGCGCCACTTTGTCGCGGAACCTCATGGGGCGTCTCCCTTCTCCGTCGCGCGGTCGACCTGCGGCGAACCCGCCTGGTTGCGGAAGGCGCGCCTCGTCCAGGGGCAGGCCCAGATGCAGATGCCGCAGATCTCGTCGAACTCGGGGAAGCTCAGTTGGTGGGCGTCGCAGGCGGCGCAGTCGTAGAGGACGCGGCGCGGCAGCCCCGCGCGCCACGCGACGTCGCGTCCTGCGCCGACCGGGCAGGCGTCCACGCACGCGCGGCAGGACCCGCAGCGCCCGGTGGTGACGGGCGTGCCGGTCGAGAGCGGCAGGTCGGTGAAGACCGTGCCCAGGCGCACGGAGGCGCCGAACTGCGGGGTCACGAGGAGAGCGGTCTTGCCGATCCAGCCGAGGCCCGCCTGAGTCGCCGCGGTCTTCGAGGCGAAGATCTCCGGGTCCGTCGGGCCGTCCGGCGCGTCGTCGTCCACGCGCTCGCGCCCGATAGCCGTGCGCCCGGAGCAGCGCGACGCACGCCTCGCCGATCTCGACGAGCTCGTCGTTGACGCGGCGATACTCGCGGACCTCGGCCTCGTTCGGGCCCCGCTCAAGACCGTCGAGCGAGTCTGGCCGGAGCCTCAGAGCGAAGGAGATTGCCGTGGGCAGGTCGGGCGCCGCCGCGCCAGTCGGACCGCACCACCGCGGCGCCCCAGAGGTCGACCCCATGAGCGCCGATGAGCGCCGCCACTGCACGGTCATCGAGTGCCTTGTCGTCACGCATGGCGAGGCGACGGTAGCACCCCGCCGAGCGTGCCGCAACATCGTTGACTGTCGACACTTGACTATGTAGCATGCGGAGTGCTGCTCCGTTCGTCGTTGCCGTCGTGCCGCGATGTCGCCCCTCCAAGGAGGCCTGCCATGAGCGCGAAGAGTCACGGGCTCGCTGATCCTCACCCTGGTCGTCCTGGCCCTGGCCGTCCCTGTGCTGGCGGCGTGCGGGGACGAGGCGTCCACCCCCTCGCCGAGCGCCACCGGACCGACCGAGGTGTCCGGCGACCTGACCCTGTTCGCCTATGAGGACGGCTTCGTCCCCAAGTACCTCAAGCCGTTCAAGGAGCAGTACCCGACGTCGAAGCTCATGGCCGAGCGCCTACGACAGCGGCGACGCGGCCATCGCCAAGATGCGCGCCGGCTTCGAGGCCGACGTGATCAACCTCTGCGTGGAAGAGAACGCCGAGCAGGCCGTGCGACTCGGTCTGGTGCAGCCGCTCGACGTGAGCCGATCTGACGCACTGGGACGAGATGTTCCCGGTGTTTCTGACCCTGCCCGCCGTGACGTGCCGATGACGGCGAGCACTACCTGGCGCCGGTCGACGCCGGCGTGACGGGCATCGTGTACGACACCACCAAGGTCACCGACAAGCCCACGTCGTTCATGGATCTCTTCGACCCCAAGTACGAGGGCCAGGTCGCGATGATCGACTACCCGGTGACCGCGATCCAGGTGGGCGCCCTGGCGCTCGGCTACGAGGACCCGATCAATCTCACGCCCGAGCAGCTCGAGGCCGTGAAGAACCTCTACATCGAGGCCAAGCAGCGCGGTCAGTTCCGCACCTTCTTCTCCAACGACTCGGAGATCGTCGCCCTGTTCCACACTGGCGAGGTCGTCGATCGGGCGTGGGCTACCCGGGGAACGCGCTGGACTCGCAGCGCGAGGGCGACCCGGTGGAGTTCACGATCTGCGAGGAGGGGCAGATCGTGTGGACCTGCGGCTACGCCATCAGCAAGACCTGCAAGAACATCGACGCCGCCTACGCACTGATCGACTACTACCTGTCGCCCGAGGCGCAGGCGTTCGAGGTCAACGCAGTGGAGCTACTTCCCCACCCTCGAGACCACGCTCGACCTGCTCGACCCGAAGGTGCGCGCGCAGGCCGAGATCGTGCGCGAGTGGGGCAACATCGTGCCGGCGGCCCCGCCGCGTCGAAGGCTACGACCAGTGGATCCGCGCCTGGCAAGAGGTGAAGAGGAGCTAGTGGCGCAGGCCGTACTGCAGAACCCTGGGGCGGCACCGGGCGAGGGTCGCATCCCCGTCGCCCAGGTACCGCTCGGCCTTCGCGTACGGCGCTCTCTCGACGCCGTCGGGGGGCGCACCTACGCGATCGTGTTCATCATGCTGCTCTACGGCCCGCTCGTCCTGCTGGCGGCGTTCTCGTTCAACGACTCCATCGTCTTCTCGTTGCCGTGGAGCGGCTTCACGACGAAGTGGTATTCGGAGGCGCTGTCCGATTCGAACCTCCGCCAGGCGCTGCGCAACTCGGTGATCGTGTCCAGCATCGTGGCGCCGGCGAGCGTCATTCTCGGGACCCTCGCCGCGTACCCGATCACCCGCCTGCGCTTCAAGCTGCGCGGCGGGGCTGCCATGCTTCTCGCCGCGCCGCTCGTGGTGCCCTGGCTGGTGATCGGCATCAGCGCGCTCATCTACTTCAACAAGGCGGGGGTCGCCCTGTCGTGGCACACGGTCGTGCTCATGCACATCGTGGTCACGTTCCCGCTCGTCACGGTGCTGATGTCGGCGAGCATGGCGCGTTTCGACCGCACCCAGGAGGAGTCGGCTATCGACCTGGGGGCGTCCCAACTGCAGGTCGTGCGCCACGTGCTCCTGCCTCACATCGCGCCGTCGCTGATGGCCTCGTTCATCCTCGCCTTCTCGTGGTCGTTCAACAACTTCGAGATCACCTACTTCGTCGGCGGCTTCGACCAGCTGTTCCCGGTCTGGGTGTACTCCACCCTGCGACATGCTTCCAACCTGCCGATCGTCAACGCCGTCTCCACACTGGTCTCGATCGTCGAGGTGCTGCTCGTCTACGCGTTCTGGGTGCTCATCACCCGAGGCGCCGGCGCCCGCACCTCGAAGGAGAAGACCGAGACCCTCATGGAGTCGATCCGCTGATGGCCACCGTGGCTCCGCCGGCCCCCACGGACCATCAGTACCGAGCCCGGGCGGTCAAGAAGCTGCGCCCGGTCGCGTTCCTGACTGCTCCGATCGCCGTGATCCTGCTCCTGTTCGTGGCGCCGCTCATCATCCTCGTGATCATGAGCTTCCGCTTCGAATCGCTCTACG
Source organism: uncultured Thermoleophilia bacterium (assembly GCA_963707855.1). GTDB lineage: Bacteria > Actinomycetota > Thermoleophilia > UBA2241 > UBA2241 > UBA2241. Next base: position 62,086 of record CAVPRQ010000013.1, read on the forward strand.
GGTTCCAGACCGGCTGGACGCTCGAGAACTTCCGTCTTCTGTTCACCGATCCCATCTACCGCGGAGTGGCCAAGGACACGCTGATCATCGCCACCACGGCGATGATCTGTCAGCTGCTCATCGCCTTCCCTCTCTCGTACTTCATCGCCTTCAAGGCGGGACGCTGGGAGCTGCCGCTTCTGCTGCTGCTCGTGCTCGTCGACGAGCTCAACCCCATCGTCCGTATCTACGCCTGGCGCATGCTGCTCGGGAGGGAGGGGCTGATCAACGACTTCCTGATGTGGACCGGGATCGTCGACGCCCCCCTCGACTGGCTCCTGTTCACGAAGTTCTCGGTGATCCTCGTGCTCTCGACGAGCTGGGTGAACTACTGCGCCCTGCCCATCTACGCGTCGATGAAGGCCATCAACCCGGCCCTCTTCGAGGCGGCGACGGATCTCGGCGCCGGGTGGTTCACGCGCTGGCGCCGCGTCCTGCTGCCCCTCGCCGCGCCCGGCATCTTCGTCGCCGTCATCCTCGTGTACATCCCGCTGTTCACCGACTTCGCGACCCCGGGTCTGGTCGGCGGCACGTCGTCGTACATGCTCGGCAACTCGGTCGCCGACCTCATGGTCACGATCGGCGACTGGGGCGGCGGCGCCGCGCTGAGCCTCCTGCTGCTGGGGGCGATGGCGGTCGTCGCGGTGATCGCGTACTTCCTCACCAAACTCAACCAGCTCGACTGAGCTGCGACCGGTCCCGAGGAGAGCGCAATGAACGACACCCCCGCGAAAGGCGAGATCAGGATCGAGCGCGTCACCAAGAAGTTCGGCGACACGGTGGCGGTCGACGACGTCACGTTCGAGATCCCGGGCGGGGAGTTCTTCTCGATGCTCGGGCCGAGCGGCTGCGGCAAGACGACCACGCTGCGCATGATCGCGGGGTTCGAGGACCCGACGGCGGGACGCATCATCCTCGAGGGCAAGGACGTGAGCTTCGTGCCGCCGGCGAAGCGCAACGTGAACATGGTCTTTCAGGCCTACGGCCTCTTCCCGCACATGACGGTCAGCCAGAACGTCGCCTTCGGGCTCAAGGTGAAGAAGGTCGCGAGGGCCGAGATCGCCGAGCGCGTGCAGGAGGCGCTGCGCACGGTGCGCATGGACGCCTTCGCCGATCGCCGGCCGGCCCACCTTTCCGGCGGCCAGCAGCAGCGCGTCGCGCTGGCCCGGGCGCTGGTCAACCGGCCGGCCGCGCTGCTGCTCGACGAGCCCCTGGGCGCCCTCGATCTCAAGCTCCGCAAGGAGATGCAGCTCGAGCTCAAGCGCATCCATGCCACCACGGGGACGACCTTCGTCTACGTCACCCACGACCAGGAAGAGGCGCTGACGATGTCGCAGCGCATCGCGGTGATGAAGGACGGCCTCGTGCAGCAGGTGGCGACGCCGAGGGAGCTGTACGAGAAGCCGGCGAACGCTTTCGTGGCCGGCTTCATCGGCACCTCCAACGTGATCAGCGTGCAGCCAGGCGGGGTGCGCGATGGCGTCGCCGTGATGGACCTCGGCGACGGCGATCGCGTCTGCGTGCCGGACGCCGGTACGGCGGCTGGTCCGGTGAAGATCATCGTGCGCCCCGAGCGCATGCGCGTGTGGGGCGACCCGGACGGCGAGCGCATCTCGCGTGTGCGCGGCACGATCGCCGAAGTCGTGTACCTGGGCTCCATGACGCAGCTGATCATCGACCTCAAGACCGGCGAGCGCGTGACCGTGCACGAGCTGAACGACGACCTCAAGGGCGCCCTGCCCGAGATCGGCGACCCGGTCGTGGTCCAGTGGGCCGCCGAGAGCAGCTACGTGATCGACGACGCCGGCGCGATCAACGTCGCCGCCGGCTCGGCTTCACCCGACTGACGGCGCCGGCGGCCAGCCGGCGCCGCTGGCTGGATGTCCGCGTCTTATGGCTCTGATGGGCAGCTGACTGTTTACAATCAGCCGAACGGACTGTAGCGTGAGTCCAATCACCGTCCTCACGGCGCGGCGCAGACAAAGGCCGCGTCCGGCCGTGAGCCGAGGAGAGAGGAGCCGCTCCGCTAGGTGTGCTGGGGTGAGCACGGGCCCCCTTGAGGATCTCAGGCGTTCGAGTCATCTGAAGGGAGCATCATGAGGACGAGAAGTGTGTACGTTCTGGTGTTCTGCCTCGCGGTTCTGCTGGCCGTTTCGGCGATCGCCGCACTTGGGCAGAGCGACGCGACCGTGCGAGGCGTGAGCGGCCAGTGGGTGGCCGGCGACATGCACAGCCACACTTGGTTGAGCGACGGTGAGGAGACGGAGGCCGCCATCGTGGAGCACGCCTTCACCAAGTATGGCCTCGACTGGCTGGGTACGTCCGACCACGGCGCACCATCCACGTTCGACCCGCTGGGCAAGCGCTGCGGGGCATGAACGTCGATTGGGATCCGGTCAAGGTGTCAATGGACCAGTGGCTCAGCCTCAAGGATCTGGAGTGGCCGCTCTTGGAAGCAGCTGAGGCCTAGCTATCCCGGCAAGATCATCATCGAGGGCGTGGAGTGGGGCGTTCCGGTGACGAGATACGAAGAGGACGCTGAAGTCCAAGACGGCGATCGTTCAGGACATGCCGATCTCGCTCAGCGACTTCGTGTACAAGTTCGACTTCCAGAGCCTCGACATTTCTCGCGCGGTTCTCGGTGTGACCAAGGAGAATGTGCGGTCCGGCTGGGTACGTGGCGGGCGCCACCTTCCTCAACGACACCTACTCCGACAGCGCTTACAGTGTCATCAGCCACCCCTCGCGCGACCTGCGCTGGCCGATCTCCGCGATCCGCACCTTCAACAACACGGCGCCCACGGTCTGCTTCGGCATGGCCGCCATCCCGGGCTCCCAGAAGGAGCCCTTCCGTGGCGGCTACGACTCGTTCTTCGACAAGTACGGCCGCTCGCTCGACGAGGAGAGTCCGGCCGAGATGAAGAGGGTGAGCTGGGCGGTCACCAACACGGCGCGCACCTACGGCGGGGCGGACCTGTACACGGCCAAGATCGGCGGCGTGTGGGACGCGCTGCTCGGTGAGGGCCGTCACTTCTGGATCTTCGGCGACTCCGACTTCCACAATCCCGAGGAGGAGTTCTGGCCCGGCCAGTACACCCAGGACCACACGTGGGTGCCGGAGTTCACCGAGCAGGGCATCGTCGACGGCCTGCGCTCGGGCAAGTCGTTCTCGGCTACGGGCGGGCTCATCAATGAGCTCGACTTCCAGGCAGCGAGCGGCGGCCCGGCAGCGGAGATGGGCGGCACACTGGCCGCCGGCTCCGGTTCCGACGTGACCGTCACGATCCGCTTCAAGAGCCCGGCGACCAACTACCACGGCGATGTGCCCGTCGTGGATCACGTCGACCTCATCGCCGGCAACGTAACCGGGCTGGTCGACCCCTCGAGCCCTGAGTTCAGGACCAACAAGACCAACCCGTCGACGCACGTCGTGCAGCGCTTCACCGCCGCCGACTGGACCGTCGACGGTGAGGGGTTCAACGTCATCACCACGACGGTTACCGACGTCTCGAACGACATGTACTTCCGCCTGCGTGGCACGAATCTCGGCGTGGGCGTCAAGAACCAGACCGGCGCGGGCGGCGGACCGCTCATCGACATGAAGATGGGCAAGAACACCGCAGCCAAAGCATGGGCTGACCTCTGGTTCTACTCGAACCCGATCTTCATCGACGTGTCGTGAGCGGCTGACAGGTACCGCGGCACGACGGAGGGCGGCCCGCCTTGGCGGGCCGCCCTCCGTCACCAGTGACGCGGCAGCGGCGCGGCACGCGCGCCGAGGTCACACCCCTCAGCCGCCGCCGAAGCCGACGCGAACGTCGCCGTCCTCGATCAGGACGGGCACGACCATCTGACCGCCGGTGAGCTCGGCGAGCTTCTCCATGGCGCCGGGCGTGGCGTGGACGTCGATCTCGTCGTACGCCACGCCACGCTCCGCCAGGTCGGCCTTGGCCGCCGCGCAGTACGGGCAGCCGACCTTGGTGTAGATCGTGACGGCCATCGGGCCTCCTCGTGGTCGCCGGACAGTGCGGACCGCGTGGGCACGGCGAGTTGCGCGCGCGGGATGATGCGTACGGCAATGATGACGTCGCGGCACGCCGGCGTCTATGGGTGATGTGCCGGGTCGCGACGTCAGGTCCTTGCCGGACGGCTTAGTGGGCCGCTACAGTCGATTGACAGTGGGCGGCGGCGGGCGGCGGCGGGCGCGCTCTGCGCCCGGTTCCGCCGCCCGGCGCCCGATCGTCGCCCCCGCGAGCGGGGGCGGTACGACGCGGAGGGGGAAAGGATGCGTACGAGCGATCGGCAGGAGAAACGGGCCCGCCTGGCGGCGCGCCACGACCCACGCGGGCGGACGCCAGGCGCGAGGTTCGCGAGCGGGACGTGATCGGCCTCACCCGGGAGGTCGCGCGGGGCGGCATCTCCAGGAGGCAGTTCCTCGTGCGCGCCGCGGCTCTCGGTCTGAGCACGTCGGCGATCGGCACGGTGCTGGCCGCCTGCGGCACCGGCGACGAGCCGGCAGCGCAAGAGACACAGATCGAGAAGGTGGTGCCGAAGGAGCTGCTCTTCTACAACTGGAGCGACTACCTGACGCCAGTCACCAAGAAGAACTTCGAGAAGGAGACCGGCATCACGCTCAAGGAGATGTACTTCGACGACAACGAGGCACTCTACGGCAAGCTCAGCGCGGGCGCCACGGGCTACGATGTGATCTGTCCGTCGGACTACATGGTCCACGTGCTGATGATGGCCGGCCTGGTGACGCCGCTCGACATGTCGCTGATCCCCAACTTCAAGAACGTCGACCCCAAGTTCAAGAAGCCCGCATACGACCCCGAGACGGACGGCAAGAAGTACAGCGTGCCGTACCAGTGGGGCACCACGGGCATCGGCGTGCGCCTCGACAAGGTGGCGGAGACGGTCACCAGCTGGACCACGATGTGGGACCCGAAGTACAAGGGCCAGATCATCATGGAGAGCGAGATGACGGAGACCATCGGCGCGGCGCTGAAGCTGCTCGGGTACTCACTCAACAGCACAGTCGGAGGACGAGGTGACGGAGGCGGGCGACAAGCTCATCGAGCAGAAGCCACTCGTTGCCGCCTATGACACCAACAACATGAAACGCAACATGACCCAGGGCACCCCGCTGGTGCACGCCTGGAGCGCCGACGTGCTGCTCGTCATGGACGAGATCGGGCAGGACAAGCTCGGGTACACGCTTGCCGGAAGAGGGCTATACCGTCTGGGTCGACAATCTGGCGATCCCGACCACTGCCAACAGCCCCTACGGCGCGCACCTGTGGATGAACTTCATCTGCGACGTGAAGAACCAGGCCGAGCTGACCGACTGGATCTGGTACCAATCGCCGGTGCCCGCCGCCTACGACCTCATCGAGAGCGAGCTCCTCAAGGAGAACTTCCCGACGCAGGAACAGCTCGCGAGAGGCGAGCTCAAGAACGACGTCGGCGAGTTCACCAGCTTCTACTCCGAGACCTGGAGGCGCGTGAAGTCAGCGTGAGCCGCGGCGGGTGCCGCCGCGCGGAAGGAGGATGAGGACGGGCCCGCCCGGCGTGAGCCGGGCGGGCCCGTCCTCGTTCCCGCGCGTCAGTCGCGGTGCAGCCTCAGGCCGTTGCCCGTGACGAGCAGCGACGTACCCATGTCGGCGAAGACCGCCAGCCAGAGGCTCGTGAGCCCCAGCGGGGCGAGCACCAGGAACACGGCCTTGATGGCGATCGACGCCGTGATGTTCTGCCTGATGATCCGCCCGGTGCGGCGCGAGAGGCGGACGAGTCTGGGCAGCGCCTCGAGGTCGTCGCCCATGAGGGCGATGTCGGCGGTGTCGAGGGCGGCGTCGGTGCCGGCGGCGCCCATCGCGATACCGAGCGTGGCGGCGGCGAGCGCCGGCGCGTCGTTGACGCCGTCGCCCACCATCGCGACAGCGCCGTATCGCTCGCGCAGCTCGCGGACGGCGGCGACCTTGTCGGCGGGCAGCAGGCCGGCGCGGACGTCGTCGACGCCGGCCGCGGCGCGCGACGGCTGCCGCCGTCGCGGCGTTGTCGCCGGTGAGCATCGCGAGGTGATCGACGCCGGCGGCGCGAAGGCCGGCGAGCGCGGCAGGGGCGGCCTGGCGCAGCGGGTCGCTGACGGCGATCACGCCGAGGGCGCCGCGCTCGTCGCCGACGGCGACGGCGGTCTTGCCCTCGGCCTCGAGGCGCGAAAGGGCCGCGACCAGGGCCGGGTCGTCGGCGTGCGGGCCGAGGAGCTGCGGCCGGCCGACGGCGACCTGCCGGCCGTCGACCTCGGCCCGCACGCCCAGCCCGGCCACGGCGCGGAAGCGGTGATGTCGCGGCGGCCGTTCGTCTGTTGCTGCCGCCGCGACGATCGCGCGCGCCAGCGGGTGCTCGCTGTCGCGTTCCGCGGCGGCGGCGAGGCTCAGGACCTCGTCCCGGGTCGACCCGTTCAGCGCGACGACGTCGCTCACCGCGGGTCGTCCCTCGGTCAGCGTCCCCGTCTTGTCGAAGGCGATGACGTTCAGGCTTGCCGCCTGCTCGAGGTACGTCCCGCCCTTGATGAGGATGCCGTGGCGCGTCGCGTTGCCGAGCGCCGCGAGGATGCTCACCGGGGTCGAGATCACGAGGGCGCAGGGGCACGCGATGATGAGCAGGGCGAGGCCGCGGTAGATCCACGTGTCCCAGGCGGCGCCGAACACCAGCGGCGGCACGAGCACGACCGCGGCGGCCAAGGCGATGACGGCCGGCGTGTACCGCGCCGCGAAGCGGTCGACGATCGCCTCCGCCGGGGCGCGCGTGGCCTGTGCCTCCTCGACGAGGTGGACGATCCTCGCGATGGTGTTGTCGGCGGCGGTCGCCGTGGTGCGGACGCGCAGCGTCCCGCCCTCGAGGATGGAACCGGCGAACACGGGGTCGCCGGGTCCCTTGGTGACCGGCATCGGCTCGCCGGTGATGGCGGCTTCGTTCGCCGCGGCGACGCCGTCGAGCACCACGCCGTCCACGGCGATGCGCTCGCCCGGTCGCGCGACGACGGTCTCGCCGACGGCGATGTCGGCGGCGGGCACCGCGAGCTCGACGCCGTCGCGCAGCGACGGTCGCGACCGGCGGCGCGAGCTCCATGAGCCCGGAGATGGCCCTTCGCGTGCGGTCGAGCGTCGCCGCCTGCAGCACGGTGCCGAGACCGAAGAGGAAGGCGACGAGGCCCGCCTCGGACCACTCGCCGATCGCCATCGCGCCGATCACGGCAAGGCTCATGAGGACGTTCATGTCGACCTGCCGGGCGCGCAACGAGAAGAAGGCGGCGCGGGCGACGAAGCCGCCGCCGAAGACGGACGGCGGCGGCGAAGAGGAAGGGCGCCGCCGCGGAGCGCCGAGAGCTCGGCGGCGAAGCCGGCGACGACGAGGACGCCCGGACGCGAGGACGAGGCGGGCGCGCCGGTCGGTCAGCCAGAAGCTGCGGCGGCCGGCCCCGGATGCGGGCGTCGCGTCGGCGGCGGCCGCCGGCGACAGCGCCGGCCTGGCCGTCCGCGGCGCGCCGCTCGACCGTGTCGTACCCCATGCGGCGCACCGAGCGGAAGACCCCGTCGAGGTCGGTCAGCGACGGGTCGATGACGACCGAGAGCGTCGCCGCGCCGAAGTTGACGTCGGCCTCGGCCACTCCCTCCTCCTTGCGCAGAGCGCCCTGCAGCTTGACGGCGCAGTCGGCGCAGTCCATGCCGGTGACGTGCAGCAGCCGCCGTTCGCGCGGCGGCTCGTCGGCCGCGCCGAGATCGAGTTGCCCGTGCTCGTGCACCGCGAGGGGACAGTGGTCCTCGCAGTGCGTGGCGGTGCCGATGCGGCGCGCGAGCCGGACGACGTCGGCGTCGCTGAGAAGGTCTTCGTCGTGGGTGACGTGGATGAGGCCGCGATGGAGGTCCGCCTCGACGGCGTCCACGCCCTCGAGGCGGAGCAACTCGCGGCCGACTTCGTCGACGCAGCCCCCGCAGTCGCGTTCGCGCGGCAGCACCAGCGCCAGGTCGATGCTGCGCTCGGTCACGACGACTCCGCCGCGTCCTGGTGCCGCACGTGCTCGCGGGTGATCTCGAGGAGCTGCTCTATGTGCGCGTCGTCGGGCGAGTAGTAGACCATGCGGCCGTCGCGACGGGCGCGGGCGAGCCCGCTGGCGCGCAGCACGCGCAGGTGGTGCGAGACGCTCGACTCGCTCATGCCGACGGTCGCCGCGAGGTCGCACACGCAGAGCTCGCCGGCCTCGATGAGCGCGGCGACCAGCCGGCAGCGACTCGGGTCGGCGAGCACCTTGAAGACGGCCGCCATCCGCTCCGCCGTGGCGGCCGTCACCAGGCGCTCGCGCACCGCGCGCACCCGCTCGGGGTGAACGACCACGACGTCGCAGCGGTCGAGGTCGTCGTCCTCGTCCTTGCCGCAGATCACGGCGGCACGTTCGTCGCTCGGCATGGCGCCGCTCCTCTGAACATATGAACAGACATTCATATGTTACCCGGAAGCAGACGCGGTCGCAACCATATCCGGCCATCGTCGCGCCCATCGTCGCGCCCGCCTGCGGTACAGTTCCCCCCGACGAAGGGAGCTGAGCTGAAGCCCGACCACGAACACGCCGTCGTCAGCCCGCCCCCCGCCCCTCCGGCGGGCGGTTTCCTGCACGACCTCTTCTCGCGCGAGCTTCTGCGCTATCTGGGGCCGGGGTTCATCGTCACGATCGGGTTCATCGACCCGGGCAACTGGGCGACCAACATCGCCGGCGGCTCCGAGTTCGGCTACGACCTGCTCTGGGTCGTCTCGCTGAGCACCCTCATGCTGATCTTCCTGCAGCACCTCTCGGCGAAGCTCGGCATCGTCACGGGTCACTCACTCGCGGTGAACGTGCGCGCCAACCTGCCGCGGCCCGTCGTCTGGGTCGCCGGCGTCACCATCGTCCTCGCCTGCATCGCGACCGACATCGCCGAGTACCTCGGCGCCGCCCTCGGCTTCTACCTCCTCTTCGGCATCCCGCTCTGGCTCGGCGCGCCGATCACCGTCGGCCTCGTCTTCATCGCCATCCTCGGCCAGGCGTACCACCGGCTCGAGCGCATGATCGTCGTCTTCCTGGCGATCATCGCCGCCTGCTACGTCGTGGAGCTGTTCATCGTCCATCCCGACTGGGCGGCGGCGGCCCCCAGCTGGGTGGTCCCGTCCCTGGACGGGGCCAGCATCTTCGTCGCCCTGGGCATGCTCGGCGCGATCGTGATGCCGCACAACATCTACGTGCACTCCAACGTCATCCAGTCGCGGGACTGGGACCTGACCCCCGAACGGCGCCGGCGGGTGATGAACTTCGAACTCATCGACACGACGATCGCCATGGGCATGGGGTGGCTCGTGAACTCGGCGATGATCATCGTCGCGGCGGCGGTGTTCTACCGCTACGGCGCCGAGGTGACGAGCATCGAGCAGGCGTCTGAGACGCTGGAGCCGCTCGTCGGTTCGCTGGCGCGCTTCATGTTCGGCATCGCGCTGCTCGTCGCAGGCCTCGCCTCGTCGATCACGTCGTCGCTGGCCGAGGCCAACGTCGTCACCGGCTACCTGGGCAAGCCGGAGGACCCGCACAGCCGCGCGTACCGGGTCGGCCTCGTGGTCACCTCGCTGCCGGCGATGTTCGTCATCGTGCTCGGCGTCGACACGTACCGCGCCCTGATCGCCAGCCAGGTGATGCTGAGCATGCAGCTGCCCTTCACGATCCTGCCGCTGCTCTGGCTGTCGCGCAGCCGGCGGGTGATGGGTGACGAGCGCATGGGCCCGGTGCAGACGGTCACGGGGCTGCTGCTCGCGGCCGTCATCATCGGATTGAACGTGTTCCTGCTGTACCAGACCATCTTCGGAGGCTGAGGCGATGGGACTCTACGAGCGCATCCTGGTGCCGGTCGAGGGGACCGAGACCGACACGCCGGTGCTGGAGCACATCGGCAAACTGGCCTCGCTGTGCGGTGCCGAGGTGACGCTGCTTCGCGTGGCGCACTTCCACACCCGCGACGAACGCGCCTGCGAGGTCGAGGACGCCGAGAGCGACATCGAGCGCGCCGCGGAGGAGCTGCGCGCGCTCGGCGTCGCGGTGAAGACGCTGTCGTCGCCGGCGAGCCCGGGCGAGGTGATCGTGAAGGAGGCCGAGGAGCTGGGCGCCGACCTCATCGCGATGGCGACGCACGGGCACGGCTGGGCGAAGCGTCTCGTGCTGGGCAGCACGGCCGAGCACGTGCGGCACAACAGCTCCGTGCCGCTGCTGCTGATCAAGGGCTGACGCAGGCGCCTCGTCCCTTCGCCGGTCCGCTGCGATGCCCGCGGGCGTATCCTGACTGACGCGAGCCTCGAGGGAGGGAGCGACGCATGGCTGACGGTTCTGACGTGGCCGTCTCGCTGGTGAAGTTGCTGATCGTCCTCGCCGTCGTGCTCGTCGTCCTCGTCACCGCCTCGGCGGTCGCCGCCCGCTTCACCGAGAGCAACAAGTTCTGCGGGACCGACTGCCACGAGATGTGGCCATACCGCGACACGTGGGAGAAGTCGACCCACAAGGACACCGACTGCGTCCAGTGTCACATCCCGCCCGGCGCAGTGAACTTCGCGGTCACAAAGATGTACGCGTCGCGCGAGGTCTGGGTGCACTTCACGGGGCAGGTGAAGGCGCCCATCAAGGTCACGCGCCACATCCCCAACGGCGCCTGCATGCGCTCGGGATGCCACACCAGCGCCGATATCGAGAAGACGCTCTCGCTGGGCAAGCCTGCGCCGGTCAAGCTCCAGCACCAGAGCGAGGGGCACGCCAAGCAGCTGTGCATCGCGTGCCACGCCGCCCTCGTGCACGCGGGGGCGCCGGGGGTCGACGCGCCGCCGGCCAACTCCATGGCCTCGTGCTTCTCATGTCACACCGACGGGACCAAGGACTGCACGTACTGTCACACGGCGCCGCACGAGGATCGCGGCCCGTGCACCGACTGCCACGGCCTGGGAAGCTGGGGGCAGGGCAAGGACTTCACCCACCCCGGCGGGACGCTCGTCGGCAAGCACGGGCAGGTGTCGTGCGAGACCTGCCACACGAAGGGCGTCTCGGTCAAAGCCGGACGGGTGCGTCACGTGCCACGGCGACGAGCACAACGGCCTCAGCCGGTGCGTCGACTGTCACAGCTCGAGGCGTGGACGCCGACGACGTTCGTGCACCCGCAGGAGGGCCCGCACGTCCCGGCCGGCGAGGAACCGCTGCAGTGCAACGCGTGTCACCAGGGCGGGTTCGGGCAGAAGCCCGGCTGCCCGTGCCACGGGGGGAACCCGCCGACGGGGGACTAGCCGGGGAGCGGGCGCTGCCGGCCGGCCGGTCTGGGGCGCTGACTCAGGACGCGGGGACGGCCGTGGCCGGCTGAAGGCGGGCCGCGGCCGTCGTACACTTGTCCGCGTCATGCAGCGCCTCGCCCTCTTCGACATCGACTGCACGCTCATCGACGCCCACGGCGCCGGGGGGCGCGCCATCTTCGCCGCGATCGAAGAGACCTACGGCGTGAGCGGCGCGCTCGACGGCTACAGCTTCCACGGGCGCACTGACCCGGCGATCGTGCGCGACCTGGCCGCGCAGTGGGGCGTCGACCCTGCCTCCGCGGAGGCGGGGGTCGACGCTTGCCTGGCGCGCTACGTCACGTACCTGCGCGAGGAGGTCGCCGAGGGCCACATGGAGGTACTTCCCGGGGTGCGCGAGCTCGTCACGGCGCTCGCCGCCGACCGGCGCGTCGTGCTGGGGTTGCTCACCGGGAACGTGGCCGAGGGCGCGGCGGTGAAGCTCGCTCCCACGGGGGTCGCGCACCTCTTCGAGTTCGGCGCCTACGGCTCGGACTCGGCGTGGCGGCCCGACCTGCCGGCGGTGGCCGTGCGCCGCGCCGAGGAGCTCGTCGGCCGGCGCTTCGCCGGCAAGGAGATCGCCGTGATCGGCGACACGCCGGCCGACATCGACTGCGGCGCGGCCCTCGGGGTCAAGGCGATCGCCGTCGCTACGGGCACCCACTCAGTCGACGAGCTCGCGGCGCACGCGCCAGACCATCTCTTCGCCGACTTCTCCGACTGGCGCGCCGCCTACGAGGCCATCCTGGCCTGAGGCCCGGGGCCGGCTCGGGATCCGGGTCGGCCTTCACCCCCGGCCTTCATTGTCGCCCTCCGCCTTCGCTCGCGGCTCAGAACCGGTCGGCGCGTAACAGCCCAAGGTCGAGCGACGGCGTGTCTCCGCCGCATACCTCGGCGACGAGCTTGCCGGTCACCGGCCCAAGCGAGAGGCCGAGCATGCAGTGACCCGTGGCGAGCACGACGTTGCCGTGGCGTGGACTGCGCCCGATCACCGGCAGCCCGTCCGGGGTCAGCGGACGAGGCCCCCGCCACACCTGTCGCACAGGCCCGTCCTCGGACAAGCCGAGCACGCGCGCGGCCGCCCTGCGCAGGTGGGCGAGACGCTTGGGCCGCAGGCGCATGTCCCAGCCGGCGAGCTCGAGGGTGCTGCCGAGCCGCAGACCGTCGCCCATCGGTGTGAGCACGACGTGCGGCTCTCCGACGCAGAGAGGCAGATCGGGCAGGCCGGCGGGCCTGTCGACGTCGATGCTGTAGCCCTTCGCGGGCTCGATCGGAACGCGCAGGCCGAGCTCCCGCGCGAGCGCCGCACTCCACGCGCCGGCCGCGAGGACGACCTGCTCGGCGGTGAACGAACCGCGCGTCGTGCGCACGGCGCGCACGCCTCCTCGATCGGCGTCGAAACCGTACGCCTCCGCCCCGGTCACCACCGTCGCGCCGGCGCGCTCGGCGCGCGCGACCATCGCGCGCGTGAAGGCCGCCGGGTCCATGTGGCCGTCGTCGGGGGTGAGCACCCCGCCGACGACGCTGCCGGCGCGCACCTGGGGTACGCGGTCGCTGACCTCGGCGGCGGTCAGGACCTGGCTCGTCACGCCGAGCGACCGCGTCCTCTCCGCTTCTTCGACGGCCGCCTCGAGCCCGGACTGTGTCTCGTACACGAACAGCCACCCATTGCGCCGGTACTGCCAGCCGTCGCCGCCGTCGGCGGCGAGCTCGTCGTGCAGCGTGGCACTGGCGACGCCCAGCTCGCGCAGAAGCGGCGCGTGCGCCTGCGCCACCTGCGGCGCGCACGCGTCGCGGAAGAGCCAGAGCCAACGCGCCAGGGCGAGGCTGGCGCGGGGCTTCACGTAGAACGGACTCGTGCCGTCGAGCATCCAGCGCAGGCCCTGACCGAGGGCGCCGGGATGCGCGAGCGGCTCGACCTTGCTCGGGACCAGCAGGCCGCAGTTGGCGTACACCGCGCTCTCGGGAGGACAGACCTCCGGCTCCCGCTCGAGCAGCGTCACCGCCGCGCCCCGCTCCGCCAGCGCGGCCGCGACGCAGGCGCCGATCACGCCGCCGCCGATCACAAGGACTTCTGCTCGCTCGGTCATCGCGATCCCCCGTCCGCCGCCCAAGCGGTCACGGCGCCGACCCGCGCTGTCCATGGTAGTCGTGGCCGGCGCGGGTGTCGCCGCAATGCTAGCGAATCGCCGAGCTCTCGGGGGCACGGTGAAATGCTCCCGCCATCCCCTCATCATCCTGACCGATCCCTAACGACTTACTCACGCACGGCGGGTAGCTTGGCGAGCCAGTGCGACCGTTGAACACGCCTGTCAGGGAATGCCGACCAAGGAGTCAGGAATGAAGAAGTCCCGTGGCCTGCTGGTCTCGGCCGTGGCCCTCGCGCTGCTGCTGACCGCCGCGGCCCTCATCGCCTGCGGCAGCGACGACGAAGCCTCCTCGTCCGCCTCGCCGAGTGGCGACGTCGTCGCCGTGGTGAAGGGCGACGACCGACTGTCGCAGTACGCGCAGGCGCTCGAGGCCGCCGGACTCAGCGGCGAAGGTCCGTACACGGTGTTCGCCTCGAGCGACGATGCGCTGTCCGCGGCGGGAGTCACCCTCGACGCCGAGTCGGTGCAGGCGAGCGTCATCGAGGGGACCCAGCTCGCCGAGGCCGACATGGCGAAGGGCACGAAGACCGACAGCATGGTGGAGGGCACCACCATCGTGACCTACACGGGCGCCGACGGGTCACTGTATGCGAACGACTTCAAGGTGGTCGGCGACCCGATGACCGCCGACAACGGCGTCGTCTTCGTGATCGACGGGGTCATCCTGCCGAAGGAGTAGGTCCGCGGCTGGCTGCGGCGAGGCGGGGTCGGGCCGCAAGGGCCTCGCCCCGCCTCGTGTCAGATCGCCGCGCCCCGGGCTTCGCGCGGCATCCGCTCGGCCGCAGTCTCCGTCATCCCTCCAGGCTCGACGCGGGAAGCGTCCCATCGCCCCTGGGGCGCTGCTTCCCTCGATCTGGGGGGTCGCTCCTCAGCCAGTGCCGTCCGCTCCTCCCGCTCGACCCGAATGTACGTGTCGAGCAGTCGGCGACGTCGACGCATCCTGGGCGTGAACATGGGGACCTCCGGCCGTTCTCTGGCTCCAGACATCAGTCTCGGCAGCGATCGTTGGATGACCGTGAGCGGCGCGTGAGTGTTGTGTTACGCGTCGCGGTGCCCGCACGCGCGGCGCAGCGGGCGACCGTCGCCAAGGCGCTAACGAACCGCTAACCTTGTGGCGGTAGGGTGAGGCGTGCGTGAAGGCAGAGCCTTCCCGGAGGCTTCGGCGGACAAGGAGTCCCGCAGTGGCGCGTGAGACCGTGCTCGTGGTCGACGACGAAGAGGACATCCTCGAGCTCGTCCGGTACAACCTGGAGAAGGAGGGGTACACCGTCGTCGGCGTGACCACCGGCGAGGACGCGCTCGCGGCCACGCGGCGGAAGATGCCGGACGTCCTCGTCCTCGATCTCATGCTGCCCGGCGTCGACGGCCTCGAGGTCTGCCGGCGGCTCAAGGGAGACGAGACGACGCGGCACATCCCCATCATCATGCTCACCGCCAAGGGGAGCGAGGCGGACATCGTCACCGGCCTGGAGATGGGCGCGGCCGACTACGTGACGAAGCCGTTCAGCCCTCGCGTGCTGACGGCGCGTCTCAGGGCGGTGCTGCGCCGCGATACCGAGGCCACCGACGAGGACGCCGCGGTGCGCGTGAAGAGACCTCGCCATTCACCCCGGTCGTCACCAGGTCCTCGTCCGCGACACTCCCGTGGAGCTCACGGTGACGGAGTTCCGTATCCTCCTCTACCTGGCGCGTCGCCCAGGCTGGGTGTTCACCAGGCAGCAGATCGTCGACGCTGCGCAGGGCGACGACGTGTATGTGAGCGATCGGTACGTCACCGACCGCTCGGTGGACGTCCACATCGTCTCGCTGCGCCGCAAGCTCGGTCCGTGCGGCGCCTACATCGAGACCGTTCGCGGAGTGGGATACCGCCTGCGGAACGACTGAGCGATGCGGCACCTCTTCTGGCGCATCTACGCCACGTACCTGATCGTCGTCGTCCTCGCGACGGTCGCCGTCGGCTGGCTCGCCGTGAGCTCTGCGCACGACTTCTACGTCGAGCACACGGCCGACGAGCTCGAGGCGCGAGCGGGCCTCGTGCGCGAGGAGGTCGCGGCACTCGTCGACGCCGGCGAGCTGGCTGACATAGAGCCGCTCGTCCGGCGCATGGGCGACGCCTCCGGCACGCGCATCACGATCATCGGCACCGGCGCGGGCGGCGTGGCGGCGGGCGACGTGGTCGCCGAGTCGGACCGCCTCCCCGAGGACATGTCGAACCACGCCGACCGACCCGAGTACAAGGCGGCGATCCGCGGCGAGGTCGGGCGCGCCGTGCGCCGCAGTGCCACGCTCGACGAGGAGATGATGTACGTCGCGGTGCCGCTCGAGTCGGGTGGTCAGGTCAGGGCGGTGGTACGCACCGCCATGCCGCTGACCACCGTCAACGAGGCTCTCGACCGTCTGTACACGAGCATCTTCGCCGGCGCGGCGGTCGTCGCGCTGGTCGCCGCGCTGCTCGGCTGGTATGTCTCGCGGCGCATCGCGCTGCCCATGCGCGAGTTGCGCGAGGGCGCCGACCGCTTCGCCGAGGGTGACTTCAGCAGCAAGCTGCTGGTGCCGTCGACGGTCGAGTTCGCCGCGGTCGCCGAGGCAATGAACCGGATGGCCGCCGAGCTCGACGACAAGCTTCGCACCCTCACACGCGAGCGCAACGAACGCGAGGCGGTGCTCGAGAGCATGGTCGAGGGCGTCATCGCCGTCGACCCTGAAGGGCGCGTCATCGCCATCAACAGCGCGGCCGCACGGCTGCTCGACGTCGGCGCGTACGACGTCGTCGGCATGTCGATCGAGGAGGCCGTGCGCAATCCGGAGCTGCAGCGCGTCGATGCTCGCCGTGCTGTCCGGAGAGCAGCCTGTCGAGACGGACCTCACGGCGTTCGTCGGTGGCGAGGAGAGGTTCCTTCAGGCGAACGGGTCGCTGCTTCACACCGAGGACGGGGCGGTCGCGGGCGCGGTCGTCGTGGTCAACGACGTGACGCGTCTGCGCCGCCTGGAGGCGGTGCGCAGCGACTTCGTCGCCAACGTGTCGCACGAGCTCAAGACGCCGGTCACCTCCATCAAGGGCTTCGCCGAGACTCTCGCGGACGGGGCGATCGACGACCCCGATGCGGGACGCCGCTTCCTGCGCATCATCGCCGGGCAGGCCGATCGCCTGAACGCGATCATCGAAGACCTGCTCGCGCTCTCGAGCCTCGAGCGCGGTGCCGAGGGCCGCGAGGTGGCGCTGCAGGAGGCGCGCCTCGCCGACGTGCTCGCCGTCGCGGCCGAGGTCTGCGCGGCGAAGGCCGACGCGAAGCGGATCGCCGTGACCGTGGATTGTCCCGATGAGCTCTACGCCGAGATCAATCCGCCCCTGCTCGAGCAGGCGGTCGTCAATCTGCTCGACAACGCCATCAAGTACAGCCCGGAAGACACCGGGGTGGCGGTCTCGGCGGACCAGACGGAGCGCGAGACCGTGATCACGGTCGGCGATCAGGGGGTCGGGATCTCGCGCGAACACCTGCCGCGGCTGTTCGAGCGCTTCTATCGCGTCGACAAGGCGCGCAGCCGCGACCTCGGCGGCACGGGCCTCGGGCTCTCGATCGTCAAGCACATCGCCCAGGTCCACGGCGGCAGCGTCTCGGTCGACAGCCTCGTCGGCCGCGGCAGCACCTTCCGCATCCACCTGCCGCGGCGCTGAGTCGCGCCGCTCTCGACGCACGCTGCGCCGAGAGAGCCGCGACACGGCCTCGAGGGCCCGCGACATCTCGCTCGAACCTGACCCGACGCTAACTGGCCGCTAACACGCGCCCGGTAGCTTCCCTCAGTGGCGCGCCGGGACGACCCGCGCGCACGGACAACCGTCGACTCAAGGAAGGTCAGGATGAGGAAGTCGGATCGCCTGCGGCGTACGATGGCCGCCGTCGCCCTCGTGGCCGCGCTCGGCGTCGCGGCGCTGGCGCTCGCCGCCTGCGGCGGCGACGACACGGACTCGGGCAGCGGTCTCCCGGGATCGGGCTCGAGCAACACGATCGTCGGCGCCGGCGCGAGCTTCCCCTATCCCCTCTATTCGAAGTGGGGCAGCGAGTACGCGAACCTCAACGACGTCAAGCTCAACTACCAGTCGATCGGCTCCGGCGGCGGCATCTCGGCCATCCAGGCCAAGACCGTCGATTTCGGCGCCTCCGACGCGCCGCTCGAGCCGGCAGAGCTCGAAGCCGCGGGTCTCGTGCAGTGGCCGCAGTGCGTCGGCGGCGTCGTTCTCGTCGTCAACCTCGACGGCGTCGAGACCAACCAGCTCAAGCTCACGGCCGAGCTGGTCGCCAAGATCTACAACGGCGACATCAAGGACTGGGGCGACCCTGCCATCGCCGCCGTGAACGAAGGCGTGAAGATCCCCGCCGGCAAGATCAACGTCGTGCACCGCTCGGACAGCTCCGGCACCACGTGGATCTTCACCAACTACCTCGACGCTGCCGCGGGCGACGTCTGGACACTAGGTGGCGACAAGGAGATCCCCTGGCCGACGGGCGTCGGCGGCAAGGGCAACGAGGGCGTGGCGGCGAGCGTGCAGCAGCTCAAGGGTGCCATCGGCTACGTCGAGTACGCCTACGCCAAGGAGACGGGACTCGTGACCACGCAACTCGAGAACGCCGACGGCGAGTGGGTCGAGCCCAGCCTCGAGACGTTCGGCGAGGCCGCCGCGCAGGCTGACTGGGCCGGGGCCGACGGCTTCTACCTGGTGCTCGTGAACCAGCCGGGCCCGACCACGTGGCCGATCACCGGGGCCTCGTTCATCATGGTCCAGAAGGAGCAGGAGGACGCCGCGCGCGCCCAGACCATGCTCCAGTTCTTCGACTGGGCGTTCACCGACGGCGGAGCGTCCGCCGAGAGTCTCGACTACGTCCCGATCCCCGAGAACGTCTACACGCTGGTCCGGGGCGAATGGGAGACCATCACCGCCGCCGGCGAGCCGGTCTGGCCGCTCTGAGCGAGCGGTCTGGGTAGGGACGGGGACTTGACTGAGGCGGGGACGTGAGCACGCTCGAGATCGACGTGCAGACCCAGGCAAGACCACCGCGCGGCGCCGCCAGGGCGGCGCCGCGCGTCCATCATCGCTTCGGCGACCCGGCCTTCCGGGTCGTCACGCTGATCAGCGGTCTCATGGTGGCGATCGCCATGTTCACGCTGGCCGGTGTGCTCATCTACAACTCGTGGACGGCGATCAGCGAACTGGGCCTCAGCTTCCTGACCACCGTCGCCTGGTCGCCGAGCAGCGGCAGCTACGGTGCGCTCGCCGCCCTCGCGGGTACTGCGCTGACCACCCTCGTCGCCATGGTCATCGCCGTGCCGCTCGCGCTCGTCATCGCCCTGCTCCTCACGGAGCTCGTGCCTCCCCGGGCCGCGCGCGTGCTCGGCACCGCGGTCGAGATGCTGGCCGCCATCCCGAGCATCATCTTCGGCATGTGGGGGCTGTTCGTCCTGGTGCCGTTCATGCAGGAACGGGTGGCCCCCTGGGTCACCGAGAGCGCGCTGGGGCGGCTGCCTCTGCTGGCGCCGGGCGAGAGCTTCCAGGGCGGCGGCTTCTCGATCCTCACCGCCGGGCTCGTCCTCGCGGTGATGATCCTTCCGTTCATCACCGCCTTCTCGCGCGACGTTCTGCTCATGGTGCCGCGCGTGACCAAGGAGGCCGGCTATGGCATGGGCTCGACGACCTGGGAGGTGCTGCGCAAGATCAGCCTGCGCTACGCCCTCAGCGGGGTCGTCGGGGCGACCTTCATCGGGCTCGGCCGCGCGCTCGGCGAGACGATGGCCGTCGCCTACCTCGTGGGCGGCGACTTCCTCACCGTGCCGCGCTCGCTGTTCGACCCCGGCACGACGGTCGCCTCACTCATCGCCCTGCAGTTCAACGAGGCGACGACCAAGCTCGACGTCAGCGCCCTGATCTACATGGGCCTCATCCTGTTCGTCATCACGATGGTGTTCCAGGTGCTCGCCCAGATCTGGCTGCGGAGGGCGCGGCGTACGACGGGAGGCCGGGCGTGAGTGCCGCATCTCCGGCAGTCACGCCTCCGGTCAGCAAGGGCGACGACGGAGCGTCGCCGGCCCTGGCGGCGCTGCGTCCGCGCTCGCACGCGCGCCGCAAGGCCGTCGACGCCCTGATCAAGGTCTTCTGCCTGGATCGCCGCGACGTTCGGCATAGCGGTCATGCTGCTCATCGTCTGGGAGGTCGTTCGCCGCGGGATCGGCGCGATCGACCTGGCGTTCTTCACCGAGCTGCCGCCCGTGGTCGGCGAGGAAGGCGGCGGGCTGGGCAACGCCATCCTCGGCACGTCTGGTGATCACCACCGTCGCGGCGCTCATCGCCCTGCCCGTTGGCTTCCTCGGCGGCGTCTGGCTGGCCGAGTTCGGCCGCAACGGCCGTATCGCGACCGGTGTGCGCATGGTCGCCAACGTGAACATGGGCATCCCGTCGATCGTCGTCGGCGTCTTCGTGTTCGCCGCCCTCGTGAAGCCCCTCCAGCACTACTCCGGCTTCGCCGGGTCCATCGCCCTGGCCTTCATCATGCTCCCCGTGATGGCGCGCACCACCGAGGACATCCTCAACCTGGTGCCCAACGAACTGCGCGAGTCGGGTCTTGCGATGGGCGTCCCGCGCTGGCGCGTGACCCTGGGCGTCGTCATCCGCGCCGCGCGCAGCGGTCTCATCACCGGCGCCGTGCTCGCCACCGTGCGCGTCGCCGGTGAGACGGCGCCGCTGCTTCTCACGGCCCTCAGCAGCCCGTACTGGCTGAGCGGCCTCTTCGGCCCGGAAGGCTTCTTCGGCGGGCCCACCGCCAACCTCACCAAGACCGTCTACGACTTCTCCGGCATGCCCTACGAGCGCATGCAGGAGCTGGCGTGGGGCGGCGCGCTGCTGATCATCGTCGCGGTGCTCGGGCCTCAACGTGCTCATGCGACTGATCTTCCAGAGAGGCAAGGAATGGTAGGGACCAAGGTGAGAGAGCAAGCAGACACCCGGCAGGACGTGCTGGTCGCGCCGCCCACCGAAGTGGCGGCGGCGCGCTCGACCGGCGGCGAGGACTTCGACGCTCTCGAGAGCATCATCTCGGTGCGCGGCCTCGACTTCTTCTACGGCAAGGAACAGGCGCTCTTCGACAACGACCTCGAGATCAAGAAGAACCGGGTGACGGCGATCATCGGGCCGTCAGGGTGCGGCAAGTCGACCCACATCCGCACCTACAACCGCATCTACGAGCTCTACCGCGACCACAAGGCGACGGGCGAGATCATGTTCGGCGGGCGCAACATCCTGGCCCCGGGCACCGACCTCCTCGAGATGCGGCGCAGAGTCGGCATGATCTTCCAGAAGCCGAGTCCCTTCCCGATGACGGTGTTCGACAACGTCGCCTACGGGCTGCGCCAGCACTACAAGCTCAACCGGTCGGAGCTCGCGGACCGCGTCGAGGACGCCTTGAAGCGGTCGGCGCTATGGGACGAGGTCAAGCACAAGCTCGGCGAGCCGGGCATCGCCCTCTCGGGCGGGCAGCAGCAGCGGCTCTGCATCGCGCGCTGCATCGCCACCGAGCCCGACGTCGTCCTCATGGACGAGCCCGCCTCGGCGATCGACCCTGTGGCGACGGCCAAGATCGAGGAGCTCATGGAGAGCCTCAAGGCCAACTACACCATCGTCATCGTCACCCACAACATGCAGCAGGCCGCGCGGGTGAGCGACTACACCGCCTTCTTCTACGAGGGTCACATCGTCGAGTTCGGTCCGACGACGCAGATCTTCTCGAACCCGCAGCAGGAGCAGACCGAGGACTACATCACCGGGCGCTTCAGCTGAGGCGGGGAAGGACCACGAGATGACCCATCTTCAACGCGAGATCGACAGGCTGAAGCGCAAGATCCTCGCCCTCGGCGCGACTGGTCGAGGAGAACCTGCGCCTCGCCGTCCAGGCGATCGAGACCCGCGACGCGGCCAAGGCGCGCCGGGTGATCGCCGCCGACATGGAGGTCGACGAGGCCGAGGTCGAGGTCGAGGAGGAGTGCCTCAAGCTGCTCGCGCTGTACCAGCCGGTGGCCAGGGACCTGCGCTTCATCGTCGCCGTCGTCAAGATCAACAGCGAGCTGGAGCGCATCGGCGACCTCGCCGCCAACGTCGCCGAGCGCGCCGAGCAGCTGGCCGACGAGTACCCGGTGCCGGTGCCGCCCAGCCTGCCGGTGATCGCCGACCGCACGCGCTGCATCCTCGAGAAGGTGCTCGACGCACTCGTGCACCAGGACGCCGTGGCCGCGCGCAAGATGCTCGCCGCCGACGACGAGGTCGACGCCCTCTACAGGAAGCTGCTCGAGGAGCTCAAGGACGAGCTGCGCGCCGACTTCGACCACCTCGACGCGATCGTCCTGCTCTTCAGCGTGGCGCGCTACATGGAGCGTCTCGCCGATCACGCGACCAACATCGCCGAGGACGTGCTCTACATGGTCGAGGGCGAGATCCAGCGCCATCTCTTCCCGGACACGCCGGCCGAGCTGCTCGGCTTGGGCGACGAGGGAGGCGGTTGAGCCGGGCCTCGAAGGACACCCCCAGCGCAGCCTCCGCCCCGGCGGTCCCTACCCCGCCGGCGAAGCGGAGGTCTGCTCCCCGCGACCCGGGCCTCCCCCTACCAGGCCCGGGTCGCACCCTCTGAGGGGTCCGGCGACCCGATGCGGGACAAG
The DNA here is from genome assembly GCA_963707855.1 of uncultured Thermoleophilia bacterium. Lineage (GTDB taxonomy): Bacteria > Actinomycetota > Thermoleophilia > UBA2241 > UBA2241 > UBA2241. The sequence continues at coordinate 84,357 of CAVPRQ010000013.1, forward strand.
GTGTTCGAGAACGGGGTCCGCGTCCGGCGCGCGCCGGACGCGGCGGTCACTCGGTGACGGTCAGCGCGATCGCCGGGCCGTACGCGGTCACGAGGCCGGCGGTCGCGGGCACCCGCAGGCGGGCCGCGGTGACGCCGGCGACCGCCTTCCAGTCGAACGCCCAGGCGCCGTCGGCGTCGAAGACGCCGCTCGCCGCGTTGCTCCACGCGGTGCCTGTCTTCGTCTGCAGCCAGACGGCGGCGCCGGGCAGGAGCGGCGTCGTCGTGCCGCCGAACTTGACGACGTCTCCAGCCTTGACGGTGGTCGTGCTCGCCTGCAGCGAGACGGCCGGCCGAACCTTGAGCGTGATCTGGGGCGAGCGCGCCGAGCCGGACACGACGGAGTAGGTCGTCTGCTTCTTGGGCTTCACGGTGGCCTTGTAGGTCGAGTAGGTCGCCGTGAAGCCCGAGCCGAGGTCCTGGGTGTGGCGCGTCGTGGGCAGGTCGACCGACACCGGCGCTCCGCCGCGGGTGAACCGGAGCGTCACGGTGCGCACCGTCCTTGAGCGCGGGGTAGATGCGGCCGCTGAGCGTCGTGCCGACGCCGTAGGTGACCGTGGTGCCGCCGGGCACGAGTGACAGGCTGGTGAAGGAGACCCAGGTGTCGCGCAGGGCGAGCTTGTAGCGCAGCGAGGCGCCCGAGACGAACGTCACGCCCTTGGTGCCGAGGATGGCGGCCTTGACGACCCGCGGCGAGGTCCCCCGCTTGAGGACGAAGACCGTGCGCAGATCCCCCTTCACGCCGGTGGGGTTGTCGGCGCCGTACGGCCCCAGCTTGCTCTGGTACCAGGCGTCGCTGTGCACGATGGGGTTCTCGGGCCAGAGGTGGAGTGGCGAGAAGGTGTCGTAGGGGTCGTCGACGCCCTTGAGATAGGGCATCGGGGTGGTCTGCCATACGTTCTCGATGCTCTCCGTGTGGCCGCCCGAAGTCGAGAAGAAGAACGCCGGGATCGGCTTGCCGTTGTAGGTCGGCACGACCCCGGCGCACGCCTTGACGGCGGCGTTCGACGCCGACGCCTCGGCTCGCACGCCCCCGTACGCCTGGTCTCGCGTCGTGCAGTACACGTCGAAGGACTCGCCGGGGTTACGCGACCTTTCCGCGTAGGAGCGCGCCGCGCATGCCTGTGCCTTGAGCGCCTCCGCCGGCCACGAGGCGGACATCTCGAGCGGCACCACGCCGAACAGGTAGCTCTCGAGGGGCAGCTTGTTGATCATCGTGAAGCCCGAGGACGAGTGCAGCACACGGATCGTCCCACGGTACTTGCCGGTCTTGCCCCAGTCGTCCGGGGTCACCGTCTTGAGCTGGCCGGCGCTGGGCTCGAAGGTGACCGGCGCGCCGAACGTCTGCACCAGCGAGCCGGCGGTCACCCTGTACGCACCGCCGGCCCATGTGACGGAGGCGGTGACCCCGCCGGGGATCTCGAGCCGCTTCCCGCTGGCGGAGGCGACGTACCGGCTTCCACAGGTCAGCCGGACCGTCGACACGCCGCCGCGCAGACGGACGCGGATGAGCGCGTTCTCCACCTGTCCGAGCCCGATGCCGGTGTAGTAGTGCTTGAGGATCTCCTCGTAGGTGGAGCCGTGCTTGGCGTAGCCGTAGGCGCCCCACTGCGACATGCCGATGCCGTGTCCCCAGCCGCGGCCGACCATGGTGACGTTCGTGGTCGCCGGCCACGCCGGCGCGGCGCAGGCAAGCACTGCGAGGAGCGCGGCGGCGAGCGCGCCGAGCGCGGCGCCGCGGCGCCGCGCGCGGCGGCGGCCGTCGGGGCGCGGATTCCTGTGGGGGCTGTGTGGCATGGGATCCATGGGAAGGGGGGCGTGGCCGCGAGTGGCCGCCGTCGATACTACGCGGCGGCCCGCGACGCGGCAAACCGCGTCCGTGGTGTCGTCCTCCCTTCTCCTATCGGCCGATGACTCCTGCACGTGAGCGGTTGTCAGCTCTGGCAACGGCTCTGGCGCCGTTCGCTCCTGGGGCAGGGTGCCCGGTGCCACCGGCGAAGGCTGTCCAAGCGCCGCAGCGCGATCGAGGCTCAAGCAGGCCCGCCGCGCGCCGATAGACTGAGAACAGGTATGGATGTCTCACGCGACAGACCGGTCTTCCGCGCGCTTCTCTTCACCGTGCTCGACGGCGGCCGCACTCGCGTGCTTCGCGGTCGCGGCTCGTCCCGCGCGCGCCCAGACCTACACCGACGTGCCCTCGGGCTACTGGGCGCGCGGCGCGATCGACTGGGTGACGAACGTCGGTCCGCTGGGGCGCAAGGCGCATGGATGACTACGCCGGCGCCTTCAAGCCCGAGCGCAAGATCACGCGCCGGCAGCTCGCCCGCGCGCTCGTGATCGCGAGCGGCCATCAGGACGACACCGTCACGCCGGTCGCCATACCGGACGTCGTCCCCGGGATCGACCCCGACTACTGGTACATCCAGATCGCCGTCGCCAAGGGTCTCATGCCGGCCATGGGTGACGGCTTCCATCCGGACGACCTCGTCCCCGCCTACAAGGCGGAGGCGGCGGTCGTCCGCATGGTCCGGCTTCTCCATCCCGACGACGACTGGTCGATGCTCAGCGCCCTGCGCCCGGGCACCTGGGAGCCGAACGAGGGCTGGAAGCCCAAGGTCCCGGCGCGGCTGCCGTACACCGTCGCCGCGCGCTACCTGCTGCTGCGTTACAACCACCCCTACGGCAATGGAGGAGCAGGAGGTCTCGCCGGGCGAGGCGATCGACCGTGCCGAGGTGGCGTACATGCTCCGCGAGGCGCTGACCCTGAGCGAGTGGGAGGTCGACGGTCTCGCCGGCTACAAGGCGATCACCCTGCCGACGCTGAGCGACCGCCAGCGCCAGATCCTGTCCTTCGCCTTCAAGTACGTCGGGTATCCCTACGTCTGGGCGGGCGAGTATCCGTCCAAGGACTCGCCCTACGGCTACCAGGAGCACGGCGGGTTCGACTGCTCGGGCTTCTGCTGGTGGGTCATGAAGATCCACTTCGGCTACCCCATCAGCGTCAACGAGCGCGGGGCCGGCTACATGGCGCGGAGCGCCAAGCCGCGGATCTCTCGCAGCGCCCTCAAGGCCGGCGACCTCATCTTCTTCGCGGACTCCGGGACGGCGTCGAACGGCTACGACGTCTACCACGCCGCGATCTACATGGGCCGCGGCTGGTTCATCCACTCGACTGGCTCTGCCGACGGCGTCACCATCGCCTCGCTGAACCAGTCGACCTACTGGAGCTCGCACTTCGCCTGGGGCCGGCGTCTGCTGACCAAGGCGGAGCTCAAGGTCCAGTAGCGGGCGCCGGCCGGAGCGGCCGGCTTCGCGTCGCGGGACCGGCCGGGAGCCGGCGCCGCTCACGCTCAGGCGAAGCCTCAGGCGAGCCCCTTGTACTGGCGCTCGTAGTAGGCGCGCCACTCGCCCGACTTGAGCCGCTCCCACCAGGCACGGTTGTCCCGGTACCAGGCGACCGTGGCGGCGAGCCCCTCCTCGAAGGACGTCCGCGGCGCCCAGCCGAGGGCGCGGAGCCTGGAGCAGTCGACCGAGTAGCGACGATCGTGGCCAGGCCGGTCGGTGACGTGGCGGATCAGACCGGCGTCCTTGCCGAGCAGCTCGAGGATGCGGCGGGTCAGGTCGAGGTTGTCGACCTCGTTCCCGCCGCCGACGTTGTACACGTTGCCGGGCTCGCCCTCACGCAGCACCAGGTCGATCGCCGCGCAGTTGTCCTCGACGTAGAGCCAGTCGCGCACGTTGCGCCCGTCCCCGTAGACGGGCAGCGGCTGGTCGTCGAGCGCGTTCGAGATGAAGAGCGGAACGATCTTCTCGGGATACTGGAAGGGCCCGTAGTTGTTCGAGCTGCGCGTGATGAGGACGGGCGTGCCGAAGGTGCGGTGGCAGGCGAGGACGAGCAGGTCGGCCCCCGCCTTGCTCGCGGAGTACGGGCTCGACGGGTCGAGGTCGGATCGCTCGGTGAACGAGCCCTCGTCGATCGAGCCGTAGACCTCGTCGGTCGAGATCTGCAGGTAGCGGCCGACCCCGAGCTCGCGCACCGCCTCGAGGAGCGTGTGCGTGCCGAGCACGTCGGTGCGGATGAAGTCCTGCGGGTCGCTGATCGAGCGGTCGACGTGGGTCTCGGCGGCGAAGTTGACGACGGCGTCGGCGCCGGCGAGGGCGGAGCGCACGACGCCGGGGTCGCAGATGTCGCCGTGGACGAAGCTGTAGCGCCGGTCGCCCTCCACGTCGCGCAGGTTCTCGAGGTTGCCGGCGTAGGTGAGCTTGTCGAGGTTGACGACCTCGACGTCCGCGTGGGCACGCAGGAGATGCCGCACGAAGTTGGAGCCGATGAACCCGGCGCCACCGGTGACCACGATGCGCACGCTGCCCCTCCTCGGTCATGCGCGCCGCAGGCCGGCGAGGACCCGGCGGCGCGTCGCCTGCGTGCCGCCGGTCACCACCGGCGGCACCCGCAGCCTACCCCAGGGCCGTCAGCCGGTCGACCGCCTCGGCGACGCCCTCCGCCCAGTGCGGCAGGCGCGGGATCGGCCGCTCGCTGGCGAGCGCCGAGAAGGCCGGCCGCCTCGCCGGCCGGCCCAGCTCGGCGCTCGCCATGGGCTCGACCTCGACGGAGATCCCCGCGAGCGCGACCACCTCACGCGCGAGCTCGTGCCACGAGCAGTAGCCGCTTCCCGCCATGTGATACAGCCCGGGGCTGACGCCGAGCGCGCAAGGCCTCGTCGACCGCCGTGGCGAGATGCCCGGCGAAGGTCGGCGAGCCGACCTGATCGTCGACGACCCGTAGCGGCTCGCCTGCCTTCGCCTTGTCGCGCCCCGCGGCGAGGATCGACTTGACGAAGTTGTGCCCGGTCTCCGAGAACAGCCAGGCGGTGCGGATGACCATGCCGCGCACCCAGCTCGAGCACGATCTCCTCGCTGGCGAGCTTGCGTCCGGCCGTAGACGTTCAAGCGGGCCGTCGCGTCGGTCTCGACGTACGGGCGCCCCTTGCGACCCGTCGAACACGTAGTCGGTGGAGAAGGAGACGACGAAGGTGTGCGTGCCGCGCACCGCCTGCACGACGTTGCGCGTGCCCTCGACGTTGACGGCGAACGCCGTGGTCTTCGTCGGCCTCGGCCCCGTCGACGTCGGTGTAGGCGGCGGTGTGCAGGATCACGTCGGGGGCGAAGGCGCGCACCGCCGCGCCCAGGGCATCCGCGTCGCGGATGTCCAGCGCGGCCTCGCGCGCCAGGAAGACCTCGCCCTCGAGCACGCGCTCGAACGCGGTCGCGAGCTGGCCCCCTGCTCCGGTGACGAACCAGCGTGGCACAGCGTCAGCGCGCGAGGGGGGTCGTGTTCACGAGATGCCGCGCGGCCGCGCGGTCAGCGCAGCTTGACGCCCCAGTCGTACGGGATGCGCGGCGTGTCGTGCGGCAGCTCCTCCTGGTCAGGGGCGTCGTACACGTAGACCTCGGTCGGCGCGTTGACGATGAACGCCTCGTCGGCGCTCGCGCACTTCCAGCCGTGCCACACGCCGGGCGGCACGCGCACCAGCAGCGGGCCGTGCTCGCCCATGAAGAACTCGTCGATCTGTCCCTTCGTGGGCGAGCCGTCGCGCTCGTCGAAGAGGACGAGCTTGATCATGCCCTTGACGCAGACGATGTTGTCCCACTGGGCGTGGTGCAGGTGCCAGCCCTTGACGACCCCCGGCAACGTGGTCGTCATGTACATCTGGCCGAACTTGATGAAGAGCTCGTCGTCGCTGCGCAGGCACTCCATGAGGCGGCCGCGCTCGTCCGGGATGACCCGCAGCTTCTTGGTCGCGACACCCTCGATCACGCCGCCCCTCCTTCGCTCGTGGCCTTCTCCGGCGCGCGTGGCCGCGTCAGAGGATCCCGATCTGGCTCGCGTCGCCGACCATGAAGCGGTAGGCGACGGGCTTGGCCTCGCTGCGCGCGATCACGACGTCGCGCCCGATCAGGCTGTCGGTCATGCGCGCCCCGAGGCACGACACGCGGCTGTTCTCGAGGATGATGGAGTGCTCGATCTCGGCCTGCTCGACGACGACCCCGTCGCCTGATGGAGGTGTAGGGGCCGATGTACGCGTCGGCGAGCCTGCAGCCGGCGCCGATGACGGCGGGCCCGCGTACGGTGCAGCGCTCGAGCACGCTGCCCTCGCCGACGACGACCGGCCCCTCGATCGTCGAGTCCGTGAGGGTGCCCGCGCACGTCGCCGGCCAGCGTGCTCAGGATCAGCCGGTTGGCCTCGAGCATGTCGTCGAGCTTGCCGGTGTCCTTCCACCAGCCGGTGACCCGGTGTGGCTCGACGCGCAAGCCGCGCTCGATCATGTGCTGGATCGCGTCCGTGATCTCGAGCTCGTTGCGCGCCGACGGCGTGATCGCCTTGACGCTCTCGAAGACGGCCGGCGTGAACAGGTAGACGCCGACGAGGGCGAGGTCGCTGCGCGGCTCCTTCGGCTTCTCGACGAGCCGCGCGACGCGGCCCTCGCCGTCGAGCTCGGCGATGCCGTAGGAGCTGGGGTCGGCGACCGCCTGCAGAAGGATCAGGGCGTCGGGCCGGCTCTCCTCGAAGCGGCGCACGAACGGCGTCACGCCCTCCTTGAGCAGGTTGTCGCCGAGGTACATGACGAAGGGGCTGTCGCCGAGATACTCCTCGGCGATGAGCACGGCGTGCGCGAGGCCGAGCGGGGCTTCCTGGGGCAGGTAGGTGACGCGGAGGCCGAAGCGCGAGCCGTCGCCGACCGCCGCCTCGATCTCGGCGTGGGTCTCGCCGACGACGATCCCCACGTCCTCGATGCCGGCGGCGCGCAGCGCCTCGAGCCCGTAGAAGAGCACAGGCTTGTTGGCGACGGGGACGAGCTGCTTGGCGGAGGTGTGCGTGATGGGGCGCAGCCGGGTACCCGCGCCGCCGCTCAGAACCAGGCCCTTCACGGTCGCGTCAGCCCCGCGCCGGCTCAGATGGTCTCGTGGCCGCGCAGCTCGTCGTCGCTCTCGGTCGAGAGCAGGTCGAGCACGCTGTGCTCGTCGACCGCTTTGCCGACGAAGACGACGTTGGGCCCCGCCCAGAGCGTGACGCGGGCGCCGACCGGCAGCGCGTACGCGGCGCCGTCACGGCGGATGTTCGTGAGCGTCGAGCGCTCGACATCACGCTGCACCTCGGCGCTGTCGATCGCGAACGGCTCGGCCTCGTCGAGCTGGAGTCGCGGCTCTCTGCTGGCGTCGATGATCACGCGGCGGAGTATAGCATCCGGTCTCCACGCCTACCCGCGCGAGGTCGGCGGCGGCCCTAGGAGGCGAAGCTCAGATAGGGCCGCCAGGCGTCGTGGACCTGCTCGGCGTGCAGCAGGATGAACGCCGACGGCTCGGGCGCGCGAGGCTTGGCGACCAGGCGCAGGCCCGCGAGGTGTGGCAGCCGGTCGGCCTTCTTGCGGTTGCACGGGGCGCATGAGGTCACGACGTTGTCCCACGTGTCGAGCCCGCCCTTGGAGCGGGGCACGACGTGGTCGACGGTCAGGTGACGCTCGCTGCCGCAGTACTGGCAGCGATGCCGGTCGCGGGCGAACACGGCGCGGCGCGTGATACGCATCGTCGTGCGCCGCGGGACGCGCACGTAGGAGGTGAGGCGGATGACGAGCGGCACGGGGAAGGCGGCGTGCTCGGAGTGGAACGCCGCCCCCGACTGCTCGAGGACCTCGGCCTTGTCCTTGAGCAGCAGCACCAGCGCACGCCGCGCCGAGCAGACGTTCAGCGGCTCGTAGGTGGTGTTGAGGACGAGCACCTTCCGCATCGCCGCGATAGTAGCAGAATCCGTGCGTGCGAACGGCTAGACTGACGGGGCACATGGACCTGTTCTCGCTCTCGGACGAAGACCAGGCGGCCGCCGCGCCGCTCGCGGCGCGCCTGCGGCCGCGCACGCTCGCGGAGTTCGTGGGGCAGGACCACATCGTCGGTCCGGGCACCGTCCTCCGCGGGGCGATCGAGCGCGGGGAGATCTTCTCGATGATCCTCTGGGGCCCCCCGGGCTGCGGCAAGACGACGCTCGCACGGGTGATCGCCGCCGAGACCGGCGCCAGGCTGGCGCAGCTGTCGGCGGTGGCAGCGGGGACGGCGGACGTGCGCGCCGCGATCAAGGGCGCGCGCGAAGCGCGCGCCCTCTCGGCGGCGCGCACCATCCTCTTCATCGACGAGATCCACCGCTTCAACAAGGCGCAGCAGGACGCCGTCCTGCACGCCGTCGAGGACGGCGTCGTCACGCTCATCGGGGCGACGACCGAGAACCCCTACTTCGAGGTCAACTCGGCGCTGCTGTCGCGCTGCCAGCTGTATCGGCTCGAGCCGCTGTCCGCGGACCTCGTCGAAGGTCTCGTCGGCGTCGCCCTCGAGGACCGCGAGCGCGGCCTCGGCGGACGCGCCGTCACCGTCGAGGAGGGCGGCACGGCCTTTCTCGCCGAGGTCTCGCGTGGCGACGCCCGCGTCGCCCTGAACGCGCTCGAGACGGCGTGGCGGTCGCGGGCGCCCGAAGGAAGGGGGCGGCGTCGCTCTGTCGATCGACGACCTGCGCGACGCCGCCCAGAAGAGCCCCGTCGCCTACGACCGTGAGGACGCCCACTACGACACCATCTCGGCCTTCATCAAGTCGATGCGAGGCAGCGACCCGGACGCCGCCGTCTACTACGTCGCCTCGATGCTCGCCGGCGGCGAGGACCCCAAGTTCATCGCGCGGCGCATGATCGTCTTCGCCAGCGAGGACGTGGGCAACGCCGACCCCATGGCGCTGCAGGTCGCCGTCGCCGCCTCGCGTGCGGTCGAGTTCGTCGGTCTTCCGGAGTGCCGCATCAACCTCAGTCAGGCGGCCGTGTACCTGGCCCTTGCCACCAAGAGCAACGCTTCGTATCTTGCCATCGACGCCGCTCTTGCCGATGTACAGCGCGAAGGCAACCAGCCTCCGCCCGCGCACCTGCGCGACGCCAGCTACCGGGGCGCGAAGGAACTCGGACACGGCAAGGGGTATAAGTACCCGCATTCGTACGGTGGCTGGGTCGAGCAGCAGTACCTGCCCGACAGACTGGCCGGGCGCCGCTACTACACCGCGCAGCGCGGCGTGGAGGCGGAGCTGGCGCGGCGCCTTGCGGCGGCGCGCGGCGACGGCGCCGGGACGGATGCCTGACGTAGGCGACACGGGAGGCGAGTCGTGAGCAACGCGATGTGGGGGGTCCTGATCTTCCTGATCGCGGCGCTTGTCGCCCTGGTCGTCGTCTACTACTACGCACGCAACGTGAAGCGCGAGCTCGACGAGCAGGGCTCGGGCGTGTTCGGACAGCGCTGCACCATCGAGGTCACTGCCGACCACGCCGCACAGCTCATGGCGCTGACCGACCAGCCCATCCTCATCAAGCAGACGGATGAGGGCGTGCGCGTGCAGATCGACGACCGGCCCATGATGCCGCTCGCCGCCTTCATCGGGCAGGAGGTCGCCGCGGCGCTCAGGGAGACCGCGATGCGCGTTAGCCAGGCGTTCGGGTCACGCTGGACCGCGCTCGTCACGGTCGCCGAAGACGGCACAGGCAAGGTCGAACGGCTCTCCTGAGGCGCCCCGTCGGGCGCGTGCCGCGCCCACAGACGCGACAGCGTGCAGGACTGCGCCGCGCCTGACCGTATACAGGACTGTACACTGGTAAAGTCGGGGCTCGTTTCTTCCGAAGAACACTTCGCCGGCCGCGTCTGCGGCCGGCCGGCGCGAGGCTCGCTGAGCAGCTGTCAAGGAGGCGACTGATGAGATTCTTCAAGTTCCTGCTGGGCGTCCTGGTGGGCGCGACGACGGTGGCCTTGGTCACGCCCAAGACCGGTCGTCAGATGCGGGAGCAGCTGCTCAGCGGCGCCAGCAGCAGGATGCTGCCCGCCGCCCCGGAGTACCCCGAGCCGAGCGGCGAGCGGGACTGGGGTGCCACCGCGGCGGTGGCCGAGCCGCCCGCCCCGTCGACGGAGCCCGAGGTCGTCGCGGTCGAGGTCGAGGCTCCTGAGGCCGAGGTACTCGAGGCAGAAGCCGGGGTCTCGGAGGACGAGGCGGAGCCGCCGGTCGAAGCGATCGACGAGGACGCCGCCGCCGTGGCGGCTGAAGCCGTCGCCATCGTGGCCGCCGCCGAAGTCGCCGTTGCCGAAGAGGCCGCCGCCGAGGCCGTCGTGGCCGACGAAGTCGCCGAAGAGCTGGCCGAAGAGGCCGGCGCGGCCGAGGAAGTCGCCGAGGAGCTCGCCGCCGAGGCGCTGGCGTACGAAGAAGTCGCCGAAGAGCTGGCCGAAGAGGCCGTCGCGCGAACCGAAGCTCGCCGAGGAGCCGTCGCCGAGGAGCTCGCCGAAGAGGCGGTCGTGTTCGAGGAGGCCGCCGAGGAGTCCGCTGTCGAGGCAGTGGTGGCGGCGGAACTCGCCGAAGAGCTCGTCGTCGAGGAAGAGGTCGAGGAGATCGGTCGCGCAGAGGAGGCCGCCGAGGAGATCGCGGCAGGAAGAGGCGGTCGCCGAGGAAGAGGGCGAGGACCTCCGGGAGCGCATCGAGGAGACGCGCGCCGCGATCGAGAGCGAGATCGAGCAGCCGTTCGGGGCCGGCGAGGAGGCCGTCGCCGAGGAGCCGGGCGTCGAGGAGCCCGCGCTCGAGGAGACCGAGCCGGTCGTGCGCCCGGCTTGGGAGGCGGCAGCGGAAGAGCCGGTACAGGAAGAGGTCGCGGTGGCCGAAGTCGAGGCCGAGGAAGAGCCGGAGGCCGTCGAAGAGGAAGAGCCCGTGGCCGAGGTGGCCGCGGCCGCAGCTCGAGGTCGTCGCGGAAGCAGAGCCCGAGCCGGTGGAAGCGGAGCCCGAACCGTCCGGAGCGCGAGGCCGTGAGCGTCGACCAGGCAGAGATGCGCCGCCGGATCGAGGAGACGCGCGCCAGGCTCAAGGCGAAGGCGTTCGATGCCATGATGAGCGGCGAAGCTGCCCTGCTCTCCCGCGACAGCGGCGATCGGCCTGTCCCCCGGGCGGGCGACGAGGGCCTCGACGACGAGACGACGACCACCCTTGACTCGTCGCTTTCGCCGGACGAGGACTGACGCTCAGGACAGATGCGCGTGACGGGGCGGGCCGCCGGCAGGCGGCCCGCCCCGTTCGCGTTCAGGCCTCGCCGCGCGGCGGATCCGTGGGGGTCGACGTGGCGGGCGGGGTCGCCTTGGGGAGCGCTCGGCGGGGACCCCTGATGCGCCCGCGGCGCGGCCGTCCCGACGGCGACGGGACGAGCGCCGTGGAGGGTGTGGGCGAGCATCCCGGCGGTGGCGAGGAAGACGGCGCCGAGCGCCGTCGCCGCGGCGGGCACGGTCCGGTTCTCGAGGAGCAGGAAGAAGTACCACCAGACGTCGACGCCGAGGCCCAGGCGCAGGGCGAAGAAGACGAGCGCGCCGGCGATCATGCCGAGGCCGAGGTAGACCGGCAGGATCGAGCGCGTCCAGAAGCCTGGGCGGGCGAGCGGCCACAGGATGGCCGCGGGGGCGACCAGGAGCAGCGAGTATGGGTTCACGAAGAAGACGGCGGTGGCGATGAGCAGCAGCGCGGCGTGGGCCACGAAGACCGTCGTGCGCTTGTCGACGTGGACACGACGGGCAAGACGCCGCTCGACCGCGGTCGAGTACGCGTAGGCGAGCAGCAGAACGACGACGAGCGTGGCTACGCGCAGGTACCGCGGGTGCTCCGCCACCTGCGACTCCGGGGGGATCACCGCTCCCGGGCTGTGCGGCAGGAGCCCGACGAGGTTCGAGAGGTAGACGATGCCGATGACCACGAGCCAGGGCACGATGTGCAGGGCGAGGCGTGTCCACGCGGGGAGAAGCCGCAGGTGCTCGCGCCGGCAGTGGGCGAAGAGGTCGATCGTGACCGCGGCGAGCGGAGCGAAGAGCGAGAGCAGGAGCAGGGTGAGCGAGCCGCCCGGGAGGGTCCGGTCGCGGCGCAGGAAGATGGTGCCGCCGCTCCCGGGGAGCTCGTCGGTCTCGCCGTCGATCGCCAGGATCATGGCCTCGGCGGTGCGGCCGACGTCGGTGAGGACCTCGGGAGAGACCGCGTCCAGGGTGTCCGCGGGCGGGTCGACGGGCGGCGCGGCGGCGCTCAGCGAGAGCGCCGGGACGCCGGCGGCGACGAACGGCGCCTGGCTCCCCGAGCTGGTGGGGACGGCCAGGCGCAGTACCTGGGTCGGCGCCCTCGGCAGGCGGGTCTCGAGGTTCCCTGCGCGCCTGCCGGCGTGCTCGGACAGCAGCCAGATCCAGGGGGGCGCGACGCGCGGTGAGGGCCCCCAGCCGTCGACGGCGAGCCCGTCCGCCTCGCGGCTCGCCGTCCGGCGCAGGGCGATGACGGCGAGGACGTCGTCGACCCCGTGCTGCTCGACGAAGCGGCGCGCCCCGAGCGCTCCGTACGCGTCGCCGTCGGTGGAGAGAAAGAGAAGCGTGTGTTCGTGGCCCGTCAGAGTGAACACCCGCGCCAGTTCGAGCAGCGTCGCCGTCCCCGAGGCGTTGGCGTCGGCGCCCTGCGTGGACCGCGGCGGTGAGTCGCGGCCGGCGACGACGACGATGGTGCCCTTGGTCGCGCCCGGAGCGGTCGCCCACACGTTCTGAAGGGCGACGTCCTGGTCGTCGAGCGTGGCCGTGAACGTGTCGATGTGGGTCTCGAGCCCCTGACGTTCGAACGACTCGACGAGCCACACCGCGGCGCGTGCGTCGGCATCCGAGCCGGCCACTCTGCCCGAGTACTCTTCGACGAGCGTGGTCAGGTCGAGCATCGCCCTGGCGCCGTCGAAGGTCGCGGGCTCGTCGCTCAGCGCCGGCGTTCCCGGGGTGCCGAGCGCGAAGAGGCTGACGATGGCCATGACGAGGGCGACGACCCAGGCGTAGCGGTACACCCTGAGATCGGGCAAGGGACCTCCCTGCGGACGCCGTGCATGCTACCAGATTGGCAGTTGGCTCCCGGCGCGCCGGGAGTCCGCCGGTGGAGCCTCGCCGGCGGGTAAGATGACGTCATGGCAGGCGAGACCCGCATCCTGGTCGTCGAGGACGAGGCGCGCATCGCCGAGGTGGTGCAGCAGTACCTGGAGCGCGACGGGTACATGGTGGTGCGGGCGGCGACAGGCGGGGCCGCGCTCGACGCCGCCGCCCGTCGCCGCCCGGATCTCGTGGTCCTCGACCTGGGCCTGCCCGACATGAGCGGCGAGGACGTCTGCCGTCGTCTGCGCGAGGGGTCGGACGTCCCCATCATCATGCTCACGGCGCGCGACGCCGAGGAGGACCTGGTCCGCGGCCTGCGACTCGGGGCCGACGACTACGTGACCAAACCCTTCAGCCCGCGCGAGCTCACGGCCCGCGTGCGCGCACTGCTGCGTCGCGCGCAGGCCGAGCACGAACCCCAGGCCGACGTCCTCGAGCGCGCCGGCGGGCGCCTGGTCATCGACGGCGCCCGCCGGCGCGTCACGCTCGACGGCGCCGTCATCGACCTCACCGAGTCCGAGTTCCGTCTGCTCCGCACCCTCGCCCGCTTCCCGGGCCGGGTCTACAGCCGGTTCGAGCTCATCGACAAGGTCCAGGGATACGACTTCGAGGGGTACGAGCGGACCATGGACGCGCACGTCAAGAACCTGCGCCGCAAGCTCGGCGAGGACGCGCGCGCGCCGCGCCTGGTGCGGACGGTGTACGGCCGCGGCTACGCCTTCGCCGAGGATGTCCGATGACGCGCGCGCGCCTCCGGGGGCGGCGGCGATGAGGCGCGGGCTTCGGCTGCGCCTGGCCCTCACCCACGCGCTCGTCGCCGCTCTGGCCATCGTGGTCGTGGCCGTGGTCGTCAACGTCACGGGCGAGCGGCGCTTCGAGCGCTACCTCACGGACGTCCGGGAGCGCGGGAACGCCGCCGTCGTGCAGGTTCTCGAACAGACGTACACGGACGGCGTGGGCTGGGACGCCCGGGCGATCTTCGCCCTGAGCCAGGCGGCCCGGCTCAACAACGTCAACCTTGCCGTGTACTCGCCGGAGGGGCAGCTGCAGTTCACCGTACAAGGGGTCCACGGCCACGGCCGGGGCATGATGGGCGGCGGCATGATGGACGGGCAGAACGGGATGATGGGCGGGGCGAGCCCCGCACCGACGCTGAGCGCCCGGAGCTTCGACATCTCGAGCTCCCCCGTCGTGGTGGACGGCGAGACGGTCGCGCGGGTGGAGATCTACGCGCCGCGCGACGCGCGGGTCGCCGCGGAGACGGCGTACGAGGACGCCCTCATCCGCAACCTGATCATCGCCGCCGTCCTGGCGGGGGCGCTCGCCCTGCTGGTCAGCGTGCTGGTCAGCCGCCGTATCACCGGCCCGCTCGAGGAGCTCACCGACGCCGCGACCGATGTCGCCGCGGGCAACCTCCAGGTCCGTGTCGCTCCACGCGGCGACGATGAGGTGGCGTCGCTTGCCACGGCCTTCAACACGATGGCGGACGCGCTGGCGCGCGACGAACAGTGGCGGCGCGAGATGACCGCCGACCTGTCGCACGAGCTGCGCACACCCCTCGCGACCATCCAGTCGCGTATCGAGGCGCTCGAGGACGGGGTCATGCCGGCCACCCCGGAGAACCTGCGCGTCATCGGCGACGAGGTCGAGCGTCTTGGGCGCCTGCTCGGCGCCCTGCGCAGTCTCAACGAACTCGAGTCAGAGGACTTCGATGTCGAGCTTGGTCGAGTCGACCTGGCCGAGGTCGCCGGCGACGTGCTCGCGCGCATGGAGCCCGAGGCCGCGCGCCGGCAGGTGAGGCTCGAGCGGGACCTGCGGGCCGCGACGGTCCGCGGCGACCGCGACCGGCTGCTCCAGGTCATCGTGAACCTGCTCGACAACGCACTCAAGTTCACCCCTGCCGGTGGCGCCGTCACGGTCGCAGTGACGACGGAGGGTGTGTCGGCGATCCTCAGCGTCTCCGACACGGGACCCGGGATCGAGCCGGTCGACCTGCCTTTCGTCTTCGACCGGTTCTACCGCTCGCAGACGGCGCGAAGCACCCAGGGCGTCGGCCTGGGACTCGCGATCGTCAAGGGGCTCGTCGAGGCGCACGGCGGCACCGTCGACGCCGCCGCCGCGGCGGGCGGCGGCGCCGTGTTCACCGTGCGCCTGCCCCTCGCCCCCGCCTGACCGTACAAGGCCGGTCTGGGCGGCCGGGGGTCGACCCGCGTCGGCGGACCGGCTCACTCGCGGCGCAGCGCACGCTGAGTCGGCTGCGCCGGCCGGAGTCCGGGCGCCTCGAGGTGCCCGGACTCCGACGGGGCTTCGCCGGTCAGTCGACCTTAGGCAGCCTGGCGATCGACGCCGCGATCGCTTCCTCCGGGTGGTCGTAGTCCTCGAGCTTGCCGCTCAGATACGCGTCGTAGGCAGCCATGTCGAAGAAGCCGTGTCCGGTGAGGTTGAACATGATGTTCTTGCTGACGCCCTCCGCCTTCGCCTTGAGCGCCTCGTCCACGGCGACGCGGATCGCGTGGCTGCTCTCGGGCGCCGGGACGATGCCCTCGGTCCGTACGAACAGGTGCGCCGCCTCGAAGACCTTCGTCTGCGGCACGGCGACGGCCTCGATGAGGCCCAGGTGGTACGCGTGGCTGATGAGCGGCGCCATGGCGTGGTAACGAAGGCCCCCGGCGTGGATGCCCGCCGGCACGAAGTCGTGGCCAAGGGTGTACATCTTGAAGAGCGGGGTCGTCTGGGCCTCGTCGCCGAAGTCGTAGGTGAAGTGCCCTTTGGTGAGCGAGGGACAGGCGGTGGGCTCCACGGCGATCAGCCGTGTCTTGGTGTTGCCCGCGAGGTTCTCGCGGAGGAAGGGGAACGCGATGCCGCCGAAGCTCGACCCGCCGCCGACGCAGCCGATCACCATGTCGGGGTAGGCATCGGCGTCCTGGCTCTGCAGGATCGCCTCCTCGCCGATCACGGTCTGGTGCAGGATCACGTGGTTGGTGACGCTGCCCAGCGAGTACTTCGAGCCGGGGTGCGTGACGGCGTCCTCGACCGCCTCGCTGATGGCGATACCGAGGCTGCCGAGCGACTCCGGGTCCTCGGCAAGGACGGCGCGCCCGGCGTTCGTCTGGTCGCTCGGGCTCGGGATCACGTCGGCGCCCCAGAGCTGCATCATGCTGCGCCGGTACGGCTTCTGGTGGTAGCTCACCTTGACCATGTACACCATGCACTCGAGACCGAACATCTGGCAGGCCATGCTGAGCGCGCTGCCCCACTGGCCGGCGCCCGTCTCGGTCGCGAGGCGCGTGGTGCCGTCCTTCTTGTTGTAGTAGGCCTGCGCCACGGCCGTGTTGCACTTGTGCGACCCGGCCGGGCTGACGCCCTCGTACTTGAAGAAGATCTTCGCCGGGGTGTCGAGCGCCTTCTCGAGGCCGGTGGCGCGGATGAGCGGCGACGGCCTCCACATCCGGTAGATCTGGTGGACCTCCTCGGGGATCTCGATGTAGCGCTCGGCCGAGACCTCCTGGGCGATGATGCTGGGCGGGAAGATGGGCGCCAGGTCGTCGGGGCCGGCCGGCTGCAGGGTGCCGGGGTGCAGCGGCGGCGACGGCGGTTCCGGGAGGTCGGGCACGATGTTGTACCAGGCCTTGGGGATCCTCTCCTCGTCAAGGACGAACTTCTTCTTGTACTCGCTCATGACCTACCTCCTCTCGCTGACGTACCTTCCGTTGCTGGGCTCATGGTGGATGGGTGCACTGTCGCGTGTCTCCTGTCTGGGGACGGGGTGACCACGGGGTGTGGTCCGGAGGTGCGGGCCGGGCCCGCGCGGGTTGTCGAAGGAGGGCGCGCTAGGCGCGCCAGAGCCAGCTGCGCCAGCTGCGGGTGCTGCTCTCTGTGGCGCCGGTGCCGGTCATGGTGCGGGGCATTGTACCACCCGCCGTCAAGCGGGCGGGCTCACAGGCGTCGCCGGGCGGGGTCACGCCGGTTCCTGCGGCGTCTCGGCGGCGCCGCCGGGGCGCAGCGCGGCCGGCGGCTCGATGAACTCCTGCAGCGGGTACGGCGAGCCCGGATGCGCGAACAGGAAGCCCTGGGCGTACGGGACGCCCAGCTCCAGGACCATGGCGAGCTGCTCCATCGTCTCGACGCCCTCCGCTACCAGGTCGATACCGGCGCCTCCGCAGAAGTCGCGCAGCGTCGAGACGAGGCGCTGCTTGACCTTCGACGTCTCGATGTTGCGCAGCAGGCTCATGTCCAGCTTCATGAAGTCGGGCTCGATCTCGACCACCGTCTGCAGGCCGGAATAGCCGGCGCCGGCATCGTCGATGGCCACCCTGAAGCCCTGCTCGCGCAGGCGCGACACGACCTCGCGCACGCGCTGGAAGTCCTCGATCACGCTCTTCTCGGTGATCTCGATGATGGTCTTGCCGCGCAGGTGCGCCGGCGTCGCGACGACGAGCTCGTGGACGAAGAGGTCGCTGCGCGCCTGGAAGAACAGGTTGATCGGCTCGGTGTTGATGAAGCGCAGGTACTGGTCGGGCAGGGTCGAGCCGGCGCGTGCCGCCATCATCCGGCAGAGCCGGTCGAGCTCGGGCACGCGCCCCTGGTCCCTCGCGACCTCGAAGAGCACGTCCGGGCGGTGGAGCTCGCTGTGCAGGGGCCCGCGCGCCAGCAGCTCGTAGCCGATCACGGCGTAGTCCTCGAGGCGGACCACCGGCTGGTACACGCAGGTGACCTGTTCCTTGGAGAGGATCCTCTGGAACTCGGCGTGCAGGCGGTGGCGCGTCTCGGTGCGCTCCCGCTGGATACCCTCGGTGGCGTCGCCGATCGCGCGGAGCAGGGCCCGCTTGAACCGGACCTTGGGCGACTGGGAGAGGCGCGCCCACCCGACGAAGATGCCGATCTTGACCTCCAGCCGCCTGTGCAGCTCCTCCTCGATGCCGGTGAGCAGTCTCGTCTCGATGCGCTTCTTGATGGCTGTCAGGTCGGCGTCGCTCACGTAGCCCTGCTCGCGCGAGGGCGAGAGCACGACGAGGAAGGCGTTGCCGAGGCTCGAGACCGGGACGAGGTCCTCGCTGCGCAGCAGCTCGCCGCGCGAGTCGGAGAGCCGCGTTCCGACGATGCGGAAGACCTCGTCGACGACCTCGAAGCCCTCGAGCTCCTCCAGCGCGTCGATACCCTCGAGGCTGATGTAGACGATGCCGAGCTGGCCGTGGTCGGCGAGCAGGCGCTTGACCTCGACCTGCACGTTGGCGAGCGTCGGCAGGCCGGTGATCTCGTCGTAGTACACGGAGGCGTCGCGCAGCACGTCGCGGACGGTCTGCAGCAGGTGCTCGGTGCGGAACGGCTTGGTGACGAAGGCCGAGGCCCCCGACCGGCTCGCCTCCATCATGTGCGTGAGTTCGGTCTTGGCGGTGAGGAAGACGACCGGGATGTCCTTGGTGTAGCCGAACTGGAGCTCCCGGCACACCTGGTAGCCGTCCATGCCGGGCATCATGACGTCGAGCAGGACGAGGTGCGGGTGCTCGGTGAAGGCGATCTCGAGGCCGCGCTCGCCGCTGTTGGCGGTCATGACGTCGTAGCCCTGGGACTCGAGGATGCCCTTGACCGTCTCGGCCAGATCGATCTCGTCGTCGATGACCAGGATGCGGATGCGTTCGTCGGTCATGCTGCCCCCATCCCATCTTGCGTCGCGTCACGCCGACCATACATCCATCGGCGCCGTTCGCGCCCAGTCCTGAGTCGCCGTGCGATACTACGGCACCTGACGCGAGGAGGCGCCCATGAAGGGCTACGGACCGATCGACGCGCTGCAATCGCCGCGTTTTGCCGGCATCTCCACCTTTCTGCGGCTTCCGCACGTCACCGAGCTCGAGGGCGTCGACGTGGCCTTCATCGGACTGCCGTTCGACACCGGCGCTCAGCTTCCGCGTCGGGGCGCGCTTCGGGCCCAAGGCGATCCGCGAGGGGTCGCTCGCTCTGCGGCCGAACTACAACCCGGCCCAGCGGGTCGCCGTCTTCGATCGGCTGTCTGGCGGTCGACTACGGCGACTCGACCGTGGTGCCGGGCTTCATCGACCGCTCGATGGAGCTGCATGACGGAGGTCCTGCGGCCCATCCACGAGGCCGGCGTCGTGCCGATCGCGTTCGGCGGCGACCACTCGGTGCTGCTGGCCGAGCTGCGCGCCGCCGCCGCCGTGCACGGTCCGCTCGCGCTCATCCACTTCGACGCTCACCAGGACACCTGGGACGAGTACTTCGGTGAGAAGTACACCCACGGCACGATCGTCCGGCGCGCCGTCGAGGAGGGTCTGATCGACCCGGCGCGCTCGACGCAGATGGGCATGCGCGGCGGGCTCTACGCCCCCGGCGACTACGACGAGTCCCGGGCGCTGGGCTTCACTCTCATCCCCTGGCTGGAGCTCGCGCAGCTGGGCACCGGAGCCGTGGAGGCGGCCGTCGAGCGCGCCACCGGCAAGGCCTTCCTCACGTTCGACATCGACTTCGTCGACCCGGCCTTCGCGCCCGGGGACGGGGACGCCGGAGTGCGGCGGCCCCAGCTCGATGCAGGCCCTGGCGCTGCTGCGCGCCTGCCGTGGGCTCGACCTCGTCGGCGGCGACGTGGTCGAGGTGCTGCCGGACCTCGACACCTCGCACCTGACGGCGACGCTGGCGGCCACGGCGGCCTACGAGATCCTGAGCCTGGTGGCGTGCGCGCGGTGAGCGGGGCGCCGGCGGCATCCGGCGGCTCCGACGCCGCCGAGTCCGGCGCGCGCCCTGCGCGCACCCTGCGCGTGGCCTGCGTCCAGCTCAACACCGCGGCCGACACGGCGGCGAACGTGGCCGCGGCCGAGCGTCTCGTGCGCGAGGCGGCCGCGGCGGGCGCCCGTCTCATCGCGCTGCCCGAGACGTGGGCCTTCAAGGGCCATCGCGCCGACATCCTCGCCAGCGCCGAGCCGGTCGACGGGCCGAGCAACGCCGTGCTGCGCGGCCTCGCCGTCGAGCACGGCGTGTTCGTCCTCGCCGGCTCGCACTACGAGCCGTCGCCCGTGCCCGGCCGCGTCTCCAACACGTCCGCGCTCTTCGGTCCAGACGGTTCGGTCATCGCCGCCTACCGCAAGATCCACCTCTTCGACGCCGTCTCCGGGGGGACGCCGTACCGGGAGTCGAGCTACCTGGCTCCCGGCGACGAGGTCGTCACCGCCCGGATCGACCCGGACGGTACGGGGGCGGGCCTGACCGTGGGCCTCTCCATCTGCTACGACCTGCGCTTCCCCGAGCTCTACCGCGCGCTGGCCCTGCGCGGCGCCGAGCTCCTCCTCGTCCCGGCCGCCTTCACGCACTTCACGGGGGCGGCCCACTGGGAGGTCCTGCTGCGGGCGCGGGCGATCGAGAACGGCTGCTTCGTCGTGGCGCCGAACCAGACGGGCTTCCACCTCCCCGAGCGGCGGTGCTTCGGCCACAGCATGGTCGTCGATCCCTGGGGCACGGTGCTGGCGCGCCTCGGCGAGGAGGTCGGCATCTGCGTGGCCGACCTCGACCTCGGCGCTGTCGCCGAAGTGCGCGCGCAGATCCCGTCGCTGGCGGGTCGGCGGCCGGAGACGTACGGATCCTAGCTCGGCCGGACCCGGGACGGCGGCGGCTCGGCGTCGACCGGACCGGGAGCGGGGCCAGTACGATGCGTCAGGGCGCGGGCGCTACCGCTGGAGCCGGGTCCGGCGCAGGCGGCGGAGCGAGGTCCTCGTCGGTCGCGAAGCGCCAGGACAGGCCGTCCCCCGAGACCAGCACCATGCGCTGGCGGAACATGGTGTACGGCCAGAGCGTCTCCGGCAGGTCCTGGGTGAAGAAGCTGAACGACAGGAAGAGCGTGCCGCTGGGGCTGATCGCCAGCCGCTGGAAGTAGTTCACATAGCGGTCCTGCCTGATGCCGGCGGCGATCACCGTCGACGGGCCCCACGTCCCGCCGGAGGGACGGCTCTGATGACAGAGGGCGCGATACCCTCGGCCGTCGAACAGCTCGTCGACCCTCCTGCGGGACTGCCTGAAGACGATGTGCAGGGTGTCGCGGGGGTCGCACACGAAGGACAGGTAGGTCTGGACGGCGCGCCCGTCGGCGTCGGTCTCGCGCGTCCGATAGCCGGAAGTCAGCACGAACTTCTCTGCGGTCCACGATGAGATGTCGTACGGCGCCACGGAATGCGTGTAGCGGAAGGGCTGGTTGTGGGCGCCGGTCACCACGTGCAGCACGCCCGTGCTGTCCAGGCAGATGCCGGGGGTGGCGTGGCAGTCGTTCAGCGGCTGCGCTCGGGCCACCAGGCGTCTGCTCGTGATGGTCCCCGAGGCGCGATCGTAGACGGCGACGTAGACGGGCGACCCGCCGTAGCCGGCGAGGGTCACCTGGGTCCAGGTGAAGTACGTCGTCGTGGGTGTGCTGGCGGCGAACGACGAGTCGCCCGCCGCCTGCAGCATGCCGAGAAAGCGGTCGGTGACGCGCACGGGCGGCGGGACCACGAGCTCGTCGCCGACGAAGTACGGTTGCAGGACGAACAGCTCGTTGCGCGCCGCGAACGAGCCGGGCCAGTCTTCGATGGTGCGCCAGACGGCGATGAACGGCGGCCCGTCCACGGCGTTGTGGCCGGTGAAGTGCTCGCAGGCGACGTTGCCGCGGTACTTGCCGTCGAAGACCGCGGGCTGGTCGCCGAAGGGCAGCTCGGCGACGCGCCACGTGCGGCATCGGTCGAGCGAGTACATGAGCACGTTGACGAACTCGCCCTCCTCGCGGCGGATCGTCAGGACGGTGTAGGCGCGGTCCTGGGCGTCGAACTCGATCCTGGCCGAGAACAACCCCCCGGCGCCCACGGTGTCGACGTAGTCCGGATAGGCCGCACGGAGCGCGGCGATGAGGTCAAAGCGCATCCAGCCATCCGGGGTCAGCGCGTTCACATATGAAGTGTCGTCCTGGCTGGCGACGCGACTGCGGATGTAGGCGCGGCCCTCGCTGTCGAAGCCGGGCACGTTGCGAGTGTAGGAAGGGGCGTAGCCGAACTGCTCGGCGAGGCTGCGTGTGGGATCGATCTGCAGAGGCGGTGAGGCGACCGTTGCGCGTGCCTGCGAGGTGATGAGAAGCAGGCTCGCGAGCAGAGCCGTGAGCACCGCGAGGGTGAATGCGCCTCTTGCGCGTCTGGGTCTTGCCGACCCGGCCGCAGAGCGCAACGACTGCAGTCTGTCCCCCACCGTGGCCCCCGTTCTCTGCCTCACACGGCGGCCGACGTGCCTGCCGTGCTCAGGATGGTAGCACGCCGCTCAAAGCGGCGTCATGCCGGCCTATCCCAGCAGGCTGTCGCGGGGCAGCGGGGCGCGGTAGGCGGGGAAGTACTCGCAGTCGAGGATCTCGCCCTGCTCGTCGCGCCGCCGCTCGGCGCGCGCGTACGGCTCGAAGAGGTGGATCGCGCGCCCCACGCGGCGCGGCGCGAGCTGCTGCGTGAAGCCCAGCTTGAAGCGGAAGAACTCGTCGTCGCCGCGATAGCCCCCGCCGAGGTTCACGGCCGTCGCGCTGGTGCCGCAGGCCCATTGCATCGCCTCGAAGAAGAGCAGGTTGGCCGGCCGCAGCCCGGCGAGCGCCCTGTCCGCGCCGAGGGCGTGGAAGTGGACGAAGTCGTGGCTGCGCAGGAAGACCGCCCCGGCGATCAGCTCTCCCTCGTAGCGGGCGCCGAACAGGGCGGCCGCCGGCCCGAGCAGCTCGCGGAGGGCGCGGAAGTGCGCCGCGTCGAAGCGGTATTGGGGGAGCGCCTTGCGGCGCAGCGCGTTCTCGAGGTAGAGCTCGGCGAAGCGGTCCCAGGCGGCGTCGCTGGTCTCGACCCGGCAGGTCACGCCCGCCTCGCGCGCACGGCGGATGTTGCGTCGCGCCGGGCCGCTCAGGGTCTCGATGAGGGCGCAGCTCCCGGTGTCGAGGCGCGCCCACGCGATCTTGCCCGCCTCTTCGATCTCGAGATGGCGCTCCATGCCGAGGCGGGTCTCCAGGAGCGGGTGGAAGCGGACGAACTCGCTCACGACGGCGTTGGCGCGGCACCAGTCGTCGATCTCGGCGCGAAAGGCGGTGACCGTCTCCTCGCCGGTCTTGTGACGCACCAGCGGACCGCCGAACCCCATCGGGCTGGTCACGTCATGGAGTCCGGCGAACTCCTCGCCCAGGTGGTCGACCTTCTCGAGGTCGCGGAGCAGGAAGGGGTAGAGCACGAGACCGTGCCGCGGTCGCGATAGAGGGCGCCCATCGCCTGGCCTTCGCCGCGACGTTGCCAGAGCCGCAGGTAACCGCTCGTGAAGAAGACGTCGCGCTGCCGCGGCGCGAGGTCGTCGAGCGCCGCGTCCCAGTCGGCGCCGCGTTCTTCAAGAGACAGGATCTCGAGGCTCATCGGACTCTCCTTCGCGCGTCCTCGCGCACCCGCTCGAGGACCGTGAGGTAGTCATGCGCCAGGACGCGGCGGTCGAAACGCTCGATCACGTGGCGGCGGCCGTTCTCGCCGAGCCGCCGCGCCTCCGCCGGGTCGGCGGCGAGGCGCTCCGCCGCCGCCGCCAGGCCGGCGTCGTCCTCGGGCGTGAAGCAGATGCCGCAGTCGGCCTCGCGGACGAGCGCGGCGGCGTGGCCCTCGAAGCCGAGCAGGATCGGCTTCGCCATCGCCGCGTCCTCGAACAGCTTCGAGGGCAGGATGGTGGTGAAGATCTCGCGACGCTTGAAGTGCACGAGGCAGGCATCGGCGGCGGCGAGCACCCCAGGCAGCTCCTGACGCGCGACCATGCCCGTGAACACGACGTTGTCGAGGCCCTGGGCGCGCGCCGAAGCTTCGAGCTCGGCGCGCACGGCGCCGTCGCCGACGAGCAGAAAGGCGATGTCGCCGCGCCCCTTCTCGCGCAGGCGGCGCGCCGCACGAAGCGCTACGTCGAGGCCGCTCGCCATCCCGATCGTGCCGGCGAAGACGACGACGAAGGCGTCGGGCTCGAGGCCCCAGCGGGCGCGCACGGCCGGATCGGGGTCGCGCGGGTAGAAGAGCTCGGCGTCGACGCCGTTGGTGACGACGTCGATCTTCGCCGCCGGCACCCCGCGGGCCACGAGCTGCTCCTTGTAGCCCTCGCCCACGGTGACGATGTGGTCGGCGGCGCCGTACAGGCTGCGCTCGAGCCACTCGAGCGCGCGCACTGCGGCGCCGCGGTGCATCGCCCCGACGGCGGTGATCGACTCAGGCCAGAGGTCGCGGATCTCGAGAACGAAGGGGACTCGGTGGACCCAGTGCGCCGGCACCCCGGCCCACCCGGCGAAGAACTGCGGCGACGTCGCGATCACCACGTCGGGGCGGCGCACGAAGGGCGCCGCCGCCGATGCGGCGGCGAGGTAGGAGACGAAGTTGAGGGCGCGGCGCACCGTCCCGGCGTTCGCGGCGAGATAGGTCCACACGCGGATGGTGCGGATCCCGTCGATCCACTCCTCCTGCCAGAGCCGGTTGCGGTAGCCCTCGTAGACGACCCCGGCGGGCACGTTCGGGGCGCAGGTGATCACCGTGACCTGGTGTCCCTGCCGTACCCACTCCCTGGACATCGCGTGGACGCGCGCCGCCGGAGCGTTGTTCTCGGGCGTGAAGTAGTGGCTCAGGTAGAGGATGCGCACGGGGTCAGCCTACCTGCGGAAGCGATCCGGCGCTGCCCACGAGCACGTGTCTCATGGGTCCAGCCCGTCCCTCTCGGTGGCGTCCAGACGCGCCAGCGCCTCGATGGCCGCCACCGCTTCGGCCGCCGACTCGTGCTCCGGCGGGGCGGCGGGAGGAGGCTTGCGGCGGCCCAGACGACGCCACGCGTCGTGCAGCCGCCGCCGCTCGCCGGCCGTGGCGAAGCCGGTGACGTACAGCACCAGCGGGAACACGGCGAGCGCGGGCAGCATCGCGACGGTGCACCAGACGAGTTCGGGGAGCGGCATCGAGGTCGTCAAGCCGGTCACGCGAATGACCGCACCCATGTAGGCGAGTGCGGCGAGGGTGGCCGCGAGGAGCTTGACGAGCCGCGGCCACTCGAACGGGATCGGGTACGAGCGCTGCGAGTAGAAGTAGGTCATCACGGCGAGAAGGGCGAAGCCCGCGACCGCCGTCCACGCGGCCGCCCACATCCCGTACGTGGGCACGAAGACGTAGTTGAGCGCGATGTTCAGCGCCGAGGCGATGGCGAAGAAGACGGGCATCATGCCGATCTTCTTGGCGACGCTGGCGCCCGTCCAGAAGATGAAGTAGATGCTGTAGATCACGATCGAGACCGCGAGCACGAACGTGACCCCCGTGACGCTCCAGTACTGCTCGCCGATGAGGACGTGCGTGATCAGGGGGAGGAAGGCCCGAAAGCGACAAGGACGATACCGTTGATCACCAGGTAGTACGTGGCGCTGCGCGCCACGAAATGCCGGTGCACGTCGGGGTCGGCCATCTTCGCGTAGTGCCACTGCGGCCACGCCAGGCCGAAGGCCGCGGCGACGAGGAAGAGGGGCTGCGCAAGGGAGTTCGCGACCGTGTAGAGGCCCACCTCCTCACTCCCCTGGTAGTGCAGGAGGAAGAAGCGGTCCGACATGCGGAGCCAGTAGAACGAGATGCCGATGAACAGGGAGGGCAGGGCGAACTTGAGCATCGGGCGGAGGACGCTCCAGTCGGGCTGCAGGTCGAGCCTCTTCACGTACACCGGCAGCATGGCGACCTGCAGGCCGGCGGCGGTGACGAGGTTGGCGAGCAGGACGCCCATCACTCCCCAGTCGAAGACCCATACGAACAGGAGCGACACCGGCACCTGAAGGACGACCCTGCCCAGGGAGTAGGCGGTGAACGTCCACGGCCGCTGCTCGAGGCGGAGCAGCGTGAATGGGATGTCGTTGAGGTTGGTGAAGAACAGCGTGGCGAACCCGACGGCGAAGTAGACCCAGTCGCCGTTCGAGTACGCGTCGCCGAGCAGCGTCGGCGCCAGCGAGGGCAGGAACAGGCCGCAGACGAACAGCAGCAGGGCCGGGTAGACCGTCGAGACGTAGAAGACGTTGGTGATGATCCTGCGCCGCGCGCGCTCGGAGTCGTCGTCGAAGTAGAAGCGCGAGAAGGCGAGGTCGAAGCCGAGGGTGACGAAGACGTCCAGGAAGGTCGTCACCGTCACGACCATGCCGAGGACGCCGTAGTCGGAGCGCGAGAGGAAGGCCGTGTAGAGCGGCAGCAGGAGGGCGGCGAGCAGCTTCTGGATCGTCCGTCCCGGCCCCATAGATCGACGGAGTCCGTGAGGAGGATGCCGTAGCCGCCGCCCTTGACCCGGGCGCCGGTGCTCCCGGGCGCGCGTCGTCGCAGGATCGGGATCTCGGTGCCTCCGGTGGATGATGGGCGGGGGCGCTCGCCTGCGCGGGCGACATCCCACATGCGGTCGACGGACAGGCATTCTACCACCGCGGCCACACACCTCAGACGGCGGGCTTCAGCATGGCTGCCGGCTCGGCCGACCGCAGGGGGAGGCTTTGAGCGCGGCCTCTCGGCACTCGCCCTCAGTGGAGCGGGTTCAGGTCCTTGGGCAGCAGCTCGGCGTGCGCCTCGGCCGCGGCGAGCTCCTCCGCCACCGGCGGCGACGAGCCGCGCTGCCGGGCGCGCGCCATCACCTCGCCGACCTTGAGCCCCGCGACGTGGAGCTCGACGACCGCTTGAGGCAGAAGGTCGCCTGGCACGGCGGGGCCGTCCGCCGGCCACGCCGTCAGGCCGGCGGCGGCGAGGCCGCGCCGGTCGATCTCGCCCTCGAGGCACAGGACGGCGAGGTGCGGCGCGGCGGCGGCGAGACCGGCCGCGTCGATCTCGGCGCCGAAGCCGATGACGCGCCGGCCAGGCTCCCCGGGGCAGACGACGAGCGCCTCGGCTTCGGCGAGCCGGCTCCGCGCGATCTCGTCGCCGAGGTCTGCGCCGATCCTCTCGCCGCCGCACAGCGCGACGCGACCGGCGTTGTCAGGCGTGGCGACGATAACGCGCGCTCCAAGCTGCGCCAGAGCGCGCACGACGTGACCGTACGCCGGACCGTCGCCGGCGACGGCGAGCGTGGCGCCGGCGATCTCGACGCCGAGCTCCAGGAGACCGTGGACGGCGGTGAGCGCCGTCCAGCGGTACAGGCCGACGGCGTCCTCGTCGAGACCGGCGACGGGGATGCCGGCGCGCCGGCAGGACGCGACGTCGACGTCCGCGGCGCGCCACGCTGCGGTGCCGCGCATCAAGGTGACGACGGCCCCGGCGGTGAGGTTCCTCACGATCGACTCGTCCACCGGTCGAACGCCGGGGAGGTCGGTCACGATGTCGACCGTGGACAGCGGAGCCTGCAGGCGGGTGGGGAAGAAGCGGATGCGCTCCTGCACGCCGGCGACCGCGGCGAGCCAGCCGGTCTGCTCCTCGGCGTCGCGGCGCGAGGCGCTGACGCTGTCGCGCCCGACGGCGAAGACCGCGTCCGCCCCGGCCAGCGCCGCGATGACCGGCGTGAGGCGCTGGTAGCCGACCGCCGCCTCGGTCAGGACGCGGAGCCCGCTCAGGTCGAGACGGTGAGCGGCGACGGCCCTCTCGACGAGGCGCAGCGTCCGTCGCCAGGGGAACCGCTCGTCGGCGGCGTAGCGAACCCTGTCGCCGCTGGGGTCGTCTCTCACGTCGCGCACCGTGTCTCCTCGCGTAGGGGGTCTCCTGCTCAGGGCTCGACTATACTGGGGAGCCTCGGGGAGAGAAAGGCGGAGCGTGAGCGTCGCGCGAATGACGAGGATGAGACACCTTGAAGGGACGGCGTCGGTCGTCCATGGTCTTCGCCGCGGCTCTTCTGGTCGCCGTGGCGGCGGCCTTCGCGGGCGCGGCGCCGGCATCGGCCGCGTCCAGCCTGGATGCGGCCACCATCGACGCCTTCCTCGCCGCGCAGGGGTCGCCGATGGCCGGCAGCGGGGCGACCTTCGTCGCCGAGGGCGCCGAGCACGGCGTGGACCCCGCCTTCCTCGTCGCCGTGGCCGGCGCCGAGTCGAGCTTCGGGCTCTTCCTGTACTCGTCCGCCGGCGACGAGGCGACCTTCAACGCCTTCAATTGGTTCTACA
Source organism: uncultured Thermoleophilia bacterium (assembly GCA_963707855.1). Lineage (GTDB taxonomy): Bacteria > Actinomycetota > Thermoleophilia > UBA2241 > UBA2241 > UBA2241. Next base: position 112,465 of record CAVPRQ010000013.1, read on the forward strand.
CGTGGCCGTGGGCGGCGGCCGACTTCGGGTCGTGGGACGAGGCGATCGCCGCCGTGGCAGCCGGTATCGCCGGCGGCCTCTACTACGGTGACGGCCTCTACTCGGTCGATCAGATCGGCCCGCGCTACTGCCCCGACGGCACCGGCAACTGGCTGGCCAACGTGGCCCTGTTCATGGAGCGCCTCGGCGGCGACCCGGGGGACACGCGCTGGACCGGCGTTGCGCCGCCGCCCGCGCCCGGCGCTGCTCCAGCTCGACGGGCGCGTCGAGCTTTCGCCGCCGCCGCGCGTCGTCGGCGACAAGGTCAAGGCGCGCTTCACGATCGTCAACGTGGGCGTCACGGCCGTCGAGGTCGCTGACGTGAGACTGGCCGTCCGGGACGCCGACGGCAAGGCGCACGACCTCGCGGCGCCGGGCCCCTTCACGCTGGCGCCCGGCGAGGCGCGCGAGTTCGCCGGTTCCTGGACGCTCGGGTGTCTGGGCGAGTGGGACGGCTGGATCGAACTGCGCTACGGCGATCAGCGGGTGCTGCTCGGCACGGCGCCGGCGTTCGCCTTCAACGCCCGCCTGCCGCGCGACCCCGAGCTGCGCCGCAGGGTGCTCGCCCAGCTCGCCTTCGCGCGTCAGCTCTGACCCCGCCGCGCTCCCCGATGGGGCGGCCTCAGCCCTGTGCGTCCGCTCGCAGCACGTCCGCGAGCAGTCGCACGATGCGCGGCGCCAGCCGTCGCTCCGGGTCGCGGCTCGGGTTGTAGATCGTCAGGTCGATGCCGAGAAGGGCGTCGCTCCGCGCGAGCGGTCTGAGCAGGCTGGTGAGCTCGTCCCAGGAGAGCCCGCCGGGGAGCGGGTCGTCCACCGCGGGCATGACCGCGGGCGAGAGGACGTCGAGGTCGACGTGCAGCCAGAACCGGCCCGGCCGCTCGGTCAGCGCCTCGGCGGCGAAGCGGCCGACCTCACCCGGCCCGTGACGACGCACGCCCCCTTCGTCGACGAAGTGGGCGTCGGGCAGCTCGGCGTGCGCGTCGGGCGCCCCCTGCCGGATCATGATCGAGTGGTCGCGATACCCGAGCACCCACGCGTCGGTCGCGTGCACCAGCGGCGGCTCGCCGACGATCGCCGTGAGCGGGCGAGGCCCGCGTCCTGTGAGGATCGAGAGCTCCATGTCGGCCAGCGCGCCGACCGGCGCGCTGGCGCCATCGTAGTAGTCGAGGTGGCCGTCGACGAACGCGAGGCCGACGCGCGTGGTATCGCTCGCGCAGCGCGGCGACGATGCCGACCAGGATGCCGCAGCAGCCGCCGACGACCAGCGGGATGTCGGGCGTGTCCAGCAGTTCGAGGGACGCTGCGGCGAATGACGTCGGTCGCGGCGCAGACCTGGCGGTAGGCGAGGATGCCGGTCGCGGGATCGCGGACGTGCTCGGTGATCGCGATGTCGAGGTCGCCAAGGTCGTCGACGACGATGCCGGCGGCGCGGAGGGTCGGGTCGAGGCCGGCGGCGCGCAGCGCCGCCGGCATGAGGTTCACGCCCTCCAGCAACGATTCCGATTCCATCGGCGCCCCGAGGACGATGACCCCGGTCTGCTGCGCCTGCGGGTGCGACTTCCTCTTGAAGAGCCCCACAGCCCTGCCCCCTTCTGCGTATCGCTTGGGCATTCCCCGAAAGCGAGTCCTCGATGCGTTGTGCGGGGTGGTCGGTCTCGACCCCGACCGCTCGATCGTCGCGGGGCCGCGCGTCACCGGCTGGGCGTCACTCCCGCCGGCACCTGCTGGGTGATGCAGTGCACGCCGCCGCCGCCGAACGCGATGACGGGCGCCGGCACGCCGACGACCTCGCGCCCCTCGAAGATCTCGCTCAGGCGCTCGAGCGCGGGAAGGTCGGGGGCGTTGCCGCCTGTGGGCACGATCACGGCGCCGTTCGCCTGGTAGAAGTTGACGTAGGTCTCGACGATGTCGCGGCCGCCCACGCTGACGGGCGCGCTGCGCAGGTCGAACTCGACGACCTCGAGGGGCCTCCCGAGGGCGTCGGTCGTCTCGAGCCGGCGGCGGTTCTCCTGCAGGTTCGCGTAGTCCGGATGGCGCGCGTCACGCACCATGTGCAGGAGCACCCGCGCCGGCCCGATGAACGCCGCGCGTATCGCCTAGGCATTCCCCAGGAGGAAGTTCTCGATGCGTCGGGCGAGGTCGCCGGCCTCGATCTCGTCCACCGTGCCGTTAGGGGTCGCGCCGTCGTGGAAGGCGGTGAGGCCGCGCCCGTCGAGGAAGCGGCGCACGAGCCGGATGCTGCCCCCGTGCGTGACGAGCAGGGCGCGGCGCCCGTCCAGCGCGACGTCGCCCAGGCACGCGAGGACCCGGCGCTGCTGCTCGGCGAGGCTCTCGCCGTCCGGAAAGCGGAAGGTCTCCGGGTGCTCGCGGTAGGCGCGCCAGGTGTCGGGCTCGTTGGCGACGATCTCGGCGAACGGCCGCGATTCCCAGGCGCCGCGGTCGGTCTCGGCGAGGCGCGGGTCGACGACGAGATCGGGTGTCTCGGCGGTCGCCGGGCCCGCTGCGCTCGCCGGCACCGCAGCGCCGTCCACGATCGTCAGCTCGGCGCGCACGAGCTCGGCCGTTTCCCGCGCCCGCACGAGGTGGCTGGTGACGATCAGCTCGAGGCCGCGCCCGCGCAGCGCGCGACCCTGGTCGCGCGCCTGGGCGCGGCCGGTCTCGTTGAGCGGCACCTCGGCCCAGCCCTGGCAGCGGGCGGGTTCGACGTTCCAGTCCGTCTGTCCGTGGCGGAGGAGCAGGATCATGGCGTCGGGGTTCGGCACGGCGGCGCGGGGTGAGGCTCGGCGCGGGGCGCTGCGACTCGCCGGCTCAGTGGAACGTGAGCAGCGTGTCGCCGCGCACGCCGAGCCTCAGCGTCTCGACCGAGATGACCTCCTCGGGGGCGATGTTGCCCAGATTCACGTTGGCGCCGAAGTGCTTGATGAACCACGCCTGCTGGCTCTTCGCCGGCGCCTCGAAGAGGAGGTTCGTCGGCGTCGACGGCGGCGACGATCTCGTCGAGCAGGCCCTCCTTGACCTCGCCGCCCGCCTGGTAGATGCCGACCGTGCCGGACTCGCGGCCCTCGGTGATGACCTTCCAGGCGCCGGCGTCGAGCTCGCGCTTGATGCTGTCGACCCACTTGTAGGGGGCGATCACGACGCTCGGCGTCCTTGCTGCCGACCTCGCTGAGGACCTTGAACTCCTTCGTCAATCGCTTAGGAGGGCGATCTTGTCGTCCTCGTCCATGGCGATCGTACCGTCCGAGACCTCGATGTAGTCCATGCCGTAGGCGCGCACGGTCTCGAGGTACTCGTCGAGCTTGTTCTGGCGCAGGCACGACCTCGAAGAGCGTGCCGCCGAAGCACACCGGGACTCCGTTGCTCTGAAGGAGCTCGATCTTCTCCTTGAGGTTGGGCGTGACGACCGCGGTGCCCCAGCCCAGCTTGACGATGTCGACGTAGTCCTTGGCCACGGAGAGGAACTGTCGCACCTGCTCGAGGCTGTACCCCTTGTCGAGCACGTGGGTCAGGCCGCTCTCGCGCGGCTTCGCGGTCCGTTCTGGGAGCGTAAGGAAGTCCATCATCTGCGTCCTCCGTGAAGAGGTGCGGTCGCGGTCAACTTCGCCGCCATCCTAGCAGAGCGGCCGGGCGCCGCCGCAGCCGGGCTTCAGCCGGCTGACGCCGCTCCGGCCGCCGGTATCTGCTGCGTGATGCAGTGGACTCCGCCGCCGCCGAACGCGATGACGGGCGCCGGGACGCCGACGACCTCGCGCCCCTCGAAGATCTCGCCCAGGCGCTCGAGCGCCGGAAGGTCGTCGGCGTTCCCCGCCGTCGGCACGACCACGCCGCCGTTCGCCTGGTAGAAGTTGACGTAGGTCTCGACGATGGGGCGACCGCCCACGGCGACGGGCGCGCTGCGCAGGTCGAACTCGACGACCTCGAGGCGCCTCCCGAGGGCGTCGGTGGTCTCGAGCCGGCGGCGGTTCTCCTGCAGGTTCTCGTAGTCCGGATGGCTGCGGGTCGCGCACCATGTGCAGGAGCACCCGCGCCGGCCCGATGAACGCCGCGACCCCGTCGACGTGCCCGTCGGTGTCGGGGTCCTCCTCCAGGCCGAGGCCCGAGACCAGCCAGATCACCTTCTCGACGCCGAGCATGTCCTTGAGCTTCTGCTCGATCTCGTCCTTCGTCATCCCCGGGTTGCGCGTCGGGTTGAGCAGGCAGCTCTCGGTCGTGATGAGCGTCCCCTCGCCGTCGACGGTGATCGCGCCGCCCTCGAGGATCATCGGCGTCGCGTAGCGCTTGCACCCCGAGGTGGGCGGCGAGCCGCTCGCCGATGCGGGCGTCGTCGCCGTAGGGGAGGTAGCGCTCGCCCCACGAGTTGAAGGCGAAGTCGGCGACCGCCGTCTCGCCGTCCGGGCGCTGCACGAAGATCGGGCCGCTGTCGCGGATCCACGAGTCGTCGATCGGCAGCTCGACGACCTCGATGTCGTCGGTGCCGCAGTAGCTCCTCGCCTCCGCGCCCTCGCCCGGGCGCGCGATCACGAGCACCGGCTCGAAACGGGCGATCGCCCGCGCCACGGCGGCGTAGCTGTGCTGCGCCAGCATGTAGTACTCGCCCCAGAACGCGCGCGTGCGCGGGGGCCAGGCGATGAGGCAGCGCTCGTGCGGCGCGAACTCGGCCGGCATGCGATAGCCGTCCGCCCGAGGGGTCCCGACGGCAGGTCCTTGCCGCTCTCCGCGTCTTCCCCGGTCGTCGCCATGCCAGTCCTCCCTGCTCTATTGTCGGTGCGCCCATTGACACCGTGGTCCGGAGTATATCTAATTGGTCAACCATTTAACTGCTGAGGTGAAGCTCGACCAAGGGGGACGACATGGGAGCATCATCCGGCTTCGCGCCTCGCGGAGGCCGGCGCGCCGTGCCCGCGCTCGCGGTGCTCGTCATGCTGCTCGGGCTGCTCGCGGCGTTCTCGAGCGGCTGCGGCGACGAAGGCACGACCACGACCGGCGGCGACACCGAGGTCCTGCGGCTCGCCTCCTGGATGACGCTCTCGACCTGGGACCCGCGGGCGAGCTCCGGCGACGAGCCGCTCTTCCTCGCCAACCTCTACGAGCCGCTGCTCTACGTGAACCCGCCGGGCAGCGCCGAGCCGTACACGCCCTGCCTGGCGACCTCGTGGGAGGTCTCCGACGACGGCCTGACCTGGACCTTCAACCTGCGCGAGGGCGTGACCTTCCACGACGGCGAGCCGTTCAACTCCGAGGCCGTCAAGGCCTCGATCGAGTCGACCCTCGAGCTCGATCTCGGCGCCGCCTACATGTGGTATCCGGTCGAGAAGATCACCACCCCGACGACTACACCGTGAAGATCACGACCAGCTACCCGGCCGCCCTCGACCGCGTCGCGACCGCGATGTACGGCGCCTGGATGTTCAGCCCCGAGGCGGCGGGCAAGAGCACCAAGTGGTGGGACACGCCGAACGAGGCCGGTACCGGCCCCTGGATGCTCGACTCGTACGCGCCCAACGAGGAGACCGTCTTCGTGCGCAACCCGGACTACTGGGGCGGCTGGCAGGAGGGCCAGTTCCAGAAGGTCGTCATCAAGTACGTCGACGAGTCGGCGACGCAGCGCCAGATGCTCGAGGCCGGCGAGGTCGACTACGCCGACGGCCTCGCGCTCGACAGCGTCCCGGCCCTGAAGGAGAACCCCGACGTGAAGATCGTCGAGATCCCCAGCATCCAGAACTACGTGCTGCAGTTCAACACGCAGCGCAAGCCGCTCGACGACGTGAGGGTCCGCCAGGCGCTCTCGTACGCCCTGCCCTACGACGACATCATCGAGCTCGGCACCAACGGCTACGCCGCGCAGTCGCGCGGGCCGACGCCGGAGAGCCTCTACCCCACGATCCGAGCTCTTCCAGTACACCTACGACGTCGACGAAGGCGAAGCAGCTGCTCGCCGAGGCCGGCTACCCGGACGGCGGCTTCAAGCTGAAGCTCACCTACGCCTCGGACGAGCAGTTCGCGCCCGAAGTTCGTGCCGCTGGTCAAGGAGGCGCTACGCCGAGCTCGGCGTCGAGGTCGACCTGCAGCCGCTGCTGTTCGAGCAGCAGTGGGCCATGGCCAAGGGCGCCGCCGACCAGCGCCAGGACCTCTTCGCGCTGGTCTGGTGGCCCGGGTTCCCCGACGGCTACGACAGCCTCTACTCGCTCTTCCACTCCGAGGACGACCCGCTGTGGAACATGTCGTACTGGTCCGACACGACCTACGACGACCTGATCGACACGCGCCTTCAGCGCCGAGCCGACCGACCCCGACAAGGCGCACGGAGCTCTACAACGAGGCGCAGGCGATGGTCGTCGACGAGGCGCCGGCGGCCTTCCTGTTCGACCCGGACAGGGTCTACGGCGTGAGCCCGACGCTCAAGCTCGACGAGATGGCGCTCAACCCCAACTACACCTCGGTGCTCTCGTTCTACCACGTGACCAGGTGAGGGCGAGGGCGGGGCGGCGGCCGGCACGGCCGCCGCCCCGCCCGAGCTCGCTCCGACTTGCGACGACGACCTCATGGGGGGCCTGATGCACCTCGCGGCGGGGAGCGCCGTGAGCGTCCGCGCCTACCTCGTGCGGCGCTTCGCCCTGCTGCTGCTCGTGCTCTTCGGCGTCTCGGTGGTCACGTTCCTGCTCGTGCGCGTGGTGCCGTCGGACCCGGCGGCGATCTACGCCGGCCCGCGCGCCCGGGCGCCGCAGATCGCCGAGGCGCGCCGCATCCTCGGCCTCGACAAGCCGCTCTACGTGCAGTACGGCATCTACGTCCGCGACCTGGTCCAGGGCGACTGGGGCGAGTCCATCCGCACGCGGCGGCCGGTGCTCGACGACATCCTGCGCTTTCTGCCCTACTCGCTGCAGCTGATCGCCTTCTCGCTGCCATCTCGATCGTGATCGGCGTCTCGCTCGGCGCGCTCACGGCGCACATGAAGGGACGCTGGATCGACCACGTGACGCGGGTCTTCGCCATCGGCGGCGTCTCGCTGCCCTCGTTCTTCCTCGCCATCGTCCTGCAGCTCCTGTTCTTCCGCGCGCTCGGTCTGCTGCCCGTCTCGGGCGAGCTCGACATCGCCGTCGCCCAGAGCCACCCGGTGACCGAGATCACCGGCATGACCGCGGTCGACGCGCTCATCACCGGCAACTTCGTCGCCTTCTTCAACGCCATGGAGCACCTGATCCTGCCGGCGCTCACCCTGGCCGCCTTCTCGGCGGGCGTCATCACGCGCATGACGCGCTCGGCGATGCTCGAGACGATGGGGCAGGACCACATCCGCATGGCCAAGGCGATGGGCGTGCCCACGCGCACGGTCGTCGGTCGTCTCGCGCTCAAGAACGCCATGGCGCCCGTGCTCACGGTCATCGGACTCGAGTTCGCCTACCTCTGGTCGGCACGTTCTTCGTCGAGCGGATCTTCGCGCTGCCCGGGCTGGGGACGTACGCGACGACGTCGATGCTGAGCCTCGACTACCCGGCGATCATGGGCGTCACGCTGCTGCTCGCGTTCATCTACGTGGCGGTGAACCTGGTCATCGACATGATCATCGCCAAGCTCGACCCGCGCGTCGTGCTGAGCTAGGGGACGAGGATGTCGACTCCGGCCGTGGGACGCAGCGGCGGCGCCGTGCTTCTGGGCGACTGGCGCGAGCGTCACCAGTCGACGCTCACCGAGTCGCGCCACAACGTGCGCGTGTTCTTCCGCGACCGGCTCGCGGTCCTGGGCCTCGCCTGGATCCTCCTGATGGTCTTCGTCGCCGTGACGGCGCCGTGGATCGCGCCGTATCCCGGACCAGGGGCGCGGCGCCTCCGACCTGCAGAGCAGGTTCGAGGCGCCGAGCGCGCAGCACCCCTTCGGGACCGACAACCAGGGGCGCGACGTGCTCAGCCGGGTCATCTTCGGCGCCCGTATCCCCCTGATCATCTCGGCCGTGGTCGCGACGGCGGTGCTGCTCGTCGGGCCCGCTCCTCGGCGGCCTCGCCGGCTACTACGGGGGCTGGGCCGACGAGGCGATCATGCGCGTCACCGACATCTTCCTCGCCTTCCCGGCGCTCGTCCTCGCCATGGCCATGGTGGCGATCCTGGGGCCGAACCTGCGCAACCTCGCCCTGGCGATCGTCGTCACCTGGTGGCCCTGGTACACGCGCCTCGTGCGCGGCATGGCGGTCTCGCTGCGCGAACGGCCCTACGTCGAGGCGGCGAAGACGATGGGCGTGCGCGACCGGCGGATCGTGCTGCGCCACATCCTGCCCAACGCCTTCGGCCCCGTGGTCGTGCAGATCACGCTCGATCATCGGCACGGTGATCCTCGAGGTCGCCGGCCTCTCCTTCCTCGGCCTGGGCGCCAAGCCGCCGACGCCGGAGTGGGGCCTCATGGTCTCGGAGGGCGTCGAGTACGTGCTCGAGGCGTGGTGGATGAGCGTCTTCCCCGGCCTCGCGATCTTCCTCCTCGTGCTCGCCTTCAACCTCGTCGGCGACGGCCTGCGCGACGTGCTCGACCCCAGGATGAAGAGGTAGCGCGGTGGGCGACCTGCTGCGAGATCCGCGACCTGCAGGCTGCAGTTCAACAGCCTGCGCGGCACGGTGAAGGCGCTCGACGGCGTGAACCTCACCGTGCGCGAGGGCGAGATCATCGGCCTCGTCGGCGAGTCGGGCTGCGGCAAGACGATCACCGGGCTCTCGGTGCTCGGCCTGCTGCCGCGGCCGCAGACCGAGGTCACCGGCGGCCAGATCCTGTTCCGCGGCGACGACCTGCTGCTGCTGGGCGACCGCGCGGTCGAAGACATCCGCGGTCGCCTCGTGGCGATGGTCTTCCAGGACCCGCTGGCCTCGCTCAACCCCGTGTTCACGATCGGCAATCAGATCAGCCGCGTGGTGCGCGTCCACAAGAAGGTGTCGCACGGCGAGGCGCTCGAGGCGACGCGCAAGGCGCTGGCCTCGGCCGGGCTGCGGCCCGACGACGCGCTCCTCGACAGCTACCCGCACCAGCTCTCGGGCGGCATGCGCCAGCGGGCCTGCATGGCCATGGCGCTCTCGTGCGACGCCCCGCTGCTGATCGCCGACGAGCCGACCACGGCGCTCGACGTCACGATCCAGGCGCAGATGCTGCGACTCCTGCTCGACCTGCGCGACGACCTCGGCATCGCCCAGATCCTCATCACGCACAACGTCGGCGTCGCCGCCCAGACCTGCGACCGCGTCGCCGTCATGTACGCCGGGAGCGTCGTCGAGCAGGGCTTGACCGCCGAGGTGCTCAAGCACTCCCGTCACCCGTACACGATGGCGCTCTACGAGTGCCTGCCGCAGGGCAAGAAGGCGTCCGAGCTGCACACGATCCCGGGCTCGGTGCCCGACCTCATCGACCCGCCCGCCGGCTGCCGCTATCACCCGCGCTGCGCGCACGCGATGGAGGTCTGCGAGACCGTCAAGCCCGACCCGACGCGCCTCAGCGAGGAGCACTGGGTCGCCTGCCACTGGGCCGCCGAGCAGGTGGCCGCCGGCCGGAGGGGTCGCCGCGTGACCCCGCTGCTGAGCGTCGAGGACCTCACGTCCACTTCGCATCAAGACGCGGCCTGTCGAAGAAGTCGCGCCGACGTCGTCCACGCCGCCGATGCACGTCTCGCTGGCGATCGAGCGCGGCCAGACCTTCGCCCTGGTCGGCGAGTCGGGCTCCGGCAAGACGACGGTGGCCCGCGCCGTGCTCGGCCTGAACCGCCGACGTCGGGCGCGATCACGTTCGACGGTCGCGACCTGATCGGCGCTCAAGCGCGGCGCGCGGCGCGAGGCGATGCGCGACGTCCAGGTCGTCTTCCAGGACCCGTACTCGTCGCTGAGCCCGCGCCTGACCGTGCACGACGTCATCGCCGAGCCGCTGCAGCGCGAACTCGCAGCCTGAGCGGGCGCGAGCTCAACGAGCGCATCGTGGCCCTGCTCGAGATGGTCGGGCTCGGCACGCAGCACCTCTGGCGGCGGCCGCACGAGTTCAGCGGCGGGCAGTGCCAGCGCATCGCCATCGCGCGCGCGCTGGCGCTCGAGCCCAGGCTCGTGATCCTCGACGAGCCGACCTCGGCCCTCGACGTCTCGGTGCAGGCGCGCATCCTCGTGCTCCTCGAGGAGCTGCAGGAGCGGCTCGGGCTCGCCTACCTCTTCATCGCCCACGACCTGGCGGTCGTCGAGTCGGTCGCCGACCGCATCGCCGTCATGTACCTCGGCGAGATCGTGGAGAGCGGCACGGCCGACGCGGTGCTGCACGCGCCGCGCCATCCGTACACGCACGCCCTGATCGCCAGCGTCCCCTCGCCGGACCCCGAGCGGCGCAGCGAGCTCGAGATCATCGCCGGCGAGGTGCCGAGCGCGATCCGGCCGCCGTCGGGCTGCCGCTTCCACCCGCGCTGCCCGTTCCGCATGGAGGTCTGCGACCAGGTCGAGCCCGAGCCGCACGACGCCGGCGGCGGGCGCCTCGTCGCCTGCCATCTGCCCGACGACTTCGACCTCGGCGCGGCGCCGGAGCCGGTCCGCGCCGGTCACACGAGGAGGATGCATGAACGACCTACGCCTCTGCAGCCCCGACGCCGCGCGAGGCCGGCTACTAGCATGCCGGCGGAGTGGTGGCCGCACGAGCGCTGCCTGATCTCGTGGCCGACCGTGTCGCGCGCGTACTGGGGCGAGTACTACCTGCTCGCCCAGGCGACGCACGCCGCGGTCGCCCGCGCCGTCGCCCGCTTCGAGCCGGTGCTCGTCATCGCCAACCCGGGTGAGGGCGGCAACGCGGCGAGCTACTGCGGCAGCGACAACATCGAGGTCGTCGAGCTGCCGATCGACGACTCCTGGATCCGCGACAACGGGCCGTACTTCCTGCTCGGCCCGGACGGCCGGCGCGCGGTGGCCGACTTCCCCTTCAACTCGTGGGGCGAGAAGTACCTCCCGTACGACAAGGACGCGGACGTCACGCGGCTCCTCTGCGAGCACTTCGGCTGGGAGCGGTACGCCGCCCCGATGATCCTCGAGGGCGGCGCCTTCACGGTCGACGGCGAGGGGACGCTGATCACGACGGCGAGCTGCCTGCTGCACCCGACGCGCAACCCGCGAGCTGTCGAAGGAGGAGCAGGAGGCGATCCTGCGCGACTACCTCGGCGCCGAGAAGGTCGTGTGGCTGGCGGCCGGGCGGACCGAAGCGACCGACACCGACGGCCACGTCGACGGTGTCTGCCACTTCGTCGCCCCCGGCCGCGTCATCCTCCACATGGTCCACGAGCCGGATCACGTCGACTTCGAGAACTTCCGCGAGAACCGCCGCGTGCTCGACGAGACGAAGGACGCGAAGGGCCGGTCCTTCGAGGTCCTCGAGATGGACCGGCGCACGACGACCGACATCGGCGGCAAGCACCTGACGGTGACCTACGTCAACTCGTACCAGGCCAACGGCGGGCTGATCGTGCCCACCGCCGGGCAGCGCCTACGACGAGCACGCGCTGGAGCGCCTCCGCGAGGTCTTCCCCGAGCGCGAGGTCGTCGGGGTGCCGACCCCGGTGCTCGCCTACGGCGGCGGCGGCATCCACTGCATCACGCAGCAGGTGCCGGCGCCGGCGGGAGGGCCGCGGTGACGCGGACGGCGGGACACGCCGGGACGAAGCCTGGCGCGGCGCAGGCCGGCCGCGACCTGCCGCCGACGGCGGCGAAGCTGCTCGCTGCGGCGCGCCGGATCCTGGTGCGCAAGGGCTACGCGTCGCTCACCATGCAGGCCATCGAGGAGGAGGCGGGCACCAACCGCGCGCTCGTGCACTACTACTTCGGGAGCAAGGCGGGGCTGCTCGAAGCGCTCGTCGAGAGCCTCTTCGAGGACCCCGCCTTCGGCTACAGCGACAGCGTCGCGAGCGCCCCCGCAGGCCCGGCGCGCGTCGCCGCGCTGCTCGACTGGCTCGGGCGCATCACCGCCGACCGGCGCTCGGGTCGGCTTCTCTACGAGCTGCTCCCGCACATCCTGCGCTCCAGCGCGCTGCGCGGCCGGGTCGCCGAGCTGTACGAGGCCTACCGCGAGTTCGACGGCGACTGCCTGGCGTCGGGCGCCGAGCGTGAGCGCCGAGCTGCGCGAGGACCTCGGCGCGCTCAGCGTCGCCGTCGTCGAGGGGCTCGGTATCCAGTCCGCCGTCGACCCGCACGGCTTCGAGCGCGATCGCGCCTACGTGCTGTGGCAGGACGTCATCACGCACTATCTGAGCGCTGTGGCCGAAGCCGCCCCGCGCGAGACCCCCGACGACACCTCGGACGACAAGGAGACCGCGTCATGAGTCACTCCGCCGGCGCCGTGCCGGACGCGCTCGGCAGCTACGCGAAGTTCCGCGGGCGCCACTACCTCACCGACCAGGACTACACCCGCGAGGAGCTGCTCGACCTGCTCCGCCTCGCCGCCGACCTCAAAGCGCTCTGGCGGAGGAAGGTCCTCACGCCCTTCCTGCCCGGCAGGACGCTGGCGATGATCTTCGAGCATCCCTCGACGCGCACGCGGGTGAGCTTCGAGGCCGGCATGACCGAGCTCGGCGGGCACGCCCAGTACCTGCGCCCGGGCGAGATCCACCTTCCGGGGCGCGAGAGCATCAAGGACACGGCCATCGTGCTCTCGCGCCTCACGCACGCGATCATGGCGCGCACCGCCTATCACGCGTCCCTCGTCGAGCTCGCGCGCTGGGCGACGGTGCCGGTCGTCAACGGCCTCACCGACGACTACGACCACCCGATCCAGTCGCTCACCGACGCGTTCACGATCTGGGAGACCGCGGGTCGCTTCGAGGGCCTCAAGCTCGCCTTCCTCGGCAAGGTCAGCGACGCCATGGCGAGCTCGGTCGCCCTGACCTGCTCGAAGCTCGGCGTCGACGTCGTCCTCGCCGGACCCGAAGACCACCAGATGGCGCCCGAGATGCAGGCCCTGGTGCGCGCCAACTGCGCGCGGAGCGGCGCCACGCTGACGCTGACCGACGACCCCGCCGAGGCGGTCGCCGAGCGCCGACTTCGTCTACACGGTACTCTGGTGGTGGCTCGAGGAGGGCGAGGCGCGCGAGGAGCTTCGCCGCACGTACGCGCCCTATCAGGTGAACGAGGCGCTGTGGGCCAAGGCGAAGCCCGGCGCGCGCTTCATGGACTGCCTGCCGGCGGTGCGCGGCGAGGAGGCGACCGACGCGATCATGGACGGCCCGATGTCGCTCTGCTTCGACCAGTCCGAGAACCGCAAGCATCTGCAGAAGGCCGTGCTGCTCGCCCTGATCGGCATCGACGAGCTGCCCGGCGACCCGGACCTGCACGAGATCGGCAGGGCGCTGCTCACGTAGGATCGTGGCTCGGGTGGCACAGCGCCCGCGTCAGAGCAGTCTTGCCGGCGACGAAGGAGGATCGGCGATGACCGACAGGAGACCAGATCAGGCGGCAACAGCAACGCCGCGCGCCGACGGCCTGCGGCTGCCGGCGCGCTGGACCGAGCATCAGCGGACGCTGGTCTCGTGGCCGTGCCGCGAAGACGTCTTCGGGCCGCTCATGGAGCAGGCGAAGGAGGAGTGGGCCGAGGTGGCGCGCGCCATCGCCCGCTTCGAGCCGGTGACCGTTCTCGCGCGGCAGGAGGATGCGGCCGAGGCGGAGCGGCGCTGCGGTGCCGCCGAGATCCTGCCGATGCCCATGGACGACTCCTGGATCCGTGACAACGGACCCATCTGCGTGGCCGATCAGGCGGGCAGGGTCGGGTTCGTCCACTTCGGCTTCGACGGGTGGGACCGCGAGTTCGAGCCCTTCGACCGGGACGCGGAGGTCCCGCGGAGGCTGGCCGAAGCCTGGGGTGTGCGCCGGTACGAGGCGCCCTTCGTGCTCGAGGGCGGCGCCTTCAACACCGACGGGGAGGGCACCATCCTGACTACGGAGCAGTGCCTGCTCTTCCGGCGCAACTACGGGCTCACGAGGGCGCAGAACGAGCAGTTGCTCCGGGAGTGGCTGGGCATCGAGAAGGTCGTCTGGTTGCCGTACGGGCTGGTCGAGGACTCGGGACACCTGACGACGAACGGGCACGTCGATGACGTGGCTCAGTTCGTCGCCCCGGGCGTCGTTCTCGCTCAGACCTGCGGGGAGGACAATCCGAACTTCGCGCGGCTGCAGGCGAACCTCGAGGTCCTGCGCGTGGCGACCGATTCCCGCGGGCGCCGGCTCGAGGTGGTCGAGATGCCGCTGCTGCCGTACGTCGAAGGCGTCGGCGCCGGCCTCGACGGGGTGACCGGCCCGGGGGCCGACCACCTCATGCCGGCGCCCTACGTCAACCTGGTCTTCGTCAACGGCGGCGTGCTGGTGCCACGGCTCGGCGTGAAGGGCGAGGAGGCCGCCTACGAGCGGATCGGGGAGCTCTTCCCCGACCGCGAGCTGGTCGGCCTCCCCGTCGAGATGTCGGCCTTCGGCGGCGGCGGGCTTGGGCTGCATCACGCAGCAGGTGCCCGCCGGCGAGTTCCTGACCTGACGCGCGGCGCGCGGCGAGACGGGGCGCGCCGGGTGACGGCTCCCCTCGGGAAGGAGACGACATGGCCCGCAGCGTGACCTTCGCGGCGACCCAGATGGCGTGCGGATGGGAGCTCGAGGAGAACCTCGACAGGGCCGAGGGCCTCGTGCGCGAGGCCGCGTCGCTCGGGGCGAACGTGGTGCTCCTGCAGGAGCTCTTCGCGACGCCGTACTTCTGCATCGACGAGGAGTCGCGTCACTTCGAGCTCGCGCGGCCCATCGATGGCCACCCGACCGTCGAGCGCTTCCGGCGCCTCGCCGCCGAGCTCGGCGTCGTGCTTCCCCTGAGCGTCTTCGAGCGCGCCGGGCAGGTGTTCTTCAATTCGATCGTGATGATCGACGCCGACGGCAGGGCGCTGGGCGTCTACCGCAAGTCCCACATCCCCGACGCCGTGGGCTACGAGGAGAAGTACTACTTCAGCCCGGGGGACACCGGCTTCAGGGTCTGGCAGACGCGCTTCGGCACGCTCGGCGTCGGCATCTGCTGGGACCAGTGGTTCCCTGAGGCGTCGCGCTGCATGACGCTCATGGGCGCCGAGGCCCTGCTCTATCCGACCGCCATCGGGTCGGACCCGCCGGCTCCCGACTCGGACTCGCGCGACGCGTGGCGGCGCGTCCAGCAGGGTCAGGCGGCGGCGAACCTCGTGCCGCTCGTCGCCTCGAACCGCGTCGGCGTGGAGGAGGGGAAGACGGCGAGCATGCGCTTCTACGGCTCGTCGTTCGTCGCCGACCAGACCGGGGCGATCGTCGCCGAGGCGTCTCGCGATGCGCAGGAGGTCGTCACGGCGACGTTCGACCTCGACGAGGCGCTCAGGTACCGCGAGCGCTGGGCGATGTTCCGCGACCGGCGCCCCGAGCTGTACGGGCGGCTGCTGACGCTCGACGGAGGGTGACCCCGGCGCGGGGAGGCCGGCGCCTGCTCAGCCGGCGCCGTCGCCCGGCGGCGCCGTGTCGTACTGCTCGCCGAGAAAGGCGAGCAGGGCCTCGGCGGCGCGCGAGAGCACGCGGCTGCGCGACCGGACCGTGTAGAAGTCGCGCCGGATGTCGAAGCCGTCGACCGGGACCACGACGAGAGTCCCGTGCTCCAGCTCGGGGCCGATCGCCCAGCGACTGAGGAAGGTGACGCCTCCGCCGGAGATGGCCGCCTGCTTGGCCGACTCCATGAGGCCCATCTCGGCGACGATGTCGAGCTTCTCGACGACGACGCCGGCGGCGCGGAGGTGGCCTTCGACCACCGCGCGGATGCCGGCGCCCTCCTGTTGCACGATCAGCGGCTCGCCGCTCGAGCTCATCCAGCGCCACTGAGGGGCGCGACGCCCAGGGGTGCGACGGGTTGCAGACGAGGACGACCTCGTCGCGGACGAGGGGCTCGACGACGAGGTCGGGCTGATGCGTGGGCGCGCCCACGGCGCCGAACTCGAACTCGCGGCTGACGACGCGCTCGATCACCTTCTGGGTGTCGTCGACGTGCAACGAGACGCGGACGCCGGGGTACTGAGCCCGGAAGCGCGTGAGCAGGTCCGGGAGGACGTGCTCGCCCGGGCCGCTCGAGGCGCCGATCACGACGTGTCCGGCGACGAGCTCCTGAAGATCGAGGATCTCGGTGCAGGCGAGCTCGTGCAGGGCCAGGATCTCGCGCGCGTAGCGGTAGAGGACCTGCCCGGCGTCGGTCGGGGCGATGCGCCGGCTGGACCGGTCCAGCAGCGTCGCCTTGAGCTCGCGCTCCAGCGATCGGACCTGCTGGCTGGCGGCCGGCTGCGTGATGTGCAGGTCCTCCGCCGCGAGCGAGAAGCTGCGGCGGTCGACGATGCGGCAGAAGAGACGGAGATGGCGGATATCCATGCCGCTAGCTTATAGCATGAATCGTCTTGGATGATGGAGAAGCAGGACCTATCGGCTCAGGCGGCCGAGGCGCGCCGGCCCGGAGCGGCGGCGCGCCAGCTCGATCGCCTCGTCGACGAACACCTGCGGGTCGCGGCGTTCGACGGCGGTGATCCGCGGGTCCTTCTTGCGCAACTGGATGTCGGCCGCCTTCTGGGCGCGCTTGAGCCGGCCGGCGGCGAGCAGCGCCGCGTCGACCGCCGACGGCGGCCGCCGCGAGAGCGTGTACGCCGGCGTGCCGAGCGCGACCGCCTCGCGGTCCATGACGCCGCCGGCGCCGAGGACGAAGTCGGCGGCGGCGACGAGGCTCACGCCATCGACCGAGCCCTCGGGGATGAGGAGGTTCTGCAGGCCGAGCGTCGGCGAAGTGGCGCCGCTGCTCGTCGGACCTTGGCAGCAGGACGAGCGTGAGGTTGCGCCGCTTGGCGAGCTCGCGGACGAAGGCCTCGAGCTCGCGGACCGGCGCGCCGTCGGCCGCCGCGGATGACGCCGCCGGCTCGCCCGCGGCCGCCGGCAGCGCGCGCTGCGCCCGCCAGCGGGCGTCGAAGTCGACGTCGCGCTCGTCGCGCGGCGGGCGCACGACCCCGACGACGCTGCGCCGGTCGACGTCGAGGTCGGCGAGCACGTCGGGGTCGGCCTGGAAGTCGTGGAGGTAGTACTCCTCCTTGAACCCGGGGTAGCGGAACAGCTTGTCGGGCATCGCCCCGAGGGCGCGGAGGGTGCCGATGGGGATCGCGTCCGGTACGGCGGCCCGGTCGACGAGGCGCACGTTGACCGCGTTCGTGCGCTTGAGGCGCTCGTCGTCGAGCAGCGTGAGCTGCGGCACGCCGAGCGCCCAGGCGGTGAGGACGAAGTCGCTGGCGTGACTCCCGATGGCGACGTCGAAGCGGCCGCTGGAGGCGGAGGCGAGCAACTGCGCCGTGCGATTGACGAGTCCGACGGCGCGGGCGCCGGCGCCTCCGCCGCGGTGCTGCCCGGTGAGCACGGCGACGAGGCCCAGGCGACGCATCGTCAGCTCGGCGCTCTCGAAGCGCCGCGCCGTGAGCGTGACGACGTGGCCCTGGTCTTCGAGCCGGCGCACGACGGGCGCGAAGAAGAGGACGTGCGACGAGTCGGTGATGTCGACCCAGACCCTCACGCGGTCCTCATTCGCCGGGAGCGCTGACGGCGCCTGCCGCGCTGCGCGCGACTCCGCCGTCCGCGCGGGCTACGCCTCGCACCGCGCCTCCCGCGTCCACGCGGGCTGCGCCGCCCTCAGCCGAGGCCGGCGGCCACGGCGGCCGCGACTTCCTTCACCTGCTCCTCGGTGAGGTTGGGGTGCATCGGCAGGGCGAGGTTCGTCTCGGCGGCCGCGTCGGTCACCGGGAAGTCGCCCAGCTTGTGGCCGAGGTCGGCGAACACCGGCTGGAGGTGGCACGGCGTCACGTAGTAGGCGGCGCAGTCGACCTGACGCTCCTTGCAGGCCGCCGCGATCGCGTCACGGCGCGGGTGCCGGATCATGTAGAGGTGGTAGACGTGCGTGCAGTCGTCCGGCACGCAGGGGCGCAGGACCTCGCGCGGCAGGTGGGCGTCGTACCACGCCGCGACCTGGGCGCGGCGCGCGTTCCAGGTGTCGACGACCTCGAGCTCGAGGCGCAGGATCGCGGCCTGGACTTCGTCGAGCCGCGAGTTGAAGCCGATGTGGGTGAACGTCTTCTTGTCCTTGCTGCCGTGGAAGCGCAGCTCGCGGACCTTCTGCACGAGGTCGGCGTCGTGGCCGATCACGAGACCGCCGTCGCCGAAGCCGCCGAGGTTCTTGGTGGGGAAGAAGCTGAAGACGCCGAGGTCGCCGAGGCCGCCGGCGCGGCGGCCCTTGTACGAGGCGCCCCAGGCCTGGCAGGCGTCCTCGACGACGGGGACGCCGTGCGCGTCGGCGACGGCCTTGACGGCGTCCATGTCGGCGGGCAGGCCGAAGAGGTCGACGGGCATGACCGCCTTCGTCCTCGGCGTGATCGCGGCCTCGAGCTTGTCCGGGTCCATGTTCAGCGTGTCGGGCTGGATGTCGACGAACACCGGCGTCGCGCCGGTCTGGGCGATGGCCTCGACGCCGGCGTAGAACGTGAACGGGACGGTGACGACCTCGTCGCCCGGCCCGACGCCGAGGGCGCGGAGGGCGATCGTCAGGCCGTCGGTGCCGTTGGCGACGCCGACGGCCCCCGTCGTGCCGAGATACGCCGCGGCCTCATCTTCGAACCCCTTGACGTTCGGCCCCAGGATCACGCGCCCGCTGCGCAGCACCTCCAGCACGGCGCCTTCGATGCGCTCCTGCAGCTCGGCGTACTGTCCCTTGATGTCCATCAGGCCGACGGCCATGGGCGTGCCTCCTTGGGTCCCGGGTCGGCCCGTGACGCTACCACAGGGCGGTCGGGGCGGCCACCGGCAAGCCAGATGGTCAGTTCGCGACCTGACCGAGCGTCGTCGGCGCAAGAAGACAAGGTCATCTCTGCGTCCTCGTCGCAGGAATCCAAGGTTCTTGCCGGGTGGAGGTCCGCGCCGCCTGCGGTACCCTTGGCCGCATGGACCTCCTCCGCGACGCCGTCGACCTCTTCCTGCACATCGACGAGCATCTCAACGAGATCATCAAGGAGTACGGCACCGGACCTACTCAGGATGATGCGTCTGCGAAATACAAGGTACCGGGCCCATGCGTTTTGTTCGACAAGGTCGATGACCGACGATCGTGCATCAGGACGCCTCCTGCCTCAAGGGAGCCTGCGCACGGACCACAGGCATGCGGTTCGCCGCCCCGGCGCCGCCTGCGGTACCCTTGGCGGCATGCAGAGCATCGTCGAATGGCTGGTCCAGTTCGCGACCGACGTGGTGGGCGCCTGGGGGCTCCCGGGCGTGTTCGTCCTCATGACGCTGGAAAGCGCCTGCATCCCCGTCCCCAGCGAAGCGATCATGCTGTTCGCGGGCTTCGCCGTCAGTGAAGGCGACATGGGTTTCTGGGCGCGCGGTGGCCGCGGGAGTGGCCGGCAACGTCGTCGGCTCGTGGATCGCCTACTGGATCGGCCTGTACGGCGGCCGGCCGTTCATCGACCGCTGGGGCAAGTACGTCCTCCTTCGCCACCACCACCTCGAGCTCGCCGAGCGCTGGTTCGACCGCTGGGGCGCGCCGACCGTCTTCTTCAGCCGCATGCTGCCGATCGTGCGCACCTTCATCTCGCTGCCGGCGGGCATGGGGCGCATGCCGTTCTGGAAGTTCACGGTCTACACCCTGCTCGGCTGTATCCCGTGGGTGATCTTCCTCACGTGGCTCGGCGTGCGAGGCGGGCGACAACTGGGAGGCGATCGAGAAGCAGCTCAAATGGCTCGACTACGTCGTCGTGGTCGCGGTCGTCGGCGTGATCGTGTGGCTCGTGGTCAAGCGGGTGCGGCGCGGGCCGGGGACGGAGGAAGCGTGAGCCCGGCGCGCAAGGAGACCCGGTGAGTGACGGACGGCAGACCTGCGTCGTGCGCGTGCCGGCGACGACGGCGAACCTCGGGCCGGGGTTCGACTGCCTGGGCCTCGCGCTCGACCTGTGGAACGAGGCCCGGTTCGCCCTGGGCGGCGACGGGATCGTCGTCAACGTCAAGGGCGAGGGCGCCGACACGCTGCCGCGGGACGCCGAGAACCTCGTCGCGCAGGCGGCGCTGCGCGTGTACGAGGAGGCCGGCGCGGCTGCGCCGGCCGGCCTCCCCATCGAGTGCGACGTGCGCGTGCCGCTCGCCTCCGGCCTCGGCTCGAGCTCCTCGGCCGCGGTCGCCGGCCTGCTCGGCGCCAACGAGCTGCTCGGGCACCCGTTCAAGCGCGAGGCGCTGCTCGAGATGGCCGCCGACATCGAGGGCCACCCCGACAACGTCGCCGCGGCCCTGCTCGGCGGCCTCACCATCGTCGTGCGCAAGGACGAGCGCCTGCTCACCAAGAAGATCCTCGTGCCCGAGGTGCACGTGGCGCTCGCCGTGCCCGACCTGCCCTTCTCGACGCGCACCGCGCGCGCCGGCCTGCCGACCGAGGTGTCGATGACGGACGCGGTCTTCAACCTCGGGCGCACGCCGCTCGTGGTCGAGGCGCTGCGCACCGGCGACTTCGAGCTGCTCGGCCAGGTCATGGACGACCGTCTGCACCAGGCCAACCGTCTCGAGCTGATCCCCGGCGGGCGCGCCGCCTGGCTGGCGGCGCAGAAGGCCGGGGCGGCGGCCGTCGCGGTGTCGGGCTCGGGCCCGAGCCTCGTCGCCTTCGTCAGCCTGGCGACCGACGCCGACGGCGTGGCGCGAGGCGATGGCGGACGCGTTCGCCGCCGAGGGCGTCGCGGCGCGGCCGCTCGGGCCTGGCCGCGTCGGCCGCCGGCGCGACCGTCGTCTGACCCTCGCCGGTGGCGGCCGCGCGCCGGCGGCCGTACGCGGTTGACCCGGCCCCTCGCGGGTACAGTCCCGGCATGAGGCAGGGCTACGAACTCGTCGATCACACGGCCGACGTTGGCGTGCGCGCCTGGGCGCCGACGCGCGAGGGCGTCTTCGAGGAGGCGGCCAAGGCGGCCTTCTCGCTCATCTGCGACCCGGTGACCATCGACCGCGCCGAGACGGTCGAGGTCCGCGCGGAGGCTGACGAGCTCGACCTGCTCCTCGCCGCGTGGATCGACGAGCTCATCTACCGCTTCGAGGCCGAGCGCATCCTGTTCGTCGACTTCGAGATCGTCGAGCTCGACGACACCCACCTCGTGGCGCGGGTGACCGGCGAACCCCTCGACCCGGCGCGCCACGTGATCTGCGGTGGCGTCAAGGCGGCGACCCTGCACCAGCTCTCCCTGACCGAGGGCCCTTCGGGCTGGGAGGGGTTCGTGATCCTCGACGTCTGAGCGAGCGCCGTGGTCCACGTCGAGCGCACCGGGGCGCACACCTACGTGATCCCGCCCGAGGGCGACGATGCGCGTGCCCGGCTACGTCTACGCGCACGAGAGCCTCTTCGAGCAGGCCGGGCACGAGGAGGCCCTGCAGCAGGTCGCCAACGTCGCCACGCTGCCGGGGATCGTGCGCGCCAGCCTGGCGATGCCCGACATCCACTGGGGCTACGGCTTCCCCATCGGGGGCGTCGCCGCGATGCGCGCCGACGACGGCGTCGTGTCGCCCGGCGGCGTCGGCTTCGACATCAACTGCGGGGTGCGGCTCGCGATCACGGGGTTGGACGACGAGGAGGTGCGGCCGCGCGCCGAGGAGCTCGTGCACGAGCTGATGCGGCGCATCCCGCAGGGGCTCAACGACCGCGGGACGCTCAAGCTGCAGCCGCGCGAGCTGACGCAGCTCGTCGAGCGCGGCGTGCCCTGGCTGCTCGAGCACGGTCTGGCGACCGAGCGCGACGTGGAGCACACGGAACAGCACGGGGCGATGCCCGGCGCGAGCGCCGAGCCGGTGACGCAGAAGGCGATCGAGCGCGGGCGCACGCAGGTCGGCAGTCTGGGAGCCGGCAACCACTTCATCGAGCTGCAGGTCGTCGACGAGGTGCTCGATGCAGAAGTCGCCGGCGCCTGGGGCGTCCACGTCGGCCAGATCGCCGTGATGATCCACTCGGGCTCGCGCGGGTTCGGTCACCAGACCTGCACCGACCACCTGCAGCGCATGGCGGCGGCGACGCGCCGCTACGGCATGGAGCTGCCCGACCGCCAGCTCGCCTGCGCGCCGGCGAGCTCGCCGGAGGGACAGGACTACCTCGCGGCGATGGCCGCCGCCGCCAACTTCGCCTTCGCCAACCGGCAGGCGATGATGCACGAGGTGCGCCTGGGCTTCGAGCAGGTGTTCCGGCGGCCGTGGGAGCGCCTCGGGGTCGAGCTGCTCTACGACGTGGCGCACAACATCGCCAAGCTCGAGACGCACGACGTGGACGGCGTGCCGACGCAGCTGTGGGTGCACCGCAAGGGGGCGACGCGGGCGTTCGGGCCCGGGCACCCCGACCTGCCGCCGGTCTTCCGCGAGACGGGCCAGCCGGTGATCGTCCCCGGCGACATGGGCAGCGAGAGCTGGCTGCTGGTGGGGACGGAGACGGCGATGCGCGAGAGCTTCGGCTCGGCCGCCCACGGCGCCGGCCGCCGGCTCTCGCGCGGCGCCGCCAAGCGGGTCATGAGCGGCGCCGACGTGCGCCGCGAGCTCGAGGCGAAGGGCATCGTCGTGCGCTCGCAGTCGACGTCATTGCTCGCCGAAGAGGCGCCGTACGCCTACAAGGACGTGCGCGAGATCGTCGACGTGATCGACGCCGTCGGCCTGGCGCGCAAGGTGGCGCGCCTGCGGCCGCTCGGGGTGCTCAAGGGGTAGAGAC
This sequence comes from uncultured Thermoleophilia bacterium, assembly GCA_963707855.1. Classification (GTDB taxonomy): domain Bacteria; phylum Actinomycetota; class Thermoleophilia; order UBA2241; family UBA2241; genus UBA2241. Next base: position 135,254 of record CAVPRQ010000013.1, read on the forward strand.
GCTGATGGGGCGGCGGCTCGCATGAGCCGCCGCCCCATCGCGTCTCCCGTCGCCCGCTGCCCCTACTTCCTCGGCGCGAGCTCCTGCTTCGTCACGGCGAGGATCTCGGTGAACACGTCGCGCAGGCCGTCGTTCGAGAGCGGGCCCTTGTTGGCGCGGGCGAGGAAGGTGAGCATCCACTCCTCGCGCGCCGGGTCGTAGAAGTCGACCCCGTGCTCTTCCTTGTACTTCTTGAGCTGCGCGACCAGCTTGAGCCGCTTGTTGAGGGCGTCGACGATCTTGAGGTCGTTGTCCGAGATCTGGTCGCGGAATTGGGTGATGACGGGGTCGGCAGGTCCGGTGGCCACGGCAGGCTCGCTTTCTCGACCGCCGTCAGGCGCGGCCTGTGTCGTCTTCGTCGCCTTCGTCCTCGTCGAGGTCTTCATCATCGTCCTCGTCGAGGTCCTCGTCTCGCTTCGTCTTCCTCGTCCTCTTCGGCCGCCAGCTCGCGTTCGGCGTACAGCGCCTCGTCGGCCATGACCTCGGCGGTGTTGAAGTCCTCGGGGGTGACCTTCTCGAGGAAGTCGCGGAAGCCCTCGATGATCTCCTCGGTGTCGTCGACCTCGCGCTCGAACTCGATCGCGTTCTCGACGATGAGCTCGGTGGAGGCGAAGATCGGCGCCTCGGTGCGCACCGCCAGGGCCAGGGCGTCGCTGGGGCGCGAGTCGATGTCGATCTCGGCGCCGTCCTTGAGCAGCGTGAGCTTGGCGTAGAAGGTGCTGTCCTTGAGCTCGGTGACGGTGATGCGCGCGATCTCGGCCTCGAACTGGCCGATGAGGTTGGTGAGCAGGTCGTGCGTCATCGGCCGCGGCAGCTTGGTGCCCTGCAGCTTGATGAGGATCGCCGCCGCCTCGGGGTGGCCGATCCAGATGGGCAGGAACTTGTTGCCCTCCATCGTCTTGAGGAGGACGATCGGCTGCTTGCCGATGACGTCGAAGCTGACGCCGTAGATGACCATCTGTTGGACGTCCATGGTCCCCTGATTATAGGGCAGACGCCTGAGAGGGAAACTCCGGCGGCGCGGATGCTCCGCGCTAGGCGAGCGGGCGGCCGAGCGTGGCGAAGCCCTCGCGCTCGGCCGCCTCGAGCAGGCGGCGGTCGAAGGCGGCGAAGGCGACTGCTCGGCGCCCGCGCTTGCGGGCACGCGGTCGCGCAAGGTCATTGCTGCGGCCAGCTGCACGGCGTCCATGCCTCGCAGGCCATGGGTCATGCGCGAGCGTGTCCCGGCAGACTGCGCCGGCGACCGGCACCGACAGCGTCGTTGCGCCAGCTGCGTGTCGAGAGCCTGGACCCACGCTAGCAGGCGCTGCGCCGCCGGACCTGCCTCACGGTCCCGTCGACTGAGCGCCGCGCTCGCCTCCGCGTAGGTGATCACGCTCGACGCCGCCCGGCGCGCCTCGTTGGAACACTGCACGCGTCTCTGTCCGCTCCATCCTCGTCAATGATGAGCTTCACGTAGCGCGCTCGTGTCGAGGTAGACGATCACGGCCAGGGCTCCGGCTCGGGTCTCAACGCGGTCCGCGGTCTTCGAGCACGATGTCGGACAGCAGGCGCCCGGTGTTCGGGGTCAGCGTCTCGGGCACCACCATGTCCTGCACCGCTCCACTCTGCCTCGCCGTCGGCGACCATGCGCCAGAGCGCGGCGCGCACCGGGTCGGGCGGGCCGATCTCCGCGACCTCCTCGCCGCGAGACGTGACGTAGAGGTGCTCGCCGGCCTGCGCGCGACGCAGGTACTCACTGAGATGTGCCTTGAGTTCCGTGATGGTCACAGACGGCATGGTAGTCTCCCTGCACGAGCCGAACAAGTCATTTCAGTAATGTAAACCGGTCAGAAGAAGTTGACAAGAGCGGTCAGGTCGGAGGCCCTCGCGACCGCGACGGTTCCGGCCTCCGCGACGCGATAAGGTATGTCGGTCATGATCCGCGTCGTCCACCTCTCGGTCGTCCACAAGCCGGGCGACATCCGCATCTACGAGCGCGAGTGCCGCACGCTGGCGGCGGCCGGCTACGACGTGACCTTTCTCGTGCCCGGCGCGCCGCAGGCGGCGCCGGGCGAGAACCCGCGTCAGGTCGCGCTGCCGGTGCGCGGGCGCAGCACGCGCTGGATGAGCGTGCGCGAGATCGTCGCCGAGCTGCGCCGCCTGCGGCCGCACGTCGTCCACTTCCACGACCCCGAGCTGCTCACGATCGCCCCCGTGCTGCGCTGCTTCGTGCCGCGCGTCGTGTACGACATGCACGAGTACGTGCCCGAGGCGGTCGCCACCAAGTCGTACATCCCGGAGCGGGCGCGGCCGTGGGCCTCGCGCGCCACCGCCGTCGCCCAGCGGACGCTGGCGACGGCGTGCCACGGCGTGATCTCGGCCGCGCCCGGCCAGCTCCGCGCCCTCGGCCCCAAGCCGGCGCTGCGCCTCGCCATGGTCAACTACCCGCGCCTCGCCAACTTCGAGGCCGCGGTCCCGCATCCCGAGATGGCCGCCGACGAGCGGCTCAAGCTCATCCACGTCGGCACGCTCGGGCGCACCCGCGGCCTCTTCCTCATGCTCGACGTGATGAGCGCCCTCGGCGCCCGACGCGCCCGTGTCGCTGTACCTCGCCGGCCACCACGCCGACCCGGCCGACGAGCCCGTCCTGCGCGGCGCGCGTCGAGGGCGAGCTCAAGGGCCGCGTCCATCTCCTCGGGCGCGTCCCGCCGGGCGAGGTGCCGAGCTACCTGAAGGCCGCCGACGTCTGCTGGTCGCCGTTCGTCGGCGGCCCCCAGTACAGCCTGCCCAACATCCCGACCAAGGTCTACGAGGGCATGGCCGCCGGCCTGCCCGTCCTCGTCAGCGACCTCGCCGACCACGCCGCGCCCGTCAAGGCCGAGCGCTGCGGCGTGGCCGTCGCGCCGACCGTCGAGGGCCACCTGGCCGGCGTCCGCCAGCTCCTCGCCGACCCCGACGAGCGCAAGCGCGATGGGCGCGCGCGGCCTCGCCGCAGTGCGCGCGCGCTACTCCTGGGAGGCGATCGAGGGCGACCTCCTCGCCTTCTACGCCGAGCTCTGCCGGGGCCTGCGCGACAGCGGTTGACGCGCCGCCGCCCCCGGACCTAGACTCCAATCCCCCGTGGGCGCATAGCTCAGTCGGTTAGAGCGCTTCTCTGATAAGGAAGAGGTCCGTGGTTCGAATCCACGTGCGCCCACCAGCGATTTGCAGGGATTTCTCCCGCTCGACCCTCCGCCGAGCCTGCCCGGCTGCAACCATTCTGCAACCCAAATCCGTGCGCTCAGACGGGGACGGATGGGTCTGCCCGGGACCCGAAGTGAAGTCCGACCGGCTGCGTCTGCTTCGTCTCCCGCGTCTTCGGGTCGATCGATGGCGAGCGATTCACGCAGGCCAACGGCAAACGCTTGACGCCATCGCATGACGGGCGTATAGCGGTAGCCATAGGGGACTTCTGAGAGACACAGCACTTCGTACGGGAGACTTTGATCCGCCGGCGGCACGCAACGGCCACCAAGACCGGCGGGGAGCCACTGGTGAGACCGGCCCGCAGGGCCGGTCTTCGCGCTCCTTGGGGCCGACCCACTCGGGGAGCCTTGGGGCCGGGGGAGCAGACGGGGGAGGCGCATGGAGCAACCGCTCGTGTCCACCTAGCTGGTCGGCTCCCGACTTCTTCCCACGTCCACCCACGCCTGACGGAAGCTGCGCACGTTCCCCAGCGGGACGGTCACCGGTGGCCGCGAGAGGGCAGGAGACCGAAGGAGGGATATCCATGAAACGCAGATCAGCCTACGCGGCGCTGCTGTGCCTGGTGGTCGTCGTCATCCTCACAATCGCGGCAGCGCCGGCCCTCGCGGCCAAGAACGTCAACCCGCGGGTGATTCCTCCGCAGGCGAAGCCCTTCGGCCTGAGTTACGCGGAGTGGGGCGCGAAGTTGTATCAATGGGTAGCGTCGACCCCCGTGGCGCCGAGCGAAGGCACTGGCACCAACACCGGCGAGGGCCAGTCGGGCAAGGTCTGGTTCCTGGCCGTGAACCAGCACACTACGTGGCTCGAGCAGACCGAAGAGAAGTGGGTCGGGGTGGGAACGGCCGACTGGACCGTCAGGATGCCGGCGGGCAAGGCCGTGTTCTTCTCCGTCTTCGATACCGTCTCCGGCATACCGTGGAGCGGTGAAACCGAGGCCGAGCTCCGGGCGTCCAATGAGTGGTGGACGAGCCATGTGACCGAGCTGGCCGCGACGGTCGACGGCAGAGCGCTGGGCAACCTGTTCGCGTATCGGGGCATGTCCTCGCTCAGCCCGCTCGAGTGGGTCGCCGGCAATCTGTGGCAATGGGAGACCGGCGAGGAGGACGCCGTCATCGACGGCTACTGGATCATGCTGGCGCCGCTGCCGGTCGGGCAGCACGTGGTCCACACGAAGAACGTGTTCGTCATGACGGCGGAGGAGATCGGCTTCGACTACAGCTTCACTACGGACTTCACCTACCACATCACGGTCACGCCGAGGTGACCTGAAGACGGGTCAAGAGGAAGCGGCCCGGAGGCCGGTGGCCGGGTCCGGGCCGCTCGCCTCACACAGAGGTCCGTGGTTCGAATCCACGTGCGCCCACCAGCGATTTGCAGCGAAATCGCGATTCTTCCCCTCTGCTAGACTCCCGTTCTGCAACCATTCTGCAACCCAAATGCGCGGTGGTGAATGACACTCGATATGACTCTTTGGCGCTCGTCGGAATCTGAAGGCCAGCGCGGAGGCAACGCGTGCAAGGCGGACGATCGGCTGGCCAGCGGGCTACGCCAGACGGCCCTCGAATGTGAATCCCCCCGCGAGGACCCGCTCACATGCATCGACCGCATCCTCATCGAAGAGCCGCCCTCGCGCGGCGACGATCTCGGTCATGGCGGCGCGCATTGCGTGAGCCGGGCGGAATGGCCGCGGAGAGGTCATGGCCTCAACGACGTCGGCGACGGCGATGACGCGCGCCTCAGGCAGGATGCGCGTCCGCACGAGGCCGTCCGGGTAGCCCGAGCCGTCAATGCGCTCGTGGTGCTGCAGCACCGCCTCAACGACCGGGCCCTCGAGCTCCATCTCGACCAGCATCGCCGCGCCGACTCTGGAGTGCGTCTTGACGAGCGTCATCTCTGCCGAGGTGAGGGGCCCGGGCCTGTTCAGCACTTCGGCGGGGCAGGCTTGCCTGCCGATATCGTGCAGCAGGGCCGCCGTCCTCAGGTTGGCAAGCCGACTCACCTTCCACCCCAGCTCGCGGGCGATGGCATCGGCGAGCCCGGCGACCCGTCGCTGGTGACCAGCCGTGCAGGGCTCCCGCAGCTCAACTGCCCTGGCAAGGGCGAGCAGGGCGCCGTCCAGGACGCGCTCGAGCCGCGACGCATCGGCTCGCCGGCTCAGCTGCGCCTGCACGTGAGCCGTCCGGTCGACGGCAACGCCGGCAACGACCACGAGACCGCCGTCGCTATCGAACACGGGTGACAGCGAGAGCTCGTGCCACCGATCCCCGATCAGGCCTGCCCAGTTGGCGGCCTCCCCGGTCAGCGCGCGCGCTGCTGCGCCCTGCGCCTCCGGGACGTTTTCGAGGCATTCAGCGATGGAGCGGCCGACGATCTGTGACTCGCCGGCGAAGGCGCGCCTCTCGGCGCCGGCCGAGACAAGGACCGTGCCCCGCCCATCGAGCACGAACAGGCAGATGGGCGCGCAGTCCACCGCCAGTCGCAGCAGGCGCCGTTCGAATTCCGTCGTCTTCTCAGGGACCCTATGCTCCGACTCGGAGGTGTCGACGTCACCGGGAGGGGGCTGCACCTGGCGCCACTCCGTCTGAGGAGGACTCCATCTGAAGAGCTTGGGCGTCCCCCAAGCCGGCTTGCCTTGGCTGTTGTCGGGGCGTTTATCAGGCAAGCTGGTCTCCTCATAGGTCTGGGAGTTGGCCAGTCCGGCCCGACGTGGTCCGATCCCTATGCGCGCAGACGTCTGTCTACGCTAGGTAATTCATACCATATTTAAGAGGAGGATGCACACGCCCAGCGGCGATGACGGATTTCGCAGCCGAAGGTCACCTTGAGGCCCTTCGCCGCCTCTCGGCTCGGGCGCGCCGACAGTCATACCGTGGACCCGGGATGACAGGCGCACCGTGTGCCGCAATTCCAGCCGAGTTCTGCGAATGTCGTGCCGGTGCCCGCCGAGCCGGGCTTTCGCCCTCACGCCTTCGTTGCTGCGGTCATGACCATGAACGCTTGAGCCGGTCAGCCTGAGAGAGCGGCGAGGATTCCCGTCTGTGCCCGTCCGCCTGAGCAAATCGCCGCCCCGTCCTCGCCCGCGCTGCCGCACCGGTGGTCACCTTTCGTCGCACTCCGGCTCTCGGCGATTCCTTGCGCGAGAGGGCAATGGACCCATCCTGGCGGCGGGAGTAGAGACCTCGGCGGCGAGAGGTCCGTGGTTCGAATCCACGTGCGCCCACCATTCATCTGCAGGGAAATCCCTCCGCCGCCCCTCCGCTGAGCCGTCCGGCTGCAACCATTCTGCAACCGAAATGCTTGGTTCTGGATGGCACAGAACGGGAGCGGAACAGCGGAATCAGTAGACCGGTGGTAGTGTCCGCCGATAGGGACTGCATGCAGGCTGATGTGGGGGCGAGGATGATCTCTGACATCCCGCAGACGCGCTGGGCACGGACAGTTGACGGTGCCGCCATCGCCTATCAGGACTTCGGTGAAGGGCCGACAGCCATAGTCGTTGTGCACGGCTACATCTCGCACCTCGAGGTGTACTGGGAGCTGCCCGAGTTCTCCCGACTTATGCGGCGTCTCTCCCGCCATCTGCGGGTGCTGCAGTTCGACAAGCGCGGCGTTGGGATGTCAGACCGAGTGAGTGACTCGCCGAACCTCGAGACCCAGCTCGACGATGTCCGTGCGGTCATGGATGCGGCAGGAGTCCAACGTGCGGCCATCTTGGCTTGGGGTGGTGAAGCGGGACCCGCACTTGGCGCGTTCTTCGCGGCCACGCATCCCGAGCGCGTGGTCGCGCTGTGGCTCGACGGCGGCATCCACGCGGCGAAGGACGACGACTACCCTTGGGCGCTGTCGGAGGAGGAGTGGGAAGCAGAAGCCTCCTCGTACTGGACGACGTGGGGCAGCGACGATCACGCCGTCGCCTTCGCGGAGGCGTGTTGTGGTGAGAACCCCGAGCCTCGAGTCTACGAGGACAGCTTCCTGCGCTGGCTCACCAAGCTCGCTCGATGCTCGGCGACGCCGAATAGCATCGAAGCCTTCGAGCGCACCTGGCGGGGCATCGATGTGCGTCCCATCCTCAGCTCGATTTGCGTGCCGACCGACGTGGCAGTCACGTTTCAGGACGACGAAGACGAACAACGGTACATCGCCTCACGCATCCCCGGAGCCCGCATCGTGGAACTGCCCCGGCGATCACTCCTCTACCTCGGTGATCTCGAGTCCTACGTCTCCGCTGTGGAACACTTGGTCGAGTCGGCCGGGCGGGAGGAAGCGGCTCTCGACCGCATGCTTTCCACCGTCCTGTTCTCTGACATCGTCGGTTCTACCGACAAGGCGTGTGAGGTCGGCGACGCCTGCTGGAAGGAACTGCTGGAGAAGCATAACGCGACGGTGCGCGCCTTCCTCGCCCGCTTTCGGGGCAACGAGGTCAACACCACGGGCGACGGCTTCCTCGCGACGTTCGACGGCCCCGCCCGTGCGGTGAAGTGCGCGCAGGCGCTCTGCGAAGCCGTGAGGCCGTTGGGGCTCGAGGTGCGCGCCGGCTGCCACACGGGCGAGATCGAGCTGCTGGGCGCCGACGTCGGCGGTGTCGCCGTCCATATCGGCGCCCGCGTGGCCGCCCTCGCCGGCCCGTCCGAGGTCCTCGTCAGTTCCACCGTCAAGGACCTCGTGGCCGGCTCGGGCCTTGTCTTCGCGGACCGTGGCGAGCACACCCTCAAGGGCGTGCCTGACAAGTGGCGGCTCTACGCAGTCGCGAGCGCTGTATGAGCTGAGCAAGAGGTCCGTGGTTCGAATCCACGTGCGCCCACAATTCATTTGCAGGACTTTCTTCGCGTCACCCCGTCTCGCCGGTGTCCGGCTGCAACCATTCCGCAACCCAAATCGTTGCGCCCGCTGTGCGGCTCCGGTACATCCTTTCCACATTGGCTCCGGTAGGTGCGTGACACTTCTGGACCGACTGTGACGTGACTGGCGGCAATCCGCTTGAGGTGGTGGACGCGCTGGCCACGCGCGCGGCCTCTGGGTGCCCCGCGCTCCGCAGGAGAATCAAGCAGAGCAGCACCGAGGGGGTCGGTCGGATGCGGTCGCTGATGCCATGGGTCCGGCGTGCGACGGGCAACGACGCCGACAAGGAGGAGCCGCTCTCCACGGCGGGCACCAACGCCGCGAGGGTCGATCGCATCCTCCCCACGAGCGACCTCATGGCGGAACTCGCGGGGGTGCGCCAGATGCTGCCGTCCGCCGTCTAGGGTCCGCGGCGCGAGCCGGCTCGCGGCCTCTCTGACCTTCTACGCCTCTTCGGGCAGCAGCGCGTCTGACGTCGGCTCGACGGCCAGGTGCGGCAGGTGGGCGTCGATCGGGCCGGGCAGCCACCAGTTGCGCGGTGCCGAAGCAGGTGCATGATCGCGGGCACCAGCACCGTGCGCAGGATGAGGGCGTCGATCGCGACCGCCGCCGCCAGCCCGATGCCGAACTCGGCGATGACGCGCTGTCCGCCGAAGACGAAGGCGATGAAGACGCTGATCATGATGGCCGCGGCCGCGGTGATGACGCGGCCGGTGGTCGCCTGACCGACCTCGATGGCGCGCTTGTTGTCGCGGCTGTGCACCCACTCCTCGTGCATGCGGCTGACCAGGAAGACCTGGTAGTCCATCGACAGGCCGAAGAGGATCGCCAGCATGATGACGGGCAGGAAGGCTTCGACCGGGCCGGCCTTGCCGAGGCCGAGCTGCTCGGGCAGCCATCCCCACTGGAAGACGGCGACCACGACGCCGAACGAGGCGGCGGCGGCGAGGAGGTTCATGACCGCCGCCGTGGCCGGTATGAGCAGGCTGCGGAAGGCGACGAAGAGCAGCAGGCCGCCCAGGGTGATGATGACGCCGATGAACAGCGGCAGCTTGTTCTGCATGATGGCGGCGAAGTCGTCGAAGATCGCCGTCAAGCCGCCGACGTAGACGCTGCAGGGTGGTCCCCTGGGTCGCCTGCGGGATGACGTCGACGCGCAGGTTCTTGATCAGGTCGCTGGTGGCCTTGTCCTGCGGCGAGGTCTTCGGGGATGACCTGGATCAGGGCGATCTTCGGCTCCGGGCGCCGACGGCATCGGCGCGACGGCGGCGACGTTCGGGGACGGAGCCAAGCTTCTGGGTCGAGCTGCGCGAGGGCGGCCTGGTCGGCGGGGCTGCCGATCTCGGCGACGAGCAGGAGCGGACCGTTGGAGCCCGGGCCGAAGGCGCTCGGCGAGCAGGTCGTAGGCTTTGCGCGTCGTCGAGCCCGCGGGGTCGTTGCCCTCGTCGGATGAGCCGAGACGCAGCGAGATGACGGGGCTGGCGAGCACCAGGATCAGGAGCCAGGGCGCCAGTCGCGAGGATCCCGGGCTGACGGCGACGAAGCCGGCCCAGCGCGCCCAGTGGCTCGACTCGTGGCCGTCGCCGAGCTCGCCGCCGGCGAGCCGCCGGCGTTCCTTCTTGCTGAGCACGCGCACGCCCATGAAGCCGAACATCGCCGGCAGCAGGGTGATCGCCGCCGCCATGGTGAAGGCCACCATGAGCACCGACGCGTACGCCATGCCGTTGAGGAAGCCCATGCGCAGCACGAGCAGGCCGAGCAGCGCGATGCAGACCGTGCCGCCGGCGAAGAGGACGGCGCGGCCCGAGGTGTTGAGGGAGCGCACCGCGGAATCCTCAGTCGACGTGCCGGCCTTGAGGCCGTCGCGATGCCTGGTGACGATGAACAGCGCGTAGTCGATGCCGACGCCGAGCCCGATCAGGGCGGCAAGGATCGGGCGCCATCGAGCGGGATGCTGATCGCGTGCGAGAGCAGGGCGATCGCCACCGTGCCGCTGGTCAGCGCGGTGATGGCGGTCACCAGCGGCAGGGCCATGCCGAGCAGAGACCCGAAGGCGATGAGGATGATGATCGCGGCGGCGATGAGGCCGAAGATCTCGCTGTTCGCCGGCGGCGTGCTGGTTCACCTCGGCGATCGCATTGCCGCCGAGCTCGATCTCGCAGCCCGGGCGCCCGGGCGGCTTGCGCCAGGCTCATGACGTTCTTGATGTCCTCGGGCGGCAGGTTCTGGGCGAGCTCGGTGAAGTCGACCGTGGCGAAGGCGGTCTTGCCGTCGCGGCTGATCTGCGGCGGCAACGCGGCCACTGGGTTCTCCGGATCGCTGTCCCAGGGCCCTTCACTGCGGCCACCGAATCCGGCCGTGGCGACCTTGGCCAGCATCTCCTTGATGCGCGCCTGGGTCGCGGGTCCTTGACGGTGCCGTCGTCGACGTGCCAGACGATCGTCGCCGAGTCGCCGGCCTGCTCGGGCAGCGTCGCCTCGACGAGTTCGAGGGCCTTGATCGACTCGGTGTCGCCAGCGTGAACGAGGTCGAGTAGGCGCCGCCCACCGACCGCTCGACGGCCACCAGGGTGACCAGCGCCGCGATCCAGATGAGCACGACGACCGTGCGGTGATGGAAGCACCAGCGAGCGAGAGCAGCCAAGAACGAGTTCCTGTCCGTGAGAGAGCGAAGGGGCTCGGCGAGGAGCCCCTGGAACGAGTCCAGCGACCGAGTATACGGGCGGTCACGGGGGGGCGCCACCGGCGCCGTGTCGCGCGGCGCAGTCAGCGCGAAGGAGTCACTCCTCGATCCAGAGCGTGAGCTTCCAGCCCAGCCACAGCCCGACGATGCAGCCGACGAAGCTGCAGACGAGGCTCACCCAAGAGAAGGCGCCGACACCGAAGAGCGCGACGGGCAGGTAGCCGCCGACAATGCCGCCGATCGTCAGTCCGATGTAGATCGTCAACTTCGCCATGGTCGTCCTTCCGCCGGCTCCGCCCAGGTGCGTGGTCGCCGTATGCCGCAAGCGCCCTGGAGGAGTATCGGCACGAGATCGACCGGGCCGAGAAGGACGAGCGGCGCAACGCCTGCCCCTGTTGATTCGTGAGCGATTCGTCACTAATGTGAGCAAGAGTGAGCGCAGGACGACTGAGCACCCACGTTGTTCGCGCCACCTACATCGGCCGAGCCAAGGGGGGCAGCATGCGCCGCTATCGTCGTCATCTCGTGATCGCCTGCGCGGCGGGGGCCGTCGCGCTGCTGGTCGCAGGCGTCGCCGGCCTGGGCGTGGCCGGGTGGCAGGGCGCGGGCGCGCAGGCGGCCGATCTCGCGGCATCGTCCGTGCGCTCGTACACGCCTTCGCCGCTCATCGAAGGCTTCGATGCGCCCAGTCCATACTTCAGCGTGACCAACGACAACGACCGCTTCGTCAACGGCCGGCCGGACGTGGCCGTCAAGCGCGTCCGCTACGTACCCGGTAACTCGGGCGCCTGCATGCGCGTCGACTTCTTCATGCGCGGCGGCCTCTGGAAGAACGTCATGGTGCAGGTCAACAAGGGCGTGCCGCTCAATCTCACCGGTCAAGACGCGCTTACGTGACGATGAAGGGGGACTGGGCCGACACGGGCGACGGCCAGTCGGTGACGGTCGCGCTCACCATGCTCAACGGCGCCCTCTACTACCAGTCCCTGGCGGTCGACAAGTCGTGGCATACCTACGAGATGGCGCTCGACGCCGCCGGCACGGCCTGGGGCACCGACGGGCCCAACTGGGGCGCGCGCGACGTCTTCACGCTCGACAAGATCGCCACCATCACCTTCTTCGTCAGCCCGCCGAGGACCGGCGACTACAGCCTGTTCTTCGACGACCTGGCGGTGACCGGCGGCCCGGTGCAGCCCTATGTCGACGCGGACGCGCCGGTGCCCGAGGAGTTCACCTCGATCCCCTACGCGATCGGGCAGGCCGTCGACGACATGGGCTGGCGCGACTGGGACAACCGCCGCAAGGGCGTGCGCGACTACCAGGTGCTGCTCCAGGAGAAGGCCACCCTCGCCGACTACCAGACGGTGGTCGACATCGGAAAGGCGGCCGGCACCCGGCTGATGACCGTCTGGATCATGCAGGACCTCGACAAGAACGGCACGTGCGCGAAGCCCAAGTACAACACGCCGGTCGCGCAGTACGACATGACGAGCGACGGCACCCGCTGGCACAACCACATCCGCCGCGACCAGCACGGCATCATGGATCTCGTCAAGCGCAACGCCGCGTTCATGGAGTTCGGCATGCACGGCGTCTCGCACGAGCACTTCCGGGGCGGCGTCGAGCAGCGCGCCGAATACGCCCACATCGACGAGAGCAAGCCCGGCGCGCCGAGACCTGGGGCTGGGCCGACATGAACCTCAAGGCCCAGTGCTACCGCGAGCTCCTGCGCCAGTAGTTCACGCAGCAGCAGCTCGGCATGCCGGTCGCCGAAGTGCCGCCGGCGCACGCCTACTACTACAGCAAGACCGACCCGCACACGACCGGCGCGCTGCTGCACAAGTACGGTGTCAAGTACATCAACGGCGGGATCAACGTGTCGACAGGATGCGCAAGGGCTACCTCATCGACCACGGCGTGATCTTCATCAACCGCGCCTACGGCACCAACTGGGACTGGGTGGGCTCGACGCCCTGGGAGGGCTACTGGAACGACTTCGACGCGCCCTACTACCCGTCCGACAAGTACGGGTGGGTGGAGGCGCACTTCCCGAACCTGTGGGGCGCCAAGCAGAAGTGGGTGAAGTACCTGCTGGGCATCAACGACAGCCAGAACCGCTTCTTGCCCAAGAACTCGGCGCAGTGCTCGTGGCAGTACCTCTACCACAAGTACGGCACGATCAGCGGGTCCGGCGGTACCTACATGATCGACCTCACCAAGGTCGATCCCGGCCGCCTACGACGCCAACCTGCTGGGCGCCATGGTGCTCAAGACCTGGGTCGGCGACAGACAGATCTCGTCCGTCACTCTCACGAACGGCGCCAGCGTGCTCGGCTACTGGAAGGACACGTTCGGCTACGCCTACATCGAGATCGGCAAGAACGGCAATCCGCAGGGTCGTCTCGACCCGGCCGTCTATCGAGATGGCGGTGACCTTCGGCGACCAGACGATGCCGAGCTACGTCGACCTGAACGGCGCGACCTACAACGTGCTGGCCTTCGACGCCGGCGTCGACGAGGCCTCGCTCGGAGCTGCAGATGTACGGTCGCCAGACGGTCAAGGTGAAGCTCCCCTTCGCGCCTGCCTCGGTCGAGTGCGACAACCCGCAGCTCATGATCGGCGGCTGGCGATACGTCGATGGCTTCCTGACGATGGACGTTCGTGGCACCACGATCACCGGCGAGACCGGCACGATCACGATCAGCGACACTCCCTCGGTGCAACCCGACTGGGCGCAGGTGAACGACTTCCTCTACCAGCTCCAGAACCTGAGCCTGCTCGAGGCGGGCAACAGCCGCTTCGATCTCGTCATCACCGACTACGCGCGGGACGGCCACGAGGCGACGCGCTTCACGCCCGGGCAGATCGCTGCCTTGCAGCACAGCCCGGGCGGCGCCAAGCGCGTCCTCGCCTACATGAGCATCGGGGAGGCCGAGACCTACCGCTGGTACTGGAAGAAAGCATGGGACGCGAACCTCGACGGCGTGCCCGACAAGGGCGCGCCGGCGTGGCTGGGCCGATCGAACCCGGATTGGCTCGACAACTACAAGGTGCGCTTCTGGTACCCGGGCTGGCAGAAGATCATCTTCGGGACTCCCGACAGCTACCTCGACAAGATCATCGCCGACGGCTACGACGGGGTGTACCTCGACATCATCGACGCCTACGAGTACTGGGGGCCCGGCGGTGAGGGCAGGCCGGTGCGCAAGACGGCGGCACAGGACATGGTCGACTTCGTGACGCGCTCTGGCGGAGTACGCCCGGGTGGTCAAGGGCAAGCCCGACTTCGCGATCTTCCCGCAGAACGGCGCCGACCTCGGGAAGCACCCCGAGTACCTGGCCGTGGTCACCGGCATCGGACAGGAAGACACCTGGTACGACGGCGACGCCGTCGCCCCGTGGACGGCGGAGAACGTGCGGGCGCTCAAGCGTTTCAAGGGCGCCGGCAAGCTGGTGCTGTGCACCGACTACTGCCGGCGCCCCGCACACATCGACCGCTTCTACGGCAGGGCGCAGGCGCTGGGCTTCGTGCCCTACGCCACCGTGCGCGACCTCGACCGGCTGGTCGTCAACGCGGGGCACGCGCCGGACTGAGCCTGGGCTCCCAGCACCCGGACCGAGGGGCCGGCTACTCAATTCCGAGCAGCACCGCGCCGATAATGGCAGGAGGGGCAGGGGCCTTGGGCTTCGTGCCTGCAGCGCTGCCGAGAGAAAGGGTCAACCGCGGCACGTCCGCGACGACGCAGGGGGGGCAATCATGCATCGACGCTTGCTTCGCTCCGCGGGCCTGGCGCTGCTTCTTGCCGCGATCGTGACTGTGTCCTGCGTATCCGCAGACGCAGCCGCAGAACCGGACACCGAGCCGCCGAGCACGGATGCCCAGGGCTGGCAGGGCGCCCTCTGGTACACGACACCCGTGACCGTCACGTTCATCGCTACTGACGGTCCCGGCGGCGCGGGCGTGGCCTACACCGAGTACATCGTCGACCCGCCGGCGACACCGGGCGCTGACCGACGCCGGTACGCAAGGCACGGCGGTCACCGTCAGCTCCGACGGCAAGCATCGCGTCTGGTACCGATCGGTCGATCTTGCCGAGCCCGCCAATCTCGAGTCGTGGGAGTGGGTCCCGGTCTGGATCGACTCGACGCTCGTGCCGGGGAGCATCACCGGGACCGTCCGGAACGCACAGGGTGTCGGCATCCCCGGCGTCGAGGTCCTGCTGTACGGCCTTGGCGCTCCCCAATACTCGGGCTGGACCGATGGGAGCGGCAGCTACGTCTTCGCCGGGCTGCCGCCGGGCGTCTATCACAGTCAAGTTCTCCGGAGCGATGGCCGGCGACTACCTCTCCTTCTACTACCACGGCCACGTGGAGCTCGCAGGGTTCGGCGGCTACGACAACAGGTCTCACGCCGATCCTGTCACCGTGGTCGCCGGGCTGACGACACCGGGCATCGATGAGGTCCTGCTCGCTCCGGGACACGTCACCGGGACCGTCAAGGACGGGAGCGGCGTGGGCCTGAGCCACGTCGAGGTCCACGCTTGGGTGAAGCTCGACGGCTCCTGGTGGGAGCAGTGGTGGACGATCAGCGAGGCGGGAGGTACCTATGACCTCGGCAATCTGCCGACCGCCGTGTACAGAGTGCAGTTCGTCGACCCTGGCGGCGCCTACCCGACCTTGTGGTACGGCGGCGCCGACGCTGTCGACGCTGCTGCCGACGTCGTGGTGACCGCCGGCCAGACCACCACGGGAATACACTCGACCCTGGGCGAGGAGCCGCCTCCGAGCGACACCACACCGCCGACGACGTCTGCGTCGGGCGCTGATGCCCTCTGGCACCGCAGCGCAGTCTCCGTGACCTTCTCCGCGACGGACGAACCCGGCGGCTCCGGCATGAGCGGCGGTGTCGCCAAGACCCAGTACAAGGTCGATGGTGGCTCGTGGACGAGCGGCACCCGGTGTGTCGTCGCCGCCCCATCGAACCACTCCCGGGACGGCCGGCACACTGTGACCTACCGCTCGACCGATGCCGCCGGCAACACCGAGGCAGCCAAGGGGGTCACGGTCAAGATCGACACGCTGGGGCCGGTGACCGCCGCCAGGGCTGCGAGTGGTCGCAGGGCGAGGGCCATCGAATTGCGCTACCGCGTCACCGATCGCCTGAGCCCTGGGGCCACGGCCATCCGCATCGTCGTCAAGAATCGCCGAAACGTCACCGTGAAGACCCTTCGTCCCACTGCCAAGAACACCGGCGTCTGGTACGCCATGAGGTGGACGCCAAAGGCCACGGGCACCTACCGCTACTACGTCCATGCCAAGGATCTCGCCGGCAATGCGCAGAGCAGTGTCGGCTCGGCGAAGGTGGTCGTGCGCTAGCACCCGTTCGTGCCACGGCTGTCGCAGGCGGGGGCCCGTCTGCGATCCATCTGCAGCCCAGATGCTCGGTGCTGGATGGCACGAGTCGAGCCTCGCCAACCCCTCAGCTGACGGCAGGCGCAACGGGCTGCGACCGAGATCCTGGATGGCGCTCGACGGGAGGGTCGTGGCGGTGGGCTCGAGCATGGAGTCCGGCCAGCCGCGTCTTCTCCGTCTTCTGCGTCCTCACTCCGTTCTCGTCACAGACCACACCAAACGCTTGACGCTTGCCTCGACGGGCGTATAGCGGTGGCCATAGGGGACTCCTGAGAGACAGCGCACGTCGTACGGGAGGCTCTGATCCGCCGGAGGCACGTCGCGGCCACCATAGACCGGCGGGGAGCCACTGGTGAGACCGGCCCGGGGGCCGGTCCTTGCGTTTCGTGGGGGGCACAGGACGGATGGCGGCCAGCGCAGAGACGGATCCGCCTCCACTGCACGGGCGGGCACGGCGCGCAGGCAGTGAGGGCGAAGCGAGAAGATCGCTGAGCGCTCCGCTGCTTGCTCACAAGCTCAGGCCGCCGCGCACCCATCTCGCTCTCGTCCACCGCCGAGGCCTGGAGGAGTGGTTACTGGAGAGCGAGGCTCCGCTCGTTCTGCTCTCCGCCCCCGCCGGCTGCGGCAAGACGAGCACGCTGGTCCAGTGGGCGGAGGCCGAGCGGAGGCCGGTCGCGTGGTTGTCGCTGGACACAGCCGATTCCGACCCCGCCGTCTTTGCGTCCTACCTTGCTGCGGCGCTCAGCGGGGTCGCAGACGTGCCGCCGGAGGTGTTCGCCCTCCTGCGGCAGCACGACCATCCCGTGCAGGAGCACGTTCTCCCGCTCCTGTCCTCAGCCATAGCCGACGCACCCCCGTTCCTGCTGGTCCTCGACGACTGCCATCTGGTGCGCAGCCGGCAGTGCTGGAGCATCGTCGCCACCCTGCTCGAGCAGCTCCCGCGCGATGCGCAGCTCGCGCTGTCCGGCCGCCGGGACCCGCCGTTGCGACTGGCGCGGCTGCGCGCCGCCGGGCGCCTGGCGGAGCTGCGCATGGAGCGGCTGGCGCTGGAGGCGGACGAAGCCCGCCAGCTCCTGGAGCTGCACGGCGCCGTCATGGACGATCAGGCTCTCGCCACGGTCATGGAGATCACGGAGGGGTGGGCGGCCGGGGTGTACCTGGCCGCCGTGCTCGCCGAGTCGCTGCCGCCGGAGGAGTGGCTGCCGCACATCCGCGGCGACCAGCGGGAGATCGCCCGCTACCTCACGGCGGAGGCCTTGGCTCGTGTGCCGCCGCACACGCGATCGTTCCTCGAACGCACGTCGATCCTGGAGCGGCTCTGCGCCGACCTCTGCCGCAGCGTCACCGGCCGGGACGACGCTGGCGAGGAGCTGGAGCGTCTCGTGCGGCGGAGCCTGTTCGTGACCGCGCTGGACGATCACGGTGAGTGGTACCGCTACCATCACCTGTTCGCCGAGCTCCTGCGCGCCGAACTCACACGCCGTGAGCCGGGACTGCTGCCCGAGCTCCACCGTGCTGCCGCTGCCTGGTTCCAGGAGCACCGCGAGCCCGAAGCCGCCGTCCGCCATTGGCTGGCTGCCGGCGACGTCGCCTCCGCCATGGTGGCTTTGAGGGCGGCGCGGCAGGCCGGTCTCCTGGGAGGCCGCGCCGCGGGCACCGCGCGACTGCTGCGACTGTTCAGTGACAGACAGATCCTCGCCGATCCTTCGCTGACCCTCTTCGCCGGCTGGATCTTCGCGCTGCACTCGGGCACTCCCGCGGAGCAGCAGCTGTGGGCATCTCGCGCCTGCGGCATGCAGGTCGATGACGGCCCCTCGCCGATGGGCGCCTCCTCCCTGCGCTCGTTCCAGGCCCTCATCCGGGCGTATCTGGGCCGGGACGGGATCACGGGGATCCTGCGCGACTCCGAGCTCTGCGTGCAGCTCGAGACGGACCCCTCACGGGGGTGGTATCTGCTGGCGCGCAGCACCCTCGCGATCGCCCTCTACCTCGCCGGCCGCAACGGACCGGCGGCGGAGATGCTGGCGGACCTCGCCGAGCGCGAGCCCAGGGCCAATGACCGCGCCGTCATGCTCAGCGTATTCTCCCTGCTCGCCGGCGACGAGGGCGACTGGGAGCGGGCGGAGATACTGGACCGTCGGGCGCTCGAGCAGGACCCCGAGCTCGTGAGACCGGGCGAGAAGGTCGGCTTCGCCGTCCACGCCTTCCCTCTCCTGTCGCACTGTCGCGTGCTCTCGCGGAAGCGCGACCCCGCGCTCGACGACTTCGTGGCGGCGCTCGCAAGCTACCGCGAACGCATGGTGCCGCAGGCCGACTACATGCTCCTGTGGACCGCCGTCGAGCTCGGCGAGATCGCTCTGGAGCAGGACGATCTGGTGAGCGCACTGCAGTGGAGCGACGAGGCGCAGCGCATCCTGCAGCGCTATCCGGACGCCGGCATCTTCGGTCCCCGCACGCGACGCCTCGGCGAGGCCCTGGAGCGTCGCGGGCTGACCGAGCCGCTCACGCCCACGGAGCGTCACGTGCTCGAGCTGTTGCAGACACATCTCACGGCCGACCAGATCGCCGCCCACCTCTTCGTGTCGCCCAGCACCGTGCGCACCCACACACGCGCCCTGCACCGCAAGCTGGGCACGACCACCCGCGCCGAGACGGTCGCGAAGGCCGTCGAGCTGGGCCTGCTGCCGCCGCGCGCCTGACCTGCGGCTGCGGACGCAGCCGGTCAACGACGCGCCGCAGGCCGCGGCGCAGACGCGTGCCGGCAACGCAATATCGTCAATACTTGACGATGCGCTCTTCGCGGAGCGGCCGTACGGTGGCGTCGCTAGTGCCTGGCGGCGCGCGTTCTCGCACGGGGATGAGCGATCCAGGCAACGGACGCTCTCACTCCGGGGAGTCTGGGGGGTCTATGACACAGCCGTGGCAGGCCGGTCCGGCACGTGGCCAGACGCCGGGCCGGCAAATGGACTGCACCGGGGAGTCCTAAGACGTGCGGCACTGCACGCGGGAGGTCATGATCCGCCGAACACACGTCTGTGGCCACCGCAGTCCGGCGGGGAGCCACTGGTGCGACCGGTCCGTGGGCCTGTCTTTGTGCTTCTTGAGGCCGAGCGCCTCGGGAGCCAAGGGGTAACTGAAGGAGGGAACCATGAAGAAGAAGTTACTGTTCCTTGTCGTCTGCGCACTGTTGCTGCTGTGCGCGACCGCCGCGCCGGCGTCGGCACGGGACACCTATCCGACGCCCGCGTACCCGCCGTACTGGTTCGACGTGGATCCTTGGAGCGGGGATGTGTACGGGGTCAACGAGGCCAACCACACGGTCGACGGCTGGGTCGCCGCGGTGCCCTTGGCTCCCAACCCTCGTTCAGCATGCCCATCTATGTAGGCTCAACGTGGATCTGCGCCACCTACGGTCAGTCCATTCGCCAGGCGAAGGCGATGCTCCAGCGGCTGGAGGTGTGGACGTACGTGAACGGGAACCGGGTGGACGTTATCAAGCCGATCGATGAGTCCACCTCCCGGAGTTACTGGGTCGGGCCCTACGACGTCAACACGGCCTATGGGCACGACTACGCCCCCTACAATCCGAAGGTGCACTCGGGTATCTGGGGGATGGACTGGGTGGTGCCGCTCGGCGGCCTGGAGCCGGGCATCTACTGGCTCACGTACAGCGACAAGCTGACGCACTCGATCTCCGACCCCCATTTCGACCGGACCCCGGTCCACTACGCGCCGTGGGACTGGACCAACTACGGGACGTACTCGTTCGAGGTAGCAGCGGAGTGACGGTCCGGGCGTGACGGGCGCCGGCCTTGCGCTGCCGGCGCGTCCAGGGATGGCGACTGGACGATTTGGGGTGACGCGTATCTGCGCTGAGTTGAGCCAAGAGTGAGCTGGGCGGCATCGGTGCCGTGACAGGCGCATGGGGGAGGGGCCATGAAGAGGTACAGGGGATTCCGAACGGGTGTGTCCATCGCCGTGGCGGTTTCACTCGTCGTGGTCGCGGCGCTCGTCCTCGCCGCCTGCGGCGACCTGAACCTGTGACGCCCATTGCTCCTCACCGGGCGGGTTGCTCGGGACGCGAATGAGATGGCCGTGAGCCGATGTGGCGGTGCCTCCTGCACCGCCACATCGGCCCCGGAAGGGGGTCAGTCATGAACCGGGATCGTGGTCTTGGATCATGGGCGGTCGTGACGCTCGCGCTGCTCCTGCTGCTGGCCCTCGCGCTGGCGGCGTGTGGCCACAGCGGCACCAGTTCGGTCGCGCCCACCCAAGCCGCGCTTCCCACCTGGGCGCCCGACGCAAGTCCCAGCCCGGCCTACACGGTGACCGACCAGGTCGGCACCACGCAGGCGTTCAACAATGTGAAATGTGATGGCATGGACTTCACGCCCCTCGTCGATGTCGAGATCAGCGCCCTCGCCTTCTTCGATGGCAATGGGGACGGACTGCGGGTTTCCCACAGGGTGGGCATCTTCGATCGCGACTCGAAGGAGCAGGTCCTTGGCGCGCTCATCGCCCCCGACAGCACCTTGGAGGGAACCTTCCGCTGGGAGTCGGTCGAACCCGTCGTCCTGGAGGCCGGGAAGACCTACGTCGTCGTCGGTGAGTGTGACAAGCCCTACGATGAGGAGGTGCGCGGAGGGGGCGA
The DNA here is from genome assembly GCA_963707855.1 of uncultured Thermoleophilia bacterium. Lineage (GTDB taxonomy): Bacteria > Actinomycetota > Thermoleophilia > UBA2241 > UBA2241 > UBA2241. The sequence goes on from CAVPRQ010000013.1 coordinate 156,106, forward strand.
CTGGGCGCCTGAGCTGAAGTCTGGCCGGTTCTGGTGGGCCTGGTCGTGGGAGTGTCCCGAGGGGGCCGAATATGGGCCCCGGTGGGTGTCGTCGAACTTCAAGTTCAAGCCGGTGTCCGCCCCGTGAGTCGGGAGGGATCGGGGCCATGAAGCATCCACGGGGATTCACTTCGCCAGCGTCAGCGGCCTTCGCGCTCGCGTTGCTCCTGCTGCTGGCATTCGCCCTGGCCGCCTGCGGCGGATCTGGGGAAGGGGATGTTGGCTCGACAGCTGCCTCGTCTGCGCCGGCCTCGTCACCCTCGAGCGCGGCCCCAGTCGAGTTCCTCTCCGCCTACACGCAAGCGGCAAGCCGAATCCGTGAACCAGGCGAACTGGAGGGACTCATCGCCTTGTACGCGGAGGATGCCCGCATGGAGGATCGCGCCTTTGGCGCGACCGCCAAAGGGACGGACGAGATACAGGCGTATTGGGAGAGGTTCTTCCTCTCGGGTCTGGTGTCGTACCGGACCGTTGCCACGTACCGCGGACGCGACTGCGCGGTCATCGAGTGCGATGCCTACGCGCCGGACTTGATGCTGCCCAGCATCGAGGTCCTCATGCTGCGGGACGGCAGGATCTGGGCCGAGTACGTCTACTACTGCGACGGCCAGAAGGGCCGGACAACGACCCCGCTCAAGACGGAGCCGGGACCACGCGACAGTGCAGCCGTGGCGCTGCGCACGGCCAAGGCATACCTGTCGGCCCTTCGAGCGCTCGACGCCGGCGCACTTGGGTCACTGTATGCGGACAAGGTCGTCTACTGGGATACCGCGAACAAGCGTCGATTCGTGGGAGCCTCTGCGGCCTCGCATGCCCACGCGAAGATGTTCGCGATGAAGGGGGTGGCCTTCTCGGGCGCCGGCGTGCTGAGTGGGCGCGGTTGGGCCGCCGTCATGTGGCAACGCACCGACCGTGAGGGGCGTCAGATCCCGTTTCCCGAAGCGATGCCGGACGAGTTCCTGGCGCTCGCCAAACGTCCGACCATCGCGGGCGCGACCATGCTCGAGATCCGCGACGGCAAGATCGCCCGTGAGACCATCTACTGCGATCATCTGAGGACGAGACTGTAGGAGCGAGAGGCCGGACCGGAGGCGCAGGTCGGAGCGGCGCGCACGGGTGGCGCTGCAACCACTCGTTGCTCCTATGCCAGCTCCTCAGCTCGCCAGGGCGAGGGCTGCCGGGGCCTGACGGGCACGCACCGGCCCTCGCCTGGCTCTCGGCGGTCGTCTCTCACAGGTTTCTTGTGCCACGCGTCTGGGCCCGGTGCTATCGTCAGAGACGGAAGCGGGTAGCTGCGTCGGTGAGGATGCGCAGACTACATGCTGCCTGTCGGGCCGACGCCCGGTACGTCCGTGCGACCGGCAGCCGAGCCGTCCGTCAGCGATCTGGCAGGAGGGACACATGGAACATCTTGCGCAGGATGAGGTGGGGGTCCCCGACAGGAGATCGACAGGCGACTGGCCCGTGTCCGGCAGAGGATGGCAGAGCAGAGGCCTCGAGGCGCTGATCGTCTTCTCTTCGCCCGGCCACCTTCGTTTCGGGCAGCGCGGGCACGTGCTCTACCTGTCCGGATACGAGCCGTACTTCGGCGACTGCATGATGATCCTGCCTCTCGACCCCGCCATCGAGGCGGTCCTCGTGAAGGATGCGGCCGACCACTTCCCGCAGACGTGCACCTGGATCGCGGATGTCAGAGGGGCGGGCGATCGCGTGAAGGTGGTCGGTGAGTTTCTCTCCGACAACGGACTCGAACGGTCCTCCGTCGGCGTCGCAGGTGAGTACTCCGTCAGCCCCGCTCTGTACCAGCGACTGCTCGAGGAGGTGGGGCCTGCGAGGCTCGAGACTGCCTCGGACATCCTGGAGAACGAGCGCTCGGTGAAATCGGAGTTCGAACTCGAGTGCCTGAAGACGGCGGCCGCCATCGCCGGTAAGGGCCTCGAGGCGGCGGCGCGCTTCATGCGGCCCGGCGTCACCGAGTCGGACGTCAAGGGAGAGATGGAGCGAGTCTGCAGGGCGCACGGCTCGCAGGCCTTCCCGCACTACACCATGGTGGTGTCCGGAAGAGACGAGGCGCACGCGAGCGGCTGGTGGCACTGCGAACGTCGGACGCTCGAGCCAGGAGATCCGGTCTCCATCGACTTCGGCACCATGTATCGGGGGTACTGCTGCGACACCTCGCGGCCCTTCGTCCTCGGCAGGGCATCCGCAACGGCAGAAGGACGTGCTGAAGGTCCTGCTGGAGGCGCATCACGCCGCGGCCGCGGCGGCACGACCGGGCGCCCACGTCTCCGCCGTCCAGGCGGCAGCCACCAGGGTCTTGACGGCCGCCTGGGGAGACCGGGACTGGTGGGGTATCGGGCACGGCGTGGGCCTCGAAGTCCACGAATGGCCCTTCATCGGCTACCAGCGGATCGTGGACGACGGCGCCTACGAAGATCGTGTGCTCGAGGAGAACATGGTGATCTCGCTCGAACCGACCATGGCGCTCCCGGACACGGGCGACTTCCAGATCGAGGACCAGTTCGTGGTGACGCCGGAGGGTGCCGTTCGGCTGAACGGCATCCCTCACGAGATCACGGAGGTCTGACCCGTCATAGGTCCGTCGCAGAAGGGAGATGGCGGTATGGAGTCCAGCAAGCCGCGTGAGGCGACCGAACCACGCGTGTTGACGATCAAGGACTTCAAGTTCAACGGTGACGACAGATACGTGCCCGGATGCCGGTACACGGAGATCGTGGATGCGAAGGGCTTTGGAGGATTCGGTCTCTACTTCATGCCGCCCGGCGCCCAGACGACGGTCTTCTCTCTCGAAAGTGAGGACGACGGCACCGCGGACGAGTACTACGGGCCCTGCTTCGAGTTCTACTACCTGCTTTCCGGAGAACTCACGATGTGCTGGGGGAAGGACGCCGAGAGTCTGAGAGGGGGTGAGGGAGAACACCTTCTGCTTGGGGCAGGCGACTTCGGTTGCTGGGAGAAGGAGTGGAAGTTCTCCGCCAGGAACACGGGAGACGTTCCAGCCATGTTCTTCTGGGGGCTGGCCCAAGCGCCGCCTGGCGTCAAGGAACGGCTGCCGGTCCTGTAAGCGCCCGCCGCAAACGGCGACGCGTGAGACCACGGCGAGACGTTTCGGGGCCGGCCAAACAGGCGGCCGATGAGTCCGAGGAGGTATGGCGTGAGTGCGAACAAAGCATCCGTGCTGGCGGCCCTGTCGCAGCGGCTGCGCAAGGAACTGCCACCGCCGTTCGGGGCCGAGGAGTACAAGGCGCGCTGGCGCCGCGTGCGCGACGCCATGGCCGACGCCGGCGTGGACACGCTGTTCGTGTCATCGCCGGCCGACATCTGCTACCTCACGGGCCATCAGACGGCCTGGTACCACGACGGCGGTCCCTCCGAATGGGTGCCCGAGAGTGGCGTCGCTCTGCGCGTCGACGTCGAGACGCCGATCGTCTTCGACGACGAGGACGAGAGCCTGCTGGCGGGAAGCGCGGCCTACGCCCCCGACCTCAGGGTCGCGCCGAACGTCACCGTGGAGGCGGCGCTGCGTGAATTGGCGGGCCTCCCTCCCGAGCGCGCGGCGTTCACGCAGGACACCGACTTCATCGTCGACACTCTCAAGGGAGAGGGCTGGCTCGAGGGCCGGGTGGGTCTCCAGCGTTGGAGCTACCGGCCCAACCCCGGCTACGCCGAGGTCTTCCGGTCGGCGTTGACCGCGGCGGGAGCGACGGTGGTCGACGCCTCGGCCATCATGGGCGGCGTCACCCGGTACAAGTCGGAGCTCGAGCTCGACTGCGTCCGCGAGGCCGCCCGTATCGGTGACGCCGGCTTTCGCGCGGCCCTCGGGGTCATGGCCGAGGGGGTCAGCGAGCTAGAGGTCTGGGCGGCGGCGACCAGCGCGATGGCCGCCGAGGGCGGCGAGCTCTCCGCCATTCCCGGGATGGTGAACTCGGGGCCGAAGGCCGCCAGCCTGCATGGCCTCGCCGGACGCCGCAGGCTCGAGCGCGGCGACATCATCAACATCGACATGTGCGGCGTCTACAACCGCTACCACAGCAACCTCGCGCGCTCGAGCTTCATCGGCGAGCCTCCTAAGGAGCTGCGCGCCGCGATGGACAAGCCGCGGCAGGTCGCGGAGGCGGTCCGCGCCGAGATGAAGCCCGGCATGAGGTTCAGGGAGATCCTCGAGCTGGACCGGCGCTTCGCCCGGGAGTGCGGCATCTGGGAGGACCAGTGGTGGGTGGGAGGCTACGACCTCGGCATCGCCTTCCCCCCCGACTGGGTCGGCTACCACTACTTCTCCGCCGAGATCGACCCCGGCGACCAGGTGCTGGAGCCTGGGATGGTGATGAACCACGAATGGAACTACTACCTGCCCGGCGGCGCCGGCATCAGGGAGTTGATCGACACCGTGATCGTCACCAAGGACGGTGTCGAGTTCCCGCACCGCGTCCCCTTGGAGCTCCAGATCGTCGATGCCGGCGCCTAGGACCGACGGTCGGCCGGGACGCCTCGAAGTCGATCGCGAGCGCAGGCGAGACGCCGCTCAGCCCGCGGGGGGTGACGATGCGACGGCGCGCCGCTTCGTACCGTGGTTCCGGCCCTGCGCCGCGCGGGGAATACTCGGCGCACGGCAGAGCGAAAGAGGCGGCGCCAGCGACGTACAGGCCCCCCGAGAGGCTCCAGAGGATCAAGCGCAGTCATCGCGTTCTCGGCTTCGCGAGCGCGCTCCTGGTGCACGACGGGAGCAGCCCTGAGGAGTGGTGCGTGCGCATCGAGTCGCCGGCCGAGGTCGACGAGTTCCGCGAGCACCTCGCAGAGGGCCGCTCCATGTCGTTCACGTTCTTCACCCGGACGGGCGACCTGTATCAGGGGGAAGCGGCGGTGGCCCGCGTCAGCCCGCCGTCCGACGAGACGACGATCGTCACGGTCTCCGGCATCGGACCGCTGCTGTCGTCCTGAGCCCGCCTGTCGACAACGTCTCCGTGCGCTGCGGCTAGCGACCCGTCCAGACCGGCGCGGTCCAGGCGGTGACGCCCGGCACGCCGTTGACGTCGTCGGAGGCCGTGCTCACGCGCACCCAGAAGTAGCGTGCGTTGACCGGCAGCCCCTTCGCCGTCCAGGTGATGGTCTTGGTCCCGGCTGCAGCGCTGGGCTTGTAGCTGCGGACGACCGCGCCGCCGTCGGAGACGACCTCGACGAGCGTGACGGCGTCACTCGCGCGTCCCGCCAGGGCGTCCGGATCCCAGATCTTCACATCGGCCGTGTACGTCGACGCCGTGCCCGCGAGTGTGCTGCCCATCACGCTGCCGTTCACGCTGAAGCGGATGCTCAGGTTCTTGTCCAGGGTCCCGTAGCCCCGCTGGGCCCGCATGGCCGCGTAGAGGTCAGCCGCGGTCAGGCTCTTTGCGAGCAGCACGGTCCGCATGTCGCGGCCCCAGATCCAGTCGGCCTCGTGCGTGTCGGAGTTGGCCGTCGGCATCACGTGCCAGCCCACGTCGAGGGCCTTGACGTAGCTCTCCTCGTAGAACTCGTCGTTGTAGACCTCGACCATGCCCATGCCTTCGTCCCGGGCGGCGCTCTGGCCGGTGAAGTCGTTGAACTCGTCGGTGACGTAGGTCGGGTGGTTGAACTGGGCGACTCCGCCGGGCTGCTGGATGAGCCAGTCGAAGAACAGCCCGAGCCGCTGTGGACCGGTGATCTCCATCTTCGGTGGCAGGCCACTGACGTTGAAGACGTTGAACTCGCCGCTGTGCGCCGCGAGGTAGAACTCGTAGGCCGGGATGGCGACGAAGCTGTTCGAGGTGTAGTACGCGGCCGCAGCCTTGAGGTCCTGCCACTCGGCCTCGTCCATGGTCCAGGCCTCGTAGGTGTTGGTGGCGGAGTAATGCTCGGTGAGGGCCATGAAGTCGGCCCCCGAGTCCCTGCCGACCGGGAACGCGTCCCAGGGGGTGGTGCCGCTGGCGCCGTCGGAGTAGCCGGTGTGGGCGTGCAGGTCGCCGAAGTAGAGGTTGTAGGCCGGCGGTGCGGGCGGGGGCGGGGACTTCGCGCCCGCGGGACCGGCCATCGCGAGCGCCACGACCATCATCGACAAGAGCGCCACCACGGTGCCCGCGACCATGCGCGCGCGGAGAACTCCGCTTGTGCTCATGTCTGCTCCCTTCTCACGCTCAGGGATCCTGACCTTCGCAGGATGGCTCTGTACTGTAGGACCCGGCTGCTCGGACCACAAGGTGAACGAGCGCGGGCAGTTGGGAGCGGCCCTGGTTCGCCGTAGCCAGGTGGGGCAACGCCGCGCTTCACCGACGCTGGACGTCGTCACCCGGTCTCGGGCCCGCTCTCGCGGGCCCCTCGGCCTCGCGGTTAGTCCGTGGGCGCTTCGCCAGGCCACGTGGCGAGCGCGGTGGCGACCAGGTGCCGGCACAGGCGGCCGTCCGATTCGCCACAGGTGCACGACCATGCGAGGGCATCGTCGCGCACGGACAGCTGCGTCGCAAAGACGTGCACGTCCGTCACCTCGGCACTCAGGTGCTGCTCGTCGTGCTCGAGTATGCGCACGGAGCCGTGCTCGGCCGCGGCGGCACCGTCGATGTACGCGACCGGCGGTGCCAGGCCCATGAGCGTCTTCTCGTTCAGAAAGTCATCAAGCGGCGTCATCGCGCTCCTCTCGTGCTGGCGGGTCCTCATGCTGCTTGGCAGTGTCCAGTACCCGCGCGGCGGCCGGGGCTATCATCGGGAGTCCCCGGTGCGAGGGTCGGCCGATCTCGCAGACGGGCTCGTGAAGGTTGCCGGCACGGGCTGACCCCCGCGGACGAGCCGGCGCCGGCGGCGCCGGCTTGCGCGCGCTTTCTGCCCGAGTGGCGTCCGACCGCGGGTGCCCTATTCCCCGCCAGGGGGAATAGACAGGTGCTCGGTCAAACGGCCGTGGCGTCGTGGGCCGGCGAGAGCCGTCTCGACGGCGGACGCGGCCAGTCGCCCCAGAGGACGATGCTCTGTGCCTGCACTCACCTCTCCCAAGACTTTCGACTGCGAGGTCTGCAGCGCGGCCCTCAGGTCGCAACGGGATCTCGACAACCACATGTGCCTGCTTCACGACGAGTGCGGTGAGGCGCGCCTCGGCAGCCCGATCACGTTTCGCTGCGCTACCTGTGGGGAGGCGTTCGCGCGCCGCGGCGACCTGTTCGCCCACCTGAGCGAGCGCGGCCACGGCCACCCCGCGGAGTGGGACAAGGCGCGGCCGCCGGGGGCGCAGCGCCCGCGCAGTCGACCGCGCAGTCGCGGCCGCTGAACGCCGGTCGGGCCTGGCATTTCTACGAAAATAAGCGTAGAATTGCAGCGTCTACGGAAGGGTCCTCGCATGGGCTATCTCTGCCTCACCCCATTCTCCGCATGAAGGTCCGCATCGCGGGCGGGTTCATGTCCTCAGGGACCGGCAAGGTCAGCGACCGGATCCCGACGTACGGGCGCGGGCGAGTCTGCGAGGCGCCGGGCTGCGGCACCCTTCTCTCGAGCTACAACCCCGCGCTCCGTTGTTCGCTCCACGCCGCCGCGGCTGCACCCCAGCCTCATCCGTGGCTCGTTGACCGGCCGCTGACGCCCTTGCCCAAGTAGAGCGACGCGACAGCGGCGGTGCGGGCGCCCGACGGAGCCGCGGCGCTCAGCCGCGCAGGTCCTTGAGCTGCTCGTCGAGGACGCCCTCGAAGGCGGCATCGTCGCGCGGCGCTGCGTCGTCGGCTTCCTGCGACTCCATGACCGGCTGTCCCTGCTCGTCCACGGCCACGGCCTGATCGCGGCGCGCAGCCTGCCGGTCGGCCATGTCCGGCACGACCTTCTGATTCCGGCGCAACAGCTTGAAGATGAGAAGGCCGAGACCCAGGACGAGCACCAAGGTCACGACGATCGTGGTGACCAGGCCCATCAGGACTCCCTCGTCGGTTGCTCGGACTCCCGCAGACTAGCACGGTGAGGGCGCGGTGTGGTGCGGCACGCCGGTGGCTGAGGCCTTACGCGTCCCCGATCTCGACCTTCGCCTACGGCCGCGTCAGCTCTTGTCGGCGGCCGACGTCGCGAGGGCGCGGCGCAGCGCAGCGCGGCGCTTCATCAGCGCCTCGCGCTGCGCCTTCGTGCCGCAGCCGTCGTCGACGAGGCCCAGGTACGCCGCCGATTCGATCTCTTCGAGAGCCTCCGGGAGGAGCCCGGCGCGCTTCAGCACGAGGCTGAGGCGGTCAAAGATACGCTGCACGTCGCGGCGCACCGATGGACTTGCCAGCGGGTCGTCGCTCGACTCAAGGTACGCGACGACGGCCTGGCGATACAGCGCCGCCGCGCGTGACGGGTCCGCCTTCTCGCATTCATGCGCCGCGGACTCGAGGTCGGACGCGGTGAGGGCTGCAGGCGGCGTCGCCTCGTTCGGCGAGGACGTCTCCTCGCTGCCCGCCGGGGGCGCCTCGTCCGTGCGCGCCGCGGGCGAGACGTCTTCAGGATCGGCGAGGGCGCCGCAGACGGGGCAGAACGTCGCCATCACGCCGATCGAAAGGCCGCACTGTTTGCATACTCTCATGGCCCCTCCTGTGCCTACTCTGCCCTGTATCGGCACGGCGTCACAAAACAACAGCTCGTGCGCGGGGGCGCCGGCAGCTGGAGTCTGCCACCGAGCCGCCATGGACGCCAGTGCCGGAGGCGGCTGAGGACTTGTCGCTGTCGGAGCTAGCCGCCGCGGACGACCCGCCCAGCGGCGACACTCACGCGCAGGAACTGCCTTACATGGTTCCAGTTCCTGATGTGGCTCGGCTCGCCCGCGTAGATCGTCCGGATCGGGACCTCAGCCATCGGCAGCCGCATGGCGATGCAGCGGGCGATCATCTCGACCTCGAACTCGAAGCCCGATTCGTCGCTGTCGAGGAGGGCCTCCATCAGCCGCGGTCCGATGAGCCGGTAGCCGGACTGGTTGTCCGCGACGTGACGCCCGACGGCGGCCGAGAAGACCCAGGTGCCGAGCGTGTTGGAGAGGCGGCGGAGCGCGGGCATATCGGCGAAGTCGCGGCAGCCGACGATGAGCTCCGGCGCCGGCCGGCCCGCCTCGAAGATCGCGAGGAAGGCGGGGATCTCGGCCGGGTCGTGCTGCCCGTCGGCGTCCAGCGTCACGACGGCCGCCACGCCCTGTTGGAGGGCGTACCGGAAGCCGGTGCGCAACGCGGCCCCCTTGCCGGCGTTGGGCACCTGCCGCAGGACGGTCGCGCCGGACGTCTCGGCTTGCGCGGCGGTGTCGTCGGTCGAGCCGTCGTCGACGACGACGACCGGCAGGTATTCGCGAGCCTGCTCGACGACCGCGCGGATGCGCGGGCCCTCCTGGTAGCCGGGGATGAGTGCGAGGACGGTCTCCATCGAGCCAACCGTACACCGTCGCCGGCGTCGCGGCACCGTGCGGCGCGACACGGCGGATAGCGGGAAGGCCCCTCCCTGTCCGATAATGCCCCCACGAACGGCGGGCTCTCCTGTCGGGTGCCGCCGTCAAAGCCAGACCCGTCCGCAGGAAGGAATGGCGTGATGACCGAGTATTCACTGAGCCCGAGCGGCGAGAAGGTCCCGCTCCCCGCGCAGGAGGACTATGCGACCGAGTACCAGCGCCTCGAGCGCGTCGCCGACGAGGCGCGCAGGGACGGCAAGGAGGTCGTGGTCGTCATGGGGCTGGGCTTCGTCGGCGCGGTCATGGCCGCCATCGTCGCGGACTCGACCGACGCGGAGGGCCGGTCGACCAAGTTCGTCATCGGTTGCCAGCGGCCGAGCACACGCAGCTTCTGGAAGATCGGGCTCCTCAACCAGGGCATCTCGCCGGTCAAGGCGGAGGACCCAGAAGTCGACCCGATGATCGAGCGCTGCGTGCTCGAGAAGAAGACGCTCACCGCTACCTTCAACAGCGACTGCCTGAAGCTCGCCGATTGCGTCGTCGTGGACGTGCAATGCGACTACGTCAAGCAGGAACTCGGCAACATGCGCACCGGCGAGACCGACATGGCCGCCCTTGAGGCGACGCTCAAGACGATCGGCGAGCGGATCCCTGAGGACTGCCTCGTCCTCATCGAGACGACGGTCGCGCCCGGGACGACCGAGTTCGTCGCCTGGCCGATCCTCAAGAAGGCGTTCGCCGCCCGCGGCCTTCAGGGCACGCCCCTGCTGGCCCACAGCTTCGAACGCGTGATGCCGGGTCGCGAGTACGTCGCCAGCATCCGCGACTTCTGGCGCGTCTGCAGCGGCTGCACCGCGGAGGCTCGGTCGCGCGTCGAACGGTTCCTTCGGGACGTGATCAACACCGAGAAGTACGAGCTGACCGTCATGGACCGGCCGATCAGTCCGAGACCACGAAGATCGTCGAGAACTCCTATCGCGCGACGATCCTCGCCTTTCTCAACGAGTGGAGCCTCTTTGCCGAGCAGAACGGCGTCGACCTCCTCAAGGTCGTCGCCGCCGTCAAGAAGCGCCCGACCCACAGCAACATGATCTTCCCGGGGCCCGGCATCGGCGGCTACTGCCTGCCCAAGGACGGGGGTCTCGGCTACTGGGCGTACAAGCACATCCTGGGCTTCGACGACGGCGATCAGGTGTTCAGGATGAGTACCGCGGCGATCGACATCAACGACACGCGCGCCCTGCACGTCGCGACCCTGACCCGCGACGCGCTCCGTAACATGGGGCGCTCGGTCGCCGGCGCCGAGGTGCTGATTTGCGGGGCGAGCTACCGTCAGGACGTCGGCGACACCCGCTACAGCGGCTCCGAGATCGTCGTCCGCAAGCTCACCGAGATGGGCGCCGAGATGCGCGTCCACGACCCGTACGTGGACCACTGGTACGAGTTCGAGAAGCAGGACACATACCCCGCTCCGGGGCACTCGTGGTCGCGCTTCTTCCGCAACCAGGAACACCTGACGGGCCTGCGCGTGCTGGACGACCTCGTCGCGGCGCTGCGCGGGGTCGCGGCGGTGATCCTCGCGGTGCCACACGCGCCGTATCTCGCGCTCTCACCAGACGACGTCGTCGCCTGGGCGGGCGGACCTATCGCCGTGGTCGACTGCTTCGGCATCCTGAGCGACGACGACATCAGGCGGTATCTCGAGCTCGGCTGCGAGGTCAAGGGGCTCGGGCGCGGGCACATCAAGCGGCTCAAGGAAGAGGGGCGCGCCGAGACAGAGTAACGCGCGTCGGCGGCACCGGTCGCTTCGCGGGCGCGTCCGGCGGCCGCGACATGACGGTGACGCTGACCGTCAAGGGGCGCGCCGCGCCTCCGTGGCCCATCGTGTGGCCCGAGGACTGCAGCGGGCGCGGCGGAACGATCAGGTACTGAGTCAGAACGAAAAAGGCGCCGGGCGGCGCGGCCGAAGCCGCGCCGCCCGGCGCCTCAGTGCGGGTGAAGGTCAGACAGGCCTGACGTTGGAGGCCTGCGGGCCCTTCTGGCCCTGGGTCACTTCGTACTCCACGGCCTGACCCTCGGACAGGGTGCTCGTGCCCGGGGCGAGCTCGTTGACGTGTACGAACACGTCCTTGCTGCCGTCGGCCTGCTCGATGAAGCCGTAGCCCTTCTGACCGTTGAACCACTTCACTGTACCTTGAGCCACAATGACTCCTCTGATGAATGAGCGGGTCTACGTGGCCACTTGGTATGCCGACGTCGCGCGCTCGTGTATATGGCGCTGCTCACGGCATCCAAGGCGAGGGGTTTACGCGGAGGGGTCGCAAACAGATGGGTACAGTATGCCACACTTTTGCCGGTTCCGAATCCTGCGAGCCTCGGGACGGCGTTGGCAGGCGCCGCGCGGGTCACGAGAGCGACGGCCAGGGAGGCGCGGCCGTCTCCCCGCCCTTCACGCGTCCAGAGCGAACGCTCGTGGTATCGTCGCAGCCGTTCTGTGGGGCTCTCAAGGGGGGAAACGATGCGCGGCGCGGACCTCGTCGAACGCTACCTTCTGCTCTCGCTCCGGCTCGGGCGTCACATCGACGGTTTCGTCGACTTCTACTACGGGCCGCCCGAGCTTGCCGAGCGGGTGAAGGGCGAGGAGCCGGCCGCGCCGGCGGCGCTCGCCGACGAGGCGCAGGAGCTCGCCGGCCTCGTCGCCGGTTCCGCCGGCGACCTCGGCGACCCGCCGCGCGAGCGCTGGTTCGCGGCGCAGCTCGAGGGCCTCGCCACCGTCGCCGAGCGGCTCGACGGAAGGCCGTTGTCGTACGAGGACGAGGTGCGCCGGTGCTTCGGCGTCGACCTCGACCCCGCGAACGAGGACGAGCTCGCCGCCGCCCACCGGCGCCTCGACGAGCTCGTCCCCGGCGCCGGCGATCTGGGCGAGCGCTACCGAGCCTGGCGCAAAGAGCGCGAGATCCCGTCCGACGTGGTCCTGCCGGCCGCCGAGGCGCTCGCCGCCGAGCTGCGCCGGCGCAGCGACGAGCTCTTCGCTCTGCCGGAGGGCGAGATGGCCGAGATCGAGCTCGTCGCGAACGAGCCCTGGGCCGCCTTCAACTACTACCTCGGTCACCGGCGCAGCCGCGTCGCCATCTGCACCGACATCCCGATGCGGGCGGAGATGCTCCCCGACCTCGTGGCCCACGAGCTCTACCCCGGCCACCACACGCAGCACGCGCTCAAGGAGGCGCTGCTCGTCGACGGCCGCGGGCAGCTCGAGGAGGCGATCGCCCCGGTCGGGACGCCGCAGTCGCTCATCGACGAGGGCGTGGCCATGAACGGGCTCGACATCCTCGGCCCGGAGGCTGAGGTCGCCTGCGCGCAGATCCTCGCCGGCTTCGGCGCCGGCTACGACCTCGACCTGATCCGCGCCGTCCGCGAGGCCGACAAGCCGATCTGGCGCACGGACGACTCCGCCGCCCGTCTGATCCACGTTGAAGGCCGGGATCTCGACGAGGTGCGCGCCTATCTGCGGCGCTGGTCCCTGCGCCCGCCCGACGAGGTGGAGAAGACGATCGAGTTCGTCACCCACCCGACCTGGCGCAGTTACGTCGTCGTCTACGAGACCGGCCGCCGGCTGGTTGAGGCCTGGTGCGACGGCGACCCGGCGCGCTTCCGGCGCCTGCTGACCGAGCAGCTGACGACCGCGGATCTGCTCCAGGCGTAGTCCCGTCGCGCCGGCCGCGGGGTTCGCCACCTGAACCGGGAGCGCTGGACGTTGCGCTTGCCGCGCTCACGCTCGCCGCTTGCGGTGGCTCCGGCGGCCAGTCACGCAGCCGAGTCGCCGAGTGACCCGGCCGAGTGACCACGAGAAGGAGCCGGCTAGGTCGCTCCGACGGACGATGCATGGCGGAGCGCCGGCGCCGGCTCAAGCTGAGTGGCCAGAGTCGGCAGGATCCGCGCGAAGGCCTCGACGATGCGCGGGTCGAACTGCCGGCCTGCCTGGGCGCGCAACTCGTCGAGCGCTTCGGCGGCCGTCAGGGCTTGGCGGTAGGGGCGGTCCGACGTCATGGCGTGGAACGCATCACACACGAAGACGATGCGCGAGGCGAGCGGTATGGCCTCGCCCTCAAGGCCGTCGGGGTAGCCGAGGCCGTCCCAGCGCTCGTGCGCGGCGCGGACGAGCGGCGCGACCGGCCGCAGGCACTCGGCATGGGAGAGGATGCGTTCGCCGATGATGGTGTGCTCGGCCATCTTGGCTGCTTCGGCGGTGCTGAGGGCGCCGCTCTTGTGAAGTACCGGGTCCGGGATGCCGATCTTGCCGATGTCGTGGAGCAGGCCCGTATGCCGTAGCTGGCGCAGCTCGGCGTCGTCGAGGCCGAGCTCCGTGCCCACATCAACGGCCATTGAGGCGATGGTGTCGGCGTGGTCGGCGGTGTACTCGTCGCTCGCCTCCATGGCGGAGGCGAGGGCGCTGATCGTGGCGAGGTAGCTGTCTTCGAGCTTGCGGTATGTCGCCGCGTTCTCGACGGCGACGGCGATCTGTGCCGCGATCGTCGACAAGATGCTGGTGTCACGCTGGGAGAACTCGCGCCGCTCATGTGTCCCGACGGCGAGGGCGCCGGTGACCCTGCCGCTGGTGACGAGCGGGACTGCCAGGAGGCTGCCAGGGTCGACGGAGATGTCGGCAGAGAGGGGACTTGGCTGTCCCTGTGGATGGGGGATGCACACCGGCTGGGCGTGGGCGATCACGTATCCCAGCGCCACCGTGGCAGCGTCGTGCGTGCCGTGGGGCGCGCCGACGACCTTCACGTTTCCGTGCTCGGCGAGCATATGGAGTGTGCTCCAGTCGGCGTCGAACGTTCGCTCGACCATGGGGATCAGGCGCGTGAGGAGGGTCTGCACGTCCGGCGTGTCGGCGAGCGTGTCTGCGAAGACGTTCAGGTGGATGAGACACTCGGAGAGCCTCTCGACCTGCGTCTTGAGCTCCTCGATCTCACCGCCCGGTTCCGGGTGTCGCCGTCGGTGGTGCACCGCGGCAGCCAGACGGTGCCTCGAGGCGCCGGCGACCCCGAGGGCGACGGACAGCAGGATGAGGGACGACGTCAAAGACCGCGCCGTCGTCACGTACGTCGCGGCCGCGTAGACGAGCAGAGCCGCGACGGCGACGCCGATCAGCGCGACGATGTACGTCCGCCACGAGGAGTCTCTCGCTGTCGCTCGCACGCCGTCCGTCGTCCCTCCTCTCGCGGAGGCTGGTGCGCGGGCCTGGGCCGAAGCCCGCCCGCACTGCGTCTATCGGCAGGTGGGGAGGGAGGCTGAAGCCGGGCCGAAGGACGTCACGCCGCGACTTCCTGATGCCTCCGGGCGCCGCTGACCTGGTACATCCGTCTCTCGCCCTGAGGCTGGTCGGTTTCGTCGCCGATAGATGTGACAGACGACGAGGGGAACATGGCCAAAGTCGACTCAGAGTGGGCGGTGAGGAGCGCGAGGCCCGAGGACGCGCGGGCCGTCGCGACGCGCACGCGCGGGCCGGGGGCCGAGCGCCCCTCGCTCGACGCGATCAGCAGCGATTTCGACGAGCCCAAGGAGCAGCCTCTTCATGTGGGCGTAGGCGGCGGCTCGCGCGAGGTGAGCTACGGCCAGGTCATGCGCGCCACAGTCAACGACCTCCAGCACCGACTGCTCCTGGCCGACCCTCAGGCCGACGTATACGGCCTCGCCCTCGAGAGGCTGATGACGGCGGCGGGAGCGGACAGGGTCTGCGCCTTTCTGAACACCGTTGACAACAGCGATCGACGAGCGTACGCGCTGCACGCCGAAGCGGTCGTCGCCCCGGAATTGAGTCTGGCAGGCTCCGATGCCGAGAAGCCGGAGGCCCATGAGGCCTTCGCCCCGGGTCTCTACGATCGACTCGCTGCGGGCGAGCCCTTCGGCAGCATGACCGAGTTCCTGCCCGGCCGCACCGCCGCTCTGCTTGCGGCGCAGGGCGTCGAGGCGACCCTGCTGCTGCCACTCTTCGTCGGCGGCGTCTACCGCGGCTTTCTGCGCCTCGATCGCTGCGACCGGGACAGGCTCTGGAGTGAGGACGAGACCAGCATCCTCGTGTCGGCGGCGGGCTCGATCTCGGCGGCGATCGAGCGCCAACAGGTCGTCGCCAAGGTCGTGCAGCGCTCGCACGAGCTGGCGGCGCTGCTCACCACGAGCCGCGCGATCACGTCGAGCATCGACTACGACATCGTCCTGCAGGAGGTCGCGTGCGCAGCCGGCGAGGCGCTCGTCTGCCCCCAGAGCGTGATCTGGGAGTACTCGGGGCGCAGCGACGTGGCGACGTACAGGGTCTGCTACCAGCGCGACGCCAAGCCGGACGCCGCTGTGGCCCGTGTCGGTGAGACCCTGTGGGTGAGCGACTACCCGGGGGGGATGCGTGCGGTGCGCGACGGCATCGTCGCCGAGGAGTCACTGTCAGACGAGGATTTGAGCGCCGAGAACCACGCCCGCATGATGGAGCGGGGGGAGAAGACCCGGCTGAGCGTGCCGCTCGTCTACCACGACGAGGTGTTCGGCATGATGATCCTGGTGGAGACCGAGCACGAACGGCGCTTCACGTCCGACGAGGTACGCATGGCGCAAGTGATCGGCGAGCAGGCAGCGGCATCACTGCACAACGCCCGCCTGCACCGCCGGGAGGAGGACCAACACCGATGGCTCGCCGCTCTCGCTCAAGCGACGCGCGTGATCGGCTCCCGGCTGAACCGGATCGAACTGCTGCGAGACGTGGCCGGCCTCACTACCACGGCGCTCCTCGTGGACCGGGCGCTCGTGTACGAATGGGACGAGCACGATGCTGTCTTCGCGCTGCGCGCGGCCGACAGCGGGATCGTCACCGTCCGGGACCTGGCTGACGCAGATGCCGCCATCGACGACACAGTGACGGCCGCCCTCCGACGCGGCGAGTCCGTCATCCAGCAGCGCGCCGACGTGGGACTTGCGCCCCGGACCGCGGCTCGTATGGCGGAGACCGGCGAGCAGGTCGTCGCCTGGGTGCCCTTCCGGATGGAGGACGAGATCCTCGGCGCGATGCGAGTCAGTCAGCACGCAAAGGATCGACCGTTCGGCGAAGACGAGCTGTCGTTCGCGCGCGCGCTGGGGGAGCACGCCGCGATCGCCTTGAACAACGCTCGGCTCTATGCCCAGATCGAGGACCTGGCGATGAAGGACGCCCTCACAGGCCTGGCCAACCACCGGCGCTTCTACGATCGTCTTGCCGAGGAGATCGACCGCGGGAGGCGATGTGGCACCTCCGTGGCCCTGCTGATGCTGGACATCGACGACTTCAAGCAGCTGAATGACACGTACGGACACCCCGCCGGCGACGAGGTCCTGCGCCTGATCGGCGGGGTGATGATGGAGGAGTGTCGCAAGGGCGGCGACCTGGCGGCGCGCTATGGCGGCGAGGAGTTCTGCGTCATCCTCCCCGATACCAGCGCCCGGCGGGCGCCGTGTGACGGGGCTGACGATCCCCGTGCTGAGGCAGGCAGCGGTGGCGTGGGCCCAGATGTGGATGAGGCTCCGGCGGCCGAGGGACACCGCGAGGGGGCGGCGGCGGTGGCGGAGCGGCTGCGCCGATGCATTGCCGCGCGCGGATTCCCGATCGGACCCGACCACGGCGCCGTTCCTGTGACGGTGAGCATCGGCATCGCGTCGTGCCCGGAAACGGCGCAAGGCATGGACGAGCTGGTCGCATGTGCAGACGCTGCGCTCTACGCAGCGAAGCGGGCCGGCAAGGACAGGGTCAAGGTGTACTGACCCGAGTCGAGAGGCCGGTGGCTCAGACCCAGACGCCTCCCTGATCCCCCGCCCTTCATCGCTCATCTCGCCCTGGTCGCAGCTACGGTCGGCGCTACGGTCAGGCCGTCGTCGAGCGGATCACAAGTAGCTGCGCCTTTCGGCTCTCTCGGCCCTCGGGGTCGTGCCGGCAGGGCCTCCGGGAGGCGCGGGTCTACGGTTTGGACGTCGTCTCGGCTGGTCCGAGCGGGGCGAGCCCCAGCAGGCGGAGAACCTGTCGTTTGAGCGAGGCGGCCATGGCCAGGGCGTCCTCCTCGCGCTCGCTGCCCCCGATGAGCACGGCAAAGCCCGCCTCCATCCCTTTGACGGCGAGCGCGAGTTCGTGAGCGTCGCCCTTCGGGATAGCGCCCGACGCCATGCAGGCCGAGATCGCGTCCTCGACCAGCGCCCTCTCGGCCTCGTGCAGCGCCGCGAAGGCCTCGCGCACCTTCGGGCGGCGTAGGCTCAGGTAGAAACAGCCGTAGAACACGCTCTCAGGCAGGAGCTGCTGATAGGAGAGGCTGAAGAAGGTGTCGAGGATGGCGTTCAGCCGCTCGAGCGGGTCCGCGATAGCGGCGAGGCGCTCCCCGTACGTCTCGTAGTACACCTCGAGCAGGTAGTCGACCAGCTCGATCGTCAGTTGCTCCTTGGTCCCGAAGTAGTGGATGACCAGACTCGGGTGCACGCCGAGCTGCCGGCCCACCTTGCCGATCGACGCCCCCTCCAGTCCCTCGTCGAGGAGGACCTGGTAGTAGGCGGCGAGGATCTCGCGCCGCCGCCGCCTCGCTCTCTCGTCTCTCTCGCTCATGCCGCTGCGCCTGCCCGTCGTCGCGCGATGCCTGTCGAGTCGCCCCTACGGCCGACCACCTCTGCAGTATAGCGGTTACGCGGTGATTCACTGGATGTTCAGTGAATGACGTGATACGGTCGCTGCCGTGGTCGACGACGGGAGGTTCGCATGTCCGTGAGGGGTTCAGTCCGATCCATCGACCGGGTACGCCTCGCGCGGCTCATCGCGCAAGAACGAGCCACGTACGTGCGCGAGCATCCGCGCTCGCGGGGGCTCTTCGAGGAGGCGAAGGGATCGCTGCTGGCCGGGGTCCCCATGGTGTGGATGACGATGTGGCCGGGGGGCTTTCCCATCTTCTTCGACGAGGCGAAGGGAAGTCACGTCACCGATGTCGACGGCTTCACGTACGTCGACTTCTGCCTTGGCGACACTGGTTCCATGAGCGGCCATTCGCCGGCTCCTGTGACCAAGGCTCTGCGCGCCCGGCTGGAGGAGAAGGGCGGCATCACCACGATGCTCCCGAGTGACGATGCCCTTGTGGTGGGCAACGAGCTTCAGCGTCGCTTCGGCCCGCCTCTCTGGCAGTTCACCACGTCGGCCACCGACGCCAACCGTTGCGTCGTGCGTCTGTGCCGGCAGGTGTCCAAGCGGCCCTACGTCCTTGTCTTCTCGCGCTGCTACCATGGGACGGTCGACGAGAGCCACATCGTCCTCGACGCCGACGGCAAGCCGCGCTCGAAGCCGGGCAACGTCGGACCGGCGGTCGACCCGCGCGTCATCAGCAAGGTCGTCGAGTACAACGACGCCGACGCGCTGGCCGAGGCCCTTGCGCCGCGGGACGTCGCCTGCGTGCTCATGGAGCCCGCGATGACGAACATCGGCATCGTCCCGCCGCTTCCCGGCTATCTTGAAGAGGTGCGGCGTCTTTGCGACGAGACCGGGACGCTGCTCGTGAACGACGAGACGCATACTTGGAGCGCGGGACCGGGGGGCTGCACGGCCGCCTGGGGCCTGCAGCCCGATATCGTCACGCTGGGCAAGACACTTGCGTCGGGGGTGCCGATGGGCGCGTACGGAGTCTCGGCGGAGCTGGGCGAACGGATCCTCGGCGACCGCGAGGCCGACCTTATCGACGGGGGCGGCATCGGCGGCACGCTTGCCGGCTACGCTCTGGCGACCGCCGCCGCGCGGGCGACGCTCACCGAGGTGCTGACTGCCGAGGCCTTCGGCCACATGATCGCGGTCGCGGATCGCTACGCCGACGGGGTCCAGGCTGTGATCGACTCCCGCTCTCTCCCGTGGTGTATCGCGCGCCTCGGCGCGAGGGCCGAGCACCGGTTCTGCCCGGAGGTGCCGCGCGACGGCGCCGCCTCGTTCGCCGCCAACGATCTCGAACTCGACGAGTACCTCCATCTCTACACGCTCAACCGGGGCATCCTCATCACGCCGTTCCACAACATGGCCCTGATGTGCCCCGAAACGTCCGTCGCCGATGTCGACCTGCATTCCG
The DNA here is from genome assembly GCA_963707855.1 of uncultured Thermoleophilia bacterium. Taxonomy (GTDB): domain Bacteria; phylum Actinomycetota; class Thermoleophilia; order UBA2241; family UBA2241; genus UBA2241. The sequence goes on from CAVPRQ010000013.1 coordinate 175,654, forward strand.
AGGTCTTCGCCCAGGCGGTGGACGATCTGCTGCAGTGACGCGGCCAGGAGGAGGACCACCATGACACCGGGAGATCGGACCGGCATCGAGGACACGCTCATCCGGATGGTCGAGCGGATGTCGCGTGGCAGTATGAGTCGCAAGGAGTTCCTCAAGCGAGCCACGGCGCTCGGACTCAGCGTCCCCGCCGTGGCGACGATCCTCGCCGCCTGCGGCACCGAAGAGGCGGAGACCGCGAAGTCGCCGGAGCCGCTCGACACCACCCTTCCAGGGGAGCTCTCCCTCTACAACTGGTCGGAGTACATCTCGCCCGACGCGGTCAAGGGCTTCGAGAAGAAGTACGGCATCAAGGTCGTCGAGAGCTACTACGACAGCAACGAGGCCCTGCTCGCCAAGCTCGAGGCGGGGGCCACGGGCTATGACGTCATCGTGCCCGACGGCATGACCGTGCACATCATGCTGAAGATGGGCCTCATCCAGCCCCTGCGCATGGAGTACATCCCCAACATCAAGAACGTGATGCCAAGCCTGCAGAAGCCCGAGTACGACCCCGAGACCGACGGCAACAAGTACAGCATCCCGTACCAGTGGGGGACCACGGGCATCGGGCATCGCAAGGACCTTCTGCCCGAGCCGGTCACATCCTGGGAGACGATGTGGGACCCCGCCCACAAGGGCGAGATGACGATGCTCAACGACATCAGGGACACGCTCGGGGCGGGCCTCCTCTCGCTGGGCTACAGCCTGAACACGACGAGCCAGGACGAGCTCGATCAGGCGCTGGAGAAGCTGATCGAACAGAAACCCCTCGTGAAGGCCTACGACTCGATCAACATCAAGCGCTCGTTAGTCTCGGGCACGCCGCTCTGCCACGGGTGGAGTGGCTACGTGCTGCAGGCTTACGACGAGCTGGGACCCGAGAAGCTGGAGTACGTGCTGCCCTCAGAGGCGTTCGCCATGTACTGCGACAACATGGCGATCCCGACCACGGCAGCGAGTCCGTACGCCGCGCACCTCTTGATGGACTACGTGCTCGACCCCAAGGTGGCGGGGCAGATCGTCGACTACACGTGGTACAGCTCGCCGGTACCCGACGCGGAGCAGTATTCGGACCCGCTCGTGTGGGACTTCGTCCCCTCGGAGGAGACGCTGGCGCGCGGCGAACTCATCCAGGACGTCGGTGAGTTCAGGGCGAGCTACGACGAGGCGTGGAGGCAGCTGAGATCGGCTTGATCGGTCGGGCGCGGCCGGGGCGACCCGGGGAGTGAGCGGTTCGGGCTGACCTCCGGCGCCGAGCTACATCTTCACCTTCGGCCGGCCGCGCCTGACCCAGTCGCGGGCCTCGTCGATGCGCGCCTGCCGCGACGCCTCGGCGAACGAGGCCGGCAGCGGCTCGAGGGTCCGGCCGAGGACGAGGCCGAGGAGAAGGTCGGCCAGCTCGGGGTTGCGCGCCAACACCGGCCCGTGCAGGTAGGTGCCGACGACGCGGCCGGAGACGGCCCCCTCGGTGCGGGGTTTGTCGCTGCCGGTGCGGGGCGTGTTGCCGCCGGCCCGGGGCTCGGCCGCCGCACCGTCCGGCGTGGCGGCGCCATTGCCGTGGCCGATCTCGAGGAGGGCCAACGGCGCGGCGCCGGGTCCGAGCTCGGTGACACCGTAGTGGCTCTCGTAGCCGCTCAGGGCGGGGAGGCCGAGGGCGTCGTTCGGCCGCGTCACGACGGGGCCGTCGATCCAGGTCGCCCCGCGATGCGTGCGGACGTCGAGCAGACCGAGGCCGTCCCGGAGAGAGCCGTCCGGGAGGGCGAAGCGCTCGCCGAGCACCTGGTAGCCGCTGTTGACGCCGAGCACGGCCGCGCCGGCCTCGACGGCGCGGCGGAACTCGGCCGAGGAGGCCAGCCAACGGGCGAGCTCGCCTTGGTCCTCGTCCTCGAGGCCGCCGGTCACGTAGATGTCGGCCGGCGGCAGGGTGTCGCGGCAGTGCGCCGTCCTCGCCTCGACATCGATGCCGCGCAAACGGGCCCTGTGGGCGAGGACGAGGACGTTGCCGTCGTCGGCCTGGGGCAGCGTCAGGTCCGGGTAGGCGCTGACGATGAGGAGGGGGCCGTCGCAGGCGATCATGGCACCAGCGTCCTCTTGAGGTAGTTGAAGGCGGAGTAGTTGCAGACCACGTGGACCGGCCCGGGGGGCAGGAGCGGATCGCCTCGAGGTGGTCGGCGGCGATCACGGCCTCGACACCGGCGACCTCGAGGCGCGCGGCGATGTCATCGCGACGCTCCCCGCCTGCCACCGCGCGGCGGCCGGCGAGTAGCTCGACGGGGGCGTCCCAGATCGTCGCCGTGTCGCGTCCTGTGAGGCCGAACCCGTCGACGGCGAAGACGAGCGCCGCCTGCTCGTCTGAGGCGAACAGCTCGACGCTCTCGCTCCAGCTCGCGCTGTTCTTCACCATGTGGAGCTGGACGAGCCGGCCCTCGACGTCGTACACGCGATAGCGGCCGTCGACGTCCCGGATGCCGGCGATCGCCGTCATCGCCGCCGCTGGTTCCACTCCGTACAGGGCGGCGGTCGCCACGGCGAACAGGGCGTTGACCGGGTTCGCCCGCCCGGGCAGGCGGATCGCGTCCGTCGCGACGCTCCCGCCTGGGCCGTGGATGACGCCGGACGCCAAGCGCCACGTCGGCTCGGGCCGCGCGAACCCGCAGTTGTCACACCGGTAGTCGTCGGCCTCCCAGACGAGCGGCCGCAGGCAGCCACGACACACCAGCGCGTCCTCCTTCCACAGCAGGCCCCCCGCGACCCACACGACGTTCGTCGCCGGCTGCACCGTCCAGGCGACGACGGGGTCGTCGGCGTTGGCCACCACCGTGCAGCCGGGATCGAGGCGCCCCATCGTCTCGCGCCAGTGGCGCGCCTCGCGCTTGTAGCTCACGCCCCGGGTGAACTCGTGGCTCAGGTTCATGAGGGTGATGGAGCGCGGCGCGACCGCCGCGGTGATGGGGCCGAGGTAGGCCTCGTCCACTTCGAGCGCGGCGCGCGGCGCCTCGCGCGCCGCGTCGAGCGCCGCGACGAGGCCGTTGGCCATGTTCGACCCGCCGCGGTTGTGCGCGGTCGGACCCTTCGAGGCCATCGCCGCGGCGAGGAACTGGGTGGTGGTGCTTTTGCCGTTGGTCGCCGAGACGAGCGCGACCTCCCGGCTCGCGGCGAGGGCCTTGAGCACCCCGGGGTGCAGACGCAGCGCCACGTCGCCGCCGATGACCCCGCCCGAGCCCTTGCCCAGCTTGCGCGACAGTCCTCTGGCCACGCGTCCGGCCGCGAGAGCGAAGCTTGCTCGCGGCGGAAGAGCGCGGTGAGCGACTGTCGTCTGAGGGGTGTCTGGAGGCACGCGACCCATCTTGGCGCCCGGAGTGTAGCACGGCCCGTCAGTCGCCTCCGGGCGAGGGATGACGGCCTCCAAGCCGAATCCCCAGAGAGCATGAGCACGAGGCCACGAGCACGCGACCTCGGCGTGCCCTTCGAGGGCAGGCCGGGTCCCTGGAACTCCATCACCGACGTCGCCGGCGTCGAGGTGGGATACGCGACCCTGATCGAAGGGGAGGGCCCCCTCCAGGTCGGCAAGGGCCCCGTCCGCACCGGCGTGACGGTCATCCTTCCGCGCGGACGCTACGACCACGAGCCCGTGCTCTGCGCGTACTTCGCCTTCAACGGCATGGGTGAAGTGGCCGGCGCGCTTGCCGTAGCGGAGTCCGGCAAGCTGTCCGGCCCGATCGGCCTCACCAACACGCACAGCACCGGCACCGTCCGTGACGCGCTCGTGGCCTGGAGCATCCGCGAGGGAGTCCCCGGCGCCTGGCACCTGCCGATGGTCGGCGAGACCTTCGACGGCTACCTCAACGACATCGACGGCATGCACGTCAAGGCCGAGCACGTCGACGCGGCGATCGAGCGCGCGACCTCGGGCGTCATCGCCGAGGGCAACGTCGGCGGCGGCACGGGGATGATCATGCACGGCTTCAAGGGCGGCACGGGGACCGCCTCCCGCATCGTCGAGCACGCCGGCGGTGAGTACCGCGTCGGCGTCCTCGTGCAGGGCAACACGGGGACGCGACCGGAGCTGCGGATCGCGGGAGCCCCGGTGGGTCAGGAGCTGCTGGGCTACAGGGCGAGGACCAGGGGCGCCCCGTCCACCAAGTCCATCTTCGTCGTCATCGCCACCGACGCCCCGCTCGACCCCCACCATCTGGAGCGGGTGGCGCGGCGTCCGGTGCTCGGCATGGGCCGTCTGGGCAACACCGGCCACGAGACCTCGGGCGACATCTTCGTCGCCTTCTCCGTCGCCGCACCCGAGGCGCCCGAGCAGCTCGAGGAACCGGAGTACGGCGTCCCCAAGCTGCCGCTCACGCGGCGCGGCGTCGGCGCGGCGTCGGACGAGGAGCGCGCCGCGCCGACGCTGATCCTCTCGGCGCTCTTCCAGGCCACTGTGGAGGCCACGGAGGAAGCGATCGTCAACGCGCTCGTCGCGGCGCAGGACATGACCGGCCGCGACGACCGGGCCGTCGCGGCCCTGCCGCACGACGGTCTGCAGCAGGCCCTGCGGAAGTACAACCGCCTGCTGCCGGTCGCCACCGAGTGACCGCCGGCGAGGGGGAGCGCCTGATGGACGGGTCGCGGCGATGAGCGAGCGCACGCGCAGGCTCGCCCTGGCCGCGGTTCTCGTGGCCTCGGCGACCGCCGTCTCGCGGGTCGTCGGGCTGGCGCGCGAGGTGGTCGTCGCCGGCGCCTACGGCGCGGGCGCCGACTACAGTGCCTTCGTCTCGGTCTCGGCGGTGCCGACCACGATCCGCCAGCTCTTCGCCGACGCGGCGATCAGCGCGGCCTTCGTGCCGGTCCTGGTCGGCCTGCTGGTGGCCGGCGAGCAGGGCCGCGCCCGCCGCGTCACCGGGGCGCTGCTCGGCTTCATGCTCACCGTGGTCGGGATTGCCGTCCTCGTCCTCATCGCGGCCGCCGGGCCCATCGTCCGCGCCCTGTACCCGGAACTCACGACGACCCCCGAAGCCGCGGCCGCGGCGGCGGAGTACCTTCGCATCGTCGCCCCGACGATCCTGGTCCTGGCTCTCGCCGGGGTCGTCACGGGGGTGCTCTTCGCCCACGAGCGCTTCGTCATGCCGGCCGTCGTCAGCATCGTCTGGAACGTCGTCATCATCGCCTTCGTCACGGCGTGGCATACGTCGTGGGGCGTGCCGGCGCTCGCCTGGGGCATCCTCGCCGGCACGGTCGTCGAGCTCGTACTGCTGGTATGGGCGATGCGCGCAATGGGCGAGCCCGTGAGAGTCAACCTGCACTTCGGCGACTCCCAGTTCCGGCGCGTGCTCGCTCTCATGGTGCCGGTCTCGATCACGCTCGGCATCCTCAACTTCAACTTCCTCGTCAACATGTACTTCGCGCAGTACGTCAGCGACCAGGCGGCGGCGGAGATCATCTACGCCTTCAGGCTGTACACGCTGCCGCAGGGCATCTTCGCCGTGACGATCGGCACCGTGCTCTTCCCGTCCCTCTCGCGCTTCGCCGCCCAGGACGACCGGACGCGGTTCCGGGAGACCCTCTCGCTGGCGGTGCGGCAGACCGCCTTCGTCTCGCTGCCCTTCGTCGCCTGGTTCGCGGTGCTGGCCGTACCATCGTGCGCGTCGTCTTCCAGCGGGGCGCGTTCTCGGCCGGCGACACGACGGCGGTCGCCCCCGTGCTGGCCGCCTTCGCCGTGGGCCTGGTGTTCGCCAACATCAACACGATGTTCAACCGCAGCTTCCAGAGCATGCAGCGCGTCTGGCTACCGCTCTACGTCGGGCTCGCCTGCCTGGTCCTGAACGCCGTGCTCGCCTGGATCCTGCTCGCACCCCTTCGGCGCCGCCGGCATCGCCCTCTCGACCTCGCTCGTCTCCATCTTCAACTGCGTCGTGCTCGGCTACTTGCTTCGGGACCGTATCGGGACTGACGAGGGCCGGCGCATGGCGATCGCGGTGGGCAAGGCGCTGCTCTGTGCGGCCGCCGCCGCGGCGGTCGCCGCCGCCTTGTGGCTCGCGCTCAAGGGCTTCGCGGAAGGCGGCTTCGCGCAGGCGCTCGTTGCCCTGCTGATCGCGGTCGCGGCGAGCGGCGCGGCGTACGTCGGCGCCGCTCGCCTCCTGCGCATCGAGGAGCTGAGCCTGGTGTGGAGCATCATTCGTCGCCGCGCGCGACGGGCGGAGCAGGCCGACTGACGCGGCGCGGCGAACAGGCCGGCTGACGCAGGGTTGGCCCGGCCCCTCAGGCCACTACGCGGTGTCGGCGTGAGATGAACGCGCTTGCGGAGGTAGGGCTCGAGCACGAGGGTTGGCTTCTGTGAACTGCAGGATGAGGGGGTCGTTCTCGTCGCGACTTTGAGCAGGATGAGAGGAAGAGAGTGTGGATATTGTGGATGTGTATGATTTTGTGAGTGATGTAGAGAATATGGAAGAGTGTGTGTGAGTGTTATGACGTAGTATAAGAGAGTGAGAGTGTATTAGATGGAAGAGGTGATGGGAGAGAGTGAGATATAGGTAAGATATGTAGAGGATGTATGATAAAAGGGAGGTAGATAGATGGAAGAGTTGAAGGAAATAAACGGAACTAGGTGATCCTGGCCGGAGGCGCGCAGACTGTCACGGCTGCGAAGATATGGAACTGGCAGATCTGCTAGGCGACGGTCTTGCGAAGGCGAGACAGCGAAGAGCGTAGAGTGAAAAGAATAGAGAAAAGTAATAGAAGAAGAAGAGAGAGAAAAAAATGTAGAGATAGAGAATAAAAGAATAAAAAACCACAGTGAACCAGCAGAGCATGAGACGAGCTCAGGGACGCGATACGACTCGGACTACGTTGCAATGACGAACACGGTGCGGCGTGTCACAAGCACCAGGTGCAGGCCACGAAGGAGAAGCCTACGGTACGCGAGCTGGGATCTCGCCGCGCACGGAGCCGCGAGCGGTCACTCTCTGCACTGCTATCATGCTGTAGCTATGACGAGCGAAACGGAAAGATAGAGCGCGGCACGTGCCTGAACCTGCGGGTGACGTTCGCAACGAGTATCTGCGGCGCGCGCCATGGTGGCGGACGTGCTTAGTGTCGCGGGTGGGCGGCGCTCGCGCTCCTTGCTCTCGCCCTGTTCTCGCAGTGATCCCGGTCTCGAACTCGGGATGGCTCGGAGTCCGATAGCCTGTCGTACGACGAGGCAGTGCAGCGGTTCGAGAAGTACGCGGCGCAGGAGGACGCGGTCTACGGGCGTGCGCCTCGCGGTTGCTCACGCACAGAGAGAAGACCGATGTGGTAGTGTCCTCATGCACGGCTCACCAACTGCGCGAAGCAGTTCGTAGACCTCGGCGAGGAGATCTACGACGGGGCGCGAACGTGCTGATACTGCGCATGCCCTACCACGGCTTGGACTCAGAGGATGGCAAGGCTATCGGCGGCGTCTCGAACGTGGCGCGATCGCGCGGAGGACTTCCGAGACTACGCCGACGAGGTGGTCGACGTGACGCCGGGCTGGGCGACGAGGTACGCGTGCTGGGCTGTCGGCGGGCGGCGTGGTGAGCGCCTGGATCGCGCAGAACGCGACTGATGTCGGCGGGTGTGGTAGTTCTCCTGCGATCGCGCTTCGGAGAGGGTATGCAGACATCTCGACTACGGCTTCCGCAACCTCTTCGCGCGCGTCCCGAACCTGTCGTTGCCAGCGGCGGCAAGCTGGACATGCATATCGGGTGAGTCGACGCGCGCGCTCGCCTCGATGTACGTCGTCGCGAAGGCGGTGAGAGGACCAGGCGGCGAAGACGCCGGCGGTGGGTCGATCGCGTGGTCACCAACGCGAACGACGACCAGGTCGACACCGGTGACATCCGAGAGCACCTCACGGACGTATGGCGCGGTGCGGGCGAGGATGTAGAGGCGTACGAGACCAGAAGAGCCTGGGCCTGCAGACACGACCTGATCGACGTAGACCAGCAGGATCAGCGGACGGACTTGGTCTACCAGAAGCTCATAGAGCTGCTGGGGCTCTGAAGGGACTCTGGTCTGCAGGGCGCGCGTCCCGGCGGTGACCACATATGACGACGGCGGCGCCCCGCGCGCGGGGCGCCGCCGTCGTCTCTTTCGTGGTCGGTCAGGTCGCGAACGGTCAGGCCGCCGATGCCCCTCGTACTTCGCCGAACCGAAGCCGAGGATCAGCAGGAAGATGAATGGCAGGAAGAAGATGCCGATGCCGAAGCCGGCGCCCTTGCCGTACGACTTGGCGAGGTCGATCGACAGGATGATGTCGATGACGATATTGACGAAGGGGATGAAGAGCAGGATGACCCACCATCCCGGGCGGCCGACGATCTTGCACCAGATGTAGATGTTGTAGATGGGGATGATCGCCGCCCAGCCGGGCTGATCCGCCTTGGCGTAGATCTTCCACATGGCCACGATCCACACGACCAAGATCGCGAGCCAGACCACCCACGTCGTCCCGCCCCCAAGATCGTTCCAGTCCACGCTTCCTCCCTGTGTCCGTAGCGATGAGATAGGCCCCGGAAGTCGTCGACCGGGGCTCAAGAGCACCCGGCGGCGCCGGGTGTCTGTGAACCGGGCCGTATGCTACCCGGACCTCGGACAAGTCAATCTCGGCCACCGCCGCCGTAGGCATGTGCGGGATCGCGGGGCCTCGGCGACGCTGGTCGAGGTCGACACGAGGCCGGCCACGAGGAAGCGTTTGAGCTCGGTCACCGCGGGCTATAGTGCGTGTTAGGCTCGCCGTCGGTGAGACCTGTGGATGCGTGAATGGCGACGGGTTGGTGGCTGATGTCTGAGCCGGTGCTATCCTGCCCGCACCATGAGCCCCGCACCTCGCCGCCCCGCCGGCGCCAGCACCTACAGCACGGTCGGCCGGCGCCGCTTCCGTCTCGTCTTCCTCGCGGCCGGCGTCATCGGCCTGGCGGCGGTCTTCGCCGCCGGCGCCTGGGCGTGGCGCGCGAGCGGCGGGCCGGCCGACTCCGACGTCGCCGCCGGCCCGCGCCCTTCGACTTCCCCCTCGGCGAAGCCTTCGTCCTCCCCGTCATCCGCGGCCGACTCCTCGCCGCCGACGGTCATCACGATCGGCTGGGTCGGCGACACGACGCCGGGCTCCAAGTACGGGAACCCGCCGAACAACGGGCGCGCTCTCTTCGCGCAGGTGCGCGACGAGCTGCGCGCCCCGGACCTGATGATCGCCAATCTCGAAGGCACGTACTCCCTGCCCGGGCCGTCGAAGTGCGACGGCAGCGACTCCTCGCTCTGCTTCGCCTTCCAGGCCCCGCCCTCGTACGGCAGAGCGCTGCGATGGTCCGGCATCGACTTCGTCAGCCTCGCGAACAACCACAGTCACGACTACCTCGCGAACGGGCTCGAACAGACGAAAGCCACGCTCAAGAAGAACGGCATCGAGTACGCGGGGCTTCCCGGGCAGATCGCCTCCGTCGACGTTCGGGGCGTCAAGGTCGCCGTGCTCGCCTTCTCGCCCTACTCGTGGAATCAGAGCCTGCTCGACATCCCCGCGGCTCAGGAGCTGGTCCGCGAGGCCGACCGCGAGGCCGACCTGGTGGTCGTCCTGTTCCACGCCGGCGCCGAGGGCAGCGACAAGTACCACACGCCCACGGGCACGGAGTATGCGTTCGGCGAGAATCGCGGCGACTCGCGCAGGTTCGCGCACGGCGTCGTCGACGCCGGGGCCGACCTCGTGCTTGGCTCCGGACCTCACGTGGTCCGCGGCATCGAGCGCTACAAGCGCCGGATGATCGCGTACTCCCTGGGCAACTTCGCCGGCTGGGACAACTTCGGCCTCAGCGGCAATCTCGGGCTCTCGGGTCTGCTCACCGCCGAGATCGACTCGAAGGGACGCATCCGCGGCGGGCGCTGGCTCTCCCTGCGCCTCGCCGAACCCGGCTATCCGGTGGTCGACCCCTCGCACACCTCGGCGCGCTTCGTGGACCGCCTCTCGGCCGAGGACTTCCCCGAAGACCTATCCCATGGACGGGACGGGGACGATCACCGTTCCCTGAACACCATGATGCTGCCGGTGTAGCAGCAGACCCACACGCTCTTCGTCGGCAGGTCGTAGGTGACGCCGATCGGGCGCGAGTTGGTGGCGACGACCTGGAGCACCTTCATGTCGCCGGTGCGGACCTTGCTCATCGTGTTCGAGTCGTAGTTGACGACGTACAGCGACCTGCCGTCGGGGGCGAGCGCCATGCTGCGCGGATGCACGCCGGTGGCGACCCTGTCCGTCACCCGGCGGGTCCGCAGGTCGACCTTGACGACGGTCCCGGCGGCGTTGCACGTGACGTAGAGGTACTTGCCGTCGGGGGAGATGCACAGGTGTCGCGGGCCCGCGCCGACGCCCCTGATCCAGCTGACGGCGAACGAGCGCAGGTCGACGCGCGCGACGTCCGAGGTCCCCATGACGGCCACGTAGGCGTAGCGCGAGTCCGGGTCGACGGCGATGCCGCGCGGATAGGGGCCGATCGGGACCTCCTTCACCTGCCGGCTCCGGTGCGGGTCGACGACGCTGAGGGAGTACGAGGTCCAGTTCGACACGAGCACGTAGCGCTGGTCGGGGGTCACGGCGACGTACTTGGGCACCGAGCCGACCCTGATGACCTTGTCGATCTTCAGGTCGTCGAGCCCGACACGGTAGATGTAGCTCTTGTCGTAGCCGCTGGCCGGCGAGCCCACATCGTCGCCCTGGCGGTAGAAGCCGTCGCCGTACATCGAGTACTGCGACACGAACATGAAGCGCCCGTCGGGCGTGACGGCGGCCTCGACGGGCGCCCCTCTCAGCGTGCCCCGGTGGCCCTTGATGCGGAACGCGGCGGCGTCGACGGAGTCCTGGATGGTCTTCACGAGCTTCAGGGTCTTCGCGTCGTACACGGTCATCGTGTGGCGATACATCATGTTCTGCGCGAAGACGTAGCCGGTGCCCGTGGAGACCACGGACTTGGGCGAGATCGACGCGCTGACGATGGTGTCGCGCAGCTTGAGGCGGAGCCCCGACGACGGGGGACCCGACCAGGTCGTGGCGAGCGGCGACGGCGTGGGGGAGACCGAGGGCTTCGGGCGCGCCGACGTCCCGGGCTTGGCGGCGGCGTGCGGCGAGCACCTCCGTGTCGTCCCCGCTCACGACGCTCGACGAGCCCCCACAGAGCGAGGACCGCCGCGAGGAGGACCACGCCGAGGGCCACCAGGCGGCGCCGGCGCTGCCGGCACGGCCTCCGGCCGCGCGACCGGTAGATCCGGCGCTCGGTGGGTGCTGGGGGATCGTGCATCGTGCTTCTCGTGACGGTGGGTCTGGGCGCCGGGGCTACGCGGTCGCCGGCTCCGCTTCCGCAGCGTCGCCCCCGACCTGCCGCGCTTCCTCCTCTACGATCATCCCCTTGACCGCCGCGTACGTGAGGAGGATGACGATCACGTTGAAGGCCTGGGTCGTCTGGTTGTTGTAGAAGGCGAAGAACTGGGTGACGAAGAGCGACACGAGCAGTCCACGCTCGAACCAGCGGTAGGCCGTCAGACGTGAACGTCGCCAGCGCACGAATCCGACCACGACGAGGGTGGCGGAGATGCTTGCCGAGATCAGCTGCCCGTACTCCCAGAAGTCCAGCGCGATCGAGTCCCCCTGCCCGATGGCTATCGCGGTCACACCGATCGCCGACAGGACTCCGCTCAGGGCAAGGACGGCGAGATAGGCCACGAGCGCCCTCCTGAACCAGCGCCGCGCGACGAGCCTGTCGTAGAAGCGGCGCAGCCTTGCCTTGAGGCGCTGGTAGGGGTCGCGAAGGCCGTCGGACGGCGTGCTGTCGCCGGCGACGATGTGGGCCAGGTCGCGTACCACGGGGTCGTTCTGATCGCACCGTGACAACAGCGCGATGATCTGCCCGCGCTCCGTCTCGTCGAGATCGTGGATCACGGCCTCTTTGGCGAGGTCGAACGCGTTCACCAGGGCCGCCTGCGGCGACGGGTCGGCCCGGGTGAGCACGTAACGGGCGACGAGGTAGAGGGCGACGAAGACGAGGTACATGAAGGCCACGGCCGGCTGGAAGAAGTAGTCGTTGTCGGACGTGACGAACTTGCCGAGCTCGTCGATGAAGAGCCCGAAGCCGATGCCGGCGGAGAGCGTCGCGAGCTCTTTCCAGAGCCGCCCCTGCATGCCCATGAAGAGGACCAGGGCGATGAGCATGCCCAGCCCGCCCCAGAGCAGATGGGCGAAGTGGACCTTGCCACCCCCCAGCTGCGGCCAGCCGCTGGCGGCCAGGATCGAGCGCACGATGAGGATCGTGGCGACGGCCGTGACCATGAAGAGCTCGATGTCGCGGCCGGCGAAGATGCTGCGCACGAAGTACGAGCGCTTCGTGGCGTCATGCGTGTCGCTCATGCTCCTCCTTCGTCGCGAAAGCAGGACGGGCCGTTCGAACACTCATGGGACCCTGGTCGCCCGCCTGCCCCGGCATGGCGCATGGTCAGTGTGGACCCGCCCAAGTATATGCGCCCGTCTTCGAGCGACGCCGGGGATCATCTGCGCTTCACCATCGCTCGCAAGGGTTCCGCGCGAGCGTCGCGGGGCTTCTGTGCGCGACTCGAGGTCGCCGACCCGCGACCCGTGGGTGGCGCCCGCTGTTGGGAGGGCCTTCCTCTGCGACCCGCCCTCTCTCAGTCGACCCAGACGGCGGAGTCGTCGACCGGGCGCACGGCGTTCGACCAGACGCGCGTCTCCGAGCGGGCCTCGGCCGCGGGCGGCGAATACTCACACAGCCCGCGTCCGCAGTCCCGCCCGTGAGGAGGCACCATGCCGAGGCAGAACACGCACCTCCTGTTCGACGATCAAACCGGATACCTGGACAGGTTCGGACTGGTTCTGGCGCTGACCGCTCTGGCTATCGTCGCTCTGGCGCTCGTCGACCTGTCTGCACCGGCCGGCGACCTCGTGGCCGGCGTCGGCTCCATCGCGACGAGCGCCCTCGTTGGCGCCACGCTGCTCCTGGCGATGCGCGCCTCCGGCCTGCGGCTCATGTGGCGGCGCGTCGCCGACGTGCTCGTCGCCCTAGTGCTCATCATCATCATCGCCCAGATCGTCCACGGCCTGTTCTCGGAGACCCCGCTCTTCGCCACAGAGGGCACGCGTCCGCTGTCGCTCCTCATCCTCTCTGCGCTAGCCCCGCTGTTGGTCATGCGGCGGCTCCTCCAGCACCGGACCGTCACGGGAGGCACGCTGTTCGGCGCTGTCTCGGCGTTCCTGCTGCTGCCCATCGCCTTCTGCTACGCGTTCCTCACCATCGACGAGCTGCAGGGGACGCCGTTCTTCGGGCAGGTGCAGCCGACCACGTCGTTCATGTACTTCAGCCTGAGCAACATCACGACTGTGGGCTACGGCGACTTGACGGCCGTCACGCCGCTGGCACGGCTGGTCGCGACGGCCGAGGCAGTGTCAGGTCAGGTCTACCTGGTGACGTTCGTCGCCATGCTGGTCGGCCTGCGCGCCCAGCAATGGGCCTCCAGCCGGCGTCCAGACGCGGCCAACGAGGAGCGGGCCGGCGCGGCGGCGGGAGCCGAGTGAGGCACCCGCCGCCGCGCCGCGTGAGCGCTACGCTGGCTCAAGAACCGCGGCCCGCTTCCTGCGCCACGGGTGCGTGTCGCCTCTCCGATCGCGAGCGGTCGTGGTGAAGTAGGCGGGGGCTTGTCAGTCCTGCCGGGGCTCTGAGCTCGCCTCACGCGAGTCAGCCCCGGCGGGCTCGGCCGCCGTCACGCTCGGCAGGTGCGGCTTGCCGGCGAGGAGGTCGAAGAACGCCGTGCGCCAGGCGCGCCACGTCCTGTTCATGCGCTCCTCCCGCCGTTGCGCCTTGGCGAGCTTCTTCGGCTTGTCCTGATAACGCCGGCGCGCCCACGGGGAGCCGGGTCGTGCGGCGCGGATCGCGCCGATGATCCCCACGGTCGGGATGAAGACGGCGAACAACCCGGTCCAGAGCTTGCCCTTGAGCAGGCAGATCACGGCGAAGGCGACGTCGGTCGCGATGACGAAGGCGATCACGATGTCGACGGCGATGCCCGAACCTTGGACCGTGAACGCGTTGCCCAAGGGACGAGCGCCGAGTACGAGGAGCAGGCCGACACAGATGGCGACGATCACGGCGTCGACCGACATCCGCCCCTCGGTGGTCCAGTAGACGTCCTGCAGGCGCAGGATGAGGGCGAACTCGTCGAGCGTGAGGCCGACGCCGGCGCCGAACAGCATCGCGAGGAGCTGCATCCCCAGACCCTCGGGCTGCCAGGCGATGAGGGCGACACCGCCGCCCACCATGACGACCACCCCGATGACCATGTGGTGGACGTGCACGCCGCCGTCGGACTCGATGTCGTGGAACCACCAGCTGACGTTCGCGCGGATGAGGCGCGTGTTCGTGCGCACGAAGAGGAAGGTCAGCAGCAGGCCGAGCGTGAACGCGGCGATGGCGGCGCGGTTCGGACCGAGCCGGCCCTCACCGATAGCCTGGGTTGCCGACACCAGCACGAACCCTCCCCAAGATCTGGCCGGGCCTGTGCGCGGCCGTCTGCGCGCCCGCCTGCAGCGGGCGCCCCGCCCGCGCATCATACCCGGCCTCAGATCGCCCAATGCAGGCGTCGACCCCGCGGGCGACGCGGCGCCGGGCGCGCGCAGGTCCTGCTCCACGTGGTGGTGTCGCGCGACGGCGACATCGCATCGGGTCAGAAGGAGACGAGGAGATCCGGAGTGTCCCGGAACCAGATCGCACCGGGTTTCAGCCTGTCCGACTCTTCCGGCAGCGCGGTCAACCTGTCGCACTTCCGTGGCCGTAGGACGTTCCTTCGGTCTCAGACCGCACCCTGATTCGTGCGGGCGCAAGTGCCACCGTATGGGTGCATCTCGGCGGCCGGTTTGGACCGCAGACGCGGTGGGGAGAAAGCGCGAGGATTATCAGTGTCTTGACAGTGCAAATGCGGTCTGGCAGCACGCCGGGCGCGTCAATCAAGATCACGGAGGGGACCACCACATGAGAATCCAGCCTCGACCCAGTCTGGCCTGGGCCATCGGCATCGGCTACGCCCTGCTCTTCCTCGCCCTCGTGGCGATCATGAACGTCGGCTACGACGAGATCGGCAAGACGACCGACAGCATCATCAAGGGGATGGTCGTCCCCTTGGCGGTCGGCTCCATCGTCCTCATCATCGTCACGACGTGGCTCGGGTGGTGGCGCCCGGTCTTGCGCGAGCTGCCGACGGACCCCGCGCGGCCGCCTCGGTGGATGCTGGCCGTGCCCATCCTCGTCTTCGTCGCGACCCTCTTTGGAATCGACTACGGGCAACCTCGGCGACATGGGCGTCGCCATGATCCTCTGGCTGGCACTCGGCACGGCGCTCGTCGGCTTCAGCGAGGAGATCACCTACCGCGGACTCGCCGTCGTCGGCTTCCGCGGCGGCTACAGCGAGGTGCGCGTGTGGCTCTTCTCCGCGCTCCTCTTCGGGCTCCTCCACAGCGTGAACGTCATCCTCGGGCAGGGCGCCGTTTCCACCATCCGCCAGGTCATCTTCGCGTTCGTCCTCGGCAGCGTCTTCTACGCCATCCGCCGCATCTCCGGCACGATCGTCGTCGTCATGGTCATCCACGCGCTGTGGGACTTCGGCACCTTCACCCACGTGGCCGGCAGGACGGACGCGGATCTGGCCGCGGCCAGGACCGACCTCGCGACCGCGGGGATGGGCCTGCTGGAGAACCTGTTCGTGCTCGTCGCGATCGTCCTCATCGTCGTCGGGGCGAAGAAGATCCTCAAGCCGAAGACGAGCGCGCAGACGGCCGCCGTCGAGTCGTAGAACACCCCGGAGAAGGAGACCACCATGATCGTGACCACCACAGACACGCTCGCGGGCATGTCCATCACCGAGTACAAGGGACTCGTGAGCGGCACCGCCATCCACGGCGTCAACGTCGGCAAGGACTTCAAGGCGTTCGGCCGCAACATCGTCGGCGGGCGTGCCGGTGCCTACGAGGACGAGATCGGCAAGGGTCAGTCCGAGGCGATGGCGGAGATGGAGAAGGCAGCCGCCGATCTCGGCGCGAACGCGATCGTCGGCGTCGCCCTCGACATCGAGGGCGTCGGGACCAACACCTCGATGTTGCTGGTGACCGTGTCGGGCACGGCCGTCGTGGTCGCGCCGGGCTGACCCCGGCGCCTCGCTACCGTGGTTCGATCGGCAGGAAGCGGCACGACTCTCCGTCGGAATGCACGTTGGTATCATGCCCGTGCGCTGTGGCATCGGCTACGCACGCAACGGCAGCGCGCAGTTGCCTGACCTGCGTGACGCGACCAAGGAGGAAGGTGGCAACGGATTCAAGGAGATTGAAACTGGCTGGCATCGTGTTGGTTATCTGTGGTGTGGCGCTTCTGATCTCCGGCGCACTTGGAGGACGCACCATGTTCTTTGCTCTTGGCGGTGTCTTTCTCGCCGCTGGCGCCCTGTCTCCTGATCAAGGTGCGTGGGGATAAGTCCGCATAGCCGCATCTCGACTCTGGCGGCCCAGACGGGGATGCCGCACGGTGCGCCATGATGGACGGCAGGTCTCGTTGTAGGGGTTGATGCCGGGGTGGGGCCTGACCCTGCGTCCACCGCCGACGGAAGGGCTAGCTGCGACGGCTCGTGAGCGAGACGACGTTGTCGGGCGGCGAGCAAGCGACCTCGAGGACCTTTGCCTCCGCTCGCTCGAGTGCGGTCCGCGTCACCTCGTCGAGCCCGGCGACCGCCTTGGCGCGGGCGGCCGTGGTGAGCCGCACGTAGTGCCGCAGCGTAGTCGCCGGGTCGGAGTGTATGTTCCCGCCCACGCTCACACCACCAAGCGGGTCGTGCGCACCGAGGGACACGCACGACGGCGTCGATCATCGTGTTCGAATGAGGAGGAGGCACGAGAGATGGGTCCAACCGAGTGGACCGTCATGGTGCTCGTCGTCGGGATGCGGCTGGCCCTTCCCCTCACCATCCCCTACTTCCCACTGCCCGGCGTCCTCGCGTGTCTGATCCTCGACGCGGCGGACCAGACGATCTTCCAGCAGTTCCCCGGTATCGAGCTGGACCGCTACCAGTCATACGACAAGGCGCTGGACATCTACTACCTGGCGATCACCTATCTGGCCACGATGCGCAACTGGACGAATCGGCCCGCGTTCCGGATGAGTCAGTTCCTCTACTACTACCGTCTTGTCGGCGTGGTCGCGTTCGAGATCAGCCAGTTGCGCTTGTTGCTGCTGATCTTCCCGAACACCTTTGAGTACTTCTTCATCTTCTATGAGGCCGTGCGGTTGCGCTGGAACACGGCGCGGCTGGGGAAGTGGGCCGTCGTCATCGCGACGGTGATGATCTGGGTGTTCATCAAGCTGCCCCAGGAGTGGTGGATCCACATCGCGAAGCTCGACGTGACCGAGGCCGCAAAGCAGCATGTGTTCGGGGTCAGTGCGGACGCCTCGTGGGGTGAAGCGGTCACCGCCTCGCCGATGGGTCTGGTCGCGATCATCGCCGGCATCGCGGTCATCGTCGGCGCCGCCTGGTGGATGGTCGCCCGCTTTGCCCCGCCCGGGATCACGCGCTCAGGTTCAAGGCCGATCCCCTGCCGATCGAACTGCGCGGACCGCAGCTCTACCGCACCGCCAGGGCGGCAGGCAGGATCTTCGACCGTGCTCTTCTCGAAAAGGTCCTGCTCACCGGACTCATCAGCGTCATCTTCGCGCAGATGCTCGAGCTGGGCGCAGGGAACTTCAGGCTCGGCTTTGTTGCCGTGTTCGTCGTCGTGAACGCCCTCGCCAGCCAGGCGCTGGCACGTCGGGGTCGCGGCTGGCGCACGGTCGCGACCGAGCTCGGCGGGATGATGGTCGTCAACTACGGGATCGTCGCGGTGCTCGTGATCCTCGAATACGTTCTGGGGCTGATCGACACCGGCGGGCCCGTCGGCGCGACGGCGTTCTTTGTCTTCCTCTTCACGGTCATCACGGTGCTCTTCGACCGCTATCACACCGTCCAGAGAGCACGAGCCGCGTTGGAGTGCAGGGGCGTGGCCGGCGGCCCGGACGGCGCTCGACCTGGTGCCGCAGCGGCGTGAATGCCGCGTCCCCTGGATCTCGACGGCGGAGGACATGTCCCAGGTGGTCACGGGTCTTCACCGCACGTCGACGGCGGTGGGCGGCGTCGTGCCAGGCATTCGCCGCCCCGGCGCTCGATCTGTCGTCGCTGTCCCAAGCGACCGCGGAGGCCACCGAGGAAGTGACCGTCAACCTCCTCGTCGCGGCAGAAGACACGACCGGCCGCGACGACCGGTTCGTGGCCGCGCTTCCTCACGAGACACTGCGGAAGGTCCTGCGCGAGTATCGCCGCCTGCCCTCCGTCTGACCGCAGGGGTCGACGGCGACCTCGCTCGCGCGGTCTTCGAGCTCCCGACCGGCGCCCGAGAACGGATTCCGTCGCCCTGTTCGGCGACGCCGATTCTCGATTCCCGTCCTCTCGCGGGCCTTGCGCATCCCTCCGCGGAAGAGCACTCTGTCGCCGTGATCACCACGCGACGGCCCGCGGGCGGGCCGGGAGGTGAGGGGGTATGGGACGCAGGGTCTGGAAGTTCTCGCTGACGACGCTGGGGGCGCTCCTCATGCTGACGGTCTGGACGGCGTCTGCAGCCGCCGCGGTCTCCGTGAGCAAGCCGGCGCTCTCGTCGTCGCCGCGTCTGGGCGTCACCTTCACGGTCTCGGGGATCACGACGCCCACTGCGAGATCGGGCGTCGCCCCGGTGGTGATGATCAAGGTGCTGGGGCCGAACGACAGCGGCACGTACGTGGTCCAGCGGACGCTCAAGGCCAGGGTCGCGAAGCGCGCGGGCAAGCCCGGCTACCGCTACTCGCGCGCCATCACTATCCGGATGGTCGAGAAGGTCGCCTTTCGGGCGTTCCGCTACGCCGGCGGCCGCGTCGTCGGGAAGTCGTCGCGTACGTACGCCGAGGTGACCTACGGCCGCGGCCAGCTCGCCCACTGGAGGTTCGACGAGACGACGGGGACGGTCGCCGCGGACGCCAGGGGCGATGCCGACGGAGCGCTCGAAGGGGATCCGGCGTGGACGGCCGGCAAGGTCCGCGGCGCTCTGAGCTTCGACGGCGACGACGGCGTGCGGGTGACCAACGTCGCGGCCCTCATGTCACCCGCCGTCACGTACGCGACGTGGGTGCGCCCGACGGCGTTCCCGAACGCCTACAACGAGATCATGGCCTTCATGCGCGACGACGGCGGGTATCGCGCCTCGGTCCTGCTCATGTGCGACGGAGACGGTCGCCCGTGGGTCCAGTTTCAGAACGGGAGCGCGGTCACCGTCGACTTCAAGTCCCCGACGAGCCTGTGACCGGCCGCTGGAGCTTCCTCGCCGTCTCGTACGACGGCGCGGTCGTCCGCCTGTTCGTGAACGGGGTCCTGAAGGGGCACGTGGACTACGCCGGGGGCATCGACTACGGCAGCGGATCGGGACAGGTCCATTTCGGCGGCGACCTTCACTATGCTCCGGGCGGCAACGCCTTCACCGGCCTCATCGACGAGCCGGCCGTGCTCGACCGCGCGCTGAAGTAGGAGCTTCGAGGGAAGCGGCCGTGCCCGGCCGCACGCTCAGGCCGGCGCGCCTCGGCGCGCCGGCCGCGTCATGACGAAGCGGTCCTCGTCCTCGCGGTAGAAGCCGGCGGCGAACCGCTTGTCGGTGAAGCCGAGGCGCTCGTAGCGCCTCACCTCGGCTTCCCTCGAGGGGTCGACGGTAAGGTAGCAGGCGGCGCCGACGGACGCGTCCACGTGCGCGAGCAGGAGCTCGAACAGACGCGTCCCTATGCCGCGCCGCCGGTAGGGCTCTTCGACCATGACCTTGTGCACGAAGAGCGTGCCGTGGCGGCTCGGCAGGGCGACGATCGCGCCCACGACGCGCTCGCCCTCGCGCGCGACGAAGACGAAGGCGTCGTCGACCCAGATGCGCCAGACGTGCTCGCCGTCGGGCACGCGCTCGGGGTGGGCGCTCTCCCGCCAGGCGTTTCTGTCGAGCTCGGCGATGCCGACGAAGTCGTCCGGCATCGCCTGTCCGTAGGTCACGTCGTCGATGGTCACCTCGCTGGTCGTGCCACTCGAAGGATGATGACCCAGCACGACCTCCGCCTCAAGGCCCGGCTCGGCGCCTGCGGCCGCCACGGTGTCGCACGAGCGTGAGTGCCGAATGCAGGGAGCGTCCGCGAGGTCTTGCGCAACGCCTCCCAAATGCTTGCACGACTCCCATCGTAGGCGTATATGAAGCATCCTGGGGACTCCTGCGGCGAGCCCCCCGCGGCCCGGCGTTGCGCGCGGGCCTGACCTGAGGAGGCGGCATGGACCAACGGGAAGCGCAGTCTCAGTCGAGCAGGGGTGAAGTCGAGAAGATCGTCCAGGCGGTCGCCCACGGCGAGCTGACGCGCCGCCAGTTCATCGAGCGCGGCCTGGCGCTCGGGCTCTCGGTGACCGCGCTCGGAGCGGTGCTCGGCGCCTGCGGCGGAGGCGAGACCGAAGCGACGCCGGCGGCGATGGAGACCACCCTGCCCGAGGAGCTCAACCTCTACAACTGGTCCGAGTACATGTCCCCGCAGTGCCTCAAGGACTTCGAGGCGGAGTACGGTGTCAAGGTCAAGGAGACGTACTACAACAGCAACGAGGAGATGATCGCCAAGCTGAAGGCCGGCGCCACCGGCTACGACGTGATCTTCCCCACCGACATGTACGTGACGGTCATGCAGAAGAGCGGCCTCCTCCAGCCGCTCGACATGGACTACATCCCCAACTTCAAGAACGTCACCGACCCGCTCTTCCAGGCAGCCCTCGTTCGACAACCCCGACGACCAGGACGGCAAGAAGTACTCGGTGCCGTACATGTTCGGCACCACCGGCTACTGCGCCACCCTCGCGAAGGTCCCGTCGCCGATGGACAGCTGGGACCAGCTCTGGGACGCGACCTACAAGGGCGACATCTCGATGCTCGACAGCGAACGCAACACCCTCGGCGTCGGGCTCATCAAGCTGGGCTACTCCTTCAACACCACCAGTCAGGAGGAGCTGGACGCTGCGATCGAGGTGCTGATCGAGCAGAAGCCGCTGGTCCTCAAGTACGACCAGGCCAACACGCGGCGCAGCATCGTCCAGGGCCTCGCCCTGACGCACTGCTGGGACGGCGACGTCGGGCTGGCGATCAAGACGATCCCTGCGGACAGCATCGAGTACGTCCTGCCCAGCCAGGGCTACAACGTCTGGGCCGACGGCATCGTCATCGCCAAGTCGAGCGAGAACGTCTACGCGGCGCATCTCTTCCTGAACCACATGCTCGACCCCAAGCAGGCCGGCCAGGCGGCCGACTACATCGGCTACCAGTGCGTGGTCCCGGGGGGCGTGGACTACATCACGGACCCGATCCAGAAGGCGATGCGGCCGACGCCGGAGCAGCTCGCCAACGGCGTGTTCCGGGAGGACGTGGGCGAGTTCAACGCGGCGTACGACCAGGCTTGGGCGGATCTGAGGGCCGCTTGAGAAGGGGGGATGCGATGGAAGCCCAGGGTCGCAGGGGGCCGTTCGCGAGCGGCCCCCACTTCGGCAGACTGACCGTCGAGCAGTGCGAACGCCTGCACGAGGCGACGCTGCACGTGCTCGAGCGCACGGGCCTCATCATGGAGGAGCCCGAGGCCCTCGAGCTGCTCAAGCGCGCCGGGGCGCACGGTCGACGGCACGCGCGTGCGCATCCCGGGGGCGCTCGTCGAGCGCGCGCTCGACACCGCCCCGAACAGCGTCACGCTCTACGACCGCAACGGCCGCGAGGCCTGCCGCCTGGAGGGCTACCGGACCTTCTTCGGCCCGGGCTCAGACTGCATGTTCTGCCTCGACCACCGGACGTCGGTGCGGCGCCGCGCCGTGCTGCGCGACGTGGTCGAGGCGGCGACCGTCGTCGACGCCTGCGAGAACTACGACTTCGCGATGTCGGTCTTCAGCCCCAGCGACGCAACGCCGGAGCTGCTCGACCGCTACCAGATGGAGGCGATGCTCACCACCACGGTCAAACCGATCGTGTTCGTCACCTTCGGCGGCGACGACTCGCACCTCGACGCGGTGAGGATGGCGGAGATCGCCGTGGGGCGGGACCAGCTCGCGGCCAAGCCCATCATCGCCTGCTACAAGAACACGCTCTTCCCGCTGGTCCACAACCGCGAGGCGCTGAGCACGCTGCTCTACCTCGCCGAGCGCAACCTCCCCTGCATCTACAGCCCGGTGTCGACGGCGGGGACCGTGGCGCCGATGACCGTGCTCGGCTGCGTCGCCGTCGTCAACGCCGGCATCCTCGCCGGCCTCGTGGTCCAGCAGCTCAAGCGGGAGGGCGCGCCGTTCATCGCCATCGGCTGGGCGGGCGAGGCCATGGACATGCGCACGATGGTGGACGTCTACGCAGGCCCCGACCACCGCGCGGTCCTCTCGACCCTGATGCACTACTACGACCTGCCGATGTGGACGCTGGGCGGGGTCAGCGACGCCAAGCTGCCCGACCAGCAGGCCGCCGCCGAGGCGGCGCTGACGCTGATGACCGACGCCCTCTCCGGCGGCCACATGATCCACGACATCGGCTACCTCGACTCGGCGTACACCGGGTCGCTGAGCCAGCTCGTGCTCTGCAACGACATCGTCGGCTGGGTCAAGCAGCTGATGACGCCGGTCGAGATCGACGACGAGGCGCTGGCGCTCGACGTGATCGACGAGGTCGGCCCGGGCGGCGTGTTCCTCAAGCACAAGCACACGCGCCGGCACGCGCGCGACCGCTATCAGCCGCGCGTGTTCGAGCGCGAGTCGTACGACGACTGGCTCGCGCACGGAGGCCTGGACGCGACGGCGCGCGCCGCGGCGCGCGTGGACGAGATCCTCGCGTCGCACGTCCCGGAGACGTTGCCGGAGGACGTGCGCCGCGCGCTGCACGACGTGGTCGAGGAGGCCGAGAGCAGGCTGCGAACCGGGTCCGCGCCGGCGCGCGCGTGAGGTCGCTTGCCGAGGCGGACGAGGAGGCACAGCGGTGATGGACGGAGTCGTGTGGACGCGGCTGGGGGACGGGTCCCGGATAGAGCTCAGCCGGGACGAGGTCAGGGCTGAGCTCGAGGACGGGACCCGAGCCGCCGCCGCGCGGGCCAAGGTGCCCGAGCTCTCCGCCGGCGAGCTCGACCACCTCCTCGACATCTGCGCATCCCGGACGCGCTTCACCGGCGTGGAGCTCGGCGACGAGGTCGTGCTGACCTACGACGGGACCGGCGGACAGCTCGTCGGCTCGCGCCTGGACGACCTTCGCATCTTCGAGCAGTACATCGGGGCCGACAGCGTCGAGCTCTACCACATGGACTACTCGTTCAAGGCGGTGAAGACCGTCCTCCCGTCGGAGCAGCAGTCGATGCGGAACGCCCAGTGCCTGCTGACGGTCCCGCTGCAGTACGGGGCGATGCCGGACCTGGGCCGCTACTCGCGGCCGGACGGGCCCGTGGCCAACTGGTCGGAGCTGCTCCCGCAGGGCCGGATCGACGCCGCCCGCGAGGCCCAGGAAGAGGCCGTGGGACTGGCCGTGCGCGACATGGTCGCCGTCGCCGACGGCGTCTGGGAGGCCGGCGCGGACGGCATCGACCTCGACACCGCCGGCGCGGCCGGCGACGCCGACTTCCTGGCCGCGCTCCGCGCGGTGCGCGAGATCAGGGAGCGACATCCGGACATGAGCATCGAGCTGGGGATGGCGAACGAGTTCGTCCTCGGCATGCACGGCGAGCTCGAATGGGAGGGCGCACGCCTGGCCGGCCTCTGGCCCAGGGAGCAGATGAAGCTCGCCGCGCAGGCCGGCGCGACCATCTTCGGACCCGCCGTGAACGTCACGACGAGCAGATCGGTGCCGTGGAACCTGGCGCGCGCGCTTACCCTGGTCAAGCCGTGCGCCGAGGCGGCGACGATCCCCGTCCACATGAACGTCGGGATGGGGGTCGGCGGAGTGCCCATGGCGGTGCGGCCGCCGGCCGACGCGGTCTGTCGCGTCGCCCGCGCCTGCGTCGACGTCCTGCGCATCGACGGGTTGTAGGTGGGCACGGGCGACCCTCTCGGCATGGGAGGGGCCCACGCCAATGCCGCGGGCATGGGCGGTATGCGGACGGCGGGAGACCTCGTCGCTCGCATGCAGATGACCCGGGGCATGAGGCTTGCCGAGGCCAAGCGGCACGTCGCCGACAAGCTCCACGTCGCGCCGGTCGACCTGTCGGACCCGCTCGTGATGCACGAGGTGCGCGGCGAGCTCGGGCTTGGCCGCATCCCCTACGGCGGCAGCGGCGTGTCGCCTTCACTGCCGCTGGCGATGGAGGCCAAGTTCCGCATCGCCGAGCTGCTGGACGTGCCCATCAACTGCGTCGAGCGCTTCCGCGCGAACGCGGGCTGGAGCTGACCGGCTAGGCCTTCCGTCCCCACGGGCACACGGCGATGCACACGCCGCACACGCCGCCGAGGTCCTCGTACTTGTTCGTCTCGTCCTCGCACGCCCTGGCGTCGTAGAGCTCGTCGCGCGGCATGCCCGCGCGCCAGGTGACGTCGACGCCGGCGCCGGCGGGACAGGCATCGACGCACAGCCGGCAGGCGCCGCAGCGTCCCGCCTCGACCGGCGTTCCCGCCGGCAGGGCGAGGTCGGTGAAGACGGTCGCGAGGCGAAGGCGCGGGCCGGCCACCGGCGAGACGAAGAGGGCGGTCTTGCCGATCCAGCCCAGGCCGGCGCGCGTGGCCGCCGTCTTGTGTGCGAACACCGGCACGTTGCACCAGTCGTCGATCGCGTCGTAGTCCTCCTCGGGGACGGTCGCGGGGACAGCCTCGGCGCGGTGGCCGGCCGCCGCGAGGGCCGCCGGCGAGGGCCTCGGCGGCCGCGTTCAGCGTGTCGTTGACGCGGCAGTAGCCGGCGTAGTAGGTCGGCGTCGGTCCCGACTCGACGCCGGCGAGCTCGTCCGGTGTGAAGCGCACCAGCAGTGAGATCGCCGTCGGCAGCTCGGGGGCTCTCGGCAGAACGGGGTCGTTCGCGGCGACGCCCCAGAGGTCGACGCCTTGCGCCTTCAGCAGGGCGTCGATGTCGGGCGTCGCGAGCTTCTCTGCCACGGTGCCTTCCTCCCTTCGGCGGCCCTGCGACCCGTGCGGGCCGGCGGCCGCCCTTGCGGCTCACGGACCGAGCGAGATCCTGGCGAAGGCGCTGCGCTCGACCCACTCCCAGTCGAGCTCGACGCCGAGGCCGGGGCCGGACGGCAGGACGACCGTGCCGTCCGGCTCCGGCCGGATCGGTGTGACGACGCCGTACTCCCACGGTTCGACCGGGTACGGGAGCTCGAAGTAGCGGACGTTGTCGAAGGCGAGCATCACGTGCAGGTTCGCCGCCTGCGAGAGCGTGTGTCCGTAGCTGACCGGCTCGAAGTCGAGCCCGAACGAGTGCGCGAGTCGGGCGATCTCGCACAGCGCGGTGATGCCCAGCGTGCACGTCAGCTCGGCGCGGACCGCCGACCACGGCGGGTCGCGCAGGGCATCGGCGAACTGCAGCGGGTCCCACATGGCGTAGCCCGCGGGCAGGATCGGGGACTTCGAGCTGCGCTTGAGGTCGCGGTAGCCGTCCAGATCGAAGTCGGGCAGCGGCGCCTCGAACCAGCGGAAGCCGAGGGTGTCGAGGGCCGGCCCACGCGCAGGGCGCCGTCCCGGTCGTAGACGCCCTCGGCGTCGTGCATGAGAGTGAGGTCGGGGTAGTCGCCGCGCGGAGGCGCTCGAGCAACCGGATGTCCCGCTCCGGCTCGCCCCAGGCGTGGACCTTGACGGCGCCCAGCCCGTCCTCGCAAGCCTGCGCGACCGTGGCGAGGTAGTCCTCCTCCGTCGTCATGGTCGTCAGCGACGCGTACGCGGGGATGCTCTCGCGCCTCGCCGGGCCGAGCAGGTGGGAGAGCGGATACGCCGGCGCGTTTCGCCTCGAGGTCCCACAGCGCGATGTCCATGAGCGCAAGCGGCGCGGTCGAGAATGGGAAAGACGACGGCCACGCGCAGGTCGTGCGCCAGCGCCTCGCGCGCGCCCGTGTCGCGCCCTATGAGCGCCGGCGCCAGCGAGCGCAACGCCTCGAGGACGGAGCGATCGGACGGCGCCGGCATGTACGAGTCGTAGCCGGCGATCCCTTCGGCGCCGTCGCCGTCGACGACGCGCAGGATCGTTGTCGTAAGACAGCAGACCGGGGCCGTCTCGGTCCAGCGCAGGCTGGTCCCGTGGTCCACGCAGAAGACGTCCATCCCGCTCACGACGGCCATACGTTCACCAGCCTCTCGACACATCCGGTTGACTGCCTTTGACGCCACTATATGCGGGCCGGCGTCGGCTGTCGCGCGTCGGCGCCGTCCGTCCGCGCTTGCGGCCGTCGTGATAGCGCACTAGCGTGAGCGCCGCATGCAGCGAACGGCGACGGAGGTCAAAGCATGAGCGGTGTCTCGCAGGCGGACGGAACGGCGAAGGGGACCGGCCGGGCCGAGCTTCCGGCGTCCATCGACGGCGACCTCTGTGACGCCCGCGAGGCGACGGTGCCGGTGTACGACGACGGCCTGCTGCGCGGCGACGGCGCCTTCGAGTTCGTGCGCTGCTACGCGGGCAGGCCGTTCACGCTCGTCGACCACCTCGACCGCATGGCGCGGACGTGCGCGACGCTCCGCCTGCCCTACCCTCGGGCGGAGCTCGAGGCGGAGATCGCCGCGCTGCTTGCCTGGGCCGGTCCGGCCTTCACCGACATGCGCATCGTGCTCACGCGCGGCGGCCGGCGCATCGTCGTCCTCGAGCCCTTCCTCGACTGGCCGCCGGCGCACCTCGCCTTCGTCACCGACTCGCCGCGGCACGTGCTCTCCGGCGCCAAGAGCCTCTCGTACGCCGGCAACATGCTGGCCAAGCGCATCGCCGAGGAGCGCGGCTTCTGGGAGGCCCTGCTCACCTGGCCCGACGGCCGCATCATGGAGGTGCAGCAGGCGGCCTTCTTCTGGGTCACCCCGCAGGGCGAGCTGTGCACGCCGCCGCTCAGCGAGGGCCCCCTCGACTCGATCACCCGGCGCATCGTGATGAAGCATCTGGACGTGAGCGAGCGCGTCTGCCGTACGGAGGACGCGCTCGCCGCCACCGAGGCCTTCCTCGCCGGCACGGCGCGCGAGGTCCAGGCGGTCGGGGTCATCGAGGGCCGGGTCTTCGACGATCCGCCCGGCCCCTTCACTCGCCAGGCGATCGCGGCGTACCGTCGCGAGGTCGAGGAGCAGCTGGGGATGACTGCCGCGGAGCTCTGGGGCGAGTGAGGGACGGCCCCGCTGGGGCAGTCAGAGAGGAGCGTTCGTCATGAGCAAGACGTGGCGGGTCGTGATCATGGTGATCTTCGGGATCGTCGGCGGCTGGGTCGGCTACTGGCTCGGCTACGCAGCGGGGTGGAGCGAGGACGCCGACTGGCCCTGGGAGATCGGCGGCGGCACCGGCGCCATCCTGTTGTCGATGGGCATGGCGGTGGCCTTCGTGGCGATCGCGTGGGCCCTCGTCTCGCTCGGCTCACCGCGCCGCAGGACGTGATCCTGCGGAGTCGCCAACGCGATCATCACGCTTGACGGTTTTCACGCGTCGCGTTACTATCGCCATGTGATCGTGTCGTTCTCACCGTAAGGTGATGAGAATGGCGAAGACGCTCGCACCCGTGACCCCCGGCGAGCTCCTGCTCGAGGAGTTCCTCAAGCCCATGGGCATCTCGCAGTACCGCCTCGCCAAGGAGATCGGCGTGCCGGCGCAGCGGATCGGCGAGATCGTCGCCGGCAGGCCGGCGATCACCGCGGACACCGACCTGCGTCTGTGCCGGTTCTTCGGCCTCTCAAGCGGCTACTGGTTGCGCGCGCAGGCCGCCCACGACACCGAGGTCGCCGCGGCGAAGCTGGCCGACGAGCTCGCACGCATCAAGCCGTGGTCGGGAGCCGCCGCCTGACCGCACCCGTTCTGCCCGACCGCGTCGGTTCGCCAAATCTTCCGGCGTCGAAGACGGCGAGGGCCGTCGCCAGCGCTGGCGACGCCGTCGCCTCGGCGCTCCTGCGCAAACGCTCCCAGGTGCTTGCGCCAGTCCCATTCTGGGCGTATACCAGCGGTCATAGGGGACTCCTGAGAGAAGCAGCGCTTCACACGGGAGGCGAGGATCCGCCGGCGGCTTCACACGGCCACCACACATCGGCGGGGAGCCACTGGTGAGACCGGCCCGCGGGCCGGTCTTCGTGCTTTCTGGGGACCGGCACAGGAGTCGGGGCGAACGAAGAACCCAGAGAGAGAGGGGGGATACCACCACAGGACCACGAGAATGACCGTGTTCGCGTGCCATCTCACTGGGGGTATCTGATGAAACGCTTCGTGCTTCTGCTCGTCTGCGCCACGGTCTGTGTCTGCTTGCTCGCGGCGCCGGCATTTGCGAAAGGGACGTCGCCTCTCAAGCAGCCGTACCGTCCAGACACTGATGCTCAGTACGTGTGGGGGCAGTGGTGGTGGGAGTACTCGGGCTCCCCCGGGACAGCCTACGACACCGTCTCCTGGTGGTGGTGCGAGACGCCACCTCCGGACGACCCCGACCCGTTCTGGGTCGAGTACTACAGGCCCGTTGACAACGACAGGCCCATCCTGAAGTTCGCGATCACGTTGGGCGTCGGCCGCGGCCTGATCGAGGCACATCCCGAACATCATCCTCTTCAAGCTTGACATCACCGGCGTCGACGGGGCGGCGATGGGCTACAGCGCGCACTACAGTCCCCGCGAGATCAAGGCATACTGGACACGCCCCTATGTGTGGGATGAGTTCTGGATCGGCTGGTGGGACTGGTTCTGGATGGACGGATTCGTCCCCGGGCCCTTCAATCCCAGGATCGGCGCGGCGATCTACGGGACTCATCTGCAGTTCCCTCTGTTCCCTACAAGGACGCCCGAGGGGAAGCCGGCCACGCCCCCCAAGGCGGGCACCTACCACGTCGTGTGCAGCAAGAGGCAGGCGCTGCCGTGGAACGAGATGCTCTATTGGGGTGACCCCTCACTGCCGACGCATACCCCGCCCAGCGCCGAGTGGACCGTAGACGACGAGTTCGACATGGTGGTCGTGGACTGAGGACGGCGCCGGGCCGGCTGCGGCGACCAGCCAGGTCGCGGCGAGGTACATGCGGAAGTGGCTGCAGGAGACTCTCTGAGGCTCCTTCGGTCGGCCGGCGGAGGGGCGTAGACAAGACGGGGGCGGGCGCCCTTTGGCGCCCGCCCCCTCAGTTCGTATCGATGCGCGCCGGCGCGCCGGCGCGCCGGGGTCGCCCCCGTCGCGTCACCGCGGTCGCCTCACTCCGTCTCGAGCTTCTTCGGCCGCTTGATCAGCCAGATGACGATGCCGGCCACGACGACCACGGCGATGACGACGGCAACGATGAGGCCGGTGTTGCCGCCGCCTTCGTCGGTCGTCGTCGCGGCGGCGACCGGCTCGAGGTTCTGGTAGGTCCCGCGCATCAGCTGGAAGAACGGCGCTCCGCCGCCCCCGGGCGGCACGAGGTCGTACCCCGTCCATTTGTCCGTGCGGAACGCCTGCAGATTGATGTTGTACCAGAGGATGATGTACGGGCTGTCGCGGTACAGGATCGCCTGCATCTCGTGGACCACGTCGGCGCGCAGGGTCGGGTCGCTCGGATCCTCCGGGTCGAGAGCCTGCGCCTGCTCGTCGTAGAGCTGGTCGTACTCCGGGTTTGAGTAGTTGCTGTCGCCCCAGTTGAGGATCTGCGCGGTCGTGAACGTCGAGAGCATGAAGCCCGGGTCGATGTCGCCGCGCCAGCTCCACATGAACATGTCCCCGTCGCCGCCGTCGTAGTACGTGTCGCTGAAGGCCGTCTCGTCCGAGACGTCAAGCTTGAGCTTGATGCCGACGTCGTCGCAGTAGGAGGTGATCTTCTTCGCCGCCGCCTGGTCCTCGGGGTACTCGTTGAACGCCGCGAAGCGGAACTCCAGCTTGTTCCCCTTGTCGTCCTCGCGGATACCGTCGCCGTCGGTGTCGCTGTACCCCGCGTCCTCGAGGATCTGCTTGGCCTTCTCGGGGTCGTAGGTGTACTGCTGGTCCTCGGGGACCTGGTAGTGCCAGATCCCCTGCACCGGCGAGATCAGGGAGGTGCCGGCGGTCGGGAGGCCGCCCATCGAGGTGTCGACGATCGACTGCTTGTCGATCGCGTAGTTGACGGCCTGCCGGATGGCGGCGTCGAGCAGGAGCGGGTTGCCCTTGGACTCAGGGTCGTCCCAGCAGTTGAAGCCCAGCTCGTGGAAGCCGATGGCCGGCGACTTCGACACCGTGGTGCCAGGCTGGCTCTTGAGGTCCTCGTAGTAGCTCGCCGGCCAGTCGACGATAGCATCGAGGTTGCCGGCCTTGTAGTCCTGGACCATCGAGTCCATGTTCAGGGAGAAGACGTACCAGAACTCGTCGAGCTTCGGCGGACCACCGAGCTCCTCGGGGTAGTCCGGGTTGGGTACGAGCTTGACCCACTTGTCCTTCTTCGCCTCGTCGAGGCGGAAGGGGCCCGAGCCGACGAGCGGGATGTTCCTGTAGCTCTCGAGGTCGTCGTCGGAGACGTCCTTCCAGACGTGCTCCGGCAGGATCGGGATGTAGAGCGCCAGCATGCCGGCGTTGGGCTTCTCGCAGGTGATGACGAGGGTCGTGTCGTCGGGCGCCTCGACCTTCTGGACGCCGACGAGGTACTGGATGTAGGCCCAGTGCTCGGTGTCGAGGATGCGGTTGTAGGTGTACGCGATGTCGTTCGCCGTCAGTGGCTCGCCGTCGCTCCACTTCATCCCCTCACGGATGGTGAAGGTCCAGACCTTGCCGTCGGGGGAGGTGCTCCACTCGGTGGCGAGGTCGGGCGTCGGCTGGTAGTCGTCGTCGTACCAGGTGAGGAAGTTGTAGCAGAGGCGGAACGTGTCCCACGTGGGGCCGCTCCAGTGGGCGAACGGGTTGAGGCCGTCGTACGCCTCGGTGATGCCGAGCCGGTAGACGAGCTTGCCGTCGGTCGCAGGCGACGGCGAGGCCGACTCCGCCTGCACCGCGAGCGGCGCAACGCAGAGTGCGAGCGCCGTCGCCGCGAGGACGACAAGAAGGACGAGACGTTTCATGCCAGGTGCTCCCTTTCTCGCGGTCCGCCCCCTCCACGGGGCCCGGTCGCGGTGGTCCGGCGGCCGGACGCGGCCGCGCGCCGCCGGCGCGCTCAGCGTACACCCCGTCTCCGAGCGTGTCGTCCTTGGGAAGGGAGCGGGAGGCGGGGGCGCCGAACGGCCTCCCCGCCCCCCGCTCCTTCTGTCGATCCTGGCCTCAGCCGAGCGGCGCGAGTGCGGCGCGGTGGTCCTGGGCGCGCTTGTACGCCGAGTCCATCTCGAGCACGCCGGCCGGGAAGCCGTACTCCGCCATCAGCGGGACGAAGTCGTCGGCACTGAACTCCTGGGGCACGCGCACGCCGGCTTCGGGGTTCCCCTTGTGGCCGGCGAGCTTCCCAAGGGCGAGCAGCTCGATGGCGCAGTTGCCGGTGAAGGCGGTCTGCGCCACGACGCCCTGGGTGCCGTAGAGGTCGACGCACTCCTGGTTGTCGGCGACCTGGTAGAGGTAGACCTGCCGCTCGAGGCCGTCCTTGCGGCCCTTCACCCAGGTGCCGGCGCAGGTCTGGCCGACGTACTTCTTGCCGATCTCGTTCGGATCGGGCGCCGCGGCCTCGATGACGTCGCGCGGCGCCACCTCGACGCCGCCGACGCGGATCTTGTCCGAGCGGTGCATGTTGACCGAGGTGAAGACCTGCATCGCCTGGATGAACTCGTCGCCCAGGGCGTACTTGAAGGTCGCCTTCTTGACGCCCTTGAGCAGCTCGTGGGTGCGCCCGATGGCGATGACCTCCTCGTGCTCCACATGGGCGACCTCGACCCAGCCGATGCCCTCGGGGAGGAAGAACGGCTCCGGCTCGCTGAGCGGAGCCACGGTGTAGAAGCCCTTGTCGAGCTCCCAGCAGACCGCCGGGTTGGTGCACTCCTCGATCGTCATCCAGATCGAGAAGCCGAAGCTGATGCCGGTCGCCCCGGGGATCTCGAGGTTGGCGCCGTCGCGCACGCCGATCTCGTCGATCTCGTCGAAGAAGTGGTCGGCGGCGTAGCGGCAGAACCAGTCGGACATGCCCGGCTCGACGCCCCAGCCCGCGAGGGCGAGCTTGCCGATCTTCTCGAACTCGGGGGTGAGGGCGAACTCGTCCTCGCCGAGCACCTTGCCCGACTTGTGCATCGGGTCCGTCGGATGCGGCACCGAGAGCGTCGTCGAGGCGTCGAGGTGGTGGACACGCGCCTTGAGCGCCGCCTGCAGCGTGAAGGGGTTGTACTTGACCGGCAGGAAGCTGCAGATGAGGTCGGCCTCGTGGGCGGCGCAGAGGGCGGCGACGGCGTCGACGTCGGAGGCGTCGACCTGCGCCGCCGGGAAGCGCCGCTCGTCGCCGAGCCGCGCCGACACGGCTTGCGCCTTGGCGAGGTCGTGGTCGGCCATCACCACTTTCTCGATCAGCTCGCCCTTGGGGTCGCGCCGCTTGAAGATGGCGGCCGTCGACTCGCCCACGCCGCCGCTGCCGACGATAAGGACCTTCATACTCAGCCTCTCCTCGTGGCTTCCCTTGGCCCCGCGCGCCACGGCCCGAACGGCGGGTCGCGCGGAGCAGGCTCGCTCGCCGCCAAGCCTAACGAGACGACGCCGGCGTGGGGAGAGCCAAATCTCGGCATTCTTCGCGCCGCGAGGCGCAGGCCGCGTGAGGCGGCGCGCGGCGGGGCCACGTTCAGGGTTGCGGGAGCCCACCGCGTCGGGATAATCGGTGACATGAGCGCAAGCCCGGACGGACCGACGGAGAGCCGCCGCTGATGGCGATCTACGACTTCCTCTGCCTCGACTGCGGCGAGCAGTTCGAGGTGGATTCGACGAAGCCGATCGAGGGCCCGCGGATCTGCTGCGCGCACTGTGGGTCGGCTCATGTCCGGCAGACCTTTGAGAGCTACCTGCGGCACGCGAAGGCCGCCTGGTCGCCGCGGCGCCTCGACGAGCTGCGCTGCAACCACTTCGGCTGAGGCTGAACTTGGGCGGCGCGGTCGCGTCGCGTACGGGCGCCCCACGGGGGAGCCGCGATGCGATGTGAAACGGGCCGGGGGCCGCGCGCATGCGCGCGGCCCCCGGCCCGTGTCGTCGTCAGAAAAGAGTGAGCGTCAGGAGACCGTTACCGTCCTCGTCGGCGAGACGGACCGCTTGTACTTGTTGTCACCCGCATAGATGGCGCGGAACGAGTACTTGCCCTTCGTCGTCGGGGCGGTCCACTTGGCCGCGAAGGTCGAGGTCGACGTGATGCTGACGGTCTTCCAGAGCTTCCACGCGTTCGTGCCGCGGCGCTTCTGGATCATCACCTTGTTCCAGTTGTGATCGCTCGGCACCGTGCCGGAGACCTTGACGACTGCGCCGGGCTTGACCTTGGTCGCCGAGACCTTGAGCGTGACGGCCGCCGTCGCGGTCTGGGTGTGGCACTTGCTGCAGGGCTGGCCGTAGCTCGGGTGAGCGGTGGCCTGCCGGGCCGCGATCGCGGCCACGGCCGCCAGGACGACGACGAACAGGGCGGCGGCGATCAACAGGGGGCGGACGAGACGACCTTGTTGGCTGCGTGTGCGTGAGCGTGGGTCGGTGACGGCCATTGCGCCTCCTCGTACTTGGGGCCGAGTCGGGAGTTTGATGAGTTTACACGCACGCAACAGGGTAATCCACTCCGTCGACGCGCGGAGGCCGTTGGGGTAGTGTCGGCGTGACCACCGCGACGAGGAGAGCCCCATGCCCGACGATGCCCGCCGCGCCGGCCGAGCCCGGCGCGTCCTCCGTGCCGGAGGCCGGCGCCCTCACCCCGGAGCAGATGGCTCTGGTCCTCAAGCACCTCTCGGTCGACGTCTCGCTGATGGACGAGGACCACGTTCTCGTGTACTGGCGTGGGCCGACGTTCGAGGACTGCGACGACGAGTACGTCGGGCGTCACGTCGACGACTGCCACAACGCGAAGTCGCGCGTGTCGATCGCGAAGATGATCGAGACCTTCGCCGCGGGGACGCGCGACGAAGAGGTCTTCTGGCACGTCGAGGACGGCCACCAGAAGGTCGATCCGCTACATCGCCGTGCGCGACGCCGACGGCGTCTACCGCGGCATGATGGAGGTCATCATCGATCTGACTGCGCTCGACGGCTTCAGAGGGAAGGGAAGCACGCTGGAGGGATGAACACGCGGCCGTCGTCGGGGGTCCGCGCGTTGCCGCCCGCTATTCCCGGTGCTACAGTGGCCGGGCCGAGCATCGGCGAGGTCGTCCGGGTGAAGGCCGCGCGAGAGCCCGCGCCGCGAGGTAGCGGGCGCCGAAGGGGCAAGGCGCCGCGAGGCGCCGAAACTCTCAGGCAAACGGAGTGCGACCAGACGGACCCCTGAACGAGCCGCGGCGCCTGCGGGCACCGCGTCCGCGCAGACAGGGTGGCGTAGCTGCCCTGTCTGTTCTCGTTTTCGGGCAGGCCTCGTCGGGGACGTAGCACAAGGACCGGCGCCGCCGGCACGCGGCGCCGAGTGGACCGGCGTCGACGCGAGCGGGAGGACCGATGGCCGACGAGACGTATCCGCAAGAGCTCAAGTACTTCAGCGAGCACGACTGGGTGAAGGTCGAGGGCGACGAGGCCGTGTTCGGCATCACCTGGTTCGCGCAGGACGCGCTGGGCGAGATCGTCTACGCCGACCTGCCGTCGGCCGGCGAGTCGGTCGAGGCCGGCAGTACGTACGGCGAGCTCGAGTCGGTCAAGGCGGTGAGCGAGATCTACGCGCCGCTCGGCGGCGAGGTCGTCGACGTCAACGCGCGCCTCGAGGACGAGCCGCAGCTCGTCAACGAGGACTGCTACGGCGAGGGCTGGCTCATCCGCGTGCGCATGAGCGCGCCGGACGAGCTCGACGGCCTCATGGACGCCGACGCGTACAGGGCGTTCCTCGACCAGGCCTGACCGCCGCCGCATGGACTACGTGCCTCACTCCAAGGGCGATGTCGCGGCGATGCTGGAGGCCGTCGGGGCCGCCACCGTCGAGGACCTGTTCGCCGAGATCCCCGCAGAAGT
This sequence comes from uncultured Thermoleophilia bacterium, assembly GCA_963707855.1. GTDB lineage: Bacteria > Actinomycetota > Thermoleophilia > UBA2241 > UBA2241 > UBA2241. Next base: position 210,948 of record CAVPRQ010000013.1, read on the forward strand.
ACGACTGCAACGGCCGCTCGACCTGCCGGCGGGTCTGAGCGAGGCGGAGCTGCTCGCCGAGCTGCGCGCGCTGGCCGCGCGCACGACGCCGGCGAGCGAGATGGTCTCGCTTCCTCGGCGCCGGCATCTACGACCACTACGTGCCGGCGATCGTCGACGCGATCGTCGGCCGCTCCGAGTTCCAGACCGCCTACACGCCCTACCAGCCCGAGCGCAGTCAGGGCGTCCTGCAGAGCATCTTCGAGTTCCAGACCGCGATCTGCGAGCTCACCGGCATGGAGGTCGCCAACGCCTCGATGTACGACGCGGGCACGGCGCTCGCCGAGGCCTCGTTCCTGGCCGGGGCGCAGACGCGGCGCGGCAGGATCGTCGTGTCGGACGGCGTGCACCCGGAGTACCGTGAGGTGCTGGCGACCGAGTCGGCGGCGTACGGCCCGCGGCCGGTCGCCGTCGGGCTCGCGCCGGGAGCGCGCACCGACGGCGAGGCCCTGCGGGCCGCGATCGACGCCGACACCGCCGCCGTGGTCGTGCAGCAACCCAACTTCTTCGGCGCGCTCGAGGACGTGGGCGAGGCGGCACGCCTCGCCCACGAGGCGGGCGCGCTGCTCGTCGTCGTCGCCGACCCAGTCGCGCTCGGCCTGCTGGAGGCGCCGGGCGCGCTCGGCGCGGACATCGTCGTCGGCGAGGCGCAGTCGTTCGGCAATCCGATGAGCTACGGCGGCCCCGGCCTGGGCTTCATGGCCGTGAGCGCCAAGCTCATGCGACGTCTGCCCGGCCGCCTCGTCGGCGAGACGCGCGACATCGACGGCCGCCGCGGCTTCGTGCTCACCCTGCAGACGCGCGAGCAGCACATCCGCCGCGAGAAGGCGACCTCGAACATCTGCTCCAACCACGCGCTCAACGCGCTCGCGGCGCTGGTGCATCTCGCCTGGCTCGGGAAGCATGGGCTTCCCGAGCTCGCCGAGACCTGCCTGCGCCGCGCCGCGTACCTGCGCGAGCGGCTGCTCGCGCTGCCCGGCGTGACCGCGTACACGGAGGGTCCCGTCGTCCGCGAATTCGCCGTGCGTCTGCCGCTGCCGGCGAAGCGAGCTGGTCGACGCGCTCGTGCCCAAGGGCTTCCTCGCCGGCGTGCCGTTGGGCTGGGTCGCCGGCTTCATGAGCGGCGCGGCCGCCGGCGCTCTCGACGACGTCCTGCTGCTCGCCGTGACCGAGAAGCGCACGAAGGCCGAGATCGACGCCTTCGTCGACGCCGTGGCGGAGGTGATCGGCCGTGGATGAGCGAAGGCGCGGCGCGCAGCAAGCTGGCCGCGCGCTCACCTGCGCCGAGGGACGCGCGAACGTTCAGACGATCTTCGAGAAGTCGCGCGCCGGGCGGCGCGCCGGCACGGTGCCGGCGGCCGGCGTCCCCGAGCGTCCGCTCGACGAGCTCCTGCCGCCGGCCTTCCGGCGCGCCGCCCCGGCGCGCCTGCCCGAGGTCGCCGAGGTCGACATCGTCCGCCACTACACGGAGCTCTCGACGCTGAACTACGGCGTCGACACGGGCGCGTATCCGCTCGGCTCGTGCACGATGAAGTACAACCCCAAGATCAACGAGCGCGTCGCGGCGCTCGAGGGGTTCCGCGGCCTGCATCCGTATCAGCCGGACGAGCTCGCCCAGGGAGCCCTGGAGCTGCTCTGGACGCTCGACCGCTGGCTGGCCGAGATCAGCGGCCTGCAGCGGACGACGCTGCAGCCCGCGGCCGGCGCCCACGGCGAGCTCACCGGTCTGCTCGTCATCCGCGCCTGCCATGCGGCGCAGGGCCGCGACCCGAAGCGCGTCATCATCCCCGACACCGCGCACGGCACGAACCCGGCGTCGGTGGTCATGGCCGGCTACGAGCCGGTGACCGTCCACAGCGACGCCCGCGGCGGGGTCGACCTCGAGGAGCTGCGCGGCCTGCTCGACGACGACGTGGCCGCGCTCATGCTCACCAACCCGAACACGCTCGGCGTCTTCGACGAGAACATCGTCGAGATCGCCCGCCTCGTCCACGAGGCGGGCGGCCTGCTCTACTACGACGGCGCCAACTCGAACGCCGTGCTCGGCGTCTCGCGCCCGGGCGACATGGGCTTCGACGTCGTCCACTTCAACACGCACAAGACCTTCTCGACGCCGCACGGCGGCGGCGGCCCCGGAGCCGGGCCGATCGTCGTGCGCGACATCCTCGCGCCCTTCCTGCCGGTCCCGCTCGTCGAACGGCGCGAGGACGGGTCGTTCTTCCTCGACTACGACCGGCCGCAGTCCATCGGCCGCGTGCGCACCTTCGTCGGCAACGTCGGCGTGCTGGTTCGCGCCTACACGTACATCCGCGCTTTGGGGCCGGACGGGCTGCGCAGGGTCAGCGACATGGCCGTCCTCAACGCCAACTACGTCCTCGAGGGCGTGCGCGACCTCTTCGCGGTCCCCTACGAACGGCGCTGTATGCACGAGTTCGTCGCCTCGGCGACGCCGCTCAGGGAGCACGGCGTGCGCGCCCTGGACGTCGCCAAGCGGCTGCTCGACTACGGCCTGCACCCGCCGACGACCTACTTCCCGCAGATCGTCGACGAGGCGCTGATGATCGAGCCGACCGAGACCGAGTCGAAGGAGTCGCTCGATCACCTCGTCGCCGCCTTCAGGGCGATCGTGCAGGAGGCGAGGACCGACCCCGACCTGCTGCGTGAGGCGCCGACGCGCATGCCGGTGCGGCGGCTCGACGAAGCCGAAGCCGCCCGGCGGCCCGTGCTCAGACAGCGCTTCGCGGAGGATGAGGCGGAGGACGCGACCGGCGGCGCGTGAGCGTCGCTGCGAGGCGCGCCATGAGCGTCATCAAGCGTCCTCCCGTTCTTCCGCGCCGGCGGGGGTGCGCAGATGGCCCTCGACGACGGCCTGCTCGGCGACGCCGAGGCCGTCGTCGCGCGCCGCTACGTCTGGGCGCCGCCGGCCCTCTCCCTCGGCAAGTTCCAGCGACTCGACGTCGTGCCCGGGCTGCCGTTCGAGGTCGTGCGCCGGCCCACGGGCGGAAGGGCCGTCCTGCACGGCGAGGACTTCGAGTGGTCGTTCGCCGTGGTCTTTCCCGAGGGGTCGCTCGGCGCCGACCATCGGGCCCTCGCGGCGACCGCCGCGCCGTACGATCTCGTCTCGCGCTCGCTCGCGGCCGCGTTCGAGGAGCTCGGCGTGCGCCTCGACGGCGGCCGCGAGGCGGCCTACCAGCGCTCGGCGCTCTGCTTCGCCTCGGCGCTGCGCCACGACCTCTTCGCCCGGGGTGAGAAGATCGCCGCGATCGCGCAGGCGAGGAGGGGCGGCCGGGTGCTCGTGCACGGGTCCGTGCTCGAGCGGCGGCCGCCGGACGAGCTCGTCGCACGTGGCCGAGACGCTGCTCGGCGAGCCGTGGCAGGGCGAGGGGCTGGCCGGCGCCGGTTTCATCGTCGACGCCGAGATGCTCTGGCGCCGGGCGCTGGCGCGCCTTGACGCGGGGGTCAGACTGCTGCAGCGTGGGGGACGGCTGCGTGGTGCGGCGGACGGACGATGAGGCGACGTCATCCGAGGAGGGGAGCGAGGCATGACCAGGATCCTGGTGCTCGGCGGCGGACCCGCCGGCTACGTCGCCGCCCTGCGCGCCGCGCAGCTCGGCGCCGGGGTGACCGTCGTCGAGGCGCGCGAGATCGGCGGCACGTGTCTCAACCGCGGCTGCATCCCGACCAAGGCGATGGTCGCCGGCGCCGAGCGCCTGCATCACGCGCGCGGCGCGGCGGAGTTCGGCGTCCTGACCGGCGAGGTCGGTCTCGACTTCGGCGCCTTCATGGCGCGCAAGGAGCGCGCGACGGTGCAGCTGCGCGACGGCGTCGCGCAGCTGCTCAAGGCGCGCAAGGTCGAGGTCGTGGCCGGGCGGGCTGCGCTCGCCGGCCCCGGCCGTCTGACCCTCGACGACGGGCGCACGCTCGAGGGCGACGCCGTCATCCTGGCGAGCGGCTCCGAGCCGGTCCGTCTGCCCGTCTTCGACTGGACGGACCCGCGCGTGATGACGAGCGACGAGCTGCTCGCCATCGACCACGTCCCCGCCCGCCTGGCGATCGTCGGCGGCGGCGTGATCGGCTGCGAGTTCGCCTCGGTGTTCACCAGACTGGGCAGCAAGGTCACCGTCGTCGAGATGCTCGACCAGCTGCTCCCCGGCGAGGACAAGCGCACCGGACGGACGCTGCAGCAGGCGTTCAAGAAGGCCGGGATCGAGGTCGTGCTCAAGACCGCCGTCGAGGCCGTCTCGGCGGCGCCGGACGGCCTCGTTCTGCGCCTCGCCGACGGACGCGAGGTCCCGGCCGACGTTGCGCTGGTGAGCGTCGGCCGCCGCCCCGTGAGCCGTGGCATGGGCTTCGAGGAGGCCGGCGTCGAGATCGACGAGCGCGGCTTCGTCGTCGTCGACGAGACGCTGCGCACGGCGCTCGACGGCGTGTTCGCCGCCGGCGACGTGGCCGGGCCGCCGCTGCTCGCCCACTGGGCCTACCACGAGGGCGCCGTGGCGGCGGAGAACGCCGTCACCGGCGGCCGGCTGACCGTCGACCGCGCGGTCGTCCCGAACTGCGTCTTCAGCTCGCCCGAGGTGGCGAGCTTCGGCCTTACCGAGGACCGCGCCGCCGCCGAGGGGCGCGCGGTCGAAGTGGCTCACGTGCGCTTCAACGGCAACTCCAAGGCCGTCATCGAGGGCGAGAACGACGGCTACGTGCGCGTCGTCTGCGAGCCCGGGGGCGGACGCGTGCTGGGCGCGTCGCTCGTCGGCCCGCGCGTGACCGAGCTCGTGCACGAGCTCGCGCTCGCGGCGCGGGCCGGGCTGACGCTCGGCGACGTCGCGGCCACGATCCACGCCCATCCGACGCTGGCGGAGGCCGTCGGCGAGGCCGCCCTGGGCGGACTCGGCCGCGGCATGCACAGCCTCTGACCCATGGCTGACGTGCCCGCATCGCGAGCCGCGGCGGCCGCCCGCAAGCCGGCCTGGCTCAAGGTCAAGGCGCCGGCGGCCGGCGCGTTCCGCGCCACCGCCGGCGTTCTCGACGACCTGCGTCTGCACACCGTCTGCGACGAGGCGCGCTGCCCGAACAAGGGCGAGTGCTTCTCAGCGGGGACGGCGACCTTCCTCATTCTCGGCGACGTCTGCACGCGCGACTGCGCCTTCTGCGCCGTCGAGCACGCAGGCGCCGGCCCGGCTGCGCCGGCCGGCCTCTCCGCGCCCGACCCCGGCGAGCCGGCGCGTCTGGCGGAGGCCGCCGCCCGGCTCGGCCTCGCGCACGTCGTCGTCACCAGCGTGACGCGCGACGACCTCGAGGACGGCGGCGCCGCGCAGTTCGCCGCCACGATCCGCGCCCTGCGCGTGGCCCTCCCCGAGGCGACGGTCGAGGTCCTCGTCCCCGACTTCGGCGGCGACCGCGCGGCGCTCGACTGCGTCCTCGCCGCGCGTCCCGACGTCCTCGGCCACAACCTCGAGACGGTGCCGCGGCTGTACCCCGAGGTGCGCCCGCAGGCGGCGTACGAACGCTCGCTTGAGCTGCTCCGGCGCGCAGCCCGCGCGCAGCCGCGGCCGCTCGTCAAGACGGGTCTCATGGTCGGCCTCGGCGAGTCCGTCGAGGAGGTCGTGACCGTCCTCGAGGGCTGCGCGGCGGCCGGCGCCGACGTGGTCACCATCGGTCAGTACCTGCAGCCGCGCGCGGACTGCGCGCCGGTCGCGCGCTACGTGGCGCCGGAGGAGTTCGCGGCGCTCGAGGACGAGGGCGCGCGGCGCGGGCTGCGCGTCGTGGCCGGCCCCTTCGTCCGCTCGTCCTACCGCGCGGCCGAGGTGCTCTCGGCGGCCGCCGGCGAGCGTCGGGCCGTGCGCGGCGCGCGCCCGGAGGAGCCGACATGACGCTCGCGACCCCCAAGCTCGTCCTCTTCGATGTCGACTACACGGTGCTCGAGCCTGGCGAGATGTTCGGCCCCGAAGGGTACCGCGCCATCGGCGAGCGCTACGGCCTGAAGCTCGACGTGGGGCGCTGGCGCGAGGCCGAACGCGCCGCCTACGCGATGGTGAAGCGTCGTCGCGAGGAACTGGGCGCGGTCCATGACGGCGGCGCCTACCTCGCGATCGCCGACACGGTGATCGACGCTCTGGGCGGTGGTCCTGCGAGCGCGGTGCGTGCGTGCGCGGACGCGATCGTCGCCGAGTGGGTGCGGGTCGAGAACTTCGCTCTGTACGACGACGTGCTCCCGTGCCTCGAGCTCCTGCGCGGCGCCGGGCTCAGGATGGGTCTCGTCTCGAACACGAGCCGCGACCTCGACGAGATCGTCGCCGCGTTCGCGCTCGCCGAGTACATCGAGGTGGCGGTCGCGAGCGTCGAGATCGGCCTCGCCAAGCCATCCCCGGCGATCTTCGGCGTCGCGCTCGAACGCGCGGGCGTCGCGGCCGGAGACGCCGTCATGGTGGGCGACAGCGTCGAGGACGACGTGAGGGGCGCCCTCGCCTGCGGCATGGGCGCCGTCCTGCTCGACCGCGCCGGCCGCCACGACGTGCCGCTGCCGACGATCCGCAGCCTCGCCGAGCTGCCGGCGTTGCTGGGGCTGTAGTCCGCTGTTCAGGCCAGCGCGGCCGCCACGCTGACTGCGACGTTGCCCTTGAGCGCCTGCGATACGGGGCAGCCGTCCTTGGCCTGCTCGGCGGCCGCGGCGAACGCGGCGGCGTCGATGCCGGGCACCGTGCCCTTCACGCTCAGCTCGACGGAGGCGATCTTGAACCCGCCCTCGACCTGGGCGAACGTGCAGACGGCGCCGGTCTCGAGCCTGGTCGGCGGCGTGCCCGCTTCGCCCAGGGTGTGCGAGAGCGCCATCGAGTAGCACGTGGCGTGCGCCGCGGCGATCAGCTCCTCCGGGCTCGTCTTGCCCTCCGAGCGCGCCGTCCGCGAGGCCCACGTCGCGGGCAGGTCGGTGGCGAGGCCGCTGCTCTCGAGGGTGACGGTCCCCGTTCCTTGAGCGAGGCCCCCTTCCCAGATCGCGCGTGCGCGGCGTTGTGCGTCGGCCATCGACTGTGCCTCCTTGGTGAGATGACTCGGTCCGCGATCGTCTGCTGCATCGCGTGTGACGTCGGGGCAGACATGCCCGCTGGGAGGGAGACGAAAACGGCGGCGGCTATCGCGGCGGTCGGAGCGCTACCGGTCGCCGAGGCAGTACAGGTTGCCGTCGCGCGAGCCGACGTAGATGCGGCCGTCCCACGCGACCGGAGTCGCCTCGAAGTCGCCGCCGGCGCTGAACGACGCCGTCTCGGTCACGCCGACCGTCCACCAGTTCCCGTCGGCGCTCGGCAGGGCACCCGTATCCCCTTCTGCTGCCTTGGTGTACGTCAGCTTGTAGAGGTGGACCATGCGGTCGTAGCCGGCGGCGACGATACGGTCGCCGACGATGATCGGTGTCGTGATCCCGCCGTTCATCCAGACCTTGGCGACGACGACGGGCGTGCGCAGGCCGTTCTCGCGGTTCGGACCTTTGACCCGCCCCTTGGCGAGCGTGTCCTGCGAGAAGACGTACAGATAGCCGTCGATGGCGACGACGGCGGCGAGCGCCGGACGGCTGCCGTCGCGGTTCGAGCTGTCGTTGACCGCGACCGAGCCGAGGACGCCGCCCTCCCACTCGGAGAGGTCGCGGTCGCCCGTCGGCAGGTACCAGACCGCGGCGTCCTCCGGCGGCTTGCGACGGGTCGAGCAGATACACGCCGCCGTGGCCCTTGATGTACTGCTTCTCGACGCTCACGAGCAGCTTGTTGTCGACGGTCGGGACGGGCGTGCCGTCGAGGTCCGAGCCGATGGGAAAGTCCCAGACGACGGCGAGGTCGCTCGGGCGCAGGCCGTAGACGTGTCCTGCGCCCGAGCTGACGAAGATCGTCTGACCGACGAGCGCCGGCGAGGCTTCGAGGACGAGGTTCTGCTTGTGGGCGCGGCGGTCGGCTCTCGTGCCGAGCAGCAGCCGCCGCGCCTCGACGACCGGCGTGCGGTGCTCGCCCCAGGCCTCGGTGCGGAACGGGTCCAGCTTCACGAACCAGCCGCTCTCGAGGCCGATGTACACCTTGCCGTCGTAGAAGAGGCCGCTCGCGTCGCAGTCGCGGCTGTAGCACCGGGTCTGGGGCACAGGCAGGCGCCAGAGCTCCTTACCCGTCTTGAAGCTGAAGGCGCGATAGGGCGCCACGTCCGGGTCGTCGAGGTCGAGCGGGTAGCCGCGGCGGGATCCGGCGAGGACGACGTAGCGCTCGTCCTCGCCGTCCGGGTCGGGGTCCTCGATGACCGTCGGGCTGCTCTTGACGATGTCGTCGAACGGCGCCTCCCAGACGACGTCGCCGCTCTCGGCGTCGAGCTTGTGCAGGCTGTGGTCATACCCTCCGAAGACGATGAAGGTGCGACCGCCGTCGCGCACGACGGCCGGCTGTCCGGTCCAGCCCATGCCGGCCCACTCCGACGGCGGGTCCTTGGGGAACTTGCCCGAGGTCCAGCCGCTGCCGATGCGCGCGTACCAGAGGAGGTCGAGGCGGCGCGGCGCGCCGAGGCCGTAGAAGTCGCGGCGCAGGCCGCCGAGGAAGCTCGCGACCTTGATGCCGTCGCCGTCCTTCGTCACCGGCGTGGGGGACGGACCTCCGGTGAGGATGGGCGACGGCGGCGCGGCGGCTGCGCCGCCGTCCTCGCCGTCGCCCCCGCCGCACCCGCTCACGCTCGGCAGGCCGCAGCCACAGCCCCCGCACGAGCGCAGCATCAGGGCGAAGAGGACGACGAGGGCGACGAGGGCGACGAGCGCGGCGGCGCGGCGCCGGCGAAGCTGGCGCCGCCGGGCCGCGCGGTCCGGCCGCGGCCGGCCGGGTCGTCCGCGGCTTCTCCGTGGCGCGGGCTGCCCAGGCGCTTCGTCCACCGTGTCGCGAGCTTACCATCCCGGCCCGGGCGTCGGCCTGCGGTAAGCTTGCCGCATGACCGACAAGATCCGCATGACGCAGTACGCGACGAAGAGCGGTTGAGCGGCCAAGATGGGTCCGTGTGACCTGCAGGCCGTCTTCGACAAGCTTCCCGCCGCCAGCGGCGAGTTCGCGCGTCTCCTCGAGACGAGAGACGACGCCGCCGTCACGCAGGTGGCCGACGACCTCTGCCTCGTGCAGACGGTCGACTTCTTCACGCCTATCGTCGACGACCCGTATACGTTCGGCGCCATCGCCGCCGCGAACGCGCTGTCGGACGTCTACGCCATGGGCGCGCCGGCCGCTGACGGCGATGAACCTCGTCGCGTGGCCGCCGGAGCTCGGCGCCGACGTGCTCGCCGAGGTGCTGCGCGGCGGCCTCGACAAGGTGGCGGAGTCGGGCGCCGAGATGGCCGGCGGCCACTCGATCGAGGACAAGGAGCCCAAGTACGGGCTCGCCGTGACCGGCGTCGCGAGGCCGTCCGAGATCGTGTACAACGCCGGCGCCAGACCCGGCGACGCGCTGGTGCTGACCAAGCGGCTGGGCATCGGCGTGCTCGCGAGCGCCCTCAAGAACGACGTCATCGGCGAGGACGCGATGCGCGCCGGCGGCCGACGAGGCGGCGGCGCTGAACGCGTCCGCCGCCGCCGCGATGAAGAAGGTCGGCGCGCACGCTTGCACGGACGTCAGCGGCTTCGGCCTCGCCGGGCACCTCGGCGAGATGCTCGACGCGAGCCGCGCGAGCGCGCGCCTGCGGCTCGAGGACGTGCCCGTCCACGACGGCGTCCTCGAGCTCATCGCGCGCTCCGTCTACGCCGGCGGCCTGCGCGCCAACCTCGACTACGCGCTGCCGCGCTTCGGCGCCGCCCTGAACGCCGCGGCGTCGGGCGCCGCCGCCGGCGGGCCGGCCTCGGACGTCACGCCCGAGCTCGAGCCTCGGGTCATGGCGCTGTTCGACCCGCAGACCTCGGGCGGCCTCCTCATCGCGGTCGCCGCGCGAGAAGCTCGCCTGGCTGCTCGCGGAGCTGGAAGAGGCCGGCGCGAAGGGTTGGACGATCGGCGAGGTCGGTGACGGCCCCGCCGGCAACATCGCGCTCGCCTGAATCGCGTCGCGCGCGTGACCGTGTCTCCCGCACATGACCTCCGCCTCCGCGTGTCGCCGCCTCCCCTGTGACGCGAGGGCGGGGTAAGCTTGCGGCGATGAGCGTGGCAGGCGGACAAGCCGATGACGGGCGCGGCAGAGCGACGCGGCAGGACGACGCCGACGCGCGGCAGGAGCGCCTGCGCGGGCTCGCCGCGGTCGACGAGGTGCTGCGCGAGCCGGGCGTCCAGCGCGCTGCTCGCGCTGTATCGGCGCGACCTCGTCGTCGACGCCGTGCGCGCCGTGATCGAGCGCCTGCGGCGGGAGATCCTCGGCGGCGCGCCGCCGGCCGGCGCCGAGACGCTCGTCGCGGCCGACCTCGTTCCCTGGGTCGAGCGGACGCTGGCGCTCGCGGCGGCGCCGTCGCTGCGCCGCGTGATCAACGCCAGCGGCATCGTCGTGCACACCAACCTGGGGCGCGCGGTCCTGCCCGACGAGGCCGTCACGGCGCTCGTCCGTGCCGCGTCCGGCTACTCCGATCTCGAGTTCAGTCTCGAGCGCGGGGAGCGCGCCTCGCGCCAGGACCACGTCCACGACGTCCTGTGCACGCTCACCGGCGCCGAGGACGCGCTGGTCGTGAACAACAACGCCGCCGCGGTGCTGCTCGCCCTCGCCGCGCTGGCGCGCGGCGGCGACGTGCTCGTCGCCCGCGGCCAGCTCGTCGAGATCGGCGACGGCTTCCGCATCCCCGACATCCTGCGCGAGAGCGGCGCCCGTCTCGTCGAGGTCGGCACCACGAACCGGACGTACCTGCGCGACTTCGAGCGCGCCTGGAGCAAGAAGGCGAAGGCCGTGCTGCGCGTGCACACGAGCAACTACCGCATCGTGGGGTTCACCGCCGAGCCGTCGCTCGCCGAGCTGGCCGAGTTCGCGACCGCGCACAAGGGGGTGCTCGTCGACGACCTCGGCAGCGGCGCCCTGGCGGACCTCGAGCTCTTCGCCGAGGAGCCGTCGGTGCGCGACAGCGTCGCCGCCGGCGCCGACGTCGTGACCTTCAGCGGCGACAAGATGCTCGGCGGCCCGCAGGCCGGCATCGCCGTCGGCAAGGCGAAGGCGATCGAGGCCATGCGGCGACACCCGCTGGCGCGGGCCGTGCGCATCGACAAGCTCGATCTGGCGGCGCTCGACGCGGTGCTGCGGCTGTACCTGACGCCGGAGCGCGCCGTCGAGCGCATCCCGACGCTCGCTGCGCTGGCCGAGCCGCTCGACGCGGTGCGGGCGCGCGCCGAGGTGCTGCGCGCCGCGCTCGCGGCGGCCGCGCCGGGCCCCGGCGACGCCGTCGTCGTCGACAGCGTCGCCCGCGCCGGCGCCGGCGCCCTGCCGATCACCGAGGTCGCGAGTGTCGCCGTGGCGGTCACGCCGGCGGACGACGACGCCGACGGTCTGGCGGCGCGTCTGCGCGCCGCGAGGCCCGCCGTGGTCGGTCGCGTGCACGAGGGCCGGTTGCTGCTGGACGCGCGCACGATCCGCGAGACTGAGGTCGCCGACCTGATCGCCGTCGTGGCGGCCGCGCTGCGCGGCGAGGTCGCGGACCTCGAGTCGGCCTGAGGCGACCCCGTGGCGGCGGCCGAGGGAACCTCTTCTGAGCCTGACGGGACCGACCTCGCGCGGGGAGGCCCGGACCTGACCGTCGGCACGGCCGGTCACATCGACCACGGCAAGACCGCCCTGGTCACCCTTCTGACGGGCAAGAACACCGACCGCCTGCGCGAGGAGCGCGAGCGGGGGATCTCGATCGAACTGGGCTACGCCGAGCTCGACCTTCCCAGCGGTCGCCGCCTCAGCGTCGTGGACGTGCCCGGGCACGAGCGCTTCGTGCGCACGATGGTGGCCGGGGCGACCGGCATCGACCTCTTCCTGCTCGTCGTCGCCGCCGACGACGGCGTCATGCCGCAGACGGTGGAGCACCTTGCGGTCATCGAGCTGCTCGGCGTCACCGAGGGGGTCGTCGCGCTGACCAAGGCCGACCTCGTCGACGACGAGCTGCTCGAGCTGGCGCGCGCCGACACCGAGGCCTTCCTCGCCGGGACGCCATATCGCGATGCTCCAGTCGTGACCGTGAGCGCGCGCGACGGCCGCGGCATCCCCGACCTCCTCGATGCTCTCGAGTCGGTCGCGGGCCGCGTGCAGCGCGCGCGCCGCGAAGGCGCGGCGCGTCTGCCGATCGACCGCGTCTTTCCGCTCAAGGGCATCGGCACCGTGGTCACCGGGACACTGTGGCGAGGCGCGCTGCGCGCCGGCGACGAGGTCCGGATCGAGCCGGGAGGAGCGCGGGCGACCGTGCGCAGCGTCCAGGTGCACGACCTGGGGACGGAAGCCGTCGCCGGGGGGCGCGCCGGTGTGAACCTGCGTGGCGTGGAGCGGGAGGCGGTCGCCCGCGGCCAGTGGCTCGTGGGCGCGGGCGCGCCGACGAGGGCGACGCGGCAGTTCGACGCCTGGGTCCGGCTTCTGCCGGGCGCGCGGCCGCTGCGCGCGGACGCACGCGTGCGCGTGCATCACGGGACGGCGCAGTTCGTCGCCCGGCTGACGCCGCTGGAAGGGCAGAGAGATCGTTCCGGGCGCGGAGGCGGCGGCGGTCGTGCGGCTCGACGGCGACGCCGCCGTCGAGCCCGACGATCGCTTCATCCTTCGCGCCCTCTCGCCGGTGGCGACCGTGGGCGGCGGCCGCATCCTCGACGTCGGGGTGCGGCGATGGCGCGGGGGCGACGCTCACGGCGCGTACCTCCGCGCCCTCGCCGCCGGGGATGTCGCGGCGGCGCTCGCCGTGCTCGTCGACGAGAGCGGGCAGACCGGCGTGGCCGCGGATGCGGCGGGCGGCGCGGGCATCGACCGGGCGGCGGCGCGCGACGCCCTCGGCGCGCTCGTGGCTGCGGGCCGAGCCGAGTCGCTGACCGGCGGCGAGGGCGAACGCTGGTTCGCCGCCGGCGTGCTCGACCGCGCTCGAGAAGCGCTGACCGCCGCGGCCGCCGCCGGCGCGGCCTCCCGGCCCGAGAGACCGTTCAGCGCCGTGGCGGAGCTGGTCGCGGCGGTCCCGGGTCTCTCGCCGGAGGTCGCGACGACGCTGCTCGACGGGCTGGTCGCGGCCGGCCGGATGCTGGCCGCCGAAGGCGGCTATGCCCCGGCCGGCTCTCCCGGCGTGCTCACGCCCGTCCAGGAGGAGGCCGCCGGCGACCTGCGCGCTCGCCTCGAGGCCGAGCCGTTCGCGCCGCCGACGCTGGCCACGCTCGCCGAGGAGACGGGGATGCCCGCGAAGGACCTCGCCCGGCTGCTCGAGACACTCGCCCGTCGCGGCGACCTCGTCCGCGTCGACAAGGACCTGTGGTTCGCGGCCGATGCGGTCACCGCGGCTCGCGAGGGCCTCGAGGCCGCGCTCGCCGCGGACGGCCAGGTCAGCCTCGCCGGCTTCCGCGACCGGCTCGGCTGCGGCCGCCGCAGCGCGCAGGCGCTGCTGGAGCTGTTCGACCGTGAGGGTCTCACGCGCCGTCAGGGGGACGTACGCGTCGCCCGGAAGCGACGGTAGTCGGGCCTACTCGCCGGCGCCGAACGACACGACCCTGTTTCGGCCCTGCCGCTTGGCGAGGTCCATCGCCCAGTCCGCCTTGTCGAGGAGTTCCTCGCGTCGCGTGGCGTCGTCCGGGAAGGTGGCGACCCCGATGCTCAGCGTGAGCGGGCGATCGCCGGCGTCGATGGCCTCGGTCTCGAGGCGCGCCCGGATGCGCTCGGCGACGGCGAGCGCGTCCGGGCGCGCCGTCTCGACCAGCGCGAGGACGAACTCCTCACCGCCGTAGCGCGCGGCGATGTCGACGCTCCGGACCGACTGCTCGATGATGTGCGCGACCTCGCGCAGCGCCGCGTCGCCGGCGCTGTGGCCGTTGCGGTCGTTGTACAGCTTGAAGTGGTCGAGGTCGCAGAAGAGGACCGAAAGGGGCTGCCCCTGCTCGCGTGAGCGGACGAGCTCTTCGCTGAGCCGTTCGTGCAGGTAGCGGTGGTTGTAGAGGCCGGTGAGGGCGTCGGTGATGGCGTCGATCTCGGCCCGGCTCAGGCGGACGGCCGCCGTCTGGAGCATCGAGGCGAAGGACCGGCGCGCGTCGGTGCCCAGCGCCTGGCCGTCCCTGTGCTCGATGGCCGGCAGGTCGGCGACGACGGCCGCCACGACGTCGCCGTCGGCGTCGCGGATCGGAGCCAGGCCCGTGACCCAGACGCCGAAGTCGTCGGCGAAGAGGACGTTGACGTCGGGGATGTTGCCCTCCAGGATCCTGGGCAGCTCGTCGTCGGCGACGATCTCGTCGCCGAAGTGCGAGCGCTCGGCCTCGTCCTCCTCCGGGTCCACGGCGATCACGTAGCGCTTGTCGAGCCGGCAGTGCGTCGTCAGGAAGCGCGTCGGGGGGTTCGCGTCGCGCACCTCGCGGAGGACCTCGGCGATGCGCCGGTACTCCGGACGTTCCTCGTCCTCGCGGCTCCGGAGCACGGAGTGCCACTCCCCGGGGATGCGGTCGGCGGCGAGGCCGGCGATCCTGTTCGCCAGGTTGCGGCGCTCGAAGACGCGCTCGAGGACGCGGTGGAACGCGTCGACCATGGCTGGGTCGAACTGCGTGCCTCGGCAGCGCTCGAGTTCGGCGAGGCACTCCGGGTAGGCGAGCGCCGCCTTGTACGGTCGCCGGCACGACATCGCGTCGTAGGCGTCGACGACGGCCATGGCGCGTGCGAGCAGCGGGATGTCTTCGCCCGCCAGGCCGTCCGGATACCCGTCGCCGGAGAAGCGCTCGTGGTGGTGGCGCACGGCCAGCACGAGGTCCTCGGCGAACAGGGGCCGGATGATCTCGGCGCTGAACACCGGGTGCTGGCGCATCTGCTCCCACTCGGGCTCGTTCAAGCGTCCCGGCTTGAGGAGCACCCGGTCGGAGATGCTGATCTTGCCGATGTCGTGGAGGTAGGCGGCCTCCTCGACCGACACCATGAGCTCCTCCGGCCAGCCGAGCTCCTGGCCGAGCATGACCATGTAGGCGGCGACGCGGGCGGCGTGGCCGAGCGTGTAGTAGTCCTTGGCGTTGAGCGCCGAGGAGAGCGCCTTGAGGTTGCCGAGGTGCATCTCCTTGATCTCGCCGTAGAGACGGGCGTTGGTGAGCGCGAGGGTGAGCTGCGTGGCGACGCGGGTCAGAAGGCCGTGGTCGAGCTCCGCGTAGGCGTCGTCGCGGCGGCTGACCAGGGCGAGGGCGCCCTCGAGTCGGTCCTCCGACTGGAGCGCGATGACCACCATCTCGCGCAGGCCGACGAGCGCTGGATGGCCGGGTGGCAGCGGACTCTCGTCCGGCAGGCGCAGCCTGACGATGCCCTCACCCATCAGCCGCCGCACGAGCGTCGGGTCGATGTCGGTGAAGTCGTGGACGTCGAGCGTCGTGGCATCGCCGTCGTCGGTGACGAGCCTGGTGACGCGGCCGGCCGTCAGGAGAAGAAGGGCGAACCCATCGAAGTCGACCAGAGCGGAGAGCCGATGCGCCGTCGCGGCGGCGATGTCGTCGACCTCGAGGCTCGCCGCCGTGCTGCGCGCGATCTCGTTCAGGATGTGGGTCTCGCGGTGCGCCTCCTGCTCGCGGGCGAAGAGGCGCGCGTTCGTGATCGCCATGGCGGCGGCGTGGCAGAGCGCCGCCGCCGTCTCGATCTCCTCCTCGGTGAACTCCCGTGGGCCGCGGGTCTCCAGGAGCTCCACGATGCCGACCACCGCGTCGCGGGCGATCAGCGGCAACGTCAGCCAGCACACGTCTTCGGTCCCGTTGCCGCGGATGAGCTCGCGCACGTGGTCGCTGACGCGGGGATCGTCGAGCGAGGTCACCGTGACGGGGCGCTTCGTGCGCATGACGTCACGGGTCACGGTGGTCAGCTCCAGCGGCAGGCGGACTCCCATCTTCTCCCTGTCGACGACCCCCTCGGTGAGTCTCATGACCGACAGCAGGTCGTCGCCCTCGATCACGTGGATCTCGCAGTCCGGCACGTCCACCGAGCGGCAGAGGCGCCAGGCGAAGCGCGTCAGCACATCGTCAAGGTCGAGCGACGAGGTGAGCTCGAGGCTGGATTCGGTGAGCAGGTCAAGGCGGCGGACGTTGTCGTCGAGCTGGCGGTAGAGCCGCGCGTTGGCGATCGCCTGCGCGGCGATCTGCGCCAGTCCGACGATCGCGTCCATCTGCGGGAAGTCGCGCGGCTCGCGGCCGTAGAGCGAGACGAAGCCGATGACCTCGCCGTGGACGATCAGCGGGATGTCCGCGGTCGCCCTGTACTGCCACTCGCTCCGCGTCGGCGCGGTCGCCGGGCGTGGCGCGGAGGTCGGTGGGCATGTCGGTCACAACCACGGGCGCCTTGGTCTCGAGGGCCTCCAGGAACCCGTGGTAGTCGCTCATTGCGTAGCGGATCCGCTTGGAGTCGATCTCGCCGTGGTGATCGACGGACGTGAGGGTGACGGCCTCGGCGCCCTCGACGGCATAGACGTCGCACATGTCCGCGCCGCAGACCTCACGGATGCGCCGGGCGACGGTGCCGATCACCGCGTCGTGATCCAGGGTGGCGCCGAAGTCGAGGCCTGACTGTACGAGCAGGCGCAGCTCGCTGTTGCCGCGCTCGAGCTGGTCGAGCAGGACCGCCTTCTCGAAGGCGCCCGCCAGCAGGCGACCGACGTTGCGGATGAGGTCCATCAGCTCGGTCCAGTCCCGGACGCGCGTGTCGAAGATGTCGACCAGCCCGACCGGGCGTCCGTCCAGGACCAGCGGCAGCGAGACCATGCTGCGATAGCCCCAGTGGTCGTAGCGCGCGCGCTCGTCGGCCGCGAGCTCTGACGCGGCCTGGTCGAAGTCGCCCAGCACGATGGGCTCGTCGTGCTCGAGGGCGGCGATCGTGCCCGGGTAGGCGGCGAGCTCCCGCGTGAGGCCGATCTCGCCCTCGTCCCAGCCGCCGCTGTCGATGCTGGCGAGACAGCGCAGCCGGTCGTCCTCGATGCGCCAGATGTCGCAGTCCTCGGCCTGCAGCGTCTCGCGCAGGCGTCTGGCGACAGTCCGCACCAGCTGGTCGAGGTCGTCGGCCTCGGAGATCGCGTCGCCAAGCTCGACGAGCTCGCGCAGTCCGCGGTTGCTCTGCTGCAGGCTCGCCAGGAGCTGCGCGTTCTGCAGCCCGTCGGCGACCATCCTGCCGGCGCTGAGAAGGAACTCGCGCGCCTCGGCGTAGTCGCGCTCGCGGGTGTCGAAGACGTCGATAAGGCCGACGACGTCGTCGCCGGCCACCAGCGGCAGGCTCAGCCCGCTGAGGAAGGCGTACTCGGCCCAGTCCTCTATCTCGTCGGGCGTCAGGCGGGGGTCGTCGGGACCGGCGAAGACGAGCATCTCACGGCTCTCGAGCGCCACGACCGTGGACGGGAAACGCTCGAGGTCGAGGATCTTGCCCTCGACCGCCGTGTCGATGCCGGTCCGGTCGATACTGACGAGGCAGCGCAGGCGGCCTTGGTCGAGATTCCAGATGTCGCAGTCCTCGGCATCGAGGACGCGGCGCAGCGTGTCGGCGGCCGCGAGCGCGAGCTCGCGGGCGCCGGCGGCGCGTGAGAGCGATTCCGCCAGGGCCACGAGCTCGCGCTCGAACGCGGCACGACGCTGTACCTCGTCGAGCAGCACGGAGTTGGCGAAGATGCCGGCGACGTGCTGGCAGACGTTGATGAGGAAGTCGACCCCGTCACCCCACTCGCGCTCGGCGTCGTCGTGCACCTCGATGAGCCCCACCATCTCGCCGCCGACGACGATCGGGACGCTGAGCGAGCTCTCGTAGCGCGAGGATCGGTACAGCTCGACCTCCTCGGGGGTGAGCCGCGGGTCGTTCAGCGAGCAGAGGACGAACGGCTCGCCGGCGGCGAAGGCGAGCGCGCTGGTGGGGTACTTGCTGAGGTCCATGATGGTGTCGACGGAGCGTTCGTCGACACCTGTGCGGCCGACGCCGACCAGCGCGTGGAGAAGCCCGTGACGGGCCCTCCAGATGTCGACGTGATCGGCGTTCAGGGCCGCGTATGACCCGCTCCGCGACGGTGCGGACGAAGGTCGCGAGGTCGCCGGCGCGGGCGACCTCTTGCGAGAGAGCGATGAGCTCGCGCATCGTGCGCCTGCGTTCGTCGAGCGCCGACCTCGTCGCCTGCACGTCGAGGGAGTGGCCGACGAGTCGCGCCACGGCGTCGACGAGCGTCAGATGGGCGCTCAGGTCGCGATCGCGCACGTCGCTCACCTCGAGGGCGCCGAGGCGCGTGCCGCGGACCATCAGCGGCGCCCAGACGAGGGCGTGGCAGCCACGCTGTCTGAGGATGGCCGCGTGCGCCCGCGAAGCCGTGCCCTGGCGCAGGGCTACCGGCCCTGCGGCGGGGTCGTCACTCGGCGCCCGCCAGTCGGTGAAGGGAAGGCGCAAGCCTTCCCGACTTGCGTCCTCGCCCGTGTCGTCGAGGCTGACGTGAACATCGAAGTGGTCGTGGTTCGCGGTGAGGACCTCACAACGCGCGGCCCCGGTGAGTCGGACCAGCCCGGCGGCCGCGCGGACGGGCACTTCGTGGGGGGCGTCGGCGAGGACCCTCGCGAGCTGCGCGAGCATCGCCCCATCCGGGGACGGGACGCCGTGGTCCGACGTCGCCGGCTGGGCGGGCGGGGGCGCCTCGGGGCCGAACGCGGCGGTGGGCGGCGCCGCGGCGACGGTCGGTGCGAGCTCGACGTCGGGGGCCAGCGCCACGATCTCGTCCAGCAGGTAGCGCCTGTGGCCGCCGGGACTGCGGTGCGCGGGAATGCGACCCGCGTCCGTCCAGCGGCGGACGGTGTTGGCGCTCATCCCGAGCAGGCGCGCGACGTCGGCGACCCGGAGCCAGGTCGCCCTGTCCGGTCCCTTGGTCATCGCGCTGCGGGGCATGGTCGGCACGTTTCGTCTATCGGCGGTCACGGCGGTGAACTTTACAGAACCTCCCACGTCCTTCGCGACCGGGGGTCGGCGAACGTGACAGCCGGCCGGCGCGCTGCCACCACCGCGCGCGGACGCCCGCGCGGCTGACGAAAGCCGCCGGCGCGGCATACCATGGACGCCACGCGGCCGGCGTCCAGCCGCCGCGCCGCCAAGCCGCACGGGAGGAGCACGGAGCATGGAGCGCAAGGGCAGGGTCCAGGACAAGGTCGCCCTCATCACCGGGGTCGCGAAGCCCGACAGCATCGGCTTCGCGACCGCGCGTGTCTTCGCCCAGGAGGGCGCGATGCTGGCCATCGTCGACATCGCCGAGGCCGTGCACGACTGCGCCGAGCGGCTGCGCGGCGAGGGCTTCACCGTGTCGTCGCACACCGCCGACCTGACGAAGATGGCCGAGGTCAGACAGGCCGTCGGCGAGGCGCTCACCTGCTACGGGCGCATCGACGTGCTCGTGAACAACGCCGGCATGGTGGTCTTCGGCCAGGAGGAGGACTTCACCGCCTTCCAGGACCTGTCCGAGGAGGCCTGGGACTTCGGCATCGCGATCAACCTGAAGACGCAGTTCAACGTCACGCGCTGCGTCGTGCCCGCACATGATCGAGCAGAAGTACGGGCGCATCGTCAACGTCTCGTCGGTGACCGGGCCGGTCGTCGCCAACCCCGACGAGGCGGCATACTGCGCCGCCAAGGCCGGCGTGCTCGGCATGACGCGCGGCCTGGCGCTCGACGTGGCCAAGCACGGCATCACCGCGAACGCGGTCGGGCCGGGCTGGATCCAGACGGGGTCGACGGCCGAGGGCGAGGACGCGGGCGGCATGAACACGCCGCTCGGCCGTTCGGCCTTCCCGGAGGAGGTCGCCAAGGTCATCTGCTTCCTCGGTTCCGACGACGCAAGCTACGTCACCGGGCAGCTCATCGTGGTCGACGGCGGCAACACGATCCAGGAGTACAAGGGGCCGAGCGAGCTCTACTACTGATACCGTTGGAGGAGCACCCATGGACCGCATCGACTTTCTGTTCATCTTCCGCACCGACGGGTGTGACCCGGCGCGCCACCGGTCCGTCATCGACACGCCCGAGGGGAACGTGACCACGGTCGGCGTCGACAGCGTCGACCAGGCCTGCGCCGTGGCCGCCGAGGCGCTCGCGGCCGGCACGCGCACTTCATCGAGCTCTGCGGGGACTTCGGCGAGGAGGGCTGCCGGCGGGTGATCGCCGCGGTCGAGGGCAAGCTGCCCGTAGGGTACGTGACGTTCTTCCCCGAAGAGAAGGTCAAGGTCGACGCCCTCTTCGCCTGACGGGAGCACGGCCGCGGGTGTCGGCCGGGCCTGGTTCATGCGAAAATGGCCGGGGCTGCAGGCCCACGGCAGGCATACGCAGAGCGAAGGACCGTTCGGCCTCGCGCGCCTTGCGCGCGGCAGCCGACCGGCGGTGAGAGGGATGTGGTGCGCGTGACGTACGAGATGACCGGCAGGACGGTCGTCATCACCGGCGCCGGCGGCGGCGTTGGGACGGCCGCGGCGCGGCGCTTCGCCGCCGCCGGCGCCACGCTGGTGCTCGCCGACGTGAACGCGGTCCGGCTGGAGGAGCTGGCCGGCGAGCTCGCGGCGCTCACGACCGTCCACGGCGTGAGCTGCGACGTCAGCGTGGTCGCCGACGTCGAGGCACTCATGCGCGAGGCGACGGACGAGACCGGCCGCATCGACGTCCTCGTCAACACCGCCGGCCTTTGGGTCGAAGGTCCCAGCGAGACGATGACCGAGGCCGACTGGGACCGCGTCGTCGACGTCAATCTCAAGGGCACGTTCTTCTGCTGCAGCAGGGCGATCCCCGAGCTGCGCAAGACGCAGGGTTGCATCGTCAATCTGAGCTCGGACTGCGGCCTCGTGGGCACGCCGGAGACGGCGATCTACACCGCCTCCAAAGGGCGGCGTGAGCCTGTTCACCAAGGCGCTCGCGCTGGAGCTCGCGTCCGACCTCGTGCGCGTCAACGCCGTCTGCCCTGCCGACATCATGACGCCGATGCTGCAGTACCAGGCCGACACGTACGGCGGCGGCGACCCCGAGGGCTACTTCAAGCGCCTTCTCGCGAGTTACCCTCAGGGGCAGAAGGCGCGCTTCATCACCCCCGAGGAGGTCGCCGAGCTCATCTTCTACCTCGCCTCGCCGGCGGCGGCGCCGATCACGGGCGCCAACATCTCCATCGACTTCGGCACCTCGGCGGGGTACGGGTATGACTGACCGCGTCACCGGCGCCCTCGCCCGCGCGTCGTGGCGGCGCGTCGTCGGGAGCGCGCTCCCGATCCTCGCCGCCCTCGTTCTGCTCGCGGCGACCGCCGGGTGCAGCGCGAAGGACGCGGTGACCACGACGCCCGAAGCCGTCGCCGCCACCACGTTCTCCGAGACCGCCCCCGTCAAGAGCGGGCTCATGAGCCCGATGGAGGACTGGCACCATCTCCGCCAGGTGCTGGGCTATCTCAGGGAGAACCGGCCGAGGAGGCCCGTCGTCTACCTCCTGGGCGGCTCCTCCGCGCGCGAGTGCACGATCAACGACCTTAACTGGCGCCGCCAGATCGTGGAGTTCGGCGGCCCCAGCGTCTGGGCGTTCAACCTCGGGTCCTCGAACCAGAGCTTCGACCACGAGATCGAGATGGTCCGGCTGCTGCCGGACGTGCCGACCATCGTCCTCATCGGCATCAACGTAGGCCGGTACTGCTGGAAGCCGCCGACCCAGGCGGCCATCGACAAGATGGTGCTCAAGGACGAGGGCAGCGTGATCAAGCCCTACGCACAGCACCGTTTCGTCTACAACCACATCGCCGCGGACTACCGCAAGCGCGAGATGGTCTACAAGTGGCTGGACGAGCGGGCGCCGGAGTTCAACGCCAACTTCTCGTACAACGCCGGGCGTCTCGCCGCGCTCGTCTCGCTCTGCAAGCAGCGCGGGTTCCATCCGGTCATCCTCAACATGCCCTGGAACAAGGCCGTCGTCGGGCATCTGCAGGACCCGTACAGGAACCGCATGACGCGCAACGCCACGAACGTCGCCGCCAAGTACAACGTGCCCTATCGCGATTGGATCCCGACGATGGGCCTCGTGAGTCGTGACTTCGTCGACAACTCGCACCTCGTCGAGCCGGGGCGCGTCAAGTTCCAGCGGCGCGTGAGCCTCATGGTCGTGAGGCTGCTCGGCCGCTACGGCATCACGACGGTCCCGCCCCTCACCTCGTCGCCGTCTCCCTCGTCGTCCCCGTCGCCGGCATCCTCGGCGTCGTCTTCGTCCCCCTCCGCACCTTGACCGTGAAAGGAGAGACCGAGCGCTGATGGCAGACAAGCCCTTCATCCACCCCTACATCCCCAACGCCGTGCCGGCCGTCAAGCAGGCCATGCTCGACGAGCTGGGGCTGGGCAGCGTCGAGGAGATCTACGCCGAGATCCCCGACCGACTGCGCTTCAAGGGCACCCTGGACATCCCGCCGGCGATCCTCGCCGAGCGCGACCTGCGCAAGCACGTCCAGGGGCTGCTCGACAGGAACACATCCTCCGTCGACTTCCTCAACTTCTGCGGCGCCGGCTGCTGGCAGCACCATGTGCCTTCGGTCGTCGACGAGATCATCAACCGCGCCGAGTTCGTGTCCGCCTACTGCGGCGGCGACTACTCGGACCTCGGCAAGTACCTGACGCGCTTCGAGTTCAACAGCATGCTCGGCGAGCTGCTCGACCTCGACGGCGTCGCCAACCCCATCTACGACTGGGGTGACGTCGCGGGGCGCTCGTTCCGCATGGCCAGGCGCATCACCGGCCGCGACAAGGTGCTCGTGCCGTCGCACATCAGCCCCATGCGCCTCATGGAGATCCGCAACCTCTGCCAGCCGGAGGCGATGGCGAACAGCACCAAGGTCCGCTTCTACGAGTGGGACCGCGAGACCGGCATGGTCGACCTTGCCGACCTCGAGGCCAAGCTCGACGACTCCTTCGCCGCCGTGTACTGGGAGAACCCCACCTACCTGGGGACGATCGAGGCCCAGGGGGCCGAGATCGTCAAGCTCGCCCACGCGCACGGCGCCCTCGCGATCGCCGGCGTCGACCCGATCACGCTCGGCGTGCTCACGCCGCCCGGCGCGCTCGGCGCCGACATCGCCTGCGGCGACATCCAGCCGCTCGGCATGCACATGCACGCCGGCGGCGGCACCTCGGGCTTCATCGCCTTCCGCGACGACGACCCGATCTTCGCCCAGGAGTGCCCGCTCGAGCTCTATACGCTGCATGGAGACCAAGACCCCCGGGCAGTACGCCGTGGGCGAGGCCATGGCCGAGCGCACGAGCTACGGCTCGCGCGACCAGGGCAAGGACTGGGTCGGCACCGCCTCCGGTCTGTGGACCATCGCCGCCGCGGTCTACATGGCGCTCATGGGCCCGCAGGGCTTCAAGGAGGTCGGCGAGACCTGCATCGCGCGCTCGCACTACGCGGCCAAGCTGCTCGGCGAGATGCCGGGCGTCGCGGTCAAGCTCTCGCCGAGCTTCTTCAAGGAGTTCGTCGTCGACTTCGACGGCACGGGCAAGACGGTGGCCGAGGTCAACAAGAAGCTCCTCGGCCACAAGATCTTCGGCGGCAAGGACCTCTCGGCCGACTTCCCCGAGCTCGGCCAGAGCGCGCTCTACTGCGTCACCGAGTACTACGACCAGGCCGACATCGAGTGATTGGCCTCGGCCGTCAAGGAGGTGACGGCATGAGCCGCGAGACGCCGCAAGAGAAGGTCGCCCGCCTCGCCAGGCTGCGTCGCGAGGGCGGCGTGCTGCGCGACTACCGCTCGCCGCGCTACGACGAGCCGTTCATCATGGAGCAGGGAACGCCCGGCGAGCGCGGCGTCTTCGTGCCGCTCGCCGAAGAGGCCGTCACGCAGGCCGTCGGCGCAGGCCGCGGACTACATCCCCGAGGGGATGAGCCGCGCGGCCGCCCCCGACCTGCCCGAGATGGCGCAGTACCAGGTGATGCGCCACTACCTGCGCTACTCGCAGATGACCCTGGGCATGGACCTGGGCAGCGACATCAGCGAGGGCACCTGCACGATGAAGTACAGCCCCAAGATGCACGAGGAGCTGATCCGCGGGCACAAGGCCGCCGACCTGCACCCGCTGGCAGGACGAGGAGACCATGCAGGGGATGCTCGAGATCGTCTACGACACGGGCCAGTACCTGAAGTCGATCTCGGGCATGGACGCCTTCACGCTGCAGCCCGGCGGCGGCTCGCACGCCGTGTACACGAACGCGTGCGTCATGCGCCGCTACTTCGAGGCCAAGGGCGAGCTCGACCAGCGCACCGAGATGCTGACGACGATCTTCTCGCACCCGTGCGACGCGGCGACCCCGATGGTCGCCGGCTTCAAGGTCATCACCGTGATGCCGGACGAGAACGGCTACCCGGACCTCGAGGCCTTCAAGGCCGCGGTCAGCGAGCACACCGTCGGCTGCATGATCACCAACCCCGAGGACACCGGCATCTACAACCCGCAGATCGACAAGTACGTCGAGGTGCTGCACGACGCCGGCGCCCTGGCGTTCACCGACCAGGCGA
Organism: uncultured Thermoleophilia bacterium; assembly: GCA_963707855.1. Taxonomy (GTDB): domain Bacteria; phylum Actinomycetota; class Thermoleophilia; order UBA2241; family UBA2241; genus UBA2241. The sequence goes on from CAVPRQ010000013.1 coordinate 235,593, forward strand.
ACGCCAACGGCATCCTCGGCTACGCCCGCGCCCGTGACGCGGGCTTCGACGCCTGCCACTTCAACCTGCACAAGACGTTCTCGAGCCCGCACGGCTGCGAGGGCCCGGCGAGCGGCGCCTACATGGTCACGGACGAACTGGCGCCGTACCTGCCGGTGCCCGTGGTGACCAAGGTCGGGGAGAGGTACCACCTCGACTACGACCGGCCGGAGAGCATCGGCCGCGTGCGCGGCTTCCTCGGCAACTGGATGGCGGTCGATCCGCGCCTACGCCTGGATCCGCAACATGGGCCCCGAGGGCCTCAAGGAGGTCGCCGAGATCAGCGTCCTCAACAACAACTACCTCGACAACCTGCTGATGGCCGTGAAGGGCGTGAGCCGGCCGTACGCCGAAGGCCACCGCCGGCTCGACCAGGTGCGCTACAGCCTGGAGCAGCTCAAGGAGGACACCGGCGTCGGCACCGAGGCGCTGCGCGACCGCATGGTCGACTTCGGCATCCAGAGCTACTGGATGAGCCACCACCCGTGGGTCGTGCCGGAGCCGTTCACGCCCGAGCCCTGCGAGACCTACAGCAAGGCCGACCTCGACGAGTGGGCGGCGGTCATCAAGAAGGGCAGCGACGAGTCGTACGCCGACGCGCAGTTCGTGCTCGACGCGCCGCACGCCCAGCCGATCGACCAGATGCGGCGCACCGAGGCGATGGAGGACCCGAAGGAGTGGGCCTTCACGTGGCGCGCCTACAAGAAGCGGCACCTCGGCAAGAAGTGAAACGGGACGAGGCGACGCGACGGAACGCGCGACCGGCGGAGAAGCCGCAGGCCGCGCGTGCCGCAAAGGCGATAAGCTGACAGCGTGAGCGACGCGAACGACAAAGGCCGGCCGGCGCCACGGCGCCGGCCGGCCTCCTTCCGCGCCCGCCTTGTGGGCTGGGTCGACAGGGTGGTCCCCTGGTTCGCGGCGACGGTGACCTTCCTCGTCGCCGTGTGGCTCGCCTTCCCTCTCTTCTGGACGGCGCGGAAGCTCGTGCGCTCGACGGGCTGGGACAGCGACCTGGCGGGCGTCGTCGCGCTGTACGCCGGCGCGTTCCTCGGCGTCGTCTTCCTCGGCCTCACCGCCTTGCGCACCGTCTCACCCGACGACGGGTGGCCCCGGGACGGGCAGGTCCGCGCCTTCGCCTCGCTCGGCTTGCTGCTCACGGCCGTCTCGCGTGCCGCTTCTCGTCCTGCGGCGGGGCGAGCTCATCCCCGCCATCGCGCTCGTCGTCTACTACGTGCGCACCCGCCGCACCCTCGTCGCCATCCTGCCGCCGTGGTGCGGCGGCACGTTCAAGCCGGAGAAGCGGCGTCGTCCGCGCGGCGAGGACGTGATCAAGCGGCCGCCGCGCACCTGGGACGCGACCTCCGGGTCCCGGCCGCGCCGCCGACGGGCAGGCGGCGAAGCCGCGCCGCAGACAAGAAGAAGAAGCGGCGGAGCGGCCGCTGACGGGCCTCAGGGCCCGCCGGCACAGCGCCACGGACGACGGCGAAGCTGGATGAAGAAGCTCGGCGTCATCGTCAACCCCGTCGCCGGCGTCGGCGGCCGCGTGGGCCTCAAGGGCAGCGACGGCGCGGAGGTCCTGCGCAAGGCGCTCGAGCTGGGCGCGGCGCGCGACGCTCCGCGTCGCGCGCGCCTCGCGCTCGAGCGCCTCGCGCGCCTCAGGGACGAGATCGAGGTCGCTCACCGGCCCCGGCGAGCTGGGCGAGGACGAGGCGCGGGCGGCCGGCTTCGAGCCGACGGTCGTGGGCTCGCTCGCCGGCCGCCGGACCTACGTGATGTGCGAGCGCGAGCGCACCGGCGAGCGCGAGCGCCCGCGCATCGCCTGCGACGACTTCGTGCTCACGACGCCGGCCGACACCGAGGAGGCGGCGCGCGCGCGCTCGAGGCCGCCGGCGTCGACGTGATCCTCTTCGCCGGCGGCGACGGCACGGCGCGCGACATCTACCACGCGATCGGCGGCCGCGTCCCGGTGATCGGTGTCCCGGCGGGGGTCAAGATCCACTCCGCCGTGTACGCGACCACCCCGGCGGCCGCCGGCGACCTCGTCGCCCTCTTCCTGCACGACCGCCCCGCGGCGGTCCGCCTGCGCGAGGCCGAGGTCATGGACATCGACGAGGAGGCGTTTCGCGAGGACCGCGTCTCGGCCCACCTCTACGGCTACATGACCGTGCCCTACGCGCGCGGCCTCGTGCAGTCGGCCAAGGCCGGCGGCGTCGCCGGCGAGCAGAGCGTGCTCCACGACGTCGCCATGGACGCGATCGCCGAGATGCAGCCCGGCGAGCTGCAGATCCTCGGGCCCGGGACGACGACGCGCACGGTCATGGACCGCCTCGGCCTGCCCAAGACGCTGCTCGGCGTCGACGCGGTGGCCGACGGCGCCCTGGTCGCCGCCGACGCCACGGAGCACGACCTCCTCGACCTGCTCGGCCGCTACCAGCGTGGCGCGCATCGTCGTCACCGTCATCGGCGGCCAGGGCCACATCTTCGGCCGCGGCAACCAGCAGATCAGCCCCGCCGTCATCCGCCGCGTCGGGCTCGACCGGATCCGCGTGATCGCGACCCAGACCAAGCTCCTCTCCCTCGAGGGGCGCCCGCTCCTCGTCGACACCGGCGACCCCGGCCTGGACGAGGAGCTCTGCGGCTACGTCAAGGTCACGACCGGCCTCGGCGAACGGACGATGTACAAGGTCGGCACCTGAGGCGGAACTTCGGCGTCGCCCCGCCGCACGGGCGACGGCTCGTCCCGGGCGGGGTGCCGAGGCTCCCGCCGGACCCGCCGCCTTCACGACGGTTCACATTCTTAACCTGCCGCGTCTCAACGTGCCGACACCGCGTGACGTGGCTGTCGCCGGGGCGTGAAACCCCTGCATCTGGCGGGCAGAAGGAGGGCGGCGGCGCGGACGCGCCGCCGCCCCCCTCCCGTCGACGGCGCGCCAACGCAGGTCCGCGGCGCCAGGAGAACTTGTCGGTTTGCTAAGTTCGCTCTGGAATCGACCGACGAATCTTCTACAATACCTCTCATCATCGCCTGTGGAGGGGCTCTCGGCATCGCCCGCGCCACCGTCGTCCATGCTGCCGTCAGCGGTCGCGTGCGGACGTTGGGGACGGCGGCCGCGATCCGTTCCCGGGCCGCACACGAGACGTCCTGACGGACCTGGAGGAGCAGACAAATGAAGGCTCTCATCGTCGGCACGGGTGGCGTAGGCCAGTCGATCGCCGCCATCGCCAAGCGCCGCGACCCGAAGGGCGCGTGGCTCGAGAAGATGGTCATGGCCGACTACGACGCGGCGCGGCCGAAGGAGCTCTGCGCCAAGCTGAACGATCCGCGCTTCGTCCCCGCGCAGGTCGACGCCGGGAATCCCGACGCCGTGGCCGCGCTCGCGAAGGAGCACGGCGTCGACATCATCTGCAACCTCTGCGCGCCCAACTTCAACCCGCCGCTGCTGCAGGCCGCGCTCAAGGCGCAGACGCACTACCTCGACACGGCGATGACGCTCTCCGAGCCGCATCCGACCGACCCGATGCACAAGTGCGGCGTCAAGCTCGGCGACGAGGAGTACGCCCTCAGCCCCGAGTTCGAGAAGATCGGCAAGTACGCGCTCGCCGGCTTCGGCGTCGAGCCCGGCATGGCCGACTTCTTCGCCCGCTACGCCGCCGACCACCTCTTCGACGAGGTCGACGAGATCGGCATCCGCGACGGCTCCAACCTCGAGATCCCCGGCGCCACGGGCATCAGCTTCGGCTTCAGCGTCTGGACCACGATCGAGGAGTGCAACAACCCGGCGATCGTCTTCGAGAACGGCGAGGTCCACACCATCGAGCCCTTCGCCGAGCTCGAGAAGTTCTGGCTGCCCGAGGGCATCGGCGAGGTCGAGGTCGGCCACGTCGAGCACGAAGAGGTCATCCAGATCGCCCACAACGCCGACCGCCTCAAGGGCGTCAAGAAGGCGACCTTCAAGTACGCCCTCGGCGACGAGTTCATGCAGGCGATGGAGGTCTTCCGCTCCGTCAACATCGACAAGAAGGACAAGATCAAGGTCGGCGACGTCATGGTCGCGCCGCGCGACGTGGTCGCCGCCGCCGCCCCCGACCCGAACGAGATCGGCAAGAAGTACGTCGGCCAGACGGCCGCCGGCACCTACGTGACGGGCAAGAAGGACGGCAAGGAGCGCAAGGTCTACCTGTACCAGGTGGCCGACAACCAGGAGTGCGTCGAGAAGTACGGCACCCAGGTCGTCGTCGCGCAGACCGCCTTCACCCCGGTCATCGCCCTCGAGCTGCTCGCCAACGGCAGCCTGGGCAGCAAGCCCGGCGACCCCAAGAGCGGCGTGCACAACCCCGAGGCCTTCAACGCCGACGACTACGTCGCCCTCATGCCCGCGTATGAGTTCCCCGGCGGCCTCCTGGAGGTCGAGTCCGAGTACAAGATCGCCAAGGACCGTCAGGCCCTGCTCGACCTGGCGAAGTAAGCAGACCGGTCACAGCCGCGCGGCGCCCCGGAAGGCGTCTCGCGATGAAAGCCCCTGGTCCGTGGCCGGCCGCCCTCCCCCGGGCGGCCGGCCACGATCCGTTCGGGGAGCGGCGCGCAGCACGCCGCGTCGTGCGCGCCGCGCCCCGCTGTGCCAAGATTGACCCCTCGGCGGAGCGGCTCCCGGTCCGGTGACCGGCGCGGTCTTCAAAACCGTCTGCGGGGCAGTGCTCCTGTCCTGGGTGGGTTCGACTCCCATGTCGCTCCGCCAAGCCACGCCACAGGGTCCGCTGGCCGGCGTCGGCACATGCCTTTCGCCGTGGCTCCGGTACGTGCGTTCCACCCTGGGACGCGGCTTCGGTACCCCTGCGGCACCGGCTCCAGGGGGTGCGTCGTGCCGCTGCCTTGGCAGACCAAACAGGGCTTTCGTTCTCGGAGTAAGTTCTGTCTAGTCTGTAAAGGGAGGCCGCGTGGATCCCAGGAAGAACCCCTACGCCCCCGGCGACGGCACCAAGCCGCCGGCGCTGGTCGGACGCGACAAGCAGATCGAGTCCTTCGACATTCTGTTGGAGCGACTCGAGAACGGGTACCCCGAGCAGTCCATGATCATCACGGGACTCCGCGGCGTGGGCAAGACAGTCCTGCTCGACGTCTTCCGCGAGAAGGCCGAGGCCCGTGACTGGGCGACCGTGGAGTGGGAGATCGAGAGGAAGACCCCCTTCGCCCCGAAGGTCGCCACCCAGGCGCGCAAGGCGCTGCTCCAGATCGCTCCCAAGGCTCGCTGGAAGGACCGCATGCTTCGTGCCGCCGCGACCCTCAAGTCGTTCACCCTCACATTCAACCCAGACGGCGCCATGACGGCGGGCGTCGATGTGGAAGCGCTCGCCGGATCGGCAGACAGCGGGTCGCTTTCTGAGGACCTCGGCGACCTGTTCGTGGCCATCGGCGAAGCCGCTCGTGACCACGGCATCGGGGTCATCCTGCTCCTCGACGAGATCCAGTTCCTACAGTCAGTCGAGCTCGAGGGGCTCATCGTCGCCCTGCACAGGTGTGCGCGACGTGCTCTGCCTCTCACGTTGGTGGGGGCGGGCCTCCCCCAGATGCCGCGACTCGCGGGCGAAGCCAAGTCGTACAGCGAGCGGCTGTTTCGCTTCGTCCAGATCGGCGCGCTCGACTGCTCGAGGGACGCCCCCGACGCGCTCGTGCTTCCCGCCCGCGAGCTGGGCGTGGACTACACGCCCGAGGCGGTCGCTCACATCGTCGCGTACACCGAGGGCTACCCCTACTTCCTCCAGGAATACGGCCGCATCAGCTGGGACGAGGCTTCGGCGTCGCCGATCTCCGCGGAGGATGCGACGTCCGTTCTTCCCATCGTCGAGGAGCGCCTCGACGAGAGCTTCTTCAGGGTGAGAGCAGAACGGACGACCGAGTTGGAGCTGAGGTACCTCTACGCCATGGCCGAGCTCGGCCCGGAACCACAGCGGGCGACCGAAGTGGCGCGGCGGATCTCCCGCACGGTCGAGCAGGCCGGGCCGATCCGCTCACGCCTCATCGACAAGGGCCTCCTCTACACTCCCGGGCACGGCCTCGCGGCCTTCACGGTGCCGCAGTTCGACCGCTTCATGCTTCGCCGGTACCCCGGCTTGCTTGGACCGGCCTATCGGTCCTGACTGCGGCCCTGCACAGGGTCATCCGGGGACGACGCCCGCTGGCGTGCTCGAGTCCCCGCCAAGGTCGCCGTTTGCTCTGCGCTATGGTGGTCGTGCTCACACAATGAGCAGCGACGCCTCGCGCCGCGGGCGAAGGAGGAGGATGTCATGAAGGCGACCGACCCACAGGACCAGTCGTTCACGTCACGATCTCCGGCGGCGTCGCAGACGCCCTTGGGACGGCTCACCCACGAACTGGCGCACGGCGGCATGAGCCGCAGGGAGTTTCTCGTGCATGCGGCGGCTCTTGGGCTCAGCGTCTCGGCCGCGGGGACGATCCTGGCGGCCTGCGGAGGGGAAGCGGCCGAGACGCCGGCATCACTGCCCCCCCTCGACACCACCAAGCCGGACCAGCTGTTGCTGTTCAACTGGAGCGACTACTTGCCCGCCTCGGTGAAGAAGAGCTTCGAGAAGGAGTACGGCATCGAAGTGGTCGAGACCTACTACGACGGCAACGAGGCTCTGCTGGCGAAGCTCCAGGCGGGGACCAGGGGGTATGACGTCATCGTCCCCGACAACATCACCATCCACATCATGTTCATGGAGAAGCTCATCCAGCCGCTCCACATGGACCTCATCCCCAACTTCAAGAACGTCATGCCGAATCTCCAGAAACCCGACTACGACCCCGAGACGGACGGCCACAAGTACAGCGTGCCCTACCAGTGGGGGACCACGGGCATCGGGCACCGCAAGGACATCGTGCGCGACACCATCGACTCGTGGACCAGCCTCTGGAACCCCGACTACAAGGGCGACATCACCATGTTGAACGACTACCGCGAGACCATCGGCGTGGGGCTCAAGCTCGGCGGCTACTCGCTCAACTCGACGAGCCAGGAGGAGCTCGACTTCGCGACGCAGAAGCTCATCGAGCAGAAGCCCCTCGTGAGCGCCTACGACTCGGTGAACACCAGACGGCTGCTCCAGACGGGGGTGCCGCTCTGCCACGGCTGGAACGGCTACGTGCTGCAGGCGTACGACGCACTAGGCCCGGAGAAGCTTGAGTACGTCCTCCCCAAGGAGGGGTACATGATCTGGTGCGACAACATGGCGGTCCCGGCCGAGGCCCCCAGTCCTTACGCCGCGCACCTCTTCATGGACTACTGCCTCGATCCCAAGATCGCGGGCGAGATCGTCGACTACACCTGGTTCAGCTCGCCGGTCCCCGCGGCGGAACAGTACTCCGAGCCCATCATCTGGGACTTCGTGCCCTCCGAGGAGGAGCAGGCGCGGGGGGAGTTCTCTCAGGACGTCGGGGAGTTCGCGAGGAACTACCTCGACGCCTGGACGCAGGTCAGGAGCGCCTGACGCCCGTCTCGATGCGCGAGGGGCCAGGCCGCGGCTACCCCGCGTGGGTCTGCCGAGGCAAGAGACGCGGCGCATCGGTGCGCGCCCTCTCGAGCCTGGCTTGAGCGCAGGGAGTCGGTGCCTGTCCGGCGTGCCTGGTGAAGCCTTGTCAGGCCCGAGGAACGCCCCGCCGGAGCCTCAGCGCCGTCTGCGGGGCGGTGCTCCCGTCCTGGGTGGGTTCGACTCCCCTGTCGCTCCGCCAGCGCTTGCCCACGAATCGGCTGCCTTCACGTGCGAAGCGGCGAGGGCGGCCGCTGCACGCGTCGCGCGGCGCGGACGGCGCCGCCGTTGCGCCCTCAGAAGTCCGTCAGCCCAAGATGCTCGCGAGCAGGGCCATCCGGATCGTCACTCCATGGCCGCAGGCGTCGAAGCAGAGCTGGCTCGGCGTGTCGTCGATGCGCAGGTCCATCTCGCCGGCCCTGCGAGGCAGGGTGTGAGTGACGTAGACCGTTCGGCCTTCGCTCTCCTGCACCTTCGCCAGCGTCTCGTAGCGGACGTAGTAGTCGTCCATGGACTTCTTGAACGCCTCCGCCTCGGGGCCTTTGGGGGCGCTGCATCCAGGGAGGTACACGACGTCCATGTCGGTGACGAGCTCGTTGAACGACTGCTGAGCCAGATCGAACTCCTCGTGTGCGTGTCGGCCGCCGGCCATCGCGACCTTCATCACGTCGGCGGGGATGCGCCGGTCGCGCGGGCTCGCCAGGGTCACCTCGGCGCCGAGACGGGCCAGACCCTGCAGCATCGAGTGACCGGTCCGCGCTTCGACGAGATCGGTGCTCGCGATGCAGACCCTTACGCCCTCGATGCGGCCGAACGTCCGGTAGATCGTGAAGAGATCCAGGAGTGCCTGAGTCGGGTGCTCCCAGTGCCCCCAGCCGGCGTTGATCACCGGGCAGTTCGAACTGCCGACAGCGGCCCGTGCCTCCTCGGCGTCGAAGTGGCGCAGGACCGTGACGTCCGCATACTCGGACATGACGCGAAGTCCGTCCGAGAGGCTCTCCTCCTTCGCGGCCGAAGAGGCTACCAGCGGGTTGGCTTCGCTGATGACGGAGCCGCCCAAGCGGTGCATGGCGGTCTCGAAGCTCAGCCTCGTGCGGGTGCTGGGCTGGAAGAACAGCGTGAGGAGGACGCTGTCGGTGAGGAGCCCGATCCGTGACCGTCGGTAGGGCTCGAGCAGCTTGCCCAGCTCGAAGAGCCCGTAGATCTGCGCGTCGCTGATGTCGGCGATCGAGTGCAGCCCTTGGCCTCGCATGCCGACGCCCTCGATGGCAGTCCGGATCGCCGCATCCTGGTCCACGCCGTTCATACGATGGTCCTCGCCTTCCTCTTGTGGCCCGTCGCGGTCGCTGCACACGCCGGTGCTGCGCCGGGGTCAGAAGCCGTCGCGGTTCACGTCTTTGTAGAGCAGATAGGCGCCGCCCTTCTCTCCGGTCGCCCAGAACGACTGCGGGCAGTACGGCGCCATGTAGATGTAGTCCCCCACCCTGACATCGTGGTAGTCGCCGGCGAGGTAGTACACGCCTTCGCCCTCGAGCATGAGCAGGCCATGCTCCTGGTGGTGGATCTCGACCAAGCCGATGGAGCCCCCGGGAGGTGCGGTGAGGACGTTCATGGCCATGTCGTGGGCCGGGTCCGCGCACGGGATGAGCTCCTGGAACGTGTAGGTGGCGGGCGGACCTGGCTCGATGACGGGGACGTCCTGGCGATGGCCGCGGACCGCCCCGGGCCGGGAGACTCCCTCGACCGCCTCGTAGCGCCGCTTCGTCCACAGCGTCGTGGCCGGGCCGGCCCCCTCGATCGCCACGGAGAACTCCGTGTCGGGCGCCAGGTAGAGGAAGTCGTCGGCGGCGAGCGTCAGCCTGTCCCTCCGCGGACTCGACCGTCACGGCGCCGTCCACCTGGTAGATGAAGCTCTCGTAGCCGCGGCCCAAGGGCAGCGTGCTCCGCCCGGACGGCCCGAACAGCAGGAGGTACTGGCCGAAGCGGGCGTTGGTCCAGCGCGGCGTGGCCAAAGGTCGGGCGACGACGTCGGCAAGGCCAGGCAGGCGGTTGTCGACGTGGTTTTCCGGCGTGATGAACGCGTACTGCCCGGTGACGTGGCCTCGCGTGGAGGCGCTGGGCTTCGTCGCCATCAGAGAGTCCTTTCAGTCGTTACCGTCGCCTCGCGGCGCGGCTCCGCGCGGGGCGGGCGCATCTGGTGTCGCGACCACCGGACGGTCGTCACGTCTGCGGTCCCGCCGCCTCGTTCACGCCCTCCGCGGGCTGAAGCGTCAGGGCCTCTTCGGCGACCGTCTCGATGTGGTGCCGCATGCTGCGCGCCGCACGCTGCTCGTCGCTGGCCGCGACGGCGTCGAAGATGCGCCTGTGCTCAGCATTGGCCCGCGGCATCCGTTCGCCGATCTCTGGCGACCGCCGCGGAGAACTCGGACATGCTTGCGCGCAGGTGCTCCACGAGCTCGACGTGAAGCCGGTTTCGGGCCGCTTCGGCAAGACGCAAATGGAACCTCGTGTCGATCTCGGTCCACGCATCCGGTTCTCTCGTCGCCTCCATCGCCACGAGCAGCTGCTCGAGCTCCCTCACGTCTTCCTCGTCTCGGCGCATGGCCGCGAAGGAGGCGCCCTGCACTTCGAGCTCGGTGCGAACCTCGTAGAGCTCCTGGGCGGAGTACTTGCCGTGCAGGAGTGTCATCGGCTCCTTCGGGGTGGCGGAGACGACGAACGTCCCGCGGCCGACCACCGTCCGGATCACCCCGTGAGCGCGCAGACTGCCGAGGGCCTCTCTCACGACGGGGCGGCTCACTCCGAGAGCCGAGGAGAGCTCCTTCTCCGAGGGGAACCGGTCTCCCACGGCGATCTCGCCCTGCTGGATCAGCGAGAGCAGCTGATCCTGGACCGCCTGATACGCGCTCAGCCTGTCTACTCGGACCAGCGGAAGTGCCATGGGCATTCCTTTCGTCTCTCCGCCGACTCGCCGTGGCGCGGCACGACCCCGGCGACACGGTTCCTGTCGGCGCTCGGCATGTTCCCGCCGTGGGGCGGGATACGCATGAGTCTACGAGAGGCGCTTCCGGTGGTCAACATGTAAGACAACCCATGTACTTGACAGACTTACTCCTCCCCACTACGCTGCCTGTCGCAGCATGCCATGGACCCGCAGTGGAGGGATGTGGATGATCACCGAGGGGCTCAGGGGGCGCGACTTCATCACGCTCCGCGACTTCAGCCGGGCGGAGATCGAGACGATGCTCGAGGTCGGCCTGCAGCTCAAGGCCGATATCGCCATGCGCCGGCAGCATCAGGACATCCTGCCGGGGCGCACCCTCCTCATGATGTTCTTCAATCCCTCGCTGCGCACGCGCAACAGCTTCGAGGCCGGCATCTTCCAGCTCGGCGGCCACGCTCACTTCCTCGAACCCTCTTCGACCCGCCTGCCCACCCTCGAGGGCGAGGACGTCCCCTATCAGTCCGAACGCATCGCCGACGTCGCCCGCGTGCTCTCGCGCATGGGCGACGCGATCGCGATCCGCATCCTCGGCGGGGCCGTCGACTGGCAGTACGAGAAGTCGCTGCGGATCATCGACGAGTTCGCCAAGTACTCCCAGGTGCCGGTCATCAACATGGAGGACAACAAGTATCACCCGAACCAGGGGATGGCCGACGCAATGACGCTGTGGGAGTACCTGGGACGCGACCTGCGCGGTCGCAAGCTCGCCGTGTCCTGGACCTACTCTCCGAGCACGAAGAAGCCCATCGCTCCGCATCACGACTTCATGTACGCGGCCTCGTTCTTCGGGCCCGACATCGTCTTCGCCCACCCGCCCGAGCTGCGCATCGACCCGGACGTCGAGCAGGCGATCAAGGCGAACGTGGCGATGAACGGCGGGTCCTACGAGGTCGTCGACGACATGGACGACGGCGTGCGAGGGAGCCGACGTGGTCTACGCGAAGAACTACGTCGCGCTCGACCTGCTGCCGCCGGTCACCGCCGAGCCCCGGCACGACGAGATGGCGCAAGCTCTTCGACAAGTACCGCGGCTGGATCGCCGACGAGCGCCGCATGAAGCTCGCCAAGCCCGCCGCCTTCTACATGCACTGCCTGCCCTGCGAGCGCGGCTTCGAGGTGGCGGACGCGGTGCTCGACCACCCGCAATGGGGCACTCCCTGCTACGACGAAGCCGAGAACCGTCTGCACGCCCAGAAGGGCGTCATGGCATGCATCCTCGGCTGAGGGCCGGCTTCGCCGGGCGCAGCTCCAACGGTCGTCTGCGGCGCTGACGGAGGCACGCATGAGGATCCTCGCTCTGGTCAAGTACTCGCTGGACGCCGGGGAGATCCGGGTCGACGCCGCCACAGGGGCGCTGCGCCTGAACAACGTCCCCCAGCGATTCGGCGACATCGACAAGAACGTGATCGAGGCCGCAGTACGGATCAAGGAGAGCACGGAAGGGACCGTCGGGGTCCTCTGTTTCGGCCCTCCTGGGGCGGTCATGGGGCTCAAGGCGATCATGGCAATGGGGGTCGACGACGCCGTCATCGTCCACGACCCTTTCGACGGCGGCGCGGATGCCGGCGCCGTCACGCGGGTGCTCGAGGCGGCCGTGCGGGCCGGTGAGCCGTATGACCTTCTCGTCTGCGGGTTCGCCAGTGATGACGGCTACACCTGGCAGGTCGGTGCCCGGCTCTCAGAACGTCTCGGCGTGCCCTTCGTCTCGTACGCGAGCGACGTGCGCATGGTCGACGGCGCGCTCGAGGTCGACCAGGACTACGGGGACCGAGTCCAGACCGTCCGCACATCCCTTCCGGCGATCCTCGCCGTCGCCGAGGAGTCCTTCTCGCCTCGTCCGATCACGTTGCTCGAGGCGATGAGGGCGCAGAAGCGGCCGGTCAGCGTGCTGAAGGTCGAGGAGGATCTGGGGCTTTCCGTCCAATCGCTGAAGGACGGCCAAGCCGTCATCGAGCTGTCCCGACGGGGCGTTGTCGTACCGCGCAAGCAGAGGATGCTGGCAGGGCAAAGCGTCGCCGACCTGGCCGACCAGTTCATCGACGCTCTGGTCGAGGAGAACGTCCTGAGCGAGGCCGGCTGATGGCGCCCGAGATCCTCGCTTTCAGCGACGACGCGGACCTGCTCGCCCAACTGACGGCGAAGGCGCGCCGGTTGGGGTCGTCCGTCGGCTGGAGTGTCAGTGCCTGCCGCGTCGACACCGGCGACCCTCACCAGGACGCGCAAGCCTGTGCCGGCGCCCTGGCCGAAACGGCCGCCGACGCGGACGCGCACCTCGTCCTCATCGGGGCCACGAGACTCGGGATGGAGGTCGCACCTCGGCTCGCCGAACGCTGGGACGCCGGCTACGCTGCGTGGGCCCAGGACGTCGCGGTGGACCCATCGACTGGTGTCGTGACGGCGTCGTGCATGCTGTTCGCGGGGACCGGCGTCGTCGAGTACCAGCTCAGCCGTGACCGCGCCGTTCTGACGGTCGCCGGAGGTGTGTTCGATTTCGACGAGAGCTCCGCATCGGATGTGGCCCCGCTACGACTCAGACTGGCGGCCACTCAGTCCCCCATCACGATCGTCCGCAGCGAGGCGAAGCCTGCCCCAGCCGAGGACCTGGCCCACAGCAAGCTGGTCGTCGACTGCGGAAAGGGCGTCGCGAGCCTCGAGGACCTCGAGCTGGCCAGATCGCTTGCGGCACTGCTCGGCGGTCATACCGCATGCTCGCGCCCGCTTGCCTCCGAACGAGACTGGTTCTCCGACTGGCTCGGGCTTTCGGGCATGAGGATCAAGCCCGAGCTCTGCCTGACCGTCGGCATCTCGGGGTCTGTCCAGCATCTCATCGGTATCCGCGATGCCCGCGTGATCGCCGCGGTCAATCACGACGAGGACGCGGCGATCTTCACTCAGGCGGATCTTGGCGTCGTCGCCGACATTCGGGATTTCCTTCCCGCCCTCATCGAGAGACTCGAGGAGCGCGCTGCCCGCCCCAGCTGGCACGACGCTGGAGAGGGTCAGCCCGTCCTCTCAAATGGTCCCGCCGTCGGCCACGAGGAGTAGAGAGTGAGCAGGAGAATCGGCATCATCGGCGCCGGCATCATCGGCACATCGATCGCGTACTTCCTGAGCGACTACCCGGATGCCGAGGTCACGGTCTTCGAGAAGAGCACGATCGGGTCGGGCACGACGGCCAAGTCCGCCGCCACCTTCTGCCTGATCGACGACTCGGTGGCGCACGAGTTCTGGTCGGTGCGCCTCTTCGGGTTCAACTTCTACACGGGTCTTGAGAGGGCGGAGCCCGGGTCGACCGGCTTCGAGCAGACCGGCACCCTGACCGTCGCTCCCTACCGCGACTACGAGATGTACGTGCTGCAGGCCGTCGATCTCACGCTCGCATCCGGCTATCACGCGGAGTACTGGCGCGACCACGACAAGATCAGGAGCATCATCCCGGACCTGACCCTCGACGGGGTGCTCGGCGCCGGCTGGTGTCCTGATGACGGGTTCTTCGATGCCACGATGATCGCCAACACCCTGGCGAAGCAGAGCCGCCGGCGCGGGGCCCAGTTCCTCACGGGGACGCAGGTCACCGACATCGTGACCGAGGACGACCGCATCGTCGGCGTGGAGACCGCCGCAGGGCCTCATGAACTCGACACGGTCGTCGACGCCACAGGACCTTGGGCACGGTTCACGGCGCGCATGGTGGGCATCGACCTGCCGATCTGGCACACCAAGGCGGAGGTCTTCATCCTCGCCCCCGCGAAGGGGCTCGGCTACCCGTTCCCCGTCCTCAAGTACCCCCGGTTCTACGCCCGCAGGGACAAGGACAACGTCTTCATCTGCAAGGCCCACATGACGATGGACCTCAACGACCCGGTCCATGCCGGCATCTGGGACCCCGACGAGCTCCCCATGAGCGGCGGCACCGACGAGTACTTCTGGGAGTTCCTCACCGAGCAGCTGGCCGGTGACTTCCCGCGCCTCCTCGAGTCATCGATCAGCAACGAATGGGTCGGCTATCGCGCGGAGCCCCCGGACTTCCTGCCCATCCTCGGAGAGACCCCCGTGCAGGGCTACGTCCTGGCCTGCGGCGCCGGCGGCAACGGCGTGATCGAGGCTCCGACCATCGGCCGGGACCTCGCACGGTACCTCATGACCGGCGACAAGTCGTGGTACCTGGAACGACTGCCCCTCTCGCGCTTCGAGGACCCGGACCGGGCACAAGCGGAGGCAGAGAACCAGAAGCTGGCGCGCTAGAGGCAGAGGACCGTGCGTTGCGATGGCCCAGAGAGGTGATGCATGATCGAGGCCACTGACGTCAAAGCGTTTGTCGAAGACCAACTGCAGAAGCTGCGCGAGCGTCCCAAGCTCCGTGCATTCGAGGCGGGGGAGTACGTTGCGCGACTCCAGCGGCTCCGTAGGCAGATGGAGCGGGAGGGCGTCGACTTGCTCCTTGTCAGCTCTCCCGACGGCATGTGCTGGCTGCACGGGTACCAATCTCGCTGGTACCGCACGCATTCGTCGACAGCGTTGCCACCGCTGCAGTGCACCGCTGTGCACGTGGACCACGACCACTTGATCCAGTTCGACCACATCAGCCACCGCGACCTGATTCCGCAGACCTCGGTCGTCGAGGACATGCGCCTCTGCGAAGCCGAGGATCTCGAGTCAGGGCTCGCGTTCATGCTGAATGAGCTCCGTGCGGATGGTTGGCTGGGCGGTGTGGCCGGCCTGGAGCTGTGGAGCTCGGTCCCGAATCGGTTCGTGAGCGAGGCGCTAGAGGCAGCGCTCGAGGCAGATGGCTGCGTCGTGCGCGACGCCAGCGTCCTCGTGCGCGCAGTCCGTCGTATCAAGTCCCCGGCCGAAATCGCGACAATCGAGCATGCGGCGCGCGTCTGCGATGCTGGCCTGCTCGCGCTCAGGGATGCGTTGAGGCCCGGGATGACCGAGTTGGAGGCGTGGGCCGCGCTGGTGTCTGGAATGGCCGCCGTCGGCGGGGAGCCGGCCGCCATCCATGAGGGCGTGTACGTCGGTACCAACCAGATAGGCCACACGATTAGCTCGCGGCTCGTGATCCAGCCCGGTGACTACGTGGAGGCCGACCCGTGTGGCGTCTTCAACCGCTATCACGCTAACGTCGCCCGTCATCTCGTCATCGGCGAGCCATCAGCGGAGGCGCTGCGCATCGCCGCAATCGAGGGTGGCGCCTACGAGGTGCTGTGCTCGGTCGCGAAGGCTGGGACGCCCGTGCGCGACGTCAACCGCGAGCTGCGTCGGTACTACCAGGAGGCCGGCGTCTGGGATGTTCGGAAATGGGCCGGCGGCTACGAGCTCGGCGTTTCGTTCCCGCCGGACTGGGTCGGCGAGTTGTTGTTCACAGTGGACGACGAGAACTCGGAAGACGTCTTCGAAGCCGGCATGGTGACCAACTACGAGAGCATGATCGCTTTCGTCACGACCGACACCGTCGTGTACGAGCAAGACGGCGCACGCACTCTGTCCAAGCTGCCCCACGAGCTGCTCGTTGCTGCGGTGTGACGTGGGAGGTTCCGGAAACCGGTGGTGCTCGTGTGTCTTCGGCATACAAACAAGCAGATTGTAAGACAGCTTGACATGTTTTGACGTCGAGGAGTAGCGTGGATTACGAGGGCGGGTGCAGGCACATGGCCACGGGTCTCATGACCAAGGTGTCGACTGACGTCCTTGACACGATTGTAGGCACGGTGCCGATGTCTTGCCTCACACACACAGTTCTCCGGGGCCGTGACCACGGCCGTGGACTCTCCTCTCCCCTCAACACACATCGTCGTAGCACGCCGCTGCGTATGACCGAGGACCGGCCATGGAGGTGACTCGACCTGCAACAAGATCAGCGGAAGACCGAGGTGACGAACGGGAGGTAGATGTTCGCATCGATCACGTGACCAAGGTCTATGCCGAGACCGTCGCTGTTGACGATCTGGTTCTGGAGATCGCCACCGGGGAGTTCTTCAGCCTGCTTGGCCCGTCCGGGTGCGGCAAGACCACCACGTTGCGCGTCGTCGGTGGCTTCGAGGACCCCACTTCGGGGCTTGTCTACCTTGGTGGCCAGAACGTCACCACGCTCCCCCCGTACAGGCGTAACGTGAACACCGTCTTTCAGTCCTATGCCCTCTTCGGGCACCTGGATGTGTTCGAGAATGTGGCGTTTGGGCTGCGTCGCCGCAAAGTGCCCGCGGAGTTGATCGAGCAGAGAGTAAGAGAGACGTTGACTCTGGTCGACCTGGTCGGTCTTGAGAAACGCCGGCCGCGTCAACTGTCGGGGGGGCAGCAGCAACGGGTGGCCCTCGCCCGGGCGCTGGCCAACCGCCCAAAGGTGCTTCTCCTGGACGAACCGATGGGCGCTCTCGATGCCAAGTTGCGCAAGCAGATGCAGCTGGAGCTGAAGCGTATTCAGCAAGAGGTCGGCATCACCTTCCTCTACGTCACACACGATCAGGAAGAGGCGATGAGCATGTCCGAGCGCCTCGCGGTCATGCGTCACGGGAGAATCGAGGATATGGGGCCCCCCGCAGAGGTGTACGACAATCCCGCGACGGAGTTCGTTGCTGGCTTCTTGGGCGCGTCAAACCTGATAGACGGTGCGGTGGAAGGGAGTGGAGTCGGCGAGTATGCGAGAGTCGTCGACGCGAGAGGCGATGTGTTCCGCGTGCTGCGATCCCGGGCGGCACACGTTGGGACGCGGTCAAAGGTTCGGATCGGCGTGCGTCCCGAGAAGATCCACGTCGAGTTGGGGAACTCCGAGCCAACACCTGGGATGAACCACATCATGGGCACGGTCGCTTCCTCGATCTACTTGGGTGTGAGCAATCAGTACACGGTGGAAAGCGCTGACGGCAGGACGCTCACTGTGTACTCACAGAACCTGGGAAGCGATGTGGTCGCGCGACCCGGAGATCAGGTGCGCCTGGCATGGCTGCCAGAGCACACATTCGTCGTCAGGCCATCAGAGTCTGCCACCTAGGATGATGCGGCGCTTGATGGGTGGAAGGTGGCAGCGGAGGCACTAGGGACCGTTGTGAGACTGGGAGCCACAGAAGGGTGGTAAGAGCAATGAGTGATGAAGGCAGAGAGAACAGGCTGACGCGGCGGGACTTCCTGCGCTACTCAGCTGGAGTCACGGCCACTGTCGCCGTGGGGGGGATGCTGGCAAGCTGTGGGTCGTCCACGCCGTCCACCGGCGAATCGGCAGCCTCGGGCGTGGCTGCGGAGAAGGATGGGGACACGCTCGCGTTCATGTGTAGCGAAGGCTACTTCGCTGACGACGTGCTGAAGGGCTTCGAGGACAAGTACGGGATCAAGATCGTCCAGACCTACGTCAACAGCGGAGACGACATGCAGCAGAAGGTGGCGGCGGGCCTGCCCTTCGATGTCGCGCTGACGAACTCGTCGTGGATGACCCAGTTGATCACCGCAAAGAAGCTGCTGCCGATCGACCATGACCAGCTCAGCAACTGGGGTGAGGTCGAGCCGTTCTGGGCCGACCCGTTCTATGACCCCGGAGCTCAGTTCAGTACCCCCTGGTGCTACGCTCCGGTCGGCTTGGGCTATCAGGCCGACAGGATCACTGAAGTCACCGGGTCTTTCGACGACCTCTGGACGTGGGCACCCAAGGTAGAGGGCGTGTACCTGCTGGACGACCAGCGGATCACGCTGGGGATCGGGCTCCTGCACCTTGGCTACGACATGAACTCGTGCGTGGAGAGTGAGTGCGAGGAAGCGGCAGACGCGATCATTGAACTGAAGCCGCACCTTTCTGGCTTCGTGAGCACTACCACGATCCAGTTTCTCGAGAGCGGTCAAGCCTCGTTGATCCCCACTTACACGGGGAACGTCTACACAGCTCTGCTGAACGCCTCCGGGTCGAGGAAGGACCTCATCAAGTATCAATCCTGCAAAGAGGGGGGCTTCCTGAACTCGGACCTGCTCTCGATCACGGCCGCCGCCGAGCACCCCGGGAACGGCATGCTGTGGCTCGACTGGTACCTCTCACCCGAGAACATGACGACCAGCGTGAACTGGAACGGATACCCAGTCGGCACGAAGGCCGGTGAAGCGGCCTACATGGAGCTGATCAAGGACTATCCCTTCCTGGAGGTCCCGCAGGAGATGCTGGAGAACCCCAAGGCGTGGAACAAGAGCTTCACTCCTGAGGAGCAGGACGTCCGGAACAAGGCGTGGGTCAGAGTCCAGGCAGCGTGACGGGCAGGACCGGCGGGGGCGCAGAAGCGTGTCGATCCGAGGAGCTCGGCGAGCTCGAAGTGGACCTGCGTCCGCGCGGAAGCTGGCGAGCGGCGGGGCTTGGGTTCGCGAGCACGATCGCTTTCTCCGAGCACGCACCGCTCTGGAGAGGTCGAGGACGGACGAGCGCCCCGCCAACGAGACCGCGCACCGGGATCTCGCCGACGAGGACGATCGCCTCTCGCGAATCGGTTCGACCTTGTCTGAAGACCGTGCCGCGTTGGCGAGAAGCCACATACTCGAGGTGCCGAAGACGTCGAGCGGTGCCCGGGTGAAGGTCAACGCCGCAAGATAGTCGAGGAACACGCAACCGGCGGGGCTCGCCTCATCCGAGCGCGAGCCCCGCCCGATATGAAAGGCCGCGGGCATGCGAGAGAAGACACTCGCCCGACTCCTGCTGATACCCGGGACGATCTGGCTTCTGTTGCTGTTTGTCGCGCCGCTCGCCCTGGCCGTGGTCGTGTCCTTCGCTCGCACAGACATTGTCGGCATGCCCGTCTACGGCTTCCATCCCGACAACTACAGGGATGTGTTCGACCCGCTCTTCATCCGGGTGTTTGTACGCTCACTGGTCTATGCCGGGAGTGCGACGATCATCTGCCTCATCCTCGGCTACGCCACCGCCTACACGGCCGCGCGTTTTGGCGGCCGCTATCGACATGCCATTATCGTTCTTGTTCTCCTACCGTTCTTCGTTGACTACTTGGTTCGTATTTACGCGTGGATTGTCATTCTTGGGAACGGCGGTATGATCTCGACGTTGCTCAAGACTGCGGGAATCGGTGGACCATTTGGCGTTACTCTCACCGGAAGTGCTTATGCTGTTGTCTTGGGCCTTGTCTATAGTCTCCTTCCTTTGATGATACTGCCGGTGTATGTCTCTATTGAGCGGATGAACCCCCAGGTCATTGAGGCAGGCAAGGATCTCTACGGGACGCCATTCGCCACCTTCTTCCATGTCACTCTGCGTTACACGGTTCCGGGAATCGCGTCGGGATGCCTGCTGGTCTTTCTACCTGCCGTTGGTGACTTCGCAGCGGCTCAGCTCCTGGGAGGAGCCGGTCAGTACATGATCGGGAATCTCATCCAAGGCCGGCTCGTGACATACGGCGGATTGCCGATGGGAGCGGGCCTGACGGTGGTGCTGATCGGGGTGTTGGCCGTTGTCATCACGGCGTACATGCTCCTGGTCGGGCGACTGTCGGCCGAGGAAAAGGGAGTCATCTAAATGCATGGCGCTGAGACTTCGGCCAGCAGTCTGGATGTCTCGACTGCGACGGCTCGCGCGCCGTTCGGACGCTTCGGCCGAGCCTTCCGGCGCAGAAGCGCTACCGACAGGCCTCGCACCCTCTGGGTCGTGTCGAGCCTCACTATTCTCTTCCTGTTCCTTCCGATAGTCGTGGTAGTCGTCTTCTCGTTCAACTCCTCGAAATCACTGATGAGCATGGCTGGGTTGAGTTTCAGGTGGTACTCGATGGTCGTTCACGATCCAACCTTGCTGGCGACCGTACGGATGAGTCTGCAGATAGCGCTCGTCACAAGTATCGTCGCGACCGTCCTCGGTACTCTGCTGGCCTTTGGATTGGTCAGAGCCGCACATTGGACCGCCCAGCCAAGTAACGGGATGCTGCTCATGACCATCGTTACTCCTGAGACCGCTACAGCGGTCGCCCTGTTCCTGCTCTTCATAAGCATGAACGTGCCGCTTGGGCCGGTCACGGTCACGCTCGCCCACGTGAGCTTCTCCTTGGTGTTCGTGGTGCTCGTCGTCAGAGCTAGGTTGGTCGCCCTCTCGAGGGAGACCGAAGAAGCGGCGCTTGACCTCGGGGCGACTGAAGTGGGGTGCCTTCGCCTGGTCGTGCTGCCACAATTGTGGCCGGCGATTCTGGCTGCGTTTCTTCTTGTATTCGTCATCTCGTTCGATGACTTCATTACGTCCTACTTCACATTGGGGGTGGGCGTGCCGACCCTGCCTGTCTTCATCTACGGAATGATTAAGTTCGGCGTCAATCCGGAGATCGCGGCCGTCGGGACGCTCATGATGCTGGTTACCGTCATCGGCGGCTTGGGCGTGCTTGCCGTCCTCTTAATCCACCGTCGTCGTGCGGCGTGATGCTCCCGCCTCTTGCCTGAGCACCTCGTGCGGTCTGGGACCACCCGTGTGGCGTCTGCAAACGAAGGCGGTCGCGCCGTGCACGTCGGACAAGGTGAGCCAAGGTTCGCGAAGTGGAAGTGCATGGACTTCGGCAGGACGAGGATCACCTACGTCGCCGTTCGTCCTGGAGAATCGTGAGGTGGTTGAGATGCAGGTCGAGGTCAATCAGGTCTTTCGTGACGGGGATGTGTCGCTCGAAGCGCTCTCTGGAAAGAGGATCGCCGTCATCGGCTACGGAATCCAGGGAGGCCCGCAGGCCCTGTGCATGAGGGACAGCGGTCTTGATGTCATCATCGGCGCGGGTGACAGGGGCCGCTTCCCAGACTGGGAGAAGGCTGAGGCCGATGGCTTCCCGGTCATGACGATACGTGAGGCGAGTGAGGCCGCCGACGTCGTCCACGTTCTTCTGGCCGACCCAGCTCAACCTCCGGTCTTCCGCGATTCGATCCTGCCTCACCTCAAAGACCAGGCTGTGTTGAGCTTCGCCCACGGCTTCAACGTCCTCTACGGCGCGATTCGGCCTCCCCTCACGGTTGATGTCGTGCTCTACGTGCCCAATGCACCAGGCCACCTCGTGCGAGAGCGCTATCTGGCGGGCTCGGGAGTGTATGGAGCAGTCGCGGTCGACCAGGACGTGACCGGCACAGCTTGGGACACCGTGCTGGCCTTGGCGAAAGCCTGCGGCAGCACGAGGGTAGGGGTGGTCGCAGTCGACTTCGAGTCAGAGACAGAAGGTGACAACCTCGAAGAGCAGGTTCTCTACGGCGGCACGATCGCGCTCATGCGAGCCACCTTCGAGACGATGGTCGCCCACGGACACTCGCCGCTGTTTGCCTACGCCAAGGCGATTCGCTCGCTCAGGTCAGTCGTCGATGTCATGGATGAAGTGGGCATCGAGACCTACCTCTCGGAGCTCAGCAGCAGGACGTGCGAATTCGCAGTCAGGTCGGCTGGAGAACGAGTCATCAACCGAGATCAAATCGAGGAACTCTATCTGGAGACCGCGCGGGGGGACTTTGCGGCGCATTGGATGGAGGAGTGGCAGTTGGGCATGCCCCGCCTCCATCGGCAGCGGCGCAACGCGGCGCGCTCTGAGATGGAGGCAACGGGTCGCTGCTGGCGGGGGCTGTTCGGCGGCGGATGAACACGTGCCCTGCTTTGGGGTGACTCCCGCAACTTGTTGGGAGCGAGTCTGGGCAGTGGCCAGCGACAGCGAAGGCGGAAGGCAGGTCTCTTGAGCATCGGCGCTGATCTGGTCTTGACCAACTGCATCGTCAGGGGCGCAGGCCTTGGGCGATCTTCGTGTCTGGCTGTCTCAGACGGGGTGATCGTGGCGCATGGGGGCGCAGATGAGACCGGGGCCTGGAGAGGCAAGGGCACCGACGTTATCGATTGCCAGGGTGGGTGTCTTGTCCCAGGCCTTGTGGACTGCCATCAACACCCCCTATGGGGTACCGAGACGGCAGTCGGTGCCGATCTCTCCGGTCTGCGAACGCTGGACGCGGTGCGCGCAGCGCTAGCTGCGGAGAGGGCCGACGTGGGCCCGGGTGAGTGGCTGCGCGGCCATTCCCTCTCTTATGAAGCGTTCGGCGAAAGCGGCATGCGAGCGGATCTCCTGGAAGAGGTCATGGGCGATCTGCCGGCTCTTCTCCTCTGCTTCGATGGGCACACGGCTTTGGCCTCCAAGCCAGCACTGCGTGCGGCCGGCATCAACGGCCCTGTACGGTTCTCTGAGGCCGCAGAGGTGGTGTGCGTCGATGGCGAGCCGACAGGTGAGTTGCGCGAGACCCCAGCTATCGAGCTGGTCCGGGGCGCGATTCCTGTCGAGTCCTTCTCCCGCGGATCGATCGCTACGCTGACAGTCTGCGGAGAATGGCGAGCGCGGGGCTCACGGGCATCCACATGATGGACGGTGACGAGTCACATTGCGCGCCTTGCGCGAACTCGAGGCGAGGGACCTGCTGGCGGTGCGCATGCAGGCGTCGATGTGGGTCAAGCCTGAGCACAGCGAGCAGGACATCGAAGAGATGCTTGCGCTTGCCAACCAGCATGGAATGCGGTGGCGCGGCGGGCTTGCGAAATTCCTAATCGACGGGGTGGTCGAAAGCGGTACTGCCTGGCTGTACGAGCCCGACATGCATGGCGCAGGGACAACATCCTACTGGCCCGATTCTCGGCCTACCGGTCTCTCGTCCGCCGCTTCACGGCGGCTGGATGTGCCTGTGCCACGCATGCTGTCGGAGACAAGGCAGTAGGTGCGGCATTGGACGCGTACGCTGACGCAGGATCGCCCACGCAAGGCCGTCATCGAGTGGAGCATATCGAGCTCCTGACCGACGCGGATCTCGAGCGTTTCGTCACGCTGGGTGTATGTGCCTCCATGCAGCCGCTTCACCTGGAGAATCAGCACCCCGACCTGCACGACCCCTGGTCTCAGGCTCTTGGCCATCGCGTGAAGAGGGCCTTTCGCACCAAGGATCTGTTGTCGGCGGGAGTAGTACTCGGATTGGGGTCGGACTGGCCGGTCGCCTCATTCGACCCGCGGGTTGGCATGGCGTGGGCTCGACTGCGAAGGCCGCCAGGACTCGTCGATCGTGTCCCATATGGTGCCGGGCAAGTGCTGACGGGTGAAGAGGCTCTGGATGGCTATACAAGGAGCGCTGCCCTGATGGCTGGTGACCCTTCAGGCGGGTCTGTATCGGTAGGCGCCAACGCGGACGTCACGCTTTTCGCCGAAGACCCGGTCTCCACATCCGCCGACGATCTTCCCCAACTACCCGTCCTGCTCACTGTGGTTGCCGGGGACGTCGCATACCGTGCATCCAGCCTCTCTTGACCCTCTGGGGTGCGGAGCAACTTGCAGGCGGCGGCGACCTGAAGAACCGGCCAGCAAGAGGCCAAGAGCAGGAGCGCGTGATGAGGACATCTGGGGGCCGCGGCTCGCGAGGGCGTCATCGCCGAAGGCCCTTAGTCGACCTGACCCGGCCATCGCCACATGCAGTCGTGCACGCAGCACAGCCTTGACACTAGGCTGGCACCGTCCGTAGGATGTAACGCTGACTGACAGCCAGACAATCAGATGGTGAAAGGAGCGAAATGACCATGCGTCGCGTGCCGCTGATACTCGTGTTGGCCGGACTGGTCGTGATCGCGGTGACGCTCGGAGCGTGCGGAGGCGATTCGTCCTCCGACACGGCCTCTCCGGCGGCGAGCGGTACCGACCTGCTCACGACCACGCCGGCAGGGACCACGGAGCTCGACAAGGTCACGTGGAACCTCCCGTACGAACCCTCCAGCATCGACTACGCGAAGTCGTTCAACTACGCCGAGAACACGGCGATAGCCAACCTGTGTGAGAACCTCCTGCGCCTCAAGCCGGACTTCACGATCGAGCCGGGTCTCGCGGAGTCGTTCACGAACCCCTCGCCGACGACGTGGGTCTATAAGATCCGTGAGGGCGTGAAGTTCTGGGACGGCAAGCCCATGACGGCCGATGACGTCGTCTACAGCCTGCAACGCCACATGGACACGAACGTCGGTTCGTTCTTCTCCTACTACTACGTCAACGTTGACAAGGTCGAGAAGACCGGTGAGTACGAGGTGACGGTAACCCTCAAGAAGCCTGACGTGCTGTTCAACGAGGCAATGGCGACACCGGCCGGCGCGGTCACGGAGAAGGCCTACTGTGAGTCGAAGGGTGTCGACTTCGGCACGCCGAAGGGCGGCGTCATGGGGACGGGCCCGTTCAAGTTCACCGAATGGCAGTCGGGCACCTCGATGACCTTCGCTCGCAACGACGACTACTGGGACGCTACGCTGCAGCCGATGGTGAAGACCCTCGAGCTCAGGTTCATCGCCGACGAGTCCACCGCGGCCAACGCGCTCCGCAGTGGTGAGATCGATGGGATGTATTACTACCTGCCGCCAGCTGCCCTGAGCCAGCTCAAGGACGCGCCGGAGTGCGACGTGTACTTCGGACAGTCCCTCGTGTTCTGGTCGCTGCTGACGCTGGCCAAGGACGGTCCGTTCGCCGATCCGCGCGTGAGGCAGGCACTGCTTCTCGCCACGGACCGGGACGCGATCGCCAAGGTCGTGTTCCAGGGCACGGCTACGCCTGCCCGGGTCGTCTCACCCCCCTCGTCCTGGAGCTACGCCAAGGACATCTATCAGGCTGCCTACGACGCGATCCCGGCGCCAGCGGTGGACCTCGAGAAGGCCAAGCAGCTTGTTGAGGAAGCTGGGGCCACGGGCGAGACCATCACCCTCGCCGCGCAGGGCAGCTCGATCGTTCACAGTCAGACGGCCGACATCCTCAAGGCGAACGCCGCTGAGCTTGGCATGAACATCGAGATCAAGGTCATCCCCGTGCAGCGCTACGGGAGCCTGTACTGGGACCCGAAGGCGCAGGAAGGGATCGACGCGTTCCTCTCGACCTGGTACGGCAACGTCGGCGATCCTCTCGACCTCTATGCTCTCATCGGCCCCGGCGGGCTCAACAACTACAACGGCTGGAACCCGCCGGAGGCGAGAGCTGAGCTGGATGCGGCGCTCGCGGCGACCGACGAGGCCAAGAGAGCGGAACATGTGGTCAACGTGCAGACCGCGTTCACCGACGACAATGTGTGGCTGCCGCTCACCTACCAGTCCAACATCCTCATCATGAGCAAGCGCATCAGTGGCGCCGTCGCCTCGTTCCCTTACCTCTACTATCCGTGGGCCGCTTCAATCGGAGGCGTGGAGTGACGATGGAGGAGAACGGGCGTCTCGACTATCCGGAGTTCCTCCGGCGGTTGCCCAAAGCTGAGCTGCATATCCATCTCGAGAGCACGATGCGCGCGACGACGGCGCTCGAGTTCGCCAGGAAGTACGGGGTGTCGCTTGGATCGGAGGATCCCGAGCACCTGTACGACTGGTTCACCGAGCCACCGATGTCGGGACCTGAGAGCTTCTTCTACAGCTCCACGGAACTCGTCGAGTTCCTCAAGAAGATGTCGCCGTGGCTTCACATCACCTCCACGAGCGATGAGTTCGCACGCATCGTCTACGAGACCCTCGAGGACGAGCAGCGTAACGGCAACCTGCGCTATCGGGAGATGTTCTTCTCGCCTATGGATCACCTCGTCGACGGCGTGACGTACGCCACCATCGCCGACGGCCTGGTCGAGGGCGTGCGCGCGGCGCAGCGGGACCTTGGCGTGACCTGCCGTCTCGTCGCGTGCATCAACCGTGTCTACGGACCCGGTGCGGCCCGCGAGCTGGTCGAGCAGATGGCGGCTGACCCGAGGGACGAGGTCATCGGCATCGGCCTCGACTCCCTGACCACGGATGCGCGGGAGGCTCCCGAGCGGTACGTCGAGACGTACGAGCTCGCGGCGCGGGCAGGCTTGCATCGAACAGCCCACGTCGCCGAGAACAGCAGCGAGACGGCCGGCAACATCGCCATCGCGCTCGACCAGCTCGGCTGCGAGCGGATCGATCACGGCTACCAGATCGTGCGCGACCCCTCGATGATCGAGCGCTGTCGGGCGGAAGAAGATCCCGTTCTGTTGCAGCACGACGGCGACCCTGCCGTCCCTCACCCGGACCTACGGTTGGGGTGACTTCGCAACCAACCCGATACGTACCATGGTGGATGCCGGGTTGCGGGTATCCCTTTCGTGCGACAGCTCGTGCTTGCCGGGTTCGGATCTGGGCACGGAGTACAGCCGTGGGATCATCGGGCTTGCGAAGGGCCCGGACGTCGCCGGCGAGATCGTCCTGAACGGGATCGAGTCTTCCTGGCTTCCGGCCGAGGAGAAGGCCGAGCTTCGGCAGCGGTTTGAGCGTGAGATAGATGAGCTTGACTCCAGACTCGACACGTCAACAGTCCCGGCCTGATCCCGGTCCATGAGCGTCGGCGGCTACCTGGGGCGACGGATAGCAGGGTTCGTCGTGACCCTGCTCATCGCATCGTTTGCGGTGTTCAGCCTGATGTACATCGCGCCAGGTAGCCCGCTGACCTTCGTGCTGGGGCCGAGGACGACATCGCCGGAGCAGGTCGCCGCCGTCAAGGCACGTTACAACCTCGACGACCCCTTCCTGGTCCGCTACTGGGACTGGCTCAGTGGCGTGCTCCACGGTGATCTCGGCCGCTCGATCGTGCTGAATCAGGAGGTTGCCGACCTGATCTCGACCCGGCTGGTGACCACCACCCTGTTGGTCGCCTACGCCACGGTCCTGTTCGCGATCATCGGTGTGTTCTGGGCACACTCTCGGCGCGGCGACCAGGAACGATCGACAAGTCCACGACCATCTTTGCGACGCTGATGATCGCGACCCCCACCTTCGTCCTCGGCACCATACTCATCACGTTCGTGGGCGTGGAACTCGGCTGGCTCCCCGTCTACGGGGCGGGGGAGGTCTTCGGGGCGCCTGAGCCACCTGACGCTGCCCGCGATCACCCTGGCCTTCGCCAGCGCCGGCTATCTGGCGCGGATCACCCGGAGTGCCCTCCGTGACGAACTCGGCAGGGAGCACGTTGAGACCGCGCGCAGCCGAGGATTGTCGGAGAGGACTGTCTTTCGGCGTCACGTACTGCGCAACGCCATGATCCCTATCGTCACGGTCACCGGCCTCACCGTCGGCGCGCTGATCGCCGGCGCCGTGATCGTCGAGACGATCTTCGCCCTGGACGGCCTTGGATCACTGCTGGTCGAGGCCATCCTCAAGAAGGACTTCGCGATCGTGCAAGGCGTGGTACTGATCCTCGTCGCAGTGTTCATGGTGATCAACCTCATGACTGACATCCTCTACACCCTCATCGACCCCCGCCTCGAGCTGGGCGCCGACCCGAACGCGTGATGGACGTCGCCAGCATCGAGACCACGGCCCGCAAGGGAGCCCCCCTCGCCCTTGCGGGCCGTGTCCACGCGTTCTTCGGAACCATGGGCCTCATCGCCTGGCGTGATCGTCGGCCTGGCGACTGCCGCCGCGCTCGCCCCCTGGGTCGCGCCGTACGACCCGCAGGCGATGGATCTCGCCAACGTGTACGCCCCGCCCTCCCTCACGCACCTTCTCGGGACAGATGCCCTGGGGCGCGACTTGCTGTCACGCCTGATCTACGGCGGTCGCACGACGTTCATCGGCCCCCTCCTCGTCATCCTGATCTCCACGGTGATCGGCTCAGCCCTGGGCATCGCGTCGGCATGGATCGGCGGCAAGGTCGACAGCGTGATCGCTCGCTTCCTCGACATCATGTTCGCGTTGCCGGGGATCATCTTCGCCCTCGTGGCCGTGGCGATCTACGGCGCCGGCCTCCCCGCCGCCGTCATCGGACTCGCCATCTCCTACACGCCGTACTGCGCCCGGATCGTGCGAGGTGCGGCACTTCGGGAGCGCAGCCTGCCATACGTCGCCGCGTGTTCGGTGCAGGGCTACTCGTCGCTGCGCATCTGCGTGAAGCACATCCTCCCCAATCTGCGTTCGCTCATCGTTGCGCAGGCAGTGGCGTCACTCGGGTTCGCGGTGGTAGAGCTCGCCGGCATCTCCTTCCTCGGGCTTGGCGTGCAGCCTCCGACTCCAGACTGGGGCGTATCGGTCTCGATCGGGCTGCAGGCGGCGCTCCAGGGACACCCGGCCGAGGCCCTCTACGCCGGCTCACTCATCATCCTCGTCGTGGTCGCTTTCAACGTGCTGGGTGACAGTCTCACGGCCAGGGCGGAAAGGTCGCGTCGATGAGCCTGCTCGAAGTCCGCGACCTTCGTCTGGTCATCGAGAACGGTGGTCCGCCACTGACGATCATCGATGGCATCTCGCTCTGGATCGACCGGGGCGAGGCGCTGGGCCTCGTCGGCGAGTCGGGTAGCGGCAAGTCCATGACGGCGCGCTCCATCACCGGGCTCCTTCCGGAAGGTGCGAGGGTCGAGGGGAAGATAGCAGTTCGAGGGGCTTGACGTGCTGCACGCGAGCCGAAGGAGCTGCGCGACTACCGCGGCTCCAAGGTGTCGATGATCTTTCAGGACCCCCGTGCGCACACGAACCCCGTCCACACGATCGGCGACTTCCTCACCGAAGCGCAGTGCGAGGTGGGGGGGTGACTCGAGGGGAGCCCGCCAGCGGGCGATCAAGCTGCTCGCCGACGTGGGCATCCCTGACGGAGAGGAACGCCTCGCCGCGTACCCACACCAGCTCTCCGGAGGGCTTCTGCAGCGCGTCATGATCGCCAGCGCGCTCGCTTCGGATCCGACCCTGCTCCTCGCCGACGAGCCGACCACGGCGCTGGACGTGACGACACAGGCCGAAGTCATGGCCATCCTTGCAGCTGAGGCGTGAGCGCGATCTCGCGATGCTGTTCATCACTCACAACCTCGAACTGGCGGCCGCGACCTGCGATCGCACCGCGGTGATGTACGCCGGGTGCCTGGTCGAGGTCCAGCGATCCAGGGCGCTGCATGAGATGCCCCTCCATCCGTACACGTCGGGCCTGCTCTGCGCGCGCCCCAGCATCGAATACTCCGACCGGCGTCTCTTCGTGATCCGGGCCGTCCGGTCGCCGCGTTCGATGCCGGGCCGGGTTGCTCGTTCGCGCCGCGTTGCGCCTACGTTGAAGAGCGATGCCGACGTGACAAGCCGGTGCGCATCCAGCTCGGTGAGGCGTCGGTCGCCTGTCATCGATCAGAAGAGCTTCGGGGCTCGTTGCCCACGGGTCGATCCGGGGGCCGTCATGAGTGAGACCCTCATCGCCGAAGTGTCGGCCTCCGCAAGGTCTACCGCAACCGTCGCACGCACGGTGAGTTGGTCGCAGTAGACAACGTCTCCTTCTCCATTGCGCAGGGCGAGTCCCTGGCAATCGTCGGGGAGTCCGGCTCGGGCAAGACGACGATCGCGCGCATGATGATCGGGCTCGAGTACCCGACCGAGGGCACGATCCGGCTGTGCGGACACGAGTACGGAAAGGGGCGCATGCGGACCGCGGAACGACAACGCCGGGGGCAGGAGCTCCAGATCGTCTTCCAGGACCCCTACACGTCGCTCGACCCTCAGCAACGGGTCGGCGCCTGCATCGCCGAGGTGATCCATCAGCACTTTGGCCGTGACCGGGCGACATGCGCGGCACGGGTCGACGAACTACTTGATCAAGTCGGGCTGCAGGCAGAGCATGCGCGCGTGCGACCGCACGATCTCTCCGGTGGTCAGCGCCAGCGCGTGGCCATCGCTCGAGCCTTGGCGGCGAAGCCGAGGGTGCTCATCCTCGACGAGGCTGTCGCGGCGCTCGACGTCTCGGTCCAGGCACAGGTGCTCAACCTGCTCGCCGACATCCGGGAGACGACGGGGATCTCCTACCTCTTCATCTCGCATGATCTCGCCGTCGTGCGGCAGGTGAGCGACCGGGCCCTTGTGATGCACCACGGCGCCGTGATCGAAGCGGCCCGACGGCCGAGATCCTCGACCACCCGGCGACGAGTACACACAGAGGCTCCGTGCAGCCGTGCCGCGCCACGGCTGGACTCCGGAGATGGTCCGGGCCGAAGTGAGCCACCAGGGAGTGAGCACGTGCGTATCCTCCTGATCAACCCCAACACGACGACGGCGATGACTGTCGACATGGTCGCCGCCGCCGCCCGGGCGATCCCGGACGCCGAGGTGATCGGCGCGACCGCCCGACATGGCGTCGCGGCGATCGACGGCTACCGCGACCAGGTCGTGGCAGCGAGGCCGTCGTCGGGCAGGTCACAGAGCACGCCGGCCAATTCGACGGCGCAATCATCGGCTGCTTCAGCGAGCCGGGGCTGAACGCGGCGCGCGAGCTCGCACGACCCCGGTCGTGGGCATCGCCGAGGCCAGCTTCGTGACCGCCATGATGCTGGGCCACAGGTTCTCCGTTCTGACGACCCTCGCTCGCGGCGTGCCGCCGATCCACGACCTCCTGCGCCTTCACGGGGTCGAGTCGCGCTGCGCCTCGGTGCGGGCGACCGGCCTGACGGTCCTCGAGGCCCACCGCGACCCGCTGGCCGCCCTGCAGTCCCTGGAGCGTGAGGGGCGTATCGCGATCGAGGAGGACGAGGCGGAAGTGCTCTGCCTGGGCTGCGGAGGGTTGCTGGAGCTGCGTAGCAGCCTCGAAGCCCGCCTCGGAGTGCCGGTCGTCGAGGCGGTGCCGGCAGCTGCCGCCTGCTGCACGGCCTAATCGTCAACGGGCTCGGCACGTCGAAGGTCCGCGCGTAAAGTATCCGGAGCCCGAGCGAGACCGTGACACAATGAGCGAACGCGGCGATCCGCATCAGAGCCGCGGACCGCATGCCGTGGCGTTCGGCAGGAGTGGTCTCGGGGCATGAGCAGGAAGGTCATTCAGCGGCGGCACGATCGTCACGGCGACCGAGCAGCTTCGCGGCCGACGTCCTCATCGACGGCGGGCGGATCGCGGCGCTCGGTGACTTCGGCCATGTGGACGGCGAGACCATCGACGCCGACGGCTGCTGGTCCTCCCGGGCTGCATCGACAGTCACACGCATCTCGCGCAGCCGGTGCGCGGCGGCTTCACATGCGACGACTTCGACACCGGCACGCAGGCGGCCGCGGCCGGGGGCACGACGTGCATCATCGACTTCGTGATCCAGCGGGAGCCGGACGGACTCAGGTCGTCGCTGGACGAATGGATGGCCGAGCCGAGCCGAGCGCACATGTGGACTTCGGCTTCCACATGGCCGTGACGCACTGGGACGAGGCACACGCGCGAGGACGTGGGCCGGCTGATCGACGAGGGCATGCCGAGCTTCAAGGCCTTCATGGCGCCCGCTGGTGTGCCCAGGGTCAGCGACGACGTTCTGCTCGCCCTCCTGCGCGAGACCGAGGAGCACGGCGGGCTCACCATGGTGCACGCCGAGAACGGCGACGCTATCGACTATCTCGTGGCCCAAGCCAGAGAAGCCGGACGGACCAGGACGATCACTGCACGCCGAGACGCGGCCGGAGTGGACGGAGGCGGAGGCGACGAGCCGGGCGATCTGGCTGGCGGAGAGCCTCGATGCACCGCTCTTCGTGGTCCACGTCTCCTGCGTCGAGGGCGGCCGACGAGGTGGCCCGTGCGCGCGCGCGCGGCGTGCCGGTGAGGGCTGAGACATGCACGCACTACCTCACGCTGTCGACTGCCGACCTTCGGCGACCGTCCACGAGGCGATCCACTACGTCTGCTCACCCCCGCTTCGGGACGCGGAGAACCAGGACCGGCTCTGGCGAGCCCTGCGCGAGGATCGGCTTCAGTCAGTCTCCAGCGATCACTGTCCCTACAGCGACGCACAGAAACGGGCGGGGCTCCACGACTACTCGCTGGTCCCTCCCGGGCTTGCCGGAATTCAGCACCGATTGTCCCTGCTCTGGGACCGCGGCGTGCGCGCCGGCCGCATCTCGCCGAACCGGCTGGTCGAGATCACGTCGACCTCCGTGGCACGGACCTTCGGCCTGCTGCCACGCAAAGGGACACTTGCGCCCGGGGCGGACGCCGACGTGGTGGTCTTCGACCCAGCTCGCAGCTGCGAACTGTCGGGGGAGACGTCCTTCATGAACGTCGACTACGATCTCTGGGAGGGACAGACCCTGGTCGGCTCCCCTCGACTCACGCTCTCCCGCGGCGAGATCGTGTACGCGGAAGGGCGAGTCACGAGCGTGCCCGGAAGAGGACGCTTCGTGAAGCGGGAACCCGTCGGCGACTGGTCAGCGCTGTCCGGCTCGAGCCTGCCTCCAGCGCCGCCGCGGCCGAATCCAGGCCCAACGACTCAAGCCCCGCCTGGCGTGGGTCGGCCGGTGACCGGATCCCAGCCTTCGAGCTCGTAGAACAGCGTCTTCCACGCCTCGACGCCATCGCGGTCGAGGCGACGCGGGACGACGTTGCGGTACGACCATTCTCCTCGTTCGTAGACCGGGGAGTAGTAGGCCGGTTCCTGGCCGTGGACGTGTGACACTCCCGTGGCGTCACGATCGTAGATGAACGCGGGAAAGACCTCCTGGTCGCGGTGCCGCCCCTGCAACGCCCAGATCGCCCGGTCCAGGTTGAGGATGCGGCGACCCGATCTCCATCGACTCGGCGAAGTCCAGCCCCCGTCCCGTCACCGCCTCGAGGAACCGCGTCTCCCCCTCCGGAGTCAGACCCCGATTGCCCTCCCCGTATGGGTTGAGGAAGTCCGCGAAGGCGTTGTCACACAGGCCACACGACTGCTTCCAGAAGAGGCTGTAGTGGAGCAGCCACGCGGTCGTCCGTGCCATGTGCTCCGAGTAGAGGTTGTCATCGGAGAAGTCCAGCATCCGTGGGTCGCAGTACGGCACTGTCTTGGCGGCGATGATCTCCGCCATCTCACCGGCGGCCAGCGAGGGGCTCCCGCCCGTGCGTGATGTCGAGCGTGGGCATCCAGTAGGCAGCCACGTTGAAGTCGTGGCAGTTCACGTCACGGCTGGTGACGAGCGAGGCATAGCCCCAGTAGGGTTCGGTCCGCGGGTCGAAATGGTCGGGGTAGCCCCAGAAGGGGGCGGCGAGATCACCCGTCCCCAGGTCCGTGTCGAGCCGTCCCCAACGTTCGGCTGCTCTCGGCAGTCCTTCGGCCAGATCGTCGCCGATCTCCCGACGGTAGGCGATGCGGTGGAGCAACTCCTCGAGGAAGCCCAGCTCGCCGATGTCGTCCAGGGGCAGGTCCGTGTGGACGTCCCGCCCTGGTCCCAGAACGCCCTGCCGGTGCAGGGTGTCCAGGTACTTGAGCATCGAGTCGACCTCGAACGCGTTGACGCCCAGCTCCCCGAGGAGATCGGCCGCCCGCCCCGAGACCTCGGTCACGGCGCCGTGCTTCTCGCGGTCCCAGCTCTGGTAGAACTGCGCCGTCCTGCAGTGGGCAGAGTTGCCCAGCTGGCTGGCCGTCTTGGGCTTGCAGTTCAGATGGCACCCCCAGCAGCCCGAGCTGCGCCGGGAGTCCCTGTCGAAGGGAGCCCATTGACGACCGGGGTGGCCCCCGAAGTGGGATGCGACGAACTCCAGCCACTGGTGGACGCGAGGCGCGTCGGCATCGTACGCATAGATCCGCTCGGCCCAGAAGCGTGTCTCGATGAGCGCCGCCGGGTCGGCGACCTCGACCCCCTGTGTGCCGACGACGCTGATGGCTTTGAGCTTCTTGGAACCCCAGACGCCTCCGAATCCGCCTTGTCCGAACGCGCACCCGGCGTCGTGCTGGATGGTGGCGATGCGACTGAGACGCTCGCCGGCCGGCCCGATCGTCAGCACGGCGGGACGCTCATCGGCGGAGTTGTCTGCGCCCTGCCGATGATCGCCTTCTGCACGTCGGCCGTCTGCAGACCCCAGAGGCCGGTCGCGTCATGCAGCCTCACGTCATCGTCGACGATGCTGATCCACACCGGCGTTGCGGACGCCCCTTCGAGCACGATCGCGTCCCAACGCGCGAACTTGAGCATGGACGCGAGACGTCCTCCGCAGTTCGAGCGGCCGAACCACTCGACGGGATACGACTGGGCCTGGATCCCAACGAGCTCCGCTCGCCCCGCGCCGGGCACGAGCGTCCCTGAGAACAGCCCGGGCGCGATGACGAGTGTGTTCCGAGGATCGAAACACCCGACGGTCTTGTCGGCGACGAGATCGAAGAACAGCGCGGCCCCGAGCCCGTGTCCTCCCCACCACTCGGCGTAGGAGCCGAGGGGGAACGCGTCGATCGTCCCCTTCGTCAGATCGACGCGCAGGATCCTTCCCGCCTGGCCCTTCACGTCACGGCTTCCTCCGCGTCGGAAGGCCGAGTCTTGCCCAGCCTTCGCCCCGGAGGTCGATCTCGTACCCGGCCACGCCGAGCGGCGCCTCCGTCGTGGACGCCAACGCGTGGACGGGACACGCCTCGACACAGGCGAGGTCGCCCTTCTTGTGGCACCAGTACGGGGTGTCGCGACAGAGATCGCACTTCAGTCGACTTCTTCTGCGCGGCATCGAATCTCATGCGGCTCGGCGAGAAGTGGCAGGCATCCAGGCACTTCCGACAGCCCGTGCATGCGCCCCGTTCGACGACTCGGGCGTTGAAGTGCTCCGGATCGATGGTCAACGCGCCGTTGGGACAGGCGGTGATGCAGCTGGGGTCTTTGCACTGGCGGCAGGTTCCGAGACTGATGTCCGATGGGTACGAGCCGAAGCGGTCTTCAACGATCAGGATCCGTGCCGTCTGAAGCTGCGCACGCCCTTCATGCGCGACCGCACACACCAGCATGCAGCTGAGGCAGCCGGTGCATTTCCTGGGGTCACCGATGAGGTACAGCGTGGCTTCGGGCACGTACGACTCGCCGTGGCTCGCTCTCGACCCGCGCTGAGACGTCATGGCACCTCGTCGGCTGCGGGGGGATCCATTCACCAATCCTAGCAGAGGCCCGGGCTCCCTCCGGCCCTCGCCGCCCTACCCGACCACTATCTCTCGGCGTGGATTGCCTGCTAAGTTGAGAGCGCTCTTTGACCTGCCGTCGATCGCCAGTGGGAGCTGGATCAGGCGAGGGAAGACCGGAGGCCGTCGCACGCCCGCGAGAGTCCGAGCGTACTCCGGCCTGCTCCGGTTCATCGCCGCGGTTTCTCGCCTATCCATTTGGGGATCGGCAGCGCCGAAAGGATGGTGGACATCGTGAGCGTCATTCGCTTCAACGCACCTTGGATCGTGGCCTTCCAGGACGATGAGCACAGGATACTGCGGGACGGTTGCGTGGTCGTTGACGGGACCGACGTCCTGCACGTGGGCCGTGACTTCGATGGCCACGTCGACGAGGTCATCGAGTGCGTCGACCGCATAGTCACCCCCGGCCTGATCAGCACTCACGCGCATCTCGAGGACTCACCGACCGATCGTTCGTTGATCGAGGACACTGAACGTCGCCAGTTCTGGGGCAACTCGCTGTACGAGATCCTCATACCGCGCCAGGAGATCCTCGACGAACACGACCTGAGGGCATGCGTCGACTACTCGATAGTCGAGCATCTGCGTACGGGATCGACAACAGTGGTCGAACTCGGCTCGAGTGCGGACTACGTGGCAGACGCGGTCGAGCGCGCGGGCATGCGCGCCTACATCGGAGAGATGTTCGCTTCGGCTCGATGGCGCACACCCGACGGCAATCGCGTCGACTACGTGTGGGACGAGTCTGCCGGACTGAAGGGGCTCGAGCACGCCGTTGACACGGTCCGCCGTCTCCAAGGCCGAGCCGGAGATCGCGTACGCGGCTTCATCTGTCCGGCGCAAGTGGATACCTGCACCGAGGAGCTCCTGCGGCTCAGCCGGGAGGCCGCCGACGAGCTGGGGGTACCGTTCTCAACGCATACTGCCCAGACCATGCCTGAGTTCTTCGAGATCACGAGACGCCACGGGCTCACTCCAGTCGAGTGGCTGGCCAGGATCGGGTTTCTCGGCGAGCGCTGCATCCTCGGCCACGTGATCTACGTCGCCGGGACATCGCTCGTGGACTACGCGGGGGACGACCTGCGTCTGCTCGCCCAGTCTGGCACCTCGGTGTCCTACAGCGCCTGGTGCTTTGCCCGCACCGCCATCGTCATGGAGTCCTATCCGGCCTACCTTGCAGCCGGGGTCAACGTGTGCCTCGGCACAGACACTGCGCCCCAGTCCATGCTTGACGCTCTTCGCTGGACCGCCACGCTGGGCAAGGTGGCGTCGCGCTCAGGTGACACGTCCACGGCTCGCCAGGTGTTCGACTCAGCGACAGTCGCCGCCGCACGTGCGCTCCAGCGAGACGACCTGGGGCGCATCGCCCCGGGCGCCAAGGCCGACCTTCTCTTCTGGAGAACGGATTCCGTCTCCATGACGCCGATGAGAGACCCCATCCGCAACATCGTTTACTCAGCGGAGCCCGAGGACCTGCGGGACGTGATGGTCGACGGCCAATGGGTG
The DNA here is from genome assembly GCA_963707855.1 of uncultured Thermoleophilia bacterium. Classification (GTDB taxonomy): domain Bacteria; phylum Actinomycetota; class Thermoleophilia; order UBA2241; family UBA2241; genus UBA2241. The sequence goes on from CAVPRQ010000013.1 coordinate 272,479, forward strand.
ATGCGCGATCGGCAGCTCCTCTCGATGGAAGAGGCGCTCGTTCTGGAGGGCGTGCGCCGTGCTGGCACTCACGTGTGGACGCGGTGGCCGCAGTGCGACTGGGGAGGTCGGGAGATCGACGAGCTGTCGCCCATGTCCTACTCGGACTACGCGTGAGCCCTTGGACCTGGACTGCTCCTGAGATCGCAGGAGGTTGAGGATGGGGCGCTCGCGCCTGATCTGAGCGGAGCGAGCCCGACGGTCCCAGTGGATACGGCCAGCAGTCAAGCCAGGCTAGGCCGCCACCGTCCTCACATTGAGGACTCCGACGTCAGACACCGGGGCGTTTGCGTACCCTCTCGACCCTGGCCCGAGCGCAGGGAGTTGGTGCCTGTCCGGCGTGCCTGGTGAAGCCTTGTCAGGCCCGAGGAACGCCCCGCCGGAGCTTCAGCGCCGTCTGCGGGCGGTGCTCCCGTCCCGGGTGGGTTCGACTCCCCTGTCGCTCCGCCGGCCTCCCCCTCGACGCGACGCAAGCGGCTGCGCCGCGCGGCGACGGAGGAGACGGACCGGGCGGCGCGGTATCATAGTAGCGAGTCAGCGAACGACGTAGCGGGCGCCGCGTCCCGAAGGACTCGCGGCGCCCTACCGAAGGGATCCGGCCATCTCACCCATCTCGTCCACGTCTCGGGAGCGCGCACGCCGCGTCAGGCGGCGGCGGTTGTTCCTTCTCGTGGTGGCGGTCGCCCTTCTTGTCGTCGCGGCGCTCGTCGCGGTCGAGCGGCTTCAGGCGGAGAAGGCAGAGGAGGCGGAGAAGGCGGAGAAGAGCGCGTCGCCCGTGCAACGCGAAGGCGCCGACCCGCGGGTCTGGCCGGCCGATCTCATCGTGCCGTCGAGCCGCTCCTTCAAGGCGGACCAGATCGAGGATCTCGGCTACGCTCCCGAAGTGATCTTCTTCGGCGGCTCGCGAAGCGTGCGTTTCGAGCCGTCGTACGTCCAGGAGAAGACCAAGCTCAAGGGCTTCAACCTCGCCTTGACCAGCGGCAAGCCGGAAGACGCCTGGGCGTTCGCTCATCTGCTGTACGACCGCTCGCCGCAGACCAAGCTTCGCTGGATCTGGGGCATCCAGCCATGGACCTTCAGCGACCGTCAGCTCGAGGCGGGCCTCATCCAGGACCCGCGGCTCAACAAGTACTTCCCTGACGACCTCCTGCGCCAAGAGGGCGAGGCCTTGCCGCAGACGCCGGACAAGGTGCCGAAGAACCGCCGTGGCTATGACTGGCGCTTCGCCCGCGACGGCACGATCCTGTGGAACTTCCACGACAAGAAGCTCGCCGAAGGCTGGACCCTCGAGCGAGAGCTGGAGAAGTACATCGCCAAGATCCCGAAGAAGGCAGGCGCCGAAGACCCGGATGACGCCGCCGCCGCGATCACTGCGCCGGAGCGGACGCGGGCGCTCACGTACTTCGAGGACACGCTGGGCTACCTCAACGAGCACGGTGTGGTCCCCATCCTCGTCGCTATGCCGATCCAGCCCACGGCTCTCAAGGCGCTCGTCGAGGCCGGGAGGCAGAAGGCCTACCCGAGCTTCCTCGCCTACGTCGACTCCCTGCATGAGAAGTACGACTTCGAGTTCATCGACCTGCGCGAGATCGAGACCTTCGGCGGCGACCCGACGGCCTTCTACGACATCGTCCACATGAAGTTCGCGAACTCGCGCCGGGTCATCGACAAGCTCATCGAGACCTACCCGGAGCAGTTCGCGAAGTAGGGCGGCGACGGCGGGGCCGGCGGCTCAGCCGCCGGCGGAGCCGTCGTAGGCGATCGCGGTGACGGTGAGCTCGAGGTCCCCGGCCGGGCGATGCCACACGACGCGATCGCCGACGTGAGCCCCGAGGAGGGCCTCGGCGAGCGGCGAGACGTAGCTCACCCTGAGGGTCGCGAGGTCGGCTTCGTCCTCACCGACGATCGTGAACGTGCGCTCGCCCTCTTCGCCGGCGACGGTCACGGCCGCCCCGAAGGCGACCTCGTCGCCGGGCTGGGCGGCGGGGTCGACCAGGATCGCGCTCTCGAGCCGCGCCGTGTGGTAGCGCAGGTCGCGGTCGACGTGCTCCAGCTCCTCGGCTGCCCCGGGGTCGTCGCCGAGAGCGAGCAGCTCGAGCCTGCGCGCCTCGAGCTCGCCGGCTCGCCGCTCGAGCGCCGCGAGGCCCGCGGGGGTCACGTAGTTCGGATGCTCGCTGACGGGCCTCTCGGGCAGGTCCTGCCCGGGCGCGCCGGCGTCGGGTTCCTTGACGAACGCTCTGCTCATGGCTGTTCCCGGTGGGTGGGGTGAGGCGGGGATCACGGTCCCCTTTCGTGATGGTGCGCCTGCTTCCTGCGGCGGTCAAACGTGGGCGCGTAAACGTCGACACGACGTGCCCTGCCGTGGAAAGATGGTCGGGCACACACCTCGCGAGACAAGGGGGGAAGATGTCCGACAGCGTCTACAAGGTCATCGAGGTCATCGGCACCAGCCCGACGTCGTGGGAGGAGGCCGCCAAGGCCGCCGTCGACAAGGTGGCCGGCCACGTGAAGGACCTGCGCGTGGCCGAGGTCGTCGAGCTCGACATGAAGATCGACGCCAACAAGGTGGCGGCGTACCGCGCCAAGGTCAAGGTGTCGTTCAAGTACCACGAGGACATGTGAGACGAGGCCGGCGGCCCGCGCCAGCGGGCCGCCGGCCCAGGCCCTTGCGCCGGCGGCGGGGCGCAGAGCGCCCCGCCGCCGGCGTTCGCGCCTCGCGCCTCCGGCGTGTTCGCTCCGTCGGGCTGCGGGTACATAGGGCCTGACCACGACGCCCTGACCACGCTCAGGGGCAAGCCACGAAGCAGAGAGGTGCGCCAGCATGCTCGACCCCAAGATGGAGAAAGCGATCAACGCGCAGATCAACGCCGAGCACTACTCGGCCTTCCTGTACCTGTCCATGTCCGCCCAGTTCGCCGACCTCGGCATGCCCGGCGGCCAGCAGTGGATGACGACGCAGTACAAGGAGGAGCTCGTCCACGCGCAGGTGTTCTTCGACTACCTCATCGAGCGCGGCGGCCGCGCGAAGCTCGAGGCGATCGCCAAGCCTGCCGTCAAGTGGGCCTCCGGCACGAAGATGTTCGCCGACGCCTTGGCGCACGAGCAGAAGGTGACGGCGCTCATCCACGACATGGCCTCCCTCGCCCTGGAGCTCAAGGACCACGCCACCTACCAGTTCCTGCAGTGGTTCATCGCCGAGCAGGTCGAGGAAGAGGCGACCGCCTCCGACATGCTGCAGAAGTTCACCATGGCGGAGAAGGACGCCGCCGGCCTCTACCAGCTCGACAAGGAGCTCGCGGCGCGCGTGTTCGCCTCGCCCACGGTCTACGCCTGGTAAGCGGCTGCACAGACGGGCTTTCTTGAGGCGGCGGGGCGGCGCGAAAGCGCCGCCCCGCTCACGTCACGTCACGTCGCGGCGCAGCGAGAGGTAGACGGCGGCGACGCTCGTCACGGCGATGTAGGCGAGGCTCACGAGGAACGCCTCGGGCCTGCTCAGGCCGATGTCGCTCTCGGGGCCGGAGGTGAGCGCCCCGCTCACGACCTGTTCCATCGCGCTGAAGGGCAGGTACTGACCGACGGCGGGCTTGACCGCGACGATGATGCTCTCAACGGCCAGCGCCCAGATGAGGGTGCCGGCGACGGCGATGGGCTGGTTGCGGAAGAGCGCGCCCAGCGCCGCCCCGAACGACGCCATGAGGCCGGCCGTCACCAGTATCAGGGCGATCGTCTTGAGCGTCTCGCCGTCGACGCTCGACAGGGTGGTCGTCTCGAGCCCCCGGATCTGGAGACCGATCGCCGACACCAGAACGGTGAGCAGCCCGACCAGGGCGAGCACCGCGGCGCCGACGACGAAGCAGACGACGAGCTTGACGGCGATGACGCGCCAGCGTCTGGGCGTGACGAGGTAGCTGTAGGTGATCGTGCCGTGCCGGTACTCGTTCGTCATGCTGAGGATGCCGAAGACCAGCCCGAGCAGCGGCACCATGGCGACACCGGAGAGCACCATGCTTGCCACGCCCTCTTCCTCGAAGACGCTGACCGGCGCGAACCAGAGCACGAGGACGGCCGTCACCGTGCTGACGAGCACGGCGGCGATGAAGAGCCCGAGCGCCGTGCGCGTGCTCCTGAGCTTGAGCACCTCGGATCGGAGGAGGTCGATCACGACGTCTCCCTCCGCGTACCGGCGATCTGGAGGAAGAGGTCCTCGAGGCTCGGCTGCTCGGTCAGCAGCTCGTGCAGGACGATGCCGTTGTCGAAGGCGAGCTGGCCGACTTCGGCGGCGTTCGGGCCGCGGATGGCGAGCGCCGTGTCGAGCCGGTTGACGGCGGCGCCGCGTCCGCGCAGCAGGTCTTCCAGGCGCTCCGCCTGGGGCGACCGGCAGCGCACCACGGCGCCGATGCCGCCGGCCAGCTGGTCGATCGGTCCCTGGGCGACCAGCCTGCCCTTGCTGATGATGAGCACATCGTCGACGGTCTGCTCGACCTCGGCCAGGACATGGCTCGAGACGAGGATGGTCTTGCCCTCTGCCGCGCGGCCGCGCAGGAAGGTCCGCAACCAGCGGATGCCTTCGGGGTCGAGACCGTTGCCGGGCTCGTCGAGCAGCAGGACCTCGGGGTCGCCGAGCAGGACGCAGCCCAGGGCGAGGCGCTGGCGCATGCCGGTCGAGTAGCCCTTGACCGCGCGCTTGGCGGCCCCGGTCAGCTCGACCATGTCGAGACACGCCTCGACGCGCGTCGTCGGGGATGCCGGAGGCGCGCGCGACGACGCGCAGCGCGTTGCGCCCGGAGCGTCCGGGGTGGAAGCCCGAGGCGTCGAGCAGGGCGCCGACGCGGGTCCACGGTCGAGCGAGGTCGTGGTACGGGCCGCCGAGCACGCGCGTCGTCCCGCGCGTCGGGCGCACGAGGTCGACGATCATGCGCAGCGTGGTCGTCTTGCCGGCGCCGTTGGGGCCGAGGAACCCCGTGATCGCCCCGGGCTCGAGGGCGAAGCTCACGTCGTCGACGGCGAGGATCTTGCCGAAGCGCTTGGTGAGGTGCTCGACCTCGATGACGGCCACGGACTCCTTCTTCCCGGCGGCGGCTGCGGGCGCCGCGGCGCCGGCGGACCGGCGCCCTGCCGACGACGCCGGCCCGGACTCTAGCCGAAGCTGGCGCCTGGGCCAGTGCGACGACCCACCCGACCGGGTGGGCAAGGGACGCTCAAGTCCCGCCCTGGGGCGGGTCGGAGACGTACTGGACCCAGAGGAACAGGCTGACGCCGCCCATCACGATCGCCGCTACCGCGTAGTCGAGCCTCGCGAAACGCTTGAACGAGACCCACACGCCGAGGGCGCCGAAGGCGATGGCGACGAGGTCGGCGGCGAGGATCACGTAGCGCGCCGTCGGGTCGGACATCAGGAAGGGTCCGGTGAGCAGGCCGACGAGGCCGGCGGCGAGAGCGACGGGGGAGAGGTCGGGGAGACCTCCCTCGCGGCTCGGCGCCGGCCCGACCGGCGGCGGGCCGTCCGACTCCGCGGGGTCAGACGGCGACGCGCCGCCGGCGGCGGCCGGCGCGGGGCCGGTGTCCGGGTTGCGATAGTCGTCAGGTATCCAGTTCATGTCATTGCGGGTCGTCGTGGACGGCAGGTCCGAGACCGCGCATCGTCACGCCCTGTATCGGCGCGCCCGGCATCCAGGTGAAGCGGCAGCCGGCGGCGGTTCACCCCGGGCCTCCGTCACATCTCGGGTCGTCGCGCCAGGCCGCGACCATGTCGTCGAGCCTGGCGACGATGGAGTGATCGAGCGCGAACGGCGGTGGCGCGGCCTGCAGCTCGCGCAGGCGCTCGCGCACCCGCGCGAGCAGGGGCTGCGCCCCCGCCGCCCGCCAGCGCTCGTGGGTCTGCTGGTCGGTCAGGTCGGCCTGCCAGAACTGGCGGTGACGTTCGCGCGTCATGCGGCGCGCGAGGTGGTCGCCGCCCGGGCCGACGGCCATGATCTCCTCGAGGGCGATCGCGTCGTCGTCGACGGGCAGCTCCTCGAGAAGGGCGCGGGCGTAGCCCGCAAGCTCGTTCCCGAGCACCATCCCCTCGAGAGCGCTCTGCATGCCCGACTCGAGGTAGCCGACGTCGTGAAGGAGCGTGGCCCGCGAGAGGGCGCCGAGGATCGTCGCCACGGCGAGCTCGAGCGACCACTGCTCGTCCAGCATCTTGCTGTCGGAGTGCCCGGCGTAGGACCAGCTCGGCAGGCCGTACCAGGCGGCGAGGTCCATCATGCCCTGGTTGCCGAGGAACGTGGCCGGCGCGCCGTAGACGTCGACGAAGGTCCGCATGTTGATCGCGCCGCAGCCGGCCCCGTAGACGTACGGGGCGCCCGGCGCGGCGAGCTGGTGCAGGACGAGGCCGGCGAGCATCTCGGCGTTGGCGACCGTGGCCACCGCCGTCGTGGTCGCCGGCGCCGACGACCCGGCCGAGGGTGACCCCGCGAGGACGAGCGGCACGTCGAGCCTGGCGCACGTCAGGACCTTGTCGCAGGCGACCTCGTCGAGCATGAGCGGCGGCGAGCTCATCGCGAGGCAGGCGAGGCTGCGAGCCTCGCCACAGGCCGCCGCCATATCGCGCATGACGCCGAGCGACGCGCCGGGGAAGGGACTCGAGACGACGATCGGCTTCCGCGTGTGCTCGACCATCGCCTTGAACTGGGCGAGATCGAGCACGCGCGTGTCGACGTCGTCCGGCAGCGCCATCGACATGACGAAGTCGATGTGCGGGAGGCGTTCGGCGAGCGCGGCCGCCGCGGCGACGTCGGCGAGCACGCCGCGGCGGCGCTCGCCGGTGTCCGAGTCGCTCACGTAGAGGCAGTCGGGGCCGGTGCCGAAGGAGGTCGGTCCTTGGGCGAGCTCGAGCGGCCCCGTCTCCCCGCCGCGGGACAGAAGCAAGGTGCGGCGCGGCGCGGAGGCGAGGGCGTGCGTGACCAGCGCCGCCGGCAGGCGCACGCGTGTGCCGTCGACGCGCGCCCCGGCCGCGGCGCACGTCTCGCGGGCGCCGGCGTGATGCATCTCGACGCCGGTCTCGGCGAGCAGGCGGAGCGTGGCCTCGTGGACGCGCCGGCAGGCATCGTCGTCCCAGACTCTCAGCGTCGCGTGGTGCGTGGCGGCTATCTTGGCCCTCCCCGTCTTGTCCACGGCGGCCTCCCTCAGGGTGAGCTCGGTCCGCAGTCGTCCGTCGCGCGGCCTCTGGTTGTCCCGCGCCTCGGCCAGCGTCGCCCATTCAATGCCGGCCCGCGTGGGGGTGTCAACACGCGGCCCTGCCTCGTCTCGCCCCGTGGACGCCAGCCTCGGTATACGATGCGCACGCAGCCCGGCCCGACGTCGACCCTTCCGGAGGCGAGTGATGAGACCGGCCCCGTTCGCCCTCGAGCGCTACTTCGCGCGCTACGAGTTCAGCGCCCCGTACCTGCTCTCGAGCTCGGACTGCGACGGCATCCCCATGCGCGAGATCCTCGCCATGGCCGACGACGAGTGCCGCGCCCTGTGGAGCGACCTGCGCCTCGGCTACACCGAGTCGCTCGGCCTGCCGCAGCTGCGCGCAGAGATAGCCGGCATGTACGAGGGCGTCACGCAAGACGACGTGATCATCGGCGCGCCCGAGGAGCTGATCTTCGTCGCCATGAACGCCTTGCTGCGTCCCGGCGACCGCGTCGTGTGCGCCTACCCCGGCTACCAGTCGCTGTTCGAGATCGCGCGTGCCGTCGGCTGCGTGGTCGATCTCTGGCAACCTCGCGAGCAGGCAGTCTGGCGTTTCGACCCTGACGACCTCGCAGGCATGCTCAGGCGGGGGACCCGCCTCGTCGTCGTCAACTTCCCGCACAACCCGACCGGCGCCCTGCCCTCGCGCGAGGAGTACTTCGCGGTCGTCGAGGCGGCCGGCCGCACCGGCGCGCGCGTCTTCTCCGACGAGATGTACCGTCTGCTCGAGGGCGACCCCGATGAACGGCTCTCCGCCGGCTGCGAGCTCGCCGCCGATGCCCTGAGTCTCTCCGGCATGTCGAAGGTGTTCGGCATGGCCGGGACTCGCATCGGGTGGATCGTCACGCGTGACGCCGAGGCCATGCGGGGGCTGGCGGAGTTCAAGGACTACACGACGATCTGCAGCAGCGCCCCGAGCGAGGTGCTGGCGCTGATCGGACTGCGCGCGCGGGCGGCGCTCGTCGAGCGCCATCGCGCGCGCATCGCCCGCAACCTCGCCGCGCTCGAGGCGTTCGTCGCGCGGCACGGCGAGCGCTTCGCGCTCGCGCCGCCGCGCGCCGGCAGCGTCTGCCTGCTGCGCCTGCGCGACGGCCATGCCACCGACTTCTGCCGTCTCATGATGGACAAGGCCGGCATCATGCTGCTGCCGTCGAGCGTCTTCCAGTTCGGTGACGAGCACGTGCGCATCGGGCTGGGACGCGAGAACATGCCCGACGTGCTCGCCCGTCTCGAGTCCGCGTTGCCCGGTCTCTAGACGAGCCGCGTCGCGGTCCGTATCCCGGCGACTGGGGGCCACGCGCCCGTCGACGCTCGTCTGCCGAGTGTCGTCATTCTCGTGCCTCAGCCTTGCCTTCCGGGTCGTCATGAGGCATGGTTGTCCTTGCTCGATCGTGTTCAAGCGCTGCTACGCCGAGGTGGCGCAGGTCAAGAGCGCGTGACGCGGACAGGCGTCTGGGAAGGGCGCCGCAGAGATCCGGGCGCCGGGCGGCATCGCCGCCGGCGCATCTTCCTCTTCTCGCGCTCCTATGCCGCGCTCGTCCCCGTCGCCCCACGCAGGCGCTTACGCCTGCTCCCCTTGCCCTCCCCGGGCCAGTGCGACAAGCTTCGCCCATACGTTCGCGTCCATGCTCCGCCTCAGGGTGCCCGTCGACACCCTGGGGGCCCGGCGAGCCGAAGCTATGAAGGGGAAGCTCATGCATGACAAGGACACGATCGCAGCAAGGACGAGGCCGTCGTCAACCGCGACGAGAAGGACCTCGTGGGTCTCTGCAGGGAGGCCCAGCGGGGCGGCATCACACGCCGTCAGTTCGTCGAGCGGGCCCTGGTGCTGGGCCTCTCGGCATCCGCCGTGGGCGCCCTGGCGGGCGCCTGCGGCACGAAGACCACCGCGACCGACACGGCGACCTTGCCGCCGATGGACGAGACCAAGCCGTCGGAGATCGTCTTCTACAACTGGACCGACTACTTCAATCCCGCGCTCAAGAAGAAGTTCCTGAAGGAGACGGGCATCACCATCAAGGAGGCCTACTTCTCGTCGAACGAGGAGCTGCTCTCGAAGCTCAAGGCCGGAGCCACAGGCTACGACGTCATCGTGCCCTCCGACTACATGGTCCACATCATGATCAAGAGCGGCATCCTGGAGCCGCTCGACATGAAGTACCTGCCGAACTTCCAGTACGTCGGTGAGAACTTCAAGGCGCCGAACTTCGACAACCCCGACGAGAACAACGGCATGAAGTACAGCGTGCCGTACTTCTACGGGACGACGGGCTACTGCCAGCGCACCGACAAGGTCGCCGAGCTGCAGACCAAGTGGGATCCACTCTGGGACGAGCAGTACAAGGGCCAGATCAACCTGCTCGACGACGAGCGCGAGTGCCTGGGCATGGCGCCTCAAGAAGCTCGGCTACTCGTCCAACACGCTGGTGCAGTCCGAGCTCGACGAGGCCACCCAGATCCTCATCGACCAGAAGCCGCTCGTGGCGACCTACGACTCGGTCAACATGAAGCGCGCCTTGGTCCAGGGGCAGACCTTGGTCATGTGCTGGGACGGCGACGTGCTCCTGAGCATCGACACGCTGGGCGGCGACGAGGCGGCCAAGAAGCTGCTGCACTACGTGCTGCCCGAGGAGGGGTTCTGCAGCTGGACCGACGGCATGGGCACCCCGGTCGGCAGCAACAGCCGCTACGGCGCCCACCTGTTCATGGACTGGCTCATGGACCCGAAGATCGCCGGCGAGAACGCGAACTGGGTCTGGTACCTCTCGGCGATCATCCCGGCCTCGTGGGAGTACACCGACCCGTTCGCCCTCACGCTGGCGCCCACGGATGCGCAGCTCGCGGTCGCGGAGGGATTCACCGATGTCGGCGAGTTCGCGACCAGCTACGCGGAGGCCTGGCGGCAGGTCAAGAGCGCCTGACGCGGACAAGCGCCCGGGGCAGGGCGCCGCAGAAGAGGACCCGGGGCGCCGGGCGGCGATGCCGCCCGGCGCCTCAGCCCGTGTGCAGGAAGTGTATGACGTCGCCGTCCTGGACGACGTACTCCTTGCCCTCGGTGCGCAGCTTCGCGTGCTCGCGCGCGGCGGGGAAGGAACCCAGTTCGAGCAGGTCGGCGATGGCCACCACCTGGGCGCGGACGAAGCCGTGCTCGATGTCGGAGTGGATGCGCCCCGCGGCCTGCTTGGCCGTCCAGCCGCGCGGCAGCTGCCAGGCGCGCGACTCGCTCGAGCGGAAGTCGCCGGTGAAGAACGAGAGGTAGCCGAGGACGTCGTAGGCGGCGCGGATGAAGGTGTCGAGGGCGCCGACCTCGAGCCCCAGCTCGGCGCGGAACGCGGCCGCCTCGTCGGGCTCGAGGTCGGCGAGCTCCGCCTCGAGCCGCGCCGGGACGGCCACGACCCGGTCGCCGCGCGCATGGGCCCAGGCGACGAAGTCGGCGTGGGCCGAGAGCGCCTCGCCGGGCGACTGCTCGTCGTCGGTGTTGAGCACGAAGAGCACCGGCCGGTCGCTCACCAGGGCGAGCTCGCGATAGAGCGGCGCCTCCTCCGCGGCGCGCTCGACGGCGCGCGCCAGCGTCCCCTCGCGCAGCGCCGCGACGAGCCGGTCGACCGTCTCGAGCTCGCGCTGCATCGCCTTGTCGCCGCTGCGCGCCGCCTTGACGGTCTTCTCGCGGCGTCGCTCGACGAGCTCGAGGTCGCCGAGCACGAGCTCGGTCTCCACGAGCTCGACGTCGGCTTGCGGGTCGGCGGCGTCGCGCACGTGGGCCACGTCCGCGTTGGCGAACGTGCGGATCACGTGCGCGACCGCGTCGACCCCGCGGATGTCGGCGAGGAAGCGGTTGCCCAGCCCCTCGCCGCGACTCGCGCCTTCGGCGAGCCCGGCGATGTCGACGACGTCGATCGTCGCGTAGACCTTCTTCGGCGTCTCGAGCACCTCATGGAGGCGGTCGAGCCGCTCGTCGGGCACGGGCACGACGCCGCGGTTCGACTCGGCCGAGGTGTAGGCGTACGCCGTCGCCGCCGCGTTGGCATGCGTGAGGGCGTTGAAGAGGGTGGTCTTGCCCACGTTGGGCAGGCCGACGATGCCGAGCTTCACCGCGGTCCTCCTCGAGCGGCGTCGTCCTCGCCCGTCTCCGGCGCGATCGGGGCCTCCGCGTCCACGTGTCGCGCGCTCACGGCGTCCTCGCCAGTTCGCTGGTGAGGATCACCTCGAGCACCCGGACGACGTCGCGCAGCTGGCGCTGCGCGAACCCCGGGTGCTGCTTCTCCATCGTCGCCACGGTGTCGGCCTTCGTGTTCATCGGCCAGAACGACTCGCGGGACGGCGTCAGGCGGTCGTCCCCGGTGATGAAGCCGGCGGCCGGGATCTCGTAGCCCGCGAACGGGATGTGGTCGCCGGCGATCTCGTAGCCGACGCCGCGCGAGACCGGGGGCGTGACCTGCAGGATGATGTCGGTGTCGAGCTTCACGCCGAGCCCCTCGGCGACGGCGAGGATGTCCTTCTGCAGCCACGAGTCCTCGCCTTCGACGCCGTACGAGTAGAGCGTCTCGCCGCCGGCGACGCCGTCGAGGTTGATCATGCCCACGAGGCCGTCGCGCGCGGTATCGTCCATCGTCTCGACGTAGTGCAGCGAGCCGTACAGGCCGGCCTCTTCGGCGCCGAAGGCGACGAAGACGATGGTGTACGGCGTCTGGACCTCGGCGAGGCGGGCGGCCATCTCGATGAGGACGGCGACGCCCGAGGCGTTGTCGCTCGCTCCCGCGGACCCCGGCACCGTGTCGTAGTGCGCACCCACGATGAGCGTCTCGGCGGACTCGCCGGGCTTGAGCGGCGACGATATTGGCCGACTGCAGCCGGTCGTCGCCCTTGCCGGCGATGAACTCCTGATAGGAGGGCTCGTACCCATACTGCTGCAAGGCGTGGAGCACGAACTCGCGGGCGTCTATGGCCGCCCAGGTGTCGCTCGGCCGCGGCCCGACCGTCGCGCTGAACTGCTCCATGGTCGCGTAGGCGATCGCCCCCGGGTCGGTGTCGGCGGCGTCCTGCGAGGGCAGGCCGGTGTCGGCGCGCACGCCGCAGGCGGGCGCGCCGACCAGAAGGGCGACGAGCAGCAGGGCGACGGCGATGCGGCGCACGAGCGGGGGCATCAGACCTCCAGGACCGAGCGGGCGCGGCGGCTCACGGCACGCCGCGGACCTGACCATGGTACACCGTCGCCCAGCGGCGTTCGCCCTGCCGCCTCACTGAGGCGTCGCGATCTCAGAACGGGGTCGGGACCAGCCAGACGTAGAGCCGCCGAACACCAGACCGAAGGCGAGCCCCGCGACGACGTCACCGAGATAGTGGACCCCCAGGTACACGCGACTGAAGGCGAGGACGGCCGTGGCCGCGAGGAGGACGGGCAGCCACTGCGGGTAGAGCGTACCCAGCGTCCAGGTCGCCGTCACCGCCATGCTGGCGTGCGACGAAGGCATCGACTTGCTCACCGGCAACGGGATGTGGTTCGGCAGGCTCGGGTCGGTCACGCGTGGGGCGGTGCCGGCCGACGAAGTGCTTGACGACGAACCCGAGGGCCTCGACGGCGGTGACGGCGACGCTGACGTAGACCAGCGTCGCCAAGGGCCGCCGCCCCCCGGTGAGCCACGGCACCAGCGCCACCGCGTACCAGAGGATGCCGTAGTTCGCGGTCAGCGAGAAGGCGCCGAGCGGCCAGGACAGCCAGCGCGGGTGCGGCCAGTCCGCGGCGACGCGCCGCGAGATGCGGCGGTCGGCGGCGTCGAGTCGGGCGAGGGGCGAGTCGTTGTCGGCATCGCCGGGTGAGGGTGGGTCTGCGACTGCCATGGGGATCGGCGTCGAGTATACTATCCGCCTGCTCGCGCCCACCTCGGACCAGGACCTTCCCGCATGCGTTCCAGCGTCATCGTCACCGCACTCGGCCCCGACAGCCACGGCCTGCTGGCGCGCGTCGCGACCACCGTCGCCGACCAGAACGCCAACATCGACGACGTCAGCCAGACGGTGTCGAACGGCATGTTCACGATGATCATGTTCGTCTCGTTCGACCAGAGTGAGACGACGATGGCCGAGCTCAAGGACGCGCTGGCGAAGACGGGCGAGGAGATCGGGCTGCAGATCCACGTGCAGCACGAGAACATCTTCCGCTTCATGCACCGCATCTGAGGCGGCGCGCCGGCCGCGCTTCGCGCTCCCGTCCAGCGACCGACACCGAGGAGGGACCGTGGTCTTCATCACCGCGCAGGAGATCCTCGAGACCGTGAACATGATCCGGTCCGAGAACCTCGACGTGCGCGCGGTGACGATGGGGATCTCCCTCGACGACTGCTCCGAGCGCGATGCGCGGCGCACGGCGGAGCGCGTGCACGCGAAGATCGTGCGCCGCGCAGGGCGCCTCGTGGCGGTCGCCGACGAGCTGCAGGAGAAGTACGGCGTCCCCATCGTCAACAAGCGCGTCTCGGTGACCCCCGTGGCCGACGTCGCCGGCAGCGACGATCCCGCGGCCTACATCGAGATCGCCCACGCCATGGACGCCGCCGCCGAGGAGGTCGGTATCGACTTCATCGGCGGCTTCAGCGCCCTCGTCCAGAAGGGCTTCACCAGGAGCGACGCGGCGCTGATCGAGGCGATCCCCGAGGCCATCGGCACGACGCGCCGCGTCTGCTCGTCGGTCAACGTCGCCTCGACGCGCGCCGGCATCAACATGGACGCCGTCGTGCGCATGGCCGACGTCCTGCTCGCCGTCTCAAGCGCACGGCGAGCGACGACTCGATCGGATGCGCCAAGATCGTCGTCTTCTGCAACGTGCCCGAGGACAACCCCTTCATGGCGGGGGCGCTGCACGGCAGCGGCGAGCCCGAGGTGAGCGTCAACGTGGCGATCTCCGGCCCGGGCGTCGTGCGCAACGTCGTCGCCGCCCACCCGGAGGCCTCGCTGATCGAGCTCGCCGACCTGATCAAGCGGACGACGTTCAAGATCACCCGCGTCGGCGAGCTCGTCGCCCGCGAGGCCTCCGAGATGCTCGACGCGCAGATGGGCATCATCGACCTCTCGCTCGCCCCGACGCCGGCGGTCGGCGACTCGATCGCCGAGATCCTGCAGAGCATGGGGCTCGAGCAGCCGGGGGCGCCCGGGACGACGGCGGCGCTGGCGATGCTCAACGACGCGGTGAAGAAGGGCGGCACGATGGCGACGTCGTCGACCGGCGGCCTCTCCGGCGCCTTCATCCCGGTGTGCGAGGACGCCGCCATGGCGCGCGCCGCGGCCGACGGCGTCCTCTCGATCGAGAAGCTCGAGGCTATGACCGCCGTCTGCTCGCTCGGCCTCGACATGATCGTCGTGCCGGGCGACACGCCGCGCAACGCCCTCGCCGGCGTGATCGCCGACGTCATGGCGATCGGCATGGTCAACGCCAAGACGACAGGCGCGCGCCTTATCCCGGCCTACGGCAAGAAGGTGGGTGACTGGGTGACCCTCGGCGGTCTCTTCGGAGAAGGCCCGGTCATGGCCGTCAGCACCTCGGGCAACGACGCCTTCGTCGGCCGCGGCGGCCGCATCCCGGCGCCGCTCCAGGGCCTCACGAACTAGGGGCGCGGCGTGGCCGCCGCGCGGCGGCTCAGGCCTTGAGCCCCCGCATCATGTCGCGGATCTCGCGCGCCATGTCGCGCTTGCCGAGCGCGTTGCAGATCTTCTCCGCCTCGGTGAGCTGGAGCACGGCGTCGATGTTCTGTCCCTGCTGGCGGAACTGCGTCGCCTGGTCCATCTCGAAGGCGACGAGGTCGGTGAGCATGCGCCTGATCTCCGGATCGTTCAGGTCGACCATCTTCGTGCTCGTCGTGACGATGATGCTGGAGAGAGGCACGAGGCTGTCCGACGCCCGCGTCTCCGGGGCGGGCTCGGTCGCCTTCGGTGCGTCGACCTCCGCGACGGGGACCTCCGGCTCGGCGGCCTCGGTCTCGGAGGCCTCCGGACTAGCGGTGGGCTCTTCGGGCGCTTCCGCGGCGTCGGGCACGACGACCGGCAGCTCGCCCGTCGTCTCCGTCTCGTCTGGCAGGGTCGGCTCGGGTCGCGCGGCTGCCGCCGCCGAGAGGTCCCAGTCGAGCCCGAGGTCGCCGTCCCCGACGACCGTCGGCGAAGCCGCGTGCTCGGTACGGCCCAGCTTGGCGAGCGTGTCGCTCGGCGCGGAGTCGAGGAACGAGGCTCCGGCGTCCGGCTCGTCACGGGCGGCCTCGGCCTCGTCCCCGCCGCTCTTGCGCGTGACGACCAGGGCGATGACGAGCAGCAGGACGACGACGGCCGCGGCGGCGATGCCGACGATCTGTATCGTTGACATGACCCCTCGCTGGGTCGTGGTTGGCACGCGTGCGACTACGTGTTCGCGTGGCCTCGGACAATCCCTTCGGAGGGCGGCGTAGAATCGCCGCGTGATCGAGCGTGCCGTCATCGAGCAGACCGTCGCCGCGTTGGGCGAGCCGGCGTACCGGGCGCAGCAGGTGTACGTCGCGCTGACCCGCGACCTCGCGACCGCGTTCGCCGACATGACCACGCTCCCGCGACGGCTCCGCGAGGAGCTCGACGCGCGGCTGCGACCGGTGAGCCTCGACGAGGTCGAGACGCGCGTGTCGCGACGCGGCGACGCGCGCAAGACGCTGTTCGCGACCGCCGACGGACACCCCGTCGAGGCGGTCCTCATGACCTACGCCCGGCGCGCGACGGTCTGCATCTCGAGCCAGGTAGGGTGCGCCGTAGGCTGTCCGTTCTGCGCTTCGGGCCGGCTCGGCCTGCGGCGCGACCTCACGGCCGAGGAGATGGTCGACCAGGTGCTCGCCGCACAACGCGCGCTCAGGCCGGAGGGGCGTCGCGTCACCAACGTGGTCGTCATGGGGATGGGCGAGCCGTTCCACAACTACGACGAGACGCTGCGCGCCTGCCGCCTGCTCAACGATCCCGACGGCTTCGCCCTGGCCGCGCGCGCGATGTCGGTGTCGACGGCCGGCGTCGTCCCCGGGATCGAGCGCTTCGCCGCCGAGCCGCTGCAGCTCAACCTGGCCGTGAGCCTGCACGCGGCGACCGACGCCCTCCGCGACAAGCTCGTGCCGCTGAATCGGCGCTACCCGCTGGACGCGCTGTTCGCCGCTTGCGCGACGTATGTCGGGCGCACGCGGCGCAAGCTGTTCTTCGAGTACGTGGTACTGGCCGGCGTGAACGACACGCCCGAACAGGTGAAGGCCCTCGTGGCGCGCCTGCGCCGCCCGCTGTACCACCTGAACCTGATCGCCTACAACCAGGCCGGGGGGCGCTTCACGCGCCCGACCAGAGAGGCGTTGGAGGCGTTGCGGTCAAGCGTCGAGGCGGGCGGCGTCAAGTGCACGGTGCGCCGGTCGCCGGGCGACGACATCGAGGCCGCCTGCGGGCAGCTGGCGCTGCGCCGGGCGGCCGAGCCGGCTCGGTAGCCGGGCGGTCGGAGGCGTCCTACCGCCGGCGAGGCGCCGGGACCGCGGCGCGGAGCCTGGCGGCGGCGGCGGCGGGATCGACGCTGACGATCGCGATATCGCTGCCGAGCTCGAAGCCGGCGATGCCGGAGAGGCGCGGCGCGATCTCGATGTGCCAGTGGAAGGGACCCCTGAGGTGCGCCGGGGCCGTGTGGAGCCACAGGTTGCAGGGCGCGCCGGCGGTCGCGGTCCTGACCGCGACCAGGGCGCGCCGCAGGGCCTCGCCAAGCGGCGCCGGGTCAGTCGCGGTCACGTCCGCGCCGTGCTCCGCCGGCGCCAGCCACGACTCGTAGGCGAAGCGCGGCGCCGCCGGCGTCCAGGCGACGTAGTCGCCGTCGAAGACGAGGCGGTCACCCGCGTCCTGCGTCTCGTCGCAGAGCACGCAGGTCCCGTACCGGTTCCGGTGACGGTCGAACTCCATCAACTCGTCCTGGAGCAGTGAGGGCACGACAGGGGTCGCGAACAGCTGGGCGTGAGGGTGCTCGAGGGAGGCGCCGCTGCCGAGGCCGCGGTTCACCACGAGGGTGGCCGCGAGCGCGCCGTCGGCGAGCTGGGCGGCGATGCGCCGCTGCGCGCAGGCGATGAAGGCGGTCAGAGCCTCGGGATCGAGGTCCTCGAGATCGGCCCCGTGGTCCGGCGACCAGACGATCACCTCGTGGCGCCCGGCCAGGGCGGGGTACTTGTTCGGCACGACGCGCAGCGTCCAGCCCGGTGAGTCAGGCGCGCCGCCCTCCGGGCGGCGCGCCTCGATCTCCGGCGGGGTCAGCGCCTCGTTGCCGGCGCAGAACGGGCAGGCGACGGGAGGGGCGGAGCGGGACGCCGAAGCGGACGGGGCGCTTCGCTGCGGCCGCGCGGCGCCATCCTGCGGCCGCGCGGCGCGCCCCGGAGCGACGATGGCGAGCTTGCCCGAGACCGGGTTGCGGCGCAGCTCGCCGCCAGCGTCCGTGGGATGTGTCGTGGGCTGGTCCATCACGTGTGGGATCTCGCGGCTTGGCTTCGCCGGCCGCGCGCGAGGCCGTCGCCGGCGCAGTCGCCGGGGGCCAGCTTACTCGCTGTCCAGGGAGGCGTCGAGGAACGGAGCGCGCGTCTTCGTCCTTCGAGCGGTAGAGCGAGCGCGCGTCGCGCACCTTGTCGTAGTGATCGTCCAGGACCGCGCCCATCTCGCGCCACAGGCAGACGTCCTTCTTGAGGTACTTGCGCCGGATGCCGGGCGAGCAGTCCTCCGCTAGCGGGCAGGCGTAGCAGACCTCGCTGTTCAGCTCGAGCTGCTGCTTGCGCGCCTTCTCCCCTTCGTCGATACGCCGGTAGGCGTCGAGCAGGAGCAGCTGAAGGTCGCCCTGGATCGCCACCTGGAAGTGGGGCATCTGCTCGGGCTCGTCGTAGATGAAGACGCCGTTCTCCCAGTGGGCGAGCTCGAAGACCTGGTCCGTCGTCTGGCGCTCCATGACGGTACGGATCGCGGCCTCCTCCGTGTACCCCATCTCGACGAGGCGCTGGCCGAGCGGCTTGGCCTTCTTCTCCTCGCGCGAACGCGAGGCGTCTTCGATGAGGGCCTGCGCCAGCTGCTGCTCGGTGAGGCAGCCGGCCTTGACGAGACGTGCGCCGAGCTTCTCGTCGGTGATCGGCAGCGAGATGCCCTCGACGCGGCCTTCGACGAGGTAGATGAAGCCGAACTCCTCGAAGTCGCGGACCTCGAGCACGCCGGTGGCTGCTCCCTGCGCCAGGAACTGCAGGACGGTCGCCAGGTCGAAGCGGGAGATCGATCCCTCAAGCAGCATGCCGAGCCCGTGTCGGGGACGCTTTCCGCCCCCTATGTCGGCATCGGCACGGCTTTGCGTTAGCGTGTGGCCACGGCTATACTGCTCCTTCCGGGTAGTGGACGACGAGCGAGGACGCCGTGAAGAGGACGTACCAACCGAACACCCGCAAGCGCAAGAAGACGCACGGATTCCGCAAGCGCATGAGCACGCGGGCTGGTCGGGCGGTCATCAAACGGCGGCGGCAGAAGGGGCGCAAGCGTCTCTCGGCCTGACCGGCCTCGATGACCAGCAAGCGCTCCCGCCTTTCGCGCTCCTCCGACTTTCAGCGCATCTACCGCCAAGGCAGCTCCACCGCCTCGCGGTTCCTCGTGCTGTATTCGTTCCGCCGCCCCGCTGAGGTGAGCGCCGACGGACCGCGTCTCGGCCTGTCCGTCTCGAAGAAGATGGGCGGCGCCGTCGTGCGGAACCGCGTGAAACGTCTGCTCCGCGAGGCCTTCGGGTCGGCGCGCGAGCAGCTGGCTGAGGACCACGACTTCGTCTTGATCGCACGTCCGCCGCTGCTGGAGCTCATCACCCGCGAGAGCGAGGGCGAGAAGGGCCTCGTGCGCGCGGCCGTGAACGACCTTCTGGGCCGCGCCGGGCTTCCTGCCCGTCCGGCACCGCGGAGCAGCCGTGAGCAAGGTCTTCATCGTGCTCATCCGCGCCTACCAGTACGCGCTGTCGCCGATGCTGGGGCAGCGCTGCAAGTACTACCCGTCGTGCTCGAACTACGCGATCGAGGCGCTGCGCGTGCACGGTGTGCTGCGCGGCGCGGGACTGGCGGCGTGGCGTGTCCTGCGCTGCAACCCGTTCAGCGACGGCGGCGTCGACCCTGTCCCGCCGCCGCGCGCGTGAGAGAGAACCCTATCCCCCGGAGCCAGGGGTCGCCGAATGAGTAACATCCTCAAGCCGCTGGTGGAGCTCCTCCACTGGGTCCTCATATGGATCCACGACGCGCTCGTCGTCGCTGGGCCTGTGCGGAAGACTGGACGTGGGGCCTCGCGATCATCGGCCTCACCATCATCGTGCGGCTGATCATGTTCCCGCTCACCTGGAAGCAGTACAAGTCGTCGCGCGCCATGCAGGCACTGGCGCCGCAGATCAAGGAGCTCCAGAAGAAGCACAAGGGCGACCGCGGCGACGCTGCAGCAGGAGACGATGCGGCTGTATCAGGAGAACCGGGTGAACCCGTTCGCCTCGTGCCTGCCGCTGATCCTGCAGATGCCGGTGTTCTTCGCCCTGTACTACACGATCCGCGGCACCGACTACCTGCCAAGTCGCAGAGACCGAGGCGCTCGCCAACGCCTCGTTCCTCTGGCTGCCCAAACTCGGCGAGCCCGACCCGTACTACATCCTCCTCGTCATCTACATCGTCACGCAGCTGGTCTCCACCGAGCTCATGCTCACGCCGCAGACCGACAAGACCCAGAAGATGATGATGCGCGCGATGCCGATCATGTTCGTCTTCTTCCTCAAGAACTTCCCGTCCGGACTCTTCGTCTACTGGGTGACGACCAACCTGTGGACCATCGGCCAGCAGCTCATCATCCGCAAGACCATGCCGATCGTCGCCCTCGAGGCGGCCGCCGGCAGCAGCGGCGGGGGAGCAAGGCGCGGCAAGGCCGCACCGCCGCCCAAGAAGCGGAGCCGCTTCATGGAGGCGATGATGGCCGCCCAGGACCAGCGCAAGGCGCAGCTCGAGGAGCGCCGCAAGGGCGGCTCGGGCGGGACGAAGGAGGGCGACTCGGCCGCCAAGAAGGGCGCCGGCGGGAGTGGCGGCTCCGCCGCCAAGTCCGGCGCCAAGAAGGGCGGCAAACGGCCGCCCCCGGGCAAGAGCGCGCGGGCGAAGCCGGCCGCGCCGGCCCCGAAGATCATCGAGGACGACAAGCCGCCGTACCGCTGAGCGGCGACCGGCGGATCCCCACCCCGAGAGTGATCGGAGGCACGGATGGACGAGTCCGAGCTTCGACAGACCGACGACGCCAGCGCTGAGCTCCCGAACGAGGTCGACGACCGGCCCGAGGGCGAGCTGCGCGACGCCGGCGACGTGCCGTTGGACGACGAGGCCGACGAGACGTACGAGGACGCGGACGACGACGAAGACGGCGCCATGGATGACGCGGCCGGCGACGACGTTGAGGACGACGAGGACGACGAAGATCGAGACGACGTCGATGAAGACGATGGAGACGAAGACGATCGGGAGGAGGAGGACGAGGACGAGGAGGACGGCGACGATGAGGACGAGGACGCGCACGCGACCGTGGTGAGCGCCCCCACCGTCGAGGTGGCCAAGCGCCTCGCGCTGGAGGGTCTCCGCAAGATCGTCCCGTCGGTCGACGAGGCCGACGTCGAGTTCGTCGTCCTCGAGGAGGGCAGCAAGGGCGGCTTCTTCGGCCTCGGCAAGGTCGAGGCTCAGGTCGAGGCGCGTCTGCGTCCGTCAGGGGCTGCCCCCGCGCCTTCCGATGAGGGCCCGCCGCCGGGAGCCGAGGCCCTGCGCGACTTCGTCCAGCGTGTCGTCGACCTCATGGGGGTCGAAGCCAGCGTCGAGGCGTACGACACGCCCGACGCGGTGCACGCCGAGATCAGCGGCGACGACCTGGGCATCCTCATCGGCCGCCACGGGACGACGATCGACGCCCTGCAGTACGTCGCCGCCATCGCCGTCAACGGCGATCGCCGGCACCGGCGCCAGGTCGTGGTCGACGCCGAGGGCTACCGCACCCGGCGCGAGGTGTCTCTCAAGGCGCTTGCCGACCGCATGGCCCAGAAGGTCGCTCGCGAGTCCGGCAGCGTGACGCTCAAGCCGATGACGGCCGCCGAGCGCAAGGTGATCCATCTTCACCTGAAGGACGACCCCCGCGTAGAGACGGCGTCCGAGGGCCAGGAGCCCTTCCGCGCCGTCGTCGTCTCGCCGCGGTCGCGGCGTGGCTGAGCGCGGGCGTGCGTCCCGCAAGCGCCTGCATCTGCGCTACGCTCAAGCAGGACCACAGCGTCGTCGATAGAAGAGCCTGAGGGCCACGCGCCGCGGGCGCGGGCCCGTCTCAGCACACGAGGGAGGAGAGACCAGATGCGTCGCAAGAACCTGTCACTGTGGGCCGTCCTGGTCCTGGCGCTGGCGCTCGCGGCCGCGTTCGCGGCCGGGTGCGGCGGCGACGAAGGCACGAACGAGCCCGCCGCCGGCAGCTCTCCTTCTGCGGTCGCCGAGCTGACGCCGCAGGAGATCGTCGACCAGAGTCAGGCGGCGATGCAGGACATGAACTCCGCCGCCTTCACGGCCGACCTCAAGCTCGAGCTTGACGGCGACCCCAGCAAGATGAGCGACCCGACCGCCAAGCAGCTCCTCTCGGCGCCCATCACCTTCCACGCCGAGGGCAGCAGCAGCACCGATCCTATGGCGGCCGACATGGACGTCACCGTCTCCCTCATGGGCCAGAACCTGGCGATGGGCGTGCTCGCCGACGGCAAGAAGGCGTGGGTCGAGTACGACAAGGCCTGGTACGCGGTGCCGCAGGAGAACACCCAGGCGCTCGGCTCGGGCGACAGCGGCGCGCTGCCGAACGAGCAGCTCGCCGACCTGGGGCTGGACCCGCAGAAGTGGAACGTCGAGTGGGAGCTCGCCGGCACCGAGACCGTGGACGGTGTCGAGGTCTACCACCTGACCGCATCGCCGGACGTGAAGACGATCGCCGACGACGTCATGAAGGCGCTCAACGACCCCAAGCTCTACGAGAAGCTCGGCGACCCCCAGACGGCCGCCCAGCTCAAGGCCTTGAAGGCCCAGAACGCCAAGCAGATCAAGGAGCTCCAGAAGGCGCTCGAGGAAGTGTCGGTGGAGCTCTGGATCGAGACGGACTCCCTGTACCTGCGTAAGGGCGTGGTCGCGGTCGGCATGGACATGAGCGGCATGGAAGGCGCCGAGGGTGTCACGGCGATGACCATCGATGTCGAGTTCACGATGTCCGACTTCGACGAGCCGGTCGAGGTCAAGCCGCCGGCGAAGGCGAAGGACTTCGATGCTCTCATGAACGAGCTCGTCGGCGGCATGATGGGCGGGAGCATGACCCTCTGACCGACGCGAGTGTCCGCCGGCCTGAGCGGCCGGGACGAAGAGGTGACGGGCCGGCGGCGCCGAGAGGCGCCGCCGGCCCGTCGCGTTTCTCGAGGGTGCTCGGGCCCGCCTGCCGCGGGGACCGCTCGCGCCCTGCGCGCCGCGCGTCAGCGGTCCCAGTCGAAGTCGCGCGCCTGCGTGCCCTCCCAGCTGGGCCGCTCGTCGTCGGTCCGCTGACCCAGCAGCGATTTCGACAGGATCTCGGGCCCTCCGGCGGCGGGCGCCGCCTCGGGAGGCGCTTCGGGCGCGGGCTCGGCGACCGGCTCCTCCGCGACCTCGACGGGCGCCGCGTCCTGCTCCGCCTGCTGACGGTTCGCCGCGGCCCGGCTGATCATCGCCGGGGCGAGCTGCACGGTGCCGTCGGCCCGCACGCTCGCGTTCGGCTGGAGGTCGTCGCGCTCGTCGTACCCGCGGTCGCCGAGGCTCACGGCTCCGGAGTCGACGTCGACGGCGAAGCGATACCAGCCCATCGACCACATGAAGGTGGCCGTCGCGGTCACGCCGTCGAAGCCCACGTGCACGGTCGGGATGCCGAGGTCGGCGTTCGTCCCGGCGATCTTCTGCGGGACTGGGCTGACGTTGAGCAGGTCGACGCCGCGCTGCAGGAGCGTCATGGACGCGGCCTGTTCCTCGATGTCGGCGGCGTCCGGCGAGGCGTCGGCCGCCTCCGCGGTCTCGGTGGCCGCCTCCGCGGCCTCGGTGCCCGCCTCTTCTTCTGGCGTCTCCGGGGCGGCGATGTCGGCGGTGTCCTCGGCGAGAGCCTGCCCGCCGGTGTCGACGGCCGGCTCGGCCGAGAGCGGCACCTCTTCGGTCGCCTCGCCGGCGATCTCGGAGGCGGCGGCCTCTGCGGTCAGCGGCACGGCGAGCTGAGCGTCGCCGGCTGGCTCGGCGGCGATCGCCACCGCCTGGACCTCGGCCGGCTCGCCGCCGATCGCCGCCGCCCCAGCTTGGCCGACCGCTTCGACTCCGGCGGCCGCCTGCAGGCGGGCCAGGCGGCCGAGAAGCTCCTGGCGCTCGGCTTCGCCGCGGGCGAGCGTCTCCTTGAGCCGATCGATCTGCGCGTCGCGGTCCTTGATCGCCTTCCACAGGGCGGCGTTCTCGTCGCGCACCGGCTCTTCGGGCCTGGCTGCAGTGCCGGCCTCTTCGGCGTCCTGGCCCGGCACACGAGCCGCGTTCGCGCTCCCGTTGCCGACCTTGTGACGCTCGCCGCCGGGGAGCTCGCTCGACTGGGCGCAGAGCGAGCACAGCAGCCGCTCGGTGCCGTCGTCCTCCTCGACCCTCTGCGTCAACTCACCGGCCAGGAGCGTGCGCCCGCACTTGGCGCACACGGCCTCGCCGCTGGTGTCCTGGTTCTTGCCGAACAGGCGTCCCAGCATCACGCACTCCCTCGTCAGGGCAGCCCCAAGGGGCGGGAAAAGCGCTGCAAGCGGAGGTCAGCATAGCAGAGGCCGCGGAGTCGGGGAACCGTCGCCCGGGACGCCCGACCGGCAACGTTCAGCGACGGTCGAGGTCGGATCGGCGGAGGACCAGCGTCTCGGTGATCATGTCACCGAACCGCTGCTTGCGCTGCGAGAAGGGCACGACGAAGAGGTACGGGACCATCGCATCATGGCCTCGGGGATCCGGGTCATGCCGCGGACGATGTGCGTGAGGAGTTCAGGGCGCTCGCCGTCGAGCGTCACCACCGTCAGGCCGAAGAGCCGCTTGCCCGGCGTGGTCTGGTAGTAGTGCTCGGCGATCACGAAGTAGAGCAGGGGGACGAGGACGGCGACGAGTCGCAGGGCGACGGCGACGCCAGGCACGACGCTGCTGGCGAGCCCGAGGGCGACCATGAGGCCGATCGCGAGGACGGCGTCGAGCACGCCGGCGGCCAGGCGTCGAGGCAGGCCGACGCCGTTGAGCTGGGCAGGCTTGGGCAGGTCAGCCCTCCTCGTCCTCTTCGGGCTCGTTCTCGTAGGTCGCGAGCACGTCGCGGGCGCGGTCGAGGTCGCCCTGACGCACGAGGATCTGGATGGGGATCACTTCGTCCACGGGGAAGACGTCTTCGGTGGTGCCGGCGACGGCGGTCTCGATGCCGGCCTGCTCGAGGACGCCGCGGACGATGCTCGCCAGACCGATGTCGTGGACGGTGGTCAGCGGCACGAGTTCCATGGCCTCACCTCGCGGTCCGGGGGACAGGTCCGGCGCCCGCGGCCGCAGGCCATCGGGCGCACCGCGAGTATACCCCCTCGCCGATGAGGCGCCCGTCAGCCGCTCGACTGGCGCACGGCGAGCAGCCGCTCCACGTTGTTCCGGTCCGGGCCGTCGCCGGCGACGCCCGGCACCTCGAGGATGCCGGGCAGGTCCGCGAACGCCGGGTGGTTGACGAGCTGTGCGAAGGCCTGCAGGCCCAGATCGCCGTCGCCGATGTTCTCGTGCCGGTCGCGGTTCGAGCCGAGCGGCGTCTTGGAGTCGTTCAGGTGAAGGCAGACGAGACGATCGAGGCCACAGGTCGCGTCGAGGTCGGCGAGCGCCGCGGCGAGCCCTTCCGGGCTCCGCAGGTCGAAGCCCGCCTCGAAGAGATGCGCGGTGTCGAGGCACAGCCCGACTCGGGGGTCGCCGTCGACCGCGTCGATCATCGCCGCGAGCTCGGCGAAGTTCACGCCCATGGTGCCGCCGGCGCCGGCCGTGTTCTCGAGAAGGACGCGCACCGCGGAGTCGCCGGCCTCCTCGAGGGCGCGGCTGAGGGCGTCGCGGACGCGGGCGAGTCCCGCCTCGAAGCCGGCGCCCTGATGCGAGCCGACGTGCGTGACGATGGCGTCGGCGCCGAGCTGCTCGGCCGCGGCGACGGCGCCTGCCAGGGCCGTCACCGACTTGTCGTAGAAGTCCTCGTTCGTGCTCGCGAGGTTGATCAGGTAGATGGTGTGGATGAGGACGAAGCGGATCGGGGACGCGGCGCGCGCTTCGCGAAAGCGCGCCGCGTCCTTCTCGCCGTAGAGCTGCGGCTTCCAGGTGCGCGGGCTGCCGGCGAAGAACTGGATCGCCTCGCAGCCCAGCTCCACACCGTTGTCGATCGCCTTCCAGACGCCGCCCGAGGCACGGACGTGAGCGCCGATGTACATGGTTCCTCCTTCGCTCAGCCGAGGTCGCGCGGGATCCGCGTCTCCCAGGTCTTCTCCCAGACCACCTCGCCGTGGTCGGTCACGCGCTGGGCGTTCGTGACGAAGAACGTCGTCGCGTCCGAGCTCAGCTCGCAGTCGGTGTGGACGTGCACGTCGAGCTCGTCGCCGCGCACGAGGTCGCTGTCGGCGACGAGCCTGCTGCGCGCCGACAGCGGGTCGCCTTCGGTGATGCGGTAGCGATACGTGACGTGGTCCTCGGTGACGATGTCCCACGGCTTCTGCAGGTCGCGGCCGGCGTCGACCCAGCGGAACTCGTAGTCGACCGTGTCTGTGTCGACGTCCCAGGTCATGCGGCGGCCGCCGCTCCCGGGCTCGGTCAGCCTGACGACCTCGAGCGGGGGAGCCTGCTCCGGCGGGCCGAAGGGCGCGAGGGCCTCGTCCTCCGGGCGCCGCGGGCGCACCGGCAGGACGAGCCTGCTCGCGCCCCCCGTGAACACGGTCAGCGTCACCGGCTCCGGCGACGGCCACACCCACGGCCAGTAGTCGGTCGACACCGCGACGCGCAGACGGTGGCCGGCGCGGAAGGTGTGCGCGATCGAGTCCGAGCGGCACGGCAACCTCGTAGCGCCGGCCAGGCTCGAGCGGCGTCGGGTGTTCGTGGCTCTCGCGGTGCGTGAGGTTGAGCGGGTGCCGGGTGACGAGCTTGGAGCAGCCGTCAGGCGCGACGTCGCAGAGGCGCACGCAGACGAGGGCGACGGGCTTGTCGACGGCCAGCGTCAGCGTGACCTCGGGGTAGCCGAGGATCTCGAGGTCCTCCGCGAGCGGCGCCGAGTCCCAGACCACGGAGCGGCCGTCCTCGGCGCGCTGGTCGGTCGGCCAGTCGCCGGGCGCGCCCTCGTAGCACCACGCGCCCGCGTCGATGCCGGTGATCTGCAGGCCGCGGTGCTCGATGGCGCTCTCGGGCGCCGGCTCCTCGTCGAGGGAGCCGGCGTTGAGCGCCCACGCCGTCGGCACGATCCGCGGGGAGGGCCACACGTCCTCCGCGACCCAGCGCCCGGGCTGCTCGACGATCCGCGGCGCCGGGTCCACCCAGTCCTCCATCCAGACGCGCAGCATGGGCTCGTCCATGATCCCCGTCGCCGCGCCCTTGAGCCAGTGGTCCCACCAGCGCAGGCATTCCTGCAGGAAGCCGATCGCCGGCCCCGGCACCACGTCGTGCGGCCAGGCGTGCGACCACGGGCCGATCAGCCCCTTGCGCGGACACGACAGGCCGGCCATGAGGCGCGTGACGGCGTTGCGGTAGCCGTCGGTCCAGCCGCCGACGGCGTAGACGGCGGCCTCGATGGCGGCGAAGTCCTCGCACACCGAGCCGTGCTTCCAGTACGCGTCGCGGCGCTGATGGCTGAGCCACGTCTCGGCCCAGTCGGCGTTGGCCTCGAGGCGCGTGAGCCAGTCGCGGCGCCACTCGTCGCGCTCCTGGCCGGTCACCTGCGGGTGCCGCGGCAGCGCGTCGTAGTGCAGCATGGAGGCGCCCCACGGCAGCATGTCGAGGCCCGACACGCAGCCGCCGGTGTAGTGCACGTCGTCGGCGTAGCGGTCGTCGGTGGACATCAGCGTGATGATGGCCTTGAGCGCCGGCGGACGGAGGGCCGCCACCTGCAGGCTGTTGAACCCGGTCCACGAGATGCCGGTCATGCCCACGGCGCCCGTGCACCAGGGCTGGGCGGCGATCCAGGCGATCGCCTCGCAGACGTCCTGGTGCTCCTGCGCCGTGTACTCGTCGAGGATGACGCCGTCGGAGTCGCCGGTGCCGCGCAGGTCGAGGCGCACGCAGGCGTAGCCGTGTCCGGCCCAGTAGGGGTAGACGGCCCAGTCACGGGCGCCGCCGTCGGTCAGCCTGTAGGGGCTCGCCTCGAGGATCGCCGGCACCGGGTCCGCCTCGGCGTCGACCGGCAGCCAGATCCGCGCCGCCAGGCGGGTGCCGTCGCCCAGAGGGATCCAGAGGTGCTCGATCGTGCGCGTCACGCGGGGGAACTCACTGCGGATCTGCGCCATGCGCCGCCTCCCCGACGGCCCCGTCCGGCGCCGCCCGCTCGCGACGGGGCGTGATAGGGGTCCTGCACGGGCGGCGCATGACGCATCGTATCTGACGGTGTGGCCGCGTCGTCCACAGCAGCGTCCTCTTCGGCGTCATCTCGTCTGTTGCGCGGTGGCCGCGAGAGGGGTATGAGTGTGGTGTGACGTGTGTCCGCCGCGGTGGGGCCTCCGCGGGCGGGGTCGAGAAGAAGGAGGGACATCATGGGCGAGGACGGCTTCTGCATCGACTGCCGCTACGCGGTGCCGGAGGCGGAGCATCCGGTCTACCAGTGCACGCTGTCGAACACCCCCATGGCGCACCACGAGATCTTCGCCAGGCAGCCGGCGTGCGACGCGTTCCAGCCGCTCTCCGCCGAGGAGCGCGACCTGCGTTTCGGCGGCGCGGCGCCGACGGGCTGAGCGGGACCGGAGGCCGGCGAGTCGCGGCGGCCCTGCCGCCGCCGCCCGTGCTCAGTCCTTCGTGACCGTGATGGTCACGTCCTTGGGCAGCGCCAGCCCGGCCTCGACCTCGATCGCCTTGAGGATCCCCGTCGGCACCGGGCAGGCGGCGTGGGCGCAGTGCTGCCGCGCCATCTCGTAGGTGAGCGGCCCTTCGCCCCTGAAGGTGATCTCGCGAAACGGATCGACTTCGGTCAGCGCGGCGGCCAGCTTCTTGATGTGCTCGCAGTCGCTCTCGATCTCGACCTTGATGGTGGCGCCCTCGGCGCGGGTCCGCACCGTGGTCGTGAACCCGCAGATGCCGGCCTCGATGCGTGCCGTAGCCATCAGCTCCTCCTCGTCGGATCGTCGTGCCGCTCGTCGCCGGGGTGATACCCCCGGCGGGTATCGGGCCAACCTCGCGAGCGCCGTTCGCCCCGCGGGCCGGAGCGCGCCGACAAACCCTCAGGCAAAGCATGAGGAAGTCAACGTCCTACGAATGTTGTCAGGTCGCGGGACGGGGGTAGGATAGCGCCACCTCTTGATCGAGAAGGTTCGCCGGAACGAGACAGAGGGGTCCGGATGCAAGCTCCGGAAGAGCCGCCGGCCGCAAGGCCGTGCGGCTCTTTATGTTGCCGGGTGAGCCGCAGCGCGCCGGCCCGTCCCCGCGCCTCTCGCTCTATCCCGCCACACCGCACCAGCGCAGCAGCACGAGCGCCACCGCGGCGGCGTGGTCGACGAGCTCGTCCACGGGCACGTACTCGTCGATGGTGTGGGCCTGGGCGATGTCCCGGGGCCGAACGAGATCGTCGGCGTGCCCGTACGGCGCGTGAAGACCGCGGCGTCGTGCCACGAGTCGAGACCGGCGATCTTGCCGGTGCGGCCGAGGGCGGCGGCGGCGTCCAGGGTCGTCGCGACGATGGGGTGGTCGTCGGGGACCTCCGCCGGGACGATGTCGCAGGGCCATTCCCACTGCAAGGGGTGCTCGGCGAGCCACTCGTCGTTCGCCGCGGCGGCGTCGATGAACGTCTCGACCTCGTCGAACACCGCCTGACCCGTCCCGTTCTCGTCGACCCGACTCGGCATGTACTGCACCGAGAGGGTCGCCTCGCACGACGAGGGATAGGTGACCATCCACTCGCCGCCCTTGATGACCGTGGGCAGGATGTCGGGGGCGTCGAGGTAGGGGTGCTGGTGCTCCGGCCGCTGCGCCCAGTCCGCGCGCAGGGCGCGGATGGCGTCGAGGACGACCGACATCTTCTCGATGGCGTTGACGGGGCCGCCCTCGCGCCAGTGGGGATGCTTCATCTCGGCGTGCCCGGTGCGGCCGATGGCGCGCACGACCGGGTTGACCCCGCCGCGGCAGGCGACCCAGGCGTCGAACGCGGTCGGCTCGGCGCACAGGCCGGCGTCGGCGCGCACGCCGCGCGCGGCGCACGCGTAGGCGCCGGCCCCGCTCGACTCCTCGTCGGTGTCGGTGCAGAAGACGACGTCGCCGGCCAGACGTACGTCGAGCCGGCGCAGCGTCTCGAGCGCGAACAGCATGCCGCCGATGCCGCCCTTCATGTCGCAGCGTGCCGCGGCCGTAGAGACGGCCGTCGCGGACCTCGGGCTTGTGCGGGTGGCTTGTCCAGTGGCCGATCGGCTCGGCCGAGACCGCGTCGATGTGGCCGTTGAGCAGAAGCGAGCGGCCGCCGCCCGCGCCGCGCAGGTGCGCGGCGAGCTGCGGCCGCCCGGCGAAGTCGAGACCGTCGGGCACGAAGCGGTTGCCCGTCCCTGTGGGTTCCGGCTCCCAGACGTCGGTCTCGGCCCCGAGCTGGCCGAGCCGCTTCTCGAGGTACGCCTGCAGCTCGGCCTCCTGGCGCGGCGGATCGCCCGAGGTTGCGCGCCGTCGTGTCGAAGGCGACGAGGTCGGAGACGAGGGCGACGAGCTCGTCCCCGCTCTCGCGGACCGCGTCGACGACGCGCTCTTCGAGGGCGGAGCGGGCGGCAGGGTCGGGCATTGGACTCCTCCTTGGAGCGGATGTCGGGCGGGTGCGGGCGCGGCTGCGGTGTCCTGTGGGCGGTCGCCGGACAGAGGGACCCGGGCCGGGCCGGGGAGGGCCCGGCCCGGGTCTCCGCTTGCGTCACTGCGCGAGCGTCACTCCGGCGGCAGCTCGCCGAACGTGATGCTCACGTCGATACCCTGCGCCTTGCTGCGGGCGCGCCAGAACAGGTACCACAGGATGCCGGCGACCCACGAGGCGGCGAACAGGATCAGGCTCTTGCCCGTCGTCAGACGCGTGGTGGGGTCGAAGAACGAGTAGTAGAGCATCGTGATGATGAACGACAGGTACAGCACCGCACCGATGCTCACGACGGGTATGCCGGCGATCTTCCAGGTGCGATACGGAGAGGCATCCCAGATGCCGCGCACGTTCTTGCGGTACGGGAACAGGAGCCCCGCGATGCCCGTGATGAGGAACACCGAGGCGAACTGCAGGCCGCCGCCGACGAGTCCGGCCAGGCTGCTGGAGAACCACAGGACCATGGCGACGACGCCCGACGGCGAAGATCACCATCGCGACGGTGAGGTTCTTGATCGGCTGGGCATACTGCGCGCTCACGTCGGTGAACCACTTGGGCCCCATACGGTCGAGCCCCCAGGCGAGGAACGCCCGACCGATGATCAGGATGGCGATCGTGATCTCGAGCCAGATGACGGCGATGAAGGCGAGCAGGATGGACCAGGCCACGATGCCGCTCTTGCCGCTGGCGATCCAGGTGAGCGTGAGGTAGTCGGGGTTGTACGGGGCGGTGTAGCCCTCGACGCCAGCGCCGAAGCTTGCCGCCGCGGAGGCGCTGAGGAAGTTGAACGCCATGATCCGGTAGAGGCCGAGCGCGGTGAAGAAGCCGAGCACGATCGGCACCCAGACGGCGAGGATGTTGCCGCCCATGAGGGCCTTGTCGGGCCGCTTGACCTCGCCGCTGAGGTAGGCGATGGCGTAGTTGTAGACGAACAGCGCGTAGACGCCGCTGAAGGCGCCGAACGTGCCGCGCCAGTCCCAGTCGTTCGGCAGCGGGCCGGCTGCGGCGATGAAGTCGGCGTACTTGAGCGAGTCGTACTCGGCGGCGATCGCGTTCCAGTTGCCGATGAAGTCGGCCTTGCTCGACATGAAGAGCGCCACGATAAGGACGATGACGCCGCCGATGGCGGGGATCAGCATGATCTTCTGGATGATCGCGTAGCTCTTCATGCTGAAGCGACCGAGAGGTAGCCGACGACGACCGCGATCAGGCCGAGAACGACCAGGCCCGTGTTGGAGGCGGTCCAGTCGGCGAAGTCCCACCAGCCCATGTACTGGGCGAAGAGCTGCATCGCAGGGACGCCGAGCCAGGTGGCGATGTACCAGTTCCAGTAGAAGATGGCGACGATGTTGGCGAACACCGCGCCGAGGGCGATCGCCGGGTGCAGGATGCGCGAGTTGTAGACGTACTCGCCGCCGGCGCGCGGCATCGAGCCGCTGAGGATGCCCCAGACGAGCGGCGCACCGATCCCGGCGGTGACGGCGCCGAGCGCGATCGAGATGAGGAGGTTGCCGGTCGGGTAGAGCGACAGCGCGATGCCCACCATGAGCCACAGCGTGGCGATGGGCTGGCAGGTCATGAGTCCGGCGCCGAACGCGTCCCACATGTCGAGCCCGCGCACGAGGCCGCTGGCCTTGCGTGCGAATGCGAACTGTTCTTCAGCCATGAGGATCCCCCTGGTCGTGGGTGTGATTCCTCGAGCTGCGCCGCGTCAGGGCGCCGCTGCCGGAGCATCCGGCGGCGCCGTCGCGGCGCGGGTCGACGCCTATGCCATGGGCACCCTCCGGTATGGAATCGGACCGGTCAAGGCGTCCTGGCTGACCGTTCAACCAGGTTTGCCCTATGCTACGGCCGGGCCGAGGGTGTCAAGGCTCTTGTACGGCCTGTACAAGGATCCGCTGAGGAACCAGGCTCTCGTCGAGCGGAGGGGTGATGGTGGGGGACTCGGGCGACACGAGGGGGGCCGCCGCCGCATGCGCCGATGCCGGGCTGAGCGCCCCGCGGCCGGGCATCCGCGACGCGCAGACCGCCGAGGTCCTCGGCTGCGCTCTCGCCGACGGCGCGCCGCATCGTCAAGGCGGCGTTCCGCGTGCTCGAGCGGGACGGCTACGAAGGGCTCTCGCTGCGGCGCATCGCGCAGGAGGCCGGCGAGACGCAAGTCGCTGATCACCTATCACTTCGACAGCAAGGCCGGCCTCGTCAACACCCTCGTCGATTCGCTCTGGCACGACGCCGACGTCTCACTCGCCGCGGAGGTGGACTGCCTCGCCGCGGACCCTCGCGGCCGGCTTCTCGCTCTTACGGGGCTTCATCGGCGCCTGGCGCAGGACGCGCGGCTCTACCAGACGTACTTCGACCTCTTCCCGCACATCCTCAGGGACGGCGAGGCGCGGGCGCGCCTGACGCGGACGTATCGGTCCTACCGGCACATCGGCGAGCTGTGCCTCGCGTCCGGGTCGGCCGACGGCGATGCTCGTCCGCTGGCGACACTCCTGCTGGCCATCGGCGAGGGCATCGCCGTACAGGTCCTGATGACCGGTGACGACGATCTGCTGGCGCCGGCGTTCGCCGTCCTCGAACGGCGGTCGTTGTCCTTCCTGGGGATAGCGCCGGCCGCTCGAACCGCCGAAGCCTCCCGGGGCTCAGCCCGTGCCCGGGCTGCCCGCCAAAGCGGGGGATCCCTCCGCGGGCCGCCTGGAAGGCGTGGAGGACCCGGCCGCGCGACTCACGCCGGCCGGCGCGCGGGTGCTGGACGCCGCGGTCGCCCTGGCGAGCGATGAGGGATTGCGTGCCGTGACCGCCGAGTCGCTCGCGCGCGTCTCGGGAGAGCCGAGCTCGTCCGTGCTGCACTACTTCGGCGACAAGCGCGGTCTTGTCGCCGCGGTCGTGGCCGCGAGCGACTACAGGTTCGGCCACGCCGTCGCGAAGGCGGCCGGCCGCGTCGTCCCGCAGCGCCCTGCGCCGGCAGCAGTCGCCGGCGTCGTGCAGCGGGTCTTCAAGCAGCCGGGCTGGATGCGGCTCTTCTTCGACGTGCTGCCCGTGGTCCTTCGCGACGACGACCTGCGCGCCAGGCAGGCGGCGTTCCTGGACGCGCTGCGCTCCGGCCCGACGGCGTTGCTGCGTCGGGACGGGGTGGATGAGGACGAGTCGTCGCTGCTCGGGCTGCTCACCCAGTCGCTCGTGATCGGGCTCGCCATCCAGAAGCTCGTCGACCCACGAGGCACACCCGTGTCCGCCGCCGTCGAGGCGTGGCAGGCGCTGCTCGAGCAGTGATCTGCCTGGGCCGCGGGAACCCCAGGGAACCCTCAGGCAAAGCATGAGGAAGTCAGCGTCCTACGAATGTTGTCAGGTCGCCGGACGGGGGTAGGATAGCGCCACCTCTTGATCGAGAAGGTTCGCCGGAACGAGACAGAGGGGTCCGGATGAAAGCTCCGGAAGAGCCGCCGGCCGCGAGGTCGTGCGGCTCTTTTGTCGTGCCGCTCTTTTGTCGTGCCGAGCCGGCCGTCCCGTCCGCGGATCGAACGGCCCGACGCTGGTTGCTCCGGCGCGGAGAAGAACGTGGTGCCCCCAACGGAATTCGAATCCGTGCCGCCGGCTTGAAAGGCCGGTGTCCTAGGCCGCTAGACGATGGGGGCACGCGTGGCCGACGGATTATACCTGCCCGCACGGTGTAGGCTGACCGTCGTCCAAGGAGGTCGCTGTGAAGTACGTGCGCATGCCCATCGAGGTCGAGTCGCCGGAGGAGTTCGGCTACGACGCGATCAAGTACAACCTCGCCGAGAGCTCGGTCCGCGACCGCAGCCTCAGCCAGCTGGGCATCGAGCTCGGCGACCTGGTGCTTCTCTACGGCGAGCACATGGGCCACAAGGGCCTGCTGGAGCTGATCGCGCAGGCGAGCAGCGGGCCGGTGGGCGCAGCCGAGCCGGCCGACGTCCTCGTCGCAGCGGGCGCGGCCCAGGCCCTCTTCATCATCGCGACGACGCTGCTCGAGAAGGGCGACCACCTGGTCGTCGTCCGTCCCAACTACGCGACCAACATCTTCACCCCGCGCGCGATCGAGGCCGAGATCAGCTACCTCGAACTGGCCTTCGAGGACGGCTGGAAGATCGATGTCGACAGGCTCATGGCGCTGACCCGGCCCGAGACGAAGTACGTCAGCATCACCGTGCCGCACAACCCGACCGGCCAGATGATGGACGAGGCCGAGCTGCGGCGCCTCATCGAGATCGTCGAGATGCGCGGCTGCCGCCTGCTCGTCGACGAGACCTACCGCGAGATGACCTTCGGCGACGTGCTGCCGTGCGCGGCGATGCTGAGCGAGCGCGCGATCAGCGTCTCGTCGCTCT
Organism: uncultured Thermoleophilia bacterium; assembly: GCA_963707855.1. Classification (GTDB taxonomy): domain Bacteria; phylum Actinomycetota; class Thermoleophilia; order UBA2241; family UBA2241; genus UBA2241. The sequence continues at coordinate 307,180 of CAVPRQ010000013.1, forward strand.
CCAAGACCTACGGCATCCCCGGCATCCGCACCGGGTGGCTGATCACGCGCGACCGCGAGCTCATGGAGACCTTCCTCGGCGCCAAGGAGCAGATCGGCATCTGCGGCAGCGTCGTTGACGAGGAGATCGCCTACCAGGCGCTGAAGCAGCGCGACGCCTGGCTGCCCGAGATCCACGGGCGCATCCAGGAGGCGCTGGCGATCACGCGCGACTGGATGGCCGGCGAGGAGCTCATGGAGTGGGTCGAGCCCAGGGGCGGCGTCGTGAGCTTCCCGCGCATCAAGCCGGACGTACCGGTCGACGTCGATAGGTTCTACCGCGTGCTCACCGAGGACTTCGGCACCTACGTCGGTCCAGGCCACTGGTTCGAGCAGTCGCGGCGGCACTTCCGCCTCGGGTTCGGCTGGCCGACGCTGGACGAGCTGAAGGGCGGCCTGGCCGGGATCTCCGGCGCGCTGCGGGCCAGCCTGACGGCATAGGCGTCAGTCAGTGATCGCGCCCTGCAGCTGGGCGCGCCAGCCCCAGAGCACCCGGTGCAGCTCCTCGGCCCCGAGGATCGGCTCGTCGGGGGCGGGGAGCCCGACCGGGTGCAGCAGGGTGGCGCGCGTCTGCGGACCGCCCATGCCGCCGTGGAAGGAGATGAGCTCCTCGAAGGCGCAGCCTTCGTCGAGCTGCTCGTCGTAGAAGCTGTTCGCGACGATGTCGGCGACGTGGGCAAAGCCGTCCGTGCGCAGCAGGTGGCGCGCGGCCGTGGGCGAGAAGGGCGCGAGCGGGTCTTCGCCCTCCACGCGCCCGTCGCGCAGGTAGTGCGCGCCATGCGCGCCGAGCGCGACGGGTCCGTACTCGGCGGAGCTGACGAGCAACCAGCCGACGTGCGGATGCGCGCGCAGGGCCGGGATCAGAGCCGGGTGACGCTCGTCGATCTCCTCCATCGTCAGGCGGCGCTTCTCCTCCATGAGGTAGACGAGCCCGAGGTTGCCGGAGCCGAGCACCACGACGTTCTCGCCGCTGACGTCGTTCTTGGCGCGCTTCTCGTCCTCCTTGCGGCCGGTCGCCTCCTGGAAGGCTCGGGTGACGGCCGAGTCGTTCTCGTCCCCGCCCGCGAGCTGGGCGACGTCGCCCTTGCGCAGCGAGCGGCGGACCAGCTCGTCGAGGCCGTAGCCGTTGCGCTGCTTGAACGTCGCCCCCTGCGTCTGCCCGTGGTCCGAGAGCACGACGATCTCGTAGGGCCGCGGGGCGTGCCGGCGGGCGCGCGCGATGCGCCCGAACTGCTGGTCGATCTTGCGCAGCACCTCGAGCGTGTCGGCGCGCTCGATGCCCGAGTGGTGCGCGACCTCGTCGTAGCCCGCGAAGGTCGCGTAGACCGCCGGGCGTCCCGCCATCATGTCGGAGAGGACGCTGTGCGTGACGAGGTCGCGCACGACCACGGTCACGCCGCCGCGCATGAACGGATACGAGCCGCCGCGGTGTCCGCGAGGCTGCACGTCGCGGCGGGCGCCGCGGATGGCAGCCGACCACTCGAGGCCCACCTCGAAGAGGAAGAGCACGAAGGCGCGCGTGACGTTGAACCCGTTGGCGAGGAAGGGGCGGTAGTCGGGGTTGGCCTTCTTCTCGGCCTCGAGACGGCTGATGGTGAGGATGTGGCGGTCGGATTCGCCCGAGAGCAGGTTGCCGCGGCTCGCGCCGCCGTCTCGCAGCAGGCCCTGCCCGCTGCTGTGGCGGCGCTCGATCTCGGCGCAGTCCGGCGGGGCCGAGCAGGTCATCAGGATCCCCGTCTCCTTCTCGACCCAGCGGAAGGCGGGGATGTCGGCGTTCGAGCCGAGCAGGATGCCGGCCTGCGAGGCGCCGGTCTGCGACGAAAGGTCGGTCTCCCACTCGTCGAGCCGGTGCGTCCCCTCGGCGAGCCAGCGCGCCATCTCGGGCGCGTTGCCGTCGCGCATGGCGCGGCGAAGCACGGGGAGAGCCAGCCCGTCGACCTCGAGGTAGACGATGCCGGGAACGTCGGTGGAGACGGGCTCACCCGTGCGCCGGGCGATGCGCTGGATCACGCGCAGCGTGTAGGTGTCGTCGTCGTTGGTGCCGAGCACCACCTCCAGGGCGACGGTAACGGCGGCGATGATGAGGCTCGCGAAGAGCGCCGCCAGGAACGAGTCGACGCGGAAGGTGCTGTCGGAGAGCTCGGCGGCGAGCAGCAGGATGGCGGCGTCGCCGAAGAGGACGAGCAGGAAGCCGAGGGCGACGGTGTACGGGAGGCGCAGCGCGGCGATGAACGGCGGGAGCAGGGCGTTGAGCAACGCGATGAGCGCGGCCGCGAGGAAGGCCCCCAGCGGCCCGACGACGTCGACGCTGGGCAGCAACGCCGCGGCCACATACACCGCGACCGCCGCGACGACCCACCCGAGGACGAGCCTCACGGGCCGGATCCGCACGGGCGCCGGCTCCCACTTGGGCCGCTCGCCGTACGTGGCCTGCGACTTGTCCGGGCTCATCCGTCCCTCTCCTTCGTTGACGCCACCGTCCGTGCCGGCGAGTGTATCCCGCTGGTCAGGGCGGGGAAAGCGAGGTGAAGGAATGGCGGAATCGCCGCCCTCGACCAGACGAAGTTCTGGACCGACTACGGCGCCGTCTATGTCTACGGCGACCTGCGGACGTGGGGCTGGATCCTCCTCATCTGGGGCGTCCTGCTCGTCCTCGCCGCCGTCAGCGTCTGGAAGGGCGGCTCGTTCGGCCGCTGGATCGGCATCTTCGCCGCGACGCTGAACCTGTTCTTCCAGTTCATGTTTCTCCCGGCCGATCCGTTCTGGGCACTCACGATCATGGCCATCGACGTCATGGTCATCTACGGCCTCGCCGTGTACGGCGGAGACGCGCTCGAGGAATGAGCGCGTCGTCGCCGTGAGGCGTCGTCCGCGCTCCGCGCGGACGAGCGAAGGGCGCGAGAGGCGGTCACGCCCCTCGCGCCCTTCGCCGCTCCGGCGGCCGATCAGGCCTCAGGCTATCGGCAGCGACGACAGCAGCACGATGCCGTAGACGAGGAAGACCCCAGCAAGGGCCAGCACGCCGATGCGCACACTCCGGACGTCGAAGCGCTGGCCGACGGCGATGAGGAAGAGGACGCCCGCCAGGATGACCGTCGTGCGCACGAAGTTGTCTCCGGTCTCCCTGGCGTGGACCGCCTCTTCGAACGTCTCCGTCGCCTGCTTGGCAAGTTCGGCCGACTGCTCGCCCAGCGGGTCCTCGTACTCGGCCATGAGGCCCGGGCCGGAGGGCGCGTCGGGGTTGTTCAAAGGATCGAGCTTCAGCCAGGCGTCGAAGGCGACCTTGTACTCGGGAGTGAAGCGGCGCTCGAGGACGTCCGCCAGCTCCTTCTCGCCCTTGACCGTCGCCTGCAGCCATGCGTTGAACGTGCCGGCGTCGTAGGCGAGCACCTGGCCGCTGCGCAGGTACAGCTGCTCGGCCTCAATGCGCTCCCGCGCCGACGTGGCGTAGCTCTCCGTGCTCTCCGCGTCCCAGAGGGAGGCCTGATAGCCGCTCCAGGCGGTGAGCACGGCGACCACGGCGAGCAGGACGGCCTCGGCGATCTCGATGATCCGCTCGTGACGGCGCGCGCGGCGACCGCCGTGCTCGTCGAGGTGTCGCGCCATCTCGGCGTTGATATTGGCCTCGGCCATCGGTCCTCCCGGGTCGATCTTGCGGAGACTGGTTCTATCGTCCGGTGACCCGGCGGTCAAACGGCGGCCCGCCTCGTGTCTCGTGCCTGTCGCCGTCACACGCGCTGTAGACTGGCCGCCACGTCACGGTGCGGTCACCATCAAGGAGGAGCGTCATGTCCGCTCAAGCACCCGAAGATCCCGACGGACCCTTCCGCCTGCCGGGGTCTCGCGGTCGATCCCCTCTTCGCGAACGAGGTCACGGACGCCCCTCGCGACGTCCTGCCGGCCTGCGAGATGCGGCCGGACCTGGCCTACCAGATCATCCACGACGAGCTGATGCTCGACGGCAACGCACGGCTCAACCTGGCGACCTTCGTCAGCACGTGGATGGAGCCGCAGGCGGATCGGCTCATGGCCGAGTGCTTCGACAAGAACATGATCGACAAGGACGAGTACCCGCAGACGGCGGAGCTCGAGGAGCGCTGCGTGCGCATGCTGAGCCGCCTGTGGCACGCGCCCGATGCGGAGCAGGCGGTCGGCTGCTCGACGACGGGCTCGAGCGAGGCGGCGATGCTCGGCGGGCTCGCCCTCAAGCGCCGCTGGCAGCACCGGCGGCGGCGGAGGGCAAGCCGGTCGACCGCCCCAACATCGTGATGGGCATCAACGTCCAGATCTGCTGGGAGAAGTTCGCCAACTACTGGGACGTCGAGATGCGCCTGGTGCCGATGGAGGGCGACCGCTATCACCTGTCGGCCGAAGAGGCGGTCGCCCTGTGCGACGAGAACACGATCGCCGTCGTCGCCGTCCTGGGCTCGACGTTCGACGGCTCCTACGAGCCGGTCAAGGAGATCTGCGCCGCCCTCGACGACCTGCAGGCGAAGACCGGGCTCGACATCCCGGTGCACGTCGACGGCGCCTCCGGCGCCATGATCGCGCCCTTCGTCGACGAAGACCTCGAGTGGGACTTCACGCTGCCCAGGGTCTGCTCGATCAACACGTCGGGCCACAAGTACGGCCTCGTCTACCCGGGAGTCGGCTGGATCGTCTGGCGCGACGCGGAGGCCCTGCCCGAGGACCTCATCTTCTGGGTCAACTACCTCGGCGACAACATGCCGACCTTCGCGCTCAACTTCTCGCGGCCGGGCGCGCAGGTCGTCGCCCAGTACTACAATTTCCTCCGCCTCGGCTTCAACGGGTTCAAGCGCGTGCAGCAGTACGCCAGGGACGTCGCCACGTACCTCTCGGGTGAGATCGAGCAGCTCGGTCCGTTCGAGCTGGTGACGAGGGGCGACGAGCTGCCCGTCTTCGCCTTCACGACCAAGCCCGAGGTCGAGCGCTTCACGGTGTTCGACGTCTCCAACGCGCTGCGAGAGCGCGGCTGGCTCGTCCCCGCGTACACGTTCCCCAAGAACCGGACCGACCTGGCCGCGCTGCGGGTCGTCGTGCGGCGCGGCGTGACGCACGACCTCGCCGATCTCTGTGAGGGACCTCAAGCGACAGCTGCCGCGGCTCGAGAAGCAGGCCGCCCCGGTGCACGACGAGGCGTCGGCCGCGGGGTTCAAGCACTAGCGCCAGGGCGGCGGGGCGCGCAGGAGGGACTGCGAGTGGTGGGCCGCGTTGGAATCGAACCAACGACCTTGGGATTAAAAGTCCCCTGCTCTACCAACTGAGCTAGCGGCCCGGGAGGGCGATTGTACCATCGGGGCGGAAAGCCTCAGGGCGTGCGAGCGAGCGCCTCCCACTCGGGGCGCAGGAGCGCGTAGAGGACCTGGTCGATGCGGCCGTGGGCCGGGTCGACCAGGTCCCGGTCGCGCTCCCCGCGCGAGGCGAGGTAGGCGCGGGCGACGCCCTCGCGCGTGAAGCCGAGCTTCTCCGCCAGTCGCTGCGAGGGCAGGTTGGGCGTCTCGGTCATGATCTCGAGGCGCTCGACGCCGACCTGCTCGAAGGCGTAGCGCATGACGAGGCGCAGGGCGGCGGTCGCGACGCCGCGGCCGCGGGCCTCGCGCTTGACCCAGTAGCCGATCTCGGCCGCCTCTCGCTCGGGGTAGTCCATGAGGTTGACGGCGCCGAGGAGCTCGCCGGGGCGAAGGGCGCGGCCTGGCGCCTGGGCGACGCCCAGCGGCGCAGATCGCGCAGTGGGCGACCGTGCCGGCGACGAGCTCGCGGCGGGCCTCGGCGATGAAGCGCTCGGCGTCCTCGAGGCGGTACGGCGACGGCACGAAGTAGCAGCGCTCCTGGATGAGCGGGTCCTGGCAGGCGGCGGCGACGGCTGGGGCGTCGTCCGGCTCGAGGGGCCGGACGACGACGAAGCCGTCGCTCAGCTCCGGTCTGGGCATCGGGACGACCGGCTCGCGCGGGTCCGACGGGACGATGCCGAAGGAGACCATGTCGCGGCGCACGCCGCGCGCCGTGAGGAAGCCGCGCATGAGCGCCTTCGCGCCGCAACCCGGCCCCGAGCGCGACGCGCTGCGAGCCGATGTTGTCGACGTCGGTGCTGGATCTCGACGCGTTCGAGCCCGAGCTCGTCGAGCGCCCAGTCGCGGACGAGGCGCGTCGCCGCGGCGGCGATGCCCGCGCCGCGCGCCCACGGGGCGACCTGGTAGCCGATCTCGCCGGCCTCGCGTTCCTGCGAAGATCCTCGAGCGAGATCCCGCCGATCTACGTCGTCGTCGCTCGTCGGCGATGTGCCCAGTGCGCGTGCGCGCTCCTCCTGCCAGGCCGTCGCCGCGATCGCGAGCCACTCGTCGAAGTCGCTCGCTCGCGTACGGGAACGGCGGGCGCCACAGGAAGCGGGCGGCGAGCTCGTCGTTGAGGGCGGCGACGACGGCCGCCTTGTCGCTCGGCCGCGCGGCGCGCGCAGGCGCAGGCGGCCGTCGGTCAGTTCCGGCGGCCTTCTATCTCGCTCAGGTCTCTCATCGTCGCTCTCGATTGACAGGAAGGGCCGGCTCGCGGCGGCCGGCCCTTCCGTCGCCATCTGTCGTCTCCGTCAGTGCAGGAAGTGGCGCCGGCCGGTGAACACCATGGCGGCGCCCATGCTTGTCGCAGGTCTCGACGGCGGCCTCGTCGCCCTTGGAGCCGCCCGGCTGCATGAACGCCGTCACGCCGGCCTGGATCGCCAGCTCGACGGCGTCCGGGAACGGGAAGAAGGCGTCGGAGCCGATCACCGCGCCCTTGAGCTCGGCGCGCGCCTTCTCGATGGCGATGCGCGTCGAGTCGACGCGGCTCATCTGGCCGGCGCCCACGCCGAGCGTGCCGAGGTCCCTGGCGATGACGATGGCGTTCGACTTGACGTGCTTGGCGACGCGGAAGGCGAAGATGAGGTCGCCCCACTCCTGCTCGGTCGGGTGCCGCTTGGTGGCCACCGTCATCTCGTCGCGCTCCTCGGCGTCGCTGTCCTTGTCCTGCACGAGGATGCCGCCGAGCACGCGCTTGGCGTCGAGCTCGCCGGGGTTGGCCTGCCGGCGCTCGCGGTTCTCGAGGATGCGGATGTCCTGCTTGCGCTGAGGATCTCGAGCGCCGCCGGGCTCGTAGGCCGGGGCGAAGAGCACCTCGACGAAGAGCTCGCTGAGGCGTTCGGCGGTGGGCACGTCGACCGTCCGGTTGACGGCGATCACGGAGCCGAAGGCGCTCACGGGATCGCACTCGAAGGCCTTGTCGTAGGCGGCGGCGAGGTTCTCGGCGAGGGCGCAGCCGCAGGGGTTGTTGTGCTTGATGATCGTCACGCACGGCAGGGTGAACTCGTCGCAGATCGCCCGCGCCGCGTTGAGGTCGTAGAGGTTGTTGAAGCTCATCTGGCGGCCGTGGAGCTGCTCGACCTGGCTGAGCAGGTGCTGCCGCATGCCGACCTCGGCGTAGTAGGCGGCCCGCTGGTGCGGGTTCTCGCCGTACTTGAGGTCCATGACCTTCTCGTAGTCGCGCATCACGTAGTGCGGGAAGTCGCCCTCCGACTCGCTGAACCAGTTGGCGATCACGAAGTCGTAGTGCGCGGTGCGGTGGAAGGCCTTGGTGGCGAGGCCGCGGAGGGTCTCGTAGCTGAGCTCGCCGTCGTTGGCGCGCAGCTCCTCGAGCAGGGCGTCGTAGTCCTCGTGGCTCGTGACGACGGCGACGCCGGCGTGGTTCTTGGCCGCGGCGCGGATCATGGACGGGCCGCCGATGTCGATGTTCTCGATCACGACCTCGTCCTCGACGCCGCGCCGCCCGGCGACCTCCTCGAACGGGTAGAGGCTGCAGACGACCATGTCGACGGGCTCGATGTCGTGCTCGGCGATGGTGCTCATGTGCTCGGGCACGTCGCGGCGCGCGAGGATGCCGGCCATGAGCCGGGGGTGCATGGTCTTGACGCGGCCGTCGAGCATCTCGGGAAAGCCGGTGACCTCCTCGACGAGCGTGACCGGGATGCCGTTGTCCTTGAGCAGGCGGGCGGTGCCGCCCGTCGAGATGACCTGCACGCCGAGGTCGGTGAGGCCCTTCGCGAACGTCTCCAGGCCGCTCTTGTTGAAGACCGAGATGAGGGCTCGCTTGACCTTCACGTGCACGCTCCTTCGAGTGTTGCGGGGACCACGGAGGGGGAGACCGTCGGGGGACCCCTCCCGGGGGCTAGCCTATCGAAAAGGGGGCGTGCGGTGAAGGCGGGGCCGGAAGAGGGAAAGGGGGCCGGCGCCGAAAGGCGCCGGCCCCTTCTGCGCCAGGCTGGTCGTCTGCCACGGGCGCGGCTCAGACCTGGATCATCGCCTGGCGCTTCATCTCCTCGAACTCCTCCGCCGTGATGGCGCCGGAGTCGCGGAGCTTGGTGAGCTTGTCGATCTCGTCGGCGGCCGAGTAGCCGCTCGACGCGGCGCTGCGCCGCCTGCATCTTCTCCATCCGCTCCTTGTCCTGCTCGGTCATCTTCGGGCGCGCGATGATGTAGATGAGCGCGCCGAGGAAGGGCAGCACGAAGAGCAGGAAGATCCAGCCCGCCTTCGCGAAGCCGGAGATGTCGTTCCTGCGGAAGATGTCGGCGAACAGCGAGATGAAGACCCAGATGGCCATCATCCAGAAGAAGAAGATCAACATGGTCCAAAGGACCTCTCCGAACGAGTAGGCAGCGATCACAGATTCCTCCTTGGCAGGGCTTGGGATGAGTGCAGTATATGCGGTCAGAGGCCGGCCTGTACCAGATGGTCAGCGGCGGTCAGCCGAGGTCGGGGCGGGACGTGCTCAGCCGAGGCGGGCGACGCGCTCGCCGCGGACGCTCCGCCGCATGGCGGCGGAAGCTTCGGCGAGCGCGTCGGCTTCCTCGGCGACGACGCCGACGCGGGCGCGGGCCCTGCCGGTCGGGCGGACGCCGGTCTCGGGGCGCGGCCAGGCGCGGACGGCGGCCGCGACGCCGTCGCGGCCGCCGTCCGCGAACGCCTTCGCCAGCTGCGCCTGTACCTCGGCGTCCGGGCTCGCGGCGGCGAACTCGGCCGCGGCGAGCGCGTAACCGTTGCCGTTGAAGCTGAGTGCGACGCCGCCCCAGGCCTTGACGGCCGCGAGCGCCGGCGCGTCGGTGATCGAGTCGCCGACGTACATCACGTCCTCGCCGGCGACGTCCTGCGCGGCGACGATCGCCTCGAGGGCGGCGAGCTTCATGCCGCCGCCCACGGGGCGGACGGCGGCCAGCATGCTCGCCGCTCACCCGGCCCTGCCATCTCGCCCCAGAACAGCCGGTCGAGCGCCTCGACCGTCTCGCGGTCGGCGTCCGACAGGTCGTCGACCGAGCGCGCGCCGTCCGGGATCTCGATGACCGGGCGCGCGAGCACGCGGCCGGCCTCGTCGCGGAGCCACGCCTCCTCCGCCGCCGGCATCTCCCAGGCGTCGAGACTCAGCTCCGTGCAGCGCACGTCCTCGAAGGGGAAGCCGGACAGCTTGCAGAGCGCCTTGAGGTACGGCGTGTACGAGGTCGAGATGATGAACGCCGGCATCAGTGCCCGCACGCGCTCGAGGGTCTTGAGCGCGCCGGGCACGATCAGGACCCTCTCGGCGCTGAAGACCTCGACGTCCTCGTCGCTCACCTCGAAGGCCTTCAGGAAGGGCGGCAGCAGGCGCAGGGTGTCGCCGGCGTTGTAGCCGGGGCGGCGGGCGACGTCGGCGAGGAAGTCGTCGTAGCGGCTCAGGCGGGCGAAGAGCTCGGCCCCGTCGGGGATGAAGCGCTCGGCGATCTCCTGCGCGTTGTCGTTCTTGGTGAGCGGGCCCTCGCAGTCGGTGACGTAGATGCGGCTGCCGGCGGTCATGTCCCGGTCCCGTCGACGCTCACGGCTCGACCGCGTCGCCTGCGCCTCACGCGCGTCGGCCGAGCTCGCCCTCGACCAGCTCGGTCAGATCCATGGGCAGGCGCGACGACTCGGCGAAGACGGCCCCGTTGCTGGTCGCGAGCTGGCCCTCGGCGAACAGGCGCAGGGTCTGGTAGAGCAGCGGGATCTCGCGGACCTCGCCGCGGCGGCGGATCTCGGCGAAGAGCGGCTCGGATTCGCCCTCGGCGGCGGCGATCTCGGCGACGCTCGCCGCCGCCCGCTTGGCGCGGAACTCCTGCCAAAGACCGTCCCACTCCTCGCCGACGATGGGCAGGCGGAAGAACGAGATCACGGGACCGCGGTCGAGCTCCGCCGTCGCGCGGTGGATCATGGCCCCGGTCTCCTCGGCATCCTGCTCGAGCAGCTGCCAGATGACCTGCTGCCAGGTGCCGGTGGGCCCGCCGGGGAGCGCCGGGTGCAGGTTGAGGATCGCGTAGCGCCGGCACATGGCCGGGCTGGCGATGAGCATGTACCCGGCCATGACGAGCGCCCCCAGGCCGTAGGGGACGAGCAGCTCCATGACGCGGCGGTGGTAGTCCTCGCGCCAGGCGCCGCGAGAGGTGCCGGCGGCCTTGGCCGCCGCCCAGCTCGCGGCGCTCGACAGCGTCACGGCTTCGAAGCCGAGGCGCTCGACCAGGTCGAGGAAGCGGTCGCTCTCGGGCGCCTCCCCCCGCTCGCGGTCGCAGAACACGGCGGCGATGTCGAGCTCCACGCCGTCCTGCTGGGCGCGGGCGACGATGTCCGAGAGCAGGTTGCTGGCGGCCTGGTCGCGCCCGGTCGAGAGCCAGCCGATCTTCACTCGGCTGTCCCCTGTCGTCACCGGCCGCGCCCTCATGACGCCTCCCCGCGCTCCTCGGCGAGTCGCGCCTGCCACGCGGCCGCGTCCGGATACGCGCTCCGCCCGAGGCCGGCGATGCTGCGCGAGGCGGCCCAGGCGGCGAGGCGTCCGGCCGCCTCGAGGCCGACCTGCTCGAGCATGCCGGCGACGAAGCCGGCGGCGAACAGGTCGCCGGCCCCGGTCACGTCGACGACCTCGGCCGGCTGGGGCGGCACGTACAGGTCGGCGCGGCGGCCGACGAGGCGCGCCCCGCGGCCGCCCATCTTGCAGACGACGAGGCCCACGCCGGCGTTGAGCAGGAAGTCGAGCGCCTCGGGGAGCGCGAGGCCGCAGAGCATCTCGAGCTCGCCCTCGGTCGCGAACAGGTAGGAGCAGCGCTGGATCAGCGGCAGGAAGCGCTTGACGCCCTTGCGGGCGTAGATCTCGCCCGGGTCGAAGCAGACCTCGACGCTCGGGCGGCAGCCGTTCGAGCAGGGCGAACTGGGCCTCGAGAGGTCCCTCGCCGACGAACGAGGAGAAGTAGGCGAAGCGGGTTCGCGGAGGGCGCCGCGGGACGTCGGCCGGCGAGAAGTCGTCGTTCGCCGCCGGCCAGACGAGGTTGCGGCGCTCGCCGTCCTCGTCGAGAAGGACGTACACCCGTCCGGTCTCGCCGGCACGCCGGACGAGCTTGCCCTCGGCGGGAGCGAGCTCCCGACGCAGGAAGGCGCCGTCCTCGTCGGCGCCGACGCGACCGACCATGGCGGCGCGGTAGCCGAGGCGCGCCAGCGCGTGGGCCGTGTTCGCCGCCTGCCCGCCGCCGGCGCGCGTCGGCGTCACGTGCGCTGAGGGCCTCGTCGACGGCGCTCCGGACGGCGTCGCCGACCTGCTCCTCCGACCCCGGCGGCCCGAGCTCGTCCCACAGGGGGAAGCTCCGTGGGAGGCGGTAGATGAGGTCGAGATTGAGCGCGCCGCAGCCGATCAGGTCGACCGCTCTCACAACGACAGCTCACCCCGGTAGCGCACGGCGTCGCCGCCCTCGCGCGGGACGACGGCGCCCACGACGCGGGCGCCGTGCCCGCCGCGCGCGATGACGTCGAGCAGCCGCCCCACTGCGTCGGCGGCCGCGACGACCACGACGCCCAGGCCGCAGTTGAAGGTCCGCAGCAGCTCGTCCCGGGCGACGCCGAGCCCGTGCAGCCAGGCGAACTCGGGACCGGGATTCCAGGCGCCGAGGTCGATCTCGGCGGCGAGAGCGTCCGGCACGGCGCGCCCGACGTTGTCGGGAAAGCCGCCGCCGGTGATGTGCGCCGCCGCGTGCACGCCGCCGGCGTGCCCAAGGTCGTGCAGCACCGGGCTGTAGATCGCGGTCGGCGTGAGGAGCACGTCGCCGACGGTGGATCCGTCCTCCTCGCGGAACGGCGCGCGCAGGTCGACGCCGTGGTGCTCGAGCAGGCGGCGCACGAGGCTGAAGCCGTTCGAGTGCAGGCCGTGCGAGTCGATGCCGATGAGGACGTCGCCGGCGACGACCTTGTCCGGTCCCCAGAGCTCGTCGCGCTCGGCGATGCCGACCGCGAACCCGGCCATGTCGAAGTCGTCGTCGGCGGCGAAATGGCCGGGGTGCTCGGCGGTCTCGCCGCCGAGCAGCACGCACTGGGCACGCAGGCAGCCCTCGTCGACGCCGCCCACCAGGGCGGCGACCTTCTCGGGCTCGACCTTGCCGGTCACGATGTAGTCGAGGAAGAACAGGGGCACGGCGCCGCAGGCGGAGACGTCGTTGACGCTCATCGCCACCAGGTCGATGCCGATCGTGTCGTAGCGGTCCATCGCCTTGGCGATGAGGACCTTGGTGCCGACGCCGTCGGTGCCGGCGACGAGCACCGGGTCCTTGAGGCGGGGGAGGCGCATGGCGCCGCCGAAGCCGCCCAGGCCGCCGAGCACCAGCGGGTGCTTCGCCGACTTGAGGCGCTGCTTGAGCAGCTCGACGGCGGCGTTGCCCGCCTCGACGTCGACGCCGGCGTTCCTGTACGTGAACTCGTCAGCCATGTGACTCCAGTCGGGATGACACGCGCGTCGCGGACCGCTCGCGGCGCTATTCTACGGCACCTGTCGGGGGCGCGGCAGCCCGCCGGCGCCCGCGTCGCTCGAGGTCAGGCGCGGCTGCCAGTCCGGCAGCGCCTCGGGCTCGTCGAACTCCCGCATGAGCAGCTGCCAGCCGCCTCCGGCCGCGGCCGGGTCGCGGCAGACGGTCACCGCTCGCATGAGCTCGTAGTACGCCGTCTTCAGCGTGCACGGGGTCGCGCCGGCGGCGTACATGCGCTCGAGCGCCGGTCGCGTGTGCGGCTCGCTGCTCGCGACGCAGTCCTCGAGCAGAAAGACCTCGTGTCCGCGCTCGACGAGCGAGAGCACGGACTGCAGCACGCAGACGTCGGTCTCGGCCCCGGCGACCAGGAGGCAGGTGCGGCCGATCTCGGAGATCGCGGTCGCGATCTCGGGCTCGCGGCAGCAGTCGAACGTGCGCTTGACGTAGCGCAGGCCGTGTACCGGCCAGGCGCGCTCGCAGGCGTCGGAGAGCCAGCCGTTGCGCTCAGGCTCCTCGAAGGTGGCGAGCGTCGGCAGCTCGAGGCAGCGGGCGACGACGAGGAGCTTCTCCCAGCGCGCGGCGACGGGCGCCGGCACCTCGCCTCCGGCGACGTTGCGAAAGAAGCCCGGCTGGGCGTCGATGAGGACGACGGCCGGATCGCGCAGGCGCGGGATCCCTCCGTCGGCATCCGCCGCCCAACGTTCCGTCGCCACGCGCGCCCTCTCGGTCAGTACGTGTCCTCGTCTCGGTCCCATCTTACGGCACGGCGGCCGATCCGGGGTTGACGTGAGCGCTTTCGGATACGAAGGTTGCGATGTCCATGAAGATCCGCCTGATCGAACCTGACCCGCCGGTCATGCACATGTGGTCGTACACGGCCTACCCGCGCCTTGGCCTGCCGATGATCGGCGCCGCGCTCAAGGCCGCGGGCCACGACGTGCTCATGTACGCACCCAAGACGGCGCCGATCGACTGGGCCGACGTCGAGTCGGCCGACCTCGTCGGCCTGTCGACGACCACGTCGACGGCCCCGGCCGCGTACGCGATGGCCGACCGGCTGCGTGAGCGAGGCATCCCGGTGGTGATCGGCGGCTCGCACGTGACCTTCATGGCCGACGAGGCGCTCGAGCACGCCGACTACGTCGCCCGCGGAGAGGGCGGCGAGGAGCTCATGCTCGAGCTCATCGAGGTCCTCGAGGGCGCGCGCGAGCCGGACTCCGTCGGCGGCCTGTCCTTCAGGCGCGACGGCACGGCGGTCCACAACGACCTTCGTCCGCCGTGCCCCGACCTCGACCAGCTGCCGATGCCCGACCTCGACCTCATCGTCGGCCACGAGGGCGTCAACTCCATGCCCATCATGACGAGCTGGGGCTGCCCCTTCGACTGCACCTTCTGCTCGGTGACCGCCATGTTCGGGCGCAAGTACCGCTTCCGCAGTCCGGAGAACGTCATGGCGGAGCTTCGCGCCAAGCGCCCGCGGCGGATCTTCTTCTACGACGACAACCTCGCCGCCGACAAGAAGCGTCTCAAGCGGCTGCTCCAGATGATGATCGACGAGGGCATCGTCGTGCCCTGGCAGGCGCAGATGCGCACCGACGTGGTCCGCGACCCGGAGCTGCTCGACCTGATGCGAAGGTCCGGCTGCGAGCGCATCGCCCTGGGGCTCGAATCGCTCGACCAGGCGACGCTCGACGGCTTCGAGAAGTCGCAGACCGTCGCCGACATCGAGCGTGCGATCGCCCTGCTGGGCGCGCACGGCATCCTGAGCTTCGGCATGTTCGTCGTCGGCACCGACGCCGACACCCCGCCTCGGTGCGTGAGATCGCCCGGTTCTCGCTGCGGCAGGGCATCACGACCCTGATGCTCAACATCCTCACGCCGCTGCCGGGGACGCAGATGTACGAGGAGATGGAGGCGGAGGGCCGCATCCTCGACAGGGACTGGAGCCACTACGACGCCCAGCACGTCGTCTTCGCCCCGCGGCGCATGACCCCGCGCCAGCTGCAGCGTGCGACGCTGCGCGCCTACCGGCGCTTCTACTCGACCCACCGTCTGGTGGCGCACGCCGTCGTCTTCCACATCCAGAAGACGAAGGAGCTCGGCTGGTGCTGGTGGTTCGTGCGCAGCTGGGGCGTGCCCAAGGTCAATCGGCAGAACTGGCGACGCCTTAAGGAGCTGCGTCTGCCGCGCGTCGGGGGTGGCGGATGACGGGCGAGCGGCCTCTGGGGCACGCTGCTCCCGCTGATCGTCGCCAGCGCGGTCGTCCCGGTCCAGATCACGCTCACGGTCCTCCTGCTGCGCTCATCTGTCGGCGCCGCTGCCGCGTGGGTCGGCGGCATGACGGCGACGCGGCTCGCCCAGGGCGTGCTGTTCGGCCTCGTGTTCGCTGGGGCCGGGGCCGAGTCGGAGACCGGGGACGGCACCGGCCTCGTCGAGGCGGGGCTGCTGCTCGTCATCGCCGTCCTCTTGTTGACCACTGCCGTGAGGACCCTGCTGGGCGGGTCCGACGAGGACGCCCCGCCGCCAAAGTGGATGAAGCTGACCGCGTCGGCCACGCCGGGCAGGGCGTTCCTCCTTGGCGCCGGATTCGTGGCGGTCGCCGCCAAGCTCTGGGTGTTCACGTTGGGAGCCATCGGCGCCATTGAGGGGGCGGCACTGGGGCGGTGGTCCTCGATCGCCGTCTTCCTGCTCTTCGTGATCCTCGCCGAGTCTGTCGTGATCGCCCTCGTCGCCTACGCGGCCCTGGCGCCCAAGTCCTCGCAGGTCCTGCTCGGGCGGGTCTCGGCCTGGCTCGAGCGCCGCAGCCGCGCGATCGTCATCGTGCTCGGACTCGTGTTCGGAACGTGGTTCCTGCTGAAGGCGCTCTCCGGGCTGGGCGCGATCTGAGCGACCTGAGTGCCGAGCGCGATACGAGGGCGAAGACGAACGGCTTGGCGACGCTCATGAGAGCGAATGGGGCGTCGACGTCGCCGGCGGCGTGCACGCGACCGTCAGTGGCGACGATGCAGATGCCGAACAGGTCGCGGGGCATGTGCGCCAAGGCCGGGTAGACGCTTGAGACGTCCCCCTCGTCGTTGGCGCGGATGCGCGCGTGGCTCTCGGCGATGAGTGCCTCGACCCGGGGGTCGGTCGGTGGACGGCCGGTGGAGACGAAGGCATCTCCACCGGCCAGAGCGCCGTCGGCGGGTAGCATCGGTCGCCTCAGTCCGCTCGTCCCGCGTCCCATGACCCCGCGCCAGCTGCAGCGCGCTGTCCTGCGCGCCCACCCGCGCTTCTCATCGACCCACCGCCTTGTGGCCCACGCCCCTGTGTTTCCCGTCCAGAAGACGTAGAAGCTCGGCTGGTGCTGGTGGTTCGCGCGCAGCTGGGGGAGCCTACGGCCCTCCAGCTTCATCACGCGCCGACCGCCGGCGTTGCGGGAGAAGCACCGGCGGCGTAGGATGCGTCACCTTCCCGTCGTCCGACCGGCCTCACCGGCACGGGCTCCGGCGGTCTGAACACTCGACACGGTGAACGCACACACCGACAGTCCCGCGGCGACGGGTCTCGCCCGCTTTCTGCCCATCCTGGGGTGGCTGCCGCGGTACCAGCGTGACTGGCTGCGCCCCGACCTGATCGCCGGCCTCACGGTCGCCGCCCTGGTGGTGCCGAAGGCGCTGGGCTATGCGGGAATCGCCGAGGTCCCGATCCAGTACGGCCTCTACGCGGCGGCGGCCGGCGCCTTGTTGTACGCGCTCTTCTGCACGTCGCGTCAGATCGCCACCGGCCCGAGCGCCGCGCTCTCGTCCGTGGCCGCCGGCGCCGTGCTCGCCGCTGCGGCGACCGGCGACGACGCGGTGACGATGGTGGCCTCGATCACGTTCGTCTCCGGCCTCTTCTTCCTGATCCTCGCCGTGTTCAAGATGGGCTGGATATCGCAGTTCCTGTCCAAGGCGGTGATCGTCGGCTTCTTGTTCGGCGCCGGCATCCAAACGACCATCGGAGAGCTGGCGAAGATCACCGGCACGGAGGCCTCGGGCGACAACAGCTGGCGCAAGCTCGCGAGCTGGCTCGGCGACCTGGGGAACACGGATGGCACGACGCTCGTCGTCGGCGTGGTCGCTCTCGTCGTGATCTTCAGCCTGCACTTCGTCGCCCGCGGGGTGCCCGGGGCGCTCGTGCTGGTGGTGGGCGGCCTGCTCGCCACGGCGCTGCTCGGACTCGAAGAACGGGGCGTGGCGCTCGTGGGCGACGTTCCCAGCGGACTGCCCGCGGTGGTGCTGCCGGACTTCGGCTACATCTCGACTCACCTGGCCGACGTACTCACGGCCGCGACGGCGCTCCTGATGATCGGCTTCTCGCAGACCGCCGGCGACGCGCGCGCCTTCGCCTCGAAGCACCGCTATCGGGTGAACGTCGACCAGGAGTCGCTCGCCCAGGGCGTCGCCAACGTCGGCTCCGGGCTGGTCCAGGGCATCCCGGTCTCGACGAGCCTCTCCGCCAGCTCGCTCAACGACCAGACGGGAGCGAAGACGCCGCTGGCCTCGCTCACGACCGGTGCCCTCGTCGTCTTGACCATGCTGTTCCTGGCGCCGTTGTTCTCGTAGCTCCCCAATGCGGTCCTCGCGGCGATCATCATCGAGGCCGTGGTGATGGGCATGATGGACGTCGCCGCCATGCGCCGTCTCTTCCGCGTCAAGCGCCCCGACTTCTGGATCGCGACGGCCGCGCTCCTCGCGGTGCTGAGCGCCGGCGTCCTCGCCGGCGTCATCATCGGCATCGTCCTGTCGATCGGCTGGCTGGTCTACGCGTCCGCCGTCCCGGCGATGCCCGTCCTCGTGCGTCAGCCGGGTACGCAGGCGTTCCGTCACCCTGACAACTGCCCCGAGGGCGAGACGTACCCGGGGCTGCTCGTCCTGCGCTTCGACGCCGGGCTCTTCTTCATCGACGCGACGGCGCTCGAGGACCGCATCCGCGAGCTGACGGAGGACTCCGAAGCCGGCCTGCGCGTCGTCGTCCTCGAGCTCGGCGGCGTCAACTACGTCGACTCACAAGGGTCCGGTACCCTCGGCGAGATCGTCGAGATGCTCCAGGCGCGAAGCATCGAGCTCCGGCTGGCCCGCGTGAAGCCGGCAGTGATGGAGGTCCTGCGTCGCGACGGCGTCGTGGACCGTGTCGGCGAGGGGAACATCCACGGCAACGTCTTCGAGGCGAGCAAGGACATGGTCTCGGGCGAGGGTTGACGTGGTGAGGACGGGCTTGCGGCCCATCGCGCGCTGCGCGTGCTGCGCGTGCTAAGGGGTGTGATGATGACGGGAAGGGCGAGAGGCGGCCGCCGGGCGCGCCGCGTGCTGCGTTGGGTAGGGCGCGTCCTGATCGCGCTGGCCCTCCTTTTCGCCGTCGTCTATGCGCTGCTCTGGTGGGGCGTCCTGCGCATGGACGAGCCGGCGAGCTGGCCGCCGGCGGCCGACGCGGTCACCGCCGACGGCGCCCTCGCCGCGACAGCGGCCTTCGTCGCCCGTGACGACGTGACCGTCAACGACCTCGGCACGCAGTTCGCCTGGTCGACGGCGGCGTCCGTCGACCCCCTCGTCGATGGGACGCGCTTCTACCCGCGCATGCTCGACGACGTCGCCGCGGCGCGCAGCTCGGTCCACCTGCTCGAGTACGGGTTCACCCCGGGGGAGATCGGCGACGAGTTCGCCGCTGCCCTCGAGGCGGCCATCGCTCGCGGCGTCGAGGTCCGCGTCATCGTCGACGAGTACGGGAGCAGGACGGGCTCCACGTCGGAGGCCTTCTACGACCGCCTGGCCGCGGCCGGCGTCCAGGTCCTCGTCAGCGACCTCGTCCCGCCCAGCTGGAACGGCCTCTGGCCCGACCGCGACTTCGATTCGAGCTTCCGCCAGGTGGGTCACTACGAGCACCGCAAGCTCCTCGTGGTCGACGGACGCGTCGCGTACACGGGGGGCGCGGGCATCCAGGACCACTTCGCCAACGGCAGTTTCCACGACGTGATGACGCGCGTGAAGGGCGACGTGGTGCGCGAACTCCAGATGGTCTTTCTGACCACGTTCCACGCCCACGGGGGACCGCTCGAGGGCACGGAGGGACGCTCTGGCCGCGTACTTCCCCGAACCCGACGACCCTGGCAGCTTGTCGGCCATCGTCGTCGGCACGCGCCACACCCGCGACGTCTCGGCGCTGCAGGCGACGCGCGAGATGATCGACCAGGCGCGGAACGCGGATCGACATCACCAACCCCTACTTCACCGAGGACGAGATCGTCGACCGCATCATCGTGGCGGCAGGACGGGGCGTGAAGGTCCGGCTCCTCGTCGCCCAGGAGTCGAACAGCGCGATCCACAGCGCCGCGCTGCGCCACGACTACGGCCGCATGCTCGACGCCGGCATCGAGATCTGGGAGTACCCGGACGCCGTCGTGCACGGCAAGGTGCTGGTCGCAGACGACGCGGTGATGTTCGGGACCATCAACCTCGACGCGTGGGCGCTCTACCGGGCCTACGAGGTCGGTGTGCTCGTCGACAGCCGCGCCACGGCCGACCTCTTCGAGAGCCGCCTCTTCGACCCGGACATCGCCATCAGCCGTCCGGGCGTGGCGCCCACCGACACCTGGACGCGCGTCAAGGACTGGCTCGCCGACGCGCTCGGCTACTTCCTCTGACGGCTACTCGGGCACCGCCGGCGCCGCGGCGGGGCTAGCTGCTCGGCCCCGGCGGCCCGCTGCCCGCGGTGCCCGCCGCGGCGCCGGCGGGCGAGAGGGCGGCCTCCGCCGCCACCGGCCCCAGGATGCCGGTCTCCTTGACGCGCAGGTAGCCGTCGAGGCCGATCTTGACGAAGGGCCCCGCGAAGACCCCGCCGACGGCGCCGAAGAGGATGCCGCCGGCGGTGGTCGCGAAGAGCACCACCAGCGGGTGGAGGTCGAGCGCCGACCCAGGGCGAACTGCGAGATCAGCGTCTGCAGGAAGCCGTTGGCGATGATGACGAGGATCAGCATGGGTATCGCCGTCGAAAGCCCGCCGGCGCCGTAGGCGATGAGCACGGCGAACGCGCCGCTGATGATGGCGCCGAAGTACGGGATGTAGTTGGTGATCCAGGCGACGACGGCGATGGTGGCGGCCATCGGTACGCCGATGACGAGGGCGCCGATGCCGAGGACCGCGGCGTTGAACGCGCCGACGATCGTGCTGCCCCACAGGTAGCCGCGGAAGAAGCGCGCGCTGTCGGCGATGATCCTGTAGGCGACGGGCTGCGGCACCGGGCCGATGTGTCGCGATGCCCACGTCCCGATCTGCCGCCCGCGGATCAGCACCCACACGCCGATGTTGATGCTGATGAAGAGGCCGAACAGAAGACTGGCGACGCCGCTGACGACCGTGCCGATCGTGCCGGCGGCGCCGCTGACCAGACTCCTGCGCCAGGCTCTTCACCCCGGACTCGACCTGGTCGACGCTGTCGCTCGGTGCGGCCGTCGAGTCGAGCGCGTCCTGGATCGAGTCCGCCGCCGCCTGCAGGTTCTCCTTGATGGTCGGCACCTGGTCGACGAGGCCGTAGAGGACGATGACCGCGATCGCGACGGCCAGGAGGATGCACAGCACGACGACGAGGAGCGCGCCAGCCAGCGTGGGATGTGGTGCCGGCCAAGCCAGTCGACGACGGGCAGGAAGGCGCCGCCGAGCAGGATCGCGAAGAGCGTCGCCAGCACCAGCAGCCGCGTCGCCGCCGCCAGCGCGAGGACCCCGAGGACGACGAGGGTGACGCCGACGATGATCCAGCTCCAGCGACCCGCGTCCTTCGCCCAGGGCGGCACCGCGAAGGCGCTCGTCTCTTCGGCCGTCAGCGTCCCGACGGTGGCAGCCGCGCTGTCTCCCTCTCCGTCGCTCGGGATACCCCCGCACGATGGTGCCGTCGGGCCGCGCGATGCGCCATCGTAACCTTTCGGTCAGGACGCGCAAAGCGAGCGACGCCCGATCGAGCCGCGCTCGCGGGGATGCTCGCATCGCCGGCGTCGCTGAGATATGGTCATGTACCCGTGACCGGTCCGGTAAGCTCTCCAGGGAGGTCCCGGCGTGCCCAGGACGGATATCGAAGAAGCACCTGCAGCGGCGCTTCCGCGTGCGTCCCTTGCTTGTGCGCTTCGTGGTGAGCGCGCTGGCCCTCGCGCTCACCGCCATCGTCGTCCCCAACGTCTACATGACCGGCGAGTACCGCATCCTCTCGTGGCTGCTGATCAGCGCGGTCTTCGGGCTCCTCGTCGCCTTCGTCAAGCCGCTCATCCAGCTCCTGCTGCTGCCCTTCATCTTCGTCTCGTACGGGCTCGTGGTCGTGCTCATCAACACCTGCGTACTGTGGGTGCTGGATCTCGTCTTCCCGACCCGCTTCCAGGTCGAGAGCCTCGTCTGGGCCCTCGTCGCCGGCGCCGTGAGCGGCGCCCTGGTCGGTCTGCTCGAGAACGTCCTGGGTCTGGCGCCGCCGATCGTGCAGGACGAGCCGCCGGAGCTCAGGGAGGAGATCGACCGGCGCGCTCTGAACGTCGTCGAGAAGACGGCGCTCGCCGTGACGGGTGACGCCTCGGCCTCGATCGGAAGGAGACGGCCACCGAGCCGGATCCGGACTGGCCGGAGGAGGTGAAGCCATGAGACGCTCGGCGACCGACAAGTTCCGCGAGGACCTGCGCCTGCAGCTCGTCTACAAGACGCTCCTCCACTACGGCATGGACACCGCCCTCGAGGGCAGCAGGTACGTCGGTGGCTTCCGCCACGCGATGCAGACATGGGTCTGGCGTCTGCCCAAGGACTGGGAGTCGCCGCCGACCGCGGTCAAGCTGCGGTTGATGCTCGAGGAGCTCGGGCCCACCTACGTCAAGATCGGCCAGATCGTCTCGAGCCAGGCATCGGTGCTCCCGCCGGACTGGGCGACCGAGCTCGCCAAGCTGCAGAACGCCGTGCCGCCGTTCCCCGCCGCCCAGGTGCGCGAGACGATCGTCGAGGAGCTCGGGGCGTCACCGGAGGAGCTGTACGGCTCGTTCGAGGCCGAGCCCTTCGCCGCGGCCTCGACCGCCCAGGTGCATCGCGCCACGCTGCACGACGGCACCGGGTGGCGGTCAAGGTCCAGCGACCCTTCATCCCGACGACCGTCCGCGCCGACCTCGGCATCATGCAGACCGCTGCCCGCGTGGCGTCGCAGCGGTCGGAGATGGTGCGCTCGCTCGACCTCGTCGGCATGCTCGAGCAGTTCTCGTCGGGCGTACTCGAGGAGCTCGACTACCGCGGCGAGACCTACAACGCCCTCCGTCTGGCGGAGAACATGAAGACCCTCCCCGGCATCCACGTCCCGGCCATCTACACCGAGCTGTCGACCTCGAAGATCATCACCCAGGAGTTCGTCAAGGGAGTGAAGGTCAGCGACGTCGAGGCGATCGAGCGCGCGGGGCTCGACCGCGACGAGATCGCCCGCAACGCGCTCCGCGCCCTCGTCAAGCAGCTCCCGGTGGACGGCTTCTTCCACGCCGACCCGCACCCGGGCAACCTCCTCGTCGACCTCGACACGGGCGTGCTCACGTTCATCGACCTGGGGATGATGGGCGAGCTCGACCTGCAGCAGAGGATGCGCCTCGGCCAGCTCATGATCGTCGCCCAGCAGGGGAGCGTGGACGGCATGGCCTCGGCGTTGCGCGGGATGAGCACGGCCGTTCCGCGGCGAGGTCGACGAGCGCGCCTTCCGTCGCGACTTCGCCCGTCACGTCGGGCGCTCCATGGGCCACGGCCGCGTGGCGTCGTTCGGCCAGGTGGCCAACGAGGGCTTCGAGCTGCTCCGCGTCCACGGCCTGCGACTCGACGCGAACCTGACACTCGCGGTCAAGGCGCTCGTCCAGACCGAGAGCGTGGCGCGCGCCCTCTCCAGCGACAAGGGTCTGCTCTCCGAGGGCGTGCCGATGCTCAAGGACATGGCCTTCGAGACGGTCACCGCCGAGAAGATCGTCTCCGAGGCCAAGAAGCAGGCGATCAGCGTGGCCGGCCAGGTCGCGCAGCGCATCCCGTCGCTCACCGAGGCCACGGCGATGTGGCTCGATCAATACCAGAAGGGCCGCTTCACCGTGACGGTCGACACGTCGGAGCTCTCGAAGGAAGTGGGCCGGCTCACGCGGCTCGGACGGCAGATCGTCATCGCCGTCATGCTCGTCGGCCTGGTCATCGGGTCCGCCGTGGCGACGGGCGTGGCGGCATACAGCGACGAGACCGGACGCGTCTGGGAGACGCTCAACCGCGTCGCCCCCGTCGCGCTCATACTCGCGCTCGCCGTCAGCTTCCTGATCGTCTTCCGGCTCACCTGGCGCTGGATGCGGGGCAAGACGACCGACGAAGACTGAGGCTGCGCCTGTGCGTTGCGAGACGCCCCGGCGATCCTCGCCGAGGACGTTCGTGATGGCCGAGAAGCTCCTGTCAGACCCCTTCGAGCGCCGCCAGTCGCCCCGACCGGATCGCGGCGAGGAAGGTCTCGTAGTCGCGCTCGTTCTGGTCCGCGTAGCGCCGGGAGAAGTCGACGATCGCCTCGTCGAACTTGTCGCTCTTGCCGAGATATGCGGCGATCGCGACCGGGTCCCCTGAGCGCGCGTGGGCACGAGCCAGCGTCCACCCGCATTGGCGGGCGTAGAACGCCAGGCCGAGCGGCTTTATGGCCTCCACGTCGGCCGAGCCCTTCATGTCGCGCAGCTGGCGCCAGTACAGATAGCGGCCCTCCTGCACGCCCTTCGTCCATCCCAGGAAGATGTCGCTCGCGGCCTGCATCATCCGCTGGCCGTGGACGACGCGAGCGCCCGGCTGATGCCGGCTCTTCGGCAGGTGGTCTTCCAGCACCGACAGCGTCGCCTCCTTGACCTGCAGGAACAGCGGGTCCTGCTGGTCGCGCCCCTGGAGCAGGACGATGAAGGCCCGCGCGCCGACACTGCCGACGCCCACGACCTTGCGCGCCATGTCGACGATCTCGAAGCGCTCGAGAAGATGGCGGCGATCGGACTGGAGCGTCGCGCGGTAGGCGCGGAACTGCCGGCGGACCACGTGCTGGAGCTCGTCGGCCGAGATGCCGTACGTCGCCTGAAGATCGCGGGCGGGGATGACGACGGGGGGCTGGCTGACGATCCTGTACTTGCCGTCGACGAGCTCCGCGAGCTTGGCGAGGGCCTGCATGCTGTCGCGCGTCCGGGCCTTCTGCATGCCCTTCTCCAGGCGCCGGGCGTGCGTCTCGGGCGACGGCTGCCGGACCTGTACGGCGGGCGGTCGCTTCGTCGGCTTCTTCTTCGTCGCTCCGGCCGGCTTCTGCGTCTTGCCCTTCGCCGTCGCCGCAGTCGCGAACGCGCTGAGGGCCGCGGTCATGTCGGTGTCGGAGAGGCGCGCGTACCAGATGTCGAGGACGCGCGTCGCGGCGAACTCGGCCATGGCTTCGCGATAGGCGCCCGCCGCCGCGAGGGTCACGTCGCGCGTCTCGGCCTTGCTGAAGCCGTTGTGGCGCGCGGCGATCGTGAAACTCGCCGCCATTCGTTTGACGTCGTACTCGAACGGGCCGGGCAGCGTCTCGTCGAAGTCGTTGAGGTCGAAGAGGAGGGTGCGTTCCGGCGACGCGAAGACGCCGAAGTTCGAGAGGTGCGCGTCGCCGCAGAGCTGGACGGTCAACCCTGCCCTGGGGGTGTCCTTGAGGTCGGCGGCCATGATCTTCGCCGCGCCCCGGAAGAACGTGAACGGAGAGACCATCATGCGCCCGTGACGCACGGGCACGAGATCGGCGTCGCGGGTGGCGTTCTGGGCCTCGAGCAGGGCGACGGGGTCGGGGCGGTCAGCGACCGGCTTCCACGTGGCGTGGTTCTCCGGCGCCGCCGTGGCGCGCGCCTGTTTGCCGAGCGCCCGGCGTTCGTCGAGGCTCAGGTGGACTATCTTCCTCGGTTCCATGAGAGGGGACCTCCCCGGTCGGCCGTGTCCGCGTGCCGGGTACTCTACTCCCGGCCGCGTGTCTGAGGGTGGCCTGGGCCTCAGTCCTGCGCGCGCCTCAGGCGTCGGGGCCGATCTCGGCGCCGATCGCCGGCAGGTCATCGGAGTGAAGCCAGTCGTCGGCCGACGGAGGGCACGCCGCCCACATCCTGAGGGCGTAGCGCTGCGGGATCGCCCAGGTGCGCTTGGGAAGGCGACGGCGGCGGGCGCCGCCGGCGTCGGGGACGGTGCCGGTCACGGCTCGCAGGCGGCGCCCTTCTCGAAGCGCATCTTGCACATCGCGTACTCCTCGGGCACGGCGATCGGGTAGTCGCCGGTGAAGCAGGCGCGGCAGAACTGCGTCTCGGGGAGGCCGGTGCTGGCCTGGAGGCCTTCGAGCGTGAGGTAGTGCAGGGTGGTGGCGCCGACCTTGCGGCGGATCTCGTCGACCGTCATGTCGGCGGCGATGAGCTCGGCGCGGGTCGCCATGTCGATGCCGTAGAAGCAGGGCCACTTGATGGGCGGCGAGCTGATGCGCAGGTGGACCTCCCTGGCCCCGGCGCCCATCAGCATGTCGACGAGCTTGGTGGTCGTGTTGGCGCGCACGATCGAGTCGTCGACGACCACGAGGCGCTTGCCCCTGATGACCGAGGTGAGCGGGTTGAGCTTCATGCGGATGCCGCGCACCTTCGCGTCGTAGGCTTACCCCTGCAGCTTGCAGGTGGCGCGCGGGAAGCCGGGCAGGCGCCCCGTCCACGTGTCTCTCACGCCTGCCTCGCGGCCAGCGTCACCTCGACGCTGAGGGGCCGCCCGTCCCTCAGCAGGTCGACCGTGACCGTCTCACCGGGCTCGCGTTGGACGATCTGCGCGGCCAGTTCCTCGGAGCTCGCGATCGAGTGCCCGTCGATGGCGGTGATCACGTCGCCGCCCACGACGAACGGCTGTCCCTGCAGAAGCACCTCACGGCTGCCGCCGCGGATGTCGGCCTTGGCCGCGGGACTGCCGGGCGTCACGCGGACGACCAGGAGGCCGTGGTCCGCCTCGACGCCCAGCACGTGGGCCAGCTCGGCGGTCAGGCCGTGTCCTGAGGCGCCGAGGTAGGCGTAGCTGACTTCGCCCGTCGCCTTGAACTGGTCCATGACCCGCACGGCGGTCTCGATCGGGACGGCGAAGCCGAGACCCTGGCTGCCGCCCGATTGGGTCATGATCTGCGTGTTGACACCGATCACCTCGCCCGCGGAGTCGATCAGCGGTCCGCCAGAGTTGCCCGAGTTGATCGCCGCGTCCGTCTGGATGCCGTTCGGAATGACCATGCCGTTCGGCGACGTGAGGTTGCGGCCGGTGGCCGAGACGATGCCGGACGTGACCGTGAACGAGAGGCCCAAGGGGTTGCCGATGGCGGTCACCGGCTCGCCCACGCGCAGGCTCGCGGACTCGCCCAGCGGCAGCGGGTCGAGCGACGGCGCGTCCTCGGGGTCGATCTTGAGCAGTGCCACGTCGCTGTTCTCGTCGCTGCCGACGAGTTCGGCGCTCACCTGTGCGCTCGCCGGGTCCGTGCCGGACTGCGTCCTGAACACCACGACGATCGCCGAGGCGTCCCACCCGTCCCTGGTCACGACGTGGGCGTTGGTGATGATGTCGCCCTCGCGCGACACGAGGAAGCCGGACCCCAAGCCCGACCCGCCTCCCGCCGCGTCGGCCTGCGGGAAACTGGCGCGCACCTCGACG
Source organism: uncultured Thermoleophilia bacterium (assembly GCA_963707855.1). Taxonomy (GTDB): domain Bacteria; phylum Actinomycetota; class Thermoleophilia; order UBA2241; family UBA2241; genus UBA2241. The sequence goes on from CAVPRQ010000013.1 coordinate 333,727, forward strand.
ACGCCCGCGGCGCTCTGCTCGAACACCTCCATGGGAGTCAGGGTGCCCCTCGACGCGGTGCTCTCGCCGCCGCCGCCGGCCGTCACGGCGACGACGCCGGTCACGATGAGGACCAGGGCGACGAGCGCGGCGATGAGCGCCCCGGCGAGGAGCAGCGCCACTCTGGATGTCGATCTGCTCACGCCGCCTCCTTCTCGTGCACGTCACAGGTCACATGCGTGCTGTAGCGGGCTCGTCGGGGCGGCGACAGCGTGCCGTCCGCCATCAGAACGACCAGAAGACGGGCACGACGAACGTGCCGACGAGGCCGAAGAGGAGCAGCAGGGGCAGACCGAGCTTCCAGTAGTCGCCAAAGCGGTACCCGGCCGGGTCCATCACCATGAGGTTGCCCGGCGTGGCGACCGGGGTGATGAAGGCGGCGGCGGCGAACACGGCGACGGCCATCAGCACGGGCCGGCCGGAGACGCCCATGTCGGTGGCGGCCGCGAGGGCGATCGGAAACACGATGAGGGCCGTCGCCATGTTGCTGATCAGCTGGCCGAGCCCGGCGGTGATCACGAAGAGGCCGGCGAGCAGGGCGTAGGGCCCCGCGTCGCCGACGAGCGCGACGAGGCCGTCGGCGAGCTTGGTGGCGGCCCCGCTCTCGACCATGCCCGCGGAGAGCGCCATCATGCCCCCGACGAGGATGATCGTGGTCCAGTTGACGCCGCGATAGGCCTGCTCCACCGTGACGACGCGCAAGAGGACCATGGCAAGGGCCGCGAGCAGGCCCGCGACGGCGGCGGGCACCAGGCCGGTCGCGAGCAGGACGATCATGGCCGCGAGTACGGCGATCGCGCGCCACGCGCCCGGACCGAGCGGCACCGCCTGGCGCCGCACGAGCGCAGGCTCGTCGACGGCGATGACGTTCGGGTCCTGCAGGCCGTCCTCGAGAGCGTCCCAGGGGCCTCGGAGCAGCAGGGTGTCGCCGGCGCACAGGTGCCACGCGCCATCCACGTCCTGGCCTTTGTGCTGAACGGCAGCCACGACCAGCTTGCCGCTCTCCGTAGTCATCCCCGGGTACACCGCGTCGCCGATGTAGTCCGAGCGCGGCGGGATCATCACTTCGGCGGCCCCGAGCTGCCTGGTCATGAGCGCGGGGTCGCCGCCGTCCTCGAGTCCATAATGCTCGGCGAGCACGGCGGCATGTCCGCTGAAGTCGCGCAGGGCCTGGCGGGGCCGGCGGGTCGGCAGAAGCCGGCCGCCAAGGAGGACGACGAGGACGACCGTCCCGGCGACGAGCGGCACGCCGGCGAGCGTGAAATCGAAGAGGCCGAAAGCCCCGAGCCCTGCTTCTTCCGCGTAGTCCGAGACCAGCAGGTTGACCGGTGAGCCGGTGAGGAGCAGCAGCGAGCCGGCGTGCGCGGCGAAGGCGAGCGGCATGAGCAGCTCTGACGGCGAGCGCCGCGCGCGCACGGCGATCACGACGCCCACCGGCACCAGCGCGGCTACGGCGCCGTTGACGCTGATGAGCGCCGTCAGGAGCGCCGCCAGCAGCATCACCAGCACCAGAAGCCGGCTGCGGCCTTCCCCGACGCGCGCCATGACCTGCTCGCCCGCCCATGCCGTCACTCCCGTCGCGTCAAGGGCCTCGCTGACCACGAAGAGCGCGGCGATGAACAGCACCGTCGGGTCGCCGAAGCCCGCGAACGCCTGCTGGAGGTCGATCACCCCGGTCGCCCACAACGAGAGCGCCACGCCGAGGGCGACGATCGCCACCGGGACGCGGTCCCAGATGAAGACGCCGACCGTCACCGCCAGGACGGCGAACGTGATGGCGGTGTCGCTCACAGGCCTACGTGCCGAGACCCCACGGGAGGCCGAGCAGATACCAGGCCAGGAAGAAGACGGTCCACGCGACGGTCAGGATGACGAAGAAGGGCAGCATCAGCGCGATGACCGTCCCTATGCCCGAGCGGCGGTCGTAGCGCGAGGCGAAGACCACGATGAGCGGGAAGTAGGCCATGATCGGCGTGACGATGTTCGAGGGCGAGTCGCCGACCCTGTAGGCGGCCAGGACCGCCTCGGGCGCTATGCCAAGGCGCATGAAGAGCGGGATGAAGATCGGCGCGAGGAGCGCCCACTTGGCGATCGCCTGCGGCATGATGAAGTTGGACAGGAGCGAGACCACGATCACCGCGACCAGAAGCCAGGCGCTCCCGATGTCGGCGCTCTCGACGAGGTCCCCCAGGCGGACGGCGGCAACCTGCGGGACGTTGGAGTAGTTGAAGTAGGCGATGAACTGGGCGATGAGCAGGAAGAGCAGGAGCAGCCCAGCCAGTCCGGCCCACGACTTGGTGACGGCGCCGATCACGTCGGTGCTGCTCTTGAGCGTGCCGGCGCCGCGGCCGTAGCCGAGGCCCGCCGCCAGGAAGAGCAGCGCGATGATCACGATCAGGCTGTCCATGAACGGCGACGTGCCGATGATGCTGCCCGTGTCGGGGTCGCGCAGCGGGCCGCCGGGCGGCGCGGTGAGCAGGGCGACGACGGCGACGGCCGCGAGCAGGCCGAGCCCGGCCCAGCGCAGCCCCCGCTTGTCGGCCTCGGGCGTGATCTCAGTGGTCTCCTCCGGCGCGTCGTCGCGCTCCTGGCCGGCCGGCGCCAGCGAGACGTCGTACGCGCCCAGGCGCGGCTCCACGAGGCGCGCGCTGACGAGCGAGAGGACGATGGTGACGAAGACCGTGGAGGCGATGCCGAACCAGAGGTTCGCGGTGAGGTCGATGGCGATCGATGGGTCGACGAGACCGATGGCCTCGTTCGTGATCTCGGTGAGGACCGCGTCGATGGGCGTGATCAGGAGGTTCACGCCGAAGCCGCCGGCGACGCCGGCGAAGGCGGCGGCGATGCCGGCCAGGGGGTGCCGCCCCACGCTCTTGAACGCCGCGGCGCCGAGGGGGATGAGCACGAGGTAGCCCGCGTCCGACGCGATGCTCGAGATGACGCCCAGGAACACGATGATGTACGTCAGGGCGCCGACGGACGAGACGGCGACCAGCTTACGGATGAGCGCCGCGATGAGTCCCGAGAGCCTCGGCTACGCCGACGCCGATCATCACGATGAGGATGATCCCCATTGCCGTGAAGCCCATGAAGTTGCTCACGAACGAGGTGAAGAGAAAGCGGATGCCGTCGGCCGAGAGCAGGCTCTGGACCTCGGCCGTCTCCGTGACGACGGCGTAGTCCTCCGCGTCGGCGCGCTCCCCCGGCAGCCTCTCCCCCGGCATCACCGAGCCGCCGATGTCGTACTCCTCGACCGCGACGGGGGGTGGCTTTATCACCTCGTAGGTGGCGCTTACGCCGGCCCACGCCAGGATCTGCGAGAGCACGATGATGATGACGATGAGGGCGAGGAAGAGGAGGGCGGGATGTGGGACCTTGTTGCCCACCCGCTCGATCCCGTCGAGCATGCGCTGCAGGATGCCGCCCTTCGGCGCGTCCCGGGGCAGCGTTGCGGCGTCGTCACTCATGCCTGTCCCCCTTCCGCGTGCGCGGCGCCCAGGCGCCCGAACAGATCGGCCTCGGCGAGCGTCGCCTTCTCGAACTCGTCGAGCAGCACACGCTCGTTCGGCCCGTGGATGTTGGCGTAGCCGTCGGTCGTGCCGACGAGCAGGATGTCGGCGTCGGGCACAGCGTGCGCCAGCGAACTGACCAGCGGGATCGAGCCGCCGCTGCCGACCATCACGGTCTCGGCGCCCCAGGCGGCGGACCACGCCGCGCGCGCCGCCTCGTAGGCCGGGCTGTCGGTGCGCGCGGCGAAGCCGTTGCCGGTCGCTCCGGCCGTCACCTCGAGCTGGATGCCGTACGGCAGCGCCGCGCGCAGGTGCTCCATCAGCGCGTCCTGCGCCTCGGCGGCGTCCTGCTCGGGGTGCACGCGCAGGTTCATGAGCGCGCGCGCGTACGGCGAGACCGCGTTGAGCGCGCCGTCCACGCTGGGCACGTCGACGCCGATCACCGTGATGGCCGGTCCCGACCAGACGCGCGAGCCGAGGTCGCCGGAGCCGAAGAGCGGCAGGCCGGCCTCGACCTCCGCCAGCGAGCGGAACTCGTCCTCGGTGGGGCCGCCGCCGGGCCAGGGGTTCCGCAGGAGCCCCTTCACGGCGACGTCCCCGTTGGCGTCGTGCAGGGTCGACAGGGCGCGGATGAGCGCGAGGAGCGCGTCGGGCGCCGCGCCCCCGTACTGGCCGCTGTGCTTGCCTGACGCCAACGTGCGGACCTCGACGGTGACGTTTGCCATACCGCGGAGCGCGACGGTGTGGGTCGGGACGCCGGCACGGACGCTGCCCATGTCGCCGATGACCATGACGTCGGCGGCGAAGAGCTCGGGGTGCTCCTCAGGGTACCCGAGCAGCGCGCCGCCGCCGACCTCCTCCTGGCCCTCGATGACCAGCCTGATACCCACCGGCGGACGTCCGTCCCAGGCGCGCAGGGCGCCCACGTGGGCGAGGATGTTCGACTTGGTGTCGGCGGCGCCACGCCCGTACATCGCCCCGTCGCGGACGACGGGCTCGAAGGGCGCCGTGGTCCATTCGCTCTCGTCGCCGGCTCCCACGACGTCGTAGTGGCTGTAGAGGAGGACGGTCGGCGCGCCCTCCGGCGCCGGGCTGCCGCCGACCACGATCGGCGCCGTGTCCGGCAGTTCGATCGAGGCCAGGTCCTGACAGCCCGCGTCCCGGAACAGTCGAAGGACCGCCTCGTGGGCGCGCCGCAAGTCGGGCCGCGTGTGCTCGGGGTACCCTGCTTCGGAGATGGAGGGTATGGCAACGAGTTCGGCGAGCTCCTCCGTGAGCCGCGGCATCAGACCCCGCACCTTATCCGGCAGGGCAGGACCTGCACCGGCGGCCGGGTCGCGGACGTCGCTTGCCATCGGTCGTCTCCTCGCGTCGGACCCAGGTCTCGGCCTGGGCGCTGGCCTCGGACGGCCGGTGGCGGCGCCTGCGTCGCGCGCGGACGGCAGCGCCAGAAGACGGACCGGCGCGACGGCCGTACATTGCCCCGAGGCGAATCGGGAGTGGTTTTACCCGCCTTGTCCTCAGTCTGTCAAGGGGAGGCGACGCTTGATCGGGCTGTCGCGGCGGCGCGAGGCCGGCTCAGGTCTCGGGCCGGGAGGCGAACAGGTCGAGCCCGAGGCGTCGTGAGAGGAAGCGCGCCGCGAGCTGCCCCTTGACGCTGTTGCCGGCGGCGTCGAGCGGCGGCGCGAAGGTCCCGAGCCCGCCCTTGCCGGGCGCGATGGTGACGATGCCGCCGCCGATGCCGCTCTTGCCGGGCAGGCCGACGTCGTACAGCCAGTCTCCCGACGTCTCGTAGAGCCCGGCCGTCATCATGACGGCGAGCACGTGGTGGCACAGGGCCTGGTCGACGACCCGCTCGCCGGTCAGCGGGTTCACGCCGCCGTCGGCCAGCGTGGCGCCCATGACGGCGAGATCCTTCGCCGTCACCGCCAGGCAGCTCTGTCGCGTGTAGAGGTCGAGCGCCTGGGCAGCGTCGAAGTAAAGGCGGCCGCGGCGCTCCAGCAACGCGGCGAGTTCGCGGTTACGGTGGTTGGTGGCCGAGGCCGACGCGTACGTCTCCTCGTCCAGCTCGAGCGGACGGCCGGCGAAGCGCGAGAGGCCGTCGCGGAGAGCCTGCCACTTCTCGTCGGGGGTCTGTCCGGGGATCAAGCTGGTGGTCGCGATGGCGCCGGGGTTCACCATCGGGTTCGTCCGGCCGTCGGCGCTCCGTTCGACGGCCTCGAGGGCGTTGAAGGGCAGTCCGGTCGCGTTCACCCCCAGCCGCTCGCGGGCTTCCTCGGCGCCGACCGCCTGGCAGACGAGGGCGAAGACGAAGGGCTTGGCGACACTCATGATGGTGAACGGCGTCTCCACGTCCCCGGCCCCGTGCACGGCGCCGTTCGTGCCGACGACGCAGACGCCGAACGCCTTCCGACGCGCCCGCGCCAAGGCCGGGTAGACCTCGGAGTTGGCGCCCTCGTCGTTCGTGCGGAAACGCTCGTAGGCCGCGGTCACCTGGTCCTGGACCGCGGCGGGCTCCGGGAGCCGCCCGGTGGAGACGAAACCGGGATCGCCGCCCTCATCCTCGAGACGCGGCACGGGTTCCCGCGGCTGCGTCAGCCGCCGGTCATCCGACATCGAGTCAGTCATCGCGTTCCCTGCCTTCGTGGTCCCCGCGGCCCTGCGGGGTCTGCGCGCTTCGACGGCTGCCTGCCGACGCCCCGCGAGGATCTACAGCGGATACCGAAGGATGGCGGCCAGCTCCCCGCCGTGCGCGAGGTCCTGCTTGCGGACCCCGAGCACGCGGGCGCCGGTGGCGAGCGCCCGCCGGGCGATCTCGTCGACGACGCCGTGGGCGCCCGGCTCCCCCTCGTCCGCGAAGCGAACCGCGCCGTCCTCTTCGTCCACCACACCGGGGACGACCGCGTCGATGTCCACGAGGAGCACGGCCACGGCTCCCCGGGTGGCCGCGCGCGCCGCGACGGCGATGTCGGTCGTCGCGCGTCCCTGGTTCGTGCGGCGCTCGAACAGCGCGGCGAGCTCCGTGAGCTCCGCGGCGAACAGCTCGTCGAGCACGCCCCGCGCTGCCTGCGCGAGCTCGGCGTCGGTCAGCTTCTCGGGGTTGCCCTCGATGCCCCTCTGCGCGAGGAAGGGGTACGTGGTCACCGCGCGGTAGATGGCGTCGAGCGGGGGCGTCGCGGCGAGGATCAGCGGCGTCTCGCGGCCGGCGAGCAGGTCGCGCAGCGCCTGGTCGACCTGCCGCGCGTACTGCCGCATGCGCACCTTCTGGCCCTCCGAGCCCTGGAGGCGGCCGGAAGGTGCGCGGTCGGTGATCGATGCCTTTCTTACGGCGCCGGCGACGTCCCTCGGCAGGTCGGGGACGTCCACCGTGTAGGCGGGTATGTCGGCCGACACTTCGACGAGGCGGACCGATCCCTGGGCGAGGGCGAGCACGAAGGCGGTCTGCGGGACGGTGATGCTGCGCAGGAGCGGCTTGAGGAAGAAGCGGTCGGAGGCGTGCGCCGCCTGCTCCAGGTTGTTCGGCAGGCGGAAGGTCGTCACGTGCGTCGGCGAGGCGAACAAGGCCAGGCTGTTCGCCTGATACCTCCAGAACGGTCCGTCGTCGGCGAGGTCGTCGAGCGCCTCCTGCACGGCGCTCAGAGCGTCGCGGCCGGCGCCGCGGGCGCGCAGCGCCTCGAGGCCCTCGCGCGCCAGGTTGCCGAAGGCGATGCGAGTGCGGTCGCCGCTCGCCCCGACCGGGTCCGTGGGGAGGTACAGGGAGAGACAGTGGGGGTCGCGCACCTCGGCCAGGGTCTCGAACTCGGCGCGCGACGGGATGTCGACGTGCAGCATGGGCGTGGCTCCTCGTGGAAGGTCTGGCGGTCGGCGTGCATCTACCCGCTCGGCCGGTCTTCGAGACCACGGCTCCTCGGCTCGCACCCGGGACGACTGCGCTGGCGACGACGGGCGGGAGCAGCGTGCCCCAGAGGTCGCCCGTCATTGCCCCGCCCGCACCGTGAGCCGAGGCACATTCTCGCGGTGTCTGCCGCCGATGACTCACAGAAACGTCACAGGGGACTCTCAGGTCAACGTGAGGCCGTTGGCACACAATGACGGCGGCATGTACGGGCAGATCAGGAATCGCGAGCAGCTTGCGGGCACGCTCTTTGAAGCGGCCGACATGCCCTTCCCGCCCTACGTCACCCGCGGGGTCATGCGCCTCACGGAGGACGAGGCTGTCGCCTTTCTCTCCACCCTGCTGGACATCCGTCGGCTGCCAGAGCGGAACGCTTGATGGACGCCAGGCGCGCTCGCCTCAGTCCCGCCGTCCGTGAGCTGCTTGAGCTGTGGGACGAGCAGCTCCTTTCCGTGTGGCTTGAGGCCCAAGTGAAGGACGAGTGGCAGGGGCATGCGCCGAGCGGGTCCATCTGGCCGGCCCCTGCGCCGAAGCCGTCCTAGCCAAGCGTCGGATCTCGGCAGGGGGGCCTGCCCGGCACCTCGGTGCCGAAAGCCGCGGCCGTCACGGCTCGCAGACGACGTCCTTCTCGAAGCGCATCTTGCACATCGCGTACTCCTCCGGCACGGCGATCGGGTAGTCGCCGGTGAAGCAGGCGCGGCAGAACTGCGTCTCGGGAAGGCCGGTGCTGGCCTGGAGGCCCTCGAGCGTGAGGTAGTGCAGGGTGGTGGCGCCGACCTTGCGGCGGATCTCGTCGACGCTCATGTTGGCGGCGATGAGCTCGGCGCGCGTCGCCATGTCGATGCCGTAGAAGCAGGGCCACTTGATGGGCGGCGAGCTGATGCGCAGGTGGACCTCTTTGGCCCCGGCGCCCATCAGCATGTCGACGAGCTTGGTGGTCGTGTTGGCGCGCACGATCGAGTCGTCGACGACCACGAGGCGCTTGCCCTTGATGACCGACGTCAGCGGGTTGAGCTTCATGCGGATGCCGCGCTGGCGCAGGTCGTCGTCGGGCTGGATGAAGGTGCGGTAGACGTAGCGGTTCTTGATGAGGCCCTCGGCGTAGGGGATGCCGGCGGCGTTGGCGTAGCCGATCGCCGCCGGCATCCCCGTGTCGGGCACGGGGATCACGAGGTCGGCCTCGACCGGCGCCTCGAGGGCGAGGTGGCGGCCCATCTGCTGGCGCGCCTCGTGCAGGTTGCGCCCGGCCATCATGCTGTCGGGCCGGGCGAAGTAGATGAACTCGAAGATGCACAGGGCCGGGCGCGCGCCCTCGAGCTCGACGCGCGCGCTGCGCAGGCCGTGCTCGGCGTCGGCGATGACGATCTCGCCGGGCGCGATCTCGCGCTCGAACTGAGGCGCCGATGATGTCGAGCGCCGAGGTCTCGCTGCTGATCACCGGGTGGCCGTCGAAGCGGCCGAGGACGAGCGGCCGCACGCCGTACGGGTCGCGGAAGCCGACGAGAGCGTCGCCCGAGAGGACGGCGGCCGAGAAGGCGCCGCGGATCTTGCTGACGGCGGTGCGCACCGCGCCGAGCAGGTCGCCCTGGGCCTCGTGGGCGATGAGCGCGGTGATGACCTCGGTGTCGGTCGTCCCGGAGAACTTGACGCCCTGCGCGACGAGCTCGTCGCGCAGCTCCGTCGTGTTGACGAGGTTGCCGTTGTGGCCCAGGGCGATGACGTCGCCGTTGCGCGAGCGCACCAGCGGCTGCGAGTTCTGCCAGTGGGACGAGCCCGGTCGTCGAGTAGCGCACGTGGCCGATGGCGTGCTGGCCGGAGAGGCTCGTGAGCATGCGCTCGTTGAAGACCTGCGAGACGAGGCCCAGGTCCTTGATCACGGTGACCTGGCCCTCGTCCGAGACCGCGATGCCGGCGCTCTCCTGGCCGCGGTGCTGCAGGGCGTAGAGGCCGAAGTAGGCGAGGCGGGCGACGTCGTGCCCGGGGGCGAAGACGCCGAAGACGCCACAGGCGTCGCGGACATGCATGTCGTCAGGCAAGTCGGTCGGGCAATGACTCGTAGGCGGCGCAGAGCGCGCTCACCGGGGCCGAGAACAGCTCGCTCCCCCGCATGGTACACCGCAGGGGCTCGCCGGTCACGACGCCCAGGCGCCGGTGCGGGACGTCGGCGAGCAGCGCCTCGAGCGCCTCGACGTCGTTCGGGGCGACCGTGACGACGACGCGCGTCGGCGCCTCGCCGAACAGGGCGAGGTCGGGCCGCCCGGCGGCGCCCTGCGGCTGCCCCGGCGCTGCGAGCAGCGCCTCGGGCAGCTCGATCTCGGCGCCGCGCCAGCGGCCCGCGCCGCCCTGCGTCGCCTCGGGGTCGCCGAAGCGCGCCCCGCCGTTGACGCCGCTGCCGATCGCGCACTCGGCGAGGGCGACGGCGAGGCCGCCCTCGGCGCAGTCGTGGGCGCTCTTGAGGAGGCGGCGCCCGATGGCGGCGCGCAGCGCCGCCTGCAGGCGCCGCTCGGCCTCGAGGTCGACGTCCGGCACGCGACCCTCGACCACGCCGTAGTGCACCTTCTGGTACTCCGAGCCGTCCATCCAGGCGCGCGTCGGGTCCCGAGCAGCAGGACGAGGTCGCCCTCGTCCTTGAAGCTGTGGTCGATGTGCACCGACACGTCGTCGTACAGGCCCAGCATGCCGACCATCGGCGTCGGGTAGATCGCGTTGCCGAAGCTCTCGTTGTAGAAGCTCACGTTGCCGCTGACGACCGGCGTGTCGAGCGCCTCGCAGGCCTCGGCCATGCCCTCGACCGCCTGCTCGAACTGCCAGTAGATCTCGCCCTTCTCGGGGTTGCCGAAGTTGAGGCAGTCGGTGACGGCGACCGGCAGCGCGCCGGCGCAGCTCAGGTTGCGCGCCGCCTCGGCGACCGTCGCCTTGGCGCCGCGGTACGGGTCGAGGTAGCAGTGGCGGCCGTTGCAGTCGGTGGCGAAGGCGATGCCGCGGGTCGTGTCCTTGATGCGCAGCACGGCGGCGTCGCCGCCGGGGATCTGCACGGTGTTCGCCTGGACGATGTAGTCGTACTGCTCCCAGGCCCAGCGCTTGTCGGCGATGTTGGGCGCGGCGAGCAGCTCCGCCAGCGCCGCGCCGAGGTCGTCCGCCGGCGGATACGCGGCGTCGGTCACGGCGACCGGGTCGTCGACGATGTACGCCGGCTTGACCGACGGCGTGCGGACGACGGGCGACTCGTCGGCGAGCCGGCGCGCCGGGATGTCGCCGACCACCTCGCCGTGCCAGTGGATGCGCAGCATCTTCGAGTCGGTGACCTCGCCGATGACGGTGCAGTCGAGGTCCCAGCGCTCGCAGACCTCGCGCACCGCGTCGAGCTTGCGCCGGCTCGACGATGCTGAGCATGCGCTCCTGGCTCTCGCTGATCATGATCTCCCAGGGCTCCATGTCGGCCTCGCGCAGCGGCACGCGGTCGGCGTGGATGTCGAGGCCGACCATGCCCTTGCTCGCCATCTCGGAGCTCGAGCTGGTGAGGCCGGCGGCGCCGAGGTCCTGCATGCTCACGACCTGGTGGCCGTGCAGGAGCTCGAGGCAGGCCTCGATGAGCTTCTTCTCGGTGAACGGGTCGCCGACCTGGACCGACGGGCGCTTCTCCTCGAGGGTCTCGTCGAACTCCTGGCTGGCGAGCACGCTGGCGCCGCCGATGCCGTCGCGGCCGGTCTTGTTGCCGATGAGCACGACGTGGTTGCCGATGCCGGCCGCCTTGGCGCGCACGATCTGGTCGGTGCGCAGGATGCCGGCCGCCATGGCGTTGACGAGGCAGTTGCCCTCGTAGCTGGGCTCGAAGTAGATCTCGCCGCAGACGGTCGGGATGCCGAGGCAGTTGCCGTAGTGGGCGATGCCGCCGACGACGCCGTCGAGCAGGTAGCGCTGGCGCGGCTCGTCGAGCTCGCCGAAGCGCAGCGAGTCGCACGAGACGATCGGCCGCGCCCCCATGGTGAAGATGTCGCGCACGATGCCGCCGACGCCGGTCGCGGCGCCCTGGAAGGGCTCGACCGCCGACGGGTGGTTGTGGCTCTCGACCTTCATCGCGATCGCCCAGCCGTCGCCGATGTCGATGATGCCGGCGTTCTCGCCCGGGCCCTGGAGGACGCGCGGCCCGCTGGTCGGGAAGCGCCCGAGGATGGGGCGCGAGTGCTTGTAGCTGCAGTGCTCGCTCCACATCAGCGAGTAGATGGCGAGCTCGACGTACGTCGGCTCGCCCCCCTGGATCTCGCAGATGTGGGCGTACTCCTCGGCGGTCAGGCCGAGCTTGACGGCGGCGTCGACGTCGGCGCGCCGGCTGACGTACTCGGCCGCGCTCATGCCGTCACCTCCGCGCGCTGCAGGACGGTGTCGATCATCGACTGGAAGATGCGGCGGCCGTCGGCGCCTCCGGCCATGGCCGCCTCCACCGAGTTCTCGGGGTGCGGCATCATGCCGAACACGTTGAAGGTCTCGTTGCAGATGCCGGCGATGTTCTCGACGGCGCCGTTCGGGTTCGCCTCGGCGGTGAGCGCGCCGTTCGCGTCGGCGTAGCGCAGGACGATCTGGCCGTTGGCCTTCATGCGCTCCAGCGTCTCGGCGTCGACGGCGTAGTTGCCCTCGTTGTGCTTGACGACGATGCGCAGCAGGTCGCCCTCGCGGCAGGTGCTCGTGAACGGCGTGTCCGCGTTCTCGACGCGCAGGTTCACGTAGCGGCAGACGAACTTGAGGCCCATGTTGCGCAGCAGGCCGCCGGGCAGGAGCCCCGACTCGACGAGCGTCTGGAAGCCGTTGCAGATGCCGATCACGAGGCCGCCGTCGTCGGCGAAGTCGCGCACGGCCTGCATGATGGGGCTGAAGCGGGCGATGGCGCCGCAGCGCAGGTAGTCGCCGTAGCTGAAGCCGCCGGGCAGGATGACCGCGTCGACACCTCCGAGGTCGGTGTCCTTGTGCCAGAGGTACCGGGCGGTCGCGCCCGGGAAGGTGCCGATCGCGTGGTGGGCGTCGGTGTCGCAGTTCGAGCCGGGAAAGACGACGACGCCGAAGCGCACGGGTCGGGGAGCGGCGGACGGCATGGCTCGCCTCACCCCTCGTCGATGGCGAAGGTGAAGTCCTCGATGATGGGGTTGGCGAGCAGCTTGCGGCACATCTCGTCGACCTCAGCCTCGGCCTGTGCGGCCGTCGTCCCCGCCGGCGGGTCGAGCTTGAACTCGATGAACTTGCCGATGCGCACCGCGCTCACGCCCTCGAAGCCCAGGTTCGGAAGGGCCCGTTCGACCGTGGCGCCCTGGGGGTCGAGGATGCCCTGTTTGGGCGTGATGTAGACGCGGACGTTCATCGGTTCACCTGCCCGGGAGACGCTGTGGGGACGGGGTTCAGTCTACCGGAACGCGGCATGATGCGCGCCGCCCTGTCTTGGCCGCCGCCGGCAGGCCCGGGAGGTCGACGAACGCGCGGCCCGGCGACGGTACGGGGCTCGCGGGCGCGGGCGCTGCTCGCGCCGGCCCGGCCATCCGCCGCTCAGGCGGGCGCCGCGCCCACGTGCCTCAGGATGAACTCGACCGTGCGCCGGTCGTCGTCGACGCGGTGCTCCGTGCCGCTGATCTGGTGGCCTTCGTCGGGGTAGATGATCGCCTCGCACTCGACGCCGTTGGCGCGCACGCCTCGGCGACCTCATCGACCTGGCCGGGAGGGCAGCGCGGGTCGAGCGCGGCCGCCATGATGAGCAGCGGCGCCTTGATGCGCTGCAGGTGGTTGATCGGCGAGTAGTACTCGAGGCGGGCTCGGTCGGTCGGTGAGGTCGCCGCTGTTCTCCCGGTCCCACCAGACCAGGTCGTCGCGCACCGCCGGGTCCTGTTGGGCGAAGATGAAGTCGAAGAAGGGCACGCCGGCGACGCCGCAGGCCCAGAGGTCGGGGAACTGGGTGAGCAGCGCCATCGTGTGGAAGCCGCCCCAGCTGGCGCCGGTGCAGGCGATGCGCGCCGGGTCGCAGCCCTGCGCGACCAGGATACGCGTGGGCACCGGCCACGTCCTGGATCTCGCCCTGGCCGACGAGGTAGCGGTTGGCGAGCTGCCAGGTGCGGCCGTAGCCGTCGCTGCCCCGGTAGTTGGGGTGGATGACCATGCAGCCGGCGTCGAGGAACGCGTCGCGCAGCGGGTCCCACTCGTTGGAGTGATGCCACGTCGGGCCGCCGTGGATCGATCACCACGCCGGCGCCGTTGTGCCTGTCGGCCTGAAGAGCAGAGCGGGCACGTCGGCGAGCCGGTCGAGGCTGCGGTAGCGCACGTGCTCGCCCGTCGGTGGACTCGGTGCGTCGGCGAGGTCGTCGGGAAGGCCGTGCGTGAGGCGCGTCACGCGACCGTCCGCGAGCTCGACGCGGAAGAGGTCCGCTGGGCACGCCGGGTCCGCTGAGGACGAGGATCAGTGCGGTGCCGTCGGGCGTGAAGCGCGGGTGGTAGTGGTTGCCGCGGCCGGCGCTGAGTGTGCGTGACCTTGCGGTCGCGAGGTCGAGATGCCGGAGCGCCGTCTCGGCCTCGTGGTCGGCGAGGAAGACCAGGGCGCGGCCGTCCGGCGACCACACCGGGTGATGCGCGTCGCGGTCGCCGTCCCAGGCCCACTCGACCGTGTCGCGTCCCACGTCGTAGAGCCCGATGGCGTAGCGGTCGTCGAGCACGCCGGTGAAGGCGATGCGCTTGCCGTCGGGCGACCAGCGCGGGTGCCAGGCGAGGACCGGGTGGTCGCCGCCGATCGCGCGCATCTCGCCGCCGTCGACGTCGGCGATGAACACGGCCGCGTCCTGACCCTGGGTGTCGCACTGGAAGGCGATGTGGCGTCCGTCGGGCGACCAGTCCGGCGCCCAGTCGTTGAAGCAGTGGTCGGTCGAGCAGGCGGATGTCGCGCCGCGCGGGCTTACGGCGGCGGGCATGACGGCCGCCGCGTAGCTCTCCCCGTGGTCCATCGCGAACGCGAGCCGCGTGCCGTCCGGCGACAGGTCGAAGTCGAGCGAGATCGAGAGGCTCGGGGGTGTCGGGGAGCAGGTTCTCGAGCGTCGCCGTCGGCAGGTCGTAGCGGTAGATGTCGAAGCACTCCGAGCCGCGGTCGTCGCGCGCGAAGTAGAGGTAGCGGCCGTCGCGCGAGTACTTCGGGGCGCCGCAGGGGTCGTCGATCTCGACGAGGCGCCGTGGCGCCGCCCGTCCCCGGCTGTCGACGGTGAAGACCTGCCAGTCGCCGCCCTGGCGCCACTCGAAGGCGACCGTCTCGCCGTCGGGCGAGATGGAGAAGGCGCGTCCCTCGGCGGCGACCTCGGGGACCGCGGCGAGTCGTTCGATGAGCGTGCTGCCCACGCTGGCCCCCCTTGGCGATGTCCGACGCTGCGTAGGATATCGCGGCGGGCGCCGGCGGTGCGCCGTGTCCGGCTGATCGTCGCCGTCGCGGCCGATCGTCACCGTCGCCCCGGGTGCAACGTCACCGTGCCGAGTCGCCGCTTCATACCCAGGGTGCTTGACGGCGCCGGCGAAGCGCGCCCGGCGCGCCGCGGTCTCCACCGCCGGGCTGACGACGGCCGCTGTCGTGTCGTCTACAGTCACGGGGCCACGATCGCCAGCGGCGCTGACGCTCTCGCGTCCCACCGGTGATCAGGGTCACCCGGCTGCGGCCGGAAGGATGGATCGGTGACACCTGGTCCTGGGAGGCTCCGCCATGGCTCATGCCGACACCGACGAGGCCGCGGGCGCCTGCGTGGCGGCTCCCCCTCGACCGATCGCGTCGCCCCCCACCCCCATCCCTCCTGGGGGGCCGGCGGCCCGCGCCAGCGGGCCGCCGGCCGGGTCCTTCGCGGCGACGGCGGCCCCGTCCTTGCCGACGGCCGCCGCGCCCGCGCTCCTGCTCGAGCCCGACCCGCTGCTGCGACCGGTGGCCGAGAACGCCGTGCGGCAGCTCGGCTTCGAGCCGGGCTCGTCCCTGCGCCCGTTCTCTTCGTGAACCTCGGTGGTCTCAAGGGCTGCCCGTGGCGTTCCGCCCCGGAGGGCGCGATCGTCGTCGGCTACGTCGCGGGCCGTCCTCTCACCGCCGCGGCCCACTTCTTGCACGACTGCTGCGCGCAGGTGCTCGAGCTGCGCGGCACCGCGCGCGGTCCGCAGTTCACGGCGCTGATCCTCCCGCCCGCCCTCGCGACGGCACCGCTGACCGTGCGGGAGGCCGACGTCCTCGCGCTGGTGCTCGCCGGCGCGACCGATCGCGCTGGCCGCTGCCGCGCTCGGCGTCGCGCCGGCGACCATCCGCACGCACGCCCGCGCCCTGCTTCGCAAGGTCGGGGCGGCGGACAGACACGAGCTCCGGCGCCTCGATGTGCGGTCGCCCGCCGTCGCCGCCCCTCTGGGGGACCTGATGGCCGCCCCGTTGGGGACCTGTGCGCCGCCCCGTTCGACCGCTCGTCTGCGGACGCCTACCCCGCTCTCCCGGCGTCCGCTGCGCCGTGGTCGCGGCGCCTCCGTCAGGTTTGCGCGCCTTCCCGCCGAGGTTCGCGCAGGATCACCCCGTGGTCGCACCCCGTCGCTCAGGGATAATGGGCCGGACCGAAGTACGGTCGCGAGCAGCGGCGCGGCGCGCGACGCGCCCGCCGACACGATCGACTGGGGTGGGGAAGCCATGCAGGCCGTTCTCGAAGTCCTGACAGCCGACGAACAGGCGCAGGTGCACGAGCGCACGCTCAAGGTGCTGTGGGAGCACGGCATGCGCGTCGACCCGGACGAGGGGCGGCGCGCCCTGGCCGCCGCCGGCGCCCAGGTCGACGAGGCGACGCGCATGGTGCGCTTCCCCCGCGCGCTGGTCGAGGAGGCGCTCCGCCTCGCCCCGAAGCGGTTCTCCCTCGGGGGGCGCCGCGCCGGACTTCTCCTTCCCCCTCAACGCCGGCGGGTTCACGCTGCTCGCCGACGGCGGGGCGACGACGCTGCTCGACCGCCGCACCGGCGAGCGCCGCGCCCCCACGCGCGAGGACTGGATCGAGGCGACGACCCTCATCGACGCCTTCGACGACGTCGGCCTGTTCTGGTCGCTCTGCCACCACCCGTCCGACGACCAGGGTCTGCACGGGCTTCGTCGACTACCTGACGGACATGTTCGCGACCTTCGGCAAGCACGTCCAGGACTCGTTCGGCGAGCCGGCCGTCGCTCCGTGGGTCCTCGAGGTGCTCGACATCGTGTTCGGCGGCCGCGACGAGGTCCGGCGGCGCCACCCGTTCTCGTTCCTCATCACGCCGACCTCGCCGCTGATCATCGAGGCCGACTACACGGGCACGTGGCTGGCGATGCGCGGCTGGGACATCCCGGTCGCCGTGATGCCCATGCCGCTCATGGGCGCGACGGCGCCCGGCAGCCGCCTGGGCACGGTCCTCACCGCCAACTGCGAGGTCATCGGGACGCTGTGCCTGGTCCAGGCCGCCGCCCCGGGCACGCCGTTCATCTACGCGCCGGTGCTGGCGACCATGGACCCGCGGACGGGTCGCTACGGCGCCGGCGCGATCGAGCAGGGCGCGATGAGCCTGGCGGCGATCGCCATGGCGCGCTACTACGGCCTGCCGGTGGAGGCCTCGGGATCGAGCACCGACGCCTTCGAGCCCGGCGCCCAGGCGGCCTACGAGAAGGCGGCGATGGGGCTCATGGTCACCATGGGCTGGCCGGACATCCTCGTCGGGCCGGGTCTGCTCGGCGGGGCCATCATGCTGAGCTTCGAGCAGCTGGTCATCGACATCGAGATCTTCCGCCTCGCGCGTCAGGGCCGTGCCGGTGTGCCGGTCGCGCGACGAGCTCTGGCTCGACGACGTCCTCACCCGCGTCGGCCCCGGAGGCACTTCATCGGCGAGCCCTCGACGCGGCGCAACATGCGCGCCGGCGAGTGGCTGCTGAGCGACTTCGGCAACCGCGACACGTTCGAGACGTGGCAGGCGGCCGGCGGGCTCAGCACGGTCGAGGCGGCGCGGGCCGGGTCGAGGAGATCCTCGCCGCGGAGCGCCCGCCGGGCCTCGACGAGGCGAAGCTGGGCGCCCTGCGCGCGCTGGCCAAGCGGGCGGCCGACGCCTGAACCCGCGGCGGGCCGCCGACGGGCTCAGCCGCGGGGCGGCGAGCTCGGGCGCGCGCCGGACCGGGCGTGACCCGCCCCAGCCTCTGCGTGCCACGAGCCGCGTCTGTCGCGGGCGACGCGGTCGCGGCGTCGTACCGGCTGCCGCGGAACGGGGCGATCTCGGCCAGCGCGACGCCCTCCTATTGCTGGATGACGACGGTCATGCCGAGGGCGACGCGCTCGTAGAGGTCCTCGACGTCGGGGATGTGCATGCGGATGCAGCCGTGGGAGGCGTACGTCCCGATCGAGGCGTCGTCGGGGGTCCCGTGGATACCCACCGCCGGGGCGCTCGTCCCGATCCACCGCGTGCCGAGCGGGTTCTCGATCCCCGGCGGGATAGGCTCGGCGTCCTTGGCCCACTCCGAGTCGGGCGGGTACCAGGTCGGGTCGACGATCATGCGGATCGACGGCGTAGGTCCCGGTGGGCGTCGGGTAGGCGCTCTGGCCGGCCGCGACCCGGTACGCCCGGACGAGCTTCCCGGCGCGGTAGAAGCGCAGCGTGAGCTCCGAAAGGTCGACGACGATGCGCCCGCTCAGCGCGTTCAGGGTCGCCCCGTCGACGCGGCCGTCGACGGGCAGGCTGAACCGCTCCTGGAACGACTTCACCGCCGCTGCGGTGGCGGCGTCGTACGTGCCGGCTGAGGGTGCCGCCGTAGAAGCCGCGCACGCGCAGCAGGTCCTGCAGGTCGCGCACGTCCCTGCCGCGCGCGCCGCGCCAGAGCGCGGCGGCGCCGAACCGCTCGGTGCTGTCGACGACGAACACGCTGCGGGCCTTGGCCACGTTGCCGCCGCCGTCGGTCGCCGTGACCACGAGTGTGTGCTGGCCCTGGGCGAGGCGCTTGAGGCGGAGGCGCGCCGCGCCGGCTCCGCCGGCGACGCGCGCCGGCGCGCCGTCGATGACCGCCGTCACCTCCGGCGCCGCCTCGAGGTCGGCGGCGCTCACGTTCACCGTGAGCGTCGCCCGGCGGACGGTCCTGGGCACGGTGTCGACCCAGAGCGTCGGCACCGTCGAATCGACGTAGGCGGCCAGCGCCTCCGCCGTCTGGTTGCCGGCGGCGTCGCGCGCCGTGAACAGCAGCGTCGCCGGTCCCGGCTCCAGGTCCGGGCGCAGGACGAACCGGCCGTCGGCGTCGGCGTAGGTGATCGCCAGCCGGGCGCCGCCCGTCACTTCGACGCGGGCGCGCGGCTCGGTCGCTCCCGTCACCTCGGGCGGCGACGTCGTCAGCGTCCCGTCGGCGGTGTCCGGGTCGAGCCGGATCGTCGGCGCCGTCGTGTCGACGGTGAACGCGAGGCGCTCGTCGAGGCGCCGGCGAAACAGGTTGGAGCTGTCGGCGCGCACGCGCACCGTGTGAGCGCCGTCCTGGAGTTCGATGCCCGCGATCGTCAGGAGCTCGCCATCCTGGTTCGACTGCGCGGTCACGTCGCGGTCGTCGAGAGTCACGCGCAGGCTCTCGAGACCGGTCAGGCCGTTCACGCGCAGCACGATGTCCGGCATCGCGTCGCCGACGAACCCGGCGCTGAGCGGCGGCTCGGCGGCGACGCTCGGCAGACCCACGAGCTCGTAGACGAAGCCCGCGGCGACGAGCACGACCAGCGCCGCAAGGACGTAGCCGGGCCAGCGGCGGGTGGAGCGCGAGCGGTAGATGCGGCGTTCGGTCGTCGCCATGCGGTCGTCCTGGTCGGCGCGAGCAGGTGCAGCCCCGCGGTCGCGGAGCCTTCGGGCGTCTGGGGCGAGTATACCCGCGGCCGTCGCGCCCGGCCTCGAGCGGCGGCCGCGACGGCAGGAAATCGTCCCCGCGCGCGAAATGCCCCACCATGGACGGGACACTCGACGAGCTCCTCGCCGACGTCGCGGCCGGCCGCCGCACGCCGGAGGACGCGGCGGCCGCGTTGCGCGACCTCGGCTACGTCGGCGTCGGCGACTTCGCCCGCCTCGACGTGGGCCGCGCCGCGCGCGCGGGCACGCCCGAGTTCGTCTACGCCGAGGCGAAGACGGTCGAGCAGCTCGTCGCCGTCGTCGATGCGTACCTGGAGCACAGGGACACGGTCCTCTGCAGCCGGACGAGCGCCGAACAGGCGGCGGCGGTCACGGAGCGGCACCCCGGCGCCGAGTACGACCCGCGCAGTCGCGTCCTCGTCGTGCGCCGGCCGGACGCCGCGCCGCCCGCGGCGCGCGGCGCGGCCGGCATCCTCGCCGCCGGCACCAGCGACGTCGCCGTCGCCGAGGAGGCGGCCGCCGTGTGCCGCGCCATGGGCGTGACCGTCGTCACCGCCTACGACGTCGGCGTCGCCGGCCTGCATCGTCTGGCCGGCCCCCTCGACGAGATGCGCGCCGCCGGCGTCGCCGCGATCGTCGTCGCGGCGGGGATGGAGGGCGCGCTGCCGTCCGTCGTCGCCGGCCTCGTCGACGTGCCGGTGATCGGGCTTCCGACCTCAACGGGGTACGGCCTGGGCGGCCGCGGCGAGGCGGCGCTGCTCGGCATGCTGCAGAGCTGCAGCCCGGGACTCGTCGTCGTGAACATCGACAACGGCGTCGGCGCCGGCGCGACCGCGGCGCTGATCGCCCGGCGGGCGGCCGGGTGAGCCCGATGCAGCGTCTGCCGTTCATCCTTCGCGACCACCGCGACCAGCTCCGTCAGCGCTGGCTCGCCGCGCTGGAGGACGTCGGCCGCCGGGGAGGACTACCGCGAGCTCATGGCAAGCCCCGTCGGCGACCGCTTCCTGCGCAAGTTCATCGACGACCTCATCGCGCTCAGTGAGGCCGAGGCGTACGAGCTGCCGGCGCTGCGCAGCCGGCTGCACGAGGACGCGGCGCGCGAGGCCGAGTACCGCCTCGGCCTGGGCTTCGTCC
Source organism: uncultured Thermoleophilia bacterium (assembly GCA_963707855.1). Classification (GTDB taxonomy): domain Bacteria; phylum Actinomycetota; class Thermoleophilia; order UBA2241; family UBA2241; genus UBA2241. Next base: position 354,151 of record CAVPRQ010000013.1, read on the forward strand.
GCCTCGATCTGGTCAAGGGCTGGCAGACGCTCAGCGCCGCCGTCATCGACGTGCTCGAGGACGCCCTCGTGATGGGCGAGCTGCCGCCGCCGGGCGAGGTGCTGCTCGAGCTCAAGGCGTTCGGCACGCTCCTCGACCACATGGTCCGGACGACGATGGGCGTGGCGCCGGCCGAGTCCGGCGCGGCCCTGTAGGGCGAGGGAGTTTACTCGCCGCCGCCCACTCGCTAGGCTTGCCCGCGATGCTCAGACTGGCGCTCATCTTCGGGGGACGCTCGGCGGAGCACGAGATCTCCCTCGCCTCGGCCCGGTTCGTCGCCGGCGCCCTGGACCCCGACAAGTACGAGGTCGTCCCCGTCGGCCTCTCGCGCGAGGGCCGCTGGCTGCGCCCGCGCGACCTCCAGGCGGCGCTGCACGACGGCCTCGAGTCGACGCCGTGCGACGACGTCGACCTCGCCGTCGACCCTGCGCGCCCCGGCCTGCGGTCCGGCGACGACCTTCTGCCGCTCGACGTCGCCTTCCCCATCCTGCACGGCACGTTCGGCGAGGACGGGACGATCCAGGGTCTGCTCGAGTGCGCCGGCCTGGCGTACGCCGGGGCCGGCGTGGCAGCGAGCGCGGTCGGCATGGACAAGGAGCTCATGAAGGCCGTGTTCGCCTCGGCCGGGCTTCCTCAGGTGGAGTACCTCGTCCTGCGCGGCGAGGGCTGTACCGGGGCGGCCGCGGTCGGCGCGGTCGAGGCGCGCCTGGACTACCCCGTCTTCGTCAAGCCCTGCAATCTGGGGTCGAGCGTCGGCATGACCAAGGCGCACGACCGCGGCGAGCTGGGTCCTGCCCTCGAGCTGGCGGCGCGCTACGACCGCAAGGTGATCGTCGAGGCGGCGGTCGACGCGCGCGAGCTCGAGTGCGCCGTGCTCGGCAACGACGAGCCGCGCGCCTCCGTGCCGGGCGAGGTCGTCCCCGGCAACGAGTTCTACGACTACGAGGCCAAGTACACCGACGGCATGATGACCTTCACGATCCCCGCGGCGCTCGAGCCGGCGCGCACCCGGGAGGTCCGCGACCTCGCCGTGCGCGCCTTCGCGGCGATCGACTGCGCGGGCTACGCGCGCTGCGACTTCTTCGTCGAGCGTGCCACCGGGCACGTCATCGTCAACGAGATCAACACGATCCCGGGCATGACGGCCATGAGCGCCTTCCCGCGCCTGTGGGAGGCGACCGGCGTGGGCAACCGCGAGCTCGTCGACGAGATCGTCGCCCTGGGACTGCAGCGGCACGCCGTGCGCCAGGATCTGCTCACCACGCACTGAGGCGTGGCCGCGACGTCGCTTTGCGACGGACCTGCCCGCTAGTCCGTCGTGCGCGTGATGGTCGGGTTCTGCACGTCCTCGACCCAGTCGTCGAGGCCGGGGAGGTACGCGAGGTACTTGAAGAGGTACGTGTCGGCGTGGTGCTGGACGGTGACCGTGAACGTCTCGGTCCTGCCCCCGGTCGAGACCGAGAACGCGACCAGGTCGGCATCGTTCGCTTCGACGAGCCGGGCGGCCGCCTCGCGGGCGGCATCGACGCTGCCGGTCTCGACGTAGGTGCGCCTGGCCTCCGTGCCCGCGTCGGAGGCGTCGTCGCGGGCGTCTTGCTGGGCGGTGAAGATGGCGAGGCCGTCGAGGAGCACCGCCATCACGATGGCGATGGCGAGGAAGACGTAGAGCGCTTCCCGGATGAGTCCTTCTTGCCGGCGCCGGCGCGGCGGCTGCATCGCGGCCTCCTTTGAGGCGGGCTGGTTGGTGTCAGGTCTCACGTCTTCCCCCATCGTCGTCGGAGTCCTTCCCGGGGGCGACGGAAGAGGACCGCTCGCCGGTGCCGGGGAGCGGCAGGAGGCGCAGGCAGACGAGGGCGATGTCGTCGGCCGGCGGCTGCGCGGCGAATCGGCTCGCGCCGTCGAGGAGGGCGGCGACGACCTCCGCGGCCGGCCGGTCGTGGAGGCCGGCCAGGAGGTCGGGGATCGCGTCCTCGAAGAAGGCCCCACGCGCGTCACGCAGCTCCGTGATGCCGTCGGTGAAGAAGACGACGAGGTCGCCGGACGCGAGCTCGATGCACCTCGGACGGGTACGGGCTCAGGGCGACCTCGGGATCGACCCCGATCGCCGGCGCGGTGAGCATCAAGGGCCGCTCGACCGCGCCCGAGCGCACGACGAACGGCGCCGGGTGCCCGGCGGTCGCGAGCTCGAGCGTGCCGCGGCGCACGCCGGCCAGCGCGAAGAGCAGCGTGACGAAGCGCTCGGGGTCGAGCTCACCGAGCATGGCGTTGTGAACCTCCTGCAGCGCGGCGCCGGGGCGGGCGGGCCACGAGAGCGCGCCGCCGGCCACGGCGGCGCGCAGGGCGTACTTGACGACGACCGTCGTCGCCAGCGCGTCGACGCCTTTGCCGGCGACGTCGCCGATGACGACGGCGAGGTGGCCTCCCGTACGACTGTAGAAGTCGATGAAGTCCCCGCCACGGCCGGCGCCATGGCTGGCGGAGCGGTAGGCCACGGCGACGTCGAGGCCGGGCACCTCGGGCGGATCGAGCGGCAGCAATCGCTCCTGAAGGCGCTGCGCGATGTCCGCCTGGGTGCGGTAGAGGAGCGCGTGCGCGAGCGCGACGCCGGCGCGCGCCGCGAGTGCCTCGAGCGCCGAGCGGCGTTCCCCGGCGTCCGGCAGCAGGACTCCGCGCACGAGAAGGGCGCCGAGCAGGCGGTCGTCGCCGACGAGCGGCACGGCGAGGACGCGGGCGGTCGCGGCTGGCGCCCGCGTCCTGAACGCCTCCTCGAGCACGGCGCGATCGTCGTCGCCCAGCTCCGCGGCCTCCAGTTGGCGGCGGCTCTCGAGGCGCACCGCGGTGACGTCGTCCGCGCCGGTCACCTCGCGAGCGCGGGACACCGCCTCCGCGAGGACGGACTCGGGGTCGAGTGAGAACAGCTCGCGCCCCCCGAGCAGCGCTTCCGCACGGAGGCGCTGCTCGGCATCCTGTCGTTCGCGGTCCGCCAGCGCCGTGAGGCGACGGGCCGTGGAGCGCGCGACGAGGCGCAGGCAGCGGACCTCGTCGGCGGTGTACTCCGACGGCCGGTCGCCGACCTCGATGAACCCCATCGATCCGCCGCCGGCCTCCATGGGCACGCAGGCGAAGCGTGAGAGGCGGAGCACACCGGTGGTCTCGGGCAGGCACTCGGCGCTGCCGGGGAGGTCGTTGCAGGCGAGCGGCGTGCCCGATTCGCACACGCGCCCGGGCGCTCCTTCGCCGAGCTCCCAGCGCAGGGGCGCGCCGGTCCAGCCCTCGGTCACGTCGAACCACTCGCCGGCGGTGACGGCTTCGCCGTCGAACAGGCCGGCGAGGCCGCGACGCGAGGCCGTCGCCGCGCAGGCGGCTTCGACGGCCGCACGGAGGGCGGCCTCGACCGACGCGGCGGCCTCGACGGCGGCGAGGCCCTCGAGGGTGCCGAGGACGGAGTTGCGCGGGTCGATGTCGTCAGGCATGCGCTGTCCTTCGCTTCAGGCTCGGGCACTCCTGCCGGGCCGGCGGTCGCGCCCGGGAGCCTCAGCGGCCGTGGCGGGCCGGGACCGCGGAGAGTGCCGCCTGCACGGCGAGCGCCCCCAGGGTGAGCACGATCGCCGTCGGGAGCGGCAGTCCGATGACGCCGGTGACCAGGAGCGAGCGCACCGGCCCACAGCAGGGTGGAGGGGATGATGGTGCGCACGAGCCGGCGACGAAAGCCGAGCCACGCCAGACGGCGGCGCATCGCCGACCCCCTCTCGTGGTCGTCGAGACAGGCCGAGCCCCGCTGGTGCAGGCGCGCCGTCAGGTCGGCGCCCTCGGGGTCGAAGAGGCGGCAGCGGAACGAAAGGCCGCCCGCGCTGCGCAGCGCGCCGCGCTGGGCGCGGGCGAAGTACTCCACGAGCGAGAAGAAGCGGTCGTCGTCCGAGAGCCGGCCGGTCTCGAGGCGCACGTCGAGAAAGAGGAGGTTCTCGGCGGGATCGAACTTGATCTCCGCCTGCCATCCGCGACGGTCGAAGAAGTTGCCCAGGAAGCGGTCCAGGTCCGCGGGAAGACGCTCGACGTCTGGTCGCCGCGTCGCGCTCATGCCGTGATTGTACCTTGCCCTCGGCCGGCGACTCCGGCCGATGAAGTAGAATGCGTTGTCCGTTCTGCGGTCATCCGCCGACTCGTGGAGGTACGCCGAGAGTGAAGATCGCGATCATCGGCCTCGGCTACGTGGGCCTTCCCCTGGCCATGGTGTTCGCCGACGCTGGGACCGAGGTCGTCGGCATCGAGGCCGTGCCCGAGCGGTGCGCCCAGATCAACGCCGGCGAGAGCTACATCCAGGATGTCTCCAGCGTCGACCTGAAGCGCGCGGTCGACGCCCGCCTCCTGCGCGCGTCACCGGACTACGCCGCGATCGAGGGCTGCGAGGCGGTCATCATCTGCCTGCCCACGCCGCTCAACGCCAACCGCGAGCCCGACCTGACGCTGGTGAAGGCCGCGACCACCGAAGCTGGCCGGCCACCTGCGGCGCGGCCAGCTCGTCACGCTCGAGAGCACGACCTACCCGGGAACGACCCGCGACGAGCTGGCGCCCATCCTCGAGGAGGGCTCGGGGCTTCGCGCCGGGGTCGACTTCCACCTCGCCTTCTCGCCCGAGCGCATCGACCCCGGCCGCACCGACTTCACGACCAAGACCACCCCGAAGGTGATCGGCGGCCTCACCCCGGCCTGCACGCAGAAGGCGCTCGACGTCTACGGCCCGGCCCTCGACCGGCTGGTCCCGGTGTCGACCCCCGAAGCCGCCGAGATGAGCAAGCTGCTCGAGAACATCTTCCGCAGCGTCAACATCGCCCTCATGAACGAGCTCGCCATGCTCTGCGACCGCATGGGGGTCGACGTCTGGGAGGTGATCGAGGCGGCGGCCACCAAGCCCTTCGGCTTCATGAAGTTCCAGCCGGGTCCCGGCCTCGGCGGGCACTGCATCCCCGTCGACCCGTTCTACCTCTCGTGGAAGGCGCGCGAGTTCGACTTCTGGACGGAGTTCATCGAGCTCGCCGGCAGGGTCAACGAGAACATGCCGTACTTCTGCGTCGAGAAGCTGCACCGGGCGCTCAACACGCGGCAGAAGAGCCTGAACGGGGCCAAGGTGCTCGTGCTCGGCGTCGCCTACAAGGCCGACATCGACGACCTGCGCGAGTCGCCGGGGCTCAAGGTGATCCGCAACCTGCGGACGCACGGCGCCCAGGTCGCCTATCACGACCCCTACGTGCCCCGACTCGACGACTTCGGTCTCTCGTCGGTCGACATCGGCGACGGCCAGCCGTTCGCGGTCTACGACGCGGTGGTGATCGTCACGGCACACACCTCGATCGACTACCGTCGCGTGGTCCAGGAGGCGCAGCTCGTGGTCGACTTCCGCAACGCGACCGCCGGCATCCCGAGCGCCGGCAATGTCTGGAAGCTCTGATGAGGATGGTGACGTGCCCGTGAGCGACAAGGTCCGCGTCGGCGTGGTCGGTCTCGGCTACTGGGGACCGAACCTGGCGCGCAACTTCGACCGCCTGGCCGACGCCGAGCTCGCCTACTGCTGCGACCTCGACGGAGCCAATCTCGCCAAGGCGCGGGGGCTGTACCCGAACGCCGTCGTCACCGACGACCTCGACGCCCTGCTGGGCGACGACGCCCTCGACGCGGTCGTCGTCGCCACCTCGGTGCCGACGCACTACGCGCTCGGCAAGCGCGCCCTCGAGGCCGGCAAGCACGCCTTCATCGAGAAGCCGATCGCGCTGCGCGCGGCCGACGCCCAGGACCTGCTTACCACGGCCGAGACCCGCGGCGTCAAGCTCATGGTCGGCCACCTCCTCGAGTACCACCCGGCGGTGGCCAAGATGAAGGAGCTCGTCGACGCCGGCGCCCTCGGCCGCGTCTTCTACATCTACGCGAACCGCCTGAATCTGGGCAAGGTGCGCAAGGACGAGAACGCGCTCTGGAGCCTGGGGCCGCACGACATCTCGGTCATCAACTACCTGACCGGGGAGGAGCCCCAGGAGGTCTCGGCGCGCGGCGAGTGCTACCTGCAGGACGACGTCGAGGACGTCGTCTTCGGCTACATCCGCTACCCCAGCGGCATGGTAGGCCACCTCCACGTGAGCTGGCTCGACCCTCACAAGTCGCGCAAGATCACCGTCGTCGGCGAGAAGAAGATGGTCGTCTTCGACGACATGGAGTCCGATCGCAAGGTGACGGTGTACGACAAGGGCGCCACGACGACGAGGACGCAGTTCGAGACGTACGGCGAGTTCGTCACCCTGCACTTCGGCGACATCCACATCCCGAAGATCGGCAACGACGAGCCCCTGCGCGTCGAGTGCCAGCACTTCGTCGACTGCATCCGTGAGGACAGGCAGCCGCGCAGCGACGGGCGCGACGCGCTCAACGTGGTGCGCGTGCTCGAGGCGATGGAGCGCAGCCTGCGCGAGGGCGGCCGGCCGGTGAAGACGACGGAGCTGTGACGGCGGCTCGGCTTCGACCAGCCGCCCCGACCCGCCCGCTGACGCCCCGGGAGGTGCCCCATGGCCCTGCATCCCTCTGACCTCGGCGTGAACCTGCTGCTCGGCGACGGGGTCGTCGTCGGCGAGGGCGTCACGTTCGGCGCCAACGTCATCGTGTTCGACGACACCGTCATCGGCGACGGGTGCTTCATCCAGGACGGCGCCGTTCTCGGCAAGGTGCCGAGCCTCTCGCCGTCCTCGACGGCGAAGCGCGGCGAGCTTGCGCCGCTGGTGCTCGGCGCCGGCTGCGTGATCAGCACCGGCGCCGTCGTCTACCGCGGCACGACGTTGGGTCCGGGCTGCATCCTCGGCGACTACGCCGGGGTGCGCGAGCGCTGCGTGCTGGGCGAGCGCGTGGTCGTCGGGCGCGGCAGCGTGGTCGAGAACGACACCTCCATCGGCGACCTCACGAAGATCCAGACCAACGTCTACATCACCGCCTACATGACGATCGAGGACCGCTGCTTCATCGCGCCCTGCGTGCAGACGACGAACGACAACTTCATGGGGCGCACCGAGAAGCGGCACGAGCTCATCAAGGGCGCGACGATCCGTCGCGGCGCCCGCGTCGGCGGCGGCGTCGTGCTCTGCCCCGGCATCGAGATCGGCGAAGAGGCGTTCATCGCCGCCGGCGCGGTCGTGACGAAGGACGCGCCGGCGAGGAAGGTCCTCATGGGCGTGCCGGCGCGCGTCGTGCGCGACGTCTCCGAGGACGAGCTGCTCGAGAACCAGTAGGCGGGTCCGACGGCCCGCATGACGAACGGACGGGGGGCGCCGCACGGCGCCCCCGTCGTTCGTCACTCTGTCGTCTCGGGTCTGCGGGGCGCCAGGCGCCGACCGGCTCACGCCACCGGCCGCGAGGTCAACGGACCTGGATGACCCTGCTCGGCCGCGAGGTGGTGGCAGCGTGCAGCGCGTCCGCGCGGGCGATGGCGAGCACCTTCCACTGGCCGGTTCTCTTGATCGACGTCCGCAGGACGATCTTGGTGAAGATTGAGGTAGTTGAACGTCTTGCCCCAGCGGCTGAACTGGTACTTCCAGACGCCGTAGGTGTAGCGATAGAACCTGAACTTGACGACGTTCTTGAGTCCGGCGGGATGCCTCGGCTGGAGGTAGCAGAGGACCCGGAAGCGCTGCCCGCGCTGGACGCGAGCCGGGACCTTGGGCTGGCTCAAGTAGACCTTCGGGGTGACGCTCACCGCCGCGCTGTCGGCGGCGTCGAGGCCGGTCGTCCCGAAGAAGCGCATCCGGTAGAAGGTCTTGTCGCGCGGCCGCACGACGAGGGTGTACGTCCCGGTGTAGTACGCCGGGACGTCGTCCAGTGTGGTGATGACGGCGACGCCCCACCACGGCCCCACGGCGGAGGCCCCTCTTTGGACGAGGATCGGCTGGCCGCCCACCGCCGTGATCGTGGTGGTGTTCATGAGCGTCCCGGTGAGGACGGACGAGCCGTTGTAGGGGATGACGTTGGGCGCCGCGATCAGCGTCAAGGTCGTCGTGTCGGCTGCAGCGGCGGCTGGGAACAGGGCGAGCACGGCGAGCAGCGCGACGGCTGCCGTGGTCGCGAGCTTCATCCGCTTCCGCGTTCGCTGATCCATTGATGTCCCTCCGGATTCCTCGGCGCGGCGCCGATGCGCCGCGTGCTCTCCTGGGCGATGGCCCTGACTCCATGCATTCGCCGTCGGCCGGCGGGCCCCTTGCCCGCGTCGCTCATCCAGACGAGGTTTGGACGCGGGAAACGTGGAAGGTGAGGAGATTCATCTCCGCCTGGCCGGGCGCGCGGTTCGGGAGGCGCAGGAGAAGGCGAGCGGAGCAGACAAAGGACGGCTGAATGGACCACGACATGAAGACGAGCAAGCGATCCGCTGATACCGGCGCCGTGCGCTTCACGCGCAAGTGGTTCGTGGTGGGCGCCGGCGCGGTCGTCGCGGGGCTGGCCGGTATCGCCGCGCTGCTGCGTCGCGACGGCATAAGCCTCAAGGGCGCCGCGACCGCCCCCGAGAGCATGTTCGGCTCGTTCCCCGTGCGCAGCGTCGAGCGGCAGCCGCCGACGGAGGCGCCCGAGGACTGGGTCGTGACCGTGGACGGCCTCGTCGAGAAGCCGGTCACCATCGACCATGCCACTTGGCTGACCCTGGAGCGTTTCGACCAGACCGTCGACTTCCACTGCGTCGAGGGGTGGTCGGTCGACGACGTGCGGTGGGGCGGCGTCCGCCCGTCGGTCCTCCTTGACCTGGCCGGCATCCTCCCCGAGGCGACGCACGTGACCTTCCACGCGTCCGGCGGCGTCTACAAGGACGGCCTGCCGCTCGACCTCGTGCGCGACCCGCAGACGGTGCTCGCCGACCGGCTCAACGACGAGCCGCTGCCGCCCGCCCACGGCGGGCCCCTGCGGCTCGTCGTTCCCGACCAGCTCGCCTACAAGAGCGTGAAGTGGGTCGAGCGCCTCGAGGTCACCGACACGCAGATCGAGGGCTACTGGGAGGAGCGCGGCTACTCGGTCGACGCGCCGGTGGCGTAGCGGGCGCCGGCGGTCCGGTCGCCGCCGCTCAGATCACGCCGAGCGCCCAGAGCGCGATGAGGATCGCCGCGCCCGCGGCGACGACGATCGCGATGAGGGTGGCAGTGCTCGGCCCGCGGCCTTCGCGCGGCGCCTTCCAGCTCGGCTCGTTCTCGTGGTCGTGCAGCTGCTCGGCCGAGAGGTTCAGGTGGCCGCCGCCGTATGGCGGCGGCCCGAGCGTCCCACGGTTGGGGTGCGAGTATCGCTCGCCGGGCTCGTTGGCCTCAGGTGACATGGCTCCTCCTCTTCCTGGCGCTCCGCGCCTCTCCCACAAGAGGCGTCGGGAAGGTCCGCGTCCATCACGTGGCCGTCAGCGGCGGTCTTCGAACCAGAGCACCTTGGGCGGCTCGCGCAGGCAGTGCAGGTGCCAGTTGGCCTGGCAGTAGGCGCCGACGCCTGGCAGGGCGACGATGTCGCCCTCCTCGAGTGGCGGCAGCGGAAGGTCCTCGGCGAAGATGTCCGGTCCCTCGTTGATGTGACTCGTGACGGTGTAGGTCCGTGTCGGCGGGGTGTCGGCGGCGCGACAGAGGACGACGTCCATCGGCTCCTTGTAGACGAAGGCGATGTTCATGATGTTCCAGCCGCAGTCGAGGCCGGCGAAGACGGCGCTGCCGTCGCCGGCCGCGCTGCGGTCCTCGACCGTCACGACCTCGGCGAGCAGCACGCCGGCGTCAGTCGTGAAGTACTCGCCGGGCTCGATCGCGACGGTGACACCGAGCGGCCCCAGGTGTCGCGCCAGGATCACCGCATACGCATCGAGGTCGAGGATCTCGGCGGTCACTCTCGTCCGGGCGGCGAGGCCGCCGCCCATGTTCACCTCGGCGATGGGGCAGCCGAGGTCCAGGAGGCGACGGGCGAGCGCGGCGACCGCGCGCCGTCGCCGCGTCGAACTGGTCCAGCCACGCCGATCGCAGCTGGTGGGCGAGGTGGGCGTGCACGGTGTCGATCGGTGAGGTCGTAGGACCGCGCGACGGCGACCGCCTCGTCGAGGCGCTCGGGGTAGACGCCGAACTTGGTCGGCGCCTCGCCGGAGTAGGCGTGCATCACGTCTGGCGGGGTCGACCGCGCTGACGCGCGGGTTCACCCGCAAGCCGATCGTCGTCCCCGGCGCCCGCCGGCCGTAGCGGTGGATCTGGCTGACGAGGTCGAGGTTCATATGCACGCCGCTGGCGAGGATGCGCTCGAGGTCACGGTCGCTGACGTTCGTGCCGGTGTAGCTGATCTCGGAGGGCAGGAAGCCGTGGGCGAGGCCGTGCTCGACCTCGCCCGGCGAGCAGACGTCGAGGCCGACGGCCTCGGGCGAGCCCGGCGCGCCGAAGGCGCGGAAGCGGGCCAGGACCTCGGCTCGCGGTTCGCCTTGAGGGCGGCGCGGATGCGGTACGGGACGCCGGTCGCGGCGAGCGCGTCGCGCAGCGCGCACGACGGTCTCGTCGACGCGCTCGAGGTCGTAGACGAAGAGCGGCGTGCCGTGCTCGCGCGCCAGCGCCTCGGCGTCGCGGCCCGCGATCCGCAGCCGCCCGTCGACGGCGCGCAGACCGGGGTGACTGCCACCAAGGACGTGAATCTGCGACCTGTGTGGCCGTCTGCGCGTATCTCCGGACGGGAAGGCATGGCGTCAGTCTCTCGCGTCGCTCGGTGGCCGGGCAAGCCCGATCAGGTGACGTGTATGGCGGACGTCAAGCCGGGGTTAGCCCACGCGCGGTCCGGGGCAGGATGGCGGCGAATCCGGCAGCACCGCGTCTCGTGCGCGGTAGACTTGACGACGCTTGAGCCCAGCCAAGGAGGACCCCGATGAAGTATCGCTGCACCGTGTGCGACTACCTGTACGACCCCGAAGTCGGCGATCCCGAGGGCGGGATCGAGCCCGGCACCGCGTTCGAGGACATCCCCGACGACTGGGTCTGCCCCGAGTGCGGCGTCGAGAAGGACATGTTCGAGCCGGCCGAGGACTGACGGGCCGCAGAGCTCTTGAGGCGCGCGGGGCGCGGCGCGGGAGCGCCGCGCCCCGCGCGCCTCGTTTCGTTCTTGCGCGCAGGCGCTCAGCACGGCGTCGGGCTGGCGTAGAATCAGGGCATCCGACGAGGCGAGGGAGCCATGGGCGTGCTCGAACTGAAGAACGTGTCGCTCACGCTGGGCGGCAAGCCGATCCTGAACGACCTCACGGTCGACTTCTGGGAGGGGCACGTCCATGCCCTCGTCGGGCCGAACGGCGCCGGCAAGTCGACGCTCGCCAGCACGATCATGGGCCTGCCCGGCTACACCGACATCGCCGGCGAGATCCTGCTCGACGGCGAGCGCATCAACGACCTGACGGTCGACGAGCGCGCCCGCCGCGGCATCACGCTCGCCTGGCAGGAGCCGGCGCGCTTCGAGGGGCTGCGCGTCGACCGGTTCATCCTCGCCGGGGCGAAGGACAAGAGCACGGACACGGCGCGCCGCGTACTCGTCCGGGTCGGGCTCGACCCGGACAAGTACATGAGGCGCGCCGTCGACCGCACCTTGTCAGGCGGCGAGCGCAAGCGCATCGAGCTGGCCTCGATCCTCTCCATGGAGCCGCGCATCGTCCTGATGGACGAGCCCGACTCCGGCATCGACGTCGAGGCCTTGACGCGCATCTTCGACGCCCTCGCCGACTTCAAGGAGCGCGGCGCCACGGTGATCATGATCACCCACAGCCAGGAGGTGCTGAAGCACGCCGAGCACGCCTTCCTGATGTGCAACGGCAGCATCCTCGACAAGGGGCCTGTGGGCCGCATCGACGGCTACTTCGCCGACCACTGCATCCCGTGCGACCACACCAACGTACCGGACGCGCGGGAGATCGCGGGCGCGACGGCATGAGCCCGACGCCGCAGCAGGTCGAGACCGCGCGCGAGCTGCTCGCCAGCCTCGGCGACTTCGGCGGCCACGTCACCGGCGACGACATCGCCCACCTCGAGGTGCACGGCAACGAGGTCGTCGGCGCCCACCTCGTCCCGGGCCTCGAGGTCGACGTCGACCAGCTCGACGACGGCATCAGGGCGCACATCCATCTGAAGAGGGGCGCGCGGATCGCGAAGCCCGTCCATCTCTGTTTCGGCATGCTGCCCGAGGAGGGACTGCAGCGCATCGTCATGGACGTCGAGGTCGAGGAGGACTCGTTCGCCTCGGTGCAGGCGCACTGCACCTTCCCGAACGCGGTCGACATCACGCACAAGATGGACGCCGTGGTGCGCATCGCGCCGGGCGCCGCCTACGAGTACTTCGAGCGGCACCTCCACGGGCGCGAGGGCGGCGTCCTCGTCGTGCCCAAGACCAAGGTCCAGGTCGGTGAAGGGGCGCGCTTCAAGACCGAGTTCGAGCTCATCAAGGGCCAGGCGGGCGTCATCGACTTCGACTACGACGTCGACTGCGACGCGTACAGCCTGCTCGACATGATCGCCCGCATCTGGGGCCGCGGGCACGACCGCATCACGATCCGCGAGACCGCTCGCCTCAACGGCGAGGACGCTCGCGCCGTCCTGCAGACCCACATCGCCGTCAAGGACGACGCCGTGGCCGACGTCTACAACTCGCTGGCCGCGAACGCCGCCGGGGCGCGGGGGCACGTCGACTGCAAGGAGATCGTGCAGGGTCGCGCCGTCGCGAAGGCGGTGCCGATCGTCGAGGTCAACCACCCGCGGGCGCACATCACGCACGAGGCCGCGATCGGCAGCGTCGACAGCAAGCAGCTGCAGACGCTGATGGCGCGCGGCCTCGACGAAGAGAAGGCCACCGACCTGATCATCGAGGGCCTTCTCGGCTGACAGGCGCTGCTACTTCGCGAGGTCGACGGCGACGGCGAGGACGATCACCGCGACCCACAGGCCGCAGAGGATCGTCGTGCTGCTCAGGCGCAGCCGGGCGGGTTCGTCCGTCGGCTGACTCGGCCCCGGGTCGACGACGTGATGGTCCGCGTTCACACTGGCCCCTTCTCTTGCCCTGCTCCCTCATGCTTCCCATCGGCAGCGGGGCCACGACACTGAAGTATTCGTCAGATCTGGGGACGGTCCTGGCCTCCGAGCGAAGCGGGATGTTGAGGCCGAAGCCCTGATCTGTCGATAGAGGGAGCGGCGGCGCCGGTCCGAAGTGGAGGACGGAGGCGTCCGAACCTGTTCCTGGGACCGGCGCCGCCGACCATGTACCGGAGTCCCGCGCTCACGCCCTCGTCCGGCGCGGCGCCGGTCCGCCGACAGGGAGGCCCTCACATGCGTCGCACGATCACCCGGTCACGCCGGACACGCAGGCTGGCGTCTGCTTGTGTGCTCACTATCCTCGCGCTCGCCGCAACGATCGGCTTCGCCGGCTGCGGCGAGGAGGAGATCGCCAGCCCGACGAGCCAGATCGACATCGCCAAGGACATGTCCGTCAAGGCGAGCATCCGTTCCGTACAGACCGGCATCCAGGCTCACATCGCGACCACGAACGCGCTGCCGCCGAAGGCGACCAAGGACGTCCTCGGCGGCTTCGTCCAGCCTTGGCCGGAGAACCCGTGGACGAAGACCGACATGACCGAAGGCACCGGCCCCGGCGACTACACCTACACGCCGGGAGCCGGCACGAGTTACTCACTCGTCGTCCACCTCTCCGGCGGGCGCGACTACGTCGCACAATGACGCGCGCTGGGGGCGGGGCGGCCGTCAGGCCGCCCGCGCCCCCCTCGCCCCGCCGCGCCCGCTCCCCTGATACAGTCCCGCCGAGACTCCTCGCGTGGGTCTGAGACAGGAAGGGCGGTGACCACGTGGCCGAGCCTAGGATCCCGACCCGCATGGGCGACGGGTTCATGGTCGAGATGACGCGCAGCGAGCTGCGCGCCGACATCGAGGCGGGCACGGCCGAAGGGGCCCGCAGGGCCAAGTGCCCGCCGCTCGGCGCCGACGAGCTCGACCACCTGCTCGACATCTACGCCTCGCCCGCCGCCTTCACCGCCGTCGACATCGGCGACCAGGTCGTCCTCAGCTGCGACGGGGGCGGCTCCAAGATGACCGGCACCGACCTTCAGGACCTGCTCGAAAGCGAGCAGCGCCTCGGCCAGGACATCCTCGAGCTCTGGCACATCGAGTACAGCTACAAGGCGATCAAGACGATCCTGCCGTTCCAGCAGCAGCTCATGCAGAACGCGCAGCTCATGCTCACGGCGCCGATCCAGTACGGGGCGCAGCCCAACCTCGCCTTCTACTCCAAGCCGGACGGGCCCGCGGACAACTGGTTCGAGCTGCTGCCGCAGGGCCGCATCGCCGAAGGCAAGGCGGCCGTCGAAGAGGCCATCGACTACGCGACCAAGGACTTCATCTACGTCAGCGACGGCATGATGGAGGCCGGCGCCGACGGCATGGACTTCGACACCACCGGCGGCGCCGGCGACGCCGACTTCCTGAGCACGCTGCGCGCCGTCAAGCACGTGCGCGAGCGCTACCCCGAGGCCGGCATCGAGCTCGGCATGGCCGGCGAGTTCGTCATCGGCGTGCACGGCGAGCTCGAGTGGGAGGGCCGCCGGCTCGCCGGCATGTGGCCCAAGGAGCAGCTCGAGGTCGCCCAGGACGCCGGCGCCACCATCTTCGGCCCGGCGGTGAACATCCGCACCTCGAAGAGCTGCGCCTGGAACATCGCCTTCGCGCTCACCGTCATCAAGCCGTGCATGGACGTCGGCGCGCATCCCCGTGCACCCCAACGTCGGCCAGGGCGTCGTCGGCGTGCCGGTCAACGGCTACCCCGGCGAGGACGCTTCGTCGCGGGCGGCCAAGGCCTGCGTCGAGATCCTGCGCTGCGACGGGTTGTAGGTGGGCTCGGGTGACTCCAGGGGCATGGACGTCACCCACGCGCTCGCCGCGGGCATGGGCGGGATCCGCACGGCCGGAGACCTGGTCGCGAGGATGCAGATGTCGCGGGGCATGCGCCTGCAAGGAAGCGAAGGAGTACGTCGCCGGGAAGCTCGGCTGCACGGTCCGCGACCTGAGCGACAGCTACGCCATGGAGCAGCTGAGGGGCGAGAAGGGGCTGGGGAGGATCCTCGACCACTCGAACCTGCACCCCGGCGAGCCCAACGCGATGTACGCCAAGTTCCGCATCGCGGAGCTGCTCGGCATCCGCATCAACAGCGTCGAGCGGTTCAAGGAGCTGGCCGGGTTCTAGCGGACCCACTCGCTCCTTGACGAGGAGACCACATGAGCAGCCACACGCCCGACATCGTGAGCATCCCGGCGCGGCCGGGGCAGGACCCGCTCGACGCGGCGCAGATCGAGCGGCTGCGACAGGCCACGCTGACGATCCTCGACGAGATCGGCGTGCACATGCCGTCGGCGCGCGCCCGGGAGATCCTCGCGAGTCACGGCGCCCGGGTCGGGGACGACGAGGTCGTGCGGATACCGCCGGACCTCGTCGTCAAGGCGATGTCGACCGCGCCGCGCTCGTTCGTGCTCGCCGGGCGCGAGGAGCGGCTCGACCTGCTCCTCGACGGGACCCGCTGCTACATCTGCACCGAGGGCGTGGGGACGAAGGTCGCCGACCCGGTGACGGGGGAGCTCCGTTCGTCGCGCAAGGACGACGTCGCCCTCATGGCGCGGATCTGCGACGCCCTGCCGCTGCTCTCGTTCTACTGGCCGCCCGTGAGCGCCCAGGACCACCTGCGCACGGCGCCGCTGCACGAGTGCCACGCGGGCCTGAGCAACACGCTCAAGCACGTGCGCGGGGCGACGACCGTGTACCCGGAGCTCGCGAAGTACGTGGTCGAGATGGCGACCGTGGTGGCCGGCTCGGACGCGGAGCGTCGCCGCCGGCCACCGATCTGCGGCAACATCTGCACGATCTCACCCCTGGCTCAGGATGGCCCTGGCCTGGAGTGCGCGCTCGCGTACGCCGAGGCCGGCCTCCCGTTCAGCTTCATGGCGATGCCGACGATGGGGTCCACGGCGCCGGCGACGGAGCTCGGCGCCATCGCCGTCGGCCGACGCCGAGGTCGTCAGCGGCATGGTGCTCGTGCAGCTCGCCAGCCCCGGCGCGCCCGTCTTCCACTCGTTCTTCGTCTCGCTCATGGACCCGCTCAGCGGGGGCTACATCTCGGAGGTCGAGGGGCAGGCGGAGCGCATCGCCGTCCAGCTCGCGCACGCCTGGGGCGTGCCGAGCCTCGGCGGCGGGTCGGTGAGCGGCGACGCGACGGCGCCGGGCTGGCAGACCGGCGTGAGTGCGGGCATCGGCGCCGTCGCCGTGCCGCTCTTCGGGGCTGAGGTCTGCGGGTCGATCGCGACTCGAGGCCGGATCGACGATCCTGTATCCGGACAAGGTGATCCGCGACTGCGAGGCGCTGCTGCACGCGGCGGCGCTCGTCGGCCCGGCGGAGTTCGACGAGGAGGACCTGGCGCTCGACGTCATCCGCGCCGTCGGTCCGCGCGGCCACTACATGGCCCAGCGGCACACGCGCGAGCACCTCCGCGACCACCGCCTGCCGCTGTGGCTGACACACGCGGGGCGCGAGGCGGCGGCGGAGATGCGGCGGAGAGGCGGCGCGGAGGGCGGCCTGGAGCCGGCCCGCGCCGCCGCCATCGCCGAGTTCCGCCGCCTCGAGCGCGAGCATCATCCGGAGCCGCTCGCGCCCGACGTGCAGCGCGAGCTCGATGCGGTCGTGGCCGCGGCCGATCGCGAGGCGGAGAAGCTGGGCTGAGGCGGGGTCTGGCGCGCCTACGCCGCCGGCGGCTCCGGCGCGCGTCGCAGCATGAAGCCGACCATCGCCGTGGCGACGCCTATCGGCACCAGCAGGACGCCGACGAGCAGCGCCAGCATGAGCCCGACTCCGGTGGCGTACTCCCACCCGAGCGCCTCGCGCGCCGCCGCCAGGGCCAGCATACAGACGGCGATACCCGCGAGCGCGACCAGGGCGCCGGAGAGAAGCGCGAGACGGTGCGGCCCCAGGGCGATCATCGCGACGCCCAGCGCCACGACGGCGACGGCGATGACCATCATCGGCGGCCCCCACGGCGTGCCGAGCCCGCCACCGATGTCGGCCGGCTTGGTGAGCGCGTAGCTGACTGCGCCGTCGACGCGGTCGTTCGCCCACGGCAGTAGCACCGCGGCGACGAGCAGCACGCCGGCGACGACGGTGATGACACCGTCGCCGGTCCAGTCACGGAGCGTCAGTCGTATCGTGCGCGTCGGAGGCATCGCTCTCCCTGTGGCCGTTGCCAGCTTGTACCGTCCGCCGCCGGGGCGTCAAACCCTCGAGGGGATCACGCGTCGCCTGTTCAGGCGCCGATGAGCCTCTTCACCATCGTCGCGCGACGGCTCTGCTTGCCGGTGCGCTCCTCGTAGCTGTCGGCGCTGGCCATCGCCTTCATGGCGGCGTTCACCGCGAGCCAGCGGAGCGGCTCGGGTTCCCACAGCGGGGACTGGTGGCCGACCCAGGGCAGCGCCGTGAGCTCCGAGTCCTCGCCGAGGATGAGGTCGCGCAACGTGCGTCCGGCAAGGTTCGTCGTCCCGACGCCGTCGCCCACGTACCCGCCGGCCCAGGCGCGGCCCGACACGCGGTCGAGCCCGACCGAGCTGTACCAGTCGCGGGGGATGCCGATGGGGCCGCCCCAGGTGTGTGACACGTTGACCGGGCCCATCTGGGGGAAGAGGCGCCGGACGACGGCCTTGAGGGCCTCGAACACACCGGGCTCGTCGACGAAGTCGTCGTTGATGCGCGAACCAAGGTGGTACGGAGCGCCGCGACCGCCGATGGCGAGGCGGTCGTCGTCTGTGCGCATCGCGTAGACGATCAGGAAGCGCCCGTCGTTGAAGGTCTCGTGCTGGCGCCACCCGACGGCGTCCCAGACGTCGGCGGTGAACGGTTCCGTGGCGATCATCAGCGAGTAGAGCGGCAGGACGACACGCTCGCATCCGGGCAGCTCGGCGGTGTAGCCCTCGGTGGCGCGCACGACGACCTCGGCGGTGACGGCGCCGACGGGCGTCTCGACGCGGCCGGCCGAGAGGCTGAGGGCGGGCGTGCGCTCGTAGATGGGCACGCCCAGGCGCTCGACGACGTCGGCGAGTCCGCGCGCCAGCCGCGCCGGATCGACGCAGGCGCAGTGCGGGGTGAAGTAGGCGCCGAGGCTGCCGGTCGCGGCGATCCGCGATCGCGCCTCCTCGGCGCTCAGCAGCCGGTAGTCCTCCTCGCCGAAGCCCCAGGAGCGCTCCCACTCGATCTCCTCGCGGGCGCGCTCGAGCTGGGGCACGTTGGAGGCCTGCACCAGGGCGCCGCCCTTGTGGAAGCGCGCGTCGATGCCCTCCTCGGCGGCGACGCGCCCCACCTCGTCGACGGTCTCGAACATCGCCCTCTGCATGGCGATCGCCGCCGCGCGCCCGTGACGCTTCGCGGTCGCCTCGCGCGAGCCGGCGAAGAACGACGAGCACCAGCCGCCGTTGCGTCCCGAGGCGCCGAAGCCGGCGATCTCGCGCTCGAGCACGGCGACGCGCAGGTGCGGGTCGGCCTTCTTGAGGTAGTAGGCGGTCCAGAGGCCGGTGTACCCAGCGCCGACGATGGCGACGTCCACATCCAGCGGACCTTCCAGGCCGGGTCGCGGGGTGAGCTCGCCGGGCACGCCGTCGAGCCAGAGACTGCGGGAACGGTAGTCGGTCACGGTGCCCTCCTCGAGGACGCGATGGGCTGCCCAACGGGCATCCTACATCGCGCGGGCGAGGGGTCGTCAGGGCACAAGGACGATCTTGCCGGCGGCGGGCCCCTCGATGATCTCGCGGTGGGCCCGTGGCGCCTCCGCGAGCGGGAGCTCGCGGCCGACCACGGGCCGCAGGTCGCCGCCGGCGAGCCCGGCGGCGATGGCGGCGTACGCCTCGGCGAGGTCGCCCGGGGTGGCGTTCGGCAGGCGCATGGCGCGCACGTCGCCGTCGCGGTCCATGAGGTCACGCGGATCGATCTCGACCCGCCCCCGACTGCCGACCACGACCACCCGTCCGCCCATGGAGAGCGCCCGCGGGTCGGCCCCGAGGTTGACGTTGGCGAGCAGCTCGACGATGAGGTCCACGCCGCGCCCGGCGGTGAGCTCGACCGCGGCGGAGAGGTGGCCAGGTTCGTGGTGGTCGAGGACATGGTCGACGCCCTGGGCGGCGACGAGGGCGCGGCCGCCCTCGCTTCCGGCGGTCGCGATGACCCTGAGCCCGGCGGCGAGGGCGAACTGCACGGTCGCAAGCCCGACCCCGCCGCTCGCGCCGTGGACGAGGACCGTCTCGCCGGCGACGGCGCGGCCGCGCTGGAACAGCGCTCGATACGCCGTCACGTACGGGACGCCGAGCGCCGCGCCCTCGGCGAAGCTCATCTCGTCCGGCAGGCTGCGGACCTGCTCCGTCCTGCACACCGTCAGCTCCGCGTACGTGCCGCTGACAGACCCGGCGGTGTACACGCGCTGGCCGACCACGCGCCGCCACGCGCCCCCGGGGCCAAGCGCGACGATCACGCCGCCGGCGTCCGACCCGGGCGTGTAGGGCAGGTCCGGGAGCTCACGGTACGTCCCGGACCTGACGTAGGTGTCGACCGGGTTCACGCCGGCGGCGCCGACGCGCACGAGGACCTCCCCGGGTCCGGCCACCGGCTCGGGCGCGTCCTCGATGCGCAGGACCTCTGGGGCGCCGAAATCGCGCACGCGGATCGCCTGCATGACGTCCTCTCAGGGCACCGTGAAGGTGAGCCCGTTGGCGAGATGCCCGATGATCCTGTACGCCTGGCCGCCTTCGAGCTGCTCGTATGTGTAGTCCCCCGGCTGGTCCCCGGCCACCATGGGCTGTCCGGTGAACGGGTTCGTCGGCCACGGCGCGACGAACTGGCCGACGCCGCCGTCGGCCGTGACCTCCTCGACCGGCGGGTAGCTCCCGTTGTCGGTGGCCCAGTTCAGCACTCCCACCTGGATCTGGACGATGGCGTCGACGACCTGCTGGTCGTACTGGGCGGTATCGGTCCCGGTGGGCGAGGGCGTGGGAGACGCCGAGCCGGTCGGCGAAGCCGAGGGGCTCGGCGTCGGTGTCGGGACGGGCACCGGCGTCGGGGTGGGCCCGGCCTCCAGAGCGTCGACGCGCGCGAACTCGAGCGGGGCCCCTTCCTGGCCCATCGCCGAGAGCCGCAAGGTCAGGATGTCGCGCTCCTCGTCGTAGGTCAGCCGTGCCTCGACCATCCCCAGTTGCGACTGGGTGTCGGTGAACTTGAAGGTGAGCGCCTCGCCGTCGTGCGCCGCCGGGTACGTGCCGGTGAGCTCGAGGTCGGTGTCGTACATCGCCACGTCGAAGTCCCCGTCCTGCGACGTGATGACGAGTCCGCCGCCTTCTCCGCTGACCGGAGCCCAGCTGCCCACGAACTGCTCGCCGCTGTCGCGGAGGACGAAGGCCCAGAGAAGGACGAGGGCCAGGATCGCGACGGAGGCGGCGGCGAGCACGGCCCACAGGGTCGTGCGACGGTCGCCACCGCCCGACGGCGTGAGGGTCCGCGGCACGGGCGCGAACGGCGGCGCGGGAGGCGGCGGGGAGGCGGGCCCGCCGGCGGCGGGCGCGATCTCCGTGACCGCGGCATCGTCGGCGATGACCTGCGGTCGCGCGTCGCGTCCGCGGCGACGACCTCGGTCGGCGCGTCCCGCGGCGAGGACCTCGGTCGGCGCATCCTCCGCGGTCACGACCTCGGTCGGCGTGTCGTCCGGCGCCACGGCCGCTGGCTGGTTCAGCGGCGGCGTTGGGGTCGGCCTTCGATGTGGATGAGCGCGGCGGCTTGGCGGCGTCGGCCGCCGGCTTGCGCGGTCGTCTCGCTCCTCCGGCCGGCTTCTTGTTCGGCGGCTTCGCCTCGTCGGTCATGCCGTCCCTCCCTGACATCCTCCGTCTGCGCCTCAGCGTACCGCGCCCGCGCTGAGGGCGCTACAGGTCGAGTCGCGGCCGAGGCGCGGACGGCGGCCCTCACGCGGGAGGCGTCGTCGCCCTCCGAGCTCGCGCGGAAGCCTCAGTCCGCCGCCTCGATCTGGGCCCACAGGTCGAAGAACGTGGGGCACGTCTTGCGCACGCAGGCGGGGTCTTCGATGACCACGCCGGGGACGCGGAGGCCGAGCACACTGAAGCTCATCGCGATGCGGTGGTCGCCGTGCGGGTCGATGGCGGCGCCGTGCGCCGGGCCCGGCAGGACACGAAGGTGAGTCCGGGCCCGACTCCGTGCGCACCCCGACCCGGCGCAGGCCCTCCTCCACGGCGGCGATGCGGTCGGACTCCTTGAGGCGGACGTTGGCGATGCCCGTCATCGTGACCGGGGACGAGGCGAACGGCGCGATCGCGGCCAGGGTCATGAACGTGTCGGGGATGTCGGCCATGTCGACGGCGAGGCCGGCGAGGGGCGCCGGCGCCGCAGGCGTCCCGGCGCCCCTCGCGACGCCATGAGGGCCTTCGACGGTGAGCCCCGATTCGTCGTCGGTCACGCGGCAGCCCATCGCCTCGAGGACGTCGACGAAGCGGACGTCGCCCTGCAGCCCGCCGCGGCGCCGCAGGCCCGGCACGGTCACCCGTCCGCCCGTGACCGCCGCGGCGGCGAAGAAGTACGACGCCGTCGAGGCATCCGGCTCCACGGCGTACGTCCGGGCACGATAGGTCGATGGCCGCAGCCGGAAGGCGGCGTAGGCGTCGCGCTCGGCCTCGACCCCGAACTGCCCCATCATCGCCAGGGTCATGTCGACGTAGGGACGGCTGACAAGCCCGTCGACGGCGATCGTCAGAGGTCCGCGGGCGAGCGGCGCCGCCATGAGCAGGGCCGAGACGAACTGGCTCGAGACGTCCCCGGGCAGGCTGACGGTCCCGCCGGCGAGGCCGCCGGCGACGACCGTCACCGGGAGCGAGGTCGCGCCGGCCGGCTCGAAGACCGCTCCCTGGGCGCGCAGCGCCTCGAGGAGCGGCCCCATCGGCCGGCGCCTGAGCTGTCCGGAGGCGTCGAGCGTGAAGCGGCCGTGACCGGCGGCGCAGGCGGCGAGCAGAAAGCGGGCCGCCGTGCCGGCGTCGGCGCACCAGACGGTCGCCGCCGAAGACGGGATGCGGCCGGCCGCCCCGCGCACGCGCAGGCGGCCGGCCGCGTCCTCGGAGATCTCGAACCCCAAGCTGCGCAACCCGTCGACGAAGGCCGCCGTGTCGTCCGCGACGAGCGCTCCGCGCAGGGTCGAGTCGCCATCCGCCAGGGCGGCGAGCAGCAGCGCCCGGTTGGTGACGCTCTTCGAGCCGGGCACGCGGACGACGACGTCGAGGCCGGGCCGCGCCGGCGTTATCGCTCGCGGCGCGACGGTCATCGCGCGCGTCCCCCGCGATCTCGGTGCACGCGCTTCGCCCTACAGCTCCGAGACCACGTAGTCGGCGAGGGCCTGGATCTGCGCCTCGGTAAGGTCGCCGGAGAACGACGGCATCCCGCCGCCGCCGCTCGCTGATCTGCTCGGCGATGCCGCCGACGTTGTCCTCGCCGCGAAGATCGGGGCCGTTGCCGCCGCTGCCGTCGGCTTGGTGGCAGCCGGCACAGTTATCGGCGTAGAGCGCGGCGGGGTCGTCCGCGGCCTGCGTCGGCGTGCTCGCCGGCGAGGTCGCCGCCGGCGTCGAAGCAGGCGTCGTCTCATCGGTCGTCTCCTCGCCGCAGGCGGCGAGGCCGACCACGGCAGAGAGCACGAGGGCGAGCAGGAGCAGGTTGCGAAGCATCGTACGTTCTCCCTTCTCGGGGTGGGCCGTCCCCCCTCCAGGGCCGGATCGACAGGCTCACTCTACAATGCCGGCCGCATCGAGGTGGGCGCGGGCGGCGTTGAGTCTCCGGACGAGAGGGCCAAGACCGGGAGACTGCTGATCGGGATATGGAGGCTCGTCGGACAGGGGATCGCCACCACGGGACTCCTCGCGCTGCCGCAGCGCGCCGGCGCCGCTCAGAGTGTCCCGGTGCCCGCCTTGACGAACTCGGTGACCGGCATGGTGGTCTGGTCGCCGCCGACCTTCGACTTGCCGGCGACCGTCATCACGAGGTGGCCGTCCGCGCCGCGCACGCGGAGCATCATCTTGAAGTCCTCGACCGCCGCCTCGAACAGCGGCGCGAACCATCTCGACCGCGGCCTTCTGCTGCGCATCGTCGCCGACCGCCTCAAGCTTGATCTCGAGCGCCTCGCCGTCGAGGTCGGTCTTCAGCGGCCCTACGCGCTGCTTGTCGGCGCCGACCATGGTGACCTCGATGCCGTCGTCGCCATGCTCGATCACGAGGCTGCCCTCGTCGCTCTTGACCGCGGTCCAGGTGCCGATGAACTCGTCACCGCCGCCGCCGCCGCGGAGGACGAAGAACCAGACCGCGACGATGGCGACCACGCGCGACGGCGGCGCCGACGAGCACGAGCTTCGTCGCCTGGGAGAGGCCGCCGGACTTGGCCGGCTTGGCCTGCGGCATGGGGGTGCCGTACGGCGGTCATTCCTTCGGTCGCGCTGCCGAAGCCGGCAGGACCCGGCTCCACGCCGCCGTAGCTCGCGGCGCCGTACGCCGACGAGGCCGCGGCTTGCGAGGCGTACGGGCTGTAGCCCTCCGTGCCGTACGCGCTCTCCTCGCCGCCGCCCGCGTCCTCAGAGGGCGACTGCGCGACCGGAGCGCCGCAGAACCCGCACGTCCAGACGTCGTCGCGGATCTCCTTGCCGCAGTTGTTGCAGATGGCCATGGCGTGCCCTCCGGGGTCGCGCCCCTCCAGCAGAGCGTGTCAGGGTGAAGTATCGGCCGAAGCGGCCGACCCTGTAGGGAATGAGCTTCGCGACGAGGGGCCCGGCCACCTGCGGCGCCGGGCCCCGGAAGCCTGGAACCGGAGCCTCCGGAAGCGCCCGGCGATCACCCTACGCATCGGCCTCGCGTCCCCAGCGCGTCGGCCGCTGCAGCCCGTCGTCAGGGCCGCGGCGGCTTGGGGGTCGCTGCGATCTCCAGGCCGATCAGGGTGCGGAAGGCATCGGGATCGTCGGTGTCGCGTTCGTCGACGAGGTACGTCTCGCTGAACCGGCCGGTCAGCGGCAGGTCGTGTTCGGCGACCCAGGCGATCAAGCAGGCCGACGTCGTGGACATCTCACCATACGGACCGGGGTGCACAGCGGTGGCGACCGTGGCGGGCGGTGTGTGGCGAACGGCGGCGGGAGTGTCTCGCCTGCGTGCGGAGAAGTCGACCGGCGCGCTCACCTCGACGCGGTAGTCGTGTGTCAGGTCGAAGTCGGCGAAGTAGGTGGCCGTCTCGCGGCCGAGCGGTTCCAGCCTGTGGGCGTCGAGGAGGCCGGCAAGTCGATCGAGCAGCCGGTCGACCGTCGCCTCATGGGTCTCGTGCGTGCACTGCGCGGCACAGACGAGGTCGACGTGCGCCGCGACGTCACGCACGGCTATCTCCGTCGACAGACCTCGCGAAGGATCGGCGTTGATGTTCTCAGATGGTCGAGCAGCCGGTCGGTCGCGGCGAGCTCCTCGGCAAGGTGCAGCCTGCGTCGCGCAAGGAGCACGGGCAGCGGCGTCGCTTCATCGGCGCGCAACGCTGCCGCCACGTCGCGGAGCGGCACGCCCACCGAGCGCAGCAGCCGGATCGTCTCGGCGGTGCGCACCTGCTGCAGGCTGTAGTAGCGGTAGTGGGTCTGCGGGTCGATGTGGGCGGGTCGCAGAAGCCCGTAGCGTTCGTACGTCTTCAACGCCTTGCGCGTCAGCTGGGTGAGGCGGGCGAAGACGCCGATCGGCAGACGGCGGTCTCCCGCGGGAGCGGGCTGCCGGGCTCGACTACCATGGACGTCTGGGAGCCGGTGCCGGTAGTCCATCGCCGGCCCGCGATCTGGCGCCGCGATCTCGTAATGATGCCAAACGAGCGTCCACTGACCTGCCTAGGCTGGCTCGGGAACGTGACAGCTCCTCTGATGCTACGCCTTCGGTCGGGGCCGAGGTCAAGCGCGAAGGCGGGCGGGGCGGGCGGCGTCGTGACGCCGCCCGCCCCGCCCGCCAAACAGCCCAGGCACGGGAAGGCTAGGGCTACGCCTGCGTCGACTGCTCCTTCGCCGCCAGCACTGCCGCGTCGATCGCCGAGTCGACGTAGGCCTGGGAGCGGCGGTCGGTGTTGGCGAAGGTGATCTTGCCGAACGGCTTCGCGGCAACGTCGCCGGGCAAGGGGACCGTCGGGGTAGAACGCCTTGTCCCACGGCATGGCGTACTCGAACGAGTAGCCGTGCGCCCAGCGGTTGATCGGTGATCGCCTGGATGTCCTCGGCCGGGTCGAAGCCGGCGGAGCCCAGCGTGCGCGCCATGAGGTCGCGCATCTTCCGCTCCATGTCCTCGAAGCTCATCTTGTAGAGGTCCTGGCGGCCGACCTTCACGCCCTCGCGCGGCGGCATGCCCAACTCCGCCGGTGTGGCGTTCCAGTGCAGGAGGATCGGCTCGTCGGGGTCGCTCGGGTGTTCGTAGCCGCCCATGCTCACCGGCATGTCGAGGGAGAAGCCCAGCCAGAACGACCCCGGACCGACGGTGCGGACGTCCTGGATCTTCAGCTTCTCGAAGGCGCGCCAGTTCGAGATCAGCGTGTTGGCGTAGACCAGCGGGATGCGGGTCATGTACTGGGCCGCCTGCTTCTGCTCATCGGGGTAGTCCTCGACGATGTAGGGCAGCATCGAGTACCAGCAGGCCATCACGGCGCCCTTGCCCTTGACGTTGCGCAGCTCGCCGTTCTGGACGTACGTGACCTCCACCCCGTCGTCGGTGTTGCGCACCTTCACGACGGGACTGCACAGTCGGATCCGCGTACGGTTCCCCGGATTGGTCGAGACGGGCGTAGTCGAGGCGCGCGAGCACCTGGTCCTCCATCGTGCGGCCGGGCAGGGCCTCGGGGACCAGCTGACGCACCAGCAGGCGAGGGATGCCATGACAGCCGTCGGGGAAGTGGTAGATGTAGGGTTCCTCCTCCCAGAACTGCTTCTCGGTCGGCGCGTTGTACTTGTAGGGCTTCGCCCAGCTGAGCCCCAGGCCGTCGAAGCCGGGATACCGTCGGCCCAGGCGTCGATGGCGCCGATGCCGTCGGCGCCGTAGCCCCAGTACCCGCTCGACGCCTTGGAAAGGTACTTCACGGCGTCGGGATCGACCTTGGCGAAGTCGGTCATCCACTGCGTGTAGGTGATCTCGCTCAGCTTCGCCCACTTCTCCTCCTGCGACATGCCGGGGAGCCAGTCCGCGGGGCTCTCGCTCAGCATGGCGAGGTCCTTCTTGCCCTGCTCCGACATCGGGGCGTCCTTGAGGAAGTCGGGGTCGTATGCCGAGCATGTCGGGAGTCCTGATCGCGACATAGTCGCTGCCCCACGTCTCCTTGTCGAAGAAGGTGGCCGAGTTGACGAGCCCGAGCGTCTCGTAGAACTTCTGGTCGTAGTAGTCGAAGAAGGGCTCGAGCTTGACGCCGATCTCGTCGAGGACGGCCTTCGCCCCCGGGCTGAAGGTCTTGGGATGGTCGATCGACTGCGTGCCGCCGTAGCCGATGATCGGCGGCCGAAGCGCCGCGACCACGGGCGTGTACTCGTTGCGCCGCGCGTGGCCGCCGAAGTCGTCGTGGTTCTCGAGTACCAGGACGCGGGCGTCGGGGTTGTCGCGGGCGTACAGGTAGGCGGCGGCGAGGCCGCTGATGCCGGCGCCGACGACGACGAGGTCGTAGCTCTCGCCGGTGTCCTCGGCGTCCTTCTGGCCCTCCCAGAAGGTGCCGTCCCGCAGTGCGTGGGGGACCGCGTACGCGGGGTTGATGCTGCCCCGCAGCCCGGTCAGCGCCGGCGGATACGGCGCCCAGCGCCGCCGTCTCCAGCGTGCCCGTCTCCCCGCAGCCGGCCAGGACGGCCGCCAGATCCGCCGGCGACCGATCCGGCGAGGATGGCCCCGCCGACGGTGAGGGCGGCGCCGTCGAGGAAGTCGCGGCGCGTGATCTTGCGGTCCATCCCCAGTTCTCTGTCTCTCTTCGCGTCAGGCGACTCGGACATCGCTCCCCCTTGTCAGTACGCATCGAAGATCGTTGACGTGTGACGCCCGTCCGCCGGGGTCGTGCAGGCGGGACTGCGGGGGCCATTCCGGGATCGTCGGCGGAGGCGCGGTGGTCGCTCCGCGCCGGCCGATATCGCGGCGACGATGGTGAGGGCCAGCAGCAGAGCCACGGCCACCAGGGCGATCACTCTGGGCGCCACTCTCAGCGGGCGCGTGCGCCCGAGGAGCCTTCGTCTTGGCGGGCGCCGGTCGACGAACGGGACGGCGAGAAGGAGCACGACGAGCAGCGACGGCACCAGGACGGTGCCGACGCCTCGAAGCTGCCCTTGAAGTACTTGAGGAGCTGGAAGAGCCAGAGGAAGTACCACTCCGGCCGCGGGGTGAAGCCGGCGGCGTCGCGACTCGCGGTCTCCTCGAGCGGGGCCTTCGTCAGCGCCGCCACGACGATGAGGGCGATCAGCATGGCCAGGGCGACCGAGGCCTCGTAGACGAAGAGGTCGGGGAAGAAGCGCCTCTGGCTCGCGGCCGTGCCGTGGGTCTTGCAGCGGCTGCGCGTCGTGACGCCGCTGCTTGTCGGTCGTTGCACTCACAGCGGTGTGGCGATGCCTTGACGGCGCACCATGGCGAAATGGAGCAGCAGCCCGACACGAGGAGGGCCGGCAGGACGAAGACATGGGCGGCGTAGAAGCGCAGAAGGGTGAGGGCGCCGAGCTCGGGGCCGCCGCGCAGCAGGTCGGCGATGAAGGGGCCGACGAAGGGCACCGAGTCGGCCATGTTGATGCCGACGTTGGTCGCCCAGTACGCCTTCTGGTCCCAGGGCAGCAGGTAGCCGGTGAAGCCGAAGGCCAGCACCGTGATCAGCATCAGGACGCCGACCACCCAGTTGAGCTCGCGCGGCTTGCGGTAGGCGCCGTGCACGAACACCCTGACCATGTGGACGAGGACGAGCCCGACCATGGCGTAGGCGCTCCAGCGGTGCAGGTTGCGGACGATCGAACCGAGCAGCAGAGAGCTCTCGATCCAGGCGACGGACGCCCGCGCGTGATCGGGCGAGGGCACGTAGAAGAAGGCGAGGACGACGCCGGTCACGACGAGCACGACGAACGCGAAGAAGGTCATGCCGCCGAAGCAGTAGTACCAGGTGATGCCCTCCGGCACCGGCTTGCCGAGCACCCGGGCCAGCGGCCCGCGCACCTCGAGGCGCTCGTCGAGCGCGTCCAAGCTCCGCGCGAGCGGACCGGCGGCGGGTCGCTCCGCCGGGATGCTCACGACTTCGCCCTTCTCGCAGGCGGCCGACGTAGAGCACGCCGTCCTCCACCTTGACGTCGTAGCGATCGAGCGGACGCGGCGGGGGGCCGTCGGTGACCTCGCCGCTGTCGTCGTACACGGCGCCGTGGCAGGCGCAGAGGAACTCGCGTGACGTCGAGCTCCAGCTCAACGGACATCCGAGGTGCGTGCAGCGGGCGTCGAAGACGGTGAACGCGCCGCCGCCCTCGCACACCAGGAACACCGGCGTCTTCTGGTCCTCGGGTGGCAGGTAGGCGTCCGTCACTGTCCGAGTGAAGGTCGTCGGGACGACCGTACCGGCGACCGACAGATCGGGCTGCCCCGGCTCGCGCGGAGTCGATGCTGCCGACAGGGGTCCAGTCGGCGTTCTCGTCACGCGACGCGGAGGCAACGAACGGTGTCAGTCCGAGCACCCCGAGTATCGCCGCGACTGCGCCGGCGGCGAGACCCCGATCCATGCCAGGAAGCGCCTCCGGGTCATGGGCGGCTCGACGCGCGCAGCATCGGGGTTCTCGGCGTCATCGCCTTGTCGATCCATCGAGCCTCGCTTCCGCGCTCGTCCGGTGTTGGGGCGGGATTGCGGCCGGTGCGCCATTGAGGCTAGAGATGGCCCTAGGGGTCAGGTCAAGCAGGGGAGGGATGGAGTCGTCCCCGGCCGTCGCCAGAGCCCGTTTCAGGGTCTGCGATCAGAACTGGCGGCAGCGTCCCCGCGCGCTGCTGGTTGCGCGACGCCAAGAGCGGCTCGGCGGCAAGGATTGCGGGACCTGGGTTCAGCGCGCGGCAGAAACGGGCGGCGTCAGAACTCGAGCTTCTCCAGCCGCCCGAAGATGACCTCACGCCCGGCCATGTACTGGTCGGGGTCCATGGCGGCGTCGACCTCCTGCGGGCTCATCACGGCCATCGCCTCGGCGTTGCCCTTGATGAGCCCGCCGAAGTCGACGCCCTCGCGCCAGGCCTGCATGGCCGCGTCCTGGACGACGCGGTAGGCGTCGTCGCGCAGCATGCCCTTGTCGACGAGGGCGAGGAGGACGGCCCCGCTGAAGACGAGGCGCTGCGACTGGCCGAGGTTGGCCAGCATGCGCGCCTCGTCGACGACCAGGCCGTCAATCAGCTTCGTCGTCTTCTGCAGCATGTAGTCGAGCAGGATGCAGCGAGTCGGGGAAGACGATGCGCTCGGCCGAGCTGTGGCTGATGTCGCGCTCGTGCCAGAGGGCGACGTTCTCCATGCCGACCAGCGCGTTGCCGCGCAGCACGCGGGCGCAGCCGGCCATGCGCTCGCTGAGGATCGGGTTGCGCTTGTGCGGCATCGCCGAGGAGCCCTTCTGGCCCTTGCCGAAGGCCTCCTCGGCCTCGCGCACCTCGGTGCGCTGCAGGTGGCGGACCTCGACGGCGAACTTCTCGAGGCTCGCGCCGACGATCGCCAGGGCGCTCAGGAAGGCGGCGTGACGGTCGCGCTGCACGACCTGGTTCGAGATCGGCTCGAAGCCGATGCCGAGCTCGTCGCAGACGAGCTCCTCGACGCGCGGGTCGATGTTGTTGTAGGCGCCGACCGCGCCGCTCAGCTTGCCGACGGCGGCCAGCGTCGGTGACGCGGCGCAGGCGCTCGAGGTGGCGCTGCGACCTCGAAGGCCCACATGCCGAGCTTCATGCCGAAGGTGATCGGCTCGGCGTGGATGCCGTGCGTGCGGCCCACCTGGACCGTGTCGCGGAACTCGAAGGCGCGCCGCTTGAGGACGGTCCCGAGCTCGACGCAGGTCCTTCTCGAGGATCCCCCCGGCGCGCTTGATCTGCAGGGCGAGGCCGGTGTCGAGCATGTCGCTCGAGGTCATGCCGTAGTGGACGTACTTGCTGGCCTCGCCGACGTACTCGGCGACGTTGGTGAGGAAGGCGATGACGTCGTGGTTCGTCGTCGCCTCGATCTCGGCGACGCGGGCGACGTCGAACGCCGCCTTCGCCTCGATCTCGGCGACCGCCCCGTCGGGCACCTTGCCGAGCTTGTTCCACGCCTTGACGGCGGCGATCTCGACCTCGAGCCAGGCCTGCATCTTCGCCTGCTCGGTCCACACGGCGCCCATCTCGGGCAGGGTGTAGCGCTCGATCATGGTGCCCTCCGCGGCTCCGGGGCGGCCGCGCCGCGGCCGCAGGTCGGCGGTGACGCGGCGATTGTCTCACACCGATGTGACCGCCGGCCGCTCATGCCTCGTCGAACTCGAGGCGCGCCGCCGGGTCGTGCTCGCGGGGCTCGCGGACGAAGGCGATGCAGACGATGGCGAGGGCGGAGCTGACCGCCATCGCCAGCCAGGCGAGGTCGTACGAGCCGGTCGCGTCCACGATCGCGCCGAATCCGGGCGGGCCGACGACGATGCCGACGTTGACGGCGGCCGCGGTCAGGCCGGCCACCTGGCCGGCCGCGGCGCGGCCGCCGATCTCGCCGGCCGCCGTCCCGAAGAGGCCGCCCCACCCGACCGCGGCGAGCCCCAGCAGCGTGACGACCGGGTACACGATCCAGCCGAGCTCTCCGTCGCCCAGAGCCAGGACGAGGCACATGACGAGCGCCAGCGCGGCCATCGCTATGAGCAACGGCCGCCGGCGGCCGCCGAGCAGCCGGTCACTGACGAGTCCACTGACCGGCTTGGCGACGGCCCCCGCGGCCTGCGCCAGGGCGAGCACGCCGCCGGCGGCGACGGCGGAGAGCAGGAAGTCGTCGGTCATGTACAGGATGAGCTGCGCCAGGACGGCGTACTCGACGATGCCGAAGAAGAAGCCCATGGCGGCGAGGAGGCGGACGTCGCGGTGGCGCAGGAGTCCGCGAAAGGTACCGCGGGGCGGGCGCGCAGGAGCCAGTCCAGGCCCAGGGTCGCTTCGCAGGGGCTCGCTCGCGCCCGCCGCGCCCACATCGCCGGCGCGCGGGCTCCTGTATCCGACGATCACGAGCGCCGTCACCGCGAATCCGGCGACGCCGACAGCCAGGAGACCGTACTGCCATCCCCAGCGCTCGGCGATGGAGGGCAGCATGAGGGCGGCGAGGATGCCGCTCGCGTTGATCGCCGTCTGGTTCACGCCGATCGCCGTCGCCCGCTCGGTGACCGGGAACCAGAGGACCACGGCCCGCACCGCCGACGGGTAGATGCAGCCGGCGCCGATGCTCGACAGGGCGAGCAGGCCGAAGAGCACGGCGTACGAGGGTGCGAAGAACATCGCCATGATGCAGAGCGTCGCCGCCAGGGTGCCGAAGATGAGCATGCTGCGCACGCCGACGCGGTCGACGAGCCAGCCCGCGGCGATCAGCGTCGGCACGTACGTGATCGCCGAGGCGCTCATGAGACCGCCCACCTGGGCGCTCGAGAGGTCGAAGGCGTCCTTGAGGTACGGCGAGAGAGCGCCGATGCTCAGCCGCGCGAGGTAGACGAGCAGGTACGAGAGCCAGACGACGCCGAGGATGAGAAAGCGGCGGCGCGACACGTCGGGCGCCGCCGCTCAGCCGCGGAGCGCGATCGCCTCGATCTCGACCTTGACGTCCTTCGGCAGACGCGAGACCTCGACCGTCGAGCGCGCCGGGTAGGGCGGGGTGAAGAACTCGGCGTAGACCTCGTTCACGGCGGCGAAGTCGTCCATGTTGGTGAGGAAGATCGTCGTCTTGACGACGGCGTCCATGCTCAGTCCGGCCTCGGACAGCTGCGCCTTCATGTTCTCGAGTGCCTTGCGCGCCTGGTCGGGCGCGATGATGCCGGCGATCTTGCCCTCGTGGTCGAGCGGTATCTGCCCCGAGAGGAACACGAAGTCGCCGACGCCGAGGGCCGGCGAGTACGGGCCGATCGCGGGAGTGGCGGCGGCCGAAGCGATGGTCTGCTTGTCCATGAGCGGGTTCCTCCTGAGTCAGCGCGACAGGTTCCTCGGGTCCACGGTGCTCGTCCTACACGTCGAGGATCTTGGCGGCGAGGATCGCGGCGTTGCGCGCGCCGTTGATGGCGACGCAGGCGACCGGCACGCCGGGCGGCATCTGGACGATGCTGAGCAGCGAGTCGAGGCCGCCGAGGTCGCTCGTCTTGATCGGCACGCCGATCACGGGCAGGTTGGTGTAGGCGGCGAGGACGCCGGGGAGCGCCGCCGCCTTGCCCGCCCCACCGATGATGACCTTGAGGCCGCGCGCCTGCGCCGTCCTCGCGTACTCCGCCACCTTGTCGGGCGTGCGATGCGCCGAAAGGACGTTGACCTCATAGCGGATGTGGCGCTCGTCGAGCTCGTCGCAGGCCTTCTGCATGACCTCGCGGTCGCTCTCACTGCCCATCACGATGCCGACGAGCGGAGGGCTCATGTCGATGCCCTGGAGCAGGGCTTCGACTTCTGTGCTGGTCTTTTCCACCGTGCGCTCCTCTCGCGTGGGCGGTGTCGTGGGCGGTCGCGTGCGCGGTCTAAGCGGTGGGGAACAGGCTGATCTCGCCGGCCTCGGCGCGGACGGCGCGCTCGGCGATGTCGGGCCGCGATTGCATACCTTCGAAGCGGACGTGGGCGACGGCTTGGTAGGCGCGCTCGCGCGCCTCGGCGAAGCCGTCGCCCAGGGCGCTCACGGCCAGCACACGGCCGCCGGCGGTGACGACGTCGCCGCGGCCGAAGCAGCCTCTGCCGGACGTCGCGGCGGCGAACGCCGTGCCGGCGTGGTACACCGTCACGTCGTCCATCGCCGCCGCGCGTCCAGCCCCTCGATCACGTCGCCCTTGTGGCTCGAGGCGGGGTAGCCGGCCGACGCCAGCACGACGGTCACGCACGCCTGCGGCGTCCAGACGGGGTTCGCCCCCGCCAGCTCGCCGTTCGCCGCCGCGAGGCAGAGCTCGAGCAGGTCGCTCTGCAGCCGCGGCAGCACGGCCTGCGTCTCGGGGTCCCCGAAGCGGCAGTTGAACTCCAGGACCTTGGTCCCGTCGGCGGTCACGATGAGACCGGCGTAGAGCACGCCACGGTAGGTGATGCCGCGCTTCTTCAGGGTCCCGAGCACGGGCTCGATGACCTGGTCCATCGCGGCGTCGATGGCGCGCTGCTCGAAGCCGGGCACCGGGCAGTAGCTGCCCATGCCGCCGGTGTTCGGGTCCCTGGTCGCCGGCGAAGATGCGCTTGTAGTCCTGGGCGGGGGCGAGCGGGACCGCGGTCTCGCCGTCACAGAGGACGAGCAGGGAGACCTCGCTGCCGACGAGATGCTCCTCGATGACGACGACCTCGCCGGCGCCGCCGAACGACTTCGCCACGAGCATGTCCTCGACGGCGGCGCGCGCCTCGGAGGCGTCCTCGGCGATGATCACGCCCTTGCCGGCGGCCAGGCCGTCGGCCTTGACGACGACGGGGTAGTCGGTCTGGCGGGCGAGTGCCGCGAGCGCAGTCTCGGCGGTCGTGTGCTTGCTGAAGCCGCCGGTCGGCGCGCCGGCCTCGCCCATGACCTCCTTGGCGAAGACCTTGCTGCCCTCCATACGGGCGGCGCGCGCGTCGGGGCCGAAGACGAGCAGGTCGCGCTCGCGGAACAGGTCGGTGACCCCGGCGACGAGCGGAGCCTCGGGTCCGATGACCGTGAGGTCGGGGCGCTCCTTGAGGGCGAACTCGAGCAGCGCCGGCACGTCTTCGGCGCCGATGGGGACGCAGTCGGCCTCGGCGGCGATGCCGGCGTTGCCGGGGGCGCAGAAGACCTGCGTCGCGAGGCTCGACTGGACGAACGAATGGACGAGGGCGTGCTCCCTGCCGCCGCCGCCGACCACGAGCACCCGCATGCGCCCTCCTCCGTCCCCAGACTGTGCGCGCGACGCGTTCTTCGCGGCGCGCACGGAAGCGACCGGATCGGCCGGCGCGTCCCTCCGTCGGCGCCGGCCCACAACGCCCGTGAGTCTATCGGCGGCGCCGACGCCGCGTAAACGATGAGTGTCGTCAACCGACCCGCAGGCAGCGCATCGAGACGCTGCCGTGCTGGATGCCCTCGTGCAGGGTCGTCACTTGCTCGTCCTCCGCCTGGGTGGCGAGGACGTACAGCAGCGGCAAGTAGTGGTCCGGGGTGGGCGCGGCCATGCGGCCGAGCGGATGCCGAAGGTAGTCGACGAGGTCCTGATGCCGGCGCTCGGCGACCGCGCCGGCGACGAACGCGTCGAACTCGACCGCCCAGTCGAACGGCGCCGCGTCCTCGTCCCAGTCGATGGCCCGCAGGTTGTGGACGATGTTGCCGCTGCCCATGAGCAGGACGCCCTCGTCGCGCAGCGGGGCGAGGAGGCGGCCGAGGGCGTAATGGTCGGCCGCCGGCTCGGCGAGGTCGAGGCTCAGCTCGAGGACGGGGACGTCGGCCTCGGGCCAGACGCGGATGAGCGGCGCCCAGGCGGCGTGGTCCAGGCCGCGTTCCGCGGCCTTCACCACGCC
Source organism: uncultured Thermoleophilia bacterium (assembly GCA_963707855.1). Lineage (GTDB taxonomy): Bacteria > Actinomycetota > Thermoleophilia > UBA2241 > UBA2241 > UBA2241. Next base: position 388,943 of record CAVPRQ010000013.1, read on the forward strand.
GCCGGTCAGCTCGACGACACGCTGCGCGACGTCGGGCGCGCCGGGGGCCGGATACCGCTTCTGGTAGAGCACGTCGGGGAACCCGTAGAAGTCGTGGATCGTGACGTTGGTCGCGTCACTTCCGACAAAGAACCCGTGCGTCATCCAGTGAGCCGAGACGACGAGGACCGCGCGCGGCTTCGCCAGCGCGGTCCCCAGCTTCTCGAGGTCACGGGTGTAGGCGTTGTCCGCGACGATGTTCATCGGCGAGCCGTGGCCGATGAAGATCGCCGGCTGTCGGGTGTCGGGGCGCATGCGCGGTGCTTGCCCCCGCGCTCATCTCGTCAAACGGGAGAACGAGCGCTGAGCGCGTGAGCGATCCGGTCGAGGGCCGAGGAGACCGCCCGCCGGACAGCGCGCGCGACCGCACGCCGGCGGACGAGGCGCCCGTGGATCGCCGGGCAGACGCCGGCGGCGGGCGTGCTCACCGTCACTCTCCTTCGGCGAGGAGCCCGTAGATGCGTTTGCGCGCGTCGGCCAGGATCTCGAGCGTCTTCGCGACCATGTCGTCGGAGCCGCTCATCCCGACCTGCCTCGTCGCCACGGCGAGACCTCCGACGGCCTGACGCAGCTTCATGCGCGTCCCCGTCGGGCCTTCACCCGTCCACCAAGGCGGATTGCCCTCGCTGTCGCGCAGCTTGTCGGCCTCGGCCCTGCCTTCGTCGGTGAGCGCGTAGACGCGCTTTCCGTCCGCCTCTTCGCTCTTCACCAAGCCGCGGTCCTCGAACTCCTGCAGGGTCGGGTAGACCGAGCCCGGGCTCGGCCGCCAGGCGCCGCCGCTCAGCTCCTCGATACGCTGCATGATCTGGTAGCCGTGCATCGGGCCCTCGGCGAGAGCGGCGAACACGGCTGCCTTGATCATCCCGCGCTTGGCGCGGCCGAACGGGCCGAAGCCGTGGTGGTGCGGCCCGTGGCGCTGACCTCCCGGTCCGCAGCCTCCGCCGGCGCCGAAGCCCTCGCCGCGTCCCCGACCGGGGCCCTGCCCTTTCCCCGGGCCGTGGCGATGTCGCTCTTCATGTGCGCGTTGTCCGAACATGGGAACCTCCGTTGATGCGGTGTAACGCGATATATCGTAACACGTCACGCCGACATGTCAACAGAGGCTTCTTGATGGCCCAGGGCCTGGCCTCAGCTGGTCGCTCCATCGGAGTCTGCATCGGGACTGTCCACCTGCGGCTCAGTGAGGGCTTCCGTGACTTCCGCGACCTTCGCGGGGTCGGCGGCGGCAGCCTCGCCCTTGGTGGGCAGAGTGGTCTCGGCGGCCGTCGCGCCCCCGGGGAGCGTGGTCTCTGAGTCGCTCGCGGTCAAGATCGCTGTCTGGGACTCATCGGTCTGCATCTGGCGGACGCTCTCGACTGCGGGCTGCGTCGACGGACTGCTTCCGCTCGAGGGGCCTACGGCCGCTCCCGCCCCGGCCGTCTTCCATGGGCTCCACGCCACGAGGAGTCCCACGGCCGTTCCGGTCGCGAGTGCGAACAGCACCCAGGGCAGGATCGGCGCGTCGCGACCGTCGCCCCATGCTCCGCGCATGTCGCCCGTCATTGGCAGCTTGCGGTCGTTCTGCCGGCCGTTCCAGGCGTGCGGCCAGGTTCCGGTGGACGGCGGGCCTGATGCCGTTCCCCGTCGCGTTGATCGTGTGCCGCCAGGCCGGCGACCGCCACGGTCATTGCCGCAAGGGACCCGACCAGGGCGATCACGATCCACAGGCTGACTTTGCGGGTCATCGCGTCCTCCTTGTCGTTAGCGAGCGGCGCGCGCCGCCGTTCGTGAAGGAAGCTAGCTTAGGTCGCTGGGCGCACGATGAGACGTGGCTGTGAGCTGGCTGGGAAGTGCACGCCCGCCCTTCCGGCTTCTGCCGCGCCGCCGTACAGCAAGGACTAGTCGCAGACCAGTCTGACATGAGGTGACCGTGGCGACAGCGACGGCGAGGTGCCCGCGCTGATCGAGCTGGTTCGCGGCTCGGCGTCGGAGTCGACGCACGGGCTCGCACAGTGGCGTTCGACGCTCTTGTGTCGCTGGCCCAGGAGCACGGGCTCACAAGCTACGACGCCGCGTACCTCGAAGTGGCGCTGCGTGTGGGAGCTCCGTTGGCGACTGTGGACGCCGGCCTGGCGCGCGCCGCGCGCGCCGCCGGCGTCCAGTGTTCCTTGAAGACTGAGGCACGGCCCGGCGGTCTTCAGACCGCCCCGCCGCGCCGGAGCCGCGCGTCTGCCGCTACACCGCCCCGCCGCGCCCGATGCTGCGCGGCAGGATGATCGTCTCGTCGCGTCCCGGGCCGGTGGCGATGAACTTCACCCGCGTCTTGGTGAACTCGGCGATGAACTGCACGTAGTCGCGCGCCGCCTCGGGCAGGTCCTGCCAGGCGTCGCAGTCGCGGATGTCCTCGTCCCAGCCGCGCAGCTCCTGGAAGACCGGCTTGGCGTGGTGGAAGTCGCGCTGCAGCAGCGGGAACTCCTCGTGCAGCTTGCCGCCGGCGCGGTACTTGGTGCAGACCCTGAGCGTGCCGAGCCCGCTGAGCACGTCGAGCTTGGTGATCGCGAGGTGAGTGATGCCGCTCAGGCGCACGGCGTACTTGAGGGCCACGAGGTCGAGCCACCCGCAACGGCGCTGGCGCCCGGTGGTGGTGCCGAACTCGTGGCCCACCTCGCACATGGCGATGCCGGTCTCGTCGAAGAGCTCGGTCGGGAACGGCCCCTCGCCGACGCGCGTCGTGTAGGCCTTGGCGACGCCGACGACGTGGTCGATGCGCGTGGGGCCGACGCCGGCGCCGGCGCAGGCGCCGCCGGCGATCGGGTTGCTCGAGGTCACGAACGGATACGTGCCGAAGTCGATGTCGAGCAGCGTGCCCTGGGCGCCCTCGAAGAGGACGTGCTTGTCCTGGTCGAGCGCCTGGCCGACGAGCAGGCTGGCGTCGCAGATGAAGGGCTCGAGGCGCTCACGATAGCCGAGCAGCTCGTCGGTCACCTGGTCGGGGTCGAGCTGCCCGATGTCGTAGCGCTGCAGGAGCCAGTTCTTCTCTTCGAGCGAGGTGCGGATCTTGCGGCGCAGGATCTTCTCGTCGAGCACGTCCTGCACGCGGATGCCGAGGCGCGCGTACTTGTCGATGTAGCAGGGGCCGATGCCGCGCCCCGTGGTGCCGATCTTGAACTTGCCGAGGCTCTTCTCGGCGGCGCCGTCGAGCAGCAGGTGGTAGGGCATGATCAGGTGGGCGTTGCCCGAGACGCGCAGGTTGTCGACGGCGACGCCGCGGCTGCGCAGGGCGTCGACCTCGCCGAAGAGGATGTGGGGGTCGACCACGACGCCGTTGCCGATGATGCACGTCTTGGCGCCGTAGAGGATTCCCGACGGGATGAGGTGCAGCTTGAAGACCTCACTGTCGCGCACGATCGTGTGGCCGGCGTTGTTGCCGCCCTGGAAGCGCACGACGACGTCGGCCTTCTCGGCCAGCAGGTCGGTGATCTTCCCCTTGCCCTCGTCGCCCCACTGGGCGCCGATCACGACGGTGCCTGGCACTTGGTCCCTCCGTTCAGGACGTAGCGGCGTGGCTCCGGCCGCCGTTCAGGATACTGCGCGCGGCGAGGACGCCGGCGGCGGAGGCCTGGACCAGGCCTCGCGTCACGCCGGCGCCGTCGCCGACGGCGTACAGGTTCGCGACGGGGGTCTGCAGCCCCTCGTCGAGCTCGGGTCGAGCCGAGTAGAACTTGACCTCGACCCCATAGAGCAGCGTGTCGCGGCCGTTGACGCCCGGCGCCAGGTGGTCCATCGCCTCGAGGAACTCGAGGATGTCGCGCAGGTGCCGGTACGGGAGCACGAAGGCGAGGTCGCCGGCGGTCGCGCCGGTCAGCGTCGGCTGCACGGTGCCGCGACGGATCCGGTCCATCGTCGAACGGTGCCCCTGCTGCAGGTCGCCGAGGCGCTGCACGATGATGTCGTCGCCGAGCAGGTTGGCGAGCCGGGCGATGGACTTGCCGTAGGCGATGGGGTCGTCGAACGGCTCGGTGAAGTCGGTCGAGACGAGCAGGGCGAAGTTGGTGCGGTCGGTCTTGAAATCGGCGTAGCTGTGGCCGTTGACCGTCGTCACGTCGCCGTAGTTCTCGATGCTGACCGCCCCGTAGGGGTTCATGCAGAAGGTGCGGACGGGGTCGTCGAAGCTCGGCGTGTAGTAGATCAGCTTGCTCTCGTACAGCACGCTGGTGAGCGGCTCCATGATGACGGCCGGCACCTCGACGCGCACGCCGATGTCGACGGGGTTCGTGCGCATCTCGATGTGCAGCCGCTTGCACTCGTCGACCAGCCACGCCGCGCCCTCCCGGCCGGGGGCGACGATCACGGCGTCGGCTTCGATACGCGTGCCGTCCTGAAGGACGACGCCGGCGGCCCGCAGGTCGCTCTGCCCGGCGGGCTTCTCGGCGAGGATGCGTTCGACCATCGTGCCCGTGCGCAGGGCGACGCGGGTGCGCAGGTCGTCGCGCATCGCCGTGAGGATCTCGTAGGCGCGCTCGGTGCCCATGTGACGGATGGGCGAGGGCACGAGCGTCATGCCGTGCAGGAGCGCTTCGCGGCGGATCCTGTCGACCTTCTTGCCGCCGCCGTGCAGCTCATGCGGGGCGCCGTACTCGAGCCAGACGCCGTCGACGTAGGTCGACGAGTTCGGCGAGCTCCTGCTTCGACATGAAGCGGTCGAGCCAGCCGCCGACCTCGGTCGAGACCGTGAGCTTGCCGTCGGAGAAGGCGCCGGCGCCGCCCCAGCCGCAGGTGATGTCGCAGACGGCGCAGCTCGCGCAGCGCCCGGTCTTGCGCGCCGGGCAGGCACGGCGGTCGATGTCGGGGCCGCGCTCGACGACGAGCACGCTGGCGCCGTTGCGGCGCACGAGCTCGAGCGCGGCGAAGATGCCGGCGGGGCCGGCCCCAACGACGATCACGTCATAACGGGTGCGTGCAGCGTCCATGATGTGTGCGGGGGAAGTCGAGAGCGGAACGGGCGTCCCTTAACGGGATGATAGCGGTCCGGCATCGAGCTGACAATCGCGGCGGTTTGAACGGCGCTGCGGCGAACCCGCGGACTCCGGCACGCGTCACCATTTCCGTCACACCGTCGAGAGAGAGTGGAGGTCGTGATGATCAGGGATCATGGCATGTCCCGGACCGGGACGCTCGCCGTCGCGCTCGTGCTCGCCGGCGCCGCCGTGGTCGCCCTCGTCGCGCTGACGGCGTGCGGCGCGTCGGACGCCGGTCCGGCAGAGCCCACCGTGTACACCGACGCCGACAACGGGCGCACGGTGACGGCGGCGGTCGGCGACTCCATCACCGTTCGTCTGAGCGAGAACCCGTCGACCGGGTACGCCTGGGAGGCGACATATTCGGCGGGACTCGAGCCGCTCGACGATGAGTTCGTGACGCCGAGCGTCTCGCCGGACGTCGTCGGCGCCCCGGGTGTCCGGGTCTTCACCGTGGAGGTGACCGCAGACGGGTCGCAGTCGATCGAGGCGGTCTACGAGCGCCCCTGGGAGGCGGGCATGACCGAGCCGGCGCAGGTGTTCTCGCTCACGATCGAGGTCGAGTGACGGATCGGGCGGCGCCGGAGGCGTTGTCCCCGGGGGAGGGCGCGAGTACGATGCGGGTGATCTCATCCGACGTGGGGGGCGACCATGAGCGATCCGGTCCTCGACAGGAGAAGCATCCGCAAGTACACCGACCAGCCTGTCCCGGATAAGCTCGTCGAGACGCTGCTCAGGGCCGCGATGAGCGCGCCGTCCGCCGGCAACCAGCAGCCGTGGCACTTCGTCGTCATCCGCGACCGGGCGATCCTCGACGCCGTCCCCGGGTTCCACCCGTACGCGCGGATGATGGTCAAGGCGCCGGTGGCGATCCTCGTCTGCGGCGACGGGGATCTCGAGAAGAGCAAGGGCTTCTGGGTCGAGGACTGCTCGGCCGCCACCGAGAACGTGCTGATCGAGGCGCAGGAGCTCGGCCTCGGCAGCGTCTGGCTGGGCCTGTACCCGCGCGAGGATCGGGTGAGGAAGATGCGCGCCCTCGTCCCCGGGATGCCCGAACACGTGATCCCGTTCGCCCTTCTGCCGGTCGGGTACCCGGCCGAGAGCAAGAAGCCGTCGCGCCGCTATCACGAGGAGCGCGTCCACCACGACACGTGGTGACGCCGCCGCAGGTTGCCGCCGCGCGTCGAACGGGTATGACGCGAGCGACCCGTGACGCGGCGGGCGCCGCGCCTTCCGGCCTGGCGCCGGGGCGAAAGGCCCCGCCCCACGGGTCGTATCGAGCCGTCCGTGTGTGGAAGGGGTGAGTCGTGTCAGGACCTCCATGGGTCGCCACCGTCGACGACGCCAAGGTGCCCGAGGGCAGACCGGTCGCCGTGTATCCAAAGGGTCTCGCCGTCCTGCTCATCAGGCGCGAGGGCGAGCTCTTCGCGATCGCCAACAAGTGCTCGCACATGGGGTGCCCCCTCGAGGCGGGCAAGCTGGACGGCTTCACGCTGACGTGCCCGTGCCACGACTGGCGCTTCGACATCCGCGACGGCGAGTTCCTCGACGCCCCCGAACTGGCGGTGCCGACGTACGCCGTCAAGGTCGACGACGGCAAGGTCCTCGTCCGGCTCGAGGAGGCGTGAGATGAGGGACGAGGTCTTCGTCTACGCCCTCAGCACCTGTCCGTGGTGTCGCAAGGCCAAGCAGTGGTTCACCGACGCGCAGGTCCCGTTCGAGTTCGTCGACGTGGACCGGCTGAAGGGTGAGGAGCAGGACGCGGCCGCCGAGAAGGCCTATCAGCTCAGCGGCGGCCGCCGCTACCCGGTCGTCGTGATCAACGGCGAGGTCGTGACGGGCTACAACCCGAACCGCTACCTCGAACTGCTCAAGTCGGTGGGGTGATGACGATGGCGGACGCGACCCGCAAGGACGCCCTTCGCTACCTGTTCGAGAAGGTCGTCGGCCCGCTGGGCTACAAGTTCACCCCCGACGAGGAGCTCGCCGACTTCCTGCTGGAGCAGGAGGTCAAGCTCGAGCAGGACCACGGGGCGCCGTTCTGCCCCTGTCAGGGGCGCACCGGCGCCCGCGCCGACGACATGAAGATCGTCTGCCCCTGCATCCCCTTCCACCGCGAGCACTTCGACAAGATGAGGCGCTGCTGGTGCGGCCTGTTCGTGCACAAGGACGTGACCGACCCCGACAGCCTGCCCCAGTTCCCGCCGGACGAGGCCTGAGAGGAGGACGCGATGTGGCATGAGGTCGCGCGGCTCGACGACATCGTCCCCGGAGGGACCAAGTACGTCCGCGTCGGCGAGGAGGAGATCTGCCTCTGCAACGACGCGGGCACCGTCTACGCGGTCAGCCGGCGCTGCGGGCACCAGAACGCGCCGCTCGAGCAGGGCGCCCTGGAGGGCTGGATCCTCACCTGCCCGCTGCACGACGCCCAGTTCGACATCCGCACGGGCAAGAACCTGAGCTGGCCGATCGACCACTGACTTCGGCCAGGAGCCGCCGTCCGAGCCCAGGGCGCGCTTCGAGCGGCTCGAGAAGCGTCTGCAGTGGAAGACCCGCATCCACGACCTCGCGACGTATCCGGCGCGCGTGACCGACGCCGGGGCGATCGAGGTCGAGGTCGGCTGACGAGACAACCACGCACCCGAGGAGGACCTATGGCGTTCGAACTCCCGCCCCTGCCGTACGCTGACGACGCGCTCGAGCCCGTGTACACGGCACGGACGATCAGCTTCCACTACGGCAAGCATCACAAGACCTATGTCGACACGCTCAACAAGCTGACCGACGGGACCGACCTGGCGGCCAAGTCGCTGGAGGACGTGATCAAGGGCGCGCAGCCCGGCCCGCTCTTCAACAACGCCGCCCAGGTGTGGAACCACACCTTCTTCTGGAACGGTATGAAGCCGGGCGGCGGCGGCGCGCCCGCAGGCGACCTCGCCGGCAAGATCGACGCCGCGTTCGGCAGCTGCGATCAGTTCGTCGAGGACTTCAAGACGGCCGCCCTGGGCCGGTTCGGCAGCGGCTGGGCCTGGCTCGTCGCCGAGGGCGGCGCGCTCAAGATCGTGACCACGCCCAACGCGGAGACGCCGCTCACGACGGCGGCGACGCCGCTGCTCACGGTCGACGTCTGGGAGCACGCCTACTACCTCGACTACCAGAACCTGCGCCCCGCGTGGGTGCAGGCGTACTTCGACAAGCTCGTGGACTGGGACTTCGCGGCGAAGAACCTGGCCAAGGCCGGCTGAACGGCGCACGAACGAGGCTGACAAGGGCGCGGGGCGGGCGCCGTGAGGCGCCCGCCCCGCGCCCTTGTCGTCGTCCGCTCGGCGGCGTAGGGTGCCGCCGAGAACGGACACGCACCACGAGGGGGGTCGCGCATGAAGCTGAATGAACTCAAGGCTTCCTGCTGCGCGGCAACATCATCGACCTCGCGATCGCGGTGGTCGATCGCCATCGCGTTCGGGGCGGTGGTCACGTCGTTCGTCAACGATGTCCTCATGCAGATCATCGCCGCCATCTTCGGCCAGCCGGACTTCTCGGGCCTGTCCGTTCAGCATCAACGGCAGCCCGATCTACTACGGCAAGTTCCTCAACGCCGTCATCTCCTTCCTGATCGTCGGCGCCGCGGTCTTCTACTTCGTCGTCGTGCCGGTCAACGCGATGAAGGCGAAGTACAAGAAGGAGCCGCCGCCGGACCCGAGCGTCAAGAAGTGCCCGGAGTGCCTGAGCGACATCCCCGCCGAGGCGAGGAAGTGCGCCTTCTGCGCCTCGGCGCAGCCCATCGGCGACATGCCGGCGGAGACGTGAGCGCCTCGACGCGGCGCGTTCGCGGCGCGGCACGCGCATGAGTGACGAAGGCGAGGCGCCGGGGCGGGCCGTGAGGCCCGCCCCGGCGCCTCGCCTTGCCGCGCCGGTCCGTCAGGCACGTCGGCGCGTGGTGAGGGCGGTCACGGCGGCGGGTAATGCTATCCTTCGAGCCTCACGAGCCGAGTCCGACACTGCAGTCCCGGGAGCCTCGCATGCCTGTCCTGCGCGTCGACGTCGACGAGCGCCAGATCGTCCTCCACACCGAGGGCGCGCTGTGCGCGACCACCCAGGAGCTCGTCGAGAGCGACGCGTTCGCGCGGGTGGTCGAGCTCTACGTCTCGCGCCTCGAGACGCGCGACCCGCGCGCGCTCGACGATCTCGGCCTCGGCGGTGAACGGCGCGTCGCCCAGCTCCTCGAGCTGCTGCGCCTGCTCGCCAACAACCCGCTCGACCGCATCGCCCGCGCCTCGGCCGCGCAGGCCGACCTGCCGGCACATCGCGAGCGCCTGCACGAGTTCGTCGAGGGTCTGTACGACTTCTGGCGCAGCTACGACCGCTTCATGGTCAGCCGCTCGGACGTCCCGCCGGCGGCCGGCGAGACGCGTCCCTACCGCAGCTTCAACGAGACCGTCGAGGCGCTCGGCCGCCTCGTGCGCGCGCTGTACCGCGACGTCGCCGAGAACATCACCGGCACGCACCCGCGCGTCTACCGGCAGGTGGCGGCGGGCTGCGAGGTCGGCGTCGTCGCCGAGCCTCGCCGGGCCGCCATCCCGGCCCGCTACCGCGACCTGCTCGGCGGCATCCCCTTCGTCCGCCAGGTCCTGATGTATCCGCCGCTCCTGCTCGACCCGCCCACGAACACGCGCACCGGGCGCTTCATCGAGGTCGAGGAGAACCCTCTCGACGGGCTCCGTCTCGAGCGCGAGCAGTGGCTCTGCTACCCGGCGCTCGTCGGCCCGCTCACGGTCTTCGTCTACTTCCACCAGCGGTTCGCGGGTCTCGGTCTGAGCCTCGCCAACCTCTTCGAGATGGCCTCCGACGACGAGATCGTCGCGGGTCCCGACGCCATCTACCTCTACGGCGCGCCGCCGGAGCCGCTGGCCCGCTTCGGCGACCTGCCCACCGTCTTCCACGACGACACCGAGAGCCGCGTGCTCGTCGCCGCGGTGCCGCTCGAGGACCGCTTCGGCTACTTCGGCTACCTCAAGAAGATGGTGCTCACGCTGCACAACCTCGCCGTGATGAAGCGCGGCCGCATGCCGTTCCACGGCGCCTTCACGCACATCGTCCTCGCCGACGGCAGCGCCGCCAACGTGCTGCTGCTCGGCGACACCGCGACCGGCAAGTCCGAGAGCCTCGAGGCGCTGCGCCTCGCCGGCGAGGACCGCATCCGCGAGCTGCGCGTGATCGCCGACGACATGGGCTCGCTCGAAGTCGCCGAGGACGGCGCCGTGCGCGCCTACGGCACCGAGATCGGCGCCTTCGTCCGCCTCGACGACCTGCAGCAGGGCTACGCCTTCGGGCAGATCGACCGCGCCATCATCATGAGTCCGCAAGCGCGTCAACGCCCGCGTCGTCCTGCCGGTGACGACGCTGGACGACGTGCTGCACGGCTACCCCGTCGACCTCCTGCTCTACGCGAACAACTACGAGGCGGTCGACGACGAGCACGCGATCGTCGAGGAGTTCGCCGACGTCGAGGAGGCCCTGCGCGTGTTCCGCGAGGGCGCCGCGCTCTCCAAGGGCACGACGACCTCGACGGGGCTCACGAGCTGCTACTTCGCCAACATCTTCGGTCCCGCGCAGCGCGTCGAGGCGCACGACGAGCTCGCCCGCCGCACCTTCGCGGCCGCCTACGCGGCGGGCGTCTACGTCGGGCAGCTGCGCACGCGCCTCGGGATCGCCGGCTACGAGGGCGAGGGCCCCCGTGAGGCCGCCCTCGCCCTGCTCGACCTCATCGCCCGACGGGCGTCGCACGCGAAAGGAGCCGACCGATCATGACGGTGCTGTACGAGTCGCACGAGGCCGACTGGAAGCTGCTCGCCCGCGGCAAGGTCCGCGACGTCTACGAGTACGCCCCGAACGAGATGCTCATCGTGACCAGCGATCGCATCTCGGCCTTCGACGTGATCCTTCCGACGCCGATCCCCGACAAGGGCGTCGTCCTCACGCAGATCTCCAACTTCTGGTTCGCCGAGACGAGCCACATCGTTCCGAACCACGTGATCGACCCGGAGCCGTTCTCGACCGACGAGGCGCACGCCCACCTCGCGGGTCGCTCGGTCGTCGTGCGCCGCGCCGAGGCCCTGCCCGTCGAGGCGATCGTGCGCGGCTACCTCACAGGCTCGGGGCGCAAGGACTACGAGAAGACGGGCGCCGTGTGCGGCATCCCGCTGCCGGAGGGCCTGGTCGAGGCCAGCCGGCTGCCGGAGCCGCTCTTCACCCCCTCGACGAAGGCGGCGATCGGCGACCACGACGAGAACATCTCGTTCGCCGCGACGGTCGACCTGATCGGACGGGAGATGACCGAGAAGGTGCGCGACGCGGCGCTCGAGCTCTACGCTTTCGGCGCCGCGTGGGCGCTGGACCGTGGCATCATCATCGCCGACACCAAGTTCGAGTTCGGGTTGCTCGACGGCGAGCTGATCCTCATCGACGAGGCCATGACGCCCGACTCGTCGCGCTTCTGGCCGGCCGACGGCTACGAGCCGGGGAGGAGCCAGCCGAGCTACGACAAGCAGTTCGTGCGCGACTACCTCGAGACGCTCGACTGGGACAAGACGGCGCCGGGCCCGGAGCTGCCGGACGACGTCGTCGCCAGGACGGCCGAGAAGTACCTCGAGGCGTGGCGCCGGCTGACGCAGGCGTGACCGGCGAGAGCGCCGGGCGCCCGCCCGCGAGCGCCGGGCGCCCCTCCGCGAACGGCCGCGGCGCTCTCTCCCGAGGCCGCGTACTGGGACGCGCGCTACGCGAGCGACGGCAAGCTGTGGGGCGACGCGCCAAGCGAGCTCGCTCGCCTGGCCGTCGCCCGCCTCAGCTTCGCCGCCGGCCGCGGCTTCGATCTCCTCGACGTCGGCTGCGGCTACGGCCGCGACAGCCTCTACCTGGCGGGCGAGCTCGGGTGCCGGGTCGTCGGCCTCGACCCGTCGCCGGTGGCCGTCGCCGCGGCGCGCCGGGGGCGCCGCGGCGACCTCGACGTCGAGTTCGAGGTCGCCGACCCCGGCGCGTTCGCGGGCCGCGCCGGCCAGGGCGGCGCCTTCGACGTCGTCCTCACGAGCAACGTCTACCATCTGCTGACGGCGGCCGCTCGCAAGGAGTTCGCGGCCGCCGTCGTCGCGCTCACGCGTCCCGGCGGCCTCGTCTTCCTCAGCACGCTCTCGCCGCGCGACCCGCAGCACTACGCCAAAGGGGATCCGGTGCCGGGCGAGGAGCGCAGCTGGGTCCAGCACTGCTACCTGCACTTCTGCACCGAGGAGGAGCTGCGCGCCGACTTCGCGCCGCTCGAGGTGCTCGACCTGGAGGAGCGGTCCTACGAGGAGCGCCACGCCGACGACCGCGTCCATCACCACACGAGCTGGTTCCTGGAGGCGCGGCGGCCGGGCTGAGCCGCGCGGCGTCAGAGATAGGCGGCGCGGAAGGCGGCGACGCTCGCCGCCTCGCGCGCGCCGACGAGCTCCCGCAGCCGCCGCACGAGGTCGTCGTCGACCCGGAGCCGCTTGCCGTCGACGCGGTCCACCGAGGCGATGCCGCGCACGCTGCTCGTGAGGATCATCGCGTCGTCGGCGCGCAGGTCGGCGACGCGCACGTATGCCTCGACGAGCGGGATGCCGGCGTCTCCGGCGAGCTCCTCGACCTTGGCGCGCATGACGCCGGGCAGGATCGCGCCCTCGGCCGGCGTCGTGAGCAGTCCCCCGTCGCGGAGGATGAACACGTTCGAGGTGGCGCCCTCGAAGATGCGCCCCTCGTCGTCGACCAGGATCGCGTCGTCGGCGCCGGCCCGTTGCGCGGCCTGCTGGGCGAGGTAGCTCTGCATGACGGTCATCGCCTTGAACTGCGCACTGACGCGCACCCCGCGGAAGGCCACGACGCGGAGCGGGCGGGCGGGGAAGACGCGAACGTCGGTCTGGATGAGCAGGCCGGGCCTGCCTTCCGGCGGCCCGGCCGTCACCAGCAGGCGGCAGGCGCCGTCGAGCACGCCGCTCGCCTCGGCGAGGCGGCAGATCTGCCCGGCCAGGTCGGCGGTCAGGAAGGGCCGCTCCAGGCCGAGCGCCTCGATGCCGCCGTCGAGGCGCGCCACGTGCTCCTCGAAGAAGACCGGCACGCCGCCGACGAGCTTGAGCGTCTCGTAGAGCCCGAGCCCGTGCGTGAGGGCGCGGTCGGTCGCGGGCAGCGTCGCCTGGTCGGCCGCCGTGAGGACGCCGTTGAGCATGAGGACGGTCACGCGGCTAACTCTATCGCGTGCCCCGCGCGCGACGCACCCGGACCCCGGGCCCGCGTTGTCGCCTGCCCGTGCGCGGCGCGCCCGAGCCTCGGACCCGCACCCGCGGGGCTCAGCCCTCGAACCCGAACTCGTCGGCGGCGGCGAGGGTGCGGAACTTGGTGTAGTCGCGCACGAAGCCGAGACGCACCGTGCCGGTGGGACCGTTGCGGTGCTTGGCGATCTTGAGCTTGATGACGCCCTTCGCCGAGGGGTCGCTCGGGTCTTCGTAGATGAAGATCACCATGTCGGCGTCCTGCTCGATGGCGCCCGACTCGCGCAGGTCGGCGAGCTGAGGCTCGCGGTCGGCGCGCGCCTCGGGCGCCCGGTTGAGCTGCGACACGGCGATCACCGGCACGTCGAGCTCTCGGGCGAGCTGCTTCATCGAGCGCGAGATGTTGGCGACCTCCTGCTGCCGGTTCTCGGACCGGCCGTCGCCGACCATGAGCTGCAGGTAGTCGACGATGAGCAGACTGAGCGGTACCTTGCTGGCGAGGCGGCGCGCCTTGGCGCGGAGCTCGAACATGTTGAGGCCGGCGGAGTCGTCGATGTAGATGGCCGCCTTCTCGAGCTCGCCGGCGGCCTGGACCAGCTTGGCGTAGTCGTCCCCCGAGAGGGTGCCGGTGCGGACCTTGTGCGAGCTGACGCGGGCGGCCGAGCACATCATGCGCTCGCCGAGCTCCTGGGCGCTCATCTCGAGGCTGAAGACGGCGACCGGGGCCTTGCCCTCGACGGCGACGTTCTGGGCGATGTTGAGGGCAAGGGACGTCTTGCCGACGCCGGGGCGGGCGGCGAGCACGATGAGGTTGGCCGACTGGAAGCCGCCGGTGAGCCGGTCGATGCCCTCGAAGCCGGAGGCGACGCCGGTGACCCCCTGCTCGCGCTGCAGCATGTCGAGGCGCTCGAAGTTGCTGACAAGCACTTCCTTGATCGACTGGAACTCCTGCGAGCGGCGCTGCTGCTGGATGGCGAAGACCTTCTGCTCGCACGAGTCGAGGAGGGTGGCGACGTCGCCGGGATGGTTGTAGCCGAGCTCGGCGACCTCGTTGCCGACGCGGATGAGGGCGCGCAGGACGGCCTGTTCGCGCACGATCTCGGCGTAGTACCCGGCGTTGGCCGCCGCGGGGACGAACTCCGCCAGGGTGTGGACGAAGTCGCGGCCCCCGACCTTGGCGAGAGCGCCCTCGCGGTCGAGCTGGGCGCTGAGGGTGACGACGTCGACCTCCTCGCCGCGGTCGTAGAGCGTGCGGATGGCGCGGTAGATGGCGCGGTGGGACTCGCGGTAGAAGTCGTCGGGGGCGAGGGTCTCGACCACGACCGCGATGGCGTTGGGGTTGACGAGCATGGCCCCGAGGACCGACTGCTCGGCCTCGTTGTTGTGCGGCGGGAGGTGGGGCGACGCCGGCGCCGCATGGATGGGCTCTACCGCCACGAAGGCTCCTCCGAAGGTGGTGCTGGTGGCCGGCCGCGGGGGCCGGGGATCGGAAGTCTATCGCCGGCCCCGGACGGCTCCTAGCGCAAATCCTCAGGCATTGGTTGAGGGCGTGCGGCGGGGCGCCGGCTGGGCGCGGTCCGCGGGCTGGCGCGGAGAGCGGCAGAGATGGGCGGGAAGGGCGACGGGCGGGGCGGCGGCCCAAGCCGCCGCCCCGCCCGTCGCGGAGCATCGCAGTGCCGCGCCCGAGCGCTACTCGGGCACGACGATGGTCTTGACCGAGGCGACGAACCCGTCGGCCACCTCGACGTCGACCATGAAGGTGCCGAGCTCCTTGATGGGCTCGTCGAGCAGCACCTTGCGCTTGTCGATCGTGTAGCCGCGCGCGTCCTGGATGGCGTCGGCGATGTCGGCCGACGTGACCGAGCCGAAGAGCCGCTCGCCCTCGCCGGCGCGGGCGGCGAGCGTCAGCACGGTGCGGTTGAGCGTGGCCGTGATCTCCTCGGCCTGGGCGGCCATGCGCGCCTCGCGCGCCTTGCGCTCTTCGTCGCGACGCCGGAACTCGACGATCTTGCCCGGCGTCGCCGCCTCGGCGAGGCCGCGCGGCAGGAGGTAGTTGCGCGCGTAGCCCTTGGCCACGTTGGCGAGGTGGCCCTTCTCACCGAGGTTCGGGACGTCTTGCAGAAGGATGACTTCCATCGTCGCCCCCTCAGCGCGCCACGTAGGGCAGCAGCGCCATCTCGCGGGCGCGCTTGATGGCCGCCGCCGACCTGGACCTGGTGGCGGCGGCACGTGCCGGTGATGCGACGCGAGCGGATCTTGCCCTTGTCGGACATCATGCGGCGCAGCGTCGTGTAGTTCTTGTAGTCGACTTCTTCGATCTTCTCTTTGCAGAAGTAGCAGTAGCGGCGCCGCGACTGGCCGAAGCCGCCCGCCTTGCTCTTCTTCTCGCGTCGCCCTCTGGGCTTGGGGCCTGGCATACTCACCCTCTCCTTGCGGCGCCCCGTGGGCGCCGGTGATCACTCGTCAGAACGGGATGTCGTCGTCGTCGTGGAAGTCGCCCTCGGCGGGCGTCAGGCCGGCCTTGTCGAACGCGGCGCCCCCCTGGACCGGGCCCGCGGACTCGCCGCCTGCGGCGGCGGCGTCGCGCGGGCCGATGAACTGGACGTTGTTGGCGACCACGCTCACGGCCTCGCGCTTCTGGCCTTCCTGGGTCTCCCACTCGCGCCAGCGCAGCCGCCCTTCGATGGCGACCTGGCGACCGCGGGAGAGGTACTGCGCGCAGTTCTCGCCCATGCGCGCCGAAGACGTCGACGCTGAGGTAGTTCGGCTTGTCGGTCCACTCGCCGGTCGTCGGGTCCTTGACGCGGTCGTTGACGGCGATGCGCAGCGAGCAGACGCTGGTGCCGCTCGGCATCGCCTTCAGCTCCGGGTCGCGCGTCAGGTTGCCGACGAGCACGACGGTGTTGATGGACCCTGCCACGGTGACTCCCTTCGCTCGGGTTGGTCCGCTAGGACTTGAGTCGCACGGTCATGAAGCGCAGGACATCGTCGGTGATGCCCAGGACGCGTTCGACCTCCGCGAGGGTCTGGGGCGTGGCCGTGAACGTGACGACCGAGTAGATGCCCTCGGTCTCGCCCTTGATCTCGTACTGGAGCTTCTTCTTGCCCCAGTCGTCGATGCCCACGATGGTGCCTTCGGCGCCTTCGACGGTGGCAGCGGAGACGGTCGAGGATCTCGGCCTGCCGCTCTGCTTCGGCGGCGGGGTTCACGATGAGCATGAGCTCGTACTTGTTGATGGTGATCACCTCCTATGGTCTGAGCGGCCCCAGCCTGGGTGCTGGAGCAGGGGTGTCGGTCGTCGCCAGCAGGCGACGCGACCCGGCATGGTAGCAGCCCAGCGCGACCCGGACAACCATAGTGGCGCGCGGGGCGGACGGACAGGGTGACGGAGCGGTCGCCAGGGTGACGTTGCGGGCGCCGAGACGGTGACGTTGGCGGCGCCGGCGGCGGTCGCGCGCCGCGCGACGCCGGCGCGTCAGGCTTCGGCGACGAGCTGTGAGCCGCGGCCGGCGCCGCGGTGCGCAGCTCTTCGAGCTCGAGCTCGTCGTCCGTCGAGGCCGTCGACGCTCCAGAGCGCGGCGAGGCGCGGCCGGCCCTTCTCGTCGGAGTGCATGTGGGCGAAGACCGGGCGAGTGGCGGCGAGCGCGGCTCGCCCCGCCGCCGGGTCGCCGTCGCCGACGGCTCTTCACCATGGACGTCGACGGCCTTGTGGACCGTCTCGGCGCGCAGGGTGGCGAGGCCGCCGACCGTGGGCATCTCGGCTGAGCAGGGCGAAGAGGTGACGCGTCGTCCTCACGGTGGATCTCGCCGATGACCGAGGCGTCCGGGCTGCATGCGTCGCGCCTTGGCGAACAGCGCGGCGATGTCGGTGTCGTCGTCGACCGTGAGGCGCACGCAGAAGGAGCGCTCCTTGAGCGCCGGCAGGTCGGGACCGCGCTCGATGGCGACGAAGCGCTCGTCGACCGAGACAAGCTCGAAGAGGGCGTTCAGCAGCGTCGACTTGCCGGTCGCGCGGTCGCCGAAGATGAGCAGCGTGCGTCGGTCGTTGACGAGCTGCGGCGAGTTTCGCCGCCTGGCCGCTCGTCGAGCGTGCCGCCCTCGATGAGGCCGCGCAGGCGTGGTCGAGATGACGCCGGGCGTGCCGACCTCGCCGGCGTACATGATCGGAGGTGGTCGAGAACAGCGTCGCGTTGCGGGCGACGAAGTGCTCGAGGTAGGCGTTGACCTGCGCCTTGAGCAGGCTGCGCAGGATCTCGAGGTGCTCGCGCGTGCTCTCGCCCGAGGCGCGCGCGCTCGAGCTTGTTGATGCTCGTGTCGAGCTCCTTGAGCAGCGCGACTTGGACGGCGCGCAGCGCCTTGTCGCGCGGGCTCGCGCTCGTCGCGGCCGGCGCTCCTTCGAGCTCGTCGTGAGCAGCCTCTTCGGCCACGTCCCCTCCGTCGCGGCGTCTCGCGAGGCCGGGTGGGCGCAGCGGCGCCCGGCCACTCACCGTGCCCTGTATCGGCAGGCGCGGCGGCGGGGCTGAGCCCCCCGCCGGGGCGCGTCGCGCACGACGGGCCGCCCGGACGACGACAGGATGGGGCGTGGTAGGGTGCGGGCATGACCGAGATCGACGCGCAGGCGGAGGCGGGCGAGGGTCGCGCCGGCGGCTCGCCGGCGGTCACGGCGCGCCTGTTCGCCGGCCTCGAGCGCCAGGCGCGCGAGGCCGGCGCGGAGCAGCGCGTGGCGGCGTCCGCGGCGCCGACGGTGAGGGCTCTCTGCGAGGCGCTCGGTCTGGACGCCGGCACCGTCGGCCTCGTCCTCGTCAACGGCGTGCACGGCGACCCGGGACCGGCCTGCAGGCCGGCGACGAGGTCTCGCTCTTCCCGCCCGTCGGCGGCGGCTGACGCTTCACGACGTCGGCTGACGCCTCACGGTGGCCGACGTCGCGAGCGCATGGCCGCGCCCCGTGCTACACTCGCCGCCATGGCAGAAGGCAACATCCCTCGACTCATCGAGACACTCCGGACCAAGGCCGGCGACGAGAAGCGCCTGCCGTGCGCCGATGGCGTTCAAGGTCGCGCGCGACCTCGACGTCCCGGTGGCCGAGGTCGGGCGCACCTGCAACGAGCTGGGCATCAAGGTCGTCGGCTGCCAGCTCGGCTGCTTCTGAGCGCCGTCCGTCCGGCGTCGCCGCTGTCCTTCCCTCGGGCGTCGAGCCGCGGCGCGTTTCCACTGTCTCCGTAAGGTTAATCCCCCTCTCCCTCGGGAATGTGCCTGATCATAGGGCGTCGCTGCCGGCGACGCCCGCTGGCGAACGTTCCGGGCTCGACGCCCACTCCGCGTCGCGGCCCTGAGAGGGTGAGGACCGATGGCAACCGTGATGGAGGAGACCGCCGTACGGCGGTATCAGATGCTCGTCGGCGGCCGCTGGACCGAGGCGAAGAGCGGCGAGACCTACGAGATCGTCGACCCGGCGACCGAGCAGCGTGATCGCGGTCGTGCCCAAGGGCGGCGTCGCCGACGCCGACGAGGCGGTGCAGCGCCGCTCGGGAGGCCTTCGACAAGGGTCCGTGGCCGCGCATGACCGCCGTCGAGCGGGCCGAGGTGCTGCGCGCGGCGGCGGCGCTGGATCCGCGAGCGGGCGGAGGAGCTCGCCATCCTCGAGACCCGGCAGATGGGCAAGCTCCTCGAGGACTCGCTCGTCGACATGAACGACGCCGCGCACACCTTCGATTACTACGCGGGTCTCGCCGTCGAGATGCACGGCCAGACCCTCCAGGTACCGGGCGAGAGCATGAGCATGGTGGTGCGCGAGCCGATCGGGGTGACGGTCGGCATCACGCCGTGGAACTTCCCGATCCTCATGGCCGCCTGGAAGGCTGCCCCGTCGCTCGCCGCCGGCAACGTGATGATCCTCAAGCCGGCGTCCGTGTCGCCGCTCACGACCCTCGAGCTGGCGCGCATCTTCGAGGAGGCCGGCCTGCCCGCGGGCGTCCTGCAGGTCGTCACGGGCCCGGGAGGCTCGGTCGGCGACCGCCTCGCGACCGCCGCGGACGTCGACATGGTCGCCTTCACCGGCAGCGTCGAGGTCGGCAAGCACATCATGAAGGTCGGCAGCGACACGGTGAAGCGCGTCGGCCTCGAGCTCGGCGGCAAGAGCCCCAACATCGTCTTCGCCGACGCCGACTTCGAGGCGGCCATCGACGGCGCGCTCATCGGCATCTTCGCCGGCGCCGGGCAGGTCTGTTCGGCCGGCTCCCGCCTGCTCGTCGAGCGCCCGATCTACGACCGCTTCGTCGGCGAGCTCGTCTCGCGCGCCCTGGCGATCAAGGTCGGCCCGGCGCTCGACGGCGAGAGCGAGATGGGCCCGCTGGTCTCGAAGGACCAGCTCGACAAGGTCGAGAGCTACGTGAGGATCGGCCTCGAGGAGGGCGCCAAGCTCGCCACCGGCGGTCATCGCCTCGCCGGGGCCAGCGGCTTCTACTTCGAGCCCACGATCTTCGTCGACGTCGACAACAGCATGCGCATCGCCCAGGAGGAGATCTTCGGGCCCGTGCTCGTCGTGATCCCGTTCGACACCGAGGAGCAGGCGATCGAGATCGCCAACGACACGATCTACGGCCTGGCCGGCGCCGTGTGGACGAAGGACGTGACGCGCGCGATGCGCGTCATCAAGGGTCTGCGCGCCGGCATCACCTGGGTCAACACCTACCACCCGACCTACAGCGAGGCCCCGTGGGGCGGCTACAAGCAGAGCGGCATCGGCCGCGAGCTCGGCACCTACGGGCTCGATGAGTACACCGAGCTCAAGCAGATCAACATCGACCTCACCGACCAGCCGATGGGCGTCTACCAGCGCGGCAAGCGCGGCGCCGCCGAGGACGCGCCGTCCGGCGAGCCCGGCGGCGACGTCGTGTCGCTCAAGGACCGGCGGCCGATGACGCGCGAGCGTCAGGCCGAGCCCTGGGTGCGCTACTGCGAGAACTGCACCTGAGCCGCCGGCGAGACGCCGTGGGCGACGCGCTCGCCCGCTCGCGGGTGAGCGCGTCGCCGTTTGCGGGTACTGACCGCTCACCGTGCTCGTCCTCGCTCGTCGGCGGGGCGCGCACCCCGTTCATCCGACTGGAGAGGTGACCCAGATGACGCTCCCGACGTCCGAGGTCCGTGTCGCCGACCGGGTCGCGCCGGGCCTCGTGGTCCGCGGCCCCATCGGCAGCGGCGAGACCATTGACCGTGCGCAGCCCGTGGGACGGCGCCGAGATCGCGACGATGGCGACGACCACGCTCGACGAGGCCGACGCGGTGCTCGACCGCGCCCGCGTCGCGTTCGAGTTGTACCGCTGGACGCCGGCCTGGAAGCGCGCCCAGATCCTCGAGCGCGCCTCGCACCTCATCGAGGAGAACGGCGAGCAGATCGCGCGCCTCATCGCCGCCGAGGGCGGCAAGCCGCTCAAGGACGCGCGCATCGAGATGCGGCGCGGCGCCTCGACCTTCCGCTGGTCGAGCGAGGAGGCCAAGCGCACCGGCGGCGAGATCATCGAGATGGACGCCGACTCCGGGGGCGAGCACCGCTTCGGCTGGACGATCCGCGAGCCGCGCGGCGTGATCGTCGCCATCTCGCCGTTCAACTTCCCGCTCAACCTGGTCGCGCACAAGGTCGCGCCGGCGATCGCCGCCGGCAACGTCGTCGTCCTCAAGCCGGCGTCGACGACGCCGATCACCGCCCTGCGACTCGCCGAGCTGCTCCGCGAGGCCGGGCTGCCCGAGGACGTGCTGCAGGTCGTCGTCGGGCCGGGCGGCACGCTGGGCAACAAGCTCGTCATGGACGAGCGCGTCAACATGGTGAGCTTCACCGGCAGCCCGCCGGTCGGGCGCCAGATCGCCTCGGACGCGGGCATGAAGATGGTCACGCTCGAGCTGGGCAACAACTCGGCGACGATCGTCGACGAAGACGCCAACCTCGAGCTCGCGGCGCAGCGCGTGGTCGCCGGCGGCTTCGCCAACTCGGGCCAGGTCTGCATCAGCGTGCAGCGCGTCGTCGTGCACGAGAAGGTCTACGACGAGTTCATGGAGCATGCTCGTGCCCGCCGTCGAGGCGCTCAAGGTCGGCGAGCCGCTCGACGAGACCACGGACGTCGCGTCGCTCATCAGCCCGGCGCGAGGTCGAGCGCGTCAAGGGCTGGATCCAGGAGGCCGTCGACCAGGGCGCCAAGCTGGCGACCGGCGGGGTGACCGAGGACGGCCGCCTGCGCCCGACGGTGCTGACCGACGTCACGCGCGACATGAAGGTCTGCGCCCGCGAGGTCTTCGGCCCCGTGGTCAGCATCCTCAAGGCGCGCGACCTCTGCGAGGCGATCGAGATCTCCAACGACAGCGACATGGGCCTGCAGGCCGGCGTGTTCACGAGCGACCTCAACAAGGCGCTCTACGCGGCGCGGCGGCTCGAGGTCGGCGGCGTGATGATCAACGAGGTGCCGACCTTCCGCGTGGACCACATGCCCTACGGCGGCATCAAGGGCTCGGGCATCGGCCGCGAGGGCGTCAAGTTCGCGATCCGCGAGATGACCGAGATGAAGATGGTCGCGATCCGCGAGATGGACTGGCAGACGGGCGGCACGCCCATGGACGCCTGCAGCCGCGACCCGCTGGGGCCGTGAGCGGCGCCTGACGACGGCCGCGCGGCGGAGACTGCCGCCGTGCGTCGAAGAGGGTTGCCAAGCCGGTCCGATGGCGCGAGAATCCAGAGGTGTCGGCGGTCAACGCGCGCGAACGCAGCGCGTCGCGACCGGAGGCCGCGACGAAAGGAGGTACGCGACAATTGACTGACTTAGGTGGTGCGGCGCGCTAGGCGCCCCGCATGCGGTGCGCCAGCGCGCCGCACCGAAGCAGACCGGGCGGCGGGCCCTCGGGCCCGCCGCCCCTTTGCGTTGCTGCCCGCGAGCGCCCGCCTCCAGCCTGCGGACCAGATGGCGAACGTCGCCCCGCCGGTTTTGACAGCGGCGCACTTGCCAGGACGGTAAGGACTTCCTTAGAATCGTCACGCTTACGCTTCTCCGAGTCTTGGCGGCCTAAGGGCAGCGTGCCTACGGCGCCGGGGCCGGCAGGGTACAGCGGGAAACCGCCGTGTCTCCCAGTGCGGAAAGGAGAGGTCGCCTCTGGCTCCTCCCGCGCCGATGCAGGGCGACTGCATCCCTCATCCGGCGCGCGAGCTGCACGCTCCGGCACACCGGCTGGAGCGACCGGCAGCAGGCGGCTCCGTACTCGAGACTCGCGCCGCTTCCTCGTGGACCTGCCACTCGGAGCGGTG
Source organism: uncultured Thermoleophilia bacterium (assembly GCA_963707855.1). Taxonomy (GTDB): domain Bacteria; phylum Actinomycetota; class Thermoleophilia; order UBA2241; family UBA2241; genus UBA2241. Next base: position 411,546 of record CAVPRQ010000013.1, read on the forward strand.
CCAACCGAGTCTGGAGGAGAGCCATGGGGAGAAGAGCGATCCTGTCCACCGTCGGGGCGCTGCTGCTGCTGCTGACCTGCGCGGCGTCGGCCTCGGCCGTCTCCGCGCCGCGTTACGGCTGGGTCCTGCAGCTGCGCAACACGGCCTTCGATGTGCGCGGCGAGGACATGACCTACCGCGCCTTCCGCGCCCTGGCCACCGTGAGGGGCGGCAGGTTCGAGCGCAGCTGGGTCGACGACGCCGGCACGCCGGCCGACCCTGCCGACGACCTCACCTACAAGGGCATCAGCCTGCGGCGCCTCGTGGCGCGCATCGACGACGGTGACCCGGCGACCTTCAACAAGGTCCGCGCCGCCAAGGGCTACGCCGTGATCGTCCAGGCGATGGACGGCTTCAGCGCCACGTACACGAGCGCCGAGCTCATGACGATCGGCGCCAAGATCATCGTCGCCGACCGCCTGAACGACGCCGTCGCTCGAAGTGCCGACGGCGGAGCTCAAGGACAACGGCGACGGCACGTTCTCCGCCTCCTGGAAGCCGTTCTGGCCGCTCAAGGTCGTGAGCGGCGACCCGGCGATCACCGGCAAGCGCAAGCCGGGCGGGGCGCTGCGCATCAGCATCGTGCCGGCAGTGGACGGCGCGTCCCGGGCCGTCTCCGCGCCGCGTTACGGCTGGGTCCTGCAGCTGCGCAACACGGCCTTCGATGTGCGCGGCGAGGACATGACCTACCGCGACTTCCGCGCCCTGGCCACCGTGAGGGGCGGCAGGTTCGAGCGCAGCTGGGTCGACGACGCCGGCACGCCGGCCGACCCTGCCGACGACCTCACCTACAAGGGCCTCAGCCTGCGGCGCCTCGTGGCGCGCATCGACGACGGTGACCCGGCGACCTTCAACAAGGTCCGCGCCGCCAAGGGCTACGCCGTGATCGTCCAGGCGATGGACGGCTTCAGCGCCACGTACACGAGCGCCGAGCTCATGACGATCGGCGCCAAGATCATCGTCGCCGACCGCCTGAACGACGCCGTCGCTCGAAGTGCCGACGGCGGAGCTCAAGGACAACGGCGACGGCACGTTCTCCGCCTCCTGGAAGCCGTTCTGGCCGCTCAAGGTCGTGAGCGGCGACCCGGCGATCACCGGCAAGCGCAAGCCGGGCGGGGCGCTGCGCATCAGCATCGTGCCGCTGCCAGTGTGATGCTGCGAGGGAGGAGGCCATGACCAGGCGTCTCGTCCTCACGCTGTCGCGGCGTGCGTTCTGCTTCTGCTGTCCGTCGCGCAGGCGTCGGCCTACACGACGACCCTCACGCTGGTCGGCACACGTACTGTCACGCTGCAGCGCTCGCAGGTGCCGGCCCGTGTCACCTGGGACGGTCGCCTGGAGGGCAACATCAACCCGACCCTGCGCTACGTCTACTCGGGTCAGACCCTGTACAAGCTGGTCGGCAAGGTGGACGACGGCGACCCCACGAGCTTCAACCGCGCCAAAGCGAGGGCGGGCTACAAGATCCGCTTCATCTGTCGCGACGGGTATCGGGTGAGCATCTCCAGCAGGCGCATCATCGACAAGAAACGCTGGATCATCGCCAAGAAGAAGGCGGGTGCGCTGCTTCCTGACGGCGAGGCGCCCTACCGCTTCGTAGGCTCGTTCATCGAGCCGTTCAACGGCAAGTTGTCTGCCCGTCAGATCTACAAGATCAGGTTGATCTTCTGAGCCAGCCCCTCCGGTGCCTCAGATGATGGTGCGGCGGGGCCCATCGTTGCTGGGCCCCGCCGCACCCGGACCGGATCCCGGACTCGGCCGCGGGACGCGGCCACCCTCTCCGCCGAAGACGTGCTGATGGAAGGACAGGACCCATGAGACCACATCGCAGAGTCATCGCTCTCGGGGCGCTTGCGCTCGCGGCACTGCTCGCTGTGGCCGTTGCGAGCGCTGTGCTGCCCGCGGGGCCGGGAGTGGCGCAGCGCCGAAGACCCCGTCGCGGTGACGCTCACCGGCAACGACCAGACCAAGGAGTACACGCTGGCGCAGGTGCAGGCACTGCCGGTATACACCGGCTACGCCGGTCAGAAGAACAGCGCCGGCACGATCACGCCGGCGGTGCCGGTCAAGGGTGTGAAGCTCGAGGACCTGTTCGCCGAGATCGGCGGCATGACCGACCAGCAGGCGTGCGACATCCTCGCCATCGACGACTACGGCATGGAGATGCGCTACGAGGAGGCCATCGGCGGCGACTTCGACGTGTATGACGAGACGACGGGGGTCAAGGAGGACCCGGACAGCCCGTTGTCGGCCGTGCTGATCTACGAACGGGACGGCGCACCCATCACCTACGAGAACGGCGGGCCGCTGCGCATCGCCATCTGCCAGACCGAGGATGTCGGCCAGGTCGCCGACGGCCACTGGCTGGTCAAGTGGGTGAACCGCGTCACATTGCGTGACGCTCTGCCCGACTGGACCGTCAAGATGTTCGGTCTGAAGCGCAAGAACGGCACGCGCCAGACGTCCCTGCTCGACCGCGCCTCCTACATCTCATGCTCGGCGCCGGGCTGTCACGGCCGCGCCTGGGTCGGCTCGACCGGTGGTGTCTGGACCGGCGTCAACCTCTCCTACATCATGGGACGGGTCGACGGCGGCCGTGCGCACGGCGACGACGCCTTCAACGCCGGCCTGGCGATGAGGGGCTATCGCATCAAGCTGGTCTCGGCCACGGGCAAGTACGTCATCATCAGCTCGCGTACCATGATGCGCTCGAAGCGCATCATCCTCGCCAACAAGAAGAACGGAGTGGTGCTGGGCCCGCGCTACTACCCCTTGCGTCTGGTAGGCCCGTATCTCGACACGAGCAAGTTCATCGGGCGGATCACCAGGATCTACATGCTGCCCAAGTGACGGCACGTGGGCGGACGAACGGGCGTGTGAGCTGATGCCGGGAGGGTGGACGGTGGCATATGAGTGACGCTCCGCGGCAGAGAGGCTGGGCCACGTGGCGGTCGGCGCTCGCGCTCGCCGTGACGGTGGTCGCGGCGGTCCTGGTCGCTGCGGCTTGCGGCGACGAGCCGGCGCAGCCGGGCTCGTCGCCGTCGCCGGTGGCCAGCGGCCCGGTCGTCCTCACGGTCACCGGGCCGGACGGCACCCGCGAACTGACCATGCCCGAGTTGCAGGCACTGCCTGCGTTCGAAGGCTACGCCGGCATCAAGAGCAGCACGGGCATGATCACGCCGCCGGCCGTGCACAAGGGCGCTCCGCTCTCGGAGATCGTCGAGCTGGTCGGCGGCCTGGGGGCGGACGAGGGCGTGACGATCGTGGCCAGCGACGGCTATGGGATGACGCTGTCGCACGAGCAGGTGACGGGAGAGGGGTTGACCACCTACGACCCGGCCACGGGCGCCGAGATGGCGCCCGACATGCCGCTGACCGTCATGCTCGCGTACGAACGTGAGGGAGAGCCTCTCGGAGAGGACGAGGGCCCGCTGCGTCTGGTCGCCGCCCAGCCGGAGATGGGGCAGGTGATCGACGGGCACTGGACCGTCAAGTGGGTCACGGCGGTCGAGGTGAAGAAGGAGACGGCGCCCTGGCGCGTCGCCCTCCAGGGCGCCGTCTCGGCTCGCCTCGATCGCGGCAGCTACATCAACTGCGCCTCGCCCGGGTGCCACGGCTCGGGCTACATCGATGCCGAGGACCGGCGCTGGGAGGGGATCCCTCTCTACCTCGTGTGCGGCCTGGTCGACGATGACAGGCGTCACGGTGAGGGAGCCTACGATGCTCACGCCGCCAAGGCCGGCTACACCATCGAGATCGAGACCGCCGACGGGGAGGTCGTGCAGCTTGACTCGCGGGATATCACGGGCAAGCGCAGCATCGTCCTGGCCGGCAAGCTCGACGGCGCCGATCTTCCGGACGAGTACTTCCCCTTGCGCCTGGTCGGTCCGGGACTGGGCGAGGACGTCCAGGTGGGCCGTATCGCACGGATCGTGGTGCGCGTGCGATGACGTTGCGTGCGAGGCGGCTCGCCGCCGCCGCCGCCCTGGTCGCAGTCGCCGCCGGCATCGCGGCGCTGGCCGGGACCGGGTGCGGCGGGCAGTCCTCGCGTGAGGTGCGATTGATCTACGCGGGCAGTCTGATCGTACCGTTCCAGAAGCTGGCGAGGGCCTTCGAGGCGCAGCACCCGGGGGTACGAGTGGTCACCGAGAGCCACGGCAGCGTCCAGGTCTTGCGCTACGTGTCCGAGCTGGGCAAGCCGTTCGACCTCGCGGTGACCGCCGACGAGCAGCTCGTCGAGCCATTGCTGTTCGACCGTGACGACCCCGACACGGGCGCGCCCTACGCGGACTGGTACGTCGCCTTCGCGACGAACCGGCTCGTGCTTGCCCTGTCCCCGTCGAGCGAGCTGAACGGCCGCATCGACGCGACGAACTGGCCGCGACTCATCCGCGAGCCCGACGTCCGCTTCGGGCTGGCCGACCCCCGCTTCGATGCCGCCGGCTACCGGGCCCTCATGGCCCTCGTCCTGGCCGAGGACGTCTACGATGACCCCTTCCTCTTCGAGGACATGACGATGGGCCGCTTCCACACCCCGGTCACGGCCGAGCCGGAGGGAGAGGTGACGGTCATCCACGTGCCGGAGTTGCTCGAACCGCAAGTCGGACGCCCCACTCGCCGTGCGCGGCTCCAGCATCCAGCTGCTGGCGCTGCTCGAATCCGGGGACGTCGACTGTGCCTTCGAGTACGAGAGCGTGGCGCGCCAGCACGATCTGGCGTACGTCGAGCTGCCGGCCGAGGTCGATCTGAGCCGAGACGACCTCGCGGCGCACTACGCGAGCGTGGTCGTCCGGCTCGACTTCCGGCGCTTCGCCAGCGTGCGGCCCGAGTTCACCGGCGCGCCCATCCGCTACGCGTTCACCATCCCCGCGTCGGCGCCGGACCCCGAGCTCGCGGCGCAGTTCGCCGCGTTCGTCCTGTCGGACGAGGGCGCGAAGGTGCTGGCGGAGACTCAGCAGCCCATCCTGTCGCCGCCTCGTGCGGAGGGGAACGGCGACGTCCCAGCCGAGGTGGAGCAAGCGTGCGGGCGGTCCAGGTGAGCGTCCTCCCCCCTGACAGGCAGGGAGTCAGGCCTGGACCGCCCGCACTCCTGGGCCGCCGATGAGCGCCGCGGTCGGATCTGGCCCCCCGACTGACGGGGTCGTCGCGCGCCCGGTCGCGGCCAGACGGCCGCGAGCCTTCGCGCTCGTCTGCGCGTTCGCCGGGGTCGCGCTGTGCGTCGTGGTGGTCCTGCCGCTGGTCGGCCTGTTCGGCCAGACCGGCGTGGGCGGGCTGCGTGACGCCGTGCAAGATGGAGAGGTCATGCGGTCGCTGGTCCTCACGCTCGGCGCCGCCCTCGTCGCCACGGCCATCGCCCTGGTGCTCGGCATCCCGTTCGCCTACCTCCTGGCGCGTCAGCCGTTCCCGGGCCGTGGCATCGTCGAGAGCGTCATCGACCTGCCGGTCGTCCTGCCGCACACGGCCGCCGGCATCGCCCTCTTGACCGTCTACGGGCAGGAGGGCATCGCCGGCCGCCTGTTCGCGCCGCTGGGGATCGTGTTCACCGACTCGTTCGCCGGCATCGTCGCGGCGATGCTGTTCGTGAGCCTGCCCTTCCTGGTCGGCGCGACGCGTCAGGCGTTCGTCGCCGTGGACCCGCGCTACGAGGGCGTGGCGCGCACGCTCGGGGCCTCGCCGGTGCGCGCCTTCGCCACCGTCGCGTTGCCCATGGCCTGGCGCGGGGTGCTTGGCGGCGCCCTCATGATGTGGGCGCGGGGCATCAGCGAGTTCGGCGCCGTCGTGATCCTCGCCTACAACCCCAAGGTCGTGCCGGTGCTGGTCTTCGAGCGCTTCGAGGGGTTCGGCCTCGAGGCCGCGCTGCCGGCCGCCGCGTTGATCGCTCTCGTCGCCCTGATCCTCTTCACCGGTGTGCGCTTCCTCCTCGCATGGCGGCGCCGCGGCAGCGCGCAGGAGCGCACCGGGGCGAGGTGGTGGTGGTGAGCGACGCCGTCGCCTCTCCGGTGCTCGAGGTGCGCGGGTTGATCGTCCACGCCGGGGAGTTCGTCGTCGGTCCGGTGGACCTGTGCGTCGCCGCGGGCGAGACGGTCGTCATTCTCGGAGCGAGCGGGGCCGGCAAGAGCCTCCTGTTGGAGGCTCTTGCCGGCCTCCGCGAGCCGGGTTCAGGCCAGGTCGTCGTCGACGGCGTCGACGTCACCGGCGTGCCGCCGGAACACCGGTCGGTCGGCTACGTTCCCCAGGACGGTCTGCTCTTCCCGCACCTCGACGTGGCGCGCAACATCGCCTACGGGGCTGGAGCGCGGTCCTGCAAGGCGGGACGTCGCGCGCCGTGCCGCCGCCATGGTCGGCGTCGAAGAGCTGCTGCACCGGCGTCCCGTCGGCCTCTCGGGCGGCGAGCGGCAACGTGTCGCTCTGGCGCGCGCACTCGCGCGCGCCCCGCGTCTGCTCCTGGTTGACGAACCACTCGGGGCTCTCGACCCGGTGGCGCGCCACGAGCTCGGCGACGTCCTGAGAAGCGTGGCGCGCAGCGTGGGCGCCGTCATGCACGTGACGCACGACCTGGACGAGGCGAGACGGGTGGGCGACCGGTGGGTGGTGGTCGCGGGAGGGAAGCTGACGGAGGTGGCGCGACCCTGACGCGATGCTCGACCTCACGTCCCCAGAGGGAGTCGCCAAGCCGAAAACCGCGTCGCCAAACGGGTGAGCGTCGTCCATCGCCGCTCGGGGGGTAAAGTGGGGGGCGTGGCGCCGGCGACGGGCCGTCGCCACGGCTGACCAAGGAGGGCGGCGATGACACTCAGCGCACGCAACAAGCTCCCCGGCACGGTCAAGAGCGTCGTCCTCGGCACGGTGATGGCCGAGGTCGTGGTGGACGTGGGCGGGCACGAGATCGTCTCGGCGATCACGCGTCACGCGGTCGAGAACCTTTCGCTCAAGGCGGGAGACGACGTCACCGTCGTCGTCAAGGCGACCGAGGTCCTGATCGACAAGTAGCGCGTCAGCGGGGCGGCGTGACTCGGCGACACCGCAGCCGGGGTTCGTCGCGCGCGCCGACCTGGACTACACTTCGGTCATGGACCCGAACCCCGTGCGCGCGGGGCGCGTCGATTACCTGCGCCTCTCGATCACCGACCGCTGCAACCTGCGCTGCACCTACTGCATGCCCGCCGAGGGCGTGCCGCCGCGCGAGCCACGATGAGATCCTGACGTACGAGGAGCTGGCGGCGTTCGCGCGCGCTGCGGTCGAGGTCGGCGTGAGCAAGGTGCGGATCACCGGCGGGGAGCCGCTGGTGCGCCACGGCTGCGCCGACTTCGTCGGCATGCTGGCGCGGACCGCTGGCATCGCCGACATCGCCCTGACCACGAACGGCCTTCTGCTGCCGCGCTTCGCCGAGGACCTGCGCCGCAACGGGCTGCGTCGCGTCAACGTCAGCATCGACAGCCTCGATCCGGGGCGCTACGCGACGCTCACCCGTGGCGGCGGGCTGTACGAGGCGCTCGCCGGCCTGGACGCGGCGTTCGCCGCCGGCTTCGACCCCGTCAAGCTCAACGTCCTTCTGCTGGAAGGCGTCGAGGACGAGCTCGACGCCTTCGTCGCGCTCATCCGCGAGCGGCCCGTTCACGTCCGCTTCATCGAGTTCATGCCGCTCGACCGCCGCCTGCGTCATCGACGGCCACATGGTGCCTGCCCCGCGGGTGCTCGAGCTGCTGCGCTCGCGTCACGTGCTCGAGCCGGTCGAAGGGCCGTACGGGCACGGTCCGGCGCGCTACTGGGCCGTGCCCGGCGCGCCGGGCACCATCGGCTTCATCGCCGGCGTCTCCGAGCACTTCTGCGAGAGCTGCAACCGCCTGCGCCTGACGGCCGACGGGCGTCTGCGCACCTGCCTGTTCTCGGGTGAAGAGACGGCCATGCGCCCGTTGATCGCCCATCCCGACCGGCTGCGAGCGGCGCTCGAGCAGGCGGTCTCCGGCAAGAGCTACGACCGCTGCCGCGAGCGCCTGGCCAACCACCGAGCGATGTCGCAGATCGGAGGGTGAACGTCGTGGGCGCGGCCGATGCTGTCGAGGTGAGAGGAGCTGGGAAGCCGTGAGCGACCTGACGCACATCGACGAGCGCGGACGCGCGCGCATGGTCGACGTCGGCGACAAGGACGAGACCGACCGCCGGGCGCGCGCCGAGGCGCTCGTCCGGATGGCCCCGGAGACCCTGGCGCTGATCGAGGACGAGGCCGTACCCAAGGGCGACGTCATCGCGGCGGCGCGGCTCGCCGGCATCATGGCGGCCAAGCGCACCCACGAGCTCATCCCCCTCTGTCACCCGCTCGCCCTGAGTGCGGTGGAGGTCGAGATCCACAAGGACGCGGCGCTGCCGGGCCTGCGCATCGTCGTCGAGGCGAGGCTGCGCGGCCGCACGGGCGTCGAGATGGAGGCGCTCGTCGCGGCCTCGGTCGCGGCGCTCACGGTGTACGACATGTGCAAGGCGGTCGACCGCGGCATGGAGGTCACCCGGGTCCGCCTGCTCGAGAAGAGCGGCGGGCGCAGCGGCGAGTGGCGGCGCGAGGAGACGACGTGAGCCACGGCGAGCCGGACGGCCGCGTCGTCAGCGTCAACACCGCCGCCGAGAAGGGCGTGCAGAAGGCGCCCCAGCCGGCGATCCGGCTGCTGGCCGAGCACGGCGTCGAGGGTGACGCGCACGCGGGGCCCTGGCACCGCCAGGTCAGCCTGCTGGCGAACGAGAGCGTCGAGAAGATGCGGGCCCAGGGACTGGACGTCGCCCCCGGCGCCTTCGGCGAGAACGTCACTACGGAAGGGATCGTCGTCTACCAGCTCCCGGTGGGGACGCGCCTGCGGCTCGGGCGAGGCGCTCGTCGAGGTCACGCAGATCGGCAAGGTCTGCCACGACCGCTGCGCGATCTACTACCAGGCCGGCGACTGCGTGATGCCGCGCGAGGGCATCTTCGTGCGCGTGCTCGAGGGCGGCGAGGTCCGGCCCGGCGATGCGATCGAGCTGGAGAAGCGATCGCTCATCCGGGCCGCCGTGCTCACGATCTCGGACAAGGGCGCCCGCGGCGAGCGCGAGGACACGAGCGGCGACGCGCTCGCCGAGGGTCTCGAGGGCATCGGGGCGGCGGTCGTCGAGCGCGTCATCGTCCCCGACGAGCGCGAGCAGATCGCCGCCGCCCTCGTCCGCTTCGCCGACGAGGCCGGCGTCAACCTCGTGCTCACCACGGGCGGTACCGGCTTCACCAGCCGCGACGTGACCCCGGAGGCGACGCTCTCAGTGCTCGACCGCCAGGCGCCCGGCTTCGTCGAGGCCATGCGCGTGGGCTCGCTCGCCCAGACACCGCACGCGATGCTCTCGCGCGCCGTGAGCGGGCTGCGCGGGCGCACGCTGATCATCAACATGCCGGGCAGCCCGCGCGCCTGTCGCGAGCAGTTCGCGATGATCGCGCCGGCGCTGCCGCACGCGATCGAGAAGCTGCTCGACCTCGGCGGGGACTGCGCGACGCCTCCTCCAGTCGCCTCCGGCGTCCTCTTGATCCCGCTGCCGCCCGAGCGCGAGGACCAGCTCGGGGAGGAGGCCGAGGCGCGACGGCGCCTCGGCCGGCGCCCCGAGCCAGACGAGCTGCCCTCCCCGCGTCGCACGGTCGGCGCGGTCGTGATCACCTTCAACGACGCGAACCACGTCGCGCTCACGTTGCGCAGGCTCGTCGCCGACGTCGCCCGCGTCGTGGTCGTGGACCTCGGCTCGAAGGACCGCACCCGCGAGGCCGTCGTCGAGCGCTTCCCCGGCGTCACCGTGCTCGAGCTGCCCCTCGAGGCGGGGTTCGGGGCGGCGCTGAACGAAGGCGCCCGTCTGCTCGATCAGCCCTTCCTGCTGGCGCTGCACGGCGACGCCCGCCTGCGTCCCGGGGCCCTGGAGCAGCTCTACGCGACGCTCAACGATTCGCGGGCGCGCGTGGGCTGCTGCGGGCCGCGCATGGTGGCGCCGCACGGCACGGTCGAGCTCTCAGCCGGGTTCAGGCCCTCGCGCTGGCGGCGCTGGCGCGCGGTGTGGACCGACCTCGTGCCGCGCTGGAAGCTGCTCCGGCCGAGGAGCAAGCCGAAGCGCGTCGCCTACGTCGCGCCGGCCGTGCGCGCCGACCTCGATTGGGTCTCGGGTGCCGCGATGCTGGTGCGTCGTGAGGCGTTCGACGAGGCCGGCGGCATGGACGAACGTTTCTTCCTCGCCTACGGGGACGTCGACTTCTGCCTGCGCCTGCGGCGCGCCGGCTGGACCGTGACCTACGAACCCCGAGCACGGGCCATCCATCTGGACCGTGTCGACGAGAGCTCGGGCTCGCGCAGGGCGGCACGGCGCCGCTTCGAGCGCCGGTACGGCGTCGTCGCGCGTCTGCGGGGACGTTCCTGAGAAGGCGCCGGGTGCGGTCGCGGTGCGCCGGGTGCGGTCGCCGGCGCGCCGGCTCACGCAGATCGTGGGCGCCGGCCCGCGCGTGGCGCGCGGCCGGCGCCCTTCGCCTCAGAACCCGTAGCGGTGGCGCGCCCCGTAGGAGAGGTACGTGGCGATCGCCGCGTCGGCCTCTTCGACGGCGCGGCGGTGTCCGGCCGCGAGACGGTCGCCGACGCTCTGACGGGTGACTCCGAGCCGCGCGGCGACTTCGCGCTGATGGCCGAGCTCGCGGTAGGCGGCGATCGCCTCCCACTGCTTGAGGGTGCGTGACTGGATGAGCGGATCGACCAGCCGGCAGAGCGCGCCGAGGAGCACGTCGCCCGCGTCACCCGTGCCCAGGTAGCGCGTCAGCCCGTCGTCGCGCGCGGTGAGCTGCAGGGCCTCGCGGGCGAGCGCGTACGCGTCGCGCGCGCCGCCGGGCGCGTCGCGCAGGTGCTCGACCGTTCCGACGCCGACGCCGATGCGCACGAGGAGCGGCGCGACGCGACTCGCGCGTCACACTGATGAGAAGCGGCGTCTGCGCGGGGTCGCTGAGGACGCCGTCGACGCGCCCGTCGCCGGCGACCGCGAACGGCTCGCCGAGGGCGGGGTCGAAGAGGCGGTTGACGCGCTCGAGGGCGGCGTTGAGCCGGCTGCCCGCCTCGGGTGACCCCGAGCCGGGGCCGACGAGGTAGCCGAAGAGCACGGCGATGATGTTCGAGCCCCGGCGGCGTTCGAGCGGCATGACTCTAGCTACGCCGCGCAGGCAGGGTTTCCTGCCGGGCGCGGCGGCGTCGCGGGACTTCTCACTCTTGCCACAGTGCAAATGGCGCGATGCCGCCGTGTGGGCTAAACTAGACGCCCGCGCCAACGCTACTTCCAGGGGTATCCGCGTGAACAAGAAGGCTCGCACACGCCTCATCGTCGCGACCGGGGTCATCGTCGTCGCCTTCGTCGTCGGCGTCGTGTACCTCGTCAGCCAGCAGGGCGCCTACTACAAGCAGGTCTCGGAGCTGGTCTCGGGAGAGTGGGACGGCAAGAACGTCGAGGTGGGCGGGCGCGTCCTCGACGGTACGATCTCCCGTGACGACGAGGGCGTGACGTTCACGATCCAGGACCTCAGCGGCGCCTCGGACACGGTGGACGTCGCCTACAGCGGCCAGATGCCGAACACGTTCGAGGCCGGCGTCGACGTGGTCGTCATCGGCGAGTACTCGGCTGCCGAGGGCCGGATCGCCGCCGACGAGCTGCAGACGAAGTGCCCGTCCAAGTACGAGGGCCAGGGGACGACGCCGACGGCACCCGCCGCGGTGCAGTGAGGCAGCCGGCGTGATCGATCTCGGCCACCTGGCCCTCGTCCTTGCGCTCGTCTTCGCCCTCGCGGGGGTGCTCTTTCTCGCCCTCGGCGTGCGCTGGCAGCGCAGGGACCTGATCCGCAACGGCTACTACGCCGTGTACGCGTTCTTCCTCGGCACTTTGGTGGCCAGCGCCGTGCTCCTGGTCGCCTTCCTCAAGAAGGACTTCAGCTTCGCCTACGTCGCCGAGAACTCCGACGCGAGCCTCTCGGTGTTCTACCGCATCTCGGGGTTCTGGGCCGGCCAGCAGGGTTCGTTCCTCCTGTGGCTCCTGCTGCTCGCCATCGCCACCGTCGTGATCGCGCTGCGCGACCTCAGCCGTCTCGAGCGACTCACGGGCGCGGCGGTGATGGTGCTCTGCGGGGTGTCCGCGGTGTTCGCCGCCCTGACCGTCTTCGACGAGGGCTCGAACCCGTTCATCGCGGCTGCGCCCGGGACGACGCCGTTCGGCTTGAACCCGCTGCTGCTGCACCCCGGCATGGTGCTCCATCCGCCGGCCCTGTTCATCGGCTATGTGGGCCTCACGGTCCCCTTCGCCTTCGCCCTCGCGGCGCTGTTCATCGGCCGCGCCGACCGCCTCTGGGTGACGCTGTCGCAGAAGTGGGCCGTCTTCGGCTGGCTCTTCCTCTCGCTCGGCATCGGCCTCGGCGCCTGGTGGGCGTACGTCGTCCTCTCCTTCGGCGGGTTCTGGGCCTGGGACCCTGTGGAGAACACCTCGCTCGTGCCCTGGCTCACGGCCACCGCGCTGCTGCACGCGATGACGCTGTACCGGACGCGCGGCATCTTCAAGCGCTGGGCGCTGGCGACCGCCGCGCTGACCTTCTTCTTCGTGATCCTCGCGACCTGGACGACGCGCACCGGGCTGATCAGCTCGGTGCACGCCTTCGGCAGGAACGAGGTCCTCATCGACATCCTCGTCGACGCTGCTGATCGGCAGCGCCCTGCTCAGCGCCGGCCTGCTCGCGTGGCGCTGGCGGCTCTTCGCCAGCGGTGCCCCGATCGAGTCCGTCGTGTCGAGGGAGTTCCTCTACTACCTGACGGACCTGATGCTCGTGCTGTTCGCGGCGGCGATCGCGTTCGCCACGGTGGTCGTGCCGCTGGTCCTCGACCGTACCGTCGGCCCGGAGACCTACGACACGTTCGCCAAGCCGCTGGGCGTGGTCTTCCTCGCCCTGATCGCCGTCTGCCCGCTGCTCGCCTGGCGCAAGACCGAGGGCGCCCAGCTGCGCCGGGTGCTGACCCTGCCGCTGGTGACGGCGGCGCTCTCGGTGCCGCTGTGGCTGGCGCTCGGCTTCCAGTCCGATGTATGGGGCTTCATCGGCCTCGTGGTGTGCGGCTTCGCCTTCGGCGCCGTGCTGCAGTTCGTCCTGAACGCGGCGCGGCGGGCGGCCGGCCCGGGCAAGGCCTGGACGGCCGGCCTGCGCCGCGCCCTCTTCGGCAGCCGCACGCGCAGCGCGGCCTACCTCGCGCACGTCGGGATGGTCCTCATCGTCGCCGGCCTGCTCGGCTCGACGGTGTACAAGACCGAGAGCACGGCGCTCGTGTCGACGAAGGCGGGCTCGGAGGACGCGGTCCTCACGACCGACGACGGGAAGTACAGGCTCGAGTTCATGGGCATGGCGCTCCGAGTCCGGTGCGCAGCAGTCGCAGCGGACCTACGCGGCTTCGACGTGTTCATCGACGGTGGCAGCACGAAGCTCGGGACGGTCGAGCCGCACACCGACATCTACCCGGTGAGCGGCGCCGCCGTCCGCGCGGTGATCCTCGGGCGCCCCTTCGAGGACGTGTTCGTGGTCGCCGACGAGCCCTTCGACAGCTCCTCGGAGGCGATCGCCCTGCGGGTCGTCGTCTTCCCGCTGATCCGCTGGGTGTGGATCGGCTCGATCCTGCTCTGCGTCGGCGCCGTCGTGTCGCTGTGGCCGCGGATGCGGCCTCAGGAGGCGCTCGCCGACGACGCGGCCGCCGAGCTTGCGGCGCGCGGCCGCGCGAGCGAGGCCTCGGCCTGAGGCCGCGCCGGTGGACGCGTCCGGTCGCGATCTGAGCGACGCCCTCCTCGAGATCGAGGTCGATGGCCTGCGCAAGACCTTCGGCCGCCGCGAGGTGCTGCGCGGCCTCTCGTTCTCGCTCGAGCGCGGCGGCTTTCTCGTCATGTTCGGGCCCAACGGGGCCGGCAAGACGACGACGTTGCGCGTGCTCGCCACGCTGCTCACGGCGGGCAAGGGCAGCGTCCGCGTGGCCGGCCACGACGTGCGCGAGGACCCGATGCCGGTGCGCCGCGCCGTCGGGCTCATCTCGCACAGCCCCATGCTCTACCTCGACCTGACCGCGTACGAGAACCTGCGCTTCTACGCCGACATGTACGGGCTCGAGGACCGCGAGGAGCGCATCACCGAGCTCCTCGAACGCCTCGAGCTCAGCCATCGGCGCTACGACGTCGTGCGCACCTTCAGCAAGGGCATGCGGCAGCGGCTCGCGATCGCGCGCGCCATCCTGCACCGGCCGCGCGTCCTGCTGCTCGACGAGCCGCACTCCGGCCTCGACCCGCGCGCCGTCGACATCCTCGACGGGCTGCTCGCCGAGATCCGCGAGGAGCACACCTTCGTCATGGTCACGCACCACATCGAGAAGGGCCTCGAGCTCGCCGACCCGGCTGATGATCGTCGACGGCGGCAAGATCGTCTGGGAGCACGGCGCCGGCGTGGCCCGCGAGACGTTCAACGCGGTCTACCGCGAGCACGTCCAGGAAGGCTCGGTCCTCTGATGGGCCGGACCGCGGGGAAGACGGGCTGATGGGCTCCCGCCAGTTCATGGCGATCCTGCGCAAGGACCTCATCCGCGAGCTGCGCACGCGCGAGATGCTCGTGAGCATGTTCCTGTTCGTCATGCTCGCCCTGGTGATCTTCCACTACGCCTTCGGCGTCGACGAGGACACCGACCTGACCTACTTCACCGGCGGCATGCTCTGGGTGACGTTCATCTTCTCGGCCCTGCTCGGCCTGAACCGCTCCTTCGCCCAGGAGAAGGACGAGCAGTGCCTCGACGGCCTCCTGCTGTGCCCGGTCGACCGGGTGACGATCTTCTTCGCCAAGATGACCGGCAACCTGGTCTTCCTGCTCATCATCCAGGCCGTGTCGGTGCCGGTCTTCACGCTGTTCTTCATCGAGCGCAGCTACCTGGCCGACATCGGGCTCTTCCTCCTGGTGCTGCTGCTCGCCGACCTGGGTATCTGCACCATTGGTACACTGCTCGCGACGATCTCGATGAACACGCGCGCCCGCGACCTGCTGCTGCCGATCGTGTTCCTGCCGCTCATCGTGCCGGTGCTGATCGCCGCGACGTCGGCGACCACCGGCATCTTCGCCGACGGCGCCGATCTCGGCGACCTGGCGGCCAGGCTCGGCTTCCTGGCCGCCTTCGACGCCGTGTTCATGGTGGCGGCGTACGGGACCTACGACTTCGCCATAGGAGAGTGAGGCTGCACGTGAAGAAGGTGAGCTTGACGTGAAGAAGCTGACGAGCGCGCCGGCCCTGTTCGCGGCCGCCGGCGCCTTTCTGGTGGCGGGCCTGCTGCTCGCCTTCCTGTACGCGCCGGTCGACGCCTCGAGCATGGGCTTCAGCCAGAAGATCTTCTACTACCACGCGCCGATCGCCGAGACCGCGCTCGTCGCCTTCGGCATCGCGTTCGTCGCGGCGATCCTCTATCTGCGCGACCCCGACCCGAAGTGGGACCGCCTCAGCTACGTGTCCGTGCGCCTCGGTCTGCTCTTCAGCGTGATGGTGATGGTGACCGGCATGATCTGGGGCAAGGCCGCGTGGGACGCGTGGTGGGCCTGGGAGCCGCGGCTCACGACCTTCCTCATCGTCTGCTTCCTCTACACCGCCTACTTCGTGCTGCGCCAGGTGGTCGAGGAGGAGTCGCGGCGGGCGACCTACGCCGCGGTGTTCGCCATCGTCGCCTTCATCGACGTGCCGATCACCTTCTTCGCCACGCGCTACATGCCCGAGGGGCTGCACCCCGTGGTGATCAGGGCCGGGGACAGCGGCATGGAGGGCAGCATGTTCCTGAGCTTCATGATCAGCATGGCCGGCATGACCCTGCTGCTGGTCGCGCTGGTGCGCGCGGACGTAGCCGCCGCGCGCCTCAAGGACGAGATCGACGACCTCAAGACACGCATCGGAGGCTGACCCAGTGAGCATCGAAGAAGGCGCCAAGTTCGTGGCCGCGGCCTACGCGGTCATCCTCGCCGTGGTGATCGCCTACTACGCCTTGTCGGCGCGACGCGTCGGCGCTCTCGCGCGCGACGTCGAGCTGCTCAAGGCCGAGGTCGAGAAGCGGGAGGCGGCCGGCTCCGGCGACTGAGCCGGAGCGCTCCGCCATGGAACACACCTCGGCAATCCTCGTCTGGATCGCCTTTCTCCTGTACTGCGGGGCGTTCGCGATGTTCCTCGTCGCGCTCTTCGCGCGTCACGAGGGCCTCAATCGCGTCGGCATCTGGCTGGTGGCCGGCGGCTGGGCCCTGCAGACGGTGGCGATCGTCATCCGCGGCGTGGACGCCGGCCGCGTGCCCGTGGTCGGCGCCTACGAGTCGCTCGGCGCCGTCGCCTGGTCGGTGGTCACGGTCTACCTGGTGCTCGAGTTCTTCACGCGCGTGAAGACCGTCGGCCTCTACGTGACGCCGGTCGTCATCGGCCTCCTCATCGCGGCGCTGATCGAATACGAGGCGCCGCGCGGTCTCATGCCGGCCCTGCGCAGCGACATCGTCATCCTGCATGTGATCGTCATGCTCACCGCCGTCGGGGCGCTGTACGTCGCCGGAGGGGCGGCGCTGATCTACCTCTTCGAGGAGTGGCAGCTCAAGCGGCACCGGCTCGGCGGCGTCCTCGGGCGCCTGCCCTCGCTCGCCACCCTCGACCGGCTCATGTACCACGCGACCCTGCTCGGCCTGCCGTTCCTCACTATGGGCATGGCGGCCGGGGTGATCCGCGCCGAGGCCTTCAACGTCGAGCAGTGGTGGTTCGACCCGATGGTGCTGCTCTCGGCGGGCGCCTGGGCGGTCTACGCGCTGCTGCTGTGGGGACGGATGCGCGCGGACTGGGGAGGCCGGCGGGTGGCGTATCTCGCCGTGACCGGCCTCGTCCTCATGCTCGTGATCCGCTTCGCCGCCGTGCCGTACCTGAGCGGCTTCCACACCTACGGGGGCTGAGCGATGCGCCCCGTCATGGCCGGGAGGCCCTAGCCCGTGCACGTCGTCGTCACCGGCATCTCGCACAAGACCGCCCCGCTCGAGCTGCGCGAGAAGCTCGCCCTCGACGAGGACTCGGCGCTGCGCGTGGGGCGCGACCTGCTGACGCACGCGGGAGCGTGCGAGGCGGTCGCGCTCTCGACCTGCAACCGCACCGAGCTCTACACGTACGCGAGCGACTCGCTGGCCGCGAGCCAGGCGGCCGTCGAGCGGCTCGCGAAGCAGGCCGGAGTGCCGGCCGCCGAGCTCGAGCCGTCCGTCTACAGCTACTCCGGCGACGCCGCGATCGCGCCACCTCTTCCGCGTCACCGCGAGCCTCGACTCGATGGTCGTCGGCGAGGCGCAGATCGTCGCCCAGATGAAGGGCGCCTACCAGGCGGCCTGCGAGGGCGGCTGCACGAGCGTCGTCTTCAACCGGCTCTTCCGCCGCGCCCTCGAGGTCGGCAAGCGCGTGCGCACCGAGACGGCGATCGGCGAGCGTCCGGTGAGCGTGAGCTCGGCCGCCGTCGAGCTCGCCCTGCAGGTGTTCGGCAAGTTCAAGGACCACGTCGTCCTGATCCTCGGCGCCGGGGAGACCAGCGAGCTGACGGCGACGCACCTCAAGGCGCACGGCATCGAGCGCATCCTGGTGACGAACCGGACCTTCGCCGCCGCCGAGGAGCTGGCGCAGCGGGTCGGCGGCCGCGCCGTGCCCTTCGAGGACCTCGAAGGGCACCTTTCGGCCGCCGACATCGTCATCTCCTCGACGTCGGCGCCGCACTTCGTCGTCACCCGCGAACGCGTCGACCGCGCCATGAAGCACCGTCGCCACCGGCCGCTCTTCTTCATCGACATCGCCGTGCCGCGCGACCTCGACCCCGAGATCAACCGCGTCGACAACGCCTTCCTCTACGACATCGACGACCTCCAGCACGTCGTCGAGCAGAACCGCGCACGAGCGCGAGAAGGAGGCCGCCAAGGCCGAGCAGATCGTCGCCGAGGAGCTCGACGAGGTCCGAGGCTGGCTGCGCAGCCTCGAGGTGGTGCCGACCATCGCGGGCCTGCGCGACTCCGTCGAGCAGATCCGCCGCGCCGAGCTCGAGCGTCTCGGCAACCGTCTGAACGACCTGAGCGAGGAGCAGCGGGCCCGGGTCGAGATGCTGACCTCGTCGATCGTCAACAAGATCCTCCACGCCCCGACGGTGCGCATGAAGGAGGCCGCCGGGGCGCGACGAGTGCTACCTCTACGTCGACGCCGTGCGCACGCTCTTCGGGCTGAACGGGAGCGAGGCGGCGTCCGCCGACGCGCGCCCCGACGCCTCGCCCGCCGACGCCGTGCCCGACGCGGCGTCCATGGACGCCTGCGACCTCGACGACGGCGACGCGTGACCGGCCGCCTCCGCATCGGCTCGCGCGGGAGCAGGCTCGCCCTCGTGCAGAGCGAGTGGGTCCGCGACCGGCTGCAGGAGCTGCACCCCGGCCTCGTCGTCGAGATCGAGGTCATCCAGACCAAGGGCGACAAGATCCTCGACGCCCCGCTGGCCAAGATCGGCGACAAGGGCCTGTTCACCAAGGAGCTCGAGGCGGCGATCATGGACGGTCGCGCCGACCTGGCGGTGCACTCGGCCAAGGACATGCCGACCGAGACGCCCGGACGGACTCGCCATCGCCGCCTTCACCGCGCGCGAGGACGTGCGCGACGTGTTCGTCGCGCGCGCGGGCGCCGACGGCGCCGCCGCCGCGCCGCGGACCCTCGCCGACCTCGCCGCCCGGCGCGGTGGTCGGCACCTCGAGCCTGCGCCGCCGCTCGCAGCTGCTCGCGGCGCGTCCCGACCTCGACGCTGGTCGACATCCGCGGCAACGTCCAGACGCGCCTGCGCAAGGTCGAGGACGAGGGCATGAGCGGGACCGTGCTGGCGGCCGCGGGACTTGCCCGCCTCGGGCTGGCCGAAGCGGCCGCGTTCGCCTTCTCGTTCGACGAGATGCTGCCGGCCGTCGGCCAGGGGTCGCTGGCGATCGAGGCGCGCGCGGACGACGACGTCGTCGCGCGCGCTGGTCGCGCCGCTCCAGGACGAGCCGACGGCGACCGCCGTGCGTGCCGAGCGCGCCCTGATGCGCACCCTCGAGGGCGGCTGCCAGGTGCCGATCGCGGCGCTCGGCGAGGCGCTCGACGGCGCGGACGGGCTGCGCCTGCGCGCCTTCGTCGGCTCGCTCGACGGAAGGACCGTCGTGCGCCGCGAGCGCGCCGGCGCCGCCGCCGAGCCGGAGGCGCTGGGGCGCGCCCTCGCCGAGGACCTGCTCGCCGCCGGCGCCGACGAGATCCTCGCGCGGTGCGCGGCGAGGCCGCCGATGGGTGAGCGTCCGCTCCTCGGCAAGACCGTCGTCGTGACGCGCCCGGCCGCGCAGGCCGAGGGTCTGGCGAGCCCCTCGAGAACCTGGGCGCCGAGGTCCTTCTGGCGCCGACGATCCGCATCGTCCCAGTGCCGCTCAACGAGGAGATCCGCGCCGCGATCGAGCGGCTGTCCGAGTACCAGCTCGTCATGTTCACCAGCGTCAACGGCGTGGCGGAGTTCCTCGGCCGCCTGCGTGAGTGCGGCCGCGCGCCCGACGCCCTGACGGGCGCCACGGTCGCGGCGATCGGGCCGCGGACGGCGGCGGCGCTGGCCGCCCAGGGCGTCATG
Source organism: uncultured Thermoleophilia bacterium (assembly GCA_963707855.1). Classification (GTDB taxonomy): domain Bacteria; phylum Actinomycetota; class Thermoleophilia; order UBA2241; family UBA2241; genus UBA2241. Next base: position 431,267 of record CAVPRQ010000013.1, read on the forward strand.
GCCGGGCTCGTGCCCGAGGAGTACGTCGCCGAGGGTCTGCTCGCGGCGCTCGACGAAGCGGCCGGGCGGCGCGCGGCGCCCGCGTGCTCCTGCCGCGCGCGCGCGAGGCGCGCGAGGCTGCTCCCCGACACCCTGCGGGCGCGGGGAGCGGTCGTCGACGTGCTGCCGGTGTACGACAGCGAACCGGTGGACGAGCTCGGCGGTCCCGTTCGAGAGCATCGCCGCGGCGGACTACCTGACGTTCACCGCCGGCAGCACGGCGCGCCGCTTCGCTCAGCTGGCGCTGCGCGATCTCGACGCGAGCTCGGCGCGGGCGCAGGGCGCCGGCCGGCCGCTCGCCGAGCGGCTCGCCGGCGTCCGCATCTGTTCCATCGGGCCCGCCACCTCGGAGGTCCTGCGCGATCTCGGTCTTCCCGTCGCCGTCGAGGCCGCGGAGCACACCACGCACGGACTCGTCGTGGCGATCGTCGACGACGTTGCGTCGCGGCGCGCTTCATCGTAGGTTGCTGCCATGACTTCGACCGACCACCGCTCCCAGACTCGTCTGCTTCTTCAGCGACTACGGCTACACCGACGATTTCGCCGGCACCTGCCGCGGCGGTCATGAAGCGGATCTCGCCCGGACGTGCAGGTCATCGACGTGACGCACGGCCTCGTCGAACGAGACGTGCTCGGCGGCGCCCTCGTGCTGCGCAACACCATGCCGCTACATGCCGGACCGCGCCGTCCACCTCGCCGTCGTCGACCCCGGCGTCGGGGGGCCGCGACGGCCGGTCGCCCTGCGCAGCGCCGGCGACCGGCTCTTCGTCGGTCCCGACAACGGCCTCCTCACGCTGGCCGCCGACGCCGACGGCGGCGTCGCCGACGCCCACCTGCTCACCAACGAGGAGCTCTGGCTCTCGCCGCTCTCGGCGACCTTCCACGGGCGCGACATCTTCGCCCCCGTGGCGGCTCGCCTCGCGGCCGGCCTGCCGCTCGACGTCGTCGGCGTGGCCCTCGACGCCGGCCGGCCTCGAGCGACTGCGATGTCCCGAGCCCGGAGGTGACCGAGGACGGCATCGCCGCGACCGCCGTCCTCGTCGACCGCTTCGGCAACGTCGCCCTCAACCTCTCGGCCGCCGAGCTCGAGGCCGCCGAGCTCGGCGAGCGGCTCGAGCTCGACTGCGGCGGCGAGCGCTACTTCACGCGCGTGGTGCGCACGTTCTCGAGCGTCCGCCCGAGCGACATCCTCGTCCTCATCGACAGCTACGGGCAGGTGGCCCTGGCGGTCAACTCGGGCTCGGCGTCCGAGGTGCTCGGCGTCGCGACCGGCGACCGCGTGCACCTGCGGCGGCTGTCGGCGTAGCACGACCGGCCACGCGCCGTGCGTGTTGCGCCGCCTCGCGGCGATTCGGTATAGTTCCCCTTCGCGCGCCCTTCGGGCGCGGTTTTCGGTATCGACAGAGTGAGCGCATGAAGACCTACGTCGCCAAGCCCTCCACCATCGAGAAGAAGTGGTACGTGGTCGACGCCAAGGGCAAGACCCTCGGCCGGCTCGCCACGGTCGTCGCCGACACTCTGCGCGGCAAGCGCAAGCCCATCTACACGCCCAACATCGACACCGGCGACTTCGTCATCGTCATCAACGCCGAGCAGATCGTCGTGACGGGCAACAAGCCCGAGCAGAAGATGTACTACCACCACTCGGGCTACCCGGGCGGCCTCAGGGAGGAGACGTACGCCAAGCTCCTCGCGCGCCGTCCCGAAGAGATCGTGCGTCGCGCCGTGCAGCGGCATGCTGCCGCACAACAAGCTCGGCCGCGCGCAGATCCGCAAGCTCAAGATCTACACCGGCGCCGAGCATCCGCACGAGGCGCAGATGCCCGAAGCGCTCGAGATCAAGGAGTAAGGCTTGACTGCTGCAGTCATGTATCGCGCCACCGGCAAGCGCAAGACCAGCGTCGCGCGCGTCATCCTCAGCCCCGGCGTCGGCCGCACGGTCGTCAACGGCCGCGAGATCGACGAGTACTTCGGCCGCAAGGTCCTGCAGACGGTCGCCCTCATGCCGTTCGAGACCACGCACACGACGGGCAAGTTCGACGTCAAGGTCAACGTCTACGGCGGTGGCATCGCCGGCCAGGCCGGCGCCGTGCGCCACGGCATCGCCCGCGCCCTCTGCGAGGCCGACGAGAACCTGCGCACGCCGCTCAAGCGCGCCGGCTTCCTCACCCGCGACGACCGCAAGGTCGAGCGCAAGAAGGCCGGCTTCCACAAGGCGCGCAAGAAGCCGCAGTTCAGCAAGCGCTGAGCCGCGCGCGGCGCTCGCCCCAAAGCGTTCACCGCTCCATCAGCGAATCCGACGGGCCGCCCAGAGGGCGGCCCGTCGTCGTTTCGCCACATCCCGCGGCCGCGTTCCCGCCGCGCCAGGCTCACCCCGCGACGGGCGGTGCTACCCATGACATACTGCCGCCCATGTCCTTCGGGATCGTCAAGGGAGGGCTGGAGTGGTAGCCGCTTCGCCGGCGGGCGCCGGCGCGCGCCCGACCGTGATCCTCCGCGCGTGCTCCTCGTACGACGTGGCCAGCGGTCAGGACGCATCGTGCGCGAGGGCCTGGAGGAGCTGGGGCTGCGCCCGACCGGCAAGACGCTGGTCAAGCCCAACCTCGTCGCCAGCGGCAAGCTGTTCACCCACGCGCACACCAGGCCGGAGTTCTTCGAAGGCGTTCTCATGGCCCTCCGCGACCGCGACGACGGGAGGATGACCGAGCTCGGCGTGGGCGAGCGGAGCGGCGTGACGATCCCGACCCGCTTCTCGTACGCCGGAGCAGGCTACGACGGGGTGATCCGCAGGACGGGCGCGAAGCGCTACTGCTTCGAAGAGGAGCGCCAGGTCGAGGTCCCGCTGCGTCACGAGGGCCGCCTGCGCGACTACGTCTTCGTCCCCCAGTCGGTGACCAGCACCGACTTCCTCGTCAACTGCCCCAAGTTCAAGGCGCATCCGTGGACCACGGTGTCCTTCTCGATGAAGAACTTCATCGGCATCCAGGACGACCGGCACCGCATGATCGACCACGATCACCGGCTGAACGCGAAGGTCGTCGACCTCCAGCACGTGATCCAGCCGCGCTTCATCGCCTGTGACGGCATCATCGCCGGTCAGGGCCCGATGCTGACGCCGGTCCCGTTCGACCTGGGGCTGATCGTCATGGGCGACAACCAGGTCGCGTTCGACGCGGTGTGCTGCGCGATCATCGGCGCTGGACCCGCGCAGCGTGGAGCACATCCGGACGGCGCACGACCACGGCCTCGGTCCGGTCGATCTCGCCGACATCACGATCACCGGGGACGTGAGTCTCGAGGAAGCGCGCCGCCGCGCGCACAGGGTTCAAGGTCGGGCTCGTCAGGGTGGAGGAGTGGTTCGAGGGGACGAACATCTCGTGCTATGCGGGCCCCCCGACCGAGGAAGGGGTCCCTGACTACTGCTGGGGCGGCTGCCCCGGGACGCTGCTCGAAGCCATCTCGGTGCTGCGACGTTTCGACCCTGAGACCGACCGCAAGATGCCGAAGCTCCACATCGTCTTCGGGGCCTACGAGGGCGAGATCCCGGCCAAGCCGGGGGAGAAGGTCATCTTCGTCGGCGGCTGCGCGACGTGGCGGGGCAGGATCGGGGGTCGCGAGGTCGCGGTCGACAGGCTTCCCGTCTCCCGCGCTCTCCGCGACCCCCATCACGCCCGCCATCAGGACATCTACGCGAAGATGGCCAAGGTGACCTGGCGCATGATGAAGGCGAGGGAGAAGGACCACGTCCGGCTGCCCGGCTGCCCCATCAGCGTGGCGGAGCAGGTGCTCATGCTGGCGCACGTGAGCGGGGCGAAGAACCCCTACTTCGACCCGCGCATCGTGCTGGACTTCAACCGGGGGTACCTGGGCTGGCGGCTCGCCGCGCTGCGGCGCGGCAGATACCAGGAGCGAGCCGGTCATGCGCAGGGAGAGCCGGCCGCGCCCCGTTGACGTTCCCCGTCACCCGTTGAACCGGGGGTCGCCCTCGCTCACACTCCGATGACCCGGAGAGGAGAGGCGGCCATGTCGGAGCTCATGGGTGAGGTGCGCTCGGCGCTGCGCGCGCGTCACTACAGCCGCCGGACCGAGCAGGCCTACTGCCTGTGGGTCCGGCGCTTCATCCGCTTCCACGGCCTCCGCCATCCGTCCGACATGGCCGAGGCCGAGATCAACGCGTTCGTCACCCATCTCGCAGTCGGCCAGCACGTCAGCGCCTCGACGCAGACCCAGGCGCTCTCGGCCATCCTCTTCCTCTACCGCCACGTGCTCGGGCGAGACATCGGCGCGCTGACCGACCTGGTCCGCGCCCAGAAGCCGCGGCGCCTGCCCATCGTGCTCACTGCCGACGAGGTCAAGTCCGTGCTGGCCGAACTCGAGGGCGACAAGCGCCTCATGGCGTCGCTCATGTACGGCGCCGGTCTGCGCCTGAACGAGTGCCTGAGGCTCCGGGTCCAGGACATCGACTTCTCACGCAGCGAGATCGTGGTGCGCAGCGGCAAGGGCGCCAAGGACCGGATGACGATGCTACCCGAGGCGCTGGCGGCACCCCTGCGGCGCCACTTGGCGCGGGTCAAACAGATCCACGAGCGCGACCTGGCCGCCGGCTGGGGCCGCGTCCAGCTCCCGGACGCGGTGGAACGCAAGTACCCGCGCGCGGCGACCGATTGGCGCTGGCAGTGGGTCTTCCCGCAACAGTCAATGTGGAAAGACCCGTTGACGGGGACGCGGGGCAGGCATCACGTGCACGAGACGCTCGTCCAGCGCGCCATGACCGATGCCGTGCGGCGCGCCGACCTCACGAAGCGCGCCACCTGTCACACCCTGCGGCACTCCTTCGCCACGCACCTGCTCGAAGCGGGCTACGACATCCGCACGATCCAGGAGCTGCTCGGCCACAAGGACGTTCGCACGACCATGATCTACACGCACGTCCTCAACCGCGGCGGGCAAGGAGTGCGCAGCCCCATCGACGGCCTGTCACCGAGTCTTACGCAGACTGCAGAAGACCACTCCCGAGCCTGAACCGTGACGTCTTACGCAGAAGGCAGTACACTCGACCGAGTGTTACGCAGTCTGCAGAATCCTTGTTAGGCATCGCCGAAGGGACTGTCATGGATTACGAAATTCCCTCAACCACGCCGGACCGCACGACGGTCGATCGCGTCCTGCGCGACGTGATGGTCGAGATGCGCGACGGCATCAGCCTCGCCACCGACGCCTATCTGCCGACGGCCGAAGGACCGGTTCCCACGATCCTCGTGCGTCTGTGCTACGGCAAGAGCGGGGACTTCTGCGGTCTGCCGGCCTTGGGCGAGTTCTGGACTCGCAAGGGGTACGCCTTCGTGGCGCAGGATGTGCGCGGAACCTACGGATCCGGTGGCGTATTCGACCCCGGCCACCCCGACAGTGAGGCCAAGGACGGCTACGATACTGTCGAATGGATCGCCGACCAGGAGTGGTCGAACAGCCGCGTCGCGCTGATGGGCGAGTCCTACTACTCGGTAACCACCTACGCGGCGGCGACGTTGCCACAGCCGGCTCTCGTCTGCATCGCTCCCGGGGACTTCCCCATCGACCGCTACGAGGGCTCCTACCGCGCCGGTTGCCTGAAGCTGGCGGCCGAGGCCTACTGGGCCATATGGTGGGTCGCCCCGCAGGAGCACGACGACCCCGGGAAGGAGCTGCCCGGCGTCGACGCCTGGCACCTGCCGGTGGCCGACATGGCGGCAGCGGCGGGTCTCGCCAACCACTACTTCGACGAGATGGTCGGCTACCCGATCCCCGGTTCGCGCTTCTGGGAGCACCGCTGTCGGCGCGAGGAGCACGAGGCGATCAGCATCCCGATCCTCCACTGGGCGGGCTGGTATGACAACTACCTCGGCCAGCAGCTCGCCGACTGGCGACGCTACCGGGAGCTTGACCATTCCGGAGGGCGCAACTACCTGATGATCGGGCCGTGGTGCCACGACGGTCCCTATGGACCGACCGAGCGGACTGGCATCCTACCGGTGGAGGAGGACGGCACCTACCGCTGGGACACCTATCAGGCGTTCTTCGACCGCTACCTGATGGGCCTCGACAACGGCTTCGGCGAGGACGGTCTCGTGCACTACTTCGTGCTCGGCGCCAACGAGTGGCGCCGGGTGGACAGCTGGCCGCCGGCCGGCGTGGAACCGCAGACCTGGTTCCTGGCCGGCGATGGCTCGTCGGCGGAGGGCGGGCGCCTGGTGACGGCTTTGCCCGGCGACGAGGCGCCCGACGAGTACGCCTATGACCCGGCTGACCCGGTCGCCTGGACGGTCGGCACCGACCCCTACGAGTTCTCGTTCGCGATGGGCGATCGGCGCGCCATTGAGGTGCGCCCCGACGTCCTCGTCTACAGCAGTGACGTGCTTGCTGTGCCGCTCGAGATCGTCGGTGACCTGCACGCGGTGCTCCATGTCGCGACCGACGCCGTCGACACAGACTTCACCGTGGCCCTTGTCGACGTGTTTCCCGACGGAGGAGTCAACCTCATCCAGGACGGCATCCAGCGCATGAGTCTACGTAGCCCCGAGAAGGGCCGCGAGCTGCTCGCACCTGGTCAGGTCTATGAGGTTCGCGTGGACATGTGGTCGATCGCCTACCGGGTGCCCGCCGGGCACCGGCTGCGCGTCGAGGTGTCGAGCAGCGATTTCGACCGCTACGATCGCAACCTGAATACGGCCGAGTCACTCCTACGGGGGACGACAACGGTGGTCGCACACCAGCGCGTCTTCCATGACCCGCATCGCCCGTCGCATGTAGTGCTGCCGGTCGTTCCCGGGCGCCACTGAAGCCCTGTCACCCGGTAGCGGTGGATCCACTCGCAGCGGTGAGGTGGCGGCAATGCCTAACAAGCGCATCGAGCAGGCTCGCAGCAAGCTTGGCGCAAGCACGAGCGGCGGCGCTCGCTGCTCATGCGCACCGCGTTATGCCGGGTAGCGACAGGGGGTTGCGTGGCCACACAGCAGATCGACGGCACTGCGACTGCGACAGCAGAGTCACCTGCCCGTCGGCGGGGAGCACTGGCGCTTGTCGCGCTCGCCGTCCTCGGTCTTCTGCTGTACTGCGTCGTCTTCGCCGTCCTGCTCGGTCTTGAGCTCCAGTGGCAGGTCTCGTCCGACGTGTGGTTCTCCCTCGCCGCCTATGGCTCGCTAGGCTTCTTCCCAGCCGCAGTTGGTCTCGCGCTCGGTGTCATCGCCCTCGTGCTGGCCCGGCGACGCGGCGAGCGTAACCCCACCGCTCGATGGGCCGTGGTGCTCGCCGGAGGAGTGCTCGCCGTGATGGCCTCGCTGATCGTCGGGTGGTGGCTGTTCGTGGGGTTCTCGTGATGCCTGGACGGCCGTCCGCTGGCTCTTGCCGGGATGGTGACCGGCCTAACACGCGCATCAACCCGGCGCGCCCAAGCGCCGAGATGGACTCGAAGGGAAGCGCGCGCAGGTTATGCGCCAGACGTTAGAGCGACGGAGGCGGGGGGCGTGATGGTTCATCGATCGCGAGGCGCGAGAACGCTCGTCTCGCTCGCCCTCCTGCTCATCGCTCCCTGGGCCACTTCCTGTGGTTCCAGTGCCGCCACCACGGCGTCCTCGCCACAGCCCGCCGTCTCGGTCAGCGTGCTGCCCGAGGTCGAACCGGGGCGGGTCATCATCGTATTCATCCGCGACCACACCTCCGCGGCAAAGAAGCTCGCCTTCGCAGAGGAGATCGCACAGATGCCTGAGGTCGAGGCCTACCACTTCGTGAGCAAGCGCGAGGCGCTCGAGCACTTCGCCGAGCAATACGGCGAGGACATCACCACGAACTTGCCGATCAACCCCCTGCCCGCCTCCTTCGAGATCGTGATCCGCGACGGCGTGGACGTCGAGTCGGTCGCCCGGCGCTTCTACGACGACCCCATCGTTTGGAGCGACCCGGGCACGCACAACGGCGTGCAAGTCGGCGGCACCGTCCCCGCTGGCATGTCGCCGAGTCCCTGATGCAGAGGGGCAGCATGGGAACGCGCTCTAACAGAGCACGTCAACCTGACAAACCGCGGCCGGAATCGTAGGCTGCAGCCAAGGCGCATCCTGTCCGTGGTATGCAGGTTACGTGCCCGACGTTGGGCGGACGCCAGGTCCACTCGCCTATCGGGACCGAAGGCGCGTAGGAGGCCAGCATGGGTGAGCGCGCCGACCGAGTTCGCGGGAAACCTCACTGGGCCGTTCGTGCTGGTCGCTGTCCCCGTCCTCAGCTTCATCCTGTACCACATGGTCACCTCGAGCAGCTTCCTGCATGGACCATCGCGAGTCCTCGTCGTGGTGCTGACTGTCGCCATCGCCATCGCACTGGCAACCCTGCCATGGGCAGCGCATCGGTGCCGCTCTGCGACGCATCTCCGGCGGGAGAGGCTAGGTCCACACTCTGCATACGCCGCCCAACAAGCACATCTTGGTGTCGACTCTCCCTCTCGTGGGATTCCTGAAGAGCCTCAGGTAGCCTCGGCTCCTGACGGCGGGAGAGACCCCAGGAGCTGTGCAAGCCGCGTTCCTTGCACTCGGGCGGGTATTCGACGTAGGTTAGCGTATCTGCTAACCTACGTCAATGTCGTACTCCGTCGAGTACTTCAACGAGCGAGTTCTTCGCCGAGATCGAACGGTGGCCCATCGGCATCCTCGCCGACTACGCGCGGCTCGTCGAGCTGCTCATGGAGTTTGGCCCGGACCTGCGCATGCCTCACACGCGGGCGCTCGGCGGCGGCCTCTTCGAGCTACGCCCCCGCGGCCGCGAAGGCATCGGGCGGGCTCTGTACTGCTACCTCGTCGGAGAGCCGGAGTGGTCGTGCTCCACGCCTTCGTCAAGAAGACGAAGGCGACACCGAAGCACGACCTGGAGATCGCCCGCCGCCGCATGAAGGAGGTGCGTGATGGCTGAGCGCGAGCACCGCCCGGTCGCACACGACCACGACGAATTCCTCGCCCGCGCGATGAAGCGCAAGGGCTTCGCGGAGGCTTATGCCGAGCGAGCCGACGAGTACAAGCTCGTGCGCGAGCTCCTGGCCGCCCGCGCCAAAGCCGGCCTCACCCAGGAGCAGGTGGCCGCCTGCATGGGCACCACGAAGAGCGCCGTCTCACGGTTGGAGGGCCTCGGCAAGCACTCGCCTTCGGTAGACACGCTCAAGAAGTACGCGCGAGCCGTGGGGTGCGAGGTCGAGGTCGCGTCTCGTCCCGTCTCCTCGCCCAACAAGGGCATCCACGCGACAGTCGCTGCGCGACTGCGGGTGATGCCCCGACGTTCGCCACAACCCTGCGCACTTGACATCCAGCGCCCAAAGACGTACGCTTTTGCGTACGTATCAGGAGGTCGACGATGACGACCATGAGCGCCACCGAAGCGCGCAAGCAGCTCTATCAGCTCCTCGACGACGTCGCACGCTCACACGAGCCGGTGCAGATCACCGGCAAGCGCGGCAACGCCGTGCTCGTCTCGGAGGAGGATTGGCGCGCCGTGCAGGAGACGCTCTACCTCGTCTCGATCCCCGGCATGCGCGAGTCAATCCTGGAGGGCATGGCGACTCCCGCTGATGAGCTCGAGGGCGAGCTCGACTGGTGAGCTGGCGGCTGCTCTACACGAAGCAGGCGCGCAAGGACGCGAAGAGGCTCGCCGCGGCCGGCCTCAAGCCAAAGGCCCAGGATCTGCTCGATATCCTCGAGGCCGACCCGTTCCAGTCGCCACCGCCGTTCGAGAAGCTGGTCGGCGACCTCAGCGGCGCCTTCTCGCGGCGCATCAACATCCAGCACCGCCTGGTCTACCAGGTCCTCGCCGAGGAGGGTGTGGTCAAAGTGCTGAGGATGTGGACTCATTACGAGTGAGGCGAACAAGCGGATCAACCGGAGTCACTGCGCTCGCGGGTTATCCGCTGGACGTTAGACCATGAGAAGAATAGACAGATCGACCCCAGACCAGGCAATACGCCTCTTCGACATCATGGTGCGAGCGACGGAAGTCGGATGCGCCACATGCTATCCGCCTGAGGTCATTGCGATCTGGCACAAGGGACGCTCAGCGGAAGGGATGGCGGGCGTCATTACCGAAGCCGACGTGTATTCCCTCGTTGACGGTGACGTAGTTCGTGGCTTTGTACACATCGGAAATGCGGAAGTCGCGGGGTTGTTCGTCCATCCGGACGACCACCGCAAGGGATACGGTGCCGAGTTGTTTCGGTTCGCTGTCGCAAGGATCGGCATTCGGCCGATTCTGGTCAAAGCGACACTCAACGCCGTGCACTTCTACTCAGAACTCGGGTGCCGGAAGGTGGCAACTGAGGCTGTGCGGCGACACGACCACGACATCTATGTGGAGAGGATGGAACTGGTCTAGCAACGGCGTGGTGCCGACTCGCTGCTCGCGGCGGGCACCGAGCGGCACACACCGGGCGTTCGCTTGAGTCCCGTGCTTCGTTGATTCTGCTACCCGCTTGATCGTCCTGTCGCGGTGGAACGGTCCCGCCCGGCACAGCCTTCAGGGGCCTTGTCGCTGGCTCATGCTCAGGCGCACCTGCGGCGCCGCCCAGCGCCGGCGCCCCCATTGAGCGCTCTCCTAGGAGATCTTGCGGCGGTAAATGACCATGGCGACGATGTACGCGACGATGAGGACGCCGGCACACCAGGCGAGGGCGATCCAGATGTCGGTGCCGACCGGCGGCCCAGCTAGCAGGTTGCGGATCGCGTTGACGATAGACGTCACCGGCTGATTCTCGGCGAAGGCGCGCACCGGGCCGGGCATGGTCTCGGTGGGCACGAATGCCGAGCTGATGAACGGCAGGAAGATGAGCGGGTAGGAGAACACGACCGCGCCGTCTGCAGACTTCGCGGAGAGGCCGGGGATCACGGCGATCCACGTCAGAGCGAGGGTGAACAGGATCAGGATGCCGCTGACCGCGAGCCAGGCCAGGACTCCCGCGCCTGAGCGGAAGCCCATGAGGAGGGCGACGAGCACGACGACCACGAGCGAGATGAGAATGGCGACGAGCGAGGTCAGCACATGGGCCCACAGCACGGACGACCGTGCGATCGGCATGGACTGGAATCGCTCGAAGATGCCGCTCTTCATGTCCAGGAAGAGCCGGAATGCGGTGTAGGAGACGCCCGAAGCAATCGTGATGATCAGAATGCCCGGCAGCAGGTACTTCACATACGAATCCGACCCTGAATCGATCGCCCCGCCGAACACGAACACGAACAGCAGCATGAAGGCGATCGGCATGATCGTGGTCGTCATGATGGTGTCCAGGCTGCGCGTGATGTGGCGCAGGGATCGTCCCGTCAGGACGGCGGTGTCACCGAAGATGCGCGTGGTCATCGTTGTTCCTCACTCATCCGTGCCGATGCCGCGGTCATCGCCGGCGTTGCCGTCCCTGCTGTCGTCACCGACGATGGCAAGGAAGACGTCCTCGAGGGTCGGTTGCTTCTCGACATACTCGACCTTGGCGGGCGGGAGCAGCTGCTTGAGCTCGGTGAGGGTGCCGTTCTCGATGATCCGGCCCCCGTGGAGGATCGCGATCCGGTCGGCGAGCTGTTCAGCCTCGTCCAGATCCTGCGTCGTGAGAAGCACCGTCCTGCCGTGCTCGGCGAGTTCCTTGACGGTCTGCCACACCTCGACGCGCGCCTGGGGATCGAGGCCGGTCGTCGGCTCGTCGAGGAAGATGACCGGCGGATTCCCGATGAGGCTCATCGCGATATCGAGCCGGCGGCGCATGCCACCCGAATACGTCGACACCTTCCGCGCGGCCGCTTCGGTCAGCGAGAAGCGATCGAGCAGGTCATCCGCGATCGGGCCCGGGTCCTTGAGGTGCCGCAACCGCGCGACCAGCACGAGGTTCTCCCGCCCGCTGAGGATCTCGTCGACGGCCGCGAACTGGCCGGTGAGGCTGATGGACGCCCGCACGTCCGCGGCCTGCGCGGCGACATCGAAGCCGTTGACGCTGGCAGTCCCCGCGTCGGCCTTGAGCAGCGTGGACAGGATGTTCACGATCGTGGTCTTGCCCGCCCCGTTCGAGCCAAGGAGGGCGAAGATGCTGCCTCGCGCTACGTCGAAGTCCACGCCGCGCAGCACCTCCAACGTCTTGTACGACTTCTCCAGGCCGTGCACGTGGATCGCGGGCTCCTGGGCCTGATCGGCGGTCATCTGGATATCCGTTCTCGCTTCCGTCACGGCTCGTCGCCCGCGATGCGATCGATGGCGTCGGTCAGGCGCTTCCGCTCCTTGTTGATCCATTGATCCTCCGAGTAGTTCTGGAGGAACGTCTCGGCGAACTCCACCGGGTCCTCCCCGACGATGGCGCGGATCGGGGTTCCGTTCGCCGCGCTCTGCTCGAACAGATCCGCGAGGTCCTCCAGCATCGACATCAGGGTGTCGCCTTTCGTGATCGCCCCGAAGTAGGTCAGGTACCGCTCCAGCGCGTCGATCGCCGTGTGATAGGTCGCGGGCAGCTGCTCCTTGCGCGTCTTGTACTGCCGCCATCGCCGCTTGTCGCCGAACTCGCCGATGATCTTCTCGATGAACATGGTCATCTGCCTCCTTCGTGGAGCTGGTCGAGCCGCCCCGCGAGGAAGCTCCACGTCCTCCAGAACTCTGCGAGGTATTCCTGTCCTGGAACGTTGAGCGAATACACTCTGCGCGGCGGCCCCTTCTCGGACGGGTGCGTCTCCACATCGACGAGGCCTCTGTGCTCGATTCTGACGAGCAGCGCGTAGACGGTGCCCTCGGCAATGTCCGAGAAGCCCATCTCCCGCAACCGTGCCGTGATCTCGTAGCCGTACGCAGGCCGTCCGGACAGGATCGCGAGGACGATCCCCTCCAGCGTCCCCTTGAGCATCTCCGTCATCTGCTTGCCCACGGAACACCACCTCGAGCTACTGAGCATTACTAGCTACTAGTACATAGTAACACAGAGTAGTTGCGGTGCAAGCTCCACCCGTGGCGGGAGTTCGCGGGGTGACCGCGTTCGGGGACTCGGCAGACCAAGCCAACAAGCGCTTCGAGCCGACGCCGCGAGCGCGTATGCTGTCGCCGGAAGCGATTGAGCGCGGCTCATTCGCCGGACGCTAGCTGTCGCAGCTGGAGAGGGAGGCGGTAGGTGATCTGCCCGTCGTGCGGCGCCGAATACATCTCCGGCTTCACGCGCTGTTCGGACTGCTTCGTCGACCTCGTTGAGCCCGTCCAGGCCGGTCCTAAGCGCGAGGTCGTCGTCGAGCCGTCCGGCCCGGTGGCCCGGACCGACGCGGTCTGCGTCTACCGCGCCACGCAGCGTGGCCGCCTGCCGCTCGCCGAATCGCTGCTGCGCTCCGCCGGCATCCACTTCACGGTCATGGGTGAGTACATGCCGCAGCTCACTGGCCTTGATGTCTATGGTCCCGCTGAGCTGTACGTGTCCGCGGCCGACGCTGATGACGCCCGCGCTCTGCTCGCCGACCTCGACCGGCAGGGATGAGGTTGGGCACAGCTCACCAGCGCATCAACCTGGTGCGCCGAAGCACCGAGACAGATTGCCAGGGCACTACGCGCAGGTCATGCGCCAGGCGTTAGCTCGACGGGGGGATTCCGGATGATCGCAGGTGCGAGGTACGCCCATACGAACCTGATCGCACGCGACTGGCGGGCACTGGCTTCCTTCTATGAGTCGGTGTTCGCGTGCGTGCCGGTGCCGCCAGAGCGCGACTACTCCGGACCCGAGCTCGGGCTGCTCACCGGGGTGACAGGTGCCGCCCTGCGTGGTGCGCATCTCCGTCTACCCGGCGGCGGGCCGGATGGACCGACGCTCGAGATCTTCGAGTACACGCCGGTTGAGTCAGGGCCTGTTCCCGCGATCAACCGCCCCGGCCTTGCCCACATCGCGTTCGCCGTCGATGCGGTGGCCGACGCTCGTTCCCAGGTACTGGCGGCGGGTGGCTCGGCGCTCGGCGAGGTCGTCGTGCTCACAACCGCGACTGGAGCACAGGTGACTGCCTGCTACGTTACCGACCCCGAGGGCAACATCATCGAGCTGCAGTCGTGGTAGGCGCCCGGATGTGAGTTCTGGTTTGCAGTGCAACGCTTGCGCCTCTGACGCGCCCAACGCTTCCTGTAGTAACCTCGAGCCGTGGCCCGCGCAGGTCATGCGCGGTGCGTTCGGCACAGCAGAGTCCACCCAAGGCCAGAGGGTGATGTGGGCAGTCTGAGCGACGATCACCGCACGGTCGGCGAGCACTACGACGGCCCGGCGCACGAGTTCGAGCTGACACGTCTCGAGCGGCAGAGCCCAGTGGAGCGCGCCATGATGGAGCGCTACCTGACTCGCTTCGTGCCCGAGAAGAGCGTCGTCGCCGACATCGGTGTCGGCGCGGGGCACTACGACGAGTTCCTGGCTCGGCGCGGCTGCGCTCTCTATCTTGCCGACGTGTCAGGCGGCCTGCTGGACGCGGCTCTCCGCCGCCTGCAGACACAGGGCCTGTCGGACTGCGTCCTCGACGCCAGGGTCGCCTCTGCCACCGATCTCTCCCACCTCGCCGACGACAGCTGTGACGCGGTGCTGATGCTCGGCCCGCTCTACCACCTGCTGACGCTGGGTGAGCGGCGCCGGGCCGTTGCCGAGGCCCGACGAGTTCTGCGGCCCGATGGCGTGCTCATGGCGGCGGCCTGCAACCGCCTGGTGGGCCTGGCCAGCGGCTACTTCCTCGAGCCGGAGAGCTGCCTCGAGCTGCGCGACGTCTACCGTCGATTCCTCGATGACGGCATCGTCGATCCGGAGCTGGCTCCCACCATCGGGCATGCGCACTTCACCACCATGGCCGAGTTCCGGGACCTGTTCGGAGACGACTTCGAGGAGCTCATCCTGGTCGGCGTCGAGTCCCTGACCTCGACCCGTCAGAATCTCTTCCTCGGTCTGTCGGGCGAGCTGCAGCAGGCGTGGCTTGATTTCGTCGAGGCCGCAGCGCTGCGTCCGGAGGGCATGGCCATGTCAGAGCACTTTCTGTTTGTTGGCCGGCCGCGGCAAGGACATGAGCTCGCCTGCCTCAACGCCCAAGCGGACCGACTTCGCGGCGCATCAACATCCACGCATCGCCTCGTCTACCAGGTGCTCACCGTTTTGTGAACCTGCAGTGCGCCTGGTCGCCGGCCTCTCGCCGCACTTCGCGCCAGGGCCTCTCAGCTCACCGCCTGCTTCACCAGAGCGCCGATTCTCTCCTCTTCGGCGCCGGTCAACTCCGTCAGCGCGAAGGCGACGGGCCACATGTGACCTTCGTCGAGGCTCGCCTCATGCTGGAAGCCGAACGTCGCGTACCTCGTCTTGAACTTCTGCGCGCTCTGGAAGAAGCAGACGACCTTGCCGTCCTTGGCGTACGCGGGCATTCCGTACCAGAGTCTCGGCGAGAGGGCTGGCGCGTTGGCCTTGATGATCGCGTGCAGTCGCTCGCCTATGGCGCGATCCGATCCCGACATCGCGGCGATGTTCGCCAGCACCTCGGCCTCGCCGTCAGCTTTGCGCGCGCGCGGGCCGCGGCTCGCGGCGGCCTCCTTCGCGGCCTTCCTGGCCGTGCCGTCTGCGCCTTCGTCCATCTTCGGGCTCCATTCCTCCTGCGGACGGGAGTCGTAGATTCCCTCGGGCGACAGCCCCAAAACGGAACAGCCGACGCAGCGAAGGCGTGGCAGAATCGGTGACGCGGCCATCCAACAGGCGCTCCGAGCAGACGACGCGCCGCGTGAGAGATAGCCTCTGGCAGGAGAACGCGCGAGCGGCGTGTTGCAGCTCAGGCGCTCGACGCCAGAACCACGCAGTGGGAGGCGAGCTCGAGTTGAGGGTGCGCACCTTCCGGACCGCTGACCTTGAAGACGTCAAGCGGCTCATCCACAGCACGTTCGAAGCCAGCTACTCCGGCGTCTACCCACCCCGCGCCGTGCGCTTCTTCAAGGACTACCACACGCCCGATTGCATCCTGGAACGCCAGGCCATGGGCGAGGTCATGGTCGCTGAGCGCGACGGCGAGATCGTCGCCACCGGGGCCATCGTCGGCGACCACATCCACGCCGTCTTCGTCCATCCGCGCTGTCAGCGCCGTGGTATCGGTGCACGGGTGATGGACGCCCTTGAGAACGCCGCTCGCGATGCTGGGCGAGCGAGCATCCACCTCGACGTGTCGCTGCCCTCCCGGCGTTACTATGAGAGCCGCGGCTATAGTCCGCTGGAGAGCTGCTCCATCGACGTCGGCGACGGCGAACAGCTGGACTACTGGACGGCGGAGAAGAACCTCGGTGCCAGCGAGTTCTAACAGGGCGTTCGCGCAGGCTCGCAGAAGCGCTATCCAAGACCGTGGCGTGAGCGCTGGCAGCTCAAAGCCCAGACGCTGGGCAAAGCAAGTGAGGAGGGAATCGAGTTGAACGGGAGTATCGCGCTCTTGGTCGTCGACATGCAGGAGCAGTTTCGCTCCTTGCTCACGAGGGATTCGCACCTTGACCAGGCACTTGAGCACATCCAACACGTGGCGGGGCGACTGCGTGCTGCGGGCCACACGGTGGTGTGGGTGCATGACATCGAAGGCGTGCGCGCAGACGATCCTGCTGCGCAGGTGATCCCTGAGCTCGAAGTCGATCCCAATGATCTTGTCTCGCAGAAGACCCATTCGAACGCCTTCTGGGGCACGGATCTCTCGCAGAGGCTGTCCGGTCTCGGAGTCGAGCTGGTCGTCGTCGCCGGGTTTGCTGCGGAGCATTGCGCGTTGTTCACCTACGAAGGGGCTCGTGAACGCGGATTCACTGCTGTCATGCTTCAGAATGGGCTCGTTTCGACCGATCCTGCAGCCGTCGCTGCGGCGATGTCACAACGCCATGTGATCAGCTACCCGGTCCTTGAGTTCCTGATCGATCAGACGCGTGAGCGGGGGCCGGTGTCGCCTGCCCAGCAAGAGCCTGGAGCGGACGGCGCGAGGTAGGGTCATTGGTGTGCGCCCGACCGCCGCTCAAGCTCAACACATCGGACAGGGCGGCGCGCCGTCCTTCGCGTGACCGTACAGATGAACCCGAAGCAGTCCGCGGTCGAGGTCGTCCCGCTCGCAGGAGTCGAAGGACCCGCCCCTGACAGTCTGGGCACCACGACCTGTGCCCGAGGCCGAACGTCCCCCTGAAGGGGGAGGCGGCGGGCGGCGTCCGCACCCCTGGGGTGATGCCGCCCGCCGCCACGATCCCCCCGCAGCGCAGCCGAGGTTCCTCCCGACGGGCGACGCCCGTTCGGATTCCCCGCCGTAGCCTTGCTGTCAGCAGAGGGCCGCGAATCCAAGGGGGAAGACGATGTCACGCACGCTCGACACGCACTCGAACAGGAAGACCGCGATCATCGTGGGCGTGCTGTTCATCATCGGAGACATCGCAGGCGTACTGAGCCTTCTCGTGACACAGGGTCTTCTGGAGGGCCCGGATGCTCTCACCAGGATCGCCGCAGACCAGGACCAGCTCGTGCTGGGAGCGCTCCTCGTGCTGGTCATGGGCTTCGCGCTGGCGATGGTGCCGGTCGTGATGTTCCCGGTCTTCAAGAAGTACAACGAAGTCCTGGCGCTTGGGTGTGTGGTCTTCAGGGGCGCGCTCGAGACCGTCGGCTACATGGCAACTGCAGGCACCTGGCTGTTGCTCCTCGAGCTCAGTCGGGAACATGTGGAGGCGGCGTCCCCTGCTGCTCCGCACTTCGAGACCCTCAGCACGCTCCTGGTGGCGACGCAGAGCTCGATCACCGCGCACTTCACCTCCATCGTCTTCAGTCTCGGCGCCCTGATGTTCTACTACCTGTTCTACCAGTCGAGACTCATCCCCCGATGGCTGTCGATCTGGGGTCTTGCCGGAGCCATCTTGTACCTGGCTGCACCGTTGCTGGCCATGTTCGGCCACGGCTTCGGGGTCTTGATGGCCCCCCTCGCGGTGGCGGAGATCGTCCTGGCGGTATGGTTGATCGCCAGAGGGCTGAACTCCCCGGCGCCGCGGGAGACGTCTGCCTGACAGGGCGTTCGAGCAGACTCGCAGCAGCGCAAGTCACGACCGGGGCCTTGACTCTCGCTGCTCAGCGCCCGGAACTCGGAGCGAACTCGCTCAGCGTCGCTCTTGCCATACGCAGACATCATCGTTACTCTACTCGTTAAACGCAATCGGTATCGATAGGGAGGCCGTGATGGATACCGTCACCATCTCGCCCAAGTTCCAGGTCGTGATCCCCAAGCGCATCCGCGAGCGGCTCGGCCTGCATGCGGGCCAGAAGGTCCAGGCGATCCAGTACGGCGACCGTGTCGAACTCGTCCCGGTCAAGCCACTCAAGCAGATGCGTGGCTTCCTGCGCGGTATCGCCACCGATGTGCCGCGTGAGGCTGATCGCCTGTGAACGTCGTCGACTCCTCTGGCTGGCTTGAGTACTTCGCCGGCGGCCCCAACGCCGACTTCTTCGCTCCTGCCGTGGAGGCGGTGGATGAACTCGTCGTGCCCACGGTGAGTCTGTACGAGGTCTTCAAGCGCGTCCTTCAGCAGCGCGGCGAGGGCGATGCGCTGCAGGCGATCGCCCTGATGCAGCAGGGCGCGGTCGAGGAACTGACGTCACCGATCGCCCTCGACGCAGCGCGCACGAGCGCGGAGCTCAGCCTTCCGATGGCCGACAGCATCATCCTCGCCACGGCCCGCGCCTATCAGGCCACGCTTTGGACGCAGGACTCCGACTTCGAAGGTATCGAGGGCGTGAGGTACATCGCTCATGAGTCGCTCTGACAGGGCGTTGGGGCAGACTCGCAGCAGCGCAGGCCACGACCGGGGCCTGAGCTCTCGCAGCTCAACGCCCGGACGTCGGCCGCATGAGCTTCACGACAGGCATCTCTGAACGAAAGCGACGACATGCAGGACGATCCGCGTCCGGCGCAGACGCGAGAGCAGACTGATCACGCGGCGCTTCCCATAGTCGTGGCGCTCGCAGTCATGGTCGTGTGGGGCGGCACCCCGTTGTTCTCGAAGGTCGCGGCGGAGCAGATCGATCCGCTCCTTGTCGGTGTCCTGCGAACGGTCCTCGCCGGCTGCCTTGCGCTTCCGGTGGTCCTGCTCATGCGTCAACCGTTGCCCGTGGATGCGCGCGGCAGACGACTGCTCGCGTTCTCGGGGTTCGCGGCGTTCATCGCGTTTCCGCTTGTGTACACCGTGGGCCAGCACGCCACCTCCGCACTGCACGGCGCACTCATTCTGGCCACGCTGCCAGTGTTCACAAGCCTGTTCGGCACACTGGTCGAGCGGCGACGGGTGTCTCGGACGTGGGTAGCGGGGTGCGTCATCGCGCTGTCCAGCGAGGCGATCGTGATCGTATGGCGTACGGGCGCGTCCGGCAGTTCGAGCCTCGGGGGCGACCTCGTCGTGCTGGCGTCTTCTGCGGTATGCGCCATGGGATACGTCGCTGGAGCACGCTTGTCTCAGCGCGGCTACGCAGCCGTCCCGACGACTCTGTGGGGAGTGTCCTTCTCGGCGATCCTCTTGCTCCCGCTCATGGTCTGGTCGTTTGCCCGCACAGGCATGCCTCACGCTGGTCCTTCGGCCTGGGCGTCTGTGCTCATGCTTGCCCTGCTGACATCGGTGCTCGGCTACATCGCCTGGTATTGGGCGCTTGCGAAGGGCGGGATCAGCCGCATCGCATCGATCCAGTTCACTCAGCCGCTCTTCGGCATCGCGTTGGCCGCGGTTGCGCTTGGCGAAAGGCCCGCGCCGGCGACTTCGGTTGCAGCTGCGGGCATCCTGCTCGGCGCCTGGCTGGTTCTGCGCGCCGGGGTTTCGCCGCCTGTCGTATCCGTGGCGACCAGCGGCTGACAAGCGCATCGACCTGACACGACAGCCGCTGCCCTTGACTGGAAGAGGATCGGCGCAGGTCATGCGCGAGGCGTTGTCCGAGGAGACTCGGCGGCAGGGCCTATGATACGGGTGTGGACGGCGTGACGAGACACGGGAGGAGAGGGATGCGCAGAACATCGATCCGGTTGGTCGTTTCGGGCGCGGTGGTGTGCGCCGCGCTGGTCTGGGCGGGATGCGGCGGCGGGACGTCCGGGACGGACCCGAAGGCGCTCGAGGGCGTCGAGTGGACGCTCGTGGAGTCGAGCATGAGCTCGGTGGATCTCGGCGCCGCCGGGATCACCGCGAACTTCGACGGCCAGAACGTCTCGGGCTTCTCGGGAGTGAATCAGTACGGCGGGCCCTACACCGCCGAAGATGACGGTTCGCTGAAAGTCGGCGACCTTGCGGGCACGCTGATGGCAGGTCCCGAGCCGCTGATGAGGGCCGAGCAGGCGTATCTCGAGCTCCTCATAGGGTGCGACGGCTTCCGGGTCGACGGCGACACCCTCACCCTCCTCACCGGGGAGGGCGAGACGCTGGTGTACGAGAAGGCCGAGGAGGTCGCGTTATCGGGCACGTCCTGGAACGTGACCAGCTACAACAACGGCAAGGGCGGTGTCACGACGCTCGTCTCGGACTCGGAGCTCACCCTGGAGTTCGGTGAGGACGGCACGGTCTCGGGGAGCGGCGGCGTGAACCGGTACAACGGGTCCTACGAGGTGGACGGTGCCGGCATCGCGATCGGCCCCCTGGCGCTCACCAAGATGGCGGGCGAGCCCGACCTGATGGAACAGGAGGCCGCGTTCGTCAAGGCGCTCGAGTCGGCGACGCAGTGGAAGGTCGTCCGGGGCCAGCTCGAGCTGCGGGACGCGGACGGGTCCGCGATGGTCTTCGCCGACCGGGCTCAGTAGCCCCAGTCGGTGACGCCGCCAACGCCGTCGGTGAGGCTGCCGTCGACGTCCACGGCCTTCATCACGGCGCTCGAACGGTAGACTCGTCCCGATGATGCATGGACCTCGGTCTTCGGCTCCGGCACCCCGGGCGTGATGCACCTGAGCCGCCGCACGCGCACGGTCTGGGGCTGGGCGCTCGTCGGACTTGGGGCCGCGCTGTGGGTCGCGGTCCCCGTCGTGCTCGCGCTCTCGATCGACGCAGGGCTCAAGGCGATCGCGGTCGGGGTATCGCTCGTGATCGCGGAAACCGCCTTCTGGGCGGGTGCCGTCTTGTTGGGCGTGAGCCTGTACGCGAGACTCAAGGGGGTCCTCGCTCGGCGGCGCGCAAGGAGCGGGCCAGAGCCGGGACCGATGCCAGACGAGGAGGGGCATAATGGAGCAGCTTGAGGCCACGGCGCGACCGCCGGACCGAGGAGACCGTCGAGCCTACAGCGAACGGCATCCGCGCGCGCCACTGGCGGCGGCAGTGGGGCTCTGCAGGACGGTAGGATGGGCGTCGAGGCGCGCCGCTGGACCCCGAGCGCGGCGTGTCGCTCCTGGTGATGCCGTGATCAGAGCCGCCACTCCGGATGACTTCCCGGCCATCCTCGCCCTGAACGAGGAGTGGGTGCAGGCGACGAGCCCGCTCGATGAGCGAGCGCTGGCGGACCTGCACGGGCAAGCGGCCTACCATCGCGTCGTCGAGCGGGACGGGCGCGTCGTCGGCTTCCTAATGGCGATCGGGCCCGGCCGGCCCTATCAGAGCCTGAACTACACCTGGTTCGCTGCGCGGCACGACGAGTTCCTGTACATCGACCGCGTCGTCGTTACGGGCGCCCATCAGCGCAGAGGCGTGGGCGCCGCGCTGTACGACGACGTGGCGGCGTTCGCGGCGGCGGGCGGGTTCCGGCGGCTCGTGTGCGAAGTCAACATCGAGCCGCCGAACCCCGGGTCCGACGCCTTTCACGCCGGCCGCGGCTTCGTCGAGGTCGGGACGCAGTGGGTCGCGGACGGGACCAAGCACGTGTCGCTCCGGGAGCTCGTCGTCAACGGAGCGGAGGCCCCGGCGACGTGAGCGAGGCATCGCGGCAGGCCGGCGGCTTCTCTGACTGGCTGCGCCAGACACGCCTCGCCCATCAGACCGACACGGCGGTCGACGTGCCGTGCGGCGACTGCGTCGCCTGCTGCACGTCGTCCTACTTCATCCACATCAGGCCCGACGAGACAGGGACGCTGAGCCGGGTGCCGCCGGAGCTCCTTGTCCCCGCCCCAGGCGCGCCAAGGGGGCACGTCGTGATGGGGTACGACCAGCGCGGCAAGTGCCCGATGCTCGAGGGGGGCCGGTGCTCGATCTACGAGGACCGGCCCCTGACGTGCCGCACCTACGACTGCCGGGTGTTCGCCGCCGCCGGCATCGAGGCCGACCGGCCGGCGATCACGGCGCGCGCGCGGACCTGGGCGTTCGAGTGCGCGACGGACGACGACCGCCGCGCACACGCCGCGGTCCGCGCCGCCGCGCGCTTCCTGCGGCCAGCACCCTGACTGCTTCGTCGGCGGGGCGCAGCCGGACAACCCGGCGCACCTGGCGCTCCTCGCCGTCAAGGTGTACGAGGTGTTCCTCGTGGGCAAGGACAAGAGCGGTGCGCCGGCGCGCGCATCATCGCACGCCGGCGCAGATGCCGAGACCGCCGCGGCAGTCACCGTGGCCGCCGAGGCGTTCGAGGCCGGGCACGGGCGGCGAGACAGCCGCGAGACCTGAGGCGAAGGGAGCCACGCCGATGACGAAAGCCGAGCGCGCCTCGCTCATCGCGATCCCCGTCGCGGTCCTGGTCGGCGCCGGCGTCGCCTGGGCCGGCAGTCAGGGCGGGGGCGAGGCCGGCGGCGTGCCCGTCTTCGCGCTCGCCGTCGGCCTCGCCTTCCTCATCCAGTGGCTGGCGTTCGTCCCAGCCTACCTCCTCCAGACGGAGCGCTTCTACGACCTCACCGGCAGCCTCACGTACGTGACGGTGACGGCGCTGGCGGTGCTGCTCAGCCCCGAGGTCGACGCCCGGTCCGTCCTTCTGCTCGCCCTCGTCGTGATCTGGGCGGCGCGCCTCGGGTCCTTCCTCGTCCGCCGTATCCGCAAGGCGGGCAAGGACGAGCGCTTCGACGCCATCAAGCCGTCGTTCGTGCGCTTCCTCAGCGCCTGGACCCTGCAGGGGCTATGGGTGAGTCTCACGCTGGCGGCCGCGCTCGCCGCCGTCACGACGACGGTGCGTGAGGAGCTGGCCGTCGTCACCGTCCTCGGGGTCCTCGTCTGGGCGGCAGGGTTCGGCATCGAGGCGACGGCCGACCTGCAGAAGAGCCGCTTCCGCGCCGACCCGGCGAATCGCGGCAGGTTCATCAGCACCGGCCTCTGGGCCTGGTCGCGCCACCCCAACTACTTCGGCGAGATCGTGCTCTGGATCGGCGTCGCCATCATCGCCGTGCCGGTGCTGCGCGGCTGGCAGTGGGTGACGCTCATCTCACCCGTGTTCGTGGCCCTGTTGCTGACCCGCGTCAGCGGCGTGCCGCCGCTCGAGAAGCGCGCCGACGCCAAGTGGGGCGGCCAGCCCGACTACGAGGCGTACAAGGCGAGCACGCCGGTGTTGGTGCCGCGTCCGCCCTCTCGGGTCCTCGATGGAGACGCGAGGGAACGCTAGGGCACAGGCAATACCAGGAGGAGCCCATGGACTTGGTCGTCGTCACGGTAGTACCCGACATCGTCTCGGCGTCGTCGGTGAAGGCGATGCTGGAGCAGGCCGACATCCCGGTGATGCTGCGCGGCGCCGGGAGCGTCAATTGGCTCGTGCCGGGCACACCCGGCGGGGCCGGTCCACTCGAGGTCATGGTCCCCGGGGAGCGCCTCGAGGAGGCCCGCGAGCTCATCGCCGCGCTCGAGGGCGGAGGCGGGGCAGACTGACCCTCGCGACGGTCGCCGCGGCTTGCCGCCGGTGGACGGGCGGCATAGCATGTCCGGCGGCCCCTCGGGCCCCCTCGCGATCACAGCCCTTCGAAAGGACGCATGGGCACGTACTTCGGCACGGACGGCATCCGCGGCGTGGCCGGCGAGCTGCTCACTCCCGAGTTCGCCGTGCAGGTCGGGCGAGCGGGCGCAGCCGTACTCGCCAGGACGCACGGCCCGCACCCGCTGTTCGTCATCGGGCGCGACACGCGCCTCTCCGGGCCGATGCTCGAGGCGGGCCTCGTCGCCGGCCTCACCAGCGGCGGGGCGCGCGTCGAGATCGCCGGCGTGATCCCGACGCCGGGGCTCGCCGCGCTGGTCCTCCAGCGCGGCGCCGACGCCGGCGTCGTCATCAGCGCCTCGCACAACCCCTACCAGGACAACGGTATCAAGTTCTTCTCGTCGGCCGGCCTCAAGCTCTCGGACGAGGAAGAGGCCGAGATCGAGGCGCACATCGTGCGCGACGACCTGCACACGCTGGCCGGCGACCGTTTCGGCTCGGCGGAACACCTCGAGGGGGCCGTCGAAGGCTACGTCTGGGACCTCGTGCGCCGCATCCCGCTCGACCTCTCGGGCATGAAGATCGCCCTCGACTGCGCCAACGGCGCCATGTTCCGCGCCGCCCCGCTGGGGCTCGCGGAATCGGGCGCCCGCGTCGAGGTCCTCTGTGCCGAGCCGGACGGCTGCAACATCAACGACGGCTGCGGCTCGACGCATCTCGGCCTGCTGCAGGAGGCCGTGCGCGGCGACGGCTTCGACCTGGGCCTTGCGTTCGACGGCGACGGCGACCGCGTCCTCGCCGTCGACCACGCCGGCGAGCTCGTCGACGGCGACTTCATCATCGCGATCCTGGCGAAGCACCTGAAGGCCAAGGCGCTGCTCCGTCACGACACCGTGGTCACCACGGTCATGACCAACCTCGGCTTCCATCTGGCGATGAAGCGCGAGGGCATCGAGGTCGTCACGACGGCGGTCGGCGACCGCTACGTCATCGCCGAGATGCTGAAGGGCGACCACATGCTCGGCGGCGAGCAGTCGGGCCACGTCATCAACCGCGACGTCTCGACGACCGGCGACGGCCTCGCGACGGCGATGCTGCTGCTTCAGGCGCTGCGCGAGATGGACGTCAGCCTGGCGGAGGCCGCCACGGTGATGACCCGCCTGCCCCAGCGCCTCGTGAACGTGCGCGTCCGCGACCGCGAGGCGCTCGATGGTGCCGCGGCGGTCTGGCGCGCCGTCACGGATGAGGAGGAGCGGCTCGGCGGCAACGGCCGCATCCTCGTGCGGCCGTCGGGCACCGAGCCGCTCGTTCGCGTCATGGCCGAGGCGCCGACCCAGGACGAGTGCGACGGCGTTTGCGCGCGCATCGTCGACGTAGTCAGGGACGAGCTCGGCGACGACGCCGGCTGAGCGTCCCCGCGCGACTCACGCCAGCGTCAGTCCCACCAGCTGAGCGTCCGTCCGCCTGAAGTCCTCGCCCACGGCCAGCAACGGCCGTTGCGTCTCACTCGCCAGCGCGTACGAGCAGCAGTCGATGATGTTCAGCCCGGCCGGGTGACGCCCTCTGCCGAACCGCTGCCAGGCGTCGGTCGCCAGTCGGGCCTGGTCGGCTGTGAACGAGACCGTCTCGACGTCGAAGACGTCGAGCAGAAGCTCGAGTTCGGCGGGTCCCTGCGCGCCCAGCCTCGACGAGGCGACGATCGACGCCTCGAGAAGGCAGCAGGAGGAGAGCATCGCCGAGTCGGCCTCGGCGAGTGCGACCAAGATGGCGTCGCGCTGCGGCTCGGCGAACAGCGCGGCGAGGAGCGCCGACGTGTCGGCGACGAGCGCCGCGCTCACGGCAGCCCGTGCTCGTCGTAGCCGAGGATCTCGTCCGCGCGGCGCCCGTCGAGCACCGGCAGCGCGTCGACCCGTCGCAGGACGGCGCGCGCCAAGGCGAGCTTGTCGGAGGGCGTACGCCGGCCCTCGACTCGCGCCAGCCGCTCTTCGAGCGCGCGCTTGATCGTCGTCGTCAGGGACTCGCCCGTCTCGCGCGCCAGCTCACGCGCCAGGCGCTCCGCTTCGGCGTTCTTGATGGAGATGCCCATGCCCGGATTCTACCATCACGGGAGAATTCTAGAAACCCGGTGACGGTCACGAGCGTGAGGTGCAAATGAGATGCGGCCCCCGCGCCGCGTCCGCGAGGAGCTCGGCGGGGCGGACTGACGCTTCCGCTGTAGAATAGCCGTCACATACCAGACCGGCGGCGCGGACACCCGTCAGCAACCTGAGCGCCTGGCCCGCGCGAGACCGCCCCAGTGGGGCCGCTCGCGCGGGTGACGAGGTGGAGGTTCATCGAAAGACTCGGCGGATGCCTCCCGGCCCGGCACGGTCGTGATCGGATCGACAAAGCCCGCCGGCGACGGCGCAACAAAGCGGTCCGAAGGTGCCGTCCGCAGCCTGCCCCTCTGACCCTGACCACAGAAGGGAGCATGCATGTGCGGCATCGTTGGCTACGTCGGGGCGCGACCCGGCAAGCCGATCATCCTCGACGGGCTCAAACGCCTGGAGTACCGCGGCTACGACTCGGCCGGCATCGCCCTTCTCGAGAGCGACGGTCTGACGACGACGCGCGCCGTCGGCAACCTCGACGCGCTGTTCGCGGCGGTGGGCGACGCCGCCTCGCCGGCGACGGTCGGCTTGGGGCACACGCGCTGGGCGACGCACGGCAGCGTGTGCGAAGAGAACGCCCATCCGCACGCCGACTGCACGGGCCGCATCTCGGTCGTGCTCAACGGCATCATCGAGAACTACAAGGAGCTGCGCGCCGCGCTCGAGGGCCGCGGCCACACCCTGGCCTCGCAGACCGACGCCGAAGTCGTCGTCCACCTCATCGAGGAGCACGTGGGCGAGGGCCTCACCGCGGCCGTGCGCGCCGCGATCCCGCAGCTCGAAGGCCACTTCGCCTTCTGCGCCGTGTCGGCCGACGAGCCCGACCTCGTCGTCGGCACGCGAAACGAGGCGCCGCTCGTGGTCGGCGTCGGGCGGGACGAGATGTTCTTCGCCTCGGCGATCCCCGCCTTTCTCAGTCACACGCGCAGCGTACTGGTGCTCGAGGACGGCGACGTCGTGACGCTCCGCGCCTCCGGCGCGGAGTGCACCGATGTCGCCGGCGCTCCAGTCACTCGCGAAGAGGTCCTCGTCCCCTGGGACGAGGACGCCGCCGAGAAGGGCGGCTACGAGACCTTCATGCTCAAGGAGATCCACGAGCAGCCGGCGTCACTGCGCGACACCTTGGCGGGCCGGCTCTTCGAGGACGGCAGCGTCGACCTGAGCGAGACCGGGATGGGCGACGAGATGCTGCGCCGCCTGCGGCGCATCTTCATCGTCGCCTGCGGCACCTCGTACCACGCCGGCCTCATCGTCTCGTACGCCATCGAGCAGCTCGCCCGCGTCCCGGTGCAGATCGACGTCGCCAGCGAGTTCCGCTACCGCGAGCCGGTCTTCGACCCCGACACGCTGGTGATCGGCATCACGCAGTCGGGCGAGACCGCCGACACGCTCGCCGCGATGCGGCTCGCGCGTCAGGCCGGCTCGCCCGTCCTCGCCCTCACCAACATCATGGGCAGCCAGGCGACGCGCGAGGCCGACCACGTCCTCTTCACGCGCGCCGGGCTCGAGATCGGGGTGGCGGCGACCAAGACGCATACCGCCCAGGTCGCCGCCATGCTCGTGCTCGCCCTGCGGCTCGCGTGGGCGCGCGGCGTGCAGCCCGAGGCCGAGCTGCGTCGCCTCGGGCGCGAGCTGCGCGCCGTCCCCGAGAAGCTCGAGGAGTTGCTCGCTCGGCCCAGCGCCGTCGAGGAGATCGCCGGCCGCTACCACGACGAGCGCTTCTTCCTCTACCTGGGCCGCGGCATGGGCTACGCCGTGTGTCTGGAAGGCGCCCTCAAGCTGAAGGAGATCGCCTACATCCCGACTGAGGCCTACGCCGCCGGCGAGATGAAGCACGGCCCCATCGCCCTGCTCGACAAGGGGTCCCCGGTGGTCGTGGTCGCCGACGACAGCCCGGTCTTCCCCAAGCTGGTGAGCAACATCGAGGAGGTCCGGGTGCGCGGCGCCGACGTGATCGCCGTGGCGACCGACGGCAACGAGGTCATCGGCGAGCTCTCGCGTGACGTCCTCTGGGTGCCGCGCACCGATCACCACCTGGCGCCGATCCTGACCGTCGTGCCGCTGCAGCTGCTCGCCTACCACATCGCGACCCTCAAGGGACTCAACGTCGACCAGCCGCGCAACCTGGCCAAGACGGTGACGGTAGAATGATCGCCGTAGGCGAATCATCGACGCCGTCGTCAGCGACCGCGAAGCGGTCGCGACCGTGAGGCGTCTGTGATCGGCCTCGGCATCGACGTGATCGAGGCGGCGCGTATCCGCCGCCTGCTCGAGCGGATCCCCGCGCGCCTACGAGCGGCTCTTCAGCGCGCAGGAGCGCGCCTACTGCGACGGCTTCTCCGACCCGTGGCCTCACTACGCGGCGCGCTTCGCCGCCAAGGAGGCTGTCGGCAAGGCGCTGGGAATCGGTATCATCGGGTTCGTCTGGCGGGACATCGAGGTCCTGTCGGGCGGCAAGCCCGTCGTCGCCCTGCGCGGGGGCGTCGCGGCCGTCGCCCGCCACCTCGGCGTCTCGCGCATCGAGCTCTCGCTCAGCCACACGGGCGGTGTGGCCTACGCGGTCGCCGCCGCGTTGAAGGAAGCGGACGCCGGCCCCCCGTGGGCGCGGACGGACGCGAAGGAGGCTCTCGATGTATGAGTCGCTGCTGATGGGCCTGTACACGGCCGATCAGATGCAGAAGGTCGACGGCACCGCGATCCACGGCCTCGGGATCCCCGGGTCGCACCTCATGGAGCGCGCCGGGCTGGCCGTCGCGGCGGAGGTGCTCGAGCGGTACGACCCCGAGGAGGTCGTCGTCTTCTGCGGCAAGGGCAACAACGGGGGGGACGGCTTCGTCGTCGCCCGCGAGCTGTTCAACGCCGGTGTCGAGGTGACCGTGTTCACCCTGGCGCCGGCGGCGGAGTACGCGGGCGACGCCAAGCTCAATCTCGAGATCCTCGACAGGCTCGGCGTGGACGTCCGCGAGGGGTTCGCGAAGGATGGGGCGGCGACCGAGGACGCGATGGTCGCGGCCGAGCTCGCAGACGTGATCGTCGACGCCGTCTTCGGGACCGGGTTCACGGGCGCCGCGAAGGGCGCCGCGGCCGCCGCGATCGAGCTCATGAACGAGGCTCCTGCCGAGGTCGTGAGCGTCGATATCGCGAGCGGCGTCGGCGCCGACAAGGGGACGGTGAACGGTCCGGCTGTGCAGGCCGACGTCACGGTCGCGTTGCACGCGCCCAAGGTGGGTCACTTCGTGACCCCGGGCGGCGCGTGCTCGGGCGAGGTCGTCGTCGTGCCCATCGGCATCCCGCCGCTCTGCGACCACGAGCCCGACGTCTGGCTGCTCACGGCGGCCGGCATGCAGCCGCTGATCCGGCCGAAAGGCTCGCTCGACCACAAGCGCTCGGTCGGGACGGTGCTCGTGGTCGGCGGGTCGGCGGGCATGACTGGCGCCGCGCACCTGGCCGCCATGGCGGCCCTGCGCGGCGGCGGCGGCCTCGTGCACTGCGCCCTCCCCGAGGGAGCCGGCGGCGAGAAGCCGTATCCCGAGGTGATCGCGGTGACGGTGCCCGGCGAGGCCGGGTGCTTCGCCGCGCTCAGCCGAACGCCTCTCTTCGAAGCGGCCTCCGGCTTCGCCGCCCTCGTCCTGGGTCCCGGCCTCGGACGCGCCGACGAGACCGTGCTCGTGGCGCGCGAGCTCCTCGCCCTCGACAAGCCGCTGCTCATCGACGCCGACGGGCTGTACGCGCTCGGCGACCGGCCGGAGCTGCTCGCCGAGCGCACCGCGCCGACGGTGCTCACGCCGCACGAGGGCGAGCTCGGGCGGCTGCTCTCGGCGCCGGTGGCGGAGGTCGCCGCGAACCGCCTCGAGCACGTGCGATCGGCGGCCACGCGGAGCAACGCCACCGTGCTGCTCAAGGGCGAGGCGACGATCGTCGCCGACCCGTCGGGAGCCGCCTACGTCGTCCCGACCGGCAACCCGGGTCTGGCGACGCCGGGCACCGGGGACGTACTGAGCGGCGTCATCGCCGCGCAGCTCGCCAAGGGCCTTGGGGCGACCGAGGCCGCGTGCCTCGGCGCGTACCTGCACGGCCTCGCCGCCGACATCGCGGCCGAGGACGCGCTCGGCACCGAGGGCATGGTGGCGGGCGACCTGCTGACCTACCTTCCGGCGGCGATCGAGCTGGTCAAGGCCGGCGACGAGGAGGACGACGAGCATGACTGAACCCGACACGACCGGCACGGACGAACCCCGTGTCGCCGACATCATGGTCACCGATGTCGTCACGGTGACGCCCGACATGGGCGTCAAGGAGTTCGCCGAGCTCATGCGCGACAAGGGCATCGGCGGGGCGCCGGTGGTGAACGACAAGGACGAGCTCATCGGCATGGTCACCGAGGGCGACCTCATGGCGCTCGACGCCGACCTCCACTTCCCGCACTACATCCAGTTCCTCGACAGCGTCATCTACCTCGAGAGCGGCAAGAAGTTCGAGGAGCGGCTGAAGAAGGCGCTGGCGGCGACGGTGGGCGAGGTCATGACCCCGCAGGTGCGCGCGGTGGGTCCCGACGATCCGGTGCGCAAGGTCGCGACGCTCATGGCGGACCACGGGTTCGACCGGGTCCCGGTCGTGAAGGACGGCAGAGTCGTCGGCATCGTCGGTCGCCACGACGTCCTCAGGGTCCTGGGCCTCTGAGCGGTGACGGAAGAAGCCCCGCTCGCGGACGCGAGCCATGACGGGAAGGCCGGGCCGATGAGCGCCGCGACGGGCATCCTGCCAGGCCGCGAGCGCGCCCTGGCCGAGGTCGACCTCGACGCTATCCGGCACAACGTGCGCCGCCTGATGCGCGACCTGCCGCCCGGCGCCGTGCACTGCGCCGTCGTCAAGGCGAACGGCTACGGGCACGGCGCCGTGCCGGTCGCGCAGGCGGCGCTCGAGGCTGGGTCGACCTGGCTCGGAGTGGCGACGGCGACCGAGGCCGAGGAGCTCCGCGACGCCGGGCTCGGCGGGCCAGTCATCATCTTCGGCCCCATGACCGGCGCCGAGCTCGAGCGCGCCGTGAGCGCGAACGCCGACGTCGTCGTCTGGTCGGCGCCGTTCGCGCAGGCAGCGCGTCGGCTCGGCGCCCGCTGTCATATCAAGTTCGACTCGGGCATGGGCCGCCTCGGCGTGACCGAGGCCGAGGTCAGGGAGCTGGCGCGGCTCGTCGCCTCCGGCCCCTCGCCTCTCGTCGGCCTCATGAGCCACTTCGCCACCGCCGACGAGGCAGACGTGAGCTTCTTCGACTACCAGCTCGGCCGCTTCACCGCGTTGGCGCGCGAGCTCAAGTCGACCTATCCGGACCTGCTCTGCCACACCGCCAACAGCGCCGCGACCATCCGCAGTCTGCCCTCGCACTTCGACATGGTGCGCACCGGCATCGCCCTGTACGGGCTGGCGCCGTCGAACGACGATCCATTCAAGGACGACCTGCGGCCGGCGATGCGCCTGAGCTCCTACGTGGCCGGCGTCCGCGTGGTCGCGCCGGGTGACTCGGTCGGGTACGGGCGGCGCTTCGTCGCCGAGGCGCCGTCGCGCGTGGCGATCGTGCCGATCGGCTACGCCGACGGCATCCCCCGCGCGCTGACGAACCGCGGCGACGTCCTCGTCGGCGGTCGTCGCTGCCGCATCAGCGGGACGATCAGCATGGACCAGCTCACGGTGCTGCTGCCCGAGGACCACGGTCGTCCCGGCGACGAGGTCGTGTTCTTCGGCGAAGCGCGGACCGGGCCGGGAGGCGCGCCGTTGAGCGGCGGGGGGTCAGGCGCGCCCGAGCGCATCCTCTGCGAGGAGGTCGCGCGGCTGCTCGGCACCATCAACTACGAGATCGTCTGCGACGTGTCGCCGCGGGTGGTGCGCCGCTACCGCGGCGCCGCGCCCGCGGCCTGACGTCGTGAGCGGCTCGCCCACTCCCGCCGGCATCGTCGCCGCGGCGCGCACCGCGCTCGGCGCGGGCGAGCGCGCGTGGGTGGTCGGCGGGGCGGTGCGCGACGAGCTCCTTGGTCGCCCTCTGGGCGACCTCGACCTCGTCGTCGATGGCCCCGCCGAGCCCTTCGCCGGCCGCCTCGCCGAGCGTCTCGGCGGCTCCGTCTTCGCGCCGTCCGAGCGCTTCGCCTCGTTCCGCATCGTGACCGCCGGGGGACACGTCGACGTGGCGCCGCTGCGCGGCCGGGACCTCTTCGCCGACCTCGCCGCCCGCGACGCGACGGTGAACGCGATGGCGCGCGAGATCGTCGCCGAACCGGGTCTCTGGGACGGCGGAAGGGCGCTCGCCGCGGGGCCGCTGCACGACCCGCTCGGCGGGCGCGCCGACCTCGCCTGCGGACGCCTGCGCCTGTGCGCACCCGCGGCCCTGGACGACGATCCGCTGCGGGTCCTCCGCCTCGCGCGGCTCGCCGCGGTGCTGCGCCTGGAACCAGACGCGGCGGCGGCGGGCGCCGCGCGCCGCGCCGCGCCGGCGCTCGCCGGCGTCGCCGGCGAGCGCGTGCGCGACGAGATCTCGGCGCTCCTCGCCGCCGCCCCTCCCGCGCCGGCTCGTGCGCTTCGCGTCGCTCGCCGACCTCGGCGCCCTCGCGGTCGTGCTCCCCGAACTCGACGGCCTCAGAGGGGTCGAGCAGAACCGCTATCACCACCGCGACGTCTTCGAGCACACGCTCGAGGCGCTCGACTTCGTCCCCGGCGTCGTCACCCAGCTCGGCGGCTCGGGCTTCCTCGCCACGCCCGTCGAGGCCGGACTGCCCGAGGCCCCGGCGCTCGTCCCCCTCATGTGGGCGGTGCTCCTCCACGACATCGGCAAGCCGGCCGTCCGCGAGGTCGACGACGACCGGCAGCATCCTGTTCTGGCACCACGACAAGGTCGGCCGCGAGATGGTCGTCGGCATCGGCGAGACGGCTGCGCCTCAGCCGGCGGTTCGTCGACTACCTCGGGATCCTGATCCGGCAACACCTTCGCCTCGGCTTTCTCGTCCGCGAGCAGCCGCTCACGCGCCGCGCGCTGGCGCGCTACCGGCGCGACGTGACGCCGTACGTCTTCGAATCGGTCGTCGTCTCGCTCTGCGACCGTCTGGCGACGCGGGGGGAGAGGACGTCGCGGGCGTCGATCGCCCGCCACTACCGGCTCGCGCGTTCGGTCTGGTCGAAGGTGACGAAGGCACCCGTGCCGCACCTCCTCAGCGGAGACGACGTCATGCGGGTCCTGGGGATCGACCCCGGGCCCGCGGTCGGCCAGGCGCTGGAGGCGCTCGAGGAGGAGGTCGAGGCGGGAGAGGTACAGGACGCGGCCGCGGCGCGCGCCTTCCTGCTCGAGTGGCGGCGTCGGGAGGACGCGGTCGAGGACGCGGGCGCGACGGACACCGCCGCGTCGGGCGAGGGGAGCTGACGGCGGTGCCGGAACTGCCCGAGGTCGAGACCGTCCGCCGCCGCCTGCTGACCTGCCTGCCGGGCCTCGTGGTGCGCGACGTGCGCGTGCGCGACGCGCGGGTGTGCGACCTCGCCGAGGCCGAGCTGCGCGCCTCGGTCGCCGGCCGGCGCGTCGCCGGACTGCGCCGCCGTGGCAAGTACCTGCTCATCGACCTCGGGCCGGTGGAGAGCGGCGCGGCGTCCGGCAGACGCGGCGCCGGGCGGTACGGCGTCGTCCGCGGCCGGTCGGCTCCTCATCGTCCACCTGCGCATGACCGGTCAGCTGCTCTTCAGGCCCGAGCCCGGCGCCGGCCCGGCCCGCTTCGTCATCTCTCTCGACCCCGCGACCGAGCTGCACTTCTCGGACGTGCGCCGCTTCGGGCGCCTGTGGTCGCTGGACCCGGCCGACGAGGAGGCCTTCTTCGCCGGCATGGGCCCGGAGCCGTTCTCGGCGGCGTTCGACGTCGCCTGCCTGCGCGCGGCGCTGGCCGGCCGGCGGGCGCCGCTCAAGGCGTTCCTGCTCGACCAGCGGCGCCTCGCCGGCGTCGGCAACATCTACGCCGACGAGGCGCTCTTTCGCGCCCGACTGCATCCGCTGCGCGCGGCGGGGAGCGTCGGGCCGCGTGAGGCGCGGCGCCTGCACGCGGCCCTCCTCGAGACCCTCCAGGCCGGCATCGACCACGAGGGCTCGTCGATCGAGAGCTTCATCGACCCGGCCGGCGAGCGCGGCAGCTTCCAGGAGATCCTCAACGTCTACCAGCGGACGGGCGAGCCGTGCCGCGTCTGCGGGACGGCGATCGAGCGCGTCGTCGTCGGCGGACGGGGCACGCACTACTGCCCGCGCTGCCAGCCGCGGCGCGGCGGCATCGCGCCGACGGTGCGCCGGCTGCGGCCGACCGGACCGGTCGGCAAGCGCACGGCGCGCGGCGCGCCGCCGCCGGCATGAACCCCGGATCACACACCGGCCGGCCGACATGACCGAGAGCAGAGAGGAGGCGCCATGACCGTCCTCACCGTCGCGCTCCTTCAGATCGAGGCCGCCGGCTACGACCAGGCGGAGAACCTGGCGCGCGGCGAGTCCGCCTGCCGGCGGGCGGCGGCTCTGGGCGCCGACATCGCCCTCTTTCCCGAGATGTGGAACATCGGCTACGGGTTCGAGGGCGCCGGGGCGCCCGGCGACCTGGAGCGCTGGCGCGCCCAGGCGGTTCCCGCCGACGGCGCCTTCGTGAACCACTTCCGCGAGCTGGCCGCCGAGCTCGACATGGCGATCGCCGTGACCTACCTCGAGTCCTGGCCCGAGGCGCCGCGCAACAGCGTCACGCTGATCGACCGCCACGGCGCCCCCGTGCTGACGTACGCCAAGGTCCACACCTGTGCCTTCGACCAGCCCGAAGCGTCGTGCACGCCCGGCGACGGCTTCCCCGTGGCCTACCTCGACACGGCTGTCGGCGTCGTCTGTGTCGGGGCCATGATCTGCTTCGACCGCGAGTTCCCCGAGACCGCGCGCATCCTGGCCCTGAACGGCGCCGAGCTGATCCTCGTGCCCAACGCCTGCCCCATGGAACAGAACCGCACAGGGCAGCTCCGCGCCCGCGCCTTCGAGGACATGGTCGCCGTTGCGCTTGCGAACTACCCCGGCTCCCACGAGGACTGCGACGGCCACTCGGTGGCCTTCGACCCCTGCGTGTACGGGGACGACGGTGAGAGCCGCGACACCCTCGTCGTGCGAGCCGGAGAGACAGAGGAGATCGCGCTGGCGCGCTTCGACCTTGACTCGCTGCGCGCCTGGCGCGAGCGCGAGGTCTGGGGCGTGAAGTACCGGCGTCCGTCGCTGTACGGTCGGCTGGTCGAGGAGTGAACCTCCTCTACGTCGTCGCCACCTGGGTGCCGCGCCGGACGACGATCGCGGTCGGCTCGCTCGGCGACGTGACGTTCGAGCGGGGCTGGCACGCGTACGTGGGGAGCGCGCGACGCGGGCGCGACGCCCGCGTCGCGCGCCACCTCCGCGCCGACAAGCCGCTGCGCTGGCACGCCGACTACCTCTTCGCCCGCTTCCCCGGCCGCCTCGCCTGGCTCGTCGACGGGGAGCTCACCGAGTGCGAGCTCGCCGGCGCGCTGGCGCGGCTCCCCGGCGCTTCGCGCCGTCCGCCGCGTTTCGGCGCCGGCGACTGCCGCTGCGCCGGGCACCTGCTTCGCCTCGCCCGGCGCCCGACGGCCGCAGCCATGCGCGCATGCCTCTCGCCTGTCAGCCGGGACGCGCGGGTAGCGCCCGTCAGTCGCGCACGCACGTGCTCCGTCTTCCCGTGACGCGGCGCTGAGAGGCTGTCGTCAACAAACACCCCAAAGGGGTGCAGGAGCCCGTGGAGTCCAAGCCGCCCCAATCCGATACCAGCCTCAGAGGTCCCGCCGCCTGACCGAAGGCGAGCCGGCCTGCAGCGGGTCAGCGCGCCGGGCGCAATGGCTCAGCCCGAGAAGAAGTGCGTGAACCGGTGCCAGAATCCCTTCGCACCGCCCTCGCCCGGCGCCCCCTCTTCCTCCGCGCGGTTGCCCCACGAGTCGTCCCGCGCGAAGACGGCCGGCTCCTCGTCGTGCAGCGCCTTCGACATCGTGCCGGCCGACAGCTTGCCGGCGCCGCTCATGTCGCGCCCGCCGCTCAGGAACGCGTCCTGCAGGATGCGCTCCGACTCGTCCCCCTTCGGACTGAAGCCGGGGGTTCGCCGCCGGAACGTGAAGCTCGTCTCCGCCCATGGTGCCCTCCCGTCGAGTCGTCATCCGCCGCCGCGCGCGTCTGGCGGTCGGCGCCGCCGTCGCCGGCGTCAGCCGCCGAACATGCGGCGCAAGCGCGCTCCCAGGCCCTTCGGCTTCGCCGGCGCGTCGCCTGGATCGCCCTCCTCGACGGCGTGCGACTGCCAGGAGTCGTCCTCGAAGACATTGACTCGCCCGTCGGCGGCGTCGCCCCTCAGCGTCGACGGCCGACATCCGCGGTGGCGTCGCCATGCCGACGCCGCCGCTGAGATACGCGTCCTGAAGGATGCGCTCGGACTTCGTCTGCCGCCGCCTCGGGTTCGCGGCGTCCTTCTCTTCGTTGCTCACGGCGTCCTCCTCGCGCTCGCTGGCGTCGTCATCGCTCCGGCCGGGCTGTCCCCATTGTTGCCCGCACGCCCAGCTAACGCGCCTTCTCCCACTTCTGCAGGTAGGCGACCTCGCTCGAGGGTCTTGCCGCCGTCGATCTCGCCGCGCAGGCGGTTCTCCTTCTCGAGCACGTCCATGGCGCGGTTGGCGAGCTCGACGGCCTGCTCCTTGGGCAGCACCATGACGCCGTCGTCGTCGCCGACGATCCAGTCGCCGGGCTTGACGGTCTGGCCGGCGATCACGATCGGCACGTTGATCTCGCCGAAGCCCTTGGGCTCGCCGGCGTTGGCGCAGACCTTGCTGCTGAAGGCGGCGAAGCCCGTCTTGGCGATCTCCGGCGTGTCGCGGATGGCGCCCCAGACGACGAGCCCGGCGAGGCCCTTGACCATGGCGCTGTGCGTGGCGAGCTCGCCCCACATCGCGGGGGTCGCGTCGCAGGCGTCGACGACGAGCACGTCGCCGGGCTTGCAGACGTCGATCGCCTCGACGGGCTTGGCCCAGTCGCCGGCGTAGGTGCGCACGGTGACGGCCGGGCCGCACATGTGCGCGCCCGGCAGGAGCGGGCGGATGCCCGGCAGGCTGGGCTGCCGGTGCCAGGCGTCGGAGATGTTGGCCGTCGAGACCTGCTCGAGGACCTCGCGGACGCGGCTCTCGTCGGCGCGCTTGTAGAGGGTCGTCTCGATGCGAGACGCCCTCGTCGATCGGCGCGCCGGATCTCGGCCGCGGCGGCGGTCGCGTCCTGCGCCTTGATGATGGCGCCGCCGACGACGACGATGCTGGCGCCCGCCTCGACCGCCGCCGCCGCCGTCTCGGAGTTGATGCCGCCGGCCACGCTGACACGGGGATCGAGACGGCCTCGGCGACGGCCGCAGCGTGTCGAACGGCATCTCGCCGCGCATCTGCTGGTCGATCGCCGTGTGGATGGCGATGTAGTCGGCGCCGAGCTCCTCGGCGCGCTTCGCGCGCGCGACCGGGTCGGCCACCTCGACCATGTCGACGATGAGCTTGCAGCCGTAGTTGCGCGCCGCCTCGGCGCACTCCTTGATCGTGCTGTCGGAGGCGGCGCCGAGCACGCCGACCACGCCGGCGCCGGCCTTGGCCGCGTACTCCACCTCGACGCGGCCGGCGTCCATGGTCTTCATGTCGGCGACGATGGTGCGGTCGGGGAAGGTCGGCCTTGAGCTCGCGCACCGCCTGCAGGCCCTCGGCCTTGATGAGCGGCGTGCCGGCCTCGACCCAGTCGCGCCCCCGGCGACGGCCTCCTTGGCGACCAGGATCGCTCGCGGCAGGTCGACGAAGTCGAGGGCGACCTGGAGGATGACGCGGCGCGCCGCAGGCTCGCCGCTCGACGTCGCCGCAGGCTGGCCGAGGCGCGGCGCGCCGCAGGCTCGCCGCTCATACGCCCATCACCTGGACGACCAGGCGCCGGTCGCGGGGCCGCTCGTCGAGGTCGACGAAGACGATCTCCTGCCAGCGGCCGAGCGTCAGGCTGGCCGTCGACGAACGGGATCGTCAGCGACGGGCCGAGGATGCCGGCGCGCACGTGCGAGTGGCCGTTGCCGTCGCCGTTGTTGACGTTGTGCTGCCAGGCGCGGCCGGGCGGCACGATCTCGTCGAGCACCTGCTGCAGGTCCTGCACGACGCCGGGCTCGTACTCGATCGTCGTGATCGGCGCCGGTGGCGCCGGGGGCGAAGACGGTCACGGTGCCGTCCGCAGGCCGGTCTGCGCGAGCGCCTCGCGCACCTCGTCGGTGATGCGCACGACGTCGGCGTCGCCGCGCGCTCGAGAACTCGATGCTGCCGGTGACGACGCGCATCAGTCCTTCGCGCACGTTCGCCTGCTTCTTGCCGTTGACGATCACGGTGGCCATGGTGTCCTTCCTTTCAGCGGGTCGCGTCCGCGGCGGGGTACGCGCCCATGGGGGTGGCGGGGTTCGAGCGGGACGTTGTCGAGCAGGCGGGTCGAGCCGAGGCGCGCCGCAGGCGATGAAGAGCGAGCGGGCGCCGAGGTCGCGTTCCTGCTCGAAGGTGTCGGCGTCGACGACGTCGAGGTACTCGATGTGGATGCGCGGCGGCTCGGGCGGCGCCTGGCCCTTGAGCTCGCGCTCGCGGTCCTGCTCGGAGACGAGCGAGCGGTCGGGCATCGCCAGCGTCATCGCCGCGGCGACGATCGCGTCCTTGGGCGTGCCGTTCGGCTTGAGCGCCGCGGCACGCCCGGCGAGCAGGGCGCGGTAGAGGTCCGGGGCGATGGCGCGCTGTTCGGGCGTGAGGTAGGCGTTGCGCGAGCTCATCGCGAGGCCGTCGGGCTCGCGCAGCGGTCGCGACGCCGGCGACCTCGACCGGCAGGTCGAGGTCGCGCACGACGCGACGGATGAGCGCGAGCTGCTGCGCGTCCTTCTCGCCGAAGAAGGCGACGTCGGGGCGTACGATGTCGAAGAGCTTGACGACGACCGTGGCGACGCCGTCGAAGTGGCCGGGGCGCTGCTCGGCCTCGTACTTCTCGGTCAGCGGCCCGGCGACGCGGACGGTCGTGCAGGCGCCGGCCGGGTACATCTCGTCGGCGGCCGGCGCGAACACGACGTCGACGCCGGTCCTCTCGAACAGCTCGAAGTCGCGCTGCTCGTCGCGCGGGTAGCGCGCGAGGTCCTCGCCGGCGCCGAACTGCGTCGGGTTGACGAAGAGGGAGGCGGCGACGGTGGCGCAGCTGCTCGCGCGCGGCGCCGTCACGAGCGCGAGGTGCCCCTCGTGGAGGGCGCCCATCGTCGGCACGAGCCCGAGCGGACGCGGCACGTCGGCGAGCGCGGCGCGCGCCTCGGCGATGGTGCGCGCGACGATCACGGGTGGCTCCCGCTGTCGTCCCGGCCGGCTCACGCCTTCACCTCGCCGGACAGGATGCTCTTCAGCGTGCGCACGGTCTCGTCGTCGAGCCGGGGCGCCGCGAGGGCGAGCGCCTCGAGCGACAGCGCGCGGTAGGCGCTCGCCACCCGCGGCGCCTCGCGGTCGAGCAGGCGCAGGTGGGCGCGCACGGTGCGCGACGTCCCCGCGCGCGACGGGGCCGGTGAGCGCGCCGGCCGGCCCGCGCGCCTCGAGGTTGGCGACGGTCGTCTCGAGGAGGGGCGCGAGCAGGCGCATGCCGTCCTCGCGCCCGGTCGCCTCGCCCATCAGCTTGCCGGCGTCCGACTCCAGCGCCACCAGCAGGTTGCTCGCGACGACCGCCGCCAGGTGGTACAGCGTCTTGCGCTCGTCGGCGAGGCGGAAGGGCTCCATGCCGAGCTCTCGTGCAAGGTCCTCGCCCAGCTGTGCCACAGCCTCGTCCCAGGCCGTCACCGCGCACGGCACGCCGTCGAGCACGTCGGCGCGGCCGTCACCGGCGAACGTCTGCAGCGGGTGCAGGCAAAGCGTCAGCACGCCGGCCTCGTGCAGCGGCTTGAGCAGGTGCAGCGAGCCGAGGCCGCTGGAGTGGATGGCGAGTGGGGCGCGCCCGCTGCGTCGCGCGCCCGGCATCGCCGACGCGAGCTGCCCGGCCACGGCGAAGATGTCGTCGTCGGGCACGGCCAGCCACCAGGCGTCGGCCTCGAGGGCGGCGTCGACCACGCGCACGCGCGCGGGCCCGCCGCCGAAGCCGGTGTCGTCCTCCTGATGCACGCCCACAGCGGACACGGTCAGTCCGGCGCGGTCGAGGGCGGCGATGAGCGTCGAGCCCAGGCGTCCCGGGCCGATCACGCAGAAGCGGTACTCGTCGATCTTCAAGCCTCGGCCTCCCTGGCTGCGGTCCTCCCGGAGTGGGCGGTACCGCGCCGGCCGTCGGCCTGCGCAACACAGGCGGCTTCTCCGTCTCCGGCACGAGCGCTCGGAGCGGAGCCATGAGGAGGGTAGCGCGCGCGTATGCGCGGGTCAATCCGCCCGTCGGCGTGTGCCGAAGGGGAGAACGATGTTGACCGTGCCGGCCGGCGCGGGGTGACCGTGACCGCGGCCCATGTACCTGGCGTGCGGCTGACGCCCCGAGCCCGGTGGTACACTCTCCCCATGCCGATCTACGAGTTCATCTGCAACGCCTGCGCGACCCCGTTCGAAGAGCTGATCCGCAACGGGACCAAGCCCGTCTGCCCCTCGTGCGGGACGGGCGACGTGCGGCGTCTTCTCTCGAGCTTCGCCGTCCATTCGTCGTCGCCCGGCATGGGCGGCCAGGGGGCGAGCAAGAACTGCTCCTCCTGCGCGAGCTCGTCCTGTGGCACCTGCCACTGACGACACCGTCGCCGCTCTCGACGACCTCCGCCGTGAGGTGGAGGAGTGCACGCGCTGCGCCCTGCACGAGACGCGGACGCGGGCCGTGTTCGGGGAGGGGGACCACGCCTCCGAGCTGATGTTCGTCGGCGAGGCGCCGGGCTACCACGAAGACCAGCAGGGACGGCCCTTCGTCGGCGCCGCCGGCAAGCTGCTCGAGGAGCTGCTCGCGACCATCGGACTGACGCGTCAGCAGGTGTTCATCGCCAACGTCCTCAAGTCGCGGCCGCCGAACAACCGCGACCCGCGACCGGAAGAGATCGACGCCTGCCAGCCGTACCTGTGGCGGCAGATCGAGCTCATCCGGCCGAAGGTGATCTGCACGCTGGGGAACCACGCGACGAAGCTGCTCTCGGGCGACCAGACCGGGATCACGCGGGTGCACGGCAAGCCACGGCGCGTCCAGATCGGCGGCGTCGAGCTGTACCTGTATCCGATCTTCCATCCCGCCGCCGCGCTGTACACGCCGGCCATGCTGGCGACACTCAAGGAAGACGTGGCGCGGCTGCCGGAGCTTCTGGCGCACGCGGCGGGTGCGGCGCCTGAGCCGGCCGTGAGCCGGCCGGCCTGGCGGCCTGCGGCCGCGGCGCCGGCCGCAGACTCGTCGGCGCAGGCTGAGAAGACCGGCGCCGAACAGCTCGGCCTCTTCTGACCCTCGACACGGGCGGCGAGCCAGTGCTCACCCTCACGCTCACTTCGCCGGCCGCGACGCGCCGCTTCGGGCGCGTCCTGGCCGGCCTGCTCGAGCCTCCCTGCCTCGTGACCATCGAGGGCGACCTCGGTACCGGCAAGACGACCATGGTGCGCGAGGTGCTTCGCGCGCGCGGCGTGCGCGGCGCCGTCACGAGCCCGTCGTTCACGCTGGCGCAGAGCTACCGGGGAAGGGACGGCGTCGTGCTGCATCACCTCGATCTGTACCGGCTGAGCCGGGGCGCGGACGTCGACCTGTTCGCCTGGGAGGACTACCTGGGCGGCGAGGCGATCACCTTCGTCGAGTGGCCGGCGGCCGGCAGCGAAGCGCTGCCGCCGGCCGACGTGCGCCTGCTGCTGGCGCATCGTACGGTGCGGAGCCGGCGCGCCGAGCTGCACAGCCTCCGAGGCGCTGGAGGAGCGCATCGCCGAGGCGGCGCGCGCGCAGGGGCTCGCGGTCGAGCGCGACCGCGTCGCGGCGGGTGCGAACGGGGAGCGCTCGTGATCCTCGCGATCGAGACGGCGACGAGCGCCTGCTCGGCGGCCGTGGTGGCCGCCGACGGCGCGCTCGTCGCCCAGCGCGTCGAAGACGAAGGCCCCAAGCACACGCAACGCCTGCTGCCGTTCGTCCACGAGGTGCTCGGCGAGGCGGGCGTGGCGCTCGGCGACCTCGACGCGGTCGTCTGCGGTCTCGGTCCCGGCGCCTACACCGGCATGCGCATCGGCGTGGCCACGGCGCGCGCCTTGGCCCAGGCCTCCGGCCTGCGCCTCGCCGGCGCGCCGACCCTCGCCGCCGTCGCGCTGGCTCTCGGCGCCGAGGCGGCGCCCGGCGCCCCCCTCGTCGCCCTGCTCGACGGCAAGCGGCGCGAGGTCTTCGCCAGTGTCTTCCGTTTCGAGGAGGCTGCGGGCGCCGGTGCCGGGCAGGCTCGCGTTGCGCCGGCCTGGCCGAGCTCGCGCCGCTCGCCGTCGTGGCCGCCGACGACCTGGCCGGCTACCTCGAGCATTGGCCCGGCGCGGTCGTCGGCGGCGACGGCGCGGTCCTGTACGCGGACCGCGCTGCCGGCCGCCGTCACGGTCGCGACGTCCGTCGCGATGCCGACGGCGGCCATGGTCGGCCGCGCCTGGCTGGCCGGCGTCCCCGGCGCCGTGGAGGGCTTCGCCGCGGTGCTGCCCGTCTACGGCCGCGCGCCGGACGCGGTCCGCTGGCAGGCGCGTCCGGCCGCGGGAGCCGGTCCGGAGGGCACGTCGTGACCGTCGAGCCCTTCCCCGTCCGCCCGCGCGTCGAGGAGCGCGTCATCCGGCCGATGCAGTTCACCGACCTCGAGGCCGTCGCGGCGATCGAGAAGCGTACCTTCCCGATGCCGTGGTCGCTCGCCGTGTTCAGCGGCCAGCTCGCGCGCGAGACCGGCCTGTGCTTCGTCTGCGAGATCGACCACAGCGTCGTCGCCTACCTGCTCGCCGACATGTTCGTCGACGTCTGGCACCTCATGAACCTCGCCGTGGACGAGCCCTACCGGCGTCGCCGCATCGCCGGCGACCTGCTCGAGGCCTACTTCGGCGTCACCGAGCGTCGCGGGCATCGCGGCCACACCCTCGAGGTGCGCGTCTCGAACACGCCGGCGATCGAGCTGTACCGCAGCTTCGGCTTCGTCTCGACCGGCGTCCGGCCCCGGTACTACACCGACGACAACGAGGACGCCGTGATCATGTGGAAGGACTGGGGAGGGGACACGGCGTGACGGGCCCGGTCCTCTGCGTCGAGACCTCGTGCGACGACACGAGCGCGGCGGTCGTCGAGGCAGGGCGCGTGCGCTCGTCGATCGTCTCGTCGCAGAACGAGCTCCACGCGCAGTTCGGCGGCGTGGTACCTGAGGTCGCCTCGCGGCGGCACACGGAGCTGCTGCCGACGGTGGTCGCCGAGGCGCTCGACGTCGCCGGCTGCTCCTGGGACGACATCGCCGCCGTGGCGGTCACCGTCGGACCAGGACTCATCGGGTCGCTGCTCGTCGGGCTCGCGGCGGCGAAGTCGTTCGCCTACGCGCGCCGGCTGCCGCTCATCCCCGTCGACCACCTGCAGGGCCACATCGCCGCCAACTACGCCCTCGGGGTGGAGCCGCCGTTCGTGTGCCTGGTCGCCAGCGGCGGCCACACGCTGCTCGCGGTCGTGGACGAGGGCGTCGCGTCGCGCGTCGTCGCGCGCACGATGGACGACGCCGCCGGCGAGGCGTTCGACAAGGGCGCGCGGCTGCTCGGGCTCGGGTACCCCGGCGGCAAGGAGCTCGACGATCTCGCGGCGCGCGGCGACGCCGCCTTCGCGGCGTTCCCGCGCGCCGTCCCGCGCGGCCGCGACTTCAGCTTCAGCGGCCTCAAGACCGCGCTGCTCTACGACCTTCGCGGTCGCGAGGCCGCCGAGATCGAGGCGCACCGCGCCGACATCGCCGCGAGCTACCAGGGGGCGATCGTGCGGCAGCTGGTCGACAAGACCCTCGCCTGCGCCGACGACGAAGGCCTGCGCCGGGTCGCCCTCGCCGGCGGCGTCGCCGCCAACTCGGGCCTGCGGCGCGCCATGACCGAGCGCTGCGCCGGCGCAGGGCCTCGAGCTCTTCCTCCCGCCGCCCGCCCTCTGCACCGACAACGCGGCCATGATCGGCCTCGCCGCCGGCCACCTGCCCGCCGTGCCGTGGCCCGACTACCTCGCCGTGGACGCCTACGCCAGTGCCTCCCAGGCGAAGGCGGCGCGCAGATAGAGCCCGGCAGAGGGTCCGAGTGGACAAAGGCAAGGCCGGCTCTCCGACATTCTGAAGAGCCCACCACTCGCGCTCTTCGTCACGCCGGGTGGTCGACGGCCCATGCGCATGAGTTAACGTCTCTCGATTAGCCGTTCTTTGCCGGGCAGGGTCATCGTCCTGGCCGGCGGCCGGACCAGGGGAAGGTCAGGCAACGCAGCAAAGGGAGGCACTTCTTGACGACCGAACTGCTGAACAACCAAGGCCTCAAGCGGGTGAAGATGAGGCTGATGACCGCGGTCATCGTGGTCTTCACGCTCACCTGCTCGGGGTCCTTCGGCATGGAGGACGTGGTCTCCGAGTCGGGACCGGGCTTCA
Source organism: uncultured Thermoleophilia bacterium (assembly GCA_963707855.1). GTDB lineage: Bacteria > Actinomycetota > Thermoleophilia > UBA2241 > UBA2241 > UBA2241. Next base: position 475,873 of record CAVPRQ010000013.1, read on the forward strand.
CCCTCCTCATGATCCTCATCCTGCCGTTCCTCTGGAGCGTGCCGATGGCCTTCGTGGCCTCGGAGCTGGGGTCCACCGTACCCGAGGCCGGCGGCCTCTACCGCTGGATCCGCCGCGGCCTCGGCGAGTACTGGAGCTTCCAGGGCGGCTGGTGGTGGACCCTGTCGCTGTACGTCGACTCGGCGGTCTACGTGGCGCTGGCCCTCGACTACCTGCAGAACCAGTACGAGTTCGACGGCACCACCCGCGCCATCATCGGCATCGGCATCGTGGCGCTCTTCACGTTCATCAACATGCGCGGCCTCGAGCTCACGGGCTGGTCGCTGACACTGATCCAGATCGGCGTCATGGTCCCGTTCGTCATCTTCACCGTCCTGGGCATCACGAAGGGCGAGGGCGACCCGATCACCCCGGTGCTGGCCGGCGACAGCTTCATCACCTCCCTCAACCTGGGTCTGGCCATCATGATGTGGATGTACTCAGGCTGGGAGTCGATGTCGACCCTGAGCGGCGAGATCGAGAACCCGCAGCGCGTCATCCCCAAGGCGCTGATGATCGGCACGCCGATCGTCATCGCCACGTACTTCTTCACGACGCTCGCGGGCATCATGGCCGCCGGCGACGGCCAGTGGGAGAACATGTGGACCGGCGGCGGCGGCGTCGACTTCGTCGAGGCGGCGAAGATCGTCGGCGGCAGCACACTCGGCTACCTCATGCTCATGGCGGCGATCCTGTCCAACATCGGCCTGTACGCGGGCTACCTCGCGACGGGCGCGCGGCCGGCCTTCCAGATGTCGCGCGACCGGCTCTTCCCCAGGTTCTACGGCAAGAGCCACAAGAGCTGGGGCACGCCGTGGGTCGCGATCCTCATCATGGGTCTCGTCAACGCCGTCCTCATCAACTTCAACTTCGACGTGCTCATCACCATCGACGTCTTCCTGCTGATGTTCGCGTACATCCTGATCTTCGTCACGGTCATCGTCATGCGTCGCCGCGAGCCGAACGCGCCGCGGCCCTTCCGCGTGCCTCTGCCGACGTGGGCCCTCACCCTGTGGGTGCTGGTGCCCATCGCGATCGCCATCACGGCGCTCTTCATCAACGGCACCGATTAGCTCATCGGCGGGCTGGTCGGCATCCTGACGGGCCCGGTCGCCTACCTGATCTTCAAGTCGGTCTACAAGGGGACCAAGGACGAGGCGCTCGAGGGCGCGACGATCACCCCGACCGGTGACCTCACCGAGTTCGGCGCCAAGGTGGAAGGAGCCCAGGCATGAAGGCGAGCACGTTCGGTCTCTACGCCGCCGCCTGCGGCGCCCTCGCCGGCCTCGCCGCCATCGGCGGCGGCCTGTACGCCCATTCGGTCCAGCCTCAGTTCGGGACGCCCGGCTTCTTCGGTCTCGACTGGGGCGTGGCCTTCTCCGGCGTCGGCATGCTCACGGGCATGGGCGTGATCATGGTCGTCGGCGGGCTGCTGGCCTTCAAGTGGCCGAGCCTCGGCGCGTCGATCGTCTGCGTCGCCGCCATGGTCGGCCTCGTCTACACCTTCGATCGCGGCGATGGGGCGTGGATGCCGCTGCTGTACTACTGGGCGGCGCCCTGGCTTCTCGCGTGGCTCGCCGGCATCTTCGCCGGCTACGCCTTGCATGCGAGGGTCGAGCCGTACGGCAACGGGGAAGGCCCGGCGGCCGGTGCTGCGGCCGCGGGTGACGCGGCCTGACGGCCGACGCCAGAAGGTGATGGTGGGGGCGGGCCTGCACTTCGCGGGCCCGCCCCCTGTAGTCTTTGGCGACGCCCTTCGCCAGGAGCACGATGATGCCATCCGCGACCGACCACTCGCGTCGCCCGAAGGAACCAGCCCGCGTCGCCCCGAAGGACCGCCCGCGCCGCCCGCGCCCGCCGCCCTTCGTGAGGCTGGAGCTGACGCCGGCCGAGCGCGCGCAGATCGAGGAGCAGCTTGCCGCCTGCTTCGGCCTCACGTCCGCGGCGGCGCGTACAGTGGGTCGAGACCACGGCGGGCAGGGGGGCGTGCTACGGCCGCGTGGTCGGCGGCCAGGTGGCCGCCAGCTTCGCGGCCGAGACCCTGCCGCTTGGCGCGCGGCAGCGAGCGGCTCACCGCCGTCATGCTGCAGAGCTGCTACGTGCACCCCGACTTCCGCGGGACGCGGGTTCGGTCTCGAGCGCGCCGATGTCGACGACTCCGCCGCCGCTTCGCGGCCGACGCCGTCGTTCTGACGCTTGTTCGACGACGGCCTCGGCCCGTACTGGCGGCGGCGCGGCTTCGAGGTCGTGCAGCGTGCCGAGGTCGTCACCTTCGACGAGTACTCCGCGCGTGCGCAACGCGCCTTCAGTCCCGCCCTCGACGAGCGCGCGCTCGCGGCGAAGCTCGCCGAGGTCACGGCGGACGGCGCCGTCGTGAGTGAAGCGGGCGGCTTCGTCGCCGTGCGGTATCCGGGCGACGAGGTCGTGGACGAGCTGATCCCGCGCGGCGCGCGCGTTCCCGGTGACACGAAGGATCTGCGTGTCCGTCTCAAGACGGTGATGGCCAGTCCGGGCGACCTCGAGCTGGTCTGCGCGATCGACCTCTAGCCCGTTCGCACCGTCGCCGGTGCCGCCGCCGTCAGCCCTCGAGCAGGATCGTCACCGGTCCGTCGTTGACCAGGTCGACCTGCATGTGCGCGCCGAAGATGCCCGTCTGGACGGGCACGCCCGCGGCGCGCAGCGCCTCGACGAAAGCGCCGTAGACCGCCTCGCCGACATCAGGCGCTGCAGCGTCGGTGAAGCTCGGGCGGTTGCCCTTGCGCGTGTCGGCGTACAGGGTGAACTGCGAGACGGCGAGCACCGCGCCGCCGACGTCGCCGAGGGCAAGGTTCATGAGGCCGGCGTCGTCCTCGAACACGCGCAGCTTCGCCGTCTTGGCGGCGAGCTTCGCCGCCGCCTCCGCCGAGTCGCCGTGGCCGACGCCGACGAGCGCCAGAAAGCCGCGCTCGATCTCGGCCACGCGTTCGCACTCGACCGTGACGGCGGCGCGGCTCACGCGCTGGAGGAGCACTCGCATGCGGGCATTGTACGCGCTCGGCCGGGCAGGCACTCCCTCTGATCGACCGCCAGCCGCGTCGGCCGAGCGCGTCCGCCCACGAAACCGCAGCACAACGGAGCTTTCCGGCGCCGCTCCCGTGCGTAGCGCCGCCACCGCCGTCAAATGGTTTGACAGCCCTCGCTTCCGGTCATACCATAACGACCCCGTGCGACTCAGCACTCTCTGCCAAAGAGTGCCAGAACCACGGCTGAGAACGGCAGTCAGGAACCAGTCAAGAACCACAGCCATGTGAAGAGGAGGGTTGTTGCATGAAGCTCAAGCCGCTTGAGGATCGCGTCATCATCAAGGCCGTCGAGAAGGAAGAGACGACGGCCAGCGGCATCGTGCTCCCCGACACGGCCAAGGAGAAGCCGATGTTGGGCGAGATCGTTGCTGTCGGTGACGGCAAGTGGGACGAGGACGGCAAGAAGCGCGTCCCCGTCGACGTCAAGAAGGGCGACAAGGTCATCTACGGCAAGTACTCGGGCACCGAGTACAAGACCGCCGACGGTGATGAACTGCTGATCCTGCGCGCCAGCGAGATCCTGGCCGTAGTCGTTAAGTAGAGAGGAGGCTGACGAAGCGTGGCTAAAGAACTGAAGTACGACGACGAGGCCCGGCGCGCCCTCGAGCGCGGCGTGAACGCACTCGCCGACGCCGTGAAGATCACCCTCGGCCCCAAGGGCCGCTACGTGGTGCTCGACAAGAAGTACGGCGCCCCCACCATCACCAACGACGGTGTGACGATCGCCCGCGAGATCGAGCTCGAGGACGTCTTCGAGAACCAGGGCGCCCAGCTCGTCAAGGAAGTCGCGACCAAGACCAACGACATCGCCGGTGACGGCACCACCACCGCCACCCTGCTCGCCCAGGCCATCGTGCGCGAGGGTCTGCGCATCGTAGCCGCCGGCGCCAACCCGATGGCCGTCAAGCGCGGCATCGAGGCCGCCGTCGACGAGGCCGTCGCGTCGATCAAGAAGCAGTCCAAGGAGATCTCGGGCAAGGAAGAGATCGCCCGCGTGGCCACCATCTCCGCCCGCGACCGCGCCGTCGGCGACGTCATCGCCGACGCCATCGAGAAGGTCGGCAAGGACGGCGTGGTGAACGTCGAGGAGTCGAACACCTTCGGCCTCGACCTCGAGTTCACCGAGGGCATGCAGTTCGACAAGGGCTACCTGAGCCCGTACATGATCACCGACCCCGAGCGTATGGAGGCGATCCTCGAGGATCCGTACATCCTCATCGCCAACTCCAAGATCGGCGCCGTCCAGGATCTCCTTCCCGTGCTCGAGAAGGTCATCCAGCAGGGCAAGCAGCTTCTCATCGTGTCGGAGGACGTCGAGGGCGAGGCTCTCGCGACCCTCGTCGTGAACAAGCTGCGCGGCACGTTCACCAGCGTCGCCGTCAAGGCCCCCGGCTTCGGCGACCGCCGCAAGCGCATGCTCGAGGACATCGCCATCCTCACCGGTGGCGAGGTCATCACTGAAGAGATGGGTCTCAAGCTCGAGAACACGGACGTCTCGCAGCTCGGCCGTGCCCGCAAGGTCGTCGTGGCCAAGGACAACACCACGATCATCGACGGCGCCGGCGACACCGAGCAGATCAAGGGCCGCATCAAGCAGATCAAGGCCGAGATCGAGAACACCGACAGCGACTTCGACCGTGAGAAGCTCCAGGAGCGTCTCGCCAAGCTGGCCGGCGGCGTGGCCGTCATCAAGGTCGGCGCCGCGACCGAGGTCGAGATGAAGGAGACCAAGCACCGCGTCGAGGACGCCCTCAACGCGACCCGCGCGGCCCTCGAAGAGGGCATCGTGCCGGGCGGCGGCGTCGTGCTCGTCAACGCGGTCGACGCGATCAAGGTCGACAGGAAGAGCGACGACGTCGACTTCCGCAGCGGCAAGCAGATCGTCGTCCGCGCGCTCGAGGAGCCGCTCCGCCAGATCGCCGAGAACGCCGGCATGGAAGGCTCGGTCGTCGTCGACAAGGTCAAGCACCTCAAGGCCGGCGAGGGCCTCAACGCCGAGACCGGCGTCTACGAGGACCTCACCAAGGCCGGGATCATCGACCCCGCCATGGTCACCCGTTCCGCGCTGCAGAACGCGGCCTCCATCGCCAAGAACATCCTGACCACGGAGTGCATCGTGGCCGACAAGCCCGAGCCGGCCGGTGCCGGTGGCGGCATGCCGGGCGGCGGTATGCCTCCGGGGATGATGTGACACTGACCGCTTAGGCGGACAGTCTCTTTCGCGTCAGAGAGGGCCGGCGGTGCGGATGCACCGCCGGCCCTCTCACTTCTTCGTTCTTCGCCGCGGCGGGCGGGCCCTCGGGCCCGCCCGCCGCATCTCTTCACTGCTGCTGCAGCTCGCGGATGATGGCCACCAGGCTGGTCATGAGGCCGAGCGCGATGCGCGGCTCGTCCTTCAGCAGCTTCTGGAAGGCGCTGCGCGGGAGACGGGCGACGGTGGTCTCGAAGTGCGCCGTGATCGTCGCCGCCCGCGGCGCCCCGTCGATCAGCGAGAGCTCGCCGAACCACTGCCCGCTCTCGAGCTCGAAGGTCTTGATGCCTTCACGCTCGACGCGAGCCCTGCCGCCGAGCAGGATGCACAGGCTGTCGCCGGGGTCGCCCTGGCGGATGAGCGTGCTGCCGTCGCGGTAGCGCTTCACGACGAACAGCTTGGCGACGCGACGCAGGTGCTTCTCGGAGAGCGGCGCGAAGAGCGGCACGTGGCGCAGGGCGAGCATCCACCCGAGCAGGTCGCGTCCCTCCACGGCCGTCGTGGCGCCGCCGCCGGCTTCGCCCAGCGGCGCCCTCTTCCCGGCCGAGGATGCGCCCTCCGGGGCCGCCTCGCCTTCCACGGAGCGGATGATCTTGACCAGCCCCGGCAGGAGACCGACGGCCACGGCCGGTTCGTCGCGGAGGAGGCGCCTGAAGTCCGCCCGGGCGATGCGCCCCGTCATGAGCCCCTCGCCCGCGACGACGGTGGCCGCCCTCGGCGCGCCGTCGATCAGGGCCAGCTCGCCGAACGCGTCCCCGGGCTCGAGCACGATCTCCTCTCCGCCGGGCAGCTCGACGAACGCCTTGCCGTCGATGACGATGTGGAAGGCCTCGCCGCGCGACCCGACGCGCACGACGCGCGCCCCTTGCCCGTACTCGCGCACGACGATGAGCTTGACGATGCGGCGCAGGTGACGCCGGTTCACGTCCTTGAAGAGCGGCACTCCGGCCAGCGCGCGGACCGCCCAGTCGGGCTGACCGTGCGGTGTCCACGGTGCATCCCGGAGCATGTCCTTGTTGAGCAAGAAGTCCCCGCGAATCATCGCTGCTCCCTTCCCCTGTTCGGTCCCGTCGCTGTCGTCACGCCGAGATCGGCTTCGCGCTTCGCCTCGTTCCCCGCCGACGTGATGTCGCCCCTTCGGCCTTCCGCCCCGCTTTCGCCCCGATCCCGGCCGATACACTCGTCAATCCGTGACCGCGTACAGGTGCCACTTGTCGGGTACGCCCTTGAGGTCTGTTCCCCGCGGTCCTCGAAGACAAGGCCGGAGCCGGCGACGAGGTCCTTGACCGTGGAGGAGACGAGGACCTCGGAGGGGCCGGCGAGGGCGGCGACGCGGGCGCCGATGTGCACGGCGATGCCGCCGACATCGGCGCCCATCAGCTCGATCTCGCCGGTGTGGCAGCCGGCGCGCACCTCGAGGCCGAGGGGCCTCACCGCCTCGCAGATCGCCTGCGCGCACTTCACGGCTCGGGCCGGGCCGTCGAAGGTCGCGAGGAAGCCGTCGCCCGTGGTCTTGACCTCGGTGCCGCGGTAGCGCGCGAGCATCGCGCGCACCGTACCGTTCTGCCGCTCGAGCAGCTCCTTCCAGCGCGCGGTCGCCCAGCTCGCACGGCCTTCTGGGTCGAGCCGACGACGTCGGTGAAGAGCACGGTGGCGAGCATGCGGTCGAGGACTCCGCTCCTCGTCCTCGACGGAGCGCACGAAGCCGATCATCGCGTCGGTGTAGGCGTCAATCCCGTCGAACATGGGGATAGAGGCCGCGCCGCGGACGGGGATGAGACGAGCGCGCCCGGGATGAGCGCAGCGTTGTACTCGGCGATCGCACCCTCCTCGGGAGCACACCCTTCCTTCATGAGGATCGCCGTGGGCACACGCAGCTGGCGCGCGATGTCGCGGGCATCAAGCTCGTACTCGTACCGCTCGAAGGCCTCGAAGCTCCCGGGGGTCGCCGAGTAGCGGGCCAACCGGAGTGCCAGCGCACGAACTCGGGGTCGTTCCACATCCCGTCCTCCGGCCGATTGCCGCAGGTGAGCTGGCACGATCTCGAGGGCGTGGTCGTCGTCCCCCAGATGGCCACCAGGCGGGCCAGGTAGGCGTCCCAGTCCTCGGGTGCAACGCCCCACGGGAAGTCGGGTGCCCAGCGCAGTCGTGAGCCAACCGTCGATGAGCAGGGACGTGCGTTCGCTCGGGAAGTGTGCCAGCGTGAAGTGCCGCCATGGCCGCCGACGCCTGCCCCCCAACCGTAGACCGCCGCATCGTCTCGACCCCGGCAGCGTCCAGGACGGCGATCGCGTCGTCGATGCGTGACTCGAGCGTCGGCGTGAGCTCGACGCGATCAGACATGCCGGTACCGCGCCGGTCGAAGTTCAGCACGCGGAACGCCCGCAGCGAGGCGGTTCATGAAGCGCACGAACTGAGGAAGCTCCCAGTAGATCTCGAGATGCGAGTACATGTCGTTCGTGAAGATGAGAGTGAGCGGACCCTTGCCGATGTCGTGATAAGCGATCCAGACTCCATCGACCGTCTTTGCCCAGCGCGTCTTGGGCACGCCGGTACCGGGCAGCGTCATTCTGCCCGCGGCTCGAGGCGGCTGAAGTAGTTCAGGTCGCTCACGCCGCCGCCGCCGCGTAGAGGTGCCAGGTCTCGGGCACGCCCTTGAGGTCGTGCTCGCCGCGGTCCTCGAAGACGAGGCCGGAGCCGGCGACGAGGTCCTTGACGGTGGAGCTGACGAGGACCTCGGAGGGGCCGGCGAGGGCGCCGACGCGGGCGCCGATGTGGACGGCGATGCCGCCGACATCGGCGCCCATGAGCTCGATCTCGCCGGTGTGGCAGCCGGCGCGGACCTCGAGACCGAGCGGCTTCACCGCTTCGCAGATCGCCTGCGCGCACTTCACCGCGCGGGCCGGCCCGTCGAAGGTGGCGAGGAAGCCGTCGCCCGTTGTCTTCACCTCATTGCCGCGATACCGGGCAAGGAAGGCGCGCACGATGGCGTTGTGCTTCTCGAGCAAGTCCTTCCAGCACGCGTCCCCGATCTCACACGCCCTGTCGGTCGAGCCGACGATGTCGGTGAAGAGCACGGTGGCGAGTCTGCGGTCGAGGGCGGCCTCCTCGTCCCGGACTGAGGCGATGAACGCCTCGAGGCTCGAGACGTATCGTTCCAGATTGACCGGGACGTGCATCGTGCCCCTGTCCAGCTCGATGCGAACACAGCCGGAGATGCGTTCAGCGACGTACTCAATGGCGGCAACTTCTTCCGGCGTCTCCGACGGGTTGGTGATCACGGCTGTGGGCACGCATATCGCGGGCAAGACGGGCCGGATGTCGGTGTCGCGCCACATCCGCCGAGCTGTTCGACGCTCGTTCGGCGTGGCGGAGTAGCGAGACCACTTCGCCAGCCAGCGCTGGAAGGCGGGGTCGTTGTACAACGGCTCGTTCTCGGCGCTGTCGCCGAGGGAGTCGTGCGCCTGCAGGACGATGTTCTTGTCGGTGCCCCACGTCGGGCAGAAGGTGTCGACCCAGTCCTCCCACTCGGCCTCCGACTCACCCCACGGGTAGTCCTCTTCCTGTGCGTAGTGCACCGGCCCGTCCAGCCACAGTGCCTCGGTGCGGTCGGGGTGGGTCGGCGGCGAAGAAGGCTGCCATGGCGGGACTGATCCAGCCTGTCGTGAAGAGCGCAGCTCGCTCGACTCCGGCGGCGTCCATCACGGCCCTGATGTCGTCCATCTGGACATCGAGACTGGGCGCGCTGCCGAGACGATCCGACATGCCCACGCCGCGCTTGTCGAAGAGGAGCACGCGCATGTTCTTCGCGAGGCGCCTCAGCTCGCGGGCGAAGAGGGGCAGTTCCCAGTGCGACCTCGATGTGGGAGATCCATCCCTGGACAAAGACGAGAGTGCTCGGTCCTTCGCCGAAGTCCTGGTAGGCGATGCAGGCGCCGTCGACGGTGCGCGCCCAGCGCGTCTGCGGGATCTGCTCGGTCGGCAGGTGAGTCACCGTTCGGTCCCCCCGAACGCTCGGCAACGATGACGACCGTCCCATACTACTCTCATGGTCGCGCGCTGTGGCGTTGGGCGACGGGGCGCCGCCGCCGCCGCTGCCGACCGTGCCCATCCGTCTACGGCCGCAGGCAGGGCGGCGCGCTCATGGGGTACAACACGAGTATGGTCGCAACGGTCGACAAGCCTGCGGCGGTCCTCGTCGTCACCGGCCCCGCGCGGGAGCGGCTGGCCGAGCTGTTCCGGCGTGTCTACGCCGGGCGCGGCGACGTGCGCGTCATCGTCGACCGGCGCGTCGCCGAGCGGCGCCGGGCGGCGGTGCGGCCGCCCGTGCAGCGACGGCGCGGCGAGCGTCGCGTGACCGCGCCGTGGCTCGTCTTCCCTCCCGCCTGACGGCCCGCGCGGGGTATCGCGCCCGCGGACTGCGCGGTCCCCGGCACCTACTACGCGAGCCTCCGCGGGCTGCGGCCACGCCGGTTCTCACCCTCGGAGCCTTCGCATATACTCCGGGTCACCCGTTCGTCCCGACTACTCGCTGTGGAGGTCGTTGTCTATGTTCCTGATGGGTGAATCGATCAACGGGACGCGCAAGCAGGTCGGCGACGCGATCCAGGCGCGCGACGCGGAGTTCATCAAGAGCCCTCGCCATGGAGCAGGTCGAGGCCGGTGCGTCCGTGCTCGACGTCAACGGCGGCGTCGCCGGCGGCGATGAGGTCGCGGACCTCACCTGGCTCATCGACACCGTGATGAGCGTCACCGACACGCAGCTCATGGTCGACTCGGCAGGCCCGCAGGCGCTCGACGCCGGCGTGCGCGCCGTCATCGACAAGGGCGGCAAGGTGCCCTTCATCAACTCCATCAGCGGCGAGCAGCCGCGCATCGACGCGGTGCTGCCCCTCGTCGAGAAGTACAAGTGCCCTGTCGTCGGCCTGTGCCTGAGCGACGCCGGTATCCCGCCGACGGCCGAGGACCGTTTCGCCGTCGCCAAGCAGCTGCACGACCTGTGCACGGCCGCCGGCCTGCCGCCCGAGGACCTCTGGATCGACCCGCTGGTGCTCGCCGTCTCGGCCGACCCGTGCGCCGCGCAGGTCAGCATGGACACGCTCAAGCTGATCAAGGAGCGGCTGCCGGTGCGCACGACGGGCGGCCTCAGCAACGTGAGCTTCGGGCTGCCGAACCGTCCGCTGCTCAACCGCACCTTCGTGGCGATGTGCGCCGGGCTCGGCATCGACGGCGTCATCGTCGACGTGCGCAACAAGCAGATGATGGCGACGATCAAGTCCATCGAGGCCCTGCGCGGCGAAGACAACTTCTGCGGCATGTACCTCAAGGCCCACCGCGCCGGGATCCTGGAGTAGGCGGGTGGCCCAGTCGGACCCGGCGGCGGGGCCCCGCCGGGCGCGTGCGAGAGACCTGGGCATCACCGTCGGCACGCTGCCGACCGGCCCCCTGAACGCGATCACCGACGTGCCCGGCGTCCTGGTCGGGCACTGCACCGTGTCGTGGGGCGGGCCCGAGCTGCCTCGCGGCAGCGGGCCCGCCCGCACCGGCGTCACGGCGATCCTTCCGCACGGCGACGACATCTGGCACGACCGTGTCGTCGCCGGCGCCTTCGCCGCCAACGGCGTCGGCGAGGTCGTCGGCATGAACGCCATCCGCGAATGGGGTCTCATCGAGACGCCCATCATGCTGACGAACTCGCAGAGCATCGGCGCCGTCTACGACGCGACCGTGCGCTGGATGATGGCGCGCGACCCGTTGTGCGGCATCGAAGACGCCGTCATGCCGGTGGTGGGGGAGTGCGACGACGGCATGCTCAACGACATGCGCGGCATGCACGTGCTCGAGGAGCACGTGGTCGCCGCACTCGCCGCCGCCTCGCCTGGGCCGGTCGCCGAGGGCTGCGTCGGGTCTGGCACCGGCATGACGTGCTTCGACTTCAAGGGCGGCATCGGCACCTCGTCGCGCGTCGTCACGCCCTACCCCGGCTCGCGCTACACGGTCGGGGTGCTCGCGATGACCAACTTCGGCAACCGCGAGCGTCTCGCGGTCGACGGAGTGCCGGTGGGCCGCGAGATCGCCGACCTCATGCCCCGCGAGCACCGCGAAGGGTCGTGCATCGTCGTCCTCGCCACCGACGCGCCGCTCAGCGCGCGCCAGTGCGAGCGCGTGGCGAAGCGTTGCGCCTTGGGTCTCGCCGTCACGGGCTCCTACGCCGCCGACAGCAGTGGCGAGTTCATGGTCGCCTTCACGACCGCGCATCGCATCCCGCGCGTGACGTCGGCGCCGGTCCCCGTGACATCCATCGGCAACGACGTCATGTACGCCCTCTTCGCCGCCGCGGTCGACGCCACGGCGGAGTCGGTCTACAACTCGCTGACCGCCGCGACCGACACGGACGGCAGGGATGGGAACAGGTCATACGCCCTGCCTCTCGACCGACTCGTGGGAACTATGGGTAAGTTTGGTCGACCGGCTCATCTGCCGGATATCGGGTAGGCCAGGCTTGCCCGCCTCCGGACCGGGTGGTATACCAGTGAGGCCTTGCCGCCGGGGCAACACGAGCGGCGAGGAGGAGGTGGGGACGCGGAGGCCGGAGGGGGCTTCCCGGTCCGCTCACGCGGCCGGCGTTCCCAGCGGTGTGAGACGAAGGGAGCTGGTCCGAGCGTGATCACGTCGCCGCGATCGTCCGGCCGCGCCGCTGACCGCCTGCTGCCGTCCGTCTCCCCCTGCGCGAGCGTGCCCCAGTGGCGCGCCGCCTTATTCGTCACGTGCTTCGACCGTCCCGCTCACCCGACGAGAGCCGAAGGAGGTGAGGCCACGCGGTCGTTCGCAGTCGGGCGACCGGCGGGCCGCTGACCGCAGTGGACAAACGACGGTACTTCGCCAAGAAGATCGCCAACGCCCTCCTCACCATCATCCTCGTGGCGTCGTTCAACTTCGCCCTCTTCCGCATTCTCCCCGGCGATCCGGCGCGTCTTCTGCTGCCCAAGGGCAAGCAGCCTCCCGAGGCGATCGAGAAGCAGCGCAAGGCGTTCAACCTCGACAAGCCGATCTGGCAGCAGTTCGTCTACTACTGGAAGGACACGCTCTCCGGCGAGTTCGGGACCTCCTTCGCCGAGAAGCGCCCCGTCTCCGAGGTGGTGAGCGAACGCATCTGGCCGACGGTGCTGCTCGTCGGCGTCGGCACGCTCTTCGCGACCGTCTTCGGCATGATCAGCGGCGTGTTCGCCGGCTGGAGGCGCAACGGCACCTTCGACGTCGTCACCACCAACTTAGGGATGGTCTTCTACGCGATGCCGACCTTCTGGTTCGGCCTCCTCATGATCATGCTCTTCTCGACGAAGCTCCGCTGGTTCCCGACGGGGCGCATGGAAGAACCGGGCGTCGAGTTGAGCGGGTGGGAGCAGGTCACCTCGATCACCAGGCACCTCTTCCTGCCCGCCTTCACCTTCGCGATCGCGTACGTCGGCGAGTATCACCTCATCATGCGCAGCTCGATCACCGGCGTGATGAAGGAGGACTTCACGCTGACGGCGCGGGCCAAGGGCCTCTCCGACAACGCGGTGCTGTGGAAGCACGTCGTGCCGAACGCGATGCTGCCCACGGTGACCATCGTCATGATGAACATCGGCTTCGTGATGTCGGGCGCGATCCTGTCGGAGACGGTGTTCAACTGGCCGGGGCTGGGGCTCCTCTCCTATGAGTCGATGGAGAAGCGCGACTACCCGGTCATGCAGGCGGTCTTCCTGATGGCGAGCATCGCCGTGATCATCGCCAACCTCATCGCCGACATCATGTACTACTACCTCGACCCGCGGGTGCAGTCATGATCCCGCGCCGCTTCATCAACTGGATCCTGATCTGGACGCCGATCACGTGGCTGGTGCTCGCAGCTCTGCACGTACCCGAAGGACCGCCCGGTCATCATCGACCCGCAGATCTACCCCCCGGGCGAAGCGCCCACCGCGAGCCTGGCTCGAGCACCATCGGCGGGTTCTTCGACCCCGCCGTGGCGAGCTACCCGGCGTGGGTCATGGTCTCGCTCGCGGTGATCGCCTTCGCCGCCGGCGCGGTGGGGCTCATCCGGCACAGCAAGGCGCGGACCATGAACCTGCTGCTGCTCGCCATGGGCGCGGTGTTCACCGTCTGGGCCCTCGACGCCGGCGGCTGGGGCGACTGGCAGGCCCGTTCTCGCCTCGGCGAGAACGCGCTGGGCGTTCCAGACCGTCGTGGTCGTGCTCGGCGGCCTGTGCGTGTACTTCTGGGCGCGCGCCAACCCCGAGCGCGCTACGCTGACGACCTGGAACACCCACCAGGTCTGGATGCTGTACCGCGCCAACTGGCAGGGCATGCTCGGCCTCTACATCATGCTGTTCTTCTTGCTCATGGCGCTGCTCGCGCCCTTCCTCGCCGACCACATGATGCTCGACCCCAACTCGCAGGTCGGCGCCCCGTACGAGCCGCCCTCGTGGCCCTACTACCTGTGGTCGGGCACCGACCAGGTCGGCCAGTCGATCCTTGCGGAGTTCATCTGGAGCGCGCGCATCTCGCTGGTCGTCGGTCTGCTCGCGACGGCGATCAGCACCATCCTCGGTGCCGGCATCGGCATCGCCGCCGGCTTCTACGGGGGCTGGCAGAGCGAGGTGTGGATGCGGCTCACCGACGCCTTCCTCGTGATCCCCTGGCTGCCGCTGGCCATGGTCCTGGCCTGCCGCCTGGGGGCAGAACTTCTGGATGATCATCATCATCATCGGCGTCACGAGCTGGCCGGGCACGGCTCGAGTGGTGCGCTCGGACACGCTGCGCGTGCGCGAGTTGCAGTTCATCGAGCGCGCCCGGGCGATCGGCTCGAGCAACGGGCACATCATGGGCAAGCACGTGCTGCCCAACGTCTTCCCGCTGATCTTCGCCAACACCATCCTCGTGGTGGCGATCGCGATCCTCTCCGAGACGACGCTCTCGTTCCTCGGCCTCGGCGACCCGCTCAACTTCAGCTGGGGCACGATGCTGCACTACGCCTGGGCGAACGGCGCTGCCGGCCTGCCGGCCTGGTGGTACCTGCTGCCGCCGGGCATCGCCATCGTGCTCGTCGTGCTCGCCTTCACCTTCATGGGCACGGCCTTCGACGAGGTGCTCGACCCGAAGCTGCGCAAGCGCGAGGCGAGTGGCGAGCGCGTCAAGCCGCGGATCGGCACTCCCGCGACGACGGTCGCCGCGGCCGGCGGCGCGGGCGTCGGCGGCGGCGGCATGATCTACACGCCGGGCCAGCAGACCGACGACGCCATGCCCGGCTTCGGCAAGCCCTCGCCGGGCTCGATCGAGCACGAGGGCGGCGGCGACTGGGTCGGGCCCCACATGCACGACGACGAAGGAGGCGAAGAATGAGCGCCACAGCGACGCCGGCGCCCGCCCAAGCCCCCGAGCGCGTCGAGCACAAGGGCATCCTCGAGGTGCGCGACCTGTGCGCCTACTTCAAGCTCAGCCAGGGCTGGGTGCACGCCGTCGAGGACGTGAGCTTCGTCCTCGAGAAGGGCGAGAGCCTCGGCCTGGCCGGCGAGTCCGGCTGCGGCAAGACCACGGCGGCCCTCGCCGTGCTCAAGCTCCTGCCCGAGAACGGGCGCATCGTCTCCGGCGACATCCTCTTCGACGGCCGCAACCTGACCAAGCGCACCGAGTACGGCATGTCGAAGATCCGCTGGAAGGAGATGTCGATGATCTTCCAGGGGGCGATGAACGCCCTCAACCCCGTGCAGGAGACCGGCAAGCAGATCGCCGAGCCGATCATGCTGCACGAGGGGCTCTCGGAGTCGAAGGCCATCGAGCGGGCCCGGGAGCTCTTCGAGCTCGTCGGCATCAACCCGAAGCGCGTCATGGAGTTCCCTCACCAGCTCTCGGGCGGCATGCGCCAGCGCGCCATGATCGCCATGGCGCTGGCCTGCAACCCCAAGCTCGTCATCGGCGACGAGCCGACGACGGCCCTCGACGTCATGGTGCAGGCGCAGATCCTCGACCTCATCCAGCGCCTGCGCACCGAGCTCGACCTCTCCTTCATCCTCATCAGCCACGACCTCTCGGTGATGGCCGAGACCTGCGACAAGGGCGTCATCATGTACGCCGGCAAGCTGGTCGAGTCGGGGACGACCGAGCACCTCTTCCGCAACCCGCTGCACCCCTACACGCGCCGGCTCATCAAGGCGTTCCCCAACATCCACGAGCAGCGCGAGATGGTGACCTCGATCGCGGGCGACCCGCCGAACCTGCTCGAGCCACCGCCCGGGTGCCGCTTCGCGCCGCGCTGCGACGAGAAGACGGGCGTCTGCGAGACCGCAGGACCCGGCGAGGGTCGAGGTCGAGCCCGGGCCACTTCGTGAGCTGCCACCTGTTCGGAGAGGGGAGGTGACCATGGCAGGCGACGAGCAGTCCACGATCCCGACCCCGCCGCTCGACCGGCGCGCCGCGACACCGGCCGGGCTGCACCTACGACGGCGGCAAGGTCACCTGCGAGGACCTCGAGACCGCCGACGTCACCGACGGGGTGCTCTTCAGGGTCGAGGGCCTCGAGGTCTACTTCCCGATCCACGAGAGCTTCTTCAAGGCCCTCGTCACGTACCGAGAAGAAGTGGGTCAAGCGCGGTCGACAAGATCTCCTTCGAGGTCAAGCAGGGCGAGATCCTCGCCCTCGTCGGCGAGTCGGGCTGCGGCAAGACGACCACCGGCCGCACCATGCTGCGCCTCGAGGAGCCGACCGGCGGCCACATCCTCTACAAGGGCCTGCCGGTCGAGCTCTTCTCGCAGAGGACGCTGCGCGACTACCGCAAGAAGGCGCAGATCATCTTCCAGGACCCCTACAACTCGATCAATCCGAAGCAGACCATCTTCGACATCGTCGCCGAGCCGCTCGAGGTGAACGCGCTCGTGACGAGCGAACACGAGAAGGAGGAGCGCGTCGTCAAGCGCGATCAACGAGGCGGGACTGCGGCCGGCGCACGAGTACCTCTACCGCTACCCGCACGAGCTCTCCGGCGGGCAGCGGCAGCGCGTCTGCATCGCCGGCGCCACCGTGCTCGAGCCCGACGTGATCGTCGCCGACGAGCCGGTGGCGAGCCTCGACGTCTCGATCCGCAACGACATCCTCAAGCTGATGGTCGAGCAGAAGGACAAGCTCGGCGTCACCTACATCTTCATCACCCACGACCTCTCGCTCGCCTGGGTGATCAGCGACCGCATCGCCGTCATGTACCTCGGGCGCATCGTCGAGATCGGCGACACCGAGGAGGTCGTCTCCAACCCCAAGCACCCGTACACGAAGGCGCTGATCAGCGTCATCCCGGTGCCCGACCCGGTCGCCAAGCGCGAGCACGTGATCCTTTCCGGCGAGACGCCGAACCCGGTCGACATCCCCACGGGCTGCCGCTTCCACCCGCGCTGCCCCGAGGCGATCGACGCCTGCAGCGAGATCGAGCCCACCGACGTCCACATCGACGGCGACCACGACCACTACGCGGCCTGCATCAGGTTGACGTGAGACGGCGCCGGTGGCGTCGCTCGCAGCCGACGCGGCCGCGGGGGAACGGGGCCGCTTGAAGGGGACCGTCGACCTCTGGCCGGAGGCGGCCATCGAGGCGATCCACGCCGCCTCGCTCGCGCTGCTCGCGCGAGCCGGCGTGCGCGTGGATTCGCCGGCCGCCAGGGAGCAGTTCCTGGCGTCCGGCTGCTCTGCCGCCGAGGGCGACCGGGTGCTGATCCCCGCCGCCGTGGTGGACGAGGCGCTGGCGCGCCGCCCCGAGCGCTTCACGCTGGCGGCGCGCGACCCCGCCAAGTCGCTGGCCATGGACGCGGAGCCGGCTCAGACCTACGTCCACAACCTCGGCGGCGCCCGCGACGTGATCGACCCGCGGACCGGCGCCGGGCGCCGGGCGACGGTGCGCGACCAGGTGCTGGCGTCGCGCCTCATGCACCATCTGGCCAACCAGCACCAGGTGACCTCCCTCTGGCAGCCGGGCGACGTGCCGGACCTGCTCGAGCCTCTCTACTCGTTCCTGATCCTTGCCTGGGAGACCGACAAGGCGGTCGGCGGTCCCGGCGTCTCTCACCCCTTCCAGGCGCGATACCTCACCGACATGGCCACCGCCGTGACCGGCGCCGACGGGTCGAAGGGGACGTATCCCGTCGACCTCGCGTTCTCGCCGGTGAGCCCGCTGATCCTCGGGGGCGAGGTCACCGACGCGCTGGTCGACCAGGTGCGGCGCGGTGGCGCGGTCGTCGAGATCCTGCCCTGCCCGGCGGCCGCCACGACAGCGCCGGGCACCATCTCGGCGGCGGTCGCGCAGCAGAACGCCGAGGTCCTCGCCGGCGTCGTCCTCACCCAGCTGGTCGCGCCCGGCACGCCCGTCTACTACGGGCCCCGGCTGAGCGCCGTCGACCCGCGCAGCGGCGTCGTCGTCTCGGGCACGCCCGAAACGGGCGTCGCCTCGTTCGCCGCCGTGCTCCTGGCACGGCGCTACGGTCTCGCCTGCGACTGCTACGGACCGTGCAGCGACAGCAAGGTCGTCGATGCGCAGTTCGGCTACGAGCGCATGACGAACGCGCTGCTCGGCCTGGCGGCGCGCCCGCGGCTCCTCTCCGGCATCGGCGAGTTCCAGGCCGGCGTGGGCAGCTGCCTCGAGGTGATCGTCGATCGACGACGAGGTGCTCAACAACGCCTTCTACGCGCTCTCGCCGCGCCCCTGGGACGACGACGCCCTCGACGTCGACGCCATGGTCGACGGCGTCCTCTCGGGACGCGGCTTCCTGGGCACCAAGCACACGCGCCGCTACATCCGCAGCGAGTTCGTCACGCCGCTGCTCAGCTACCGCGGCGGGCTCGGCGACTGGCTCGCCGCCGGTCGCCGCAGTCTGGTCGATCTCGCCGAGGAGAAGGTCGCCGATCTGGAGGCGCGCCCGCCGGTCGGGCTCCCGGACGAGCTGCTCGCGACGCTCTGCGATCTCATCGCGTGCGCCGCGCGCGAGATCGGCCTGGACGAGTGGCCCGACCCCCGACGCCTCCTCGACGTCTAGCGCGGCCGTGGCGATCCCGTTCATCCACGTGCAGGCCAGCGGAGACTACCGCGAGCTCGGCCGTGCGGTCGGCGAGGCGGCGCGCGAGCAGATCCGCGCCTCGGTCGCCTTCTTCGCCGACAACTTCGTCGCCATGACGACCGGCCGGCTGACCTTCGCCGCCGCCGAGACCCAGGCCGAGGCGTACGTCGCCTACGCGCGCCGGTGGCTGCCGCAGTACGTCGACGAGCTCCATGGCATGGCCGAAGGGGCGGGCGTGCCCGTCTCTCAGCTCCTCGTGCTCAACTGCGGCGAGGAGTTCACCTCCGACGAGCCCGTCGCCGAGCGAGGCGGCCGCAGGCGCCGGCCCGGCGGACACCGCCGGCACCGCGGCTCACGGCGGCGACCACTGCACCGCGGTGGCGATCGCCGCCGGCGGGCGCCACGTCGTCGGGCACGACATGGACTGGTACGTGATCGACGCCGTGAACAACGTGCTGTTCGACCTCACCGTCCCCGACGGGACCCGCATCATGGGTATCGCCGGTGCGCCCTATCTGCTGATGCTCGGCATGAACTCCCACGGCATCGGCAGCGTCAGCAACTCGGTGCACTCCACCGACAATCGCGTCGGCGTCCCGAACGCCTTCGTGCGGCGCTGGACGCTCGAGGCGACCACGCTCGAGGAGGCCCGCGCCCGCGGCCTGCACAGCGCGCGGGCGCGAGGCACGAACCACTTCCTCGCCGACGACCGTGGCAGGCTCTGGGATATCGAGACCTCGGCGGCCTCGAGCGCTTTCGCGGATCATTCCGCGACGGGGTACATGGCGCACACCAACCACTACGCGGCCGCGGCCATGGCGCCCGTCGAGGGGTCACAGTACGCGGAGTCCCGCGTCCGTCTGGCCACGGCGGAGCGCCTGCTTGCCGAGGGCATCGCGCGTGGTGACGATCCGGTGGATCTCGTGGCGCGCGCTCTGCGCTGCCACGATCCGTCGCCCGGGCAGGCGATCTGCAGCCACCCCGACGAGAGCCTCGAGCCGGTCGATCAGGTCATGACCGTCGGGAGCATGATCTGCGACCTCGACGAGCGTCGCGTGTACGTCTGTGCCGGGCCGCCGTGCGAGAACCCCTTCCAGGTGTTCTCGCTGTGAACCCGTGGACGGCGAGCTGGCGCCCGGAGAAGCGGCGGCCGACCCGTGGCTGAGCACGACCTCGTCATCGCCGACGGCCGCATCGTCGACGGCTGCGGCAACCCATGGTTCCGCGGCGACGTCGGCATCCGCGGCCGCCGTGTCGCGGCCGTCGGGCCGCCCGGCTCGCTGCGCGGCCGACGCGTGATCGACGCCGCCGACCGGTACGTCACGCCGGGGTTCGTCGACCCGCACACCCATTCCGATCTCTCGATCCTCGCCTACCCGCTGGCGCAGTCCGCCGTCCACCAGGGCGTGACCACCCACGTGACCGGCAACTGCGGCATGGGACCCGCGCCCGTGGTCGAGCGCTTCCGTGACGACCTGCGTCGCGAGTGGGACTACTACTGGCGGGCCGATGTCGACTGGAACTGGCGGAGTTTCGCGAGCTACCTGCGGACGATCGAGGCGCGTGGCGCGGCGATCAACATCGCGCCGCTCGTCGGCCACGGCGCCCTGCGCATCGGGGCGATGGGCTACGCCGAGCGCGCCGCGACGCCGAAGGAGCTCGAGACGATGCGCCGGCTGCTGGCCGAAGGCATGCGCGCCGGCGCCCACGGGCTCTCGACCGGTCTCGTCTACCCGCCGGGGTGCTTCGCCGACACCGCCGAGATCGTCGCCTTGTGCGAGGTGGTGGCCGCGTACCGCGGCATCTACACGTCGCATATCCGCGGCGAGCGCGAGACGATCCTCGCGGCGGTCGCCGAGGCGATCGCCATCGGGCGCGCCACCGGGGTGCCGGTCGAGGTGTCGCACAACGCGCCCAAGTGGGGTGCCGGGGAGGAGGCCAAGGCCAACCTCGAGCTGGCCGAAGCGGCGCGCCGTGAGGGGCACGACGTGACGGTCGACAACGACAGCCACACCGACCTCGCGCCGCGCCTCTCCCGCGCCCTGCCGCAGCCCGTGATCGACCTCGAGCACGAGCCCCTGATGGCCCTGCTCGGCGACCCGGACGAGCGCGCGAACCTGCGCCGGGCTGCGGAGAGCGACGAGCTGCCCGGCGCCGGCTACACGGGCCTCGTCAAGCACGGGCGCTTCGACCGCATCGTCGTCCTCCACGCGCCGAAGCAGCCGCACCTGCGCGGCCAGACGGTGGCCGCCATCGCTGCGGCCCGCGGGGCGGACGCCTTCGACACGTTCCTCGACCTCATCGTCGAAGAAGAAGACCAGATCGTCGGGATCTTCGACTACATCGACGAGGCCGAGATCCGGCGCGTGCTCTCGCATCCGCTCGTCATGGTCTGCTCCGACGGCCTCGTCATGCCGCCGGTCGAGGAGCTCGACGACCCGGGTCTCTATTGGCCCTGCAGCTACGGGGAGTACCCCGGCATCCTCGAGCGCTACGTCCGCGACGAGCCGCTGCTGCGCCTCGAGGAGGCGATCCGCAAGATGACCTCCTTCCCCGCGCAGCGGTTCGGCCTGCTCGACCGCGGCGTCCTGCGGCCCGGCCTCGCGGCCGATCTCCTCGTCTTCGACCTCGACCGGCTGCGCGACCGGGCCACCAACCCGTACCCGCACAGCTTCCCCTTCGCGAACATCCCCCACGGCTACGCCGAGGGCATGGACTTCGTGCTCGTCAACGGCGCCGTCGTGGTCGACGACGGCGAGCACACGGGCGCCGCGCCGGGTCGCGTCCTGCGTCACGCGCGCGGCTGATTCCCGGTGCTCGCCGTGGTGCTCGCGTCGAGCGTGGCTCGGCGCACATGCGGATCGTGCATACGATTGAGCAACTCACGCGTGCACGGCTGGCGGAAGGGTTTGATCAAGAAGGTGGGCTAGGCAGCCTTCCCGGCGGTTGGCACAATGAACGTGTGAAGCGTCGCCCTCTCTGGGCGGCGCGTGGGGGAAGGTGTGCGCCGGGGGCGGCGCCGCGACGCGAGGGCGTCGCAGCGCGACCACCGGCGCACCGAATCGAACCAGGGGCGGAGGTCACCTATGCGGTCGATCCATTCGAGGGGACGACACAGGCTGCTCGCGCTGGCCGTCGCGGCTCTGCTCGCCGCCGGACTGATCGCCGGGATCGGCTCGGCGCTCGCCGCCAGCGAGAGCCCTTCGCCGGCGGACGGCAAGGTCGTGCTCAAGCTCGGCTGGCTCAACGAGCCGGACAGCCTGAACCCGTTCGCAGGCTACGAGGGCTCCAGCTTCGAGATCTGGGCGGTCAACTACGACCTCTTGGTCGGTTACGGCCTCGACGGGGCGCCGGATCCCGACCGCGGGCTCGCCGAGAGCTGGACCGTGTCCGACGACGGCCTGGTGTGGACCTTCAAGATCCGCCAGGGGATGACGTGGCAGGACGGCGAACCGATCACCGCCAACGACGTCGCCTTCACCTACAACCTCATCATCCAGAAAGACCTGACCGCGGTCTCCAGCTACACGAAGAACATCAAAGAGGCGAGGGTGGTCGACGACTACACCGTCGACATGGTGTGCTCGGCGCCCAAGGCCAACATGGAGATGGGCTGGATCTACATCATGCCCGAGCACATCTGGAGCAGCATCAAGAACCCCGAGAAGTACCAGATGGAGTACCCCTTCGTCGGCTCGGGGCCCTTCCAGTGCCAGGAATGGAAGAGGGGCAGCCACATCTACATGACGAAGAACCCGGACTACTGGGGGCCCGAGCCGGCGGTCGACGAGGTCTACTTCAACTACTACACCAGCGCCGACACGATGACTCAGGACCTCAAGTCCGGCCTCATCGACGGCGCCCAGGACGTCGCCGCCGGCTCAGTACGCGACGTTCGAGTCCGACCCCGGGTACGACGCCATCGCCTACAACATCTTCTACTGGGAGTACCTCGGCTTCAACTGCGCCGACACGGAGGTCTACCCGAAGTCGCTGGGCCACCCGGTGTTGCAGGACGTGGCCTTCCGCAACGCGCTCAACTGGGCCGTCGACAAGCAGAAGTGCGTCGACGTGGCCTGGGAGGGCCGGGCCGAGGTCGGGACGACGATGATCCCTCCCAACCAGTACCCGGCCGACTGGGACGCGCATTGGGAGCCGCCCGCCGACGTTGCCTACGGGTTCGACCTCGAGAAGGCCAAGCAGCTCCTCGACGAAGCCGGCTACACCGACAACGACGGCGACGGCCTCCGCGAGTACGAGGGCAAGCCCATCAAGCTGCGCCTGTGGGCGCGCAGTGAGTCGATGTCGAGCCAGAGCATGGGCAAGTTCATCACCGGATGGTTCGAAGACATCGGCCTCGACATCGAGTTCCAGGTGATGGAGGACGCGGCCATCTCGGACCGGCTCTACAACTACGACGCCGACTCCAACTACGCCCCAGACTACGACATGTACATCTGGGACTACTGGGGTGCGCCAGACCCGGGCGACACGCTCTCATGGTTCGCGACCGACCAGATCGGGTGGTGGAACGACCCGTGCTGGTCGAACGCGGAGTTCGACGCGCTGATCGAGGAGCAGTTCGGCGAGATGGACAAGCCGACTCGTCTGGACGACATCCACCGTCTGCAGGAGATCATGTACTCCGAGACGCCCGAGATCATCCTCGACTACCCGCCCGCGCTCCAGGTCGTCAACACCGCCGAATGGGAGGGCTGGACGCCGTTCAAGGACGGAGGCGTCTGGTACGTCTCCTACAACATCGAGACCTACCTGAACCTCAAGCCGAAGGGCGCCGCGGACGACAGCGGATCGAGCTCCGCGACGGTGATCATCGTGATCGTCGCGGTGGCCGTCATCGTGATCGCGCTGGTCGCGTGGCTCGTGATGCGCGGCCGCGGCAAGCGCGCCGAGGAGGCCTGAGCGGCGACGCGCGCGGTCATGCAGGCCATCGCGTCTTCCTCGATGACGACGCGACGGGCCTTGTGAGGCCACTTCGTACAGGCGCCGGCGGGGCGTGAGCCCCGCCGGCGCCGCTTCCTTCTTCCCAGCCATTTGGACATCCTGTAGAATCGCGCCGCCGCGCGTGTGGAGCGCGCGGCCTCAGGGACCCCCGGTTCGAGGAAGGCAGGAGAAGAGCTATGGCAGTAGACCCGAACGTGTACGACGTCGAGATCGAGAACGTCACCAAGCGGTTCGGCGACTTCGTCGCCGTCAAGGACATGAACCTCAAGATCAAGAAGGGCGAGTTCTTCTCCATGCTCGGCCCGTCGGGGTGTGGCAAGACCACCACCCTGCGCATGGTCGCCGGGTTCGAGCAGCCGACCGAGGGCGAGATCTACCTCGCCAACACGCCGGTGGCCGGCGTGCCGCCGTACAAGCGTCCGGTCAACACGGTGTTCCAGAGCTACGCCCTCTTCCCCCACCTGTCCACGTGGGAGAACATCGCCTTCGGGCTCAAGCGCAAGGGCGTCGAGAAGAGCGAGATCCAGAAGCGCGTCGGCGAGGCCATCGAGATGGTCGAGATGGAGTCGATGAAGGACCGCAAGCCCGTGCAGCTCTCGGGCGGTCAGCAGCAGCGCGTCGCGCTGGCGCGGGCGCTGGTCAACCGCCCGACCGTGCTCCTGCTCGACGAGCCGCTCGGCGCCCTCGACGCCAAGTTGCGCAAGGCCATGCAGCTCGAGCTCAAGAAGCTGCAGAGCGACGTCGGCATCACGTTCATCTACGTGACCCACGACCAGGAAGAGGCGCTCACCATGAGCGACCGTCTCGCCGTCATGAGCCAGGGCCTCGTCGAGCAGATCGGCACCCCAACGGCCATCTACGAGAATCCCGAGTCGGCCTTCGTCGCCAACTTCATCGGCGTGTCCAACATCTACCTGTCGGATGTGATCAGGGTCGACAACGAGGTCGCCGAGTGTCGCACCGACAAGGGCCTCGGCGTGCTCGTGTCGGTCCACGGCAAGGACATCAAGGCCGGAGACAAGGTCGGCGTCGTGATCCGCCCCGAGAAGTTCGCCATCACGCCGACCGAGAAGGCCGCCGACGTCGCCGATCGCGAGAACGTCTACGAAGGCGTCATCAAGGCGGTCGTCTACATCGGCTCCGTCACCCAGTTCATCGTCGACATCGAGGGCAAGCACCTCGCGCAGATCCTCTACCAGAACCTGTACCACACCGAGCGTGAGGAGTGGGCGCAGGACCAGAACGTCAAGGTGGCCTGCTGGAAGGACAGCGCCTCGCTGATCACCGACGTCGAGAAGGGCATGGCAGAGAAGGACCTCATGGGCGAGGTCGTCAAGCGCATCTGAACCGAACGCAAGAGACCAGCGGACGGGCCGGGTCCCGACGGGGCCCGGCCCGTCCGTACAAGACCTGTACGGCACGACGTGCGGGCCCCGCGACAGGGGGACGTGACCGATGATCACAGTCCAGGACATCCTCGAGATCCCCGACCTCAACCTCAAGCTGCTCGCGGGCGGCAAGTCGGTGAGCAACCCGGTGCGCTGGGTCCACATCACCGAGGTGCCGGACCCGACAGGCTGGCTCAAGGGCGGCGAGCTCCTGCTCACCACGGGATACGGGTTCGCGGTGCCGGAAGAGCAGCAGGTCGCGCAGCTCAAGGCGCTGATCGATCACAACCTCTCCGGCCTGGGCTTCGGCACCGGCTTCACCTTCGACAAGGTCCCCGAGTGCCTCGTCAAGGTCGCCGACGAGTACAGCTTCCCGCTCTTCGAGGTGCCCTACCACGTGCCGTTCATCGCCATCACCGAGGCCGTGGCTTCGAAGATCGTCAATGAGCAGTACTCGCTCCTGCAGCGCAGCCTCGCCGTGCACGAGAAGCTCACCAAGATCGTCCTCGAGGAGAAGGGCCTCGACGCGATCCTCTCGACCCTCTCGGCCCTCGTCGGCTGTTCGGCGGTGCTGTTCGACTTCCACGGCGTCGTGCTCTGCGAGGCGGCGTACCGGCGCCGCCTCGGGGCCGAGCTCGTCGCCGACCTGTGGCACAACATCTCGGACCAGCGCGCCAACCGGCAGAACTTCGCCCTCAGCATCGACGGCGTCGGGTCGGGCGTGCAGGTCTACCCGGTCGTCGCTTCACACCGCATCGGCGCCTTTCTCGCCGTGGTCAAGGACTCGGGCGACTTCTCGGACTACGACCGCATCATCCTGCACCACGTCGTCACCGTGACGGCGCTCGAGCTCGTCAAGAAGAAGGCCGTCGCCGAGACCGAGAAGCGCCTCGCCGGCGACTTCTTCGACGAGCTCATCGCCAGCGACCTCTACGAGGAGGAGATCGCCCGGCGGCTCGTCTTCTTCGGCCTCGATCCCGAGGCCGAGCACCTGATCGTGCTCGTCGACATCGACGGCTTCAAGGCGTTCGTCGACGGACCCGGCGAACGCGAGGAGGCGGTCGTCCAGGACGTCAAGGAGCGCCTCCACTGGGCGGTCGACGAGTTCATGGCCAAGCGCGACACGCTGTTCATCTCGGCGTCGCGCAGCGACTCGGTCGTGATCCTCGTGCAGCCGGGCAAGGGCAACGGCCACGGTCACAAGGTCCGCGCCATGACGGGGGAGCTGCAGCAGGCGATCGACCAGATGCTGCCCGAGATCACCGTCTCGATCGGCATCGGCCGCCCGCACCGCTCGCTCATCGACCTCCGGCAGAGCTACTACGAGGCCCACTACGCGATCAAGATCCGCAAGCTCAAGGGCGGCCGCGGCGTGCTCGCGAGCTTCGACGACCTGGGCTCGTACGGGCTCCTGCTCGGCCTGCAGGACACGCTGTCGCTCGAGGTCTTCTACGACAGCGTGCTCGGCAAGCTGCGCGAGTACGACGAGCAGAACTCGAGCGACCTCGTGAACAGCCTCGCCTGCTTCCTCGAGGCCAACGGCCACTGGGGCGACGCCGCCGAGAAGCTGTACGTGCACCGGCACACGCTGCGCTACCGCATGAAGCGCGTCGAGGAGATCACGGGACGCAACCTCAACCTCTCGCAGGACCGCATGGAGTTCTGGCTCGCCCTCAAGGCGCGCGAGCTGATCGACCAGTCCAAGAAGGGCAAGGTCCCGCGCGACTCGTGAGCGGCGCGTCCGGCCGCGCGCCGGGCTCGCTCACTCGGCGCCGGCAGGGCCTCGTCTCGCGCCGGCAAGGCGTCAGGACGACAAGAGCGAGCCGGCGTCGACGACCACGTTGATGCCCGTCATCCCCTCGTTCTCGATGCAGAGGCGCACGGCGGCGACCACCTGCTGGGGGGTCACGAGCCGCTCCGACTCGGTCTTCGCCGCGGCGCGCAGCGTGGCCGCGCGGTGCTCGTCGTCCTCGAGGTCGACAGGGCCCGGGGCGACGCCGCAGACGCGGACACCGTCGTTCGCCCAGGCGCGGGCGAGCTCCTTCACGAGATGGATCTGGGCCGCCTTCGCGGCGCCGTGCGCCGCGAAGGCGGCCCACGGGTGCAGCCCGAGGTAGTCGGTGATCGCGACGACGACGCCTCGCTCAGCGACAGCGGCCGGGCGCTCGGCGAACACGCCGTGCGCTTCGCAGGCGGCGAAGAAGAAGCCCTTGGCGATAGTGTCGAGCGAGGCGTCCCAGGCCGCCTCGTCGATCGCCTCGGGGGGCTGCGGAACGAACGGTCCGCTGGCGGCGAAGACGAGGACGTCGAGGCCGCCCAGTGTCTGGGCCGCCGCGGCCACGAGGGCGGCGGCGGAACTCGGCTCGCGCACGTCGCCGCGCACGGCCGCAGCCGCGGCGGCCCCGGCGCGCTCGAGTTCGCCGAGTGTCCCGTCGAGCGCGTCGTCCTGTCCGCGCGACGAGATGCAGACCGCGGCGCCTCCGGCGGCGAGGCCGAGGGCGATCTGACGCCCGAGGCGGCGAGCGCCTCCGACCACGAGGCAGCGGGCGCCGTCGAGGTTCACGGTGCGTCCCGGTCGTCGGCACACGCTGTGCGGCCCGCGCCGCCGGTCGTCTGCGTCGCCGAGCGGCGGACGGCCGCTGAGCTGCTCATAGACGAGCCCGGCGATCTCGGCGATCGCCGCCGGCGCCCGCCGGGTCTGCTCGCGGTCGAGGCCTTTGCAGAACACGACGATCACGATCGGGACATGCCCCGGTCCGCAGACGATCGCCGCGTCGTTGCTCGTCCCGGCCACTTCCCCGGTCTTGTTGGCCACGAAGAGGCCGTCCGGCAACCCGGCGGGGATCTTCTCGCGCCACTCCTGCCGGGCCATGATCTCCACCATGAGGCGGCACGAGGGCGCCGAGGCGCAGCGCGCCTCGGCGATCATGCCGAGGAGCTCCATGATGTCGCGCGGGCTGCCGGTGTTGTCGAGCTCCTGGTCGATGGCGAAGGCGTCGTCGAAGTCGCGTTCGTCGCCGTAGCCCCAGCGCTGGTCCCAGTGGTGCTGGAACGCCGCGCCGGTGAGGCGCGCGTGCTCCTCGAGGAGGCGCGCGAAGACGGCTTCGCGGCCGTCGCGCGCCTCGACCTCGCGCCAGCGCGCCACGGTCTCGGGACCGCTCAGCCCGGCCCACTCGCTTGCCCAGGCCGGTCTCGAAGAGGAAGTACTCGCGGTTGGGCATCGTGCAGTCGATCGTCGCCGAGCCCCAGCTCGCGCATCGTGCGGTTGACGCTCTCGAGGCCGACCCGGCGCCAGAGCATGTCGGTGGCGGTATTGTCGCTCAGCGTGATCATCAGGTAGAGGAGGTCGCGGACAGTGGGTGCGAGCCCCTCCTGGCAGTGGATGAGCGTGCTGCCGGGGCTCTTGTCGCTCTCGCGCAACGTCAGGCGCTCGTCCAGGCGGAGGACGCCGGCGTCCGCCTGACGCATGACCTCGACCATCACGGGGATCTTGAAGACGCTTGCCAGGGGAAAGGCCTCGTCTGCGTTCAGCTCCACCCCGGCGCCGCTCGCCAGGTTGCGCGCCGCGACTCCCGCCGTGCCTCCCAGGCGAGTGGCCGCGGCCGCGACCGCGGCCTGCACCGCCGGCGGTGCCTCGCTCATGCCCCGACCCCCTTCGTCGTCCTGTGGTAAATATAGAGCAGCCGCCCGCCCGGCAGCCAGATGACGGCGGGAGCGGACCCGCACGCGACGCTGGAGGGGGAGCCTTGGCACGGGACGTCGACGCGCTCGACAAGGGCCTCATCGCCAACCTCATCGCCGACGGCCGCCTGTCGCTCTCGGAGCTCGCCGAGCGCACCGGCATCTCGCGTCCCACGGCGGCGTCGCGGCTCCGCGGCCTCGTGCACGACGGCGTCCTCCGCGTCGCCGGCGTGGTCGACGCCTTCCGCCTCCCGGGCCTCACCGTCGCCCTCGTCGGCCTCACCGTCGACAAGCACCGGCTGGACGAGAAGGTCGAGCAGATCGCCGACCTGCCCGAGGTCACCTGGGCGGCCGTCGTCACCGGCCGCTACGACATCTTCGCCGAGGTCGTGACCGAGAGCGGCATGAGCGGCCTCTACGACTTCCTCAACGTCTCGCTGCGCGACGTGGGGGGTATCAACGCCAGCGAGATGTTCGTGGTGATGAAGGCGCGCGGCCGGTGGATCGTCCCGCCGGCTTCGTGGCGGCGCTCGTGGACGGGACAGGGGACGGAGGAGAGGGACGCGAGCGGGTGAGCCAGGGATTTCGCAGTTCGGCCATATCACGGCCCTGTGGTTTTGCGTTTCTGGTCCTTCTCTGATACGTTTCTTCGCACTTGCGGAACCACGCGTCCGTTGCGGGTGCGCCCGGCGGACCGCCTGCCCGGCACGATGAACGAGGAGGAGCCATGATCGTCGGCGTTCCCAAGGAGATCAAGAACGAGGAGTACCGCGTCGCGGTCACACCGATCGGCGTCAAGGAGTTCGTGCGCGCCGGCCACACCGTCGTCGTCGAGAAGGGCGCCGGCGTCGGCGCCGGGTTCGACGACGCGGCGTACAAGGCCGCCGGCGCCAAGCTGGCCAAGGTCGACGACGTGTTCGCCCAGGCCGACATGATCGTCAAGGTCAAGGAGCCGCTCGCGAGCGAGTGGCCGAAGTTCAAGAAGGGCCAGATCCTCTACACCTACCTCCACCTCGGCGCCGCCTACGCCAAGAGCCTCACCAAGGCGATGATGAAGGCGGGCATCCGCGCCATCGCCTACGAGACCGTCGAGTTCCCGAACGGCGCCCACCCGCTGCTCTTGCCCATGAGCGAGGTCGCCGGCCGCCTCGCCATCCAGGCCGGCGCCACGCACCTGCAGAAGAACAACGGGGGCTCCGGCGTGCTGCTCGGCGGCGTCACCGGCGTGCCGCCGGCCAAGGTCGTGATCATCGGCGGCGGCACCGTCGGCGTGAACGCCGCCAAGATGGCCGAAGGCCTGCGCGCCCGCACCGTCATCGTCGACAACGACGCGGCTCGTCTCGCCTACCTCGACGACATCTTCAGCGGTCGCGTCGAGACGCTGCTCAGCAACGAGAGCGCGATCGAAGAGGCGATCGCCGACGCCGACCTGGTCGTCGGCGCCGTGCTGCTGCCAGGCGGCGCCCAGGCACCGCACCTCGTCAAGCGCTACATGCTCAAGAACATGCGCCCCGGCTCCGTGCTCGTCGACGTCGCCATCGACCAGGGCGGCTGCTTCGAGACGTCCAAGCCGACGACGCACACCGACCCGACCTACGTGGTCGACGGCGTGATCCACTACTGCGTCGCCAACATGCCGGGCGCCGTCGCGCGCACCTCGACCCTGGCCCTGACCGGCGCGACGCTGCCGTACGGCGTGGCGATCGCCACCAAGGGCTTCGAGCAGGCGGTCAAGGACGACGCGGCGCTGGCGCTCGGCGTCAACGTCTATCGCGGCAAGCTCACCATCCCTTCCGTCGCCGAGGCGCACAAGCTCGCCTACACGCCGCTGGACAAAGCGCTGGCCTGAGCCCGCGAATCGGGTACCGGGCGGCCAGTAGCCGCTCGCGTGCGCGATATGCTTGAATCGAGCCGCGGCCGGCCCTGCCGGCCGCGGCTCGCGCGTTTCTTGAGGCTGCACGGCCCGCGGAGTGCGTACGCCGGACCAGGAGCGGAGGACCGGGGATCCTCGCCTCGGCACGAAAGGAGCAGCGCATGGGCGACCTCCTGCGCATCGACCTCACGACGCGGCACGTCCACGGAAGAGACCGTGCCGCCGGAGCTCATCAAGGAGCTCATCGGGGCCAAGGGCATCGGCACGCACTATCTCTGCGAGGAGGTCGGCCCCGAGGTCGACCCGCTGAGCCCGCAGGCGAAGCTCATCTTCGTCTCCGGGCCCATGGCCGGCACGTCGATGCTCGGCAGCAACCGCTACGCGTCTACTTCGCCTCGCCGCTGACCAACGGCTACTGCGAGGCCTACTCGGGCGGCAACCTCGCCCCGCAGTTCGCCAAGACCGGCTTCAAGGTGGTCATCGTCGAGGGCAAGGCCGACGGCCCCGTCTACCTCGAGATCAGCGAGGACGGCGTGCGGTTCCACAGCGCCGAGGACCTCTGGGGCCTCGACGCGTTCGAGGCCGAGGACAAGATCCTCGAGCGCACCGAGCACAAGAAGGCGCAGGCCTGCGTGATCGGTCAGGCGGGCGAGAACCTCGTGCGCTTCGCCTGCGTGAACAACAACAAGTGGCACCAGCTCGGCCGCGGCGGCCCCGGCGCGGTGTTCGGCAGCAAGAACCTCAAGGGCATCGTGTGGCACGGCGACAAGCAAGGTCGAGGTCGCGCGGCCGGACGACTTCAGGGCCGTCGTCAGGGACCTTGTCGAGCGCACCAAGGACGACCCCGGCGTCGCCGCCTACCAGCGCGGCGGCACGCTGAACATGGTGCGCATCATGAACGGCAAGAACGCCTTCCCGACGCGCTACTGGCGCAAGGGCACCCTCGAGGGCTTCGAGAACATCACCGTCGAGACCATGCTCGAGAAGCACGGCACCCGCAACGAGGTGTGCCCGCCGTGCGTCATGAAGTGCGTCAAGCACAACTTCGTCTTCGAGGGCCGGCACAAGGGTCTCGAGTGCGAGGGTCCCGAGTACGAGACCGCCTACGTCTTCGGCGGCCTCTGCGAGATCGTCGACTTCGCCGAGCTGATGTGGCTCAACGACCTCTGCGACCGCTGGGGAGTCGACACGATGACGGCGGGCAACCTCTGCGCCCTGGCGATCGAGGCGTCGCAGCGCGGCCTGATCGACGAGAAGATGGACTTCGGCGACCCCGACTGCGTCGCCGAGTTCCTGCGCAAGATGTGCTTCCGCGAGGGCATCGGCGACATCTGGGCCGAGGGCATCCTGCGCGGTCGAGAAGGAGTACGGCCTCGAGGGCGTCGCCGTGCACTGCAAGGGCATGGAGCCGGCGGGCTACGAGCCGCGGGCCATGAAGGGCATGGGGCTCGGCTTCGCGACCACGGCGCGCGGCGCCTGCCATCTGCGCGCCACCATGTACAAGCCGGAGCTGATCGGGGTCATCGACCCGCAGATCGTCGAGGGCAAGGCCGCGATCTACTGCGACTGGGAGGACCGCCTGACGATCATGGACTGCCTCGTCTACTGCCGCTTCTACCGCGACCTCGTGCAGTGGCCCTACATCACGGCGGTCGTCAACGCGGTCATCGGGGCGGACTACACCGAGGACGACCTGCACCGCGTCGCCAACCGCATCGTCACGATGACGCACGACTTCAACGCCGCGCGCGGCATCGGGCGTGAGACGGAGCGGCTGCCGGAGTGGGTGAGCGACAAGCCGATGGAGGACGAGACCGCCTGGTCCTTCCCGCAGTCGGAGATGGAGTACATGCTGGCCGACTACTACCGCATCCGCGGCTGGGGGGAGCTGCCGGCGCTGGCGTAGCTGGGACCGGCGGACAGCGAACGAGACGGCGGGGGCCCGGCCTCGAACGAGGCCGGGCCCCCGCCGTCTCGTCGTCTATCGGCCGAAGTATCGTGCGCAGCCGCTGGTAGGGCGCCAGCGCCGTCTGCACGGCGTCGGCGACGACCTGCAGGCGCCGCAGGGTCACCTGCAGGTGGGCGAGGGTGGCCGCGAGCTCCTCGACGTGGAGGCCGGCCTGGCCGACGAGCTGCTCCGAGGTGTCGGCCTTGCCGGCGAGCGCCGCGGCCGGCGGGCCGTAGTCTCGCGCGATGTGCAGACCGGCCTTGGCCAGCCGGTAGAGCACGTAGCCGACGTAGGCGAAGGCCACGGTCACCACGCCAAGGCTGACGAGACCGATCGATGAGCAGCACCCAGCCGTTCATGCGGCGAGTCTACGCCGTTCGGACGCCGGAGGACAGCGGTGGAGGGGAGGGACGCCGCGTGGCGGGGGACCGCGTCACGGCAGGCGCACGTCGTAGCGGCAGCCCAGGGCGACGCCGCGGCCGGCGAGCGCGCTCACCTTGACGACGTCGCCGGTGTGCGGCGCCTCGATGAAGAGGCCGCCGCCGACGTAGATGCCCACGTGGTGGTAGACGGGTCGGGCCGCCGAAGAAGACGAGGTCGGCGGGCTGGAGGCGGTCGAGCGGCACCGGGTCGCCGAGGTTCGCCTGCAGGGTCGCGGCGTGGGGCAGCGTCGACGCCGAACTGCGCGGTAGACGTAGGTCACGAGGCCCGAGCAGTCGAACCCGCTCGGGGAGGCGCCGCCGAAGACGTAGGGGACGCCGAGCCAGCGCATGGCGGCGCGCACGACGGCGAGCTGCTCCGGAGTGGCGTCGATGGAGTCGAGGACGACGCCGGCCTCGCGGGCGAGCTCGCCGGCGGTCAGCGCCGCAAGCTTGGCCTGGCGCTCGAGCAGCTTCTTGATCTGCGCGCTGACGCCGTCGAGGATGCGCCTGACGCTGCGCCATCTGGTCCTCGACGCGGGCGCGCTTGTCGCGGAGCTCGAGCTCGTCGGTCAGCGCGAGCTCGCGCCGGGCCTCGATCGCTGCTCTCGAGCCCGGCGACGTCGGCTCGCCAGCTGCTCCATGCGCTCGACGGTCGCCTCATCCGCCTCGGCGATGAGGCGGTAGAAGTCGAGCTGCCGCGTGATCCCGGTGAGGTCGTCCGCGCTGAGCAGGACGTCGACGATCGTCAGGCGGCCGCCCTTGTACATCTGCGCCAGCCGCTGGCCGTAGAGTGTCTGCGTGAGCTGCAGCTCGGCCTCGGTCCTGAGCAGGTCGCTGCGCGCGGCCATGAGCTCCGCGTTGAGCGCGTCGAGTCGCGCCCGCGCCTCGTTGTAGTCCTCGACCGACGACGCCAGGCGCCGGTCGAGGGCCGTCGATCTCGGCGCGGATGCGCGTCGCCTGCGCCTGCAGCTCGGTCAGGCCGTCCGGCCTGCTCCCGAAGGTGAGTTCGCGCGGGGCGGCGGCCGGCGCGCTCGGGAGCCGCGAGGGCCGCCGCGAGAAGCAGCACGACGACGCCTGCCGCGACGGCGAGTCCGATGCGCGCGCGCGCCGAGGTGCGCCAGCTGCGGCGTGCTCTGGTCGAGCCAGGTGTTCGTGCGTGCATTCTCATGGCGAGGACCGTTCACGGCAGTGTATCGGAAGTTCTTCGCCGTTCTGTACGCCGCCGGCGTGTCCAGGCCCTTCCCGAGCTTTACAATCGTCGCCGGGAGGGTCTACAATCCGATGTCCAGTCACGGCGCGGGGTGGAGCAGTCCGGTAGCTCGTCGGGCTCATAACCCGAAGGTCGCAGGTTCGAATCCTGCCCCCGCTACCAAAGCCTTCCGGGGCGCCCGTTCGGGCGCCCTTCGTTTGTCCCGGACCGCGACTGCGCGCCGTTCGCCGACGTGCAGTGCCCGCGCCGGCCCCCGCCGTGGCACGCTGGCAGGACTGGGCGGCCGTGGCCGGGTAGGAGAGGCTCGGTCGTCCACCGTCATCATCCGGAGGTCTGCTCATGCCCCTGTCCAAGCAGCTCGCCGCGGAGTTCCTCGGCACGTTCTGGCTCGTCCTCGGCGGCGTCGGCAGCGCCGTCCTCGGGCTGTCGCTCGCCGACGGCAACGTCGGCATCCTCGGCGTCGCGCTGGCCTTCGGCCTCACGGTCGTGACCGGCGCGTACGCGTTCGGCCACATCTCTGGGGCGCACTTCAACCCCGCCGTGTCGGTCGGGCTGTGGGTCGGCGGCCGCTTTCCCGCGCGCCAAGCTGCATCCCCTACGTCGTCGCCCAGGCGGCCGGCGCCGTCGCCGCCGCGGCTGTCGTCTACGTCGTCGCCAGCGGGCTGGACGCGTTCTCGACCGACGCCGGCTTCGCCTCGAACGGCTACGGCGACCACTCGCCGGCGGGGTACTCGCTGGCGGCGGCGATCGTCATCGAGGTCGTCCTGACGTTCGTCTTCGTGCTCGTGATCCACGGCGCGACCGCACGGTCGCGCGCCCGCCGGGTTTGCGCCGCTCGCCATCGGCCTCACGCTGGCCCTGATCCACCTCATCAGCATCCCGGTCACGAACACGTCGGTGAACCCCGCGCGCAGCCTCGGCCCAGCGATGTTCGCCGGCGGCTGGGCGCTCGAGCAGCTCTGGGCGTTCATCGTCTTCCCGATCGTCGGCGGCGCCCTCGGCGGGCTCGTCTACCGGGCGGTGTTCGAGGAGGAAGGCGGAGCTGGGCGGACGGCCTGCGGCCGCCGCGCTCGAGGCCCGCTCCGTGTGCAATGCGGCGCACAGAGCGGTCGAAGGGTCACGCGCAGACCGAGCGTCCGGCGCGCGGGCTGGGTCGACCGGTCCGTCCCGGGGACAGCGACTACCGAGAAGGGGCGCCGCCCCACTTCGCCGGTTCGCTCATCGAGCGACCGGGCGCCGGCGGGCGCGCTCCCTCTGCTATGCTCGAAACGACGGTCGTCCTCGCCCGCCGCGCGGCGGTGAGGAAGGCGACTGCTCGGGACGCAAGAGACTCCGGGGAGGGGCGATGACGGTGCTGCTCGTCGTGAACACGCCGCCGTACGGCAGCGAGGGTCCGTACAACGCCTTCCGGCTCGCCGAGGCGCTCGCCCTGCTGCGGGGAGCGCGTCGAGGTGTTCCTCATGGGTGACGGCGTCCACGCGGCGCGCGCCGGTCAGGAGCCGCGGGAGGCCCACGCCGCGCTCGAGCCGATGCTGGTCAGGCTGCTCGAGCGCGGGGTGGGCGTCGTCTGCTGCGGCACCTGCTGTCGTGCGCGCGGCGTGCGCGACGGCGACCTCGTCGACGGTGTCCAGGTGGCGACCATCCACGACCTGGCGGAGGCCGTGGCGCGGTGCGAACGGACCCTCTCGTTCTGAGGCTCGAACGCCGGGTCGCCGACTTCGTCGCCCGGCGCGAGGTCCTGCGCGCCGGCGAGCGCGCCCTGTTGATGCTGTCCGGCGGCGCGGACTCGATGGCCATGCTGGCCCTGGTCCGCGCCGCCGACCGGCGTCTGGCGCTCGGCCTCGACCTGTGCGCCCTGCACGTCGACTACGGGCTGCGCGGAGACGACTCGACGCGCGACCGGGAGATCGTCGCGCGCGCCTGCGCGGAGGCCGGCATCGAGCTCGAGGTCGTGCGCCTCGAGGCCGGCCTGCACGGACCGAACTTCCAGGCCCGCGCCCGCGACCTGCGCTACGGGCGGGCGCGGGCGCTCGCCGCCGCGCGCGGGTGTGACGTGATCGCGACGGCGCACAACCGCGACGACCAGGCCGAGACCATCCTCTATCGGCTCGCCAAGTACGCGTCGCCGCAGGCGCTCGTCGGGATGCGGCCGCGCGAGGCGGGCGCGCCGGGGCGCGCCGCCCTCGCGCGGCCGCTGCTCTGCTTTGGGCGCGGACGAGATCCGTGTCTACTGCGCGAATCGGCGGCATCGAGTACGGCGAGGACGTGACCAACGCGCAGCCCGTGTACGCGCGCAACGTCGTGCGCCACGAGATCCTGACGCGTCTCGCCGAGCTGAACCCGCGCGTCGTCGAGACGCTCGCCGCGGGCGCCGAGATCGCCGCCGCCGAGCGCGAGGTGCTCGACGCCGTCGCGGCGGACGCCTGGTCGAGGGTCGCCGCGCCCGTCCAGGACGACGAGGTCGCGGCCCTCGATCTGGGCCGGCTGGCGCGCGAGCCGGAGGCGCTGCGCGCGCTCTGTCTGCGCGCCCTGATCGCTCGCGGCCGCGGCGCTGATGCTCTCGTCGAGCGACGTGAGATCGAGAGCCTCGACGCGTCTGGTCGCGCGCCGTGACGACGCCGGGTCGGTCAGCCTCAAGGGGGGATGGGAGGTCGTGCGCGGCGGCGGCCGGCTACGCTTGCGCCGCCGCGCTCCCGCACACGTCTGCGCGCCCGTCACGCTCGCGCCGGGCGAAGCCGGCGCGCGCTTCTGCGGGCGCGCCTACAGGGCGGCCCTGGTCGAAGGCGCGCTGGGGCCGCCGTCCCAGAAGACAGGCGGCGCGCCGGCGCAGACGGTCGCCCGCTCGCCTCTCGAGGCCTTCGTCGGCCTTGGCGCTCCCCCGGCGCGCGTCGAGCTGCGACACCCGGCGCGAGGCGACCGCTTCACGCCCTTCGGCATGGCCCGCGAGACGACCGTCGCACGCTTTCTCGCCGCCGCTCGCGTCACGCCGTCCGCCCGCCGTCGCGCCCTCGTCCTGGAGGTCGACGGGCGCGTCGCCTGGGTGGGCTACGCGTCGCGGTCCGGCGAACGGCGGGGGAGGGTTGCGCAGCCGTGCCGGGTGTCCGAGAGTACGGTCTGCACGCTCCACGTCGTCGAGGAGGAAGGGTGAACGACCCCATCGCCGCGATCCTGGTGCCGCCGGAGAAGCTTGCGGCGCGCGTCGACGACCTGGCGCGCGAGATCTCGGAGGACTACGCGGGCCAGGAGCTCCTGCTCGTCGGCGTCCTCAAGGGGGCGGTCTTCTTCATGGCCGACCTCGCGCGTCGCATCACCGTGCCGTGCGCCCTCGATTTCATGGCCGTCTCGAGCTACGGCTCGTCGACCGACTCCTCCGGCGTCGTGCGCATCCTCAAGGACCTCGACACCGAGATCGAGGGCCGGCACGTGCTGATCGTCGAGGACATCATCGACTCGGGCCTCACCCTGAGCTACCTGCTCAAGAACCTGCGCTCGCGCAAGCCGGCGTCGCTCGAGATCTGCGCCCTGCTCACCAAGCCGGCACGGCGGCGCACGCAGCATCGACCTGCCGCTACGTCGGCTTCGAGATCCCCGACGAGTTCGTCGTCGGCTACGGCCTCGACTACGCGGAGCGCTACCGCGCGCTCGACTTCATCGGCGTGCTGACGCCGGAGGCGGTGGCCGCGGTCGCCGGCGACGGCGACTCCCTGCTCTGAGCCCGCCTTCGCCGGCCGCCGCGGCCCCAGCCGCGGCGTCCGCTTCCGTGCGTGCAGGGCTTCTTTGCTCCCGGTGCGGGGTATGCTACCCTGCGACCGGGTGCGTGGACGCGCCCGTTTTCGCCTGCACGCGCGGGCGAGCGACTACCAGCGAAGGGATGACGTGAGCAGATTCGTCCGCAGCGCGCTCTTCCCCATCCTCATCGTCATCGTCGTGGCGATAACGATCGAGTACTGGATCCAGGGGGACAACGAGCGCCGGCACAGAGTACAGCTACTCCGGGCCGGCGCCGAGCTTCACCAACGACCTCGAGCGCCGGCAGGGTCGCGTCCGTGCTCATGAACACCAAGGACCAGACCCTGCAGGTCACGACCACCGAGAAGGGCGCCGACGGCAAGCCGGTCACCTACAAGGTCGAACTACCCGAGCACCGACGAGACGACCAAGCTCATCCAGGAGTCGGGGGTCAAGTTCGAGCTCCAAGAGCCCCGGCAGTCCCTGGTGGACGAGCGCCCTCGTTCACATCCTGCCGTTCATCCTCATCATCGGGTTCTGGATCTTCATCATGAACCAGATGCAGGGCGGCGGCTCGAAGGTCATGAGCTTCGGCAAGAGCCGCGCCCGGCGGGTGAGCGTCGACTCGCCCAAGGTCACGTTCAAGGACGTGGCGGGGGTCGACGAGGCGGTCGAGGAACTCGAGGAGATCAAGGAGTTCCTCGAGAACCCGAAGAAGTTCCAGCAGCTCGGCGCGCGCATCCCCAAGGGCGTCCTGCTCTACGGCCCGCCCGGCACCGGCAAGACCCTGCTCGCCAGGGCGGTCGCCGGCGAGGCGGGCGTCCCGTTCTTCAGCATCTCGGGCTCGGACTTCGTCGAGATGTTCGTCGGCGTCGGCGCCTCGCGCGTGCGCGACCTCTTCGAGCAGGCCAAGGAGAACGCGCCCTGCATCATCTTCGTCGACGAGATCGACGCCGTGGGCCGTCACCGCGGCGCAGGCATGGGCGGCGGGCACGACGAGCGCGAGCAGACCCTCAACCAGCTGCTCGTCGAGATGGACGGCTTCGAGATGAAGGACAACATCATCCTCATCGCCGCCACCAACCGGCCCGACATCCTCGACCCGGCGCTGCTGCGGCCGGGCCGCTTCGACCGTCAGGTCGTCGTCGACCGGCCGGACCGCGCCGGCCGCCGGCAGATCCTCGAGGTGCACACGCGCGGCAAGCCGATCGCCAAGGCGATCGACCTCGACGCGCTCGCCGCGCAGACGCCGGGCTTCACCGGCGCCGACCTCGCCAACCTCGTCAACGAGGCGGCGCTGCTCGCCGCCCGGCACGGCAAGAAGATCGTCGGCATGCTCGAGCTCGAAGAGGGCATCATGCGCGTCCTCGCCGGGCCCGAGAAGAAGAGCCGCCTCATCTCCGAGAAGGAGAAGGCGATCACCGCCTACCACGAGATGGGCCACGCCCTCGTCGGCCACTTCCTGCCCAACACCGACCCGGTGCACAAGATCTCGGTCGTCAGCCGCGGCCAGGCGCTCGGCTTCACGATCTCGCTGCCCACCGAAGACAAGTTCCTCACCACCAAGAACGAGCTCATGGACAACCTCGCCATGACCCTCGGCGGCCGCGCCGCCGAGGAGGTCGTGTTCGGCGAGATCACGACCGGGGCGGCGAACGACATCGAGAAGGCGACGAGCACCGCCAAGCAGATGATCATGCGCTACGGCATGAGCGAGGAGCTCGGTCCGCGCGCGCTGGGCCACGACCAGTCGATGCCGTTCCTCGGCCGCGAGTTCCAGCAGCAGGCCGACTACTCCGAGGAGATCGCCCGCCAGATCGACGCCGAGATCCGGCGCATCATCGAAGAGGCGCACGAGCGCGCCAAGGACCTGCTGGGCGAGCGCCGCGAGCAGCTCGACGCGATCACCGCGATCCTCATCCAGCGCGAGACCCTCGAGCGGGTCGAGTTCGAGGCCCTGCTCGACGGCGTGCCCGAGGAAGAGGTGTTCCGCGAGCGCGACGCCAAGGCCGCGGCCAGGCGGCAGGAGAAGTCGCGCGACGCCGACAAGAAGGAGCGCGTCCCGCAGCCGCAGGTCGTCGCCCCGACGCCGGTCAAGCCCGCCCACCCCGAGGCCACCTGAGGCCGACGCCGGCCGGGCACCCGCACATCGTGGACCAGCAGAAGATCGAGCAGGGCGTCCGCCTCATCCTCGAGGGGATCGGCGAAGACCCGCGGCGCCCGGGCCTCGTCGAGACCCCGCGCCGCGTCGCCGAGATGTACGCCGACATCTTCTCGGGCATCGACGGCGACGACCCGGCCAAGCTGCTCGTCGCGATGCCCGGCGACCACCACCGCGAGATGGTGCTCATCAAGGACATCGACTTCTACTCGATCTGCGAGCACCACCTGCTGCCGTTCCACGGCACGCGCCCACGTCGCCTACATCCCGAGCGACCACGGCCACATCGCGGGCCTGAGCAAGCTGGCCCGCGTCGTGCGCCTCGTCGCCGCCCGCCCGCAGCTGCAGGAGCGCATCACGAGCGAGGTGGCCGACGCCATCGTCAGGGCGCTCGAGCCGTCGGGGGCGCTGGTCCTCATCGAGGCCGAGCACCTCTGCATGTCGATGCGCGGCGTGCGCACGCCGGGGGCCAAGACCGTGACCAGCGCCGTGCGCGGCATCATGCAGACGAACGCCGCGACCCGGGCCGAGGTCCTGTCGCTCATCAACGCCGGCTGAGGCCCCGCTCGTGACCGGCCCCCTCCGTCTGGCCACCGACCTCGCCTTCCCCTGCGTCATGGGGGTCCTCAACGTGACCCCCGACTCGTTCTCGGACGGGGGCCTCTTCGTGCACCCCGAGGCGGCGGTCCGCCAGGGCGTGGCCATGGCCGCCGAGGGCGCGGCGATCGTCGACGTCGGCGGCGAGTCGACGCGGCCGGGCTCCGACCCGGTCTCGGTCGAGCAGGAGACCGGCCGCGTCGTGCCCATCGTCGAGGCGCTTGCACGGCAAGGTCGCGGCGCGGATCTCGGTCGACACCTCCAAGGCCGAGGTGGCGCGCCGCGCGCTCGCCGCCGGGGCCGCGATCGTCAACGACGTGACCGCGCTGCGCGGCGACCCCGAGATGGCCGGCGTCGTCGCCGACGCCGGCTGCCCCGTCTGCCTCATGCACATGCTCGGGGCGCCGAAGACGATGCAGGACGACCCGCGCTACGACGACGTCGTCGACGAGGTGCTGCGCTTTCTCGAGGAGCGCCTCGCCTTCGCCGTCGTCGCAGGGGATCGCCGAGGAGCAGGTGCTGCTCGACCCCGGCATCGGGTTCGGCAAGACGCTCGAGCACAACCTGCTCCTGCTCGGCACCTCGACCGCTTCGTGGCCCTGGGCCGGCCGGTCGTGCTCGGCACGTCGCGCAAGCGGTTCCTGGGCGCGATCCTCGACGCCGAGCCGCAGGACCGCGCTGTTCGGGACGGTGGCGACCACCGTGATGGGCGCGCTCGCCGGGGCGGCCGTGTTCCGCGTTCACGACGTGCGGCCCAACGTCGAGGCCCTGCGCGTGACCGAGGCGGTGCGCCGGGCGGGCGACGGATGACGAGGAGGAGCAGGCCATGGCCGACGAGCTGACCGTCGCCGTCGAGGGCATCGCCCTGCGCGGCCGCTGCGGGGTGACCGCCGAGGAGCGCGCCGTGGGCCAGACGCTCGTCGTCGACGTGCGGCTCACGCCGCGCGGCGCGGACGCGGCCGACGACGCGACGACCTCGCCGACGCGGTCGACTACGGGCGCGTCGTCGACCTCGTGCGCGAGGTCGTCGAGGGCGGCGAGTTCCGCCTCCTCGAGCGCCTCGCCGACGGTCATCGCCGACCGCGTCTGGGAGGCGTTCCGCCTCGCCGAGCTCGAGGTCGCCGTCGCGCAAGCCGGCGCCGCCGGTCGCCGTCCCGGTCGACGCGGCCCGGGTCGAGGTGACGCGCCGCGCCTGAGGCGCGGCGCGCGGGGCGCGACCCGGGAGGCTGTCGTCATGAGCCCGAACGACGCGCGAGGACGGCGCCGGCGGCGACGGAGCCGCCGGCGCGCCTTCGTCGCGCTCGGCTCGAACCTCGGCGACCGCGCAGCGCACCTGGCGCGGGCGCGCGACGCGCTCGCGGCGCTGCCGGGCACGGCGGTCCTGGCCGCTTCGCGCATCTACGAGACGGCGCCCCAGGACGTGACCGACCAGCCGGCCTTCCTCAACCAGGTCGTGTGCCTCGAGACCGGGCTCGCGCCGCTCGAGCTCCTGCGCGCCTGCCAGGCGATCGAGCACGCGAACGGCCGCGTGCGCGAGCGACGGTTCGGCCCGCGCACGCTCGATGTCGATATACTGCTCTTCCAAGGCGTCGAGACGCGACGACCCCGAGCTCACTCTGCCGCACCCGCGCATGTTGCAGCGCGCCTTCGTGCTGGCGCCCCTCGCCGAGATCTGGGGCTGGGCCCGCGGACATGCCGGAGCTCGACGTCGACGGCCTGGCGGCGGCGCTTGCGCGCGACCAGGCCGTGCGTCCCTTCGACGGCGGGGAGGCGTGAGCGGTGGGCACCGACTTCTCGGCGCAGCAGGCCGAGCTGCGCGAGCTCGGCGACGGCGCGCAACGCCGTCATCCTCGCGCACAACTACCAGCGCGCCGAGGTCCAGGAGGCGGCCGACTTCGTCGGCGACTCCCTGGAGCTGGCGCGCAAGGCGGCGGCCACGGACGCCGAGGTCATCGTGTTCTGCGGCGTGCACTTCATGGCCGAGACGGCCAAGATCCTCTCGCCGCGGCAAGACCGTCCTCATGCCCGACACCGAGCGCCGGGCTGCCCGATGGCCGACATGGTCACCGCCGACCGTCTGCGCGCGCTCAAGGCCGAGCACCCCGGCGCCGTCGGTCGTCGCGTACGTCAACACGAGCGCCGAGGTCAAGGCCGAGACCGACGTCTGCTGCACGAGCGCCAACGCCGTCGAGATCGTCGGCCGGGTACCCGGCGGACCGCGAGATCATCTTCGTGCCCGACCAGCACCTCGGGGACTGGGTCATGCGCCAGACCGGGCGCGCGCATGATCCTGTGGCCCGGCTACTGCCCCACCCACGCGCTGATCCTGCCGCAGGACATCGAGGCGCGGCGCCGTGAGCACCCCGGCGCCAAGGTCATGGCCCACCCCGAGTGCTCGCGCGCGGTCGTCGACCTGGCCGACGTGGTGACGAGCACCTCGGGCATGCTGCGCTATCCGGAGGGCGACGACGCCCGCACGTACATCGTCGCCACCGAGGTCGGCCTGCTGACCGGCCTGCGGCGGCGCTACCCGGACCGGACCTTCGTCGCCGCGAGCGACTTCGCCGTCTGCCCGAACATGAAGCTGACCACGCTCGAGTCCGCGATCGGCG
This sequence comes from uncultured Thermoleophilia bacterium, assembly GCA_963707855.1. GTDB lineage: Bacteria > Actinomycetota > Thermoleophilia > UBA2241 > UBA2241 > UBA2241. The sequence continues at coordinate 518,888 of CAVPRQ010000013.1, forward strand.
CGCTGCGCGACATGAGCGGCGAGATCGACGTGCCGCCCGACATCCGCCGAAAGGCGGCTGCGGGCGGTCGAGCGCATGGTCGAGTAGGCGAGGACGGGATCGCATCGATGTCGCGTCCGTACATCGCCAGCATCGAGCGGCCAGAAGCTCGCACCGGCGCACGTTCGACGTGCTCGTGCTGGGCGGCGGCATCGCCGGCCTCACGGCCGCCATCTCCGCCGCCCGCCGCTGGCGCGTCGGGCTGCTGACCAAGGCCGGGTTCGACGACACGACGACGTTCCTCGCCCAGGGCGGCATCGCCGCCGCCCTGGGCGAGGCCGACTCGCCCGAGCTCCACTTCCAGGACACGGTCAAGGCGGGCGCCGGGCTCTGCGACGAGGACGCGGTCCGCGTGCTCGTGAGCGAGGGCCCGGACCGCGTCCGCGAGCTCATGGAGATCTGCCCGCACTTCGACCGCGTCGACGGCGAGATCGTCCTCGGGCGCGAGGGCGCGCACTCCGTCGCCCGCGTCGTCCACGCCGGCGGCGACGCGACCGGCAGCGAGGTCTCCAGCGCCCTCGCCGAGGCGGCCAAGGTCGGCAGCCGCGTGCAGCTCTACGAGAACGAGTTCGTCATCGACCTGCTCACGCTCGGCGGCCGCTGCGTCGGCGCGCTCTCGATGAGCCTCGACGACGGCCAGCTGACCCTCAACGTGGCGATGGTGACGATCCTCGCCACCGGCGGCGCCGGGCAGGTCTACGCGCGCACCACGAACCCGACGGTCGCGACCGGCGACGGCATCGCCATGGCCTACCGCGCCGGGGCCGCGATCCGCGACCTCGAGTTCGTCCAGTTCCACCCCACGGGACTCGCCGTGGAGGGTCAGGAGACGGTGCTGCTCGTGACCGAGGCGCTGCGCGGTGAGGGCGCCTACCTCAGGAACATGGCCGGGGAGCGCTTCATGGAGCGCTACGACCCGCAGGCCGAGCTCGCCGCGCGCGACGTGGTCGTCCGCGCCATGGTGACCGAGATGCGCCGCGAGAAGGCCGACTACGTCTACCTCGACGCCACGCATCTGGACCGCGAGATGCTGGCGAAGCGCTTCCCGACGGTGACCGCGGGCCTCGCCGAGCACGGCCTCCACCTCGCCACCGACCGCATCCCGGTCGCGCCCGTGTGCCACTACTTCATCGGCGGCGTGGTCGCCGACGTCTGGGGCCGGACCACCGTGCCCGGGCCTCTACGCCAGCGGCGAGGTGTCGAGCACGGGGGTGCACGGCGCCAACCGGCTGGCCTCCAACTCGCTGCTCGAGGGTCTCGTCTTCTCGGAGCGCGTGGTGCGCGACCTCGACCGCTACATCGGCGAGCCTCGGCGAGGACGTGCGCCGGCTGCGCTTCGCCCTGCCCGACGGCGCAGGGCGGGCCGCGCGACGGAGTCAACGCGGCCGAGGCGCGCCGCCGGCTGACCGCGACCATGCTGCGCCGCGTCGGCGTGCTGCGCGACGACGACGACCTGCGCGCGGCGCTCGCCGAGCTCCAGCTCCTCACCTCGGGGCTCGTCGTTCGCCCGGGTCGGGCGTCGCCGAGTACGAGGCCCTCAACCTGCTCACCCTGGGCACGCAGATCGCCAAGTCCGCCCTGCTGCGCGAGGAGTCGCGCGGCGTCCACCTGCGCGAGGACTTCCCCGAGCGCGACGACGAGCGCTGGCGGCGGCACATCACGCTGCGCCTGCCGGCCCGCATCGAGCGAGGTGATGCGCGAATGAGCGTCTCAGGTGGCACGACGAGCGCGCAGCGCGCGCCGCCCGCGAGGCGCGCGGCGCGCCCTCGCCGAGGACCTCGCCGGCTACGGCGACCTCGCCGGGGGCCGTCTTCACCGGCGAGGCTCGCGCCCGGGTCGTGGCGCGCGAGGGCGGCGTGCTCTCGGGCCGCCTGCCCTTCGAGGAGGCGGCCCGTCTCGTCGACGAGCAGCATCGCCGTGCGCTTCGAGAAGCGACGACGGCGAGCGCTTCGCCGCCGGCGACGTGCTCGCCCGTCTCGCCGGCCCGGCCGGCGCCATCCTCGCCCTCGAGCGCACCGGCCTGAACTTCGTCGGCCGCCTCTCGGGCGTGGCGACGGCGACGGCGCGCTTCGTCGCCGAGACCGAGGGCACCAAGGCGCGCATCGCGGCGACCCGCAAGACGACGCCGGGCCTGCGCGCCCTCGAGAAGACTGGCCGTCGTCCACGGCGGCGGCCTGCCGCACCGCTTCGGCCTGTTCGACGCGGCGATGATCAAGGACAACCACGTCCGCGCCGCGGGCGGCGTGGCCGCGGCCGTCGCCGCCGTGCGCGGCGCACTGGGCCACGTCCACGGCCTCGAGGTGGAGGTCGACGACCTCGCCCAGCTCGACGAGGCGCTCGCCGCCGGCGCCGCGGTCGTCCTGCTCGACAACATGGACCTCGACCAGGTACGCGCCGCCGTCGCAGCGCGTCGCCGGTCGCGCCGTCGTCGAGGTCTCCGGCGGTGTCACGCTCGAGCGCGTGCGCGCGCTCGCCGCCGACCGGCGTCGACGTGATCTCGGCCGGCGCGCTCACGACGCGCAGCCCCTGGATCGACGTCGCCCTGGACCTGGAGGACTGACCGTGCTGCTCGTCGTGGACGTCGGCAACACGCAGACCCACATCGGCCTCATGGCCGACGGCGAGGTCGTCGAGCGAGTGGCGCATCGCCACCGTGCGGCACCGCACGAGCGACGAGCTCGCCGGGCTCCTGCAGGGCTTCTTCTCGCTGCAGCGCGAGACGCCTGCGCGAGGCCGTGGACGAGGTCGGCATCGCCTCGGTGGTCCCCCGTCTCACGCAGCAGTGGACGGAGATGTGCGAGAAGCACCTCGGCATCACCCCGTTCGTCGTCGGCCCGGGCGCGCGCACCGGCATGCGGATCGCGATGAAGAACCCGAGCGAGGTCGGCGCCGACCGCATCGTCAACGCCGTCGCCGCCTTCGAGGCGTACGGCGGCCCCTGCATCGTCGCCGACTACGGGACGGCGACCACGTTCGACGTCGTCTCGGCGGAGGGCGACTACCTGGGCGGCGTGATCGCCCCCGGCATCGAGGTCTCGCTCGAGGCGCTCACGACGCGCGCCGCCAAGCTCGTCAAGGTCGAGCTCGTCGAGCCGGAACACGTCATCGGCAAGTCGACGGTCGAGGCTCTGCAGTCCGGGCGCGGTGTACGGCTTCGCCGGTCAGATCGAGGGCATCGTGCACGCCATCTGGGCGGAGCTCGGCGTGCGCGTGCCGCGTGGTGGCCACCGGAGGCCTCGCCGAGCTCGATCGCCCGCCACACCGACGTGATCGAGGTCGTCGACCCGCACCTCACGCTGCGCGGCATCGAGCTCGTCATGCGTCGCCAGCGTCCCGCGTAACGGCCGCGCCGGTGTCAGGGGAGCACACGCCGGCTCCCGGCCGGCGCACAGGGTCCGGGGCCGGCGCACGCTGGTCCGTCCGTCGCCCGCCGACCTGGACGACCCTCTTCTCGCCCCGCTGTCCATCGGCAGTCTCGTCCTCGACCGGCGCCTCTTCATGGCGCCGATGGCGGGCCTCACGACGCCGGCCTTCCGGCGCAGCGTGCGCCGCTGGGGCGCCGGCCTCGTGCACACCGAGATGATCGCCGCCATGGGCATCGTGCACGACAACCGGCGCACGCTCGACTACCTGGCCTGCGGCGGCGGACGAGCACCCGATCGGCTTTCAGCTCTTCGGCGCCGACCCGGCCGCGCTGGCGCGAGCCGCCGAGGTCTGCGTCGCCGCCGGCGCCGACCTGGTCGACCTCAACATGGCCTGCCCGGTGCGCAAGGTCGTCAAGACCGGCGCCGGCGCGGCGCTGCTCGGCGCGCCGGACGCGGCGGAGGCCGTCGTGCGCGCCGTGGTCGCTGCCGTGCCGGCGACCGTGCCGGTCACGGTCAAGATCCGCACGGGCCTGCGCGACGGCGACGAGGCGGGCCTGCGGGTCGGCGCCCCGCCTCGTCGCCGCCGGCGCGGCCGCCGTCTGCGTCCACCCGCGCACGGCCGCCCAGCTCTATCGCGGCCGCGCCGACCACCGCGTCACGGCGGCCCTGGCGGCCGCGCTGCCCGTCCCCGTCATCGCCTCCGGCGACGTGGACGGCCGCGCGGCCGCCCTCGCCCTGCTCGACGCCGGCGCGGCCGCCGTCATGCTCGCCCGCCACGCCGTCGGTCGCCCGTGGCTGTTCGCGAGATCCTGCGCGACGCGCCCGCTCCCGATCCTGCCGAGCGGTTCAAGGAAGTGCGCCGCTTCGCCGATGAGGTGTTCGTCGACATGGGACCGCGCGCGGTCGGCCATCTGCGCCAGTTCTGGCCTCGGTTCCGCCGCAGCGGCGCCCTCGACAAGGCTCTCGCCGGCGACCTCATGAGGGCGGCGGAGCGAGTCGGAGGTACGGGCACTTCTCGGAGCCGCCGTGAAAGCCGAGGCCGAGGTGGCGGTTTGCCAGTCCCGGTCTCATGACCTATACTGGCGTGCCATTCGGGCCGGGGAGCGCGTCACAGGGCTTCCCGGCGCTTCGCGTAGGAGGACGAAGTGGTCGACAGGGAGATCATCCTCACGCCCGAGGGCTACCGCCGTCTGAAGGACGAGATCGACTACCTCTCGACGGCCAAGCGTGAGGAGGTCGCCGAGCGCATCCGCAGCTCGCGTGAGTTCGGCGACATCTCGGAGAACTCAGAGTACGACGACGCCAAGAACGAGCAGGCGATGCTCGAGGCGCGCATCTACGCGCTCGAAGAGAAGCTGCGCGGCGCCACCGTGATCGACTCCGGCGCGGTCAGCACCGATACCGTCAACGTGGGCACCAAGGTCACGCTCCAGGACATGGAGCGCGGCGAGGTCCTGCAGTACGCGATCGTGGGCTCGGCCGAGGCCGACCCGACAGACCACAAGCTCTCCAACGAGTCGCCGGTCGGCCGCGCCATCCTCGGCCGCAAGCCGGGCGACAAGGTGACGGTCGCCGTCCCCCAGGGCTCGAAGAAGTTCAAGGTCCTGGCCATCGAGAAAGCCTGACCGCCGCCGCCGTGGACGAGGTCCCCGAGCACGGCGGCGACGTCTTCGCCGAGCGGCGGGCCAAGCTCGCGGCGTGGCGTGAGACCGGCGCCGCCTACCCCACCAAGTACCAGCCGCGCGACGAGATCGGCCCGTCTGCGCGCGGCCTACGAGCGCCTCGAGGCGGGCCAGGACGCGGCCGACGTGCACCGCGTCGCCGGCCGCCTCATGGCGAAGCGCATCCACGGCAAGGTCTCCTTCCTCGTCCTCAAGGACGCCTCGGGCGAGCTGCAGCTCTTCTGCGCCCTCGACGCCGTCGGCGACGAGCGCTACGAGGCCCTCGAGCACCTCGACCTCGGCGACCACGTCGGCGCCGAGGGCACGATGATGCGCACGCGCCGCGGCGAGCTCTCGCTGCGCATCACCTCGTGGCAGCTGCTCACCAAGTCGCTGCGCCCGCTGCCGGAGAAGTTCCACGGCCTCACCGACGTGGAGCTGCGCTACCGCAAGCGCTACCTCGACACGGCCGTCAACGACGAGTCGCGCGAGGTCTTCGTCCAGCGCGCCCTGATCATCAGGACCATCCGCGAGTTCCTCGACGGGCGCGGCTTCGTCGAGGTCGAGACGCCGGTGCTGCAGCCGCTCTACGGCGGCGCCATGGCGCGCCCCTTCGTCACCCACCACAACGAGCTCAAGCGCGACCTCTACCTGCGCATCGCCGTCGAGCTCTACCTCAAGCGCTGCATCATCGGCGGCATCGACAGGGTCTACGAGATCGGCAAGGACTTCCGCAACGAGGGCGTGAGCTTCAAGCACAACCCCGAGTTCACGATGCTCGAGACCTACGAGGCCTACGTCGACTACAACCACGTCATGACGATGGTCGAGGAGATGCTGGTCACCGCCGCGCAGGCGGTCGGGCACCTCAAGGTCGACTTCCGCGGCCACGAGATCGACCTCACGCCGCCGTGGCCGCGCCAGACCATGCGCGCGGCGATCCTCGAGAAGTCGGGCATCGACATCGGCGCCGACGACGCGCGCACGGTCGCCGACCTGCAGGCGCGCATCAAGGAGGCGGGGCTCGCCGACAAGGTGCCGCTCGCCCCCACCTGGGGCACCCAGGTCGACGAGCTCTTCAGCGAGACGGTCGAGCCCACCTCATCCAGCCGGTCTTCATCACCGAGCACCCGCTCGAGACCAGCCCGTTCGCCAAGAAGTGCCCGCACGACCCGCGCTTCGTCGAGCGCTTCGAGGGCTTCATCGCCGGCATGGAGACGAGCAACGCCTTCAGCGAGCTCAACGACCCCGACGACCAGCGCGAGCGCTTCCTCCAGCACGTCGCCGACGGCGAGGCCGGCGACGAAGAGGCGCACCAGATGGACGAGGACTTCCTCGAGGCGATGGAGCACGGCATGCCGCCGACCGGCGGCATGGGCATGGGCATCGACCGCGTCGTGATGATCCTCACCGGCGCGCCCAGCATCCGCGACGTCATCCTCTTCCCGGCGCTGCGCGGCTGAGCGGCGCCGCGGGCGCCGCGGACCGACTCCTCGGAGCGTACACATCCTGCCCGCTGCCCTGGGGCGGCGAACGTCCTCTCCTTCTCCCTTCCGCGTGACTCGCACCGCCTGCGCAGGCCGTTGTTACGCAGACTGCAGAACACCACTCCCGAGCCTGAACCGTGACGTCTTACGCAGACGGCAGTACACTCGACCGAGTGTTACGCAGTCTGCATAATCCTTGTTAGCAGGCGGACCATGGGGAAGGGGTACGTGAGCGGCTCAGTCAGGCCGCTGAGACGGCTTTCGACCCTGCCTCCTCCTTCGCGCTGCGCTGGCGATGCCTCTGCTCTACGTCATCCTCCGCCAGCTGCCTCGGCCGCTGGCGGAGTGCGTCTTCCTCGCCGACGGTCGCCCAGAGCGCCTGCACCGTTCTATGTGGTCACCGGGCTGCTCGTCGGACATGTACGCCGACAGCGACGATCGTCGTCGGCGAGCCCCAGAGCCCTCGCTCTGCTCGCTCAGCGGCGACGGCCTGTCTGGCACCCATCCTGGTGGTCGTCGACGCCGCCCTGTTCGGCGGTCATGTATCGCCATCGCCCGTGCTTCGGACGCTGGCTCCTGCTCGTGCTCCTGGTCGAGCTGCGCTTCTCCTCAGCCGTGTCCCTCGGCCTGTACGTCGCCACTCCTCGTACCTGTCGCATCTGTCGGGAGCCCGACTGACGAGTGGTGCGAGTAGGTGTGGTCCGCCTCGCCGAGACAGCCGAGGGGGCCACCTCGCCTAACAAGGGCGTCAACCTGGCCTCGCCCAAGCTCAGCGCTTCGCCGCATGCTAGCGCTCGCAGGTTACGTGCCCGACGTTGGGCAGAGCAAGTGAGGATGGAGTCAAGTTGAACGGGAGTATCGCGCTCTTGGTCGTCGACATGCAGGAGCAGTTTCGCTCTTTGCTCACGAGCGATCCGCACCTTGACCAGGCGCTGGAGCACATCCAGCACGTGGCGGGGCGACTGCGTGCTGCGGGCCACACGGTGGTGTGGGTGCATGACATCGAAGGCGTGCGCGCAGACGATCCTGCTGCACAGGTGATCCATGAGCTCGAAGTCGATCCAGATGATCTTGTCTCCCAGAAGATCCATTCGAACGCCTTCTGGACCCGGATCTCTCGCAGAGGCTGGCCGGTCTCGGAGTCGAGCTGGTCGTCGTCGCCGGGTTTGCTGCGGAGCATTGCGTGTTGTTCACCTACGAAGGGGCTCGTGAACGCGGATTCACTGCCGTCATGCTTCAGAATGGGCTCGTTTCGACCGACCCTGCAGCCGTCGCTGCGGCGATGTCACAACGCCATGTGATCAGCTACCCGGTCCTTGAGTTCTTGATCGATCAGACGCGTGAGCGGGGGCCGGTGTCGCCTGCCCAGCAAGAGCCTGGAGCGGACGGCGCGAGGTAGGGTCATTGGTGTGCGCCCGACCGCCGCTCAAGCTCAACCCGTTGGGCGTAACCAGTCCCTTCGGTTCTGACCGTGAGGCGCCTACTTGCTGGAGCGATACTGGGCCGCCCACTCCTTGCCGCTCTTGATCTCCCAGTCGCCACCCCCAGGAATCTGCTCGGCTGCGATTGCCAACATGTAGGCGTAGAGGTCGTCGTTGGGCATCGTTTCGATCTCGGTGGCGATCGCGTCGAGGGCTGCGGGACCGCGAGCCACCAGGCGGTCGAACGTGTGCGTGAACCCGACGGCTTCATAGGGGTTGGAGGGGACGGCAACACCGCGCGCCGACGCGGCCTCGATATCGGCCTTCATCTGGAGTGCGTCGGCATGCACCGCCCGTTGCATGGCGTTGGCACTCGGAGACGGCGAAAGGCCGCTCGTCGAGGCGGGCGTTGAGGCGCCGCTGGTTGGCGAGCCTTCCTTGGTTCCACAGCCCGCCAGCGCGACAAGCATCGCCAGCACCAACGCTGCTCCCACGGTCGAGACTCCTCTGAACATAGGTACCTCCACATCGCTGTCCGCGTCACAAGGAACCATACTCCGCACGAACGGAAGCGTGCGCCTAACAGCGCGTCCAGCGGACGCGTTCATGGCCTGCGCTAGACTTCGGAGCGGCGGTTCGCGCCGCTGAAGCGCAGAGGCGTTAGGTGAGACTGCCCCACGCGTTGGCGGGTCGGGCTCTTGAGATGGCCTCGACCGTTGGACGACGGTGCGTAAGGATGCTCGCATGACGATCTCCACTCCGAGAGTGAGCCTTCGCGAGATCATCGGCGAATCGGACGGCGGTCGAGGCACTGACAGTCACCGCGGTGCAGGCCGAGTACGTCACGGGCGTCGCGGAGTCACTTATCGAGGCGGCAGAGACGCCCGACGCATGCCCCTGGTACCGCGCCGTGTACGCGGACGACAGGCCGGTCGGCTTCGTCATGATCAGCGACGGCATCACGGTGGTGAACCCCGACTACCTCGGCCCGTACTATCTTTGGCGCTTGCTGATCGACCAGCGTTACCAAGGGCGAGGCTGCGGGAGCGCGGCACTCAGTCTGGTGGTCGAGTACGTGCGCACGCGGCCCGACGCGCGGGTGCTGATCACCTCGGCCGGGCAAGGTCCGGCCTCGCCCATCGACTTCTACTTGCGACAGGGCTTCCGGGCAACCGGCGAAGTCCACCAAGGCGAGCTGGTGCTTGAGCTCGACCTGCTGACATCGCCATCCCCCGGCTGATCGTCGCGCGGATGCCGCGGCTCGGGCAATCGGTGTCAGCTTGTCGCCTCTGGAGACGACGGCAAACCGGTGTTCACTCGGCGATGAGGTACATCCGCATCTCACCTGACCAGCGAATCGGGCAGACGCCCGAGAGGTTGGTGTACTCTCCAACCGCGGCCGGCGTAGGTCATGCGCCGGACGTTAGCCAGACGCGGGAATGAGCCGGCGCCGGCCGCAGAAGGAGAGAACCGAATGGCCTCCAGTGACGATCCTAGTGGCGGCGTGGGTGCCGCTGATCCGGGTCCCTTCGTCGTGTCCCATCCATGTCCGGTGTGCCACGGGCGGGGCGACATCAACGGGCAGATGTGTCCCACGTGCCACGGGACCGGTGTGGAGCGCTTCTACCATGGTACGAAGGCGGACCTGAACAGCGGAGACCTGATCAAGCCAGGCCACACAGCCAATTACGGCAAACTCGATCGGACCACGGCCTACGTCTACCTGACCGGCACGCTGGATGCGGCCACCTGGGGGGCGGAGTTGGCGCTCGGCGAGGGGCGAGGCAGGATCTACATCATCGAACCGGTCGGCACGATCGAGGACGATCCCAATCTGACGGACAAGAAGCTTCCGGGCAATCCGACCAGATCGTATCGCTCTCGAGAGCCGCTGCGCGTGATCGGCGAGGTCGTGGACTGGCAGGGGCACTCCCCTGAGGAGCTCAAGGCCATGAGAGATGGCCTCGAGCGGCTCAGGCAACAAGGCGTCGAGCCAATCGACTGACAGTCAGAGGGCGCACTGGCCAGCAAGTGCATCGAGCTGACTCACGTTCGCTACACTGACCTGGCTGCGCTCGTTCGCAGCTCATGCGCAACACGCTAGGCCCTGGAAGCACAGAGAGGAGAGCACGATGAGCAACGATCAGGTGGCACCTGAGACGAAAGGTGTCACGGTGAAGTTGCTTGCAACGGTTGACCTGGGCCCTGAGATCGAGGGCATGGAAGGGCGCCAACTTCGAATGCGTATGGTGACCATCGAGCCTGGAGGCGTCTTCGGCCCGATCCACGACCATAAAGACAGACCAGGCACCGTCTACATACTGCAAGGAACGATCACTGACCATCGAAACGGAGTCGCTACGGACTATGGGCCGGGAGTGGGCTGGCCCGAGGATAGGAACACCACACACTGGCTTGAGAACAGAGGAACGATGCCGGCGGTGGAGATCTCGGTCGACATAGTCAGGCAAGAGTAAGCTCAGGCCCGACATCTAAGACGGTCGGGCCTAACACGCGGCTCAACCGGACGCGCTTCGGTCGGCTTCGCCTCGTTTCGCGCGCCGGCTAGCCACAACGTCGGGCAGACAGTGGAGGCGAGCTTGCACGTTCGAGCGGCGACCGAGGATGACACGCCGTTCCTGGTGCGTCTCGCGTGCGAGGCGTATCGCGACGTGGTGACCCGCCAGTTCGGTAGCTGGGATGAGGACGAGCAGGCCGCTCGCTTCGCCGCCAAGGTCGCGCGGCTGCCGTTCGAGGTCGGGCAGCTCGAGGGTCGGCCGATCGCGGCAGTCTCGTCGTCAGTCCACGCCGATCACGTGTTCCTGAACGAGCTGCTCGTCCTGCCGGAGTTCCAGAACCGCGGGTTCGGCGCCGACCTTCTCGCGCGTGAGATTCGCCGCGCCGGACAACTCGGCCTCCCGTTGCGCCTGCACACGCTTCGATTGAACCAGGCGCTGCGTCTCTTCGAGCGTCATGGTCTCGTCGTGACGGCACGCGGAGAGACCTTCATCGACCTGGAACGTGCTGGCTGACATGTGCATCGACCTGACGCCCGGAAGCGCTGCGGGAGTAAGCTCACACCGCAGGGCGGCGCAGGTCATGTCGCCGCACCGTTAGCGGTACAGAGGACGCACAGGCCAACGTCAACCGTGCAGGGTGTTGCGTCCGTCGGATGCGCGGGGGAGACTGACGTCATGCGAACCACCGATCTCGACATCAGCAAGCTCTCCGTCGCCGAGCGCATCCAGCTCGCCGAGGACCTCTGGGACAGCGTCGCCGCCGAGACCGGCGAGCTTCCGCTCACCGAGGCGCAGGCCGCCGAGCTCGATCGTCGCCTCGCCGCGCTGGCCCGCGACCCCGATGCCGGCGAGCCCTGGGAGGTCGTGCGCGAGTCGCGTCGAGCAGCGCCTCGACGCAGACCCGCTGACGCATGCGCCTCGTCGTCGGCGCGGCCGCCGAGGCGGACATCCTCGACGCCGCGCTGTGGTACGAACAGCGCTTTCCCGGCCTCGGTCGCGAGTTCCTGCGCGCCGTCGACCTCACTCTTGCCGAGATCACCCGCATGCCGGAGCGTTACCCCGTGGTCTACCGCGAGGCGCGCCGCGCGCTCCTTCGCCGCTTCCCCTACGGCGTCTACTTCATCGCGTCTCGCGACCGTGTCAGCGTCGTCGCCTGCATGCATGCGCGCCGCGATCCCCGGCGCTGGCAGGAGCGCACCGATGCTGACCGCTGACACGCGCGTCGAGCAGCCCGGCCCGAGGCGAAGGATGAAGGCGAAAGCGCGCGTGGGTCGGCAGCTCACGCGCGAGGCGTTGGGAAGACCGCAGGACCCTTGCCGCCGCCGCCACCATGACGTATCATGCGTTCACGGATTGTACGTCAGGAGGTACGGGACATGAACACGAAGCTGACTCTCCGTCTTGATGACCGCCTGATCGACAGGGCCAAGCGCTACTCGGACCGCTCCGGCAAATCGGTCTCCCAGCTCGTCGCGGACTACTTCGCTCTCATCGAGGCGGACGAGCCGATCCCGGGTACCGAACTCACGCCTCGTGTGCGAGCGATGATCGGCGCGCTCAAGGGTGCCTCGGTCACGGAAGAGGACTACCGCCGGCATCTCGAGGAGAAGTACCGGTGAAGGTCCTCTTCGACACCAACGTGATCCTCGACGTCTTGCTGGAGCGGGAACCCCACATCGATGCCGCCGCCAAGCTGTTCGCCCTGGTCGACAACGGGCGCATCAACGGCTGCATCTGCGCCACGACCGCGACGACGATCTACTACATCGCGGCGAAGAGCTTCGGCGCTCGCAGGGCTCGCGACCAGGTGCACGGGCTTCTCGGCCTGTTCGAGGTCGCGCCGGTGGGCAAGGATGTGCTGGACGGCGCCCTCGACGTCGACTTCTCCGACTACGAGGACGCGGTACTGCATGAGGCGGCACGCGCCGCCGGGGCGACCGTCATCGTCACGCGGGATCGTGACGACTTCGCCAACGCCGCGATTCCGGTGCTCGACCCGATCGAGCTCCTCGCGGTCGTGGCGGCGTCGACGTAGGACCTCAGGTCGTGGTCGGCTTTCCCAACAAGCGGATGAACCCGACTCGCTTTGCTCGCGGGTTATCCGCCGGACGTTGGCCCGAACTGGTTCTATTCACGCACCCGTGAGGAGACTCGCGCGATGGACATTCCACGGATCTTCAACATCACCGAAAGTGCTCACCGCATCCACAACCCGATCACACCCGAAAAGCTCGCCACTCTCGGCGCTGCGCTGCGTCTGGAATCGGGGGCCCGAGTGCTCGACCTCGGCAGCGGTTCGGGGGAGATGCTGTGCACCTGGGCACGCGATCACGGTGTCATCGGCACCGGCATTGACATGAGCCAGTTGTTCACCGAGCAAGCGAGACTACGTGCTGAAGAGCTCGGCGTCGCCGATCAAGTCAAGTTCATCCATGGCGATGCTGCGGGCTACGTCTCTGACGAGAAGGTCGGTGTGGCAGCCTGTGTCGGTGCCACTTGGATCGCCGGGGGAGTCATCGGCACTATCGAGCTTCTGGCGCGGAGCCTGCGCACCGGAGGGATCATCCTCATCGGCGAGCCGTACTGGCGGCAGTTACCGCCGACAGAAGATGTTGCCAAGGGGTGTCTTGCCAACTCAATCTCCGACTTTCTCATGCTTCCTGAACTTCTGGCGTCTTTCGGCCACCTTGGCTACGACGTCGTTGAAATGGTTCTGGCTGACCAAGACGGCTGGGACAGATATGAGGCGGCCAAATGGCTCACCATGCGCCGATGGCTTGAAACCAATCCCGACGATGAGTTAGCGAAAGATGTTCGAGCCGAACTAACCTCGGAACCCGAGCGCTACGCCGCTTACACGCGTGAATACCTGGGCTGGGGTGTGTTCGCGCTGATGCCGCGGTGATGCGTTGGCGCATCCGGCGGATCGTCAACGCCGAAGGTCACTGGCGGTTGGTGTGGGCCCAGATTGGCTACACGCGGTCGGTGTGTCCAACAAGAGGATCGACCTGACTCGCTCCGCTCGTAGGTCATCCTCTAGACGTTAGCACCACCCTCCCGACGCGCATTGTCACCCTTGCACGGTAACCGTGTAAGCGGTAAACTCACTCTATGATCGCATCGTTCGGGGACCGCGCGACTGAAGACCTCTACCACGGCCGGCCGACCGCGCGCGCACGGCGCTTCCCGCGCGATGTGACCGACGTGGCCCTGGTGAAGCTCGACTCGCTCAACGGCGCTGCCTCGATGCTCGACCTGCGCTCGCCGCCAGGAAACCGGCTGGAGGCGCTCAAGGGGGAGCTCAAGGGCTTGCACTCTATCCGCGTCAACGAGCAGTGGCGGCTGGTCTTCCGTTGGGAAGGCAACGACGCCCACAAGGTACGACTCACCGACTACCACTGAAAGGAGGCTCGCTATGATCCCCGAGAGCCGCATCCCCACCCATCCGGGCGCGATCCTCGCCCAGGAGTTCCTCGCCCCGCTGGGCATCTCGCAGGTCGCCCTGGCGGCACATCTCGGCGTGCCGGTGCAGCGGGTCAACGAGCTGGTACGCGGCAAGCGCGGCGTGACGCCCGAGACCGCCTGGCTCCTGGCCCAGGCGCTCAACACCACGCCCGAGTACTGGATCAACCTGCAGACGGCTCACGATCTGGCACGCAGCCGGCCGGCGACGCCCGTCGAGCCTCTCAAGGTCGCCAGCTGAGGTCGGGATGCTGACACGCGCGTCGAGCAGTCCGGCCCGAGAGCTATCATGAACGTGAAGGCGTGGTGGGCCGGCAGCTCACGCGCACCACGTTAGCCGGACTCCCCAACGCCAGCTTCAACCAGCCGGGATCGCATCCACGACGCCAGCTGCTCTTCACCGAGTTCGCCGGCCGCCAGCGCCGGCATGATCGTCACGACCTCCGCTTCGGGCGCTTCGATGTCCCAGCCGTTCAGACCGAGAAAGACGGCCATGGTCACGAACGCGATGCGCTTGTTGCCGTCGTTGAACGGGTGATTGGCGGCCAGGCTGTGACCATAGGCGGTGGCCAGTCCGGCGAGGTCGGTCGTCGGCTCGTAGGTGTACCGTTGTCGGGCGCGCGCCAGCGCCGACTCAAGACCATGTTCGTCGCGCAGCCCCGGCATGCCGCCGTGGGTGCGGATCAGATCGAACTGCACCGCCTCGACGACCAGCCGGTCGACCCAGCGCGGCTGCTTGCTCTTGGCGCCCACCGGCTACTTGGCCAGCTCGCGCAGGGCGTTGCGGTACTTGCCCGAGACCCTGGCGGCGATCGACAGCGCCTCCTCAGCCTGCGGGTCGTAGGGCGTCAGCAGGATGCCCCGGTCGGTCTCGATGGCAAGCACCGTGTCGCCGGCCGCCAAGTGCAGCCGCTCGGCCATGTCCTTGGGCAGTGTGGCGCTGATCGATCCGCCGGCCTGGCGCAACTTCAGTCCGCGCGTCATGTGCCCCCCGTTGGTCACGGTTGTCGTAGCACATAAATGCTACCACACGGGACGCTCGGCCAACAGAGCGTTCGCGCAGACTCGCCGAAGCTATGTGCAGGACCGAAGCGTGAACGCTCGCAGCTTGACGCCCGGACGTGGACCGACCCGGACAGGCGACCCGGGTCTCAGGGTCGCCGCGCCGAGTCGCGAGCCCGCGCCAGCCCGTCGAGAATCAGCCCCAGACCGAACTCGAAGTCGACGTTCTCGTCCCATCCGACCTTCAGCATGTGGTCGGTAATGACCTCGGCAAGGTACGGGAACTCATCGGCGGGGATCGCGGAGAGGAAGGTCTCGGCCGTCTCCCGGGGATAGTCTCCGCCGGCGGAGAGGTTGAGCTGCTGGCGGCCGAAACCGTAGACATAGCTGTCGAGCGCAGAGAACGCATGAAGGGCCAGCTCGACGGGGAATCCCGCCCTGCGGAGCGTACCGATCACCCAGTCGAAGTAGTGCAGCCTGGCGGGTCCGCTGGTCTCGCGCGAGTCGATCAGGGCGCTCGCCCAAGGATGGTGCGCGAAGACCTGGCGGGCTGAGACGGCCCTCCTGCGCATCGCCTCTCTCCAGTCGACCTCGCCGGAAGGCAGGTCGATCTCGCTCACGACGAGATCGAGCATGCCGTCGAGCACGTCGTCCTTGTTGCTCACGTGGTTGTAGAGCGACATCGCTTCGACGCCGAGCCGACGGCCGAGCTCCCGCATCGAGAGCGCGTCAATGCCGCGCTCGTCGGCGAGGTCCAGGGCCGCGTGCAGCACGCGTTCTCGATTGAGCGGAGCGCGTCCGGGCGTTGATGCCGATCGTCCGTCCACTGGCCTCCTCCGTGACGCGGGTCCCGCAGGGTGGCGACCGCAAGACTGGTCGGGGCTTGACATACTTACACCGTAAGTGGATACTTACGCCGTAAGTGGAGTCTATCGGGTTTGCGGCGCGTCGGCAAGGAAGACGCGTTGCCAGTCGGATCGGAGGAGCGATGAAGAGTGTCGATCGAATCACCACACGTCTGCGGAAGATGGGAGGCCTGGCGGCGCTGTACCTCGCTGCAGCGTATCTGCTGGCGATGCCATTCTTCCTCGTCGTGGTCGACTACCCCAGTGTGACGGATCCCGACGAGAAGGTCGCGCTGCTCGCGGCCAACCACGGCAGCATTCACGCCATGTATCTCATCACCTATGTGCTCTTCGGTGTTGCCCTCGCCGTCCTGGCCCTTGCCCTGTACGAGCGGCTGAAGCTCGCGGCGCCGGTCGTGATGCAGGTGGCAACTGCTGTGGGTCTGATGTGGGCATTCGTCCTGATCGCGAGCGGCATGGTGTTCAACGCCGGCATGGCCGCCGCGGTTGACCTCTACCCCTCGAACCCAGGCCAAGCAGTGTCGATGTGGCAGGCGATCGAGCCGGTCGCGCAAGGACTCGGTGGCTCCGGTGGCGAGATCCTGGGTGGCCTGTGGGTCCTTCTCGTCAGCATCGCCGGCCTCCGCGCGGACGGGCTTTCCAAGACGCTCAGCTGGCTGGGCGTGGCGATCGGTCTCCTGGGGATCCTCTCCGTGGTGCCGCCGCTGAGGGACGCGGCCTACGCCTTCGGGCTGCTGCAGATCGCATGGTTCGTGTGGCTGGGGATCACCATGCTCCGCCCGACGGAGCGACCGGAGCGGCTGCCGGCTCCCAGCCTCGAGACCGCGTAGGTCGCTCGGCCTGCGGTCCAACAAACGCATCGAGCGGACGCCGCGAGCGCTAGACTGATGCCGGCGTCTGGGCGTCCGCTCCTGCGCAACACGTTGGACGGACAGGGGACTCAGATCGCAAGACGAGTAGTTCGAAGGGGGGCACTCGATGAGAGCAGCGGTCTTCAACAGGTACGGTCCCCCGGACGTGGTCCGCGTCAAGGAAGTCGAGAAGCCGACGCCCGGCGACAACGAGCTGCTGGTCAAGATCCAGGCGACGACCGTCAATCGGACCGACTGCGGCTACCGCCGCGCCAGCCCTTTCATCCTGCGGTTCTGGACAGGCCTTCTGAGACCGAAGAGGACCATCCTCGGGACCGAGTTCGCGGGCGAGGTCGAGGCAGCCGGACGCAGCGTGACGTCCTTCTCGGTCGGCGACAGGGTCTTCGGTTACGTCGAAGGCCCCTTCGGGGCTCACGCCCAGTACCTGACGATCCCCGAAGATGGGTCGCTGGCGGCGATCCCCGCGGACCTGACCTACGAGGAGGCCGCTCCCGCGACCGAGGGTCTGCACTACGCACTCTCGTCGCTCATGAACGCGAAGGTGCGGAGCGAGCAGGACGTGCTCGTCAATGGCGGGACCGGAGCCATCGGCTCTGCAGCGGTCCAGCTTCTCGCCAGCCTTGGGGTCCGCGTCACCGCCGTCTGCGACACGGCCAACATGGAGTTGGTCAGGGGCCTGGGCGCCGACAAGGTCGTCGACTACACGGTCGAGGACTTCACAGAAGACGACCTGCAGTACGACATCGTCTTCGACGCCGTTGGCAAGAGCTCGTTCGCCCGCTGCAGGCGCCTGTTGAAGCCGGGTGGGATCTACGTGTCGTCCGACGGCGGTCCCTGGTTCCAGAACGCCGTGTTGCCACTCGTGACGCCGCTCGCGGGGCGGTTCCTCGAGCGCAAGAAGGTCGTCTTCCCCTTTCCCAAGATCGATCAGGCGATGGTGCGGCGGTTCGCTCGACTCATGGAGTCGAGAGCGTTCAGGCCGGTCATCGACCGGCGGTATCCGCTGGACGACATCGTCGATGCCTACAGGTACGTCGAGACGGGGCGAAAGATCGGCAACGTCGTGATCGTCGTCGATCACGCGAGCTAGCCCCGGCGATCGTCCTCGTGGCCACGGAACCGTACGTGCTCTGCCAGGCGGTCGTTGACCGCCGCGCTTCCTCCAATCAAGGCCGCCTGGTGTTGGAGGCCGGACCGGCGCGACTCGACCACAGTGGCGAGCCGGCCAACAAGGACATCGAGCAGGCCGGCCGAGGGCTATGATGAACTGCAAGGGCAGCCCCGGCTGCTCATCGTGTGAGGGGCGTCAGGAAGGGCGCAGCCCACGGGGTTGACGCTCCCATGTCACTGTTCCTCGGCGCATAGAACGCGTCTTCGTGAAGGGAGCGGCCACATGCCCGCGTCAAACGTAGACATCCGGGCGCGGCAGGCACCGATCCGGCAGCGCTATCTCGACAACCCCGACGGGGCAGTCGAGGTACTGAGCGTGCATGGTGGCGAGAGCGATCTCGCCGACCCGTTGCACGTTGTCGTCTTGCCAGACGGCTTGCCACACGTCGTTTTTCGCTCCGGAGCGCACCCGGCTGTCGGCGGTGACGGCGACGTGCCGTGTTCGGGCGATCTGTTGCTCGCTGCGTTGGCGGCTTGTCAAGAGACCACTTTGCGGATGGTCGCCGCGAATATGGGCATCGACTTGGAGGAGGTGGAGATCTCAGTCGAAGGGGACTGGGACCCGCGTGGCACGCTGGCCATGGGCAGGGAGTTCCCGGTCGGCATCAGCGCAATACGCGCTCACACGCGGGTGGTGGTGCGAGGCGATGAGCGCGAGGAGCGAGCGCGGCGGCTGCTGCGCAGCGCCGAGCGCTACTGCGTCATCCTTCAGACGCTGCAAGCGGGGGTCCCGGTCGAATCGACGTTCAACCTGGAGAGTCTCTAGCCGAACCATCCCGCAACACGGGCACGCGTTTGTCCGTCCGCGTGCGTTCCGGGCAAGCGCATCGAGCGGAACTCCCGTAGGTGGAATCGTTCCGACGGGCATCGGCGTCGGCTCACTCGCCCGACGTCGTGCAGCTCCGGCTACGGCGAGGCAGCGATCCTCGTGCAGGCGCCGATCGCCACGGGAGGTACGAGTGACAGCGAAGATCCGTCGGGGACGAGCCTCAGACGCTCAGGCGCTCAAGGACCTCGACACGATCGTTCCCGTCGATCCCCGCAGAGCCGACTCCATCGACAGGTGGCTTGAGGAGGACGTCATCTTCGTCGCCGAGGTGGGCGCCATGGTGGTCGGCTACGGTGTCTTCAACCACGCCTTCTTGGGCCAGGGCAACGTCGACATGCTCATGCTCCATCCGGACTACCGGGGCCGGCGGATCGCCGAGCGGCTGCTCGAGGCGCTCGAGGAGACCTGCGACACCGCCAAGCTCTTCGTCACGACGAACCTCTCGAACCACCGCATGCAGGGGCTGCTCCTGCGCCGGGGGTACGCCGCCTGCGGCTTCATCGATGAGCTCGACCCCGGCGATCCCGAACTGGTCTTCTTCAAGAACCTGGGCCGGGGGGTCGAGCGAGACCGACCATGAGTGATACCGACTGCCTGAAGGTCCTGCTCGCCTGCTACGAGGACGAGATCATCGGCAAGGCCTGCTTCCGGGTCTCATCGACTGCTTCCTTGCCGCGGCTCGAGCCGTTCCCGGACGGCGGCGGCGCCTCCTAGGCTTCTTGCCCGAGCGGGTCGCTCGGTTCCGGGGTCGGCGCCGGACCACCCTCGTCGCTGCGCACCGCCGGCCTCCTCCAGCGCGGCCCCGGCCAGCCGGCTCGCGGCCCGACCCACAGCGTGAGCCCTGGCACGAGCGCCGTCCGCACCAGGAAGGTGTCGATGAGCACGCCCAGGGCCACGCCGATGCTGATCTCGGCGAGGTCCTTGACCGGCTGCGAGAGCAGGATGAGGAAGGTCCCGGCGAGGATGATGCCGGCGCTGGTGAGGACTCCGCCGGTCGCGGTCACGGCTTTGACGACGCCGTCGCGCAGGCCGTTCTGCATGGCCTCGCTGCGGATGCGCGTCGTGATGAAGATGTTGTAGTCGCTGCCCAGTGCCACGAGGAAGATGAACATGTACAGCGGGATGCGGTAGCTGATGCGCTCCCAGCCCAGGAGCACCTCGGTGATGACGATGGTGAGGCCGAGCGCCGCCAGGTACGAGAGCACGTTGGTGAACAGCAGGTAGAGCGGCGCGACCAGGGCGCGGAGCAGCACGGCGAGGATGACGCCGACGACGACGAGCGCCGCGATGGCGACGACGAGCGTGTCGCGGTTCGAGAGCGCCCAGGTGTCGGCCTGCATGGCGGTGGGGCCGCCGACGAGGGCTGTGCCCCCGCCCTGGGCGGCCGCCTCGCGCGCCACCGAGCGCAGCTCGCGCACCTGCTTCAGGGCCTCCTTGGAGTACGGGTCGCCCTCGAGGATGACCTGGAAGCTCAGGAGCTTGCCGTCGTCGGCCGTGCCGGTGGGGAAGGCCGCGGCGACCCCCGGCGCCTCGTTCAGGGCGCCGGTGATCATGCCCGTGACGAACTCGGGCGGCGCCTCCGGCGCCTTGATCAGCACGGTCGTCGGCGCCAGCGAGCCCTTGGGGAAATGCTTCTCGAGCAGCGCGTAGCCCTGCTTGGACGGCATGTCCTTGAGGAAGTCCTCGGTGAAGCTGAAGCGCGGGCTGTAGAGGAGACAGCCGAGCGCCAGCACGGCGAGGACGGCCGCGACGAGGGCGGCGGAACGCCGCGGGGCCGCGGCCACGCGCTCGGCGATGCGACGCCACGTACGGTGTTCGGTCGCGTCGCCTTCGCGCGGGACCCGCGGCCAGAACGCCCGTCGCCCGAGCACCGCGAGAAGGGCCGGCATGAGGGTGAGGCCGGCGATCAGCGTGACGAAGACGCCGAACCCCAGCACCGGGGCGAACGAGCGGTAGTCGCCGTAGTCGGCGAGGAGCAGCGTCAGGACGGCGAGCGTGACGGTGAGGCCGCTCGCCGCGATGGCCTCCCAGGTCTCGCCCAGCGCCGTGGTGAGGGCGGCGCGGGCGTCGCTCTCACGGCGCAGCTCCTCGCGGTAGCGCGAGATCAGCAGGAGGCCGTAGTCGGTACCGGCGCCGAAGAGCAGGATCACCATCAGGGAGGTGGCCTGGCCGGAGAGCATCTGGCCGGTCGCTTGCGCGACCAGCGCCAGGATGCCGCCGGCCACGAAGTAGGCGAAGCCGACCGCCAGAAGCGGCACGAACGGGAGCACCGGCGAGCGGTAGATGAGCAGCAGCAGGACGAGCACCAGGATGACCGTGCCGATGAGCAGCTTGATGTCGGCGTTGAGGAAGATCTGGTAGACGTCGGTGATGAGGCCGCCGGGACCCGTGACCCGCACCTCCATGCCGGCGACGCTGTCCCCGAAGTGGTCGCGGATGGCCTGCACCGAGTCGCGGAAGCTCTCTTCGCCCGGGTTGCCGTCGAGGCTCGCGAAGACGAGCGCGCCCTGACCGTCCGGCGAGTACTCGATGCGCGTGCTGTTGATCGGCTCGGCGCCGCTCTTCAGCCACGCCTCGCCGTCCTCGATCGCCTGCTTCTGCTCGGCGCTCAGCGGCGCGTCCGAGCTGAAGACGACGATGACGGGGGTGCCCTTGGCGTCGGGGAAGGAGGCCTGCTGCAGGGCGTCGGCGCGCTTGCTCTCGAGGGAGGCCGGGAGCGACTTCGAGGCGTCGTTGGTCGTGACGCTCTGGAGCTTGGGACCCATGGCCAGGACGCCGGCGATCGACGATCCAGGCTCCGATCACGATCCACGGGTGTCTGCCCCGTGTCGACCACGTGACGATGCGACGCATCCTCTGACCCTCCTCGCCGTGTCGGCTCTTCCGCTGCCAGTCGGGCTGGAATGATACCTGCGTCCGCCCGCGCACGCCGCCCGAGGGCCGGCGCAGCCTCGGGTCGCGCCTCGCGGGGAATCGGGTACCATAGTCCTACGTCGCCTTCCGAGGGGCTGAAGGGCCGGGGGGCGAAGGCAACGCAACGGCGCCGCGTCCGCGCCACTCCTCGCTCGGGCGCGCCACCGGCAAGGAGACTGCACGATGTTCGAACGCTTCACCGAACGCGCCCGTCAAGTCGTCGTCCTCGCGCAAGAAGAGGCGCGGGCCCTGAAGCACAACTACATCGGCACCGAGCATCTGCTGCTCGGCCTGCTGCGCGAGGAGGAGGGCGTCGCGGCGCGCGTGCTCGACGCTCTCGAAGTGAGCGTCGAGGAGGTGCGCGCCGCCGTCGTGCGCATCGTCGGCTCGGGCGAGGAGTCGCCCCAGGGCCAGATCCCCTTCACGCCGCGGGCCAAGAAGGTCCTCGAGCTCGCCCTGCGCGAGGCGCTCTCGCTCGGTCACAACTACATCGGCACCGAGCACATCCTCCTCGGCCTCGTGCGCGAGGACGAGGGCGTCGCGGCGCGCATCCTGCTCGACCTCGACGCCGAGCCCGAGAAGATCCGCAACGAGGTCATGCGCACGCTCTCCGGCCCGGGCCGCCGCGCGCAGGGCGGCCGGCGAGGGCGGCAAGCGCTCGCCCAAGGTGCTCGAGCAGTTCGGCCGCAACCTCACCAAGCTCGCCGAAGAGGGCAAGCTCGACCCGTGCATCGGGCGCGCCGATCGAGATCGAGCGCGTCATGCAGATCCTCTCGCGGCGCACCAAGAACAACCCCGTGCTCATCGGCGAACCGGGCGTCGGCAAGACGGCCATCGCCGAGGGCTTCGCCCAGCGCATCGCCAACCACGAGGTGCCCGAACTGCTCAAGAACAAGCAGCTCTACACCCTCGACCTGGCGGCGCTCGTCGCGGGCTCCAAGTACCGCGGCGAGTTCGAGGAGCGCCTCAAGAAGGTCATGAAGGAGATCCGCGAGCAGGGCGACATCGTCCTGTTCATCGACGAGCTCCACAACCTGGTCGGCGCGGGCGCCGCCGAGGGCGCGATCGACGCCGCCAGCATCCTCAAGCCGGCGCTGGCGCGCGGCGAGCTCCAGACCATCGGCGCCACGACGATGGACGAGTACCGCAAGTACCTCGAGCGCGACGCCGCCCTCGAGCGCCGCTTCCAGCAGATCAAGGTCGCCGAGCCGACGGTCGAGGAGACCATCGAGATCCTCAAGGGGCTCCGCGACCGCTACGAGGCGCACCACCGCATCCGCATCAGCGACGAGGCGCTCACCTCGGCGGCCGAGCTCGCCGACCGCTACATCAGCGACCGCTTCCTGCCCGACAAGGCGATCGACCTGGTCGACGAGGCCGCGAGCCGCAAGCGCATCCAGACGATGACCGCGCCGCCCAGCTACCGCGAGCTCGAGGACGAGATCTCCGGGGTGCGCAAGGAGAAGGAGGCGGCGATCGAGGCGCAGGAGTTCGAGAAGGCGGCCAACCTGCGCGACAAGGAGCGCAAGCTGAGCCACAAGAAGCTCGAGCTCGAGGACGCCTGGAAGACCTCGGACGAGGGCATGCGGGCCAGCATCGGCGAGGACGAGATCGCCGAGATCGTCAGCATGTGGACGGGCATCCCCGTCGTCAAGATCACCGAGGCCGAGAGCAAGAAGCTCCTGCGTATGGAGGACGAGCTGCACACGCGGCTCATCGGCCAGGAGCCCGCCGTGCGCGCGGTGAGCAAGGCGATCCGCCGGTCCCGCGCGGGGCTCAAGGACCCGCGCCGTCCCACCGGCTCGTTCATCTTCCTGGGCCCCTCCGGCGTCGGCAAGACCGAGCTCGCCCGCACCCTGGCCGTCTTCCTCTTCGGCGACGAGGACCACCTCGTGCAGCTCGACATGAGCGAGTACATGGAGAAGCACACGGTCTCGCGCCTCATCGGCTCGCCGCCCGGCTACGTCGGCCACGAAGAGGGCGGGCAGCTCACCGAGATCGTCCGCCGCCGGCCGTACAGCGTCATCCTCTTCGACGAGATCGAGAAGGCGCACCCCGACGTGTTCAACATCCTGCTGCAGATCCTCGAGGACGGCCGCCTGACGGACTCGCAGGGGAGGACGGTCGACTTCCGCAACGCGATCATCATCATGACCTCGAACATCGGCGCCTCCGAGATCAGCAAGGACGCGCCGCTCGGCTTCGCCCAGTCGGCGCAGCGCGGGCTCAGCTACGAAGACATGAAGAGCCGTATCACCGGCGAGCTCAAGCGTGTCTTCCGGCCCGAGTTCCTGAACCGCGTCGACGAAGTGATCGTCTTCCACAAGCTCGAGCGTGAGGAGATCCGGCTGATCGTCGACCTGATGATCGGGCGCCTGGGTCAGCAGCTCGCGGTGCGGGGCGTGCGGATCGAGCTCACGGAGGCCGGACGCGACCTGCTGGTCGACAAGGGCTACGACCAGATGCTCGGGGCCCGGCCGCTGCGGCGGGCGATCCAGCGCTACATCGAGGACAAGCTCTCGGACGCGATGCTCGAGCGCCAGTTCCCGGCCGGCACCGTGGTCATGGTCGACGCCGAGGGCGACGACACGAAGCTGACCGTGAACGGCGAGCCGGTCGGCGGCAGCGTCGAGCTGCCGATGATGGGTCTCGACGAACCGGTGGCTCACGGCGTCGTCGCGCCGGTCGGGCCGGCGGGCGGCTCCGAAGGACCGCCCGACGCCGGCTCCGCCGGCGCCAGCGCCTGACGTCGTGACGCGCGGCAAGACCGTCTTCACCTGCTCCCAGTGCGGACGCCGCGAGGCGAAGTGGCTCGGCCACTGTCCGGACTGCGGCGCCTGGGACTCGTTCGTCGAGGAGACGATCGCCGAGGTCACGCCGCGTGGGCGCGGGCGGCGCAAGGCGGACGGGGGCGGCGCCTCCGGCGCCGCCCCCGTCCGCCTTGCCGACGTCGTCTCGTCCGCGACCGAGCGCTTCCCCTCCGGCATCGCCGAGCTCGACCTCGTGCTCGGCGGCGGCATCGTCCCCGGCTCGCTCGTGCTGGTCGGCGGCGAGCCCGGCATCGGCAAGAGCACCCTGCTCCTGCAGGTGCTCGACAAGGTCGCCGCGTCCGGCCGCTCCGTCCTGCTCGTCTGCGGCGAGGAGTCGGCGGCGCAGGTCAAGATGCGCGCCGAGCGCATCTGCGCGGCGCCGGACGACATCGCCGTGCTCGCCGAGACGCGCCTCGAGCCGGTCGTCGAGGCGGTGGCCGCCATGCGCCCGGCGCTGGTCGTCGTCGACTCGGTGCAGACCCTCTACAGCGACGCCTTCACCTCGGCGCCGGGCAGCGTGAGCCAGGTGCGCGAGGCGGCCGGCGTCTTCCTCCGCCTCGCCAAGGAGACCGGGACCGCCGTCGATCCTCGTCGGCCACGTCACCAAGGAGGGCGCGATCGCCGGGCCCCGCGTCCTGGAGCACATGGTCGACACCGTGCTCCAGTTCGAGGGCGACCGGCACCGCTTCTTCCGCACCCTGCGCGCCGCCAAGAACCGCTTCGGCTCGACCGACGAGCTCGGCATCTTCGAGATGACCGGCTCGGGCCTCGTCGGCGTCGCCGACCCATCGCGGCTCTTCCTCAGCGAGCACGAGCCGTCGGTCGGCGCCGCCGTCCACGTCGCCGTCGAGGGCACGCGCTGCTTTCTCGTCGAGGTGCAGGCGCTCGTGAGCCGCAGCGAGCTGGCCATGCCGCGCCGCGTCACGAACGGTTTCGACCGCAACCGCCTGGCGATGATCATCGCCGTCCTCGCGCGCCACGCGCGGCTGCCTTTGTCAACGAGCGACATTTTTGTTACTATTGCAGGCGGAATCCGCATTGACGAACCCGCGGCGGACCTCGCCGTTGCCCTCGCCATCGCCTCGGCCGAGCGTGACGTTCCGCTGTCTCCGCGGGTCGCGGTGTTCGGGGAGATCAGCCTGACGGGCGAGCTTCGTTCCTGCAGTCAGTCTGAGCGTCGCGTCGGCGAAGCCGCCCGCGCGGGGTTCACGCGCGTGGTGGCGCCGGTGTCCGACGCCGGGCGGCGGCAGGACGGACGAGCAGGGTCGGAGGGGCAGCCGACCTTCGTGCCGCGCTGGCGATCGCCTTCGACCACACGCCATCCCGGTCAACCGAGAACGTCGCGAGCGACGACGGGGGGGTCTGAGAGTCTTGTACCAAGTGGGCGACAAGGTCGTGTATCCGCATCACGGCGCCGGAAAGATCATGAAGATCGAGCAGAAAGAGGTGCTCGGTCAGCAGCGCGAGTACCTCACCATCCAGATCCTCCACAACGACATGACCGTCATGGTCCCGGTCGAGAACGCCGACCGCGCCGGCCTGCGCAAGGTCGTCGCCGCCGACGTCGTCGACCAGGTCATCGACGTCCTGCGCGGCGACCCCACGAAGATGCCCAAGAACTGGAGCCGGCGCTACAAGCACAACCGCGACAAGCTCAAGACCGGCGACATCTTCGAGGTCGCCGAGGTGGTGCGCAACCTCGCCATCCGGCACGCCGACAAGGGGCTCTCGACCGGCGAGAAGCAGATGTTCTCGAAGGCCAAGAAGATCCTCGCCAGCGAGCTCATGTACGCGCGCGACTTCGACGAGGAGCAGGCGACGCTGTTCCTCGAAGAACTGCTCGAGACCGTCCAGTTCGGCAGCCACCCCATCGCCGGCGAGTCGTTCGAGCCGGCGACCGTCGCCTGACCTCCGACCCGTGACCCAGTCTCCCGGAGGCAGGGGCGTGCTGGGGCCGGCGATCCGCTTCGTCTTCGCCCTCCTGGGCATCGTCGCGGGCTACCAGGTCGCCGACCGCCTGCGCCAGACGACGCTCCTGCCCGACCTCAACCGCTGGGGCGAGATCGGCTTCCTCGCCCTCATGCTGGTCGCCGGCTTCGCCATCGGCTACGGCATCGGCGCCCTGCTCGCCGCGCTGGTCCGCCGGGGGCTCGACAAGGTCGACGAGGCCATGGCCCGGTCCACAGGCCCCGAGGTCGTCGTCGCGGCCGGCGGCGTCCTGCTCGGGCTCGGCGTCGCGGCCCTGATCAGTGTGGCCGTCGTGCGCATCCCGTACGTGGGCGTCTACCTGCTCGTCCCGCTCTTCCTGATCAGCGGCTACTTCACCGCCTACCTCGCGGCCAAGAAGCACGTCGAGATCCTCCGCCTCATCGGCGTGCGCGGCGCCTTCGAGGGCACCATGGGCATGACGCCGGCCAAGATCGTCGACTCGAGCGCCGTCATCGACGGGCGCATCATCGACGTCGTCAAGACCGGCTTCGTCGAGGGGGAGATCCTCGTGCCCCGCTTCGTCGTCGAGGAGCTGCAGCGGCTCGCCGACTCGTCCGACGCCGAGAAGCGCGTCCGTGGACGCCGCGGCCTCGACTTCGTGCGCCGCCTGCAGAACCACTCCGGTCAGGTGCGCATCGAGGACACGGACTACGCCGACATCGACGCCGTCGACGCCAAGCTCGTGCGGCTCGGCGGCGAGCTCGGCGGCATGATCCTCACCACCGACTACACGCTCAACAAGGTGGCCGAGATCCAGGGCGTCAAGGTGCTCAACGTCAACGATCTCGCCAACTCGGTCAAGTCGGCCGTGCTGCCCGGCGAGGTCATCGAGGTGAAGATCCTGCGCGAAGGGCGCGAGCACGACCAGGGTGTCGGCTACCTCGACGACGGCACCATGATCGTCGTCGAGGCCGGCGCTGCCCTGGTGGGCTCGCGCGTCTCGACCGAGGTCACCAGCGTGTTGCAGAGCCCGTCGGGCAAGATGATCTTCGGCCGGCTCGTCCGGTAGAAAGGGGACGAACGTGGGGCGTACGACGGCCGAGGGTTCCGTCTGGGTGATCGTCGCCGCGGCCGGCGAGAGCCGCCGCATGGGCCTCCCGGACGGCGAGTCCAAGCAGTTCCTGCTGCTGGGCGGCGAGCCAGTACTCTCGCACTCGGTGCGCCGCCTGCTCGAGATGCCGGAGGTCGGCGGGCTCGTCGTCGTGCTCCATCCGTCGCACACGGTGCGGTTCGCGAACGAGCTGTTCGGTTTCGACGAAAGCAAGCCGCTGCTCATCGCCGAGGGCGGCCGCGCGCGCGCCGACTCGGTGAGGGCCGGGCTGCTCGAGGTCCCCGCCGAGGCCGCAGTGATCGCCGTCCACGACGGCGCCCGGCCGCTCTTCTCGCGTCGCGTCTTCGAGAGGTGTCTCGCGGCGCTCGCCGGGGCTGACGGCGCCGTCCCGGGCATCGAGGTCAGCGACACGCTCAAGCGGGCCGGCGGTGCCGGCGTCGTCGAAGGCACCGTCGACCGTACCAGCCTCTGGGCGGTGCAGACACCGCAGGTCTTCCGCGCGGCTTCGCTGCGTGACGTGTACGGTCGCAAGGACCTCGACGGCGCGACCGACGATGCCGCTCTGCTCGAGCGGGCCGGCTACAAGGTGGCCGTCGTGCCGTCCACGCCGGCCAACGTCAAGATCACGACGCCGGCCGACCTCCCGCTCGCGGGGGCGCTGCTCTCGTGGGAGGCCGAAGCTGACGTTTAGGGTCGGCCAGGGCTACGACGCCCACCGCTTCGCCCCCGGCCGCCGCCTCGTCCTCGCCGGCGTCGAGGTCGAGCACCCCCACGGCCTCGCCGGCCACTCCGACGCCGACGTGGTGACGCACGCGTTGATGGACGCGCTCCTCGGCGCCGCGGGTCTCGACGATATCGGCACGCTCTTCCCGGACGACGACCCGGCCTACGCGGACGCGTCGAGCCTCGCTCTGCTGCGCGAGGTCGTCGCCCGGGTCGGGGCCGCCGGGTGGGTCGTCGGCAACGTCGACGTGACGGTCATCTGCGAACGCCCGCGGCTGGCGCCCTACCGGCAGGCGATGCGCGTGGCGCTTGCGGGCGTGCTCGGGGTCGCCGATGATGCCGTGGGCATCAAGGCGACGACGACCGAGGGGATGGGCTTCGAGGGCCGCGGCGAGGGCCTTGCGGCGAGCGCGGTCTGCCTGCTGCAGCGGGCGGAGTGACGAAGAGGCCGGATCTCGCCGGCCTCGGACGTGGTGAGCGCCGGCCTGTTCCGAAGCCGGCCGGGCCGCTCAGGTCGTGCTCTCGTCCTTGCCCTTCTCGATCTGCGCCTGGTCCGGCTCGTCGATCTCGTCGGGGGTGTCTTCGTTCAGGCCCTTCTTGAACCCGCGGATGCTCTGGCCGAGTCCCTTGCCGAGTTTGGGCAGGCGGGTGGCGCCGAAGAGCAGCAGGACGATCGCCAGGATGATGAGGAGTTCAGTTCCGCCGAGGTTGGGCATGTGGCTCTCTCGCTCCGTGTCGGGGTGCGGTACCGCCTGACGAGGCGCCGGCGGCCGTCGCGACGGCCGGCGCCCGATGCAGGCATCCAGTCACCCAGACTGTACGGTGTCGGGTGGCCACAATCAAGGCGGGGTGGCCGATGCCCGAGTGCGGCAGGACGAGCGGGGTCGAGCTGGCGGGCGTCAGTAGTCGCGCAGCGTATCCAGGCGGGCGGCGAGAAAGCGCGCCAGTCCGGACGTGTCGTCGAGATCGAAGCTCGGGCCTGCCGCCAGCTCGGCGTCGGTGACGAAGGCCAGTGCCTCGCCCTCCGCGCAGAGCGGCTCGGCGTGGCCGGCGCCGCGGCGGAAGACCTCGATCTTGTGCGGGGCGCTGCGTTTATAGCCCTCGGCGACGACCAGGTCGAAGCCGGCGAAGAAGCGGCGCGCGATCTCCTCGACGCGCAACTCCCCGGAGAGGCGGGTGACGAAGGCCAGGCGCGCCGGGGAGGCGACGGCGTACGCCTCGCCGCCGGCCTGGCCGTGGCGCCACGAGTCCTTGCCGGGGTGGTCGATCTCGAAGTCATGTGCGTCGTGCTTCACGCTGCCGACGCGCAGGCCGAGCGCCGTCAGCGCGGGGATCAGGCGCTCGACGAGCGTCGTCTTGCCCGAGTCGCTCTTGCCGACCACGGCGACGAGGGCGGGCTGCGCGGGGGCGCCGCCGCCGCGCGACGCTCTCGCCTTCTCGAAGTCGTCCATGGTGTTGATGTTATGGAAGACCGCCGTCTCCGCGAAAGGTACCGTCGCCACGCGAAGCTCCGGGAGAGCGTCGACGATGCGGTGGCTGTCCATGGCGAGCAACTCTCGCATCTGCACGAGACAGCCGGGGCCGTAGACGGCGAAGAGCGGCTCGAGGTGCGGCCCGACGACCGGCAGGCTGACGTCGTGGCCGGGGAAGGCGGCGAGGACCCGCGCCGCGGCGGCCACGTCGGGCGCGGCAAGGTCGGCGGCCAAGGCGAACACGGGCGCCCCGAAGCGCTCGAGCGCCGTCACGATGCCCGCGAGCGGCGACGCGCCGGGGTAGGCGTCGGGCAGGAGCTCGACACCTGCCAGGTCGCCAAGGTCGAGCTCCTGCCCGACGCCCACCGAGACGACCACGGTGGGGAAGAGCCGGCGCAGGAAGTCCACGTTGCGCCGGAGCAGGGTCTGACCCTCGAGGACGAGAAAGCGCTTGTCGACGCCGATCCTTCGGCTGCGGCCGCCGGCGACGAGGAGGCCGACGCGGACGCCGCCTTCGTTCTCGCCGGCATGGCCCGCGGCGTCCTGCGCGGGGTCGACTGTCGGGGCCGTGGGTCATGGGCAGGAGTGTACCGCGCGGCCGGGTCGCTCCGCGCGCCCGCCCCGCTCTCCGGCTGTACAATCCCCCCGTCCGTCCGCGTCGTCGCCGAGGGGTGGGAACATGGGTGATAGAGCCGACCGGCCGCTCGTCGTCGCCGTCGTGGGGAGTCCACGGCCGAAGGGCAACACGTCGATCCTCGTCGACGCCGCCCTTGGCGAGCTCGAGCGTCGCGGCGCGCGCGTCGAGAAGCTGATGCTCGGCGATTACCGGCTCGCGCCGTGTCTGGGTCACGAGAACTGCGCCGACCTGCAGAGCTGCCCGCAGGGCGACGACGTCGGAGCGGCTGCTCGCCGCCGTCTACGCCGCCGACGGCCTGCTGCTCGCCACCCCCGTGTACTACGAGAACGTCACGGCGCAGATGAAGGCGTTCATCGACCGCAACGTCTTCCAGCTACATCGCACGACGTCTTCCTCACCCCGAAGGTCGTCGGCCTGCTCGTGGTCACGGCCGAGACCGGGCTCGACGACACGCTCGCCGCCCTGCGCCGGTTCGTCGCCCTCTCGACCGAAGGCGACTGCCGGTCCTCAGCATGAGCGGGTTCGCCGACGCCGTCGGGGACGCGGCGGAGGACGCCGAGCTGCTGGCGGCGGCGCGCAAGCTGGGCGCCGACATGGCCGGCGTCCTGTTCTGAGCCGGCGCGTCCGCGGCCGGCGCTGCGCTCAGGCCGGCTTCGCGAGATCACGCGCGCCTCGGTGACGATCGCGTCGACACGGAGGTCGTGCGGCTCGCACGGCAGCTCGTCGACGACCTGCGCCTCGAAGGCAAGGGCGATGCGCGGCGTGCCCGGCGCGAGCCGCGGCAGGTACGCGTCGTAGAACCCGCCGCCGTAGCCGCAACGGGCGCCGGCGAGGGAGAAGGCGGCGCCCGGCACGACGACGGCGTCGATCCGTCGCGGAGGGACGGCTGGCAGTCCCTCGCGCGGCTCGGGGATGCCCCATGCGCCCGGCTCGAGGTCGGCGTCGGGATCGGTGACGTGTCGCGCCTCGAGCAGGCGCGGGCCGACGACGCGCGGCAGGGCGACCGCCGATCCGCGCGCGAGGAGCGCGTCCAGCAGCGGTCGCGTGTCGACCTCGCTGCGGAACGAGGCGAAGAGCAGGATCGACCGCGCGCCGCGCAGCTCGGGCAGCGCGGCGGCCCGCGCGCAGACGAGGGTGCTGAGGCGCGCTCGTTCGGCAGGCGCGAGCGCGTCGCGCGCCGCGAGGGCGCGCTCACGCGCCGCGCGCTTGGCGCGCGCCACGTCGGCCGTGAGGTCGTCTGCGGCGGAGGTCATCGGGCGGCTCCTGAAGGGGGCGTCCCTCGGCGCCTGGTGCCCGTCTCGTGCACAGGGCTGGCAACGCTTCGCGTGGGACGGTCGACGGCGGACGGGTATCAAGGCCCTATAGTATAGCCAGCCGTCGCGGCGGGCCGCGGCGGCTGCTGAGAAGGACCAGGGAACGATGCCGGCCTGGGCCCCCATCCGGCGAAGGGAGAGAGCGTGGCCGTGCGCTCCCACGAGGAGCTCTCGCTGGCGACGGTGTTCGCGCGCACCCTGCGCAGCCTGCTTGCCCTCACATCGACCGACGAGCCGCGCGCGTGGCCTTCGGCGGCCGACGTGCGGGCCGCGACGCCTGCCGAGGCGCGCATGCCCACGGCGCTCTTCCGCTACCTGCAGTTCGGGATCCTCCCCGAGATCCTCGGCGCCAGCGCTGGGCCGGCGATCTACCTCGCCGCGAAGCGGTTCAGCCACGACCTCGACCTGCACTCGATCCAGGCGCTCAAGGACTGGTTCCGCGACATGGAGCTCGGCGAGCTCGAGGTCGAGCTCGACGAGGAGCGCGTCCTCGTCAAGCTCACGCATTGCCTGAGCTGCCAGCGTCTGCCGGCCGCCGGCACCCCGCTCTGCGACATGGAGCGCGGCATCATCGACGGCGTGCTCGAGGCCATCACCGGGACCGAGGTCTTCACCAAGGAGACCCTGTGCTGGGGGCTCGGCGACACGGTGTGCCAGTTCGAGGGGTACAGCGGCCCGCAGGTCGGCTACCTCTACCGCGAGAACGGCTTCCATCCCGACGCCCAGCGCCGCCTGCTCGCCCAGCTGGCCGACCAGGCCGACGTGGCGCTCGAGAACCTGCGCCTGATCGACGAGCGCAAGGCGCACGAGCTGCACGATCCGCTCACCGGCCTCTTCAACTTCCGTTACCTGCGCGAGCGCGCCGCCTTCGAGCTCGAGCGCGCCCGCCGCTACGGCCGCAAGGTCGCCTTCGCCATCCTGGACCTGGACGACTTCGCCCGCGTCAACGAGCAGGCCGGGAGGGACGGCGGCGACGAGGTGCTCTGCCACTGGGCGGCGGCGCTCACCGCACAGCTGCGCAGCTGCGACCTCGTCTGCCGCTACGGCGCCGACGAGTTCCTGCTGGTCATGCCGGAGACCGCCGACCAGCAGGCCGACGCGGCGCTCGAGCGGGTGCTCGCGGCGATGCGCGAGCTCGCCGTCGAGGTCGGGGGGGTCTCTTTCGCGCTGACCGCGTCGGCCGGTGTGGCGACGTACCCGGAGGACGGCCAGAACCCCGAGGAGCTCGTCGCCAAGGCGGCGACGACAATGTACACGGTCCGCGCCGGCGGGCGTGGCCGGATCGGCTTCTACTCGAACCCTCAAACGTAGCTCGCCGGCTCACCCGAGGCGGCGGCCGGCCGCTTCCGGCTGAGGCGCTGCGGCAGCTGCTCAGGTGGTACGCTCCCGAGCGTGGCCTCGCGCATCGACATCCTCGCCGTCGGCGGCCTCAGCCGCGACCTGAGACCTGCCTTCGACCACTACTGTCGCCTGCTCCGGCCGCTCTGCGAGCTGGGCGTTCGCGAGGTGCGCGAGTACACCCTGCACGGCAGGCCCGCCGACGACGTGCTTCGCGACGAGGGCCGGCGCCTCCTGGCCGCCTGGCCTCCGCGCGGCGTCGTCGTCGCGCTGGCCGTCGAGGGCGGGCGTATGACTCGCCCGGACTCGCGCGCCGGCTCCAGGAGTGGCTCGGGCAGGGCGGCGTCACGCTCGTCGTCGGCGGCTCGCTGGGGCTCGCCCCGGACGTGCTCGAGCGCGCACCCGAGCGGCTCTCGCTCTCGCCCCTGACCCTGCCGCACCAGCTCGCCCGCGTCGTGCTCGCCGAGCAGCTCTTCCGCGCCCTCAAGATCGCCCGCCGCGAGCCGTATCACCACTGAGCGGGCACGAGGGTGCCCCCGCGAGCCGGCACCGCGAGCAGATAGAATGGGCGGCGCGGCTCGAACGCGGGCCGCGCCCGGAGCGCGACCACCACCCGACGGGGTGACTCCATGAGCGACCGACTGTACGACTTCGCCGGCCTCGCCGCCTCCCTCGAGGAGGCCCTGGCCGGCGTGCTCGGCGAAGCCGCCGGCGAGGCGGCCGGCGAGGGCGCGGCCGTTGCGGCCGCGCGGCCACCGGCCGCCGACCTCACTCTGCCGCCGCGGCGCGAGCAGGGCGACGTCACCACCAACGCCGCGCTCATCAACGCGAAGCGCGCCCGCAGCGCGCCGCGCGACCTCGCCGCAGCGGCTCGGCGACGCCTGGCTCGCCGCCGGCGGCGCGGCGGTGTGCGACGCGCGTCGAGGTCGCGGGCCCTGGCTTCCTCAATCTCTTCCTCAGCCCGTCGTGGTTCCGCGGCGCCGTGCAGCGCATGCTCGACGCCGGCGCCGACTACGGTGGCGGCGTCGTGCCGCCGGATCGCCGCCGCCGCATCAACGTCGAGTACGTGAGCGCCAACCCCGTCGGGCCGCTCCACGTGGGCAACGCGCGCTACGGCGCCATGGGCGACGCCCTCTGCCGCGTCTTCGAGTTCGTCGGCCACGAGGTCGGCCGCGAGTACTACGTCAACGATGCGGGCACGCAGATGGTGCTCTTCGGCCAGACCCTCGCGGCGCGCTACGCCGAGCGGCTCGGCATCGCCGCCGACGTGCCCGAACAGGGCTACCAGGGAGCGTACGTCGCCGACATGGCCGAGGACCTCCAGGGCGAGGTCGGCGACCGGTACCGCGAGGCGGTCGCCGCCGCGGCTCCGGACATGACCCGCCTCCCTGACGACGTCGTCACCGAGCTCAAGCTGTGGGGCCGGGACCACATGGTGGCGCAGTTCACGGAGACCCTGGGCCGCCTGCGCATCGGCCACGACATCTGGACCAACGAGAGCTCGCTCTACGAGGGGCCCGGCGAGCACCGGGGCTTCCACGGAGAGGTCGCCAAGGCGCTCGCCGAGCTCGACGGCGAGGACCTGCTCTA
Organism: uncultured Thermoleophilia bacterium; assembly: GCA_963707855.1. Classification (GTDB taxonomy): domain Bacteria; phylum Actinomycetota; class Thermoleophilia; order UBA2241; family UBA2241; genus UBA2241. The sequence continues at coordinate 553,417 of CAVPRQ010000013.1, forward strand.
CGAGCACGAGGGCGCCGTCTGGCTCAAGACCACGGCGTACGGCGACGACAAGGACCGCGTCCTCATCCGCTCCAGCGGCGAGGCGACCTACTTCCTCTCCGACATCGCCTACCACCGCGACAAGATGGACCGCGGGTTCGCCGACATGATCGACATCTGGGGGGCCGATCACCACGGCTACGTCCCGCGGATGAAGGCCGCGTTCACGGCCCTGCCGCCCCACGATCCGGACCGGCTGGAGCTCATCATCGGGCAGTTCGTGAACCTGCTCGAAGGCGGCGAGCAGAAGCGCATGTCGAAGCGCAAGGGGACGATCGTGACGGTGGACGACCTGGTCGAGGCGATCGGGGTCGACGCGACGCGCTTCACCATGGTGTCACGCTCGCACGACACGCCCCTCGACATCGATCTCGAGCTCGTCGTCCGGCAGTCGAGCCAGAACCCCGTCTACTACGTGCAGTACGCACACGCCCGCATCTGCAGCATCCTGCGCACGCTGGAGGAGCGGACGGGACGGCGCCCGCCGGCCGAGGTGCCGCAGGTCGCCCTCGAGGAGGACGAGAAGGCGCTCGTGCTCAAGCTGGCCGGTTTCCCGTTCGTCGTGCTCGCCGCCGCCGAGCAGCGCGCGCCGCACCGCATCCATACGTACCTCGGCGAGCTGGCGGCGCAGTTCCACGTCTTCTACCGGACGTGTCGCGTGCTCGTGGACGACGCCGACGTGTCGGCGTTCCGCACCGCGCTGTGCGTCGCGACCCGGCAGACGCTCGCCCGCGGGCTCGATCTGCTGGGCGTGAGCGCTCCCGAGGCGATGTGACGGTCTCAGACGCCGGATGACGGCGGGGCGGGGCGCGGCGATCGCCGGCCCCGCCCCGCCGTCATCGAGTCTGTTCCGGGCCGCGCTCAGGCGACGAAGCGCTCCTTCGCCCAGTCGCGCATCTCGTCGCACTGCTCCGGTGTGAGCTCGGACTCGAGCCCCAGCAGGTGAGAGACGGCGACGTTGCCCTGTCCGAGCAGGAGCCGGTCGACGACGCTGTCGAGGACGATCTGGGCGACCTCACGTCCGGGGATCGCGGGCGTGTACACGTAGGCGATGTTCGTCTTGTCCTGCGTGAGAAGGTGCTTCTTCACGAGGTTGTTCATGACCGTCATGACCGTGGTGTAGGCGATCTGGCGGCGCTCGCGCAGGGTCTCATAGACGTCGCGGACGGTGGTCTTCTCCTTCTCCCAGACGATGGCGAGGATGTCCGCCTCGAGGGACCCGATGCCGGTGAAGGGCGCGCCCTTGGTGCTGCGCAGCCACTTCGGCTGTCTAGGCTCGACGTACTCCATGAGAACCCCCTGGTCGCCCCGTGACGACAGTGCCGAACCGCCGCCGCGGTCCGTATGTACGCTTTCGTACGCGTCATGACCAGAATCGGCGCGCTTCAAACCGTCATCCGTCGGGTCGGTCCGCGCGCAGAAGGCGACGGCTGCTAGAATCGGCGCCGGCTGAGCGGAAGGGAGAGACTCATGAAGGTCTTCATCGCGGTCGATCTGGAGGGCGTCTCCGGCGTCGTCCACGAGTGGGAGACCGATCCTGGCGCCCGCGGGTACCCACGCGCCCGGGCGGCCATGCTGGCGGACCTCCTTGCCGCCCTCGACGGCTGTCGCGCCGCCGGCGCCGACGAGATCGTCGTCTGCGACGCGCACAACGACGGCGGCAACCTCGATCCGGACGCCATGCCCGCCGGCGTCACCCTCATGTCCGGGTCGCCGACCCCGGGCAGCATGATGGAGGGGATCGGACCCGGGTTCGACGCCGCCCTCTTCGTCGGCTACCACGCCCGGGCCGGGACGCCGGGCGCCGTCCTCGAGCACACCTGGACGTACAGGGTGTTCGGCGTCTCGGTCGGCGGCGTCGAGCTCGGCGAGTTCGGCCTCGGCGCCATGCTCGCCGGCCACTACGGCGTGCCGGCGGTGTACGTCTCCGGCGACGACAAGACCGCGGCGGAGGCGCGCGCCCTGGTGCCGGGCATCACCGCGACGGTCGTCAAGCAAGGGGTCATGCGTACCAGCGCGGCGCTCGTGCCGCCGGACGTGGCCCGCGCCCGCATCCGCGCCGACGTCGAGGCGGCGCTCGGGAAGGCCTCGGGGATCGCGCCGCTCGAGTGGTCGGGCGACCCGCTCGTGCTGACGTTCACCCGGGTGCCCTTCTGCGACGCCGCGTCGGCCTACCCGGGGGCGCGGCGCTTCGACGGACGCACGCTGGAGATCCGCGGCGACGACTTCGTCACGCTCTACCGCGGCTTCCTCGCCTGCATCGACCTGGCGTACCTCGTGGCGCTGTAGAAGGCGACGCCCGCCGCCTTGAAGGGGCGCGGCGGCTCGTGGTGTAATGGCCGCGCGAGCGGATGTAGTGTAGCTGGTAACACGTCAGCTTCCCAAGCTGAAGATCGCGGGTTCGAGTCCCGTCATCCGCTCCAGATCGTCCCTCCTGATCCCGCCTTGCCGCCGGCGCCGCCGCACCTTCGCGCCGTCCCCTCGCGTACCCCGCGAACAGCGCCGGCCCGTGGGCGCAGGACTGCCTCTTGACTCAAGTCAGGTAGACCGATGGCCGACTATTAGGCTATCCTAAGAGCGATGCCGGTCGCCGTGCCCGACGGTGTTCCGACGCGACGCGCCCCATGCGAGACACGACCGGGAGGACCCGCGGTGGAGAAGCTGACGCAGAGCGTCGAGGAGTACCTCGAGGCGGTCTTCAAGCTCACCCGCGACGGCTCCCCTGCGACGGTCGGCCAGGTCGCCGCGGCGCTTGACGTGTCGCCGCCGTCGGTGTCGGAGATGGTCCGCCGCCTGCGTTCGGCTGGGGCTTGTGGCCGACGACTGGCGGCAGCGGTATCACCTGACCGCCGAGGGCCGCGCCGAGGGCGCCCGCCTCGTGCGCCGGCACCGCCTCAGCGAGCGCTTCCTCGTGGACCTCCTCGACATGCCGTGGGACGCCGTCCACGAGGAGGCCTGCAAGCTCGAGCACGCCCTCAGCCCCGAGGTCGAGGCGCGGCTCGCGGCCCAGCTCGGCAACCCGCGGACCTGTCCGCACGGCCAGGTGATCCCCGACGAGGACGGCGAGCTCGACGAGGAGCCCGCTCCGCCCGCTGTCGGCGCTGGACGCCGGCGACGCCGGCACGATCAGCTGCGTCACCGAGGAGAAGACGGACCTTCTGCGCTATCTCGCTTCGCTCGGCCTGCTGCCCGACACCGAGGTCGCGGTCGAGAGCGTCGCCCCGTTCGGCGGCCCCGTCCTGGTGCGCGTCGCCGGGGCCCAGTACGCGCTCGGACGCGAGGTGGCGGGCAAGATCATGGTCCGCGGCTGACGATGGGCGCCTGCCCCGCGTGTGAGTCTCGCGCGCGCGCCGCCGGCGCGCCTCCGGTCGTCTGCCTTGCCGGCAACCCGAACGTCGGCAAGTCGTCGCTCTTCAACAGCCTGACCGGGGAGGACTGCGAGACCGCCAACTGCGCCGGCGTCACGACCGAGGCGACGAGCGTCTGCACGCGCTGGGCCGGCACGGCGGTCGAGGTCATGGACCTGCCCGGGGTGTACGGCCTGGACGTGAGCGGCGGCGACCAGGTCGCCGCGCGCGCCGCGCTGCTGGACGCGCGGCCGGACGTGGTCGTCGCCGTCGTCGACGCCACCAACCTCGCGCGCAACCTCTTCCTCGTCCTGCAGCTCCTCGACCTCGGCTACCGCGTCGTCGTGGCGCTGAACCTTGTCGACGAGGCGCGGCGCCGCGCCCTCGAGATCGACGCGCGCCGCCTCGCCGAGCTTCTCGGCGTGCCGGTCGTGCCCACGGTCGCCCCGCGCGGCGAGGGTCTCGACGAGCTGACAGGGACGTGGTCCTCGCCGTCGCGGCGTCGTCGAACGGGCTCGGCCGCGGCGCGGAGCGCAGCTACGGCGAGGCCGTCGACGACCGGCTCGACGAGCTCACGGTCACCGTCGGCCAGCGGCTCTCGGGTCGCGACGCCGGCGTACGGGCTCAGCGCCCGCGCCGTCGCCGTCGCGCTGCTGGAGGGCGACACCGCCGTCGCCGCCGCGAGCGGCCTCGACGCGGAGGAGCTGCTCACGCTGGCCGACGACGGCCTTCGCCCTCGAGATCGCCCGCCGGCGGCACGAGGCGGCGCGCGAGATCGCCGCCGAGAGCAGCCACGCCCGGCAGCGGCGCGGCTCCGAGACCTGGTGGCGGATCGCGACCACGCCGCTCACCGGCATCCCGATCCTCATCGGCGTCATGGCGGCGATCTTCGCCGTCCTCTTCTTCGTCGGCGACCTGCTTGCCCGCGCCCTGACCGACCGCGCTGGAGGCCGTGGTATCGCCGATGCTGGACGAGCGCGGTCGGCGCGCTCTTCGGCGAGGGCGACCTCGGCGCCTCGATCCTCTGGGGCCTGGACGGCGGCATCCTCGCGATCCTCGCCGTCGGCATCCCCTACATCCTCACCTTCTACTTCATCCTCGCCCTGCTGGAGGACTCCGGCTACCTCAACGCCGCCGCGTTCCTCACCGACCGCGTGATGCACCGCTTCGGGCTCCACGGCCGCGCCGTGATCCCGCTCATCGCCGCCGGGGGCTGCAACGTCCCGGCGGTGATCGCCACGCGCTCGCTCTCGAGCATGCGCGAGCGCGCCATCGCGACCACGCTGATCGCGCTCACCCCGTGCAGCGCGCGGACGGCCGTGATCCTCGGCGCGGTCGCCCTGTTCGCCGGCTGGCAGTGGGCGCTTGTTCGTCTACGCGGTGCTCATCGTGGTGGGGATCGGCGCCGGCCTGGCGCTCAACCGGATCCTCCCCGGGCAGGGCGGTCCGCTGGTCATGGAGATGTTCCCCTTCCGCCGCCCGGTCCTTCGCCAGGTCGCCGGCAAGACCTGGCGCCGCTTCCGCGAGTTCGTCTGGGACGCGGCGCCGATCATCCTCGCCGGCAGCATCATCCTCGGGGCGCTGTACGAGACCGGGGTGATCTGGCGACTCACCGAGCCGCTCTCGCCGATCGTCGAGGACTGGCTGCTTCTGCCGCCCGTCGCGGGCCTGACGCTGCTCTTCGCCGTGCTGCGCAAGGAGCTCGCCCTGCAGCTGCTGATCGCCTTCGCGGCGGTGAGCGTCGCCACGGCCGACGACCTCACGACGTTCATGACCACGAGCCAGATCGTGACGTACGCGGTGGTCAACTCGATCTACATCCCCTGCGTGGCGACCATCGCCGTGATGGGCCGCGAGATCGGCTGGCGGCGCACGGCCGCCGTGTCGGCGGGCACGATCGTGCTCGCGATCCTCGTCGGCGGCGTGATCGCGCGGCTCGCGCCGCTGCTCGGCGCCTGAGCCGGCTCGGCCCGTCGCGTGAGAGGCGTTGCGCCGCCCTCTCGCCGCGGCGCCCCCGTCAGGCGTTCGCCAGGGCCCAGTCGATGGTCGCTGCCGCGACCTCCGGCGAGCGCGCCGGGGCGCGGTGGCCGCCCGAACCGACGGCGATGAAGCGCGTCGGAGGCGCAAGCACCGCGGCCAGGCGTTCGCTGTGCGCGAACGGCACCGCGGCGTCGTCGCGCGCGTGGGCGAGCAGGACGCGTGGCAGGCCGCGCGCGCGACTCGACGAGGTCGACGGTCTCGAGGAACGGGCGCAGCGAGGCCGAGTCGAAGCGGCCCCCGGAGGGGACGTCGGGGTCGGCCGGCTCGAGGCCCCGGTCGAGGCGGTCGAGGCCGTCGAGCAGGGAGCCGGGGTCGGCGGGGCAGAGGAGGACGAGCGAGCGGAAGAGCGCCGGGTCGCTCGCGGGCCGCGAGCAGCAGCAGGAAGCCGCCCATGCTCGACCCCCGGCCGGCGAGCCACGGCGCTCCGGACGCGCGGCGGAGCGTCTCGCCGGCGGCGACCACGTCGTGCCAGCCGCCGGCGTCCATCGAGGCCCTCGCTCTCGCCGTGGCCGCGGAAGTCGAAGACCAGCGCGGCCAGGCCGGCGCTCGGCCGCCTGCTCGCCCATGATCGCGTGGTTCTCCTTGCGGCTGCCGGCGCCGTGACACACGAGCAGGGCCCCGCGCGGCCTCCCAGCGGGCGGGTAGAGCAGTCCCGCGAGATGGAGGCCGTCGCTCTCGAAGGTCAGACGTCGCGGCGCAGGACCTGTCGGTGTACGTGACGCTGACGAGCGACGGCCCACGGCCTGCTCCCGGAGCGCGAGCCTCAGAGCTCGAGCCCGGCCTCGTCCCCCGGGGCGAGGACGGCCGTGCGGTCCCGCAGGCGGATGGTCAGCGGCGCGTCGCCGGTCGCGCGGTTCCGCACCGTCAGACGGCCGCCTGCGACGGCGACGTCCACCCACTGCCCGCGGAACGACATGCCGTAGCGCAACTCGCGGATCCGCGACGGCAGCCGCGGGTCGAACGCGAGGGCCCCGTCGCGCACCTCGAGCCCGAGGTAGCCGCGCCTCACCAGGTCGACGGTGCCGGCCATGACTCCGAGGTGTACACCCTCGCGCGTCGTGCCGCCCTGGATGTCGTGCGCGTCGCTCTCGAGCGCCTCGACGAACAGCGACCAGGCCGCCTCGGGATCGCGGCGCGCCAGCAGCCAGGCGTGCACGACGCGGCTGAGGGTCGATCCGTGAGAGGTTCGCGCGGCGTAGTAGTCGATAGTCCGCTCGATCGCCTCGTCGGTCAGCTCGTAGCCCAGGCCGGCCAGGAGGTCGCGCACGTCGTCCGTCGGGAGGAGGTAGAAGAGCATGAGCAGGTCGGCCTGCTTGGCGACCTGGTAGCGGTTGGGTATGTCCCCCTCGGCTTCGAGGATGCGATCCAGGCGGGCGATGTCGCCGTGTCTGGCGCGCTGTCCCTCCCAATCGAACTCCTCGAGGTCGCCGAAGCCCTCGAACTGGCTCATGACGCCGTCGGCGAGGAAGGGCACGTACATGCGGCGCGTGATGGATTTCCAGAGATGCAGCTCGTCGGTGGCGAGCCCCAGCTCGTCGGGGAGCTCCTCGCGCCGCCCCGGCGGCAGGACCGCGAGCACGTCCAGGGCCCGGCGCAGCACCCACACGGTCATGACGTTGGTGTACGCGTTGTCGTCGACGCCGGGCTCCTCGGCGCCGGGGTACCCGTCGTGGTACTCGTCGGGTCCCATGACGCCGCGCACGTGATAGCGGCCGACAGCCTCGTCGAAGCTGGTGATACTGGCGAGGAACCGTGCTGCCTCGAGCAGCATCTCGGCGCCGTGGGCCGAGAGGAACTGAGCGTCGCCGGTCTGAACGTAGTACTGCCAGACGTTGTAGGCGATGGCCAGATTGACGTGGCGCTGGATGCGGCTGTTGTCGGGCATCCAGCGCCCGGACTTGGGGTTGAGGTGCAGGACCTGCGTCTCCTCGCGCCCGTCGCTGCCGCTCTGCCACGGGAACATCGCGCCGCGGAAACCCTCGCGGCGCGCCAGCCTGCGCGCGGCGGGGAGACGACGGTAGCGGTAGAGCAGCAGGGCGCGGGTGACGTCGGGCAGCACCGAGGTCAGGAACGGGAAGGCGTAGACCTCGTCCCAGAAGATGTGGCCGCGGTAGCCCTCGCCGTGCAGCCCGCGGGCGGGCATGCCGGCGTCGAGGTCGGCGGTGTGCGGAGAGGTCGTCTGCAGCATGTGGAACGTGTGCAGGTTGACGAGCCGCCCGAGATCGTCGGCGCGGCCGAGGTCGGTGGCGCAGCGCTGCCACAGGCGCTCCCACGCGGCGACGTGGGCGGCGAGGGCGTCGTCGAAGGAGCCGACGTCCTGGAGCCGGGTGCGCGCCGCATAGACCGGCTCCGAGATGGCGCGCTCGCGCGATGTGACGAGGACGACCATCTTCTCGACGGTCAGCGGCGCACCGGCACGCAGGTCGACGGGGATCTCCAGCGCGACATAGCCAGGGCGCTCGACCAGCTTGGCTTCGCCGACGTCGAGCGCCTCGCCGCCGCGCCGCAGGCGCGTGCGCGCCGTCTCGGCGACGCGCAGACGGGACTGCCTCGTCTCGACCACGAGGCCCGTCGCCTCGGCGCCCTCGCGCCAGGTCGCGACGGGCTCCAGGTGGTCGCTCGCGAGGTCGCGATAGCGGGGCACGCCGGCGTTCACCACCGTCCCGTCGAGGGCAGATCGCACGCTGACGGGCCCGGCCCAGTCCCTCGACGTGAGCGTCCATTCGAGGCCGGCGAGGTTCTTGTCGGCCATACTGACGAAGCGCCGCTCGGCGAGCTTCCACTCCCGCCCGTCGGCGTCGCGGAAGGCGATCGCCCGCGAGAGGATGCCGCGGCGCAGGTCGAGCTCCTGGCGGTAGGTGGCGACGTCCACGGCGGCCGGGTCGAACCACGGCCCGTCCCCGGCACGGAACGTCAGCGGGAGCCAGTTCGGCAGATTGGCGAGGTCTTCGTTCTCGATGTCACGGCCGGCGACGCGGCTGACGAGGCGGTCGAACCCGCCGGCGACGTAGGTACCCGGGTAGTGCACCCCGTCGGCGGACGACTCCGGGGCCGCCGCCCGGGTGACGAAGCAGCCGTTGCCCACCGCGCAGAGCGCCTCGCGCAGGCCCTCCTCTTCGGGCTCGTAGGCGTCGTACGCAAGTGACCAGGCGGACGTCACTGCGCGCGCCCCTCCATGGCGAGGAGGCCGCGCAGGAAGGCGAGCGTCTCGTCGACGTCGCGCAGGCTGTAGTCCGCGCCGCTGCGGTCGTGGGCGTCGCCGATGCGGATACCCACGCCCCGTCCGGCGATCGCCGTGAACGCGTCCTCGTCGGTCACGTCGTCGCCCACGTAGACGGGGACGAGCGGCCCCCCGACCGCTTCGAGGCGCTCCAGCAGCCAGAGGAGGGCACGGCCCTTGTCCCAGTCGATGCCCGGGCGCAGTTCCAGGATCATCTTGCCGGTGGTGACGCGCAGCGCCGGGAAGTGCGCGGCGACCTCCCGGAAGGCGGCCTCGACGTGGGGTACCTCCGCGGCGGGCGTCTGGCGGAAGTGCACGGTGACGGCGAACGCCTTGTCCTCCACCCAGGCGCCTTCGATGGGCGCGACCGCCGCCTGCATGGCTGCGCGCGCTTCGGCCAGGTCGGCGGCGGACTCCGTCCCCCGGCGCACCGGGCCCCCGAGGCGCCGGGGGCGTCGACGTCGAAGCCGTGCGACCCGGAGTAGACGATGCCGTCGATGGTCACCATCTTCTTCAGGTCGGCGAGGTCGCGGCCGCTGATGACCGCGACGGGAAGGCGCTGCGCCAGCTGCTCGAGGACGGTACGCATCTCGTCGCCGAGGACCGCGAGATCCGGGTGCGCCACGATCGGCGTCAGGGTGCCGTCGTAGTCGAAGAACAGCGCCGGCTTGGGCGCGCGCAGGCGGCGCTCGATGTCGCCGGCGCAGACCAGGGCGGAGGGCAGGAACGGCGGCTCGACGGCGACGTCCGCGAGGTCGGGGACCACGACGTCGGCGCCCGCGCGCAGGAGGCCCTCGGCGTCGCCGGTGCGGTCGACGCCGATCACCAGTCCGAAGGCGCCTCGGCGACCGGCCTCGACGCCCGAGAGCGCGTCTTCGACGACGACCGTCCGCGACGGCTCGGCGCCGAGGCGGCGCGCCGCCTCGAGGAAGACCGCCGGGTCGGGCTTGCCGGCGAGCCCGATCTCCGCCGCCAGGAGCCCGTCGACCTCGACGGGGAAGAGGTCGCCGATGCCTCCCGCTGCGAGCACCGTCCTGAGGTTCTTGCTCGCCGAGATGATCGCCGTGCCGATGCCCAGGCCCTGCAGGACGCGCACCAGCCTCACGGTGGTCTCGTAGGCGTGGACGCCGTGCTGTTCGAGCTCCTTGAGGAAGTAGCCGTTCTTGCGGTTGCCCAGACCGCACACCGTCTCCCTGTCGGAGGGATCGTCCGGCGAACCCTCCGGCAGGACGATGTCGCGTGACGCCAGGAAGCTGCGCACGCCGTCGTAGCGCGGCTTGCCGTCGACGTAGGGCCGGTAGTCGGCCTCTTCGTCGAAGGGTCGCCAGTCGGCTCCGGTCGCACGTGACCGCTCGGCCATGTAGTCGTCGAAGAGGCGCTTCCAGGCCGCCGCGTGGACGACCGCGGTCTTCGTCACGACGCCGTCCATGTCGAAGACGACGGCGTCGTGTGCCGCCTTGTCGACGACGGCGTGGCGGGTTGCTGTCATCCGATCGTCCCCCTTGCTCGGTCAGGCCTCGCCCAGCCGGGCGTAGAGGCTCTCGTAACCGGCCGCCATCTTGTCGACGCTGAAGCGTTCGGCGACGCTCGGCCCTGCAGGCGCCGGGGTCGATCTCGGCCGAGCCGCCCGACGGCCGCGACCATCGCGTCGACGTCGTCGCAGACGAAGCCACGCGACGCCGTCGCTCGACGACCTCGGGCACCGAGCCGTCGCGCAGCGCGATGACCGGGGTGCCGGCGGCCATGGCCTCGATCATCACGATGCCGAACGGCTCCGGCCAGAGGATCGGGAAGAGGAAGGCGCCGAGCCCGGCGAACAGGTCGCGCTTCTCGGCGTCGCTCACCTCGCCGAGGTAGACGATCTGCTCGTCGTCGACCTCAGGCGCGACGCGGCGCTCGAAGTAGTCGCGGTACCACTCCTGCACGACGCCCGCCATGAGCGAGCCGGCTGCCCGTGCGCCGCGCGACCTCGATGGCGAGGTGGAAGCCCTTGTCCTCGCAGACGCGGCCGAAGGCGAGCAGGTAGTCGTCCTTGCGCTCGCGGTAGGGCCAGCCGTCGACGGGCAGGGCGTTGTACACGGTCGCCGCCCAGCGCATGCCGGGCGGGGCCGAGCGTGCGCTGGAAGTCGCTGATGCTGACGTAGCCGACGGCGTCGCGGAACTGCTCGTAGAAGCCGTAGGCGGCGGGGTCGAAGGCGCAGTGCACGGTGTGCACCATGCGGCGCCGAAGATCGCCGCCGAAGGCGATGCCGAGGAACCCCGAGTGGTCGTGCACGACGTCGAACGCGCCGTCGCGAGCGATCTCGTCGAGGGCCCACGAGGCGTGCCGGGCGTCGTAGGGCGTGCGCCCTATCTCGCCCGGCATCTGCGCGGGGAAGAGCGCGTGCAGCTCGGCTGCGGTGTCCGAGTCGCCGGTCGCGTAGAGGTGCACCTCGTGCCCGCGGGCGACGAGGCCGTCGCACAGGTGCTTGACGACCCACTCGGTGCCGCCGTAGCCGGCGGGCGGCACCGCGATCCACGGCGGCGCGATCTGGGCGATCCTCATGATCCGATTGTATCTGACGGGCCGTCCACTGGCCCGGCGACGCCGATGGGCTGTGGACGCCAGCCGTTTTGCCGATAGAGTGAGCGCCATGCTCCTCTACCTCGACTGCGCGAACGGCGTCAGCGGCGACATGCTGGTCGCGGCTCTGCTCGACCTGGCAGGCGCCAGGCCCGGGAAGAAGGGGCCGCTCGAGCAGGTCGTTCGGCCCGCCCTCAAGGCGGCCGGCATCGACCCGCGCCTTGTGGTGATCGAGCCGGTGACGAGCGGCGGCGTGGAGGCGCTCTCGTTCAGGGTCGCGGACGCCCCGGGTTTCGCCACCTTCGACGAGCTCATCCTGGCGATGTACGCGTCGAAGGTCGATCAGGCCGTGGCCGACGACGTCGCCGGTGTCGCGCAGCGCATGGCGGCCGCCGAGCGCGAGGTCCACGGCGAGGGAGAGGATCACCTTCACGAGCTCAGCGGTATCGACACTGCCGCCGACCTGATCAGCGCGGCGGCGCTCATGCACCAACTCGGCCCGACCAGCATCGTGTCGTCCCCGCCCGCTCTCGGCGACGGCGTCGTGCACACCGCGCACGGCGAACTCCCGGTGCCCGCGCCGGCAGTGGTCGAGCTTCTTCGGGGTCTGCCCGTCGCGCCCGCCGCGGGAGGCGGCGAGCGTCCGGCCGGCGAGCTCACGACGCCTACGGGCGCCGCCCTGCTGGCCCACTTCGCCGCCGGCTTCGGCGAACGGCCGGCGGGCACGGTCGTGGCGACCGGCTGCGGCGCCGGCAGGCGCGTGCTGCTCGGTCGCCCCAACGTCCTGCGGGCCATGCTCGTCGACACGGCAGACGAGCATGTGGGCGACCTCATCACGGCCGGCGCGCGTGTTCGCAGGGCCGAACCGGCAGGCGACAGCGACCCGGCCGACGCGCCTGCTCGCAGGGCCGAACCGGCAGGCGACAGCGACCCGGCGACGCGTGCCGCAGGGCCGAACCGCAGGCGACACGACCCGGCCGACGCGCCTGTTCGCAGGGCCGAACCGGCAGGCGACAGCGACCCGGCCGACAGGCCGGAAAGGGAGACGGAGATGGTGCAAGGCCTGCCCGCAGAGGGCGCCGGCGGACACGGCTCCGAGGAGCACGTGCTGCTCGAGACCAACATCGACGACATGAGCCCGGAGCTCCTCGCCCACGCAGCCGACGCGCTGCGCGAGGCCGGGGCGGTCGACGTGTGGATGACGCCGGCCGTCATGAAGAAGGGCCGGCCGGGGGTCGTCCTGCACGTCCTTGCCGCCATCGCCGACCGCGACCGCCTCGCGCGTTCGATCTTCGCCGAGACCTCGTCGTTCGGACTCCGTGTCCTTCCAGTCGGGCGGCTCTACGCGGACGAGCGTCACGAGAGCGTCACGCTCGCCGGCAAGACGATCGGCGTCCGTCTCGGTCTTCGTCGACGGCCGCCTCGTCACCGTGTCACCCGAGTTCGAGGACGTGCGCGCCGTGGCGGCCGCCGTGGGCCGCCCCGTCAAGGTCGTGTACGAGGCGGCCCAGGCGGCCGCCCGCAACCGTTTCAGCGGCTCCTGACGCGCCAGAGTCCCGCGCCACCCCGTACCGCCCCGCCCCGCCGGGCGGCGATTCATCCATCCGGATAGAAGAAAACCCTGGCGTCAGCAGGGAGTTCGCGTCCCGCCGGTCTCCGGGTCCATTGACCCCTCGCAAGTCGCGTCGATAGAATCCCGGCACCCGAACGCGCGCGCAGTTGACTGAAGGAGGACGCGTTGACCCCGAGCGGCAAGATCGTGCGTGAAGTCCCCCGTCCCGTCGGACATCGAGATCGCCCAGGCCGCGACCATGCAGCCCATCCAGGCGATCGCCGAGAAGGCCGGCATCCTCGACGACGAGCTCGAGCTCTACGGCAAGTACAAGGCCAAGATCGACTACATGGCCGTGCTCGAGCGTCTCAAGGACAGGCCGGACGGCAAGATCATCGACGTGACGGCGATCACGCCCACGCCCCTGGGCGAGGGCAAGACGGTGACCTCGATCGGGCTCGCCGAGTCGATGAACGCGCTCGGCATCGACACGATGCTCGCCCTGCGCGAGCCGTCGCTCGGCCCGGTCTTCGGCATCAAGGGCGGGGCGGCCGGCGGCGGCTACTCACAGCTCATCCCGATGGAGGACCTGAACCTCCACTTCACCGGCGACATCCATGCCGTGGGCGTCGCCAACAACCTGCTCGCCGCCATGGTCGACATCGCACCTCATGCACGGCAACGACCTCAAGATCGACCCGCTGACGATCTCGTGGCGGCGCTGCGTCGACCTCAACGACAGGGCCATGCGCGAGATCGTCAACGGCCTCGGCGGCAAGCTCAACGGAATCCCGCGCCAGACCGGCTACGACATCACCGTCGCGAGCGAGGTCATGGCCATCCTCGGCCTCGCCACCTCGCTCAAGGACCTGCGCGAGCGGCTCGGCCGCATCACCTTCGGCTACAGCACCGAGGGCAAGCCGCTCACCGCCGAGGACATCGGCGCCGCCGGCGCCATGACGGTGCTCCTCAAGGACGCCCTCAAGCCCAACCTCATCCAGACCCTCGAGGGCAACCCGGCGCTGGTCCATGCCGGCCCCTTCGCCAACATCGCCCAGGGCAACAACTCGATCATCGCCGACAGGGTCGCGATGAAGCTCGCCGAGCTACGTCGTGACCGAGTCCGGCTTCGCCGCCGACATGGGCGCCGAGAAGTTCATGGACCTCATCTGCCGCTACGGCGGAGTTCGCTCCCAGCACGGTGGTCATCACGTCCACCATGCGCGCCCTCAAGATGCACGGCGGTCTGCCGGCCGACCCGGAACTGCTCAAGGCCGAGAACAACGCGGCGCTCGACGAAGGGCTGCGAGAACCTCGCCAAGCAGATCGAGAACATGAAGTACTTCGGCGTCCCGGTCGTCGTGACGATCAACCGCTTCGCCTTCGACCGCGACGCCGAGGTCGAGATCGTGCGCCGCGAGGCGCAGGCCGCCGGGGCCGAGGACGCCGTGCCGATCAACGTGCACGCTCTCGGCGGCGACGGCGGCCAGGAGGCGGCCGAGGTCGTCAAGGCGGCGGCCGACAAGGGCGGCGAGTTCAAGTTCCTGTACCCGCTCGAGGCCTCGATCAAGGAGAAGATCGAGACCATCGCGACGAAGATCTACGGCGCCGACGGGGTCGACTACCTGCCCGAGGCCGAGGCCAAGATCAAGCTCTTCACCGAGCAGGGCCTCGACAAGCTGCCGCTGTGCATGGCCAAGACGCACCTGTCGCTGAGCCACGACCCGGCCCTCAAGGGCCGGCCGCGCGGCTTCCGCGTGCCGATCCGCGACATCCGGCCGGCGACCGGCGCCGGGTACCTCTACCCGTTGCTCGGCGAGATGCGCACGATGCCCGGCCTGGCCAAGCGGCCGGCGGCCGTCGACGTCGACATCGACGTCGAGACCGGCCGCATCATCGGCCTGTTCTGATACGACGAGAGGTGGCCCGGGGCGGGCCCGGCTGCGCCGGCCCGCCCGCAGCGGCGGCGTCCGCCGCCGCCGGGCCGCCGTCGCGCGGCGCCCAGCGCCGCGCCGGAGGTGCCTGGTGAGCGAGGACGGAGCCATCATCTACGCCGACGAGCGGCTGCCGGTCTATCTCGACGACGCCGCGTCGGGCAAGCCCGCGCCCGGCGGCGGCAGCGTCTCGGCGTGCGTCGGAGCTCTCGGCGCGGCGCTGACCTCGATGGTCTGCAACCTGACCATCGGCAAGGAGCAGTTCGCCGCCGTCGAGCCGCGCATGAAGGAGGTGCTCGCCGCCTCGGAAGCCGCGCGCGCCCGCCTGCAGCAGCTGCTGCAGGAGGACACGACGGCCTACAGCGGCGTCCTCGTCGCCTACCGGCTGCCCAAGGACACGCCGGAGCGAGAAGGAGGCGCGCCACAAGGCCGTGCAGGACGGCCTCATCGTGGCCGCCGACGTCCCGCTGGCGATCTGCCGCGTCGCGCTCGAGGTCTGCCGTCTTGCCAAGGTGGCGGCCGAGCTCGGCAACGCCAACGCCGTGACCGACGCCGGCATCGGCGCGCTGCTCGGCGAGGCGGGCGCCGTCGGCGCCGCCCTGAACGTGCGCATCAACCTGGGCTCCATCGAGGACCAGGAGTACGTGACCCGGACCTCGGCGGAGATCGACGAGATCCTCACCGAGGCGGCGGCGCTGCGCGCCGACGTCCTCGCGACCACGCTCGCCAAGATCTGACACGAAAGGGACCCCATGGCAGCACAGACCATCGACGGCAAGGCGATCGCCGAGACGATCCGCGCCGAGATCCGCGCCGAGGTCGAAAGGCTGGCGGCGAAGGGCGTGACGCCGGGCGTCGCCACCATCCTCGTGGGCGACGACGGCGGGGCGCAGTTCTACCGCGGCCAGATCGAGAAGAACACCGGCACCGTCGGTTTCGCCTACTTCAACCACACGCTGCCCGCGGACGCCCCCGAGGCCGACGTGCTCGACCTCATCGCGACCCTCAATGCGGACGCCGCGGTCCACGGCATCCTCGCCCTCATGCCGATGCCCGCGCACATCGACCAGACGAGGGTCTTCAACGCGATCGCCGCGGTCAAGGACCTCGACTGCGTGAACCCGGCGAACGTCGGCCACGTCCTGCTCGGCGACCAGCTCTTCGCGCCGGCGACGCCCTCGGCCTGTATCGAGATCCTCGACCGCGAGGGTGTCGAGCTCCAAGGCCTTGACGTGACGATCGTCAACCACTCGAACATCGTCGGGAAGCCCGTCGCGCTGCTCTGCCTCAACCGCAACGCCTCGGTGCACGTCGTCCACATCTTCAGCAAGGACGTGCCGGCGGCGTGCCGCGAGGCCGACGTGCTCATCTCGGCCGCCCCGGTCAAGGGCCTCATCAAGGGCGACATGGTGAAGCCGGGCGCGGTCGTCGTCGACGTGACCACGATCCGCGGCGAGGATGGCAAGCAGGTCGGCAGCCTCGACTGGGAGGCGGTCTGTGCCGTGGCGTCAAAGGCGACCCCCGTGCCCGGCGGCGTCGGTCCGGTGACGAACGTGATCCTGCTGAAGAACGCCCTCGCCGCCTGCAAGGCGCAGACGCGAGCGGCTGACACGACGCGTCCGGCTCGCGGCGCGGCATGCGCGCCGGCCGCGCGCCGTGGTTCAATACCGCGGAGGACGGCGCGCGCGAGGCCGCGAGGCCGACGGCGGGGTGGAGTTGATGCCATGCCGAGGCGAGTGATCCGCAGGGACGGCCGCCAGCCGAGCCGTCCGCCGGCCGCGGCCGGCGGCCGCCCGCCGTCCCGGCGCCCGACGTCGGCCGTGTCGACGACGTCATCGGCGACCTCGACACGAACGGCAACCTCATCCTCGTCCTGCAGCGCCTGCAGCAGGAGTTCGGCTACCTGCCCGAGGTGGTCATCGACGAGCTCTCGCGGCTCAGCGGGGTGCCGGCGTCGCGCATCTACGGTGTGGTCACCTTCTACGCGCAGTTCTCGACCGTGCCGAGCGGGCGGCGCAAGGTGTTCGTCTGTCACGGCACCGCCTGTCACGTGGCCGGCGCCGAGCGCATCACCGAGGCGCTCGAGCAGGAGCTCGGCGTCGAGGACGGCGGCACCACGCCCGACATGGAGTTCACGCTCGACTCCGTCGCCTGCATGGGCGCCTGCTCGCAGGCGCCGGTGATGCGCGTCGGCGACGAGACCTACGGCAACCTCACCCCGGACCAGACGCGCAAGGTCATCCGCGGCGTGCTTGCGCGCGCTGGGCCTGGAGCCGCGCGACCTGGGCGCGCCGCGTCTCATGGAGAAGGCGATGGAGGTCGAGGGCGATGGCTGAGCGCCGGCCGGCCAGCACGCGCGAAGGGCGCGGACCAAGCGGCCCGCCCGGCGGGCGGCGCCCAAGGCCGGCGCGCGCGTCGGCGTGCGGCAGTCGCCCGACGGCCGCCTGCGGGTGTCGGTCTGCGCCGGGACGGCGTGCGTCTTCGCCGGCTCCATGAAGATCCACGACGCCTTCGTCGCCCAGGTGCGCGAAGCGGGTCTCGCCGACAGGGTCGACGTCGGCATCATCGGCTGCCACGGGCTCTGCTCGCAGGGCCCGCTCGCGGTCGTGTCGGAGGGCGACGTCTACTACCCGCGCCTGCGCGAGGACGACGTCGCGCGCATCGTCGGCGAGCATCTCGCCGGGGGCAAGGTCGTCGAGGACCTCCTCTACGTCGACCCGGCGACCGAGGAGCGCATCGCCTGCGCCCACGACATCCCGTTCTACAAGCAGCAGACGCGCATCGCGCTGCGCGACGTCGGCGTGATCGACCCGGAGAGCATCGACGAGTACCTCGACCGCGGCGGCTACGAGGCGGCGCGCAAGGCGCTCCGCACGATGACGCCCGAGGCGATCATCGACGAAGTCCTCGCCTCAGGTCTTCGCGGCCGCGGTGGTGCCGGCTTCCCCACGGGCATGAAGTGGAAGTTCGCTCGCCAGTCGCCGGGCGACGTCAAGTACGTGATCTGCAACGGCGACGAGGGCGACCCCGGGGCGTTCATGGACGCCTCGATCATGGACGGCGACCCGCACGCCGTGATCGAGGGCATGGTCATCGCCTCGTACGCGATCGGCGCGCACGAGGGCTACATCTACGTGCGCGCCGAATACCCGCTCGCCGTCAAGCGCCTGCGTCTCGCCCTCGCCGCCGCCGAGGAGCGCGGCTTCCTCGGCGAGGACGTCGTCGGCAGCGGCTGGGGCTTCCACCTCAAGATCAAGGAGGGCGCCGGCGCCTTCGTCTGCGGCGAGGAGACGGCGCTGATCGCCTCGATCGAGGGCAAGCGCGGCATGCCGCGCACGCGGCCGCCGTACCCGGCGGTCCGCGGCCTCTGGGGCAAGCCGACCAACATCAACAACGTCGAGACCTTCGCCAACGTGCCCTGGATCGTGGCGCACGGGGCGGCCGCCTACGCCGCCTACGGCAACGAGACCTGCAGGGGCACCAAGGCCTTCTCGCTCGCCGGCAAGATCGTCAACGGCGGCCTCGCCGAGGTGCCGATGGGCTCGACGCTCCGCCACGTGATCTTCGACGTCGGCGGGGGCATCAAGGACGGCCGCGCGTTCAAGGCCGTCCAGCTCGGCGGCCCCTCCGGCGGCTGCGTCCCCGCCAGCCTGCTGGACACGCCGGTCGACTACGAGAGTCTCGCCGCGACCGGCGCCATCATCGGCTCCGGCGGCATGGTGGTGGCCGACGACAGCACGTGCATGGTCGACCTCGCCAAGTACTTCCTCCAGTTCACGCAGAACGAGAGCTGCGGCAAGTGCGTCCCCTGCCGCCTCGGCACCAAGCGCATGCTCGAGATCCTCGAGCGCATCACCGGCGGCGAGGGCGAGGACGGTGACATCGAGCGCCTCGAGACGCTGGCGCGGACGATCAAGCGGACGAGCCTGTGCGGGCTGGGGCAGACCGCCCCCAACCCCGTGCTGACGACGATCAAGTACTTCCGCGACGAGTACGAGGCGCACATCCACGAGAAGCGCTGTCCGGCGCTCTCGTGCAAGGCGCTGATCGTCTACATGATCGTGCCCGAGGAGTGCCGCGGCTGCGCGATCTGCGCCAAGCAGTGCCCGGTCAACGCCGCCCGCGGCGACCGCAAGATGGCGCACACGATCGACCAGGAGATCTGCATCAAGTGCGACGCCTGCCGCGCCGCCTGCCGGTTCGCGGCCGTCGAGGTGCTCAGCGGACCGGACCAGATCGCGGCGGCGATCAAGCGCTCCGCCGGCAAGTGACCCGCTGAGGCGCCGCGGTCTCGCTCGCCTGCCTCGGGGTCGTGACCCACGTCCTCTTCTTCACCGGGGAGACGCGCGGCTGGAACCGCGACTCGTGGATCCTTTACGCGATCGTCTGGATGCCTGGGCATCGTCTGGCACTTCATCTTGAAGCCGCGCGGCAAGGCTGTGGGCGTGGGCGTGACCACGACCTGCGGCGAGCTGCCGCCGGAGTGATCGACGAGCCTCTCCACCTGGCGGGCATGAGTCCGTCGCCCGGCCGTCTTCTCGTGGGGGGTCCTGAGCGCGCACGAGACAGACCCTGTCCGGCACGCGCGCATTGGCCGCGCTGCCGAATCAGCCAATGCGCAGCGGGCATCTTGACAGTTTCCGACACGATGCGGTCAACTAGGAGCGTCCTCGCCGGATTCGCCTGGGGGTGCGCGTGCCCGTGAAGCTCGACCAGATCGACCGCGCCATCGTGTCGCTGCTCGTCGAGGACGGTCGCATGTCCTCGGCCGAGATCACGCGGCGCGTCGGCCACGTGTCCGAACGCGCCGTCCGCTACCGTATCGAGCGTCTGATCCGCAACGGAGTGGTCAGGATCGGCGCCGTCGTCGACCCCCACGCCGTGGGCTACCCCGTCATCGGCGACGTGCTCATCGACGTCGCCCCGGGCGGGTTGCAGGACGTCGCCGCCCAGATCGTCGACTTCGACAACGTGAGCTACGTCGCCGGCTCCGTCGGGGATGGCGACCTCAGCGTCCAGGTCTGCGCCCGGGACACCGAGGAGCTGCTTCGCTTCGTCAACGAGGTGATCGGCAAGGTCCCGGGCGTCACACGGACGCGCACCGTCATGGTGCCGTGGAAGCTCAAGGACGTCTACCAGTGGGACATCCCGCCCGACGCGGCGGGGTCGCGGTAGGTCGCGCGGGGCACGGAAGGCGTCCGTCGCAGACGCCGCGACACGGCGTCGCAGACCGAACGCGTTCGGAAGGGCGTGACGCGAAGACCGTCGGTTCCGGCCATGCGCTGATCGACAGGATTGCCGGAAACGACGTGGAATGCCGGTTGTCTTGACAGAATCGGTCCGCCAGATGTCAAATCGCCCGACGCACGGAAGGCTTCGGACCAAGGGGAACGGAGTGCCATTCAGTCTCGACGCGATCGACCGCAAGATCGTGTCGCTCCTGCTCGAAGACGGGCGCATCTCGTCGGCCGAGATCACTCGCCGCATCGGCCACGTGTCGGAACGCGCGGTCCGCTACCGCATCGAACGGCTCCTCCGCTCGGGCGTGATCCGCATCAGCGCGGTCGTCGACCCCCACGCGGTCGGCTTCAGCGTCACCGGCGACGTGCTCATCGACGTGGCCCCCGGCAAGTTGCAGGACGTCGCCGCGCAGATCGTGCAGTTCGACAACGTGAGCTACGTCGCCGGCTCCGTCGGCGAGGGCGACCTTTCGATCCAGGTCTACGCCCGCGACACCGAGGAGCTGCTCCGATTCGTCAACGAGGTCGTCGGCAAGGTCCCGGGCGTCACGCGCACCAAGACAGCGATGGTGCCGTGGAAGCTCAAGGACGTCTACCAATGGCACGTGCCAGCAGGCGGCCTCGGAGGAAGGGGGGTTGTCAGGCTGAACCGCATCCACCGTCGTCGTTTTCACTGGCAGTGGCGCGTCGCTGGCCAGGGGGAGTCTCGTCAGCGGGACGTCGGAGTACAAGGGAGATACGTGGCTGAAGAGCTGGCCTTTGCCCGCAAGGCGAGTGGTCTCGTCCGCGGCCTCTCGATGTGGGACGCGTTCGGCGCAGGCCTCATGGACCGGGGCTCACGCCGGGCATCTGGGTCATGACCGGCCTGGGCGTCAGTGTCCAGTCGGCGCCAACCTGACCTGGGCGACGATCGTCTCGGTGGGCCTCGCCGGCATCGGCTTCCCGCTCGCGTGGGGCGCTCTCGGCGGGTCCATGCCCCGGTCGGGCGGCGAACACTTCTTCTGGCGCCATGACGCGCATGCAGTGGACCGGTCCATGACCTACGGCGAGCTGCCGCCTGAATGATCTAAACTGGGCCTAACGGGGGCGGGAGCCGCGGCTCCCGCCATCCTCACCAGCATGGGAGAGTGTCAATGATCAAGCTGTTCTTCGTCACCGACATCCACGGCTCGAACGTGTGCTATCGCAAGTTCCTCAACGCCCTCCCGATCTACGGCGTGGACGTGGCCGTGCTGCTCGGCGACCTCACAGGCAAGGTCCTCGTGCCGCTCGTCGAAAAGGGCAACGACACGTGGGAATGCACCCTCATGGGGCAGTACCGCCTTATCGAGACCAAAGACCAGCTCGCCGAGATCAAGAAGATCACCGAGAACGCGGGCTACTACTGGGTCCACCAGACGCGCGAGGAGTTCGACGCCACGCGCGCCGACCCGGCCAAGATCGACGCCCTGTTCAAGCAGCTCGTGCTGGACCGCGTCCAGGAGTGGCTCGACCTGGCCGACGAGCGTCTCGAGGGCAAGTCCTTCCCGATGTTCATGGCGCCCGGCAACGACGACTGGTTCGTGGTCGACGACATGATCGACGCCGCCAAGCTCGTCCACCCGTGCGACCGGCGCATGGTCGACCTCGAGGGCCACGAGATGATCACGAGCTCGGCCTCGAACCCGACGCCGTGGGACACGCCGCGCGAGATGAGCGAGGAGGACCTCGAGAAGCACCTCTACGACCTCTGCGGCCTGGTCAAGAACTACGAGACCGCGATCTTCAACTTCCACGTCCCGCCGCACGGGTACTCGCTCGACCTCTGTCCGAAGCTGGACGAGAACCTGACGATGGCCGCCGACGAGAAGATCCACGCCGGCAGCATCGGCGCCAAGAAGGTCATCGAGCAGTATCAGCCGCTTCTGGGCCTGCACGGCCACATCCACGAGTCGCGCGGCGCCCAGAAGGCCGGCCGCACGCTGCTCATCAACCCCGGCAGCGAGTACTCCGAGGGCATCCTCAAGGGCGCCCTCATCATGCTCGACAAGAAGAAGATCAAGGACTACGTCTTCACGTCCGGGTGATACAGTCGCCGGAACGGGAATGACCCAGTCGACCACGAAACGAGTTCCCGAAAGGGGGCGGTAACCACCGATGGCTCAGTTCATTCTGCCCAAGGACATCCCGCTCGACCAGTATCCGGCCAAAGAGGTCTTCCTCGAGGAAGGCAAGCGGATCACCGAGGCGGCGCAGCAGAAGGGCATCTACCTGCGCGTCATGGGTCCCCTGGCCCTGCACTACTACTTCATGGACCACATCGACCTGTACGCGCGGCTGGAGCGGCTCGGTGACCGCTACTTCACCGACATCGACTACGCCGCGTACGGCAAGACGCGCAAGCACCTCATGGACTTCTTCAAGACCCAGGGGTACGACTGCGACCTGGCGACGATGGCGATGACCGGCAAGACCCGCCACATCTACTTCGGCGGCAAGGTGCCGATGATCGACGTGTTCATCGACGAGCTCAACTACTGCCACAAGGTCACCTTCGAGGGTCGTCTCGACAAGGACCCGTACAGCATCCCGCTCGCCGATATCCTGCTGCAGAAGCTGCAGATCTGGGAGATCAACGACAAGGACTACAAGGACATCGAGTTCCTCTTCATCGTGTCCGAGTTCGGCGACGACGACGAGCGCAAGATCAACCAGTCGTACATCGCCAAGCGCTTCGCCGACGACTGGGGCTTCTGGTACACGGCGACGACCAACCTCGACCGCGTCAAGCAGCACGTCGACACCGTCGACGCGCTGACCGACGACGAGAAGGCCAAGGTCAAGTCGATGGCCGACCAGCTTCGCGCGCGCATCGATGCCGAGCCCAAGACCAAGGGCTGGGAGAAGCGCGCCAAGAAGGGCACCAAGAAGATCTGGTACAACGAGGGCTTCTCCGACTGGTGAGTCTCAGCGGGCCCGCCTCGCGGGTCCGAGCGGCACAAGACGACGGGGGCGGCGCCGCGACGGCGCCGCCCCCGTCGTCGTTCGTGGGTCTGGCGGGCCCGTCAGTGGAGCGCTTCGAGCTCGCCCTTGAGGTGCTTCTCGCGCGTCGCCACGAGCACGCGCTCGATGCGTTCGACGATCTGGTCCATCTGCTCCTGGGTGAGCGTCGCCGGCGGCTCGATGCGGAAGGTCTTGGCGTTGAACAGCGTGCCGCCGACGAGCACGCCCTCGCCGAACAGCCCGGTGCTCATCGCGTAGCCGAACTCGGGGGTGACGAACTCGAGGCCGATGAGGAGACCGAGCCCGCGGACGTCGACGAGGACGTCGCCGTAGCGCTTCCGCAGGTCCTCGAACTGCCCCTTGAGCCACGCGCCCTTGCTCGCCGCCTGCCCGGGGATGTCCTCCTCGATCGTGGCGTGCAGGGCGCCGATGATCGCCGCGGTCGCCATCGGGTTGCCGCCGAAGGTCGTCGTGTGGATGTACGGGTTGTCGAACATCGCCTCGAAGACCTCTGGGGTGGCCATGAAGTTGCCCACCGGGATGACGGCGCCGCCGAGCGCCTTGCCCATGGTCATGATGTCCGGCAGGCAGTCCCAGTGCTCGATGCCCCACAGCGTGCCGGTGCGGCCCATGCCCGTCTGCACCTCGTCGACGATGAGCAGCACGCCCCACTTGTCGCAGATCTCACGCACCTTGGGGAAGTAGTCGTCCGGCGGGACGATGGCGCCGGCCTCGCCCTGCACGGGCTCGACGATGAAGGCGGCGATGTCGAGGCCGATCATGTCGCAGATGCCGAGCTCCTTGTCGAGCGCGTCGGCGTCGCCGTAGGGGACGAAGCGCACGCCGGGCAGGAGCGGGTAGAAGGCGTCGCGGAACTCGCCCTTCCCGCTGACGCTCAGGGAGCCCATCGACTTGCCGTGGAAGCCGCGCGTGCAGGCGATCATGCCGTTCTTGTGGTCCGGCTTCTTGTGGTTCCAGTAGAGCTTCGCCAGCTTCATGGCGCCTTCGTTCGCCTCGGTCCCCGAGTTGCAGAAGAACGAGTACTGGAGCTTGCCCGGGGTGGTCATGGCGAGGAGCTTGCTGGCGTAGCCGCGCATGGGGTCGAGCAGCTCCTGGGAGTGCAGGGCCTGGTGCTGCAACTGGGCCTGCACCGCATCCTTCACGGTGGGGTGACGGTGGCCGAGCATGTAGATGCCGAAACCGCCGAGGCAGTCGATGAACTCGTTGCCGTGGATGTCGTAGAAGCAGTTGCCCTCGTCGCGCCACTCGACTGCCGCGTAGTCGGTCGAGACCGACTTGCGGTACTCGAGGATGCCCGGGTTCACGTACTTGTCGAAGTTCTCGATGCAGTCGCGGATCACGGCCTCCTGCTTCTCGGGCGTCACGTCGCGCGTCTGCATGAGGTCGATCGCCTTGCCCGTCTCGGCAAGGACTCGCTGGCGAAGCTGTCCGTCCACTTGATCCCCCTGGTCCTGGATGGGCCCGGCAGCCCGTTTCTCTCGGTTTTGCGGTATAGTTCGTACACCCGACCGAAAACCGTGGGGGCAGGATAGCGCAGCTGACCGCGACGCGCAAGGGTGCAGGGGAACCCGCGCGTGGGGCCGAAAGGGACGCGCAGGTATGACCAGACAAGGGGCCGAGAAGACACTGCTGCAGGCCGGCGACCCCATGGCGGAGCTCTCGCCGACGGCGCGGCGCCTCGTGGCCGCCGCGCGCCGCCTTCTGGCGCGCGGCGGCTTCGAGGCGCTCACCGTCGAGGCGGTGGCCGCCGAGGCGGGCGCGTATCGCGACGCGGTGCGCTACTACTTCGGCAGCAAGGCGGCCTTCGTCGCCACGGTGGTCGACGCCCTGGCGCACGAGCAGAGCCTTGAGGGAGCGCTCAAGACGCGCGATCTTCCCGCCGGAGCCGAGCGCGTGCGCGCCCTCGTCGACGCCGA
Organism: uncultured Thermoleophilia bacterium; assembly: GCA_963707855.1. Taxonomy (GTDB): domain Bacteria; phylum Actinomycetota; class Thermoleophilia; order UBA2241; family UBA2241; genus UBA2241. The sequence continues at coordinate 578,271 of CAVPRQ010000013.1, forward strand.
CCGGCGTCTCGCCGAGGACCTCGGTTCGTTCCGCGACTTCTTCACCATCCTGCCCCACGCCTTGCGCGACGAGGAGCTGCGCGAGCGCGTCGCCCGGTTGTACGACTGGTACCGCGCCCTCTACGTGCGCGCGCTCGACGGCGAGGACGCGGGGCGTGCGGCGATGTTGCAGGCGCACGCCCACCTCATGGCCGCCATGACCGACGGCCTCGCCGTGCAGAAGCTCCTCGATCCAGACGGCGTCGATCTTGAGGCGCTGTACCGGCTCTGGGCGGGCATGCTCGAGCGCTCGCTGGGCGAGGCTGGGGCGCAGGTCGGCGAGACGTCCTGAAGGCCCGCCGAGGCGGGAGAAGAGAGGCCCTGCGGGACCTCGCGTCGCCCGCCCGGTCTACGGCCCTTGCCGCTTGCGCGCACGTCGCCCTTGCCGCAGCCTCCCCGCGTGATGTACATTGCGCTGCGTGTGTACGGTGCGCCATGGGGGGCTCCGTTGGCCACATCTGGCCGGCACGAGTTGTTTCATCAGGAGGAGAGGTTTTGGCGCAGGGGACCGTTAAGTGGTTCAGCAACGAGAAGGGCTACGGGTTCATCGAGCGGGAGGACGGCGACGATCTGTTCGTCCACTTCTCCGAGATCACGATGGACGGATACAAGACCCTGGTCCAGGGACAGCGCGTTGAGTTCGAGGTCACGCAGGGCGACAAAGGCCTGCAGGCTTCGCACGTGATGCCCGTCGGCTGAGTCTACCTTCGTCTGACCACGAGGGGCCCCCGGCGTCCGCCGGAGGGCCCCTTTTCTTGTTCCTCACAGGTTCCTCGGGGTAAGATTGCCGTCCCCGCGACCCCGGTCGCGACGGCCCTGTCCCGGCGGCCGTCGCGCGAGGGAGGAGCACACCATGATCGGTGAAGACGACGTCCGCTACGTCGCCAGGCTCGCCCGGCTCCACCTCGAGCAGGACGAGATGCAGCGCATGACGGGCGAGCTTGGCAAGATCCTCGCCCACATCGACAAGATGTCCGAGCTGGACACCGACGCGGTCCCGCCGACGGCGCACGTGCTCGACGTCGTGGACGTCACTCGCCCCGACCGCGTCGAGGAGGGGCTGCCCCGCGCGGAGGCGCTCCGCAATGCGCCGGCCGTGACCGACGATTCGTTCCGCGTCCCCAGGATGGGCTGACGTGGGATCGCTGGACACGCTGCGCCTCACGGCGCGCGAGGCCAAGAAGCTGCTTGTCGACGGCGAGGTCTCGGCGGCGGAGCTCACGAAGGCCTATCTGGACCAGATCGCCGCCGTCGAGGACAGGGTGCACGCCTACATCCTCGTCACCGCCGACAACGCGGCCAAGTACTCGACCAAGGTCGATCGCGAGATGCAGGCGATGCGCGGCCCGCTCGCCGGCCTGCCGATCGCCGTCAAGGACAACATGGTGACCGAGGGCGTCACGACGACCTGCGCCTCGAGGATCCTGCACAACTACATGCCGGTGTACACCGCCACCGCCGTGCGCCAACTCTGGGACGACCACGTCGTCATGCTGGGCAAGACGAACCTGGACGAGTTCGCCATGGGCTCGTCCACCGAGAACTCGGGCTTCCAGACGACGCGCAACCCGTGGGACCTCGCCACCGTGCCCGGCGGCTCGAGCGGCGGCTCCGCCGCCGCGGTCGCCGCCGGCGAGGCGCTGTGGGCCCTGGGGTCGGACACGGGCGGCTCCATCCGTCAGCCGGCCGCCCTCTGCGGCATCGTCGGCATGAAACCCACGTACGGGGCCGTGTCGCGCTACGGGCTCGTCGCCTTCGCCAGCTCGCTCGACCAGATCGGGCCACTGACGCGCTCGGTCTACGACTGTGCCCTGCTCCTGCAGCACATCGTCGGCAAGGACCCTCGCGACGCGACGAGCGTCGCGCTGCCGGCCCCGATCGAGCTGCCCACCGCCGCGCGGCTCGACGGCGTGCGCGTGGGCATCCCGCGCGAGTACCTCGCCGCCGGCATCGAGCCCGGCGTGCGCGCCCGCTTCGACGAGACGGCGGCGCGCGTCGAGGAGCTCGGCGGGCGCTGCCTCGAGGTGAGCCTGCCGCACACCGAGTACGCGCTGCCCGCCTACTACATCATCGCCCCTGCCGAGGCGAGCGCGAACCTCGCGCGCTTCGACGGCGTGCGCTACGGCCACCGGGCCGCCGACGCCGACGACCTGATCACGATGTACGAGCGCACGCGCGGTGAGGGCTTCGGGCCCGAGGTCAAGCGCCGCATCATGATCGGCACCTACGCGCTCTCGGCCGGCTACTACGACGCCTACTACGGGCGCGCGCAACGCGTGCGCACGCTCGTGCGGCGCGACTTCGAGAGCGTGTTCGAAGAGGTCGACCTCGTCGCCTCGCCGACGTCGCCCACCGTGGCCTTCAGGGCCGGTTCGCGGACCGACGATCCGCTGGCGATGTACATGAGCGACATCTGCACGATCCCGGTCAACCTCGCCGGCCTGCCGGCGATCAGCATCCCCTGCGGGCTGAGCGACGGCCTGCCGGTCGGCTTCCAGCTCATCGGCCCCGCGTTCAGCGAGAACCGCATCCTGAGCGCGGCGCACGCCCTCGAGGCGGCGATCGGGTTCGAGCTTGCGCCGTCCTTGCGCGACTCGAGCGCCGGGGCGGCCGGGGCCGGGGCGCCGGACGGCGAGGCCTCCGGGCCGGCCGGCGGGGGGCAGCAGTGATGGGCACGACGGCGGTCCTGCAGGGCGCGACCGGCGCCTGGGAGCCCGTGATCGGCCTCGAGATCCACGTCGAGCTCGACACCGCGACGAAGATGTTCTGCGCCTGCGCCGTGACCAAGGGCGACCCTCCCAACACCCACACGTGCCCGGTGTGCCTGGCACACCCGGGCGCGCTGCCCGTCGTCAACCAGCGCGCCGTCGAGTACGCGACGCGCATCGCGCTGGCGCTCAACTGCACGGTGCGGCCGCGCAACCTCTTCCACCGCAAGAACTACTTCTATCCCGACCTTCCCAAGGCGTACCAGATCTCGCAGTTCGACGAGCCCCTCGCCGTCGACGGCTGGTTCGAGTACTGGGTGGGGGACGAGAAGCTCCGCTGTCGCATCAACCGGGTGCACATGGAGGAGGACGCCGCCAAGCTGGTGCACGCCGGCGGCGAGACCGGCCGCATCGCCGGGTCGGACTACACGGTCGTCGACTTCAACCGCGGCGGCACGCCGCTCATCGAGATCGTCAGCGAACCCGACATCCCCTCGCCGGCGGCGGCGCGCGAGTTCCTCCAGCAGCTCCGCGACCTCGTGATCGAGCTCGGCGTGAGCGAGTGCAACATGGAGGAGGGCCAGGTGCGCTGGGACGCCAACATCAGCGTCCGCCCTGTCGGGAGCGCCGAGCTCGGTACGCGCACCGAGCTCAAGAACATGAACAGCTTCCGCTATCTGCAGCAGGCCCTCGAAAGCGAGCTGCCGCGCCAGGTCGAGATGCTCGAGGCCGGCGGCAGGATCGACCAGGAGACCCTCCACTTCGATCCCGCCACCGGCACGACCACGCCGCTGCGCTCCAAGGAGGAGGCGCACGACTACCGCTATTTCCCCGAGCCCGACCTGGTGCCGCTGGTGATGGACCCGGACTGGGTCGAGAGCGTGCGCGCCGGCCTGCCCGAGCTGCCCGGCGCGCGCATCGCCCGCTTCACGGAGCAGTACGGGCTCTCGCGCGCCGACGCCGTCGTGCTCGGCGGGGCCGGCGCCCTGGCGCGCTTCTACGAGGGGGTCGTCGCCCAGGGCGTCGACCCCAAGCTGGCCGCCAACTGGACGATGGGCGAGTACCTCGCGCACCTCAACGCCGCCGGCCTCGAGCCCGGCCACGGACACGTGACCCCGGAGCGCCTCGCGAAGCTCGTTCGACTGGTGGCCGACGGGGCCGTGTCCACGAGCGCCGCCAAGGACGTGTTCGCGAAGATGATCGCCGAGCGGGCCGAGCCCGAGGCGATCGTCGAGAGCCACGGGCTCGGCCAGATCTCCGACAGCGCGCAGCTCGAGGCGGCCGTCGCCGAGGTCGTCGCCGGCAATCCGGCCCAGGTCGAGCAGTACCGCGGCGGCAAACAGCAGGTCATCGGGTATCTCGTCGGACAGGTGATGAAGATGACCGGCGGCCGCGCCAACCCCAAGCTCGTCAACGAGCTCCTGCGCAAGGCGCTGGACGGGTAGCCCGTCGCGCGGAGCGTTCATTCGTACCGGAGAGGTGAGCATGACCAGCGACCTCAAGAGCTTCGTCATCGAGCCGGTCCAGCCGGCCGAGCCGGCGGTCTACATCGACGACACCACGCTGCGCGACGGCGAGCAGACGGCCGGCGTCGTCTTCTCGAACCACGAGAAGATCCGCATCGCCAAACTGCTCGACGAGGTCGGGGTCCACCAGATCGAGGTGGGCATCCCGGCGATGGGCGGCGACGAGAAGGCGACGATCGCGCAGATCGTCGATCTCGGGCTCGACACCTCGATCCTGGCCTGGAACCGGGCCGTGGCCGCCGACATCCAGCACTCCATGGACTGCGGAGTGGACGCGGTCGCGATCTCGATGTCGGCGAGCGACATCCACATCGAGCACAAGCTGCAGAAGTCGCGCCAGTGGGTCCTCGACCAGATCAGGGAGTGCGTCGCCTTCGCCAAGTCGAAGGACCTCTACGTCTCGGTGAACGCCGAGGACGCCTCGCGCTCCGACCTCGAGTTCCTGCTGCGCTTCGGCCAGGCGGCCAAAGAGGAGGGCGCCGACCGCCTGCGCTTCTGCGACACGCTCGGCATCCTCGACCCGTTCGACACCTTCAACGTCATCAGCTTCCTCAAGCGCCACGGCCTGACCATCGAGATGCATACGCACAACGACTTCGGCATGGCGACGGCCAACGCGCTCGCCGGCATCAAGGCGGGGGCGACCTACGTGAACACGACCGTCAACGGCCTCGGCGAGCGCGCCGGCAACGCCGCCCTCGAGGAAGTCGTGATGGCGCTCAAGCACCTCGGCAAGGTCGACCTGGGCCTGCAGACGGCCCGCTTCCGCGAGCTCAGCGAGTACGTCGCCGCCGCCTCCGCGCGCTCGATCCCGGCGTGGAAGTCGATCGTCGGCACGAACGTGTTCGCGCACGAGTCCGGGATCCACGCCGACGGCGTCATCAAGAACCCGCTCAACTACGAGGCCTTCGCCCCCGAGGACGTGGGGCTCGAGCGGCAGATCGTCGTCGGCAAGCACTCCGGTTCGCGCACGATCTACCGCAAGTTCCAGGAGTTCGGCATCGAGCTCTCCAAGGCAGACTGCGACGGCGTCCTCGAGCTGGTGCGCAAGACCGCCGTCGAGCTCAAGCGCGCCCTGTTCGACAAGGAGCTCATGTACATCTACCACGACTACCTCGTGCGCCTCGGCGACGCCGTGCCCGTGGGCAACGGCGAGCGCGCGGCAGGGACGGCGCCGGCCGGCGCCGTCGAGGCCACGCCCGACGGCGAGGCCGGGACGACGCGCGCGTGAGCGGCCTCACCCTCGCCGAGAAGCTGCTCGCCGCGCACGCCGGCCTCGACGCCGTCGTGCCTGGGCAGATCGTCGTCGCCGACGTCGACGTGGCGCTCGCCCAGGACGGGACGGGACCGCTCGCGATCCAGCAGATCGAGGAGCTCGGCGCGGCGCAGGTCAAGGCGCCGACGTGCGTGTTCTTCATCGACCACGCGGCGCCGGCCCCGCGCAGCGAGCTCGCCAACGCGCAGCGCACGATCCGCGCCTTCTGCGCGGCGTCGGGAGCGACCCTTTCGGACGTCGAGATGGGCATCTGCCATCAGCGCGTCGCCGAGAGCTACGCCAGGCCGGGCGACCTCGTGATCGGCGCCGACTCGCACACCTGCACGGCGGGGGCGCTCGCCGCCTTCGCGACGGGCATGGGCTCCACCGACGTCGCGGTCGGCATGGCGAGCGGCAAGACCTGGTTGCGCGTGCCCGAGACGGTGCGCGTCGAGGTAGCCGGCGCGCTGGCCGAGGGCGTCGCCGCCAAGGACCTCATGCTGACCATCATCGGTGCGCTGGGCGCCGACGGCGCGACGTACCAGGCGCTCGAGTTCGGCGGCCCGGCCATCGATGCCCTCGGCATGGCCGGCCGGCTCACGCTCGCGAACATGGCCGTCGAGGCCGGCGCCAAGGCCGGCCTGATCGCCAGTGACGAGACGACGCGCGCCTTCCTCGCCGGGCAGGGCCGCGAGGCCGACTGGCGGCCTCTCGCGGCCGACCCCGGCGCCGCCTACGCGCGCCTCGCCCCCTTCGACGCCGCCGCCGTCGTGCCGACGGTGGCGTGTCCGCACACCGTCGACAACGTCGCCCCGGCTGGATCGCTCGGCGACGTGCGCGTCGACCAGGTGCTGATCGGCACCTGCACCAACGGACGTCTCGAGGACCTGCGCGCGGCGGCGGACGTCCTGCGCGGGCGCCGCCGCGCGCCCTCCACCCGTCTCATCGTGACGCCCGCCTCGCGCGACGTCGCCCGGGCCGCGGCGCGCGAGGGCCTGCTCGAGGTCTTCTGGGAGGCCGGCGCCGTGGTGACCAACCCCGGGTGCGGCGCCTGCGTCGGCATCCACGAGGGTATCCTCGCGGATGGAGAGGTCTGCGTCAGCACCGCGAACCGCAACTTCAAGGGACGCATGGGCAACCCCGAGGCGTCGATCTATCTGTCATCTCCGGCGACGGCCGCCGCGACGGCGATCGCCGGCGCCATCCGCGACCCGCGCGAGCTGCTCTAGGCAAGGAGGACCCCCGTGGCCAAACAGTACGACGCCCCGCCACCCCTGACCATCGACCCGTCGAAGCGCTACGTGGCGACGATCGCCACCGACCTGGGCGACATCGTCGTCGAGCTGTACGCCGACAAGGTGCCGCACACGGTCAACAACTTCGTCTTTCTCGCCCGTGAGGGCTTCTACGACGGCTGCACCTTCCACCGCGTGATCAAGGACTTCATGGTGCAGGGCGGCGACCCGACGGGCACCGGCCGTGGCGGTCCCGGCTACCGGTTCGCCGACGAGTTCCACCCTCACCTCAAGCACGATGGGGCGGGCGTGCTCTCGATGGCCAACGCCGGGCCCGACACCAACGGGTCGCAGTTCTTCATCACCCACGTGGCGACCCCGCACCTGGACGGCCGGCACGCCGTCTTCGGGCGCGTCGTCGACGGGCTCGACGTGGTCATGGCCATCCCTGAACGTGACCCCATGGCCGCGCGGGAACCGGGTGTCGCGATGAACAACGTCACGATCCTCGAGGAGGAGTGGGCCCTGTGACCTCCGCGTCTTCGCTACGCGGACGCGCCTGGACCTTCGGCGACGACATCTCGACCGACCACATCGCCCCGGGCCGCCTCTTTCACCTGCGCACGGACCTGCCCGAGCTGGCCAAGCACGTGATGGAGGACGCCGATCCGGAGTTCGCCGCGCGCATGCGCGCCGGCGACTTCATCGTCGGCGGTCGCAACTTCGGGCTGGGCTCGAGCCGCGAACACGCGCCGCGCATCATCAAGCTCGCCGGCGCCGGGGCCGTCCTCGCGCAGTCGTTCGCGCGCATCTTCTTTCGCAACGCGATCAACGTCGGGCTCCCCGCCCTGCAGTGCGACACGAGCGCCATCGCCCAGGGCGACGAGCTCGAGGTCGACCTGGCCGCCGGCGAGGTGCGCGACCTGACCACGGGCGCCGTCATCCCCTTCGTGCCGCTGCCCCCCGTCATGGTCACGATCCTCGAGGACGGCGGCCTCGTGGCCCACGTCAAGAAGCACGGCGGCTTCGCCCTGCCGGAGGGATGAGATGAGCTACACCGTGACCCTGATCCCCGGCGACGGTACGGGGCCCGAGCTGGCCAAGGCGCTCGAGACCGTCATCACGGCGACCGGCGTGCCGATCGAGTGGGACCGGCAGGACGCCGGCCTCGACGTGATGGCGCACTACGGCACGCCGCTGCCCGAGCACGTGCTCGCCTCGGTGCGCCGTAACCGCGTCGCCATCAAGGGCCCCATCACGACTCCGGTCGGCACCGGGTTCCGCAGCGTCAACGTGGCGCTGCGCAAGGAGCTCGACCTGTACGCCTGCCTGCGCCCGGCGAAGTCGCTCGTCGGCGTGCGCAGCCGCTTCAGCGACATCGACCTGGTGGTCGTGCGCGAGAACACCGAGGACCTCTACGCGGGCATCGAGCACATGGTCGGCGAGGACGCCGCGGAGAGCATCAAGATCATCACCCGCCGCGGCAGCGAGCGCATCGTGCGCTTCGCCTTCGAGTACGCCCGCCGGCACGGCCGGCGCAAGGTCACGGCCGTGCACAAGGCCAACATCATGAAGTGCACCGACGGTCTCTTCCTGCGCGTCGCCGGCGAGGTCGCCGCAGGATACCCGGACATCGAGTTCGAGGACCGCATCGTCGACAACATGTGCATGCAGCTCGTGCAGAAGCCCGAGCTCTACGACGTGCTCGTGCTGCCCAACCTGTACGGGGACATCGTCAGCGACCTGTGCGCCGGGCTGGTCGGCGGCCTCGGCGTCGCCCCGGGGGCGAACATCGGCGCCGAGGCCGCCGTGTTCGAGCCGGTGCACGGCAGCGCGCCGAAGTACGCCGGGCAGGACAAGGTGGACCCGACGGCGCTGCTGCGCAGCGGTGTCCTGATGCTCGACCACCTCGGCGAGTCCGAGGCTGCGCGGCGCATGGAGGACGCGATCGCCGCCGTCATCGCCGAGGGCCGCGACGTCACCTACGACCTCGGGGGCAGCGCCGGGACGCAGGCCATGGCCGCGGCGATCGCGGACCGCATCCAGGACTGACCGACGCGTTCAGGTCAACGGAGGGTGAGCCGAAGCGCCACCCACAGCGACGCCCGGCGCGGCCGCCGACCCTCGGCTGCCGGGTGCGAGGAGGAGCACATGGACGACCGCGAGAGGCACATCAACCTGCACGCCACGCCCGAGCAGATGGCGGGCGTCTACGCCAACTTCGCCAACGTGAGTCACTCGGACTACGAGTTCTCGATCACCTTCGTGCGCCTCGACCACGAGGGCAGCGAGGGTGAGCAGCTGCAGGGCGTCGTCGTGTCCCGTGTCAGCATGTCGGCACGGTTCATGAAGGAGCTCATGGACGCGATGCAGGACAACTACAGCAAGTGGCTGGCGGCCGAGAACATCAAGAACCTCCCCGAGGCGCCCGGTCGCGACTGATGCCGCGCTGAGGCGCGCCGCCGCCCTCTTTTTGCTGGCCTTTTCGGACGCTCATCCGACTCCGCGGGCTCGCCGGGGTGTTGCCCGCCCGTGCCGCCTCCCATAGAATGGCCGAGCCTGTCATCCCCTCTTCGCGCCGCTGGGGTGTGCGCGCGCGAGACGTACGGGGGCACGTTCCAGCACGGCCTCAGGAGGACGCATTGGACTTCTACAAGGGCAGAGTGCTCAGGATCGACCTGAGCGCCGGCACCACAGCCGTCGAGCCGCTCAACATGGAGTGGGCCGAGAAGTACCTCGGTGGCAAGGGCCTCCTTCTGAGGTACTTGTGGGAGGAGGTGGAGCCGAAGATGGACCCGTGGTCCCCGCAGGCTCCGCTCATCCTCATGACGGGCCCGTTCGCCGGCACGACGGTCAGCACCGCGTCGCGCCTCGTGGTGGGCTGCAAGAGCCCGATCACCGGGATCCTCAACGACAGCTACGTCGGCGGATCGTTCGCCCCTGAGCTCAAGTTCGCCGGGTACGACGCGGTGATCATCAAGGGCAAGGCGGCGGAGCCGACGATCGTCGTCATCAAGGATGACGTCGTCGAGTTCATGCCCGCCGCCAAGTACTGGGGCATGAAGACCTCCGAGATCGAGGAGGCCATGCGTCGGGACGTCGACAAGGACGCCAAGACGCTCTCGATCGGGCCGGCCGGCGAGCACAAGGTCGCCTTCGCCTGCATCTCCACCGACCAGTACCACAAGGCCGGCCGCGCGGGCCACGGCGCCCTCATGGGCGACAAGAACCTCAAGGCGGTCGTCGTCCGCGGCACCGGCAGCGTCCCGGTCGGCGACGCCAAGGCCTTCCTCGACCTGCTCTACAAGATGCACACCGACTTCGTCCTCACCGAGGACAACCTCTGGGCGCACGAGGAGGGCACGCCGACCCTGGTCGACGTGGTCAACGGCGGCGGCGCCCTGCCGACCCGCAACTGGTCGGCGGGGCAGTTCGAGGGCGCCGAGAAGATCAACTCCGAGTCCTTTCAGAAGATCCGCCTCAAGAAGCGCGCCTGCTTCCAGTGCTCGATCGGCTGCCGCAACTTCCACGGCACCACGTTCGCGGGCAAGGAGGTCCGCGGCGAGGGCCCCGAGTACGAGACCATCGCCCTCTGCGGCGCGAACTGCGGCATCGACGACATCGACGCCCTGATGAAGTTCAACGAGCTCTGCGACGAGTTCGGTCTCGACACGATCTCCGCGGGCACGCGTCGACGGCGCTGGCGATGGACCTCACCGAGAAGGGCTATCGCCGACCTCGGCCTGCACTTCGGCGAGGTCGACGGCATACGTCGAGGCGCCCGAGCTGATCTCCAAGCGCGAGGGCATCGGCGCCGAGCTCGCCAACGGCGCCAGGGCGCTGGCCGCCAAGTACGGACATCCCGAGCTCGCCATCCAGGTCAAGGGACTGGAGGTGCCGGGCTACGACCCGCGCGGCTCGTTCGGCAGCGCCATCAGCTACGCGACCAGCGACCGGGGCGGCTGCCACATGCGGTCCTTCCCGCCGGGCGACGAGCTCGCCGCAGGCACGCTGCCGGCCGATACGATGGAGGGCAAGGTCGAGCTCGTCGTCGGCGGCAACGGGCCGAACGGCTTCATCGGGCAGAACTTCAGCTCGATCAAGTTCAGCGGCATCTGGTGCGACTTCTGGGCCGTCACCCCCGAGCAGCTCGCCATCATGTTCCCGCTGGTGCTCGGGCGCGACGTCACCGAGGACGAGGTCATGACGATGGGCGAGCGCATCTGGAACCTCGCCCGTCTCTTCAACCTGCGCGAGGGCGTGGAGAAGGACGACCTGCCGAAGAAGCTGTACGAGGTCGCGCCACACCGAAGGCCCCTCCGCCGGCAAGGTGGTGGGCGACGACCTCTTCCACGAGTCGATCGCAGAAGTACTACGCCCTGCGCGGCTGGGACGAGAACGGCGTCCCCTCCGAGGCCAAGCTCGCCGAGCTCGGCGTCGACGTTCGCCTCTAGACGGCGGCTGGCTCTCAGGAAAGGGAGAACGATGCCCCACGTGATGATCTCAAGCAAGAAGTGCACCGGCTGCCACCAGTGCGAGCTCGCCTGCTGCGGCCTACCACGAGGGCGCCTTCCGTCCCAGCGTCGCGCGACTCTGGGCCGAGGTGAACCCGACCACGGGCGCGATCAAGGGCCACACCTGCCTGCAGACCGGCTGCGCCAAGTGCCAGGAGGCCTGCCCCAACGACGCCATCGTGACGAAGGAGATCACGGTGCGCGTCAAGGGCGACTTCCCCGGCCGCGAGAAGGTCGGCGACACGGTGAAGGGCTACGTGCTCGTCGTCGACGAGGACGCCTGCACCAACTGCGGCGAGTGCTACGACGTCTGTCCGACCGACGTCATCCACGAGCACCCCGACAAGCGAGGTCGCCTTCAAGTGCGACCTCTGCGACGGCGAGCCCCAGTGCATCGCCTTCTGCCAGAACCCCCACGTCCTCGCCGTCGACCTCAAGGTCGACAAGATGGACCGGGAGCCGGCGGCGGTCTGAGCATGGCGACGGTCTTCGTCAAGCTGCCGGTGGGCATGACGACCGAGGACGGTCGGCGCGAGGTCGAATGTGACGCGGCGACCGTCGGCGAGGCGCTCGACAAGGCGATCGCGGTCGAGCCGCGGCTGCGGCCGCGGATCTACCGCGAGGACGGGCGCATGTGGGCGGGCGTCTTCCTCAACGGGCGCAACATCAACGCCCGCGAGGGTGTGAAGACACCGCTCGAGGACGGCGACAAGATGAACGTCGTCCCGCCGATCTCGGGCGGCTGACGAGGGACGCGACACGACGGGGCGGGGCGGGCGCCCGGAGGGCGCCCGCCCCGCCCCTCTCTTTCCGGGGTGCGCACATGCCGACGAGACGCGACGAGACCAGCGACGGACGGCCGCCCGCGGTCGCCGGCGACGGCCCCGGCGCGCGTGAGCGCCTGAGCCAGGTGAGCTTCGCGGCGCGCGGTGGAGGGACGCTGCAGCGTCCGCCGCTTCCTTTCCGACGCCGTGCCTCGGGCCGACGTCGAGGCCATGGTCGAGCTCGCCGTGCGCGCCGCCAACGCCGGCAACTCCCAGCCGTGGCGGTTCGTCGCGGTCCAGGACGAGGCACTGCGTCACGAGATGGCGGAGGCGGTCCACGCCGCGCTTGACGTCATGGCCGGCCTCCCGGAGTGCGACGGGGCGCGGGCGCGACATCCGCGCGATCCGCGCGTACGCGACGTTCTTCGCCGAGGCCCCCGTGGTGATCGCCGTGTTCGCGACGCCGTATTCGTCGCGCGCGGATGAGCTGCTCGCGGCGCGCGGCCTCTCGACCGACGAGAGGGACCGCGTCCGACAGCGACCCGACCTGCAGAGTGTCGGGGCCGCCGTGCAGCTGCTCGTCACGGCGGCGTACGCGATGGGGTACGGGTCTTGCTGGATGACGGCGCCGGTGCTTGCGGCGCCGGCGCTCGAGGAGCTCCTCGACGCGCCGGCCGGCGCCCGCCTCGCGGCGCTCGTCCCGATCGGCCGCCCCGCCGGGCGCCCGCGGCGCAGCGGACGGCGGCCGCTCGACGAGGTGCTCGACTGGCGCTGAGCCGGTCGTCGACGCGAGCGACTCCGACGTGATGCCGCGAGAGACGGACACGCAGAAGACACCCTCAAGGGAGACCGTGCGCGCGCTGTGCGCGGCCGCGCTGGATGGCTCCCGGCTCGAGCCGCGCGACCTCGAGACGCTGCTGGCGATCGAGGACGAGAGCCTCGCCGGCGAGGTCTTCGCCGCCGCCCGCGAGGCGCGGGCGGCGCACTTCGGCGCCGGCGTCTTCCTCTACGGCTTCGTCTACTTCTCGACCTACTGTCGCAACCAGTGCGCGTTCTGCTACTACCGCGCCGACAACGAGCTCAGTCCGCGCTATCGCAAGACCGCGGACGAGGTCGTCACCATCTGCGAGGGCCTCGCCGAGTCGGGCGTCGATCTCCTCGATCTGACGATGGGGGAGGATCCGCTCGTCCACGGCGACCCCGGGTATCGCGCGCTTCTCGAGCTCGTCGTCGCCGTCCGTGACGCGACTGGTCTGCCGGTGATGGTCTCACCGGGCGTCGTGCCGGCGCCGGCGCTGCGCGACCTGCGCGCCGCCGGCGCCGACTGGTACGCCCTGTACCAGGAGACGCACACGCCGGAGCTCTACGCGCGTCTGCGCGTCGGCCAGGCGTTCGAGGAGCGCGTCGCCACCCGGCGGGCGGCTCGTCAGGCCGGCCTGCTCGTCGAGGACGGCATCCTCACCGGCATCGGCGACACGGCGACGGATCGGGCGCGCTCCATCGCGAGCATGCGCGACGCCGCATGGGAGCAGGTGCGGGTCATGACCTTCGTGCCCCAGGAGGGGACGCCGTTCGCCAGCCTGCGCCCCGCGAGCGACCTGCCGGAACTGCTCACGATCGCGGCGCTTCGCCTTGCGCTGCCCGACCGGCTGATCCCCGCCTCGCTCGACGTCGACGGCATCCGCGGTCTCGAGCGCCGGCTGGCGGCCGGCGCCAACGTCGTCACGTCCATCGTGCCTCCGACCTCCGGCCTTGCCGGCGTCTCCAACGCGGTCCTCGACATCGACGAGGGGCGCCGCACCGTGGCCGGCGTGCTGCCGCACCTCGAGCGTCTCGGCCTGCACCCGGCCGGGGTCGCGGCCTACCGCGAGACGCTCGAGCGTCTGCGCGTCGCCGGCGCCGCCGCGCCGCCGCGGACGGGGGCGTCGACGTGAGGCTGGCGATCGTCGGCGGCAAGCTGCAGGGGACGGAGGCCGTCTACCTCGCCGCCAAGGCGGGGTACGAGACGGTCCTGATCGACCGTCGCGAGGCGCCGCCGGCCGCCGGTCTCGCCGACGTCCACGTGGTCATGGACGTGACCGCCGACGAGGCGCGGAGCCGCGCCGTGCTGGACGCCTGCGACGCCGTGCTGCCCGCCTGCGAGGACGACGCCACGCTCGCCTGGCTCGACGCGCACGTGCCGCGCTGGGACGTGCCGCTGCTCTTCGACCTCGCCGCGTATGCGGTGAGCTCCTCCAAGCTCGCCTCGAACGAGCTCTTCGCGCGGCTGGACGTGCCGCGACCGATGCCGTGGCCCGACTGTGCGTTCCCGGTGGTCGTCAAGCCCAGCGTGCGCGAGCGGCAGCGAGGGCGTGCGGCGCGCCGCCGACGAGCGTGAGCTCGCCGCGGCGCGCGCCGCGCTCGAGGCCGAGGGCCACGAAGTCGTCGTCGAGGAGTACGTCGCCGGCCCGTCGCTCTCGCTCGAGGTGCTCTGCTGGGGCGAACGCGCCGTTCCGTTGCAGGTCACCGGTCTCGAGTTCGACGCCGGCTACGACTGCCGGCGCGTCGTCGCCCCGGTCGGCGAGGTCGCCGCCGGCGCGACGCCCGCCGGCGAGCGCGCCACGGGCGAGGCTTGGGGACGGGCGGTGGCGCCGGGCGTCCTCGCGGTGTTCGACGAGGTGACCGTGCGGCTCGCGCGAGGGCCTTGGCCTGCGGGGCCTCATGGACGTCGAGGTGATGGTCCACGAGGCGCAGCCCAAGGTGCTGGAGATCGACGCCCGGCTGCCGAGCCAGACCCCGACGGCGGTCTACTGGTCGAGCGGTCTCAACATCGTCGAGCTGCTGCGGCGGACGTTCGCCGACGGCCGTCCGCCGAAGGTCGACAGGACGCCCTCGAGAGCCTGCGTCTATCAGCACGTCCACGCGCGAGACGGCAGGCTGGCGGTCGCGGGCGAGCACGTCATGGGCGGCGCTCGACCGCTCGCGCTGGTGCCGGGGTTCTTCGGCGCCCACGAGGCGCTGACCGACTACGCACCGGGACGGTCGTCGTGGTCGGCGACGCTGATCACGCTGGGAGCGAGCGTGGGCGAGGCGCAGCGCACGGCAGACGACGTGGTCGCCGCGCTGGCCGCGGAGGAGAACCTTAAAGTTCTCCCTGAGGGTGAGACTCTGTGAGGACATCGGCGACCGCGGGCCCGAGAGCGACGCGGACCGCAAGTGAAGGACGGTGACGCGGTGACCAGGTTGACCGAGAACGACGTCCGGGAGCTGACCGCGCGCCTCGGCGCGTTCGAGCGCGATCTCGTCGCGGTCTGCGGTCTCACGCTCCTCGGACTCGCTCAACGCACGGTGGACGTCGACCGTGCGCTGGCGTCACGAGCGGAGCGCTCAGACGCGACGGTCTTGCCAGGGGCGGCGCCGGCGACGGCGGCAGTGCCCTTCGCCGGCGCCCGCGTCGCCGCCGTGCCGGTGAGCAGCGGCGAGGGCTTCATCCCCGGCTTCTGCGAGTGCGTCGTCGCGATCCTTCGGCACCTGGGGTGCGACGCCCGCGTCACGACGCAGCCCGACGTGCGTGGTCTGCAGGAGGCGGCCGAAGCGGGCGACGAGGTCGTCTTCGTCGCCGACGACTTCCGCTTCATCGCGCTGAACATCCACACGGGTCTGTGCGTCGACGACGACCCGGCGACGGCCGACGGGTACGTCACGGCGCTCGCGGCGGCGGCCGGCGGTCTCGCCGGCCGGCCCGTCTTGCTGCTCGGACTCGGTCCGGTCGGCCGCGCCGCCGGCCGCCGCCTGACGGCCATGGGCGCCGACCTGCTCGCCGTGGACCCCGACGATGGCGCCGTGGACGAGGGCGACGGCCGACGGGCTCCCGTTCGCCCGCACCGACCTGGCGGATGGGCTCGCGCGCTGCGACCTGCTCTTCGACGCGGCGCCGGCGGCCGACATCGTCACCGCCGGCGACCTGCGTCCCCGGCGCGATCGTCGCGGCGCCGGGGGTGCCCCCGGCGCTCGACGCCGGCGCTCGCGCCGCGCTGGGGCCGCGTCACATCCACGAGCCTCTCGCGGTCGGCGTCGCCGTCATGGCGGCACGGGCGCTCGCCTGACGGCGGCGCGCAGCCACGTACACGAACGAGGGGCGGGCGGCTCTGGTGCCGCCCGCCCCTCGTCGCACTCCGCGGCGCGCGCCGGCGCCGCGACGTCGAGCCTTGTCGCTTGCCTCAGGCGGTCTTGCGCCTCATCAGGACGAGGCCGACCACCAGCAGCACGGCGCCGGCGACGATCCCGATCCACGGCAGCGTCGTGCCGTAGAGCTGCAGCTTGCTGCCGGCGTCCTCGGCGTCCGCCTTGGCGTCCTCGACGGAGGCGTCGGTGGCCGTGTACTTGAAGTCCGAGACCGGGACCCGCAGCGCCGCCATCTGCTCCTCGGGAAGCAGCGCCAGCGGCGTGCCTTCGAGGAGGTCGGGGCTGAGGGACACGCTGCGCTTCTCGGTCTTCTCGACGTCCACGATGATGCCCGTGGCGGGGTCGATCCAGTACGTGCCGTCATAGCCGTAGTAGTAGCCCAGCGGCACCGGGTCCGGCAGCTTCGCGAAGAGCTGCGTCAGCATGTCGCCGGGCAGCGCCGAGAGATCGATCTGCCCGAGGAGCTGCTGGACCTGCGCCTTGGGCAGCTCGGTCGGCAGGCCCATCGCCGCCACCATCTCGGGGACGATGGGCTTCGGGTCGCTGCGGACGTGAACTTGTAGAGCGTCATGCCGCTGCGCTCGTGCGTGGCCTCCTCGGCGAAGGTGAGCGGCACGGTGCTCATGTAGTCGTCGCTCCAGCCCGTGTAGTCCTTCTGCTCGGTGTCCATCGGCCAGCTGAGGACGATGCCCTCGCGCGGGAGGAAGCCCTCGCTCGTCGCCCAGTCCTCCGGGTACTGGTCCGTGGCCAGCATGGTCGTGCGGTCGACGGCGTAGTGGGTGACGACCTGCTGGAGCGGCGTCGTGCCGGTCATCATCGTCTTCTCTTCCTTCACCAGGGCCAGGTCGCCGTCCGTCTCCGTCACGGCGAAGTGCCGCTGGAGGGTGATGGGCAGCATCTTCTGGAAGGTGAAGTCGGCCGGGTTGAGCAGCACGACCATCGTGCCTTCGTAGTCGCGCGTCGTGTCGGTGTCGGCCGGCATCTTCTTCATGCCGGGCACGATCGCCAGCATGAGGACGAGTCCGGCGGCGAGCAGCAGGACGCCGATGATGGTCAGGGCCCAGCTCAGTCCCTTGCCCATGAGTACCCCCCGTTCGTGTACGTGGCC
This sequence comes from uncultured Thermoleophilia bacterium, assembly GCA_963707855.1. Taxonomy (GTDB): domain Bacteria; phylum Actinomycetota; class Thermoleophilia; order UBA2241; family UBA2241; genus UBA2241. The sequence continues at coordinate 595,584 of CAVPRQ010000013.1, forward strand.
GTGAGGCCGTTGTCGGCGGTGCCGCACATCGGGTGACGAACGGCGGCGCCGAGTGATGCGCCACTCTATCCCGACGCGCCGCCGCTCTGCCAGTGCCGCGAGCGGCGCGGCCTCGACGGAGGTATCATCATCGTCGGCGCGGGGGCTCGATCGAAAGGATCAGCGTGGGCTCTAAACCCACGCAGGCGGGTGTGACTCCCGCAGTCCCCGCCAGCCGCCTTCTCGCGACATGGCGCTCGTCCGCTGGCGTCTCGGGGGCCCTCACTCCTCGATGGCGAAGCGCAGCGGGATCCTCACCTCGTTCATGCGCGAGCCGTCCGCCATCGAGACCTCGTAGGCGACCAGCTTGCCCTTGCCGCTCATCGCGCGGCAGGCCGAGGCGCACCGCGAAGACGCCGCGCCCCGGGGCGCCCTCGGTGGCCGTCACCGTCTTGTCGGTGACGATCGCACCGTCGGAGCCGAGGATCTTCGACCACGAAGGTCGCCTCGAACACGGAGGCGCTGCCGCGGACGGCGAGGCGAGAGCCGGTGATGACGTCGCCGACGGCCGGCGTCTCGACGAAGATCGCCGGCAGCAGCTCCTCCCAGTCGGCGCGGGTCTGTCCGGCGCTCAGGTCGAGCCCCTCGCCCCCAAGCGTCTCGACGAGCCCGCCGTCGATCCAGAAGTCGACGCGCTTGACCGTCCTGAACTGCGTCAGCGTGTAGACGACCTGGGCGACCCGTGCCTGCATCGAGAGCGAACCGCCACCGCTCGCGAACTCGTCGCTCAGGTCGACGCGCGCCGTGCCGTCCTCGATCGTCACCCCGTTGAGCGTCGTGCCCGTCGGGGATCGTCGTGGTCAGGCCGGCGGCCTTCTCGCGCGCGTTCGGTCCCTCGAGGAGCGCGGTCATGGCCGCCTTCGCCACGGCGACGGAAGCCGGCACCTCGCGGTGGGCGACGCCCAGCGTCTCGCCGCGCAGGAGGTAGACGGAGACCGCCATCGTGCCCGTCGCGCTTGGGGAGGGCGACGGCGAGGCGGACGGGGTCGCCGTGACGGTCACCGTCTCGGTCGGCGTGGGTCCAGCGGTCCCGTCGTCGCCGCAGGCGGCGAGGCCAAAGGCGAGAGCGAGGACGATGGCCACCGGGATGGCCATGGTGACGATGACGATGCCGGCGCGTCTCATCGGTCTCTCCCTCGTTCGGCGGGCGGGAACCTTCATCTTCGCCCGCGCCGCTCGCCCTCCTGCGCCTCCGCCGATGCGGCGCCTGCCGAACGGCTATCATGGGCGGGCGATGACGGGCTCACACGACTCGGCTGGGCCGACCGACATGGCGCCGCTCCTGGAGCAGGTCGGCGCCTTCATCGACGCGCGTCTGCCGCGGTGGCACACGCCCGGCGCGGTCGTGGGCGTCACGGACCGCGACCGGGCGCTCGGCGCGCGTCGCGCGCGGTTGGGCCGACCTGGCCGCGCGCCGTCCGATGACGGAGGCCGACCGCTTCCAGATCGGCTCGATCAGCAAGTCGTTCACGGCGATCATCGTTCTCCAGGAATGGGAACGGGGGAACCTCGACCTGCACGCCCCCGTCACCGACTACGTCCCGTGGTTCACCGTCCGCTCGCGTTTCGCCCCGATCACCCTCCACCACCTGCTCACCCACACCTCCGGCCTCATCACCGGCACGGACGTCAGCCTGGACGCACGCCACGAGCTGTGGCTCTTGCGCGAGAGCGAGTGCACGTACGCGCCCGGCGAGCGCTTCCTGTATTCGAACGACGGCTACAAGCTGCTCGGCATCGTGCTCGAGGAGGTGACCGGCACGCCGTTCCCGCAGCTGCTCGCCGAGAGGCTTCTGAGGCCGCTGAGGATGGACGACAGCGACTCCATGATCACTCTGGCCACGAGGGGGACGACGGCGACGCCGCACCAGCGCATGTTCGACGACCGGCCCCGGCACGCTGGGCACACGCTGGTGGAAAGCCCCTGGTACGAGACCGCCAGCGCCGACGGCAGCATCGTGTCGACGGCCGCCGACATGTGCGCCTACGCGCGGCTGCTGCTCAACGGTGGTGAGGGGCCTGACGGCCGGCTGCTCAGCGCCGAGGGGTTCCGTCTGCTGACGGGGCGGCACGTCGAGGACCCGACCGAGAAGGACTGGTACGGGTACGGACTCGGGGTCTACGACGAGGAAGGCCGCACGCTCGTGGGTCACTCGGGCGGCATGGTGGGCTTCAGCTCGTACCTGATGGTCGATCCCGACGCGGGCCTGGGCGTCGTCGTCCTCATGAACGGCAACGAGGAGCGCAAGGACCTCGTCAAGTACGTGCTGGAGGCGGGGCGGGCGGCGGCGAGCCGGGCGGGCCGTGCCCGCACCGCCGCCGCCCGCCGACCCCTCCGACCTGGGCGGCGCGGCCGAGGAGTACGCCGGCGTGTACACGGCGCCGTCGGGCGGTCCGGAGCCGGACCGCTCGCTCACGCTCGCGGCCGCCGGCGGACGCCTCCTCCTGCGCCACCAGGGCGCCGACGTCGTCCTCGAACGCGACGACGGGGACGTCTTTCTCGTCCCGCACGCCGACCTCGACCGCTTCGCGCTGCGCTTCTGGCGCGACGACGCGGGCCACGTGACCCAGGTGACGCACGGCGCGGACTGGTACGTCGGGCCCGCCTACGGCGGCCCGACCGCCTTTCCTCCAGTCCCCGACGCGTCCGCGATCTGTGGCCACTACCACTGCTGGAACGCCTGGATGAACCACCTGCGCATCGTCGAGCGCACCGGCCGCCTGTGGCTGATCGCGCCGTGGCTCGACGAGACGGCCGGGGAGCTCGAGCTGGTTCCGCTCGCAGACGGCTCGTATCGCGTGGGCCCCGAGGAGTGGCGCCCGGACAGGCTGACGGTCGACACCGTCCTCGACGGCGTGGCCACCAGGGCGGTCTACGACTTCCTGCCCTTCTACCGGGCCGCGACGCCCTGACGGGCGCACCCGCGACTTCTGACATGCCCACCGACCCGAACAAGGCGCGGTACTACCGCAAGCAGGTGCCGCTCTTTCGCCTGGTCGAGAAGATGAAGCTCTGGCCCTCGCGGCGCGGCATCCTGCACGGGGTGCGCGACTTCGAGCCCCGCGGCCTGCACGCGATCATCATCACCCACTGCGGCAAGCGCATGGTCGTCCGCGATTCGAAGACCAGCCGCTCGGCCCGCTGGCTGCGCAACAAGTGGTTCGTCGAGGCGTGCCCGCAGTGCCGGATCCCGGAGTGGAAGCTGCAGAAGTACGCGGCGACGAAGTTCCGCCGCGACTACGGGTCGTTTCTCAGGGACGAGGACAAGCCGCAGGGCTGAGGCGCCGCACGCCGCCTGCGTCCGGCGGACCCCCAGCATCACGGGGTCGGTTACCGCTCAGGGTCCGCTCCCGAACTCTCCCGTCTCGGTGTCGTAGAAGAACGGCCCGTCTTCGGGCGCGGCGCGGTCGACGACCTTCCAGACGTCGCCGCGCTGGCGCAGCGTGTAGTCGAACACCGGGACGCTCGGTCTGATCCGGCGCGTGGCACGCGACCACCTCGCCGCTTCCGCGTCCCACGTCCCCGTCTCGACCCACGAGGAGACCGCGGCGCGGACGATGACCGCGCCCTTCGAGCGTGCGGCGGCGGACGTCGAAGTACGCGACTTCGCCGCCGCAGGCGACGACGACGCGGTCCGGCTGCGCGGCGGCGCTCGTGCGACGAGGTCTTCGACCGGGTCGAAACGGAGCATCGTCGCGAGGGCGTCGTCCTCAGCCACGGCGCGCAGAGCGTCGTCGCGCCACTCCGCGCGGAGTTCGTCCTCGACCGCCCTCGGGAGCGTCGTGCCCGCCGACTCGCTCGTCAGGCCAGGCGAGCAGCGAGGCCGTGTCGTAGCGCAGGATGCTCTGCTTCATCGCCTCCTGCGACGCCTCGGTCGGCGGCAGCCAGGTCCACACCGCGGCCATGACCAGCACCGACGACGATGACGACGAGGACGAAGCGCGCCTGGCCGTGCACGGCCGCGACCCTAGAGCGCGCGCCAGGTCTCGGGCCGCAACTGCACGGCCTCGGGGGCCTGGAGCACCTTGTCGAGCCGCGCCAGCATGGCCGCCTTGTCCTGCGGCAGGCGGCCGCCGACGGGCAGGTAGTTGGAGGCGTGGTTCGAGCGGAAGAGGCAGTCGGTCACGTCGGTGTGGGCGACGATCTCGCGCAGCTCGCGCAGCATGCCGACGGAGTCCGGCAGCACGACCTCGCCGCTCTCCACCTTGCGGTGCATGCCGGTGCCCGGCACGAGCATGAGGGTGAGGATGCCGATGTAGTCGGGGTCGATGGCCGAGAGGGCCTCGCCCGTCGCCCGCCCGTGCTCGAGAGAGCGGGCGGTGCCGGCGAGGCCGAGGATCGCCGTCACCGACAGCTTCATGCCGGCCGCCTTCGCCCGCCGGCACCCCTCGATCTGCTCCGCCACCGTCATGCCCTTGTGGATGTCGGCGAGCGTCTGGTCGTCGCCCGACTCGAGCCCGAGGTACAGGAGGTCGAGCCCGCGCTCGCTGAGCTCGCGCAGCTCGTCGACCTCCTTGCCGAGCAGGTTCTTCGCGTTCGCGTACGAGCTCACGCGCTCGAGGTTGGGGAGCTCCGCGCGGAGCAGGTCGAGGATCTCGACGCAGGCGGCGGGTCGAGAGCGCCAGCGCGTCGCCGTCGGCGAGAAAGACGCGCTGGGCGCGCGCCTTGACCGCCGCCGGCAGCCCCGTCACGTCCTCGGCGACCTCCTCGAACGGCCGCACCGCGAACGGCTTGTCGAGGTACGTGCCGCAGAAGTCGCAGGTGTTGTTGGAGCACCCGTAGGTGACCTGCAGGATGAGGCTGGTGGCCTCGCTCGGGGGACGGATGACGGCGCCGTGATACCGCATGACCCGAGTCTAGCAGAGGCGTGCGCGGCGGCTCGTCCTTGACAGTCATCCAATCGGATGAAAGCCTTGCCTGCTGCCGACGGAGCGAGGTCGTCGGCGACGGCTGCAGACACGGAGTGCTACGGCTGCGAACGACGTTGGGAGGAGTGCGAGGCCATGGGGAACGAAGAGCTCTACCAGGAAGCCAGCGCGGCGATCGTGGGCGCCGACCGCGCGGCCGCCGAGGACATCGCCAAGCGTGCCTTGGCCGCGGGCATGACCCCCGCCGACATCATGCAGAACGGCTTCGTGAAGGGCATCCAGGAGGTCGGCGAGCTCTTCGAGAGCGGCGAGATGTTCCTCCCCGAGCTGATGATGGCCGCCGACGCCATGGCGGGGGCGACCGAGGTCACCAACGCCGCCCTCGAGGCCGGCGCGGCGACCACCAAGGGGCGCGTCGTGATCGGCACCGTGCAGGGCGACGTGCACGACATCGGCAAGGCGATCGTGATCGCCTACCTCAAGGCCAACGGCTACGAGGTCACCGACCTCGGCCGCGACGTCCCCGCCGCAGACCTTCATCGCCAAGGCCAAGGAGGGCGAACGCCGACATCATCGGCATGAGCGCCCTCCTGACGACGACGATGGAGGAGCAGAAGAAGGTCATCAAGGTGATCAAGGAGGAGGGCCTCTCCTTCAAGACCGTGGTCGGCGGCGCTCCCGCCACCCAGCGCTGGGCCGACCAGATCGGCGCCGACGCCTACGCCGAGGACGCCAACGACGGCGTCAAGAAGATCGACGCGCTGCTGGGGAAGTAGGGAAGACGCTTTCGCGGGGTGACGCCCCGCGCCGATGTGGGACGCTCGAGGGGCGGGCCGTGAGGCCCGCCCCTTTCGCGTACGGTCCAGGGCGCCGTCGGGAAGCCGGGGTGGGGCGACCCGCTCCAGCGTCACGTAGACTCGTGTCGTGAACGAGTGGGACGAACGCCGCGAGGCCTACCAGCGGAGCGCCGTGCATCGCGCCGGCGCCGACCTCGACCTGGTAGTCGAGTGGTGTGAGCCGGCCCAGGGCGTGACGGCGCTCGACGTCGCCACCGGCGGCGGTCACGTCGCGCGGCGCCTGCGGGAGCGCGGCTGCGTGGTGACGACGTGTGACGCCGCCGCCGGCATGGAGCCCGACGTCGTCTGCCCGGCCGAGGCGCTGCCCTTCCCCGACCGGTCCTTCGACGTCGTCGTCTGCCGCCTGGCCGCGCATCACTTCGATGACCCGGCCGGCGCCGTCCTGGAGATGGCGCGCGTCAGCCGTCGCCTCGTCGTGATCGAGGACGGGCTGCACAACGACGAGCGCGTCGAAGAGGCCGAGCGGTTGCGTGACGCGACGCACGTCCGCGCCTACACCAAGGCGGAGTGGATCGCGATGCTCTCGGCGGCGGGACTCAGGGTCGTCGACCTGGCGCAGCACCCGCGCCGTCACGTCTTCGCGGAGTGGTTGTCGTGCACCCGGTGCGAGGGCGAGACGGCCGCCCGCGTGCGCGCGCTCCTGGCGCACGTGACGGAGCCGGGCGGTGAGGCGTGGCTGGACGCCAAGCTGATCGTGAAGGCGGCCAGGCTGCCCTGACCTCCGGCCGCACGCGGCCGGCGGCTGCCAGGCCATCGGGCCGCGCCTCAGATGTTCAGGCGGACCCCGTCGACGTAGGTCAGGCTGCGTCCGGCGCGCTCGATGTTGGGGTAGCCCTCGCGGGCCATGAGCAGTCGCTCGAGGCCGAAGCCGAGCCCGACCCACGGTTCCACGATGCCCCAGTTGTCGTCCATGGGGAGGGGGCCGGCGGCGGCCGAGCAGACCTCCTGGCCGTTGACCTCCACGTCGAGCATCTCGCCGTAGACCTCGGAGACCGTGCGCACGAGCTGGTACTCCTCGATGCCGGCCGCCGTGACGACGAGCTCGGCGAGCTCGTCGAGGCGCGGCCGGCATGCCTCCCGGGGCAGCCCGAGCTCGACGAGGTTGAGCATCGTGAACTCGTTCAGATGCTGGCTGCCCTTGCTGTCGCGGCGAAAGCACGTGCCGATCTCGAAGATCCCGAAGGGCCGGCTCCAGATGCGGCCGAGCTTGCGCAGGAGCGTGTAGAGGTTCGGGGCCAGCATAGGCCGCAGGCAGGCTCCGTCCTCGAGCCAGAAGACCTGCTCGCGCAGCGGGTGACCGTGCTCGACGCCCATCTTCGCCAGCGCCTCGCCGGTGATGATGAGCGGCGTCACGACCTGGACGAAGCCGGCGTCGATGAGGGCGGCGCGCAGCGCCGCCTCGAGCTCGAGCAGCTGGGGGGCGCGCCGGGTCCGGCGCAGCTCGTCGAGCTGCGCCCTCCCGGCGCGCACATGCTCCTCCTCGAGCCTCTTGAAGGCGGCGTCACGCGCCGCCGCCGTCGGGAAGTCCTCGCCCATCTGCGCTGCGTCGACGCCGAGCTCGCGCAGGCGCTGGGTCTGCGTCGGTGTCAGCCTCACCGGGCCTGAGGCCTCGGAGCTCACGCGGCGCCCTCCCCGCCGAGCGGCGCCCGCTGGAGGTACGAGACCAGCCCCGCGCCGATCGCCTCGGCGACGCGGTCGCCGAAGTCCGCCCTCGACGCCCAGCCTTCGCCCTCCGGGCTGCTCAGGAACACCGGCTCCACAAGCAGCCCGATGGCGTGCGGCTCGCGCAGGATGCCGTAGTTGCGCCCGAAACTGCCGAGAAAGGGCGTCCCGAGTGCGGCGAGCCGGGCGCCGACGTGCTCCGCGAGCCGGCGCCCGTGTTCCGAGAAGTAGTGGCCGCGCTGAAAGAAGTAGCAGGCCGCGCCCGTCGCCGCGGGCGACTCGTGGCCGTTCGCGTGCAGCGAGACCATGAAGTCGGCGTCGGCGGCGACGACCGTCTCGGTCCGCTCGTACAGGGGCACGTCCCTGTCGCCGGTCCGTGTCATCACGACCTGGCAGCCCTCGGCACGCAGCAGCTCCTCCAGCCGCCGGGCCAAGGTCAGCGCCACGTCCTTCTCGGCGACGCCGTGCGCCGAGACGACGCCGCGGTCTGCGCCACCGTGGCCCGCGTCGACGGCGACCACCTGTCCGGCGAGTGTCCGCGCCTCGACGAGGCCGCCGTGCCGGTCGGGGATCTTCTTGCCCTCGCGGCCGGACTCGGCCTTGCGCAGCGCCTCGAGTTTGGCCAGGGTCGTCGGCCCGACGATGCCGTCGGCGACGAGCCCCGCGTTGCGCTGGAAGTCCAGGACGGCACCCTCGACGTCCTCGTCGTGGATCCCGCGCTCGGGGCCGGCGTTGAAGCCCAGCAGGTTGAGCTTGACCTGCAGGGCGAGGACGTCGTCGCCGCGGAACTGCGGCTCGCGCAGGTAGAGCAGCCGGTCGCCGAGCGCGTAGCCGGTCTCCACCAGCTCACGCCAGGTGTTGTCGCCGACCTCGCCGTCGACCAGGAGGTCGCGGCGCTGCTGAAAGGCGCACACGGCGAGGCGCGTGTGGGGCCCGTAGAACCCGTCGACGCCCTCGTTGCCGAGGACGAAGCCCTGGGCGCGCAAGCGTTTCTGCACGTCCGAGACTTCTCTGCCGCGATCACCGAGGGTGAGATTGCGCACCGTTACCGCTCCTGGCGGGGACGAGGGGGAGGCCCGGCGTCAGTCTACATGAGCCTCGCGGCGCGAGAGCCCGCGGCCCGTCAGATGCCGAGCGCCGAGCGGACTCCGATCGCCATCAGGATCAGGGCGCCGACGGCGACGGCGAGGCGGTAGACCACGAACGGCGTGAAGTCGTGGCGGCGCAGGTAGGCGAGCAGGAACCAGATCGCGGCGAAGCCCGACAGCGCCGCCGACGCGATGCCGGCGGCGAACGGGATGGCGGTACCCTCAGGCAACCCCTCCCCGACGACCTCGAGGCCCTTGTAGAGGGCGGCCCCGCCGACGACCGGGATGCTCATGAGGAAGGAGTAGCGGGCCGCCGCCTCGCGTTTGAGGCGCAGCGCCAGGCCCGTCACCATCGTCACCCCCGAGCGGGAGACGCCCGGAGCCAGCGAGAGCGCCTGGGCGACGCCGATGAGCAGGGCGTCGACCCAGCCCATCTGCGCCATCTCGCGCTCGTGGCGCGCCAGCCGGTCGATCGCGTACATCACGCCGGCGAAGACGATCATGAGGACGGCGATCATCCACGGCTTGCCGAGCGTGTTGACGATCACGTCCTCGAGGGCGACGCCGACGACCGCGGCGGGGATGGTGCTGAGGATGATCAGCCAGGCCAGCTTTCCCTCGGTCGAGTCGACGCGCCGTCGCGCCAGGGTCCCTGCCCAGGCTCGGAGCAGGCGGCCGATGTCACGCCAGAAGTAGACGAGCAGCGAGAAGAACGTTCCGAGGTGCAGGGCGACGTCGAAGGTCTTGTTGAGCTCGGGATCCTCGAGGAGCACATGCCAGTTGAAGAGCCACGGCACGAGGATGAGGTGGCCCGAGCTGGAGATCGGCAGGAACTCGGTGAGACCCTGGACGATGCCCAGGATGATGGCTTGAAGGACGGTCATCGAGGTGCCAGTCTAACGCACGGCACGACCGCGGCGCAGGCGCGCAAGCCGTCGGCGCCGCGGCGACGCACCTGGACCGTCGGGAGGGACGACGTGAGCGATCCGGTCACCGTCACATGGAAGGGCGAGGGTCTTCTCTTCGAGGGGAGGACGGCGAGCGGAAAGGTCGATCTGGCCTCGGGCCTGGACACCGGCGTCGAGGGCGTCAGGCCGACGGAGCTGCTCGCGGTCGCGCTCGGAGGGTGCACCGCGATGGATGTGCTCTCGATCCTGAAGAAGATGCGCCAGCCGGTCGCGGCGTTCAGCATCGAGGTCGGCGGCACGAGAGCGGAGGAACACCCCAAGCGCTACACGTCGCTCGAGGTCGTCTATCGTCTCAAGGGCGACCTCGACGAGGCGAAGGTCGCGCGCGCGATCGAGCTCTCGGAGACCCGGTACTGCAGCGTCGAGGCGACGCTGCGCCCCGGCGTCCCCATCACCTCGCGGTTCGAGATCGAGCCTTGAGGCCGGGCGCCGCCGCGGCCCGCCCGCGCTCCTTCATCAAGCCGGTTCACACTACGCTCACCGTGTTTACAGGGTTAGCCTCCGCCTGTAGTATCCAGCGAGGACCGACGAGAGGAGCGGAGTGGACCGTGATCACGAGCTCTCGGCGGTGCTCGCCGACGACACGCGCTACAACATCTACCGCGCGATCGCCGAGCAGCCGGGCACCGACGTCACCGTCGCCGACGTCGCGGCGCGCTTCCACCTCCATCCGAACGTGGCCCGCATGCACCTCTCCAAGCTCGAGCAGGCCGGCTTCCTCGCCACCGACCTGCGCAAGACGAGCGGCGGTGGCCGGCCGGCGCGGCTCTACCGGCTGAGCGACAAGGTCGTCACCTTCGGCTTCCCGCCGCGCCGCTACGAGCTCCTCGCCCGGCTGGCCCTCAGCGCCCTCGAGGCGAACGGGTCGGTGGCGAAGGCCGACCAGGCGGCCCGCGACGCAGGGCTCTCCGAAGGCCGTCGCGTGGTCGCCGGCGAGCGGCGTCCGCCGCGCACGCCGGACGAGGTCATGACGCTCGTGCGCCGCGTCGCCGAGGACCAGGGCCTGCTGCCCGAACTCGCATGGCGCGACGACGGCCTCCACGTCACCGTGCACAACTGCGCCTTCCGCGAGCTCTCGGGCACCGACCCGGAGCTCGTGTGCGGCATGCACCGCTCGTTCCTCCAGGGCGTCGTCGAGGTCGTCATGGCCGGCCTTGGCCCTGTGACGTTCTCGGTCGCCGAGAAGTCGATCAGCTGTGGCGCCGACTGCTGCGAGCTGGTGTGCGTCCCGGCGCGCCAGGCAGCGGAGGCCGAGTCCGCGCGCTGAGCGCCGGCGAGGGACAGATGTGACCGTCGACGAGGCCATCAGCGACCTGCTCGCCGTCTCTACCGACATCCGCCGCCTGGTCGTGCTCGATGCCGGCGGCGCCGTGCTCGGCGCGGGCCCCGGAGGGGCCGGTCCCGAGGTGGGCGCCGCGGCGGACGGGCTCTGGATCGCGGCGGTGGCGGCCGCTGGACGTGACGAGGGCGAGCCGGCGACGGCGCTCGAGCACGTGGTCGTCGATCTCGGCGACGCCGTCGTCGTCGCGCTCGAGGGCGGCGGGCGGCGCGTCGTCGCCCTCACCGCGGCCGCGCCGCCTCTCGGCCTCGTCCTCTTCGACCTGCGCACCTGTCTCGCCGACGCCTTCCCGGGCGAGCAGGCGCCGGACGGCGCGGCGACGTCCGGCGCGGAGAAGGACTCCTGATGCGCCTGCGCACCGTCGCCGTCGTGGGTCTGGCCGCCGCAGCCACCGCCGCCGCGGTGCTGCGCCGCCGGCGTCGAAGGGCGCCGTCGGCGGCGCCCGCGCAGCTTGGCCGGAGCGACGGTACTCTCGTGCGCCTGGCCGCCGACGATCCTCGCCTCGCGGAGCTTCGCGCACGCGCCATGGACCTCCGCGCCGCCCTCGAGACCGTCGGCTGACGTGGACCTCGACGCGCTCGACCTCTCCCTGATCCAGGCGACAGTCGTCCGCGCGCTCGCGCGAGGCGGCGACTTCGCCGAGGTCTTCGTCGAGGACCGCGACGGGCTCACCCTGCGCCTCGAGGACCATCGCCTCGAGCAGGTGAGCGGCGGCCACGAGCAGGGGGCCGGCGTCCGGCTGCTCTCGGGCGAGCGCACCTACTACGCGTACACCGACGAGGTCGACGAGGCGGCGCTCGCGGCCGCGGCCGACGCCGTCGCCGCCGGCCTCCGCGCCGCCGAGCGCGCGCGCCGCGCTTGTCGACCTCGGCCCCGTGCGGCGCGACGCCGCGCAGCACCCGGTCCTCCTGGCGCCCGGCGACGTCGACGTGGCGCGCAAGGCCGCGCTCGTCCACGCCGCCGACGACGAGGCGCGGGCCGCGGGACCCGATGTGGCACAGGTCATCGCCGGCTACGCCGACGCGCGCCAGGACGTCCTCATCGTCAACTCGCTCGGCGAGGTCGTGCGCGACACGCGCACGCGCACGCGGCTCAGCGTGCAGGTGGTCGCGCGGCGCGACGGCGTCATCCAGACAGGACACGAGACCGCGGGCGCGAGCAGCGGCTTCGAGCTGCTTGACGAAGCCACGGTGCTGGACGTGGCGCGCAGCGCCGCGAACAGGGCCCTCGTCATGCTCGACGCGCGTCCCGCCCCCGCGGGCACGATGCCCGTGGTCGTCGCCAACGGCTTCGGCGGGGTGCTCTTCCACGAGGCCTGCGGCCACGGGCTCGAGGCCGACGCGGTCTCCAAGGGCGCCAGCATCTACGCGGGCAAGATGGGCGAGCGCGTCGCGGCGCCGATCGTGAGCGCCTACGACGACGGCACGCTGCCGAACGGCTGGGGCTCGCAGGCCTTCGACGACGAGGGCGTGCCCACGCAGAGGACGGAGCTCATCCGCGACGGCAGGCTGACGGGCTATCTCTACGATCGCCTGCGCGCCCGGCAGCTCGGGGCCGCGCCGTCCGGCAACGGCCGCCGCCAGTCATTCCGGCACGTCCCCATCCCGCGCATGACGACGACGTTCATCGCCCCGGGCGATGCGAGCCCGGACGATATCGTCGCCGCGACGCCGCATGGGTTCTACGCCAAGAGCTTCGCCGGGGGGCAGGTCGAGCCGGCGAGCGGCGACTTCGTCTTCGGCGTCGCCGAGGGGTACCTGATCGAGAACGGCAGGGTGACGACCCCGCTGCGCGGTGCGACGCTGGTCGGCAGCGGCATCGACGTGCTGGGCAGGATCGACATGATCTCCGGGGACTTCGACGTCAAGTCGGGGATCTGCGGCAAGGACGGCCAGGGCGTGCCGGTCGGGACCGGGCAGGCGTCGCTGCGCATCAGCGCGATGACCGTCGGGGGCACCGGCTGATGTTCGCGGTCGTCGATCGCATCCTGGAGCTCGCCGCGGCGCGCGGCGCGCACGACGTCGAGGCGTACGCCGAGCGCGGCGTGTCGCGCCGGATCAAGGTGTATCAGGGCGAGGTCGAGCAGCTCGTCGCCGCCCAGCGGCGCGGGGTCGGGGTGCGGGTCTTCAAGGACGGCGCGGTCGGCTTCGCCTCGACCTCGGACCTCGAGTCCGATGCCCTCGACGCCGTCGTCGCCAGGGCGGTCTCCCTCGCCGCCGCGGCCGACCCCGACCCTCACCGGGTCCTTCCCGCGCGCGCCGGCGCGCCGGCCGCGGTCACGCCCTTCGACCCGCGTCTCGAGGCGGCGACCGACGCGCAGAAGATCGACCTCGCCCTGTCGGTGGAGGCGGCGGCGCTGGGCGCCGACCGGCGCGTCAAGACCGTGGAGGACACGGTGTACGTCGACGGCGACGGCGAGGTCTTCCTCGCCACGTCGGCCGGCGTGCGTGGCAGCTACCGCGCCAACCAGTGCTACGCGTTCACCTACGTGCTCGCCGAAGAGGGTGGCCAGGTCGAGACCGGCGTCTCGTACGCCGTCGGCCGCGCGCTCGAGGAGCTCGACGGGCCGGCGTGCGGCGCCGAGGCCGCGGCACGCGCGTGCCGCCTGCTCGGCGCCCGCCGCTGCCCGTCGATGCGGGCGACGGTGGTGCTCGAACCGTTCGTCGCCGCCGCCTTCTTCGGCGTGCTCTCCGCGGCGCTGACAGCAGAGGCGGTGCAGAAGGGACGCTCGCTCTTCGCCGGGCGCGAGGGTGAGGCGAGTGGCGGACGGGGGCTTCTCCCTGATCGACGACGGTACTCATGCTGACGGCCTCGACAGTGCGCCCTTCGACGGCGAGGGGACGCCCTCCCAGCGCACGCCGCTCATCGAGGCGGGCGTCCTGACGAGCTACCTGCACGACACCTACACGGCGCGCAAGGCGGGTCTGAGATCGACGGGGAACGGCCTGCGCGCGGGGTACCAGGGGCCGCCCGCGGTGCGCCCGACGAACCTGATCGTCATGGGGCGGACGGCGGCGCGTGACGAGATCGTCGCCGGCATCGACCGCGGCGTGCTCGTCACCGACGCCGTCGGCGTGCACTCTGGCGCCAATCCGGTCTCCGGGGAGTTCTCGGTCGGCATCAGCGGGCTGCTCATCGAGGGCGGCTCGGTGACCACCCCGGTGCGCGAGGTCACCCTGGCCGGAGATATGATCGGCATGCTCAAGGGTATCCACGCCCTGGGGGACGACGCCCGCTGGGTGCCCGGCGGCAGCGTGTTCACGCCCTCGGTGGCGATCGAAGGGATGTCGATCGGCGGGTCGTGAGCCCGCGAGTGTCCGCGGCCGGTGGCGTCCGCGCCCCGGCGCGCGTCCGTGAGAGCCTACGGAGACCAGGAGGGAACGACCGTGACGGAGCTTGGTGACCGCCTCCTCGAGGCGAGCTACCTGGAGGGCGACTTCATCCTGCGCTCCGGGCGGCGGAGCCGCTTCTACCTCGACAAGTATCTGTTCGAGACGCGCCCCGACCTGCTGGGCGACATCGCCGACGGGCTCGCGGCCAAGCTGGCCCCTTATGAGCCGTTCGACCTGCTCGCCGGCCCGGAGCTCGGAGCGGTGGCGATCGTCGCCGCGCTCTCCCTGGTGAGTCGAAAGCCGTTCGTCATCGTGCGCAAGGGCGAGAAGGAGTACGGCACGAAGAAGGCGATGGAGGGGCACGCCGAGGCGGGACAGCGGGCCGTCATCGTCGAGGACGTGGTCACGTCGGGCGGCGCCGCCCTGCAGGCGGTCGACAAGCTGCGCGACGCCGGCCTCGAGGTGGCCGGCCTGCTCTGCGTCGTCGACCGCGAGGAGGGCGGCCGCGGCGCCTTCGAGGCGGCCGGCGTCAGCTTCGACCCTCTCTTCACGGCCACGTCGCTGGGGATCAAGAAGCCAGGCTGACGCGGCCGCGCCCCTCGGGGTCATCTGACGCCGACCCGGCGTCAGGGCGTCGCGATGGCGAGGCCGGTGCCGAGCCGCAGGTCGACGAGCATGCGCGTGAGCCCGTCGAGGAGCCGCCGGTCCGCGGTCCTGCAGAGCACGACCACCTCGTAGACGAACGGGTCGCGCCACAGCGCCAGTCCGATGCCCGCGCCCGGCTCGAGCGGGCTGCTCGAGGGTGAACTCCGCCGCGTACCCTTCGAGCCCCGCCACCGACACGCGGAAGGGATCGCCGATGGTGACCCCCGGAGCCAGCGCTTCGCGGGCCTTGGGCAGCGCGCTGTCGAGCATCTGTTCGGTCATGCGCCAGAAGCCGAGGGAGCCTACCTGGGCCGGCGCCTCGAAGACCGCGACGCGCATCCCGGTCGCCTCGGTGCCGGGCGCACTCCCCGTGATCTCGATGGTCGCGAGCGGTTCCGCGCCCACTGCGTCCTCGGCGGCGGCGATCGAGCTTCCGGGCGCGAGCGTCCCCGGCCCGAACCGGCTTGCGTCGTAGGTGATCGAGACGCCGTGCGCGTTGTCGTCGTAGCGCTGGGTCTGCGCGCCGCCGCAGGCGGCCGCGAGCGGGCCGAGCGCCACGACCGCCAGCAGGGCGAGAGTGACCGCCCAGCGGTGACTCGCCCGGGACTGTGTCCTCGCGGTGCGTCATCGGGCCGGCGCGTCTCAGGCGACCACGCGGAGAGTGTGCAGGCTCAGGTCCTCGGGGCCGTGCACCTTCAGCTGCGCGGCGGACGCCTCGCCGAGATACGCGACGGTCTCGGCGGCGATCTCCTCGCCGGGGCCCAGTGCCGGGATCCCCGGCGGATAGGGTGTGACCATCTCGGCGCTGACCCTGCCGACGCAGTCGGCAAGGGGCAGCGCGACGGATGGCGCGAAGAACGCCTCCCTGGGCGACAGCACCTGGCGGGTGAACGACGGCGGCCGCAGGCGCAGCCAGCGCGCGGTCGCCTCGCGCCGACCCGAGGCGTCGGCGTGGCGCGCCGCGTAGTCGCGCAGCGCCTCGACGAGCGTGCGCAGGTCGTCCATGGTGTCGCCGTAGGTCACGTTGAGGATGATCGCCAGCGGATCGGCGGCCTCCACGGCGACCGCGTAGTCGTCGCGCAGGATCGTCTCGAGCTCGGCGCCGCTGTGGCCCAGGTCGAGGGCCGAGATCGTCAGCCGCGTCGGATCGAACTCGGCCACTCCCTCGGCCTCGAGCACCTCGCGGCCGAGGCAGCGCAACCCGGGGATCTCGTTGATGCGCTCGCGCGCCCACTCCGCCTCAGCGATGGCCCCGCGCCAGAGCTCGGCGCCTTCGGTCGCCATCTGCTGGCGCGCGGCGTCGATGGATACGTACATCAGCACCTGGGGGCTCGTGCTCTGGGTCATCTTGACCATGCCGTCGAGGCGGGCGAGATTGAGGCGCTCGCCGCGGGCCAGAAGCACGGCGGACTGGGTGATGCCGCTGATGAGCTTGTGCGTGCTCACCACGCAGGCGTCGGCGCCGGCGGTCATGGCGTCGACCGGCAGCTCGGGGCAGAAGCGCAGATGCGGCCCCCAGGCCTGGTCGACGACGAACGGGACCCCGGCCGCGTGAGCCGCGGCAGCGATGGCGGGCAGGTCCGCGCAGAGGCCGTTGTAGGTCGGGGACGTGACGAACAACGCTCTGGCCTCGGGGTGGGCGCGCAAGGCACGCACCGCCTGGGTGACGCTGACGTTCAGCGGGATGCCCCACGCGGGCTCGACCTGGGGCTCGAGGTAGAACGGCGTCGCTCCGGAGTAGATCAGCGCCGCCAGCAGCGACTTGTGGGCGTTGCGCGGCACGATGACGGTGTCCCCCGGACCGGCCAGGGTGAGGACCAGGGCGTGCACGCCGCTCGTCGAGCCGTTGACGAGAAAGTGACAGCGGTCAGCGCCCCACGCCTCGGCCGCATACTCCTCGGCGAGGTGGATGAGGCCGGTCGATTCCCGCGTGTCCTCGACGGCCCCGGCCATCGCGAGGTCGACCTGAAGGCAGGCGTCGCCGAGAAGCTCGCGGAGCTTCGGCGGCGCACCCCTGCCGAGCTTGTGACCTGGGGTGTGGAACGGCGTGTAGCCGCGGCGACGGTAGGCGAGGACGGCGTCGAGGTACGGGGTGTCCCGCTGGTCGTGGGGCATGGAGCCTCCTCTGGTAACGTCGTCGGCCCAGCGAGGCGACCTCGTCCGAGGACGCGGCCTGGTGCCGTCGCCGAAGCCCGAGTGTATCAGCCGCCCGCCCCGGCACTTCGCGGAGGGGCGGGCGGCTCGTGTCCAGGTGGTAGACTGAGCCGTGGTTTGCAGGAGAAACCGGTGTCCGGAGGGAGAACTATCAGCCTCGACTCGACAGTGAGAGTACGCTTCGCGCCCAGCCCCACCGGCAGGCTGCACATCGGGTCGGCGCGCACGGCCCTGTTCAACTGGCTGTTCGCGCGCCACAACGGCGGCACGTTCGTGGTGCGCGTCGAAGACACCGACGCGGCGCGCTCGCGGCGCCGCCACGAAGAGACGATCCTCGAGGACCTCACCTGGCTCGGGCTCGACTGGGACGAAGGCCCCGACAGTGGCGGTCCGTACGCGCCCTACCGCCAGAGCGAGCGCCTGGACGCGTACCGGACGGCGGTGGCGCAGCTGCTCGCCGCCGGGCATGCCTACCACTGCTTCTGCAGCGAGGAGCGGCTCGAGGAACTGCGCGCGAAGCAGCGTGCCGAGGGCGTGCCGCCGCGCTATGACCGCCGCTGCGCGGCGCTGCCTCCGGACGACGTCGAGCGCCGGTTGACCGGCGGCGAGAGAGCGGCCGTGCGCCTGCGGGTCCCCGAACGCGAGACGGTCGTCGACGACCTGCTCCGCGGCTCCGTGACCTTCGGCGCCGGCGCCTTCGGCGACTTCATCATCCTGCGTTCGGACGGCGTCGCCGGCTACAACTTCGCCGCCGTGGTCGACGACCGCGACATGGCGATCACGCACGTGATCCGCGGCGACGACCATCTGACCAACACCGCGCGCCAGCTGGCCGTGTTCGCGGCCCTGGGCGCGCGTCCGCCCGCGTTTGCCCACCACGGCATGATCCACGACCCCGAAGGGGGCAAGCTGTCCAAGCGCTACGGCGCGACGGCGGTGGGCGAGTATCGCGAGATGGGCTACCTCCCCGACGCGCTCGTGAACTACCTGGCGCTGCTCTCGTGGTCGCACGGCGACGATGAGGTGCTCGAGCGCGCGCGCCTCGTGCGCGAGTTCGAGCTGGAGCGGCTCACGCCGAGCGCGGCCGTCTTCGACCTGGCGAAGCTACGCTGGCTGCAGCACGAGTACGTCATGGCGCTGGATCCGGCCGAGCACCGCCGCCTGTTCGCCGAGCGGCTGCCGGCCGGCATCGCGCTGCCCGCGGCCACGGCGCTGGCGGCGGCCTTCCAGCCGTCCCTCGTCGCCTACGAGGAGGCGCCTGCCCTGGTCGCCGCCGTGCTCGAGCCGCCCCGGCTCATCGCGGCCGCCCGGTCGCTCGTCGGCGGCGCGCGGCCGCAGCTCGTCGAGTTCCGCCGTCGCCGCGCCGCCGCCTCCGAATGGCTCGACCCCGATGCCGCCCGCGAGGCGCTCGCCGGGTACCGCGCGTGGGGCAAGGAGCGCGACATCGCGGCGCGCGACCTGCTGATGCCCCTGCGCGTGGCGCTCACCGGCCGTGAGCACGGCCCCGAGCTTCACTTCGTGCTTGCGGCGCTCGAGCGCCGCCAAAGCCTGGACCGCCTGGACGACGCCCTCGCCGCCGCGCCGGCGGCGCCCGTACCGCCATCGACCGAGGGAGACCCTACGTGATCCGCCTCCACAACTCACTCAGCCAGCGCAAGGAGGAGCTCGTCCCCCGTGAAGAGGGAAAGGTCGGCATCTACTGCTGCGGCCCTACGGTCTACAACCTCGTGCACGTCGGCAACGCACGACCGTACGTCACCTTCGCCGTCCTGCGCTCGTGGCTGCGGCGCCGCGGTCTCGAGGTCACGCTGGTCGAGAACATCACCGACGTCGACGACAAGATCATCGCCAGGGCGAACGCCGAAGGGCGTGGCGCGGCCGACGTCGCGAAGGAGTTCATCGTCGCCTATCACGAGGACATGGGACGCCTGGGCACCGACCTGCGCCCGGACATCGAGCCGCTCGCCACCGAGACGATCCCCGAGATCGTCGACCTCTGCTGCCAGCTCGTGTCGTCGGGCCACGCTTACGAGGCCGAGGGGAGCGTGTACTTCCGCGTGCGCAGCTTCGCCGCATACGGCAGGCTCTCCGGCCAGCGTATCGAGGAGCTCGAGGAGGGTGCACGGGTCGAGGGCGAGCCCGGCAAGGAGGACCCACTCGACTTCGCTGTCTGGAAGGCGGCCAAGGCCGGGGAGCCCGCCTGGGAGAGCCCGTGGGGCATGGGCCGCCCCGGCTGGCACATCGAGTGCTCGGCCATGGGCCTGCGCTACCTCGGAGCCGGCTTCGACATCCACGGCGGCGGGCGTGACCTCATCTTCCCGCATCACGAGAACGAGATCGCCCAGAGCGAGGCCGCCGGCCTGCCCTTCGCGCGCGTCTGGATGCACAACGGGATGATCCGCTCCGGTGGCGAGAAGATGGCCAAATCCGTCGGCAACATCTTCCTTCTGCGTGAGGTGCTCGACAGATACTCCCCGGCCGTGGTGCTCATGTACTTCCTGACGACGCACTACCGCAGCCCGCTCGAGTTCTCGGTCGAGAAGCTCGACGAGGCGAAGGCGGCGCACGACCGCCTGGTCGAGGCGGTGCGCACGTCGCACTTCCGCATCGACCACCCCGGTGAGGGCGACCTGCTGCCGGCGGCGGAACTGCGCGCCGCCGTGGAGGCGGCGCGCCGGGCCTTCGCCGAGCACATGGACGACGACCTCAACACCGCCGGCGCACTCGGCGAGCTGTTCGCGCTCGCGCGCGAGCTGTTCCGCTACGTCGGCGCCGCGGACGCCGCCGGCGGAGCCGTCGACGTCGACGTGCTCGAGGAGGTCGAGGACGCGATCGTCGACGGTCTCGAGACGCTGCTCATCGGCATGCCGGAGATGGCGGGCTTCGGGGCGGCGGCCGCGATGGCGGTCGCGTCCGGCGAGGGCCGGCGTGTCCCGGGCGTGCGGGGCGCCACCGAGGGTGAGCCCGGCGCCGACCAGACCTGCACGACCGAGAACGTGACCCTGCCGCCGGCGGCTCGTCTGGCCGGCGAGGGCCGCTGGGCGGACCTCGAACTGCTCTCCGGGGAACGGCTCGCCTGCGGCGACGCGACCTATGCCTGCGCGCTGCGCGACCATTTTCGCGCGGCGAAGGAGTGGGCGCGCGCCGACGAAGTGCGGGACGCGCTTCAGGCCGCCGGCTTCGAGGTCCGCGACACGAAGCAGGGCACGCAGGTCGTGGAGCGCGGCTGAGCACGAGTCGCCGCGCCGGGACAGACGGGAGGACGGGCGACACGATGGGGGAGTGGATCTACGGACGCCAGGTCGCGCGCCTGGCGCTGGCGGCCGGCGCCCGGCGGCGAGCCGTGCGGCTCGCCGCGACCGCGCCGGCCCTCCGCGCCCTTGGCGCCGACGTTCCCTCCGGCCTCGAACGAGAGGTCGTCGACGGCGAGGCGCTCGAGGCGCTCACGGGTTCGCGCGAGCACCAGGGCGTCGCCCTCGAGGTGCCGGCGTACCCGTACGCCGACGCCGACGAGCTGCTGGAGGCCGATCTGCTCGTCGTCCTCGACGAGGTGAGCGATCCACACAACCTCGGCGCGGTGGCGCGCAGCGCCCTGGCCGCCGGCTGCGCCGGCCTGGTCGTGCCTCGCCACCGCGCCGCGCACGTCACGCCGGCCGCGGTCAAGGCGTCCGCCGGCGCACTCGAGCACCTGCCGGTCGCGCAGGTCGCCAACGTGTCGCGCTTCCTGCAGGACGCGAAGGCTGCGGGCTTCTGGGTCTACGGCGCGGCCGGCGAGGGGGGTGTCGAGTACACGGGTCTCGACCTGCGCGATCGCGTCGCGCTCGTCCTCGGCGCCGAGGGACGCGGCCTGCGGCCGCTCGTGGCGCGCACCTGCGACGCGCTCGCCGCGATTCCCATGAGGCCGCCGGTACGAAACATTCGCTCCAGTTCGTTACACCATACCGTCACACTGCCATCGGCATTGTTTTCAATATAATAATCGGTGGGTTCGAAAGTGGATGGACGGTGATGCTGTGGCCAGTTAAACTCAATACCCCCTGAAATCCAGGGACCGGTTAAACCTACCAGCGCAGGTTTGATTACCTGGTTATAATATACAAAATGACGCTGTTTCGATTTATCAAAAGCCATTTGCACCCGCCCACCCAATTCGGGTAGAAGCATGATTTTCAGGTATTCGTTTTCCAGATAGATTGCCTGATAGGATTTATCTTCCTTTTGGTCGAGAATTTTTTCAATAACGGGATGAGGATACACAACACCACTGCTTCCCTGGTAAACCCTTTTTTCGAGAAACATAGGATTCTTTTCGGGTGCACCGATTCCATACGTTGGGATTGTAACCTCTTCATTCCAGGCTTTTACGCTCATTCCTAAAGAGTTGATTTATTTGTTTACCTTATTTTGATTTAACCAATATTTTTAATTGAACTGAATTGATCTCGGTAACAGGGTTAAAATGAGTGCCTGCAAGGTATCTCTTAAGGCTGAAAAGCAGCTGTTGTGCTTCAGTCCTTTTATTCAAATCAGTTGTCAAATCTATACTGCTTACCATGATTTTTCCCTTTCCCATTTTTGCTTCGAAAATCAGCGCCAGCGGACGGTTGGGAAACCAATCGTCGATTACACGCACTACCGGTATTATATCAACTATATTAATAAATAGACAATATGATTCTGAATTCGATTTATTTCAAATAATAAAGGCATCAAATTTTACGTAACGAATATAAGGGAAATGCTATTGAAACATATCCATTTTTATTATGAAATAATATTTCATTTGTATCTTTGAATACTGGTGCTCGCTGTGTCAGATATATTGATAATTTTATTTCTCAATTATGGGAACTGTAACTAACCACGATCTGCAGTTAGCTTTTGATTTTGTTCAATACACAAATCGCAATATTTTTCTCACAGGAAAAGCCGGTACCGGCAAAACTACATTCCTGCGTGACCTGAAAAAATTATCTCCTAAAAGAATGGTCGTTGTTGCTCCAACAGGCGTAGCTGCCATTAATGCCGGAGGTGTGACCATCCATTCATTCTTTCAACTGCCTTTCCATCCATATATCCCGACATTCTACCTGCCTGAAAATAGTCATGGTAACCAGGCAGCCCAAAGTGATCCGGCAGGGTATAAAATGAGCCGCGAAAAGATCAATATAATCAGAAGCCTCGACCTGCTGATAATTGATGAGATCAGTATGGTCAGGGCAGATACTCTCGACGCTATCGATTCTGCACTGAGAAGATACAAGTCAAGACACCTGCCGTTCGGAGGAGTACAGTTGCTGATGATAGGCGATCTGCAGCAGCTTGCTCCGGTTGTGAAGGACGAGGACAGGGAGATTCTGAGGAAATATTATGATTCTGATTTCTTCTTCGGAAGCAGGGCGCTTCAAAATACAGATTACCTTACTATTGAGCTGAAACATATTTACAGGCAGGAAGATCAGTCGTTTATTGAGCTGCTTAATAAAATCCGAGATAATCATGTGGATCAGCTTGTTCTGTCAGAACTAAACAAAAGATATATTCCTGATTTTGATCCCGATTCCGGTGGTGGATATATCACTCTTACAACACACAATAACCAGGCCCGGGCTTTAAATGACTCGAAACTTCAGAAACTTCCCGGAAGAACATATTCATTCTCAGCTATTATCAAGGATGAATTTCCCGAAATGTCATACCCCAACGACAGGGAACTGATCCTTAAGAAAGGCGCCCAGGTTATGTTCATAAAGAATGACCTTTCGGGTGAAAAGCTGTTTTTTAACGGAAAAATAGGGGAGGTGGAATCTTTTGAGGACAATGCCATTATAGTAAAGTGTCCCGACGACGATTTACCAATTAGTGTTGAGATGGCGGAATGGCAGAATATGAAATATACTCTCGATGATGATACAAAGGAGATAGAAGAGACTGTGATAGGAACCTTTACTCAGTATCCTCTCAAATTAGCATGGGCAATAACAATTCATAAAAGCCAGGGCCTTACTTTCGACAGGGCCGTAATTGATGCCTTTTCGGCCTTTGCCCACGGACAGGTATATGTGGCTCTCAGCAGGTGCCGCTCCCTGAGCGGACTTGTTCTCAGCAGCCGGATCAGTCAGCGCAGCATTATAGATAACACGGATATCTCTGACTTTATTAACGATTCAGTAAAAAATCAACCAGGACAAAGTCAGCTTGCAGAGTCAAAAAAAGCATACCAGCAGCAGTTGCTGACTGAACTTTTCGATTTCACATCCATTATTCGTAACCTCAATTATTGTCTTAAGGTGGTCAATGAGCATCAGGGCAGTATATTAGGGAATCCTCATGAAATGATAGAATCTGCAATAAACAGCGTTAAGGGGGACCTGATTGAAGTATCCGGAAAATTCCATCCTCAACTGACCGGACTTTTAAAAGAAGGAATTGATGCTGAATCAAATGTTCTTTTGCAGGAACGGGTAAAAAAAGCGTGCGAATATTTTTCGGTTAAACTTGAAGGCGCCATGAAGGAAATTCTGGCAGGTTATTCAGTCGACACAGATAATAAAACGATCCGCAGATCAGTTTCTGAGGCCGTGGAGCGGGTAAGAAAGGAGGGAGTTACAAAATCAGCATGCCTTAATGCAGTCATATCCGGGTTTAAGATAAGAAAATATCTCGATGCCAGAGCGAAATCAGTCATTGATGTTCCTGCAGCCAGATCTCAATCTGCAAAGCCGGTGGATGATGCTTCCGGAGTCATTCAACATCCGGGTTTATTCCGAGAACTTAAAGAATGGCGTAATTTAAAAGCCAGGGAATTGCAGCTTCCCCATTACATGATACTGCCCCAGAAAACAATGGTTACACTGGCCAATTTTATGCCCCGGTCAATGGCAGCCCTTAATCTGGTAAAAGGTATGGGAAAGAAGAAATCAGAGAAATTCGGCGAGGAACTTTTGGATATTATCATTTCATATTGCGAAAAGGAAAATATTGAACCGCCTGTTGTAACTCTTCCGGAGAAAAAGATCCCAAAAAAGATTAAAGAAGAAACCAGGAAAATAAGTTACAATCTTTTCAGGGAAGGTAAAACTATCTCACAAATCGCAGAGGAGAGAGATCTTAGTATAACTACTGTCGAAGGTCATCTGGCATACTATGTGGGCTCGGGTGAAATTCCAATCATTGATCTTGTATCACAGGAAGTGACAGATCTTATCTCGGGTCAATTTGAAGGAAGCGATGATCTTAAAATGGGACCGGTAAAGGCTGCCCTGGGCGATAAGGTGTCCTGGAGCGATATCAGGTTTGTAGTAAATCATTTAATGTTTCTCCGAAAAGCTTAAAACAGCATCTCTTATTATGATCGTGAAGGGTGTTCCCGCAGCTTCCTCTGCAGTATTTCATACTCATCTGAACGAAGGCTGGCTTCTTGTTTTGGCTGGTTTCGTGAGTCGCAGGGTAAGAGCTAAAACAGCGCTGTTTTTTTATTTTCCGGCAGATTGTGTACCTTTGAACAAACATATCAAGGACAAAATGAAAAAGTTAACTTATGTTTTCATTGTGATTGGAATTATGGCTGTATCCTGCAAAGGCACAGCTAAGAAGACAAACGATGAGGCGTCGCTGGTTAAGCAGTTTGAAATCACTGAGGTTTGGAGGACAGATACTCTACTTATGACGCCTGAATCGGTAATTTATGATAAGAAACGTGATATATTCTATGTCTCAAACCTGAATTTTGAACCCAGGAAAAAGGATGGCAACGGCTTCATATCCCGGATAGATAAGAATGGGAATATTACTGACCTCCGATGGATAGAAGGACTCAGCTCACCTAAAGGATTGGCTATCGTCGGAGACACACTTTACACTGCCGATGTCGATGAAATTGTAGCAATTGATATTACAAGCAGTAAGATTATAAGGAGAATGACAATAGATGGTGGTAAAATGCTGAACGACATCACCTCCGATCCGGAAGGAAACCTTTATTTTTCCGATTCAGATGCCAACAGGATTTACTTTTTCAGTAAGAACAATATTACAGTCTGGTATGAAGAACAGTTGAATGGCCCGAACGGCCTCCTCTGGGATGGTGAACGACTGCTTGTGGCTTCAATGGGAGGGATGGACTTTGCAGCTATCGATATCAGAACAAAAACCAGGCAACTGATCACGGAAGGGGTCAACAGGGGAGATGGGATAGCATGGACAGGAATTCCCGGCTATTATATAGTTACAGACTGGGAGGGCGAAATATTTATGATAAATCCTGACTTTACCAGGATATCTCTTATCAATTCAAAATCAGAGAAGATTAATACTGCCGATATAGAATACCTGACTGGTATGAATCTTCTGCTTGTTCCAACTTTCTTTAAGAATTGTATTATTGCTTATAAACTGACTGAAAAGAAAGCGATGTAATTCGTTATTCAACCAGTGCAGACCTGGCGGCAAATGATTGTAACCCAACTCTATTTCGTTTTAAATATTTCATAACAACATGATATTAATTCAATTATTCGGTCTGTCAGGCGTTGGTAAAACAACACTTGCCCAGGCAGTTAAGAAAGAGCTTTTGGAAAAAAACCTGAAGGTTGAGATCATTGACGGAGATGAATACCGTAAAGTAATATGCAGGGATCTGTCTTTTACAAAGGACGACAGGATTGAAAACATCAAACGATTAGGTTTTGTTGGAAATATTCTGGCGCGAAATGGAATAATTGCAATACTGTCAGCTATAAGTCCATACGAAACTGCAAGAAAAGAATTAAAAGACCAATATCAGAATGTTTATGGTGTCTGGCTTGATTGTCCGATAGATGAGCTGATAAAACGTGACACCAAAGGATTGTATCACAGAGCCCTGCTGCCAGGCAATGATCCGGATAAAATTAATAATCTGACCGGCATCAATGACACTTTTGAGATACCTGAAAATCCGGATCTGATTATTAATACCAATGATAGCAACATCAATGAGTCGAAAACCATACTGCTGAATTTTATATTCGAAAAAATAGGTCTGTTAAGCTAAAAAGGCTTTTTATATAAATTAGAAATTTAAGAGGGGGTGTGATATTATAAATCCCTTAACACGGAAGGTCACAACGGGATAACGCAATGATCACAAAGCTGATAGACATGCATTAATCCCGAGAGCATCGCGACCGGACTTTTCGTTCTCTGAGTATTATCTTAGCGTTCCTGGCGGTTAAATAGACTTTTTCAGCAGTTCCGTGAATATCTAATTGAACTGTTTTATGAGAACCATGGTTTCAATATGCTTTACTTTCTGGTGTATTGGTTTATATTCTCAGACCTGCGACCTGTCTGTTGCTATTACTGGTATTAAAAGTCCTGACGGTGGAATACAGATAGGGCTGTATAATAATAGGGATTCATTCCCGCTTGTTGACGGACAATACAAGCTGTTTTATTTTAGTGTGAAGGACTTTTCAGGAGTTTACACAATCAGGGATCTGCCTGCAGGGGAATATGCAGTAGCTATCTTTCATGACAAGAATTCTGACAAAATTTGCAATACTAATTTTCTGGGTGTTCCGAAAGAGGGTTTTGGCTTTTCAAGGAACTTTAAACCACGATTTTCTTCTCCGGATTTTGAGGACTGCAAAATAGATTTAAGAAATAATATGTCAATAACTATTAAGCTAATTTACAGATGATGCTAAATATTTGAGAGATCAATACTGACAGCAGAAAATCAGAAATGCTTCTAGCCTTATATTGCCATCAGAAGACTCGCTGAAATTAAATCAAATTAAAAACAAGGCAGGCTTAAATTAGGTTGTTAGAGCATAAAATTTTAATATTGCGGTAATTTTGGCATCAGAGAAGGGATGGCTGAGATGCCGGAATATCAGATTAATGTTTGGTAAATGATTTCACGCAATAAAACTTTTAAATTCCCTGTATCTGTTCTGATCGGAAGCAAACCTGCAAACATACTTAAGGTAATTAAAGGGTACCGGATTGATTTACGTTACTATCCCAAGTTAATATTATCTTTTATTGTCTCTGCTATTTTTGGACTAATGAACCTCTGGGAACGGTTAATCTATAAAAAGAGATCCAAAACTTACAGATCAGAGGAGCCTCCGGTATTTATAATTGGCTTCTGGAGAAGCGGTACTACTCTTTTGCATAGTCTGATGTGTCAGGACCCCCGTGCCGGTTACGTTACCACTTTTCAGGCGGTTTTTCCGAACCTTGTTCTTACCCGTTATAAATGGATGAAGCGATTTGCCAACTGGGCATTACCGAAAAAAAGACCATTCGACTCTTATCCGATGGATATGGATTTCCCTCAGGAAGAAGAGTTTGGCATGATGAGCCTCCAGCCGGGAAGTATTTATAAAATATTCTATTTCCCAAAGGATTACAATGATATATATGAAACGGATCTTTATTTTGAACGATTATCCGATGTGAGCCGTAACCAATGGAAAAAGGAATACTTAGATTTCATTGACAGGGCAATGATAAATACAGGAGGAGAGCGGTATATGTCAAAGAATCCATGCAATATCTTCAGGATCAGGACCCTTTTAAATCTATTTCCTGATGCCCGGTTTATTTTCCTTTACAGGAACCCCTATACTGTTGTGGAGTCTCTGTGCAGGTTTGTGAATGCAGTGCTTCCCGGTTCTGAACTTCAGCATTCTAAGGGCGGGATTCCAAGTGGAGTATTTCGCAAGGTTATACAATGATTCACTAATGAATACATGGATGCCAGAAAGTGTATCAATCCGGCTAATCTTCTGGAAATAAAGTATGAAGAATTCAAAGAACGGCCGGTTGAATTCCTGAGGGATATTTACAATAAATTTAATATACCGGGAATTGAAAAGACACTTCCTGCGATGGAGGCATATCTTGCAGATAACAATCCTGATTCAAGGGCAACCTATCAGATTACACAGGAGACCTGCCGGATGGTCAATGAATATGCCGGAGATATGGTGAGAAGGCTTGGATACCCTATTGTTGAATCTCCTCAATAGTCAATTATAATATTATTTTAAATCCATTGTTATTGAAATCAATTAATACATAAAACGGATGGAAAAAACGACTAAAATTATATTGAAACTCAGGTGGATAATCATTCTGCTTGTGCTTGGGATCACACTTTTTCTTGGTTATCAGATACCTGGCATCAGGATTAATTCGGATGTGATCAGTTCTTTGCCTGATACGGATCCTGATGCAGTTTTGCTAAAAAAGATCGGGGCAAAGTTTGGCGGGAATAAAACGGGGATGATCATTCTGGAATGTGACAATGTATACACACCTGAAGTTTTAAAGCATATCAACCAGATAACAGTATCGGTGAAAGAGATTGAAGGTGTATCGTCAGTAACCAGTCTTACGAACATATTGGATATCAAGGAGGGTGAGAGCGGGATGGAGATTGGCAAACTGGTGGATGAAGATGATTTGCCCGATTCACCTGAGGAGTTAAGCCTTTTAAAAGACAGGGTATTGTCGAAAGAGATGTATAAAGGTGCAATCGTTTCAGAAGATGGAACATCGGCCATTATTATATTTTCATTGTATGATGATGCCGATATTCAATCATTGGCCAAAGCAGTAAAGGAAAAAACTGAAGCGCTTAACCTGCCTGAAAATATATACTATGCAGGATCACCAATGATGATCACTTCAATCGCCCATCTCATTTCTGCTGATCTGACCCGCTTGCTGCCAATTGCTTTCGTGCTGATCGCATTTGTCCTTTTTCTTGGATTCCGTAATATCAGAGGAGTCCTGATCCCTTTACTAATAGCTTTAATATCAATTATATGGGTTATAGGAATTATGGCTCTGACCGGATCAGAAATGAGTATGGTTTCCAACAATATTCCAATCGTTCTGCTTGCTGTTGGTACAGCCTATTCAATCCATGTGCTGAACAGGATCGACAGTGTTAAGGACGATCTGAATAAATCAATAACAGTAGCGTTAACATCGGTTTTCATACCTGTTATACTGGCTGCGCTGACAACAATTACAGGATTTGTCTCATTTATTTTCGGATCGTACCTCACAATGATCCGTGATTTTGGAATGTATACAGCCCTCGGAACATTTATTGCCTTGGTTCTCTCTTTGTTTTTTGTTCCGGCATTAATTTCAGCATTTTCGTGGGAAAACAAGAGAATAGCATTTGGTTCTCCTGAAACAGGGAGGCCGTTTTTATCTGAGTATTTTCTAAATCCGCTGCAGAATATATTGCTCAGCAATACCAAGAGTATTCCTTATAATCTGGATAATACTGAGTCTGACAGGTATCGGAGGTATTTTTCTCATTCAGAGGAATGTTGATATTCGGAACTATTTCAAAAAAGGGAATCCCACCAGGATCGCTGAAGATATTATGAATAAAGAATTTGGTGGTTCAAAACCTGTCTTTGTACTGTTCAAAGGAGATATCCAAAGCCCGGAGGTGCTGAATACAATGCTCAGAACAGAGGAATACATGAAGAAGAACCCCGGTGTTTTCTCTGCACAATCAGTTGCTGATCTGATTGTTGATATCAACGCAGCTCTTGGAGAAGGGAGGAAAATTCCTGATGAAAAAGAGAAAATTGAACAATTGTGGTTTCTTCTTGAAGGCAATGAAAGTATGACGAAGTTTGTTTCCGAAGATCTGGATGAGGCCATTATTATTTCCAGATTTTTATCTCCGGAGAACAACGACAAGATAGAATTCGGTAATTATATGAATAAGTTCATAAAGGAGAACTCAACAGAAACATGTACAATCGAGATCACCGGGATGCCATTTATTGATGTAACAATGGACAGAAGTCTGATATATAGCCAGGCAGGCAGTCTGACAATTGCCCTTCTGTTTGTAATTATAATTGTAGGAGCGATCCTTCGTTCAATTACTGCAGGGATCTATGCTGCAATCCCGATAATTTCTGCTATTATAATACTGTTTGGAGTTATGGGTTATACCGGTATTCCACTGAATATTGCTACAGTGCTGGTTGCAAGTATAGCAATGGGCATAGGCATTGATTATTCCATACATGTAATCACTCATTTTAATGACTCCCTGCAGAAAGGAGCAACAATAAGACAGGCACTGAACGACACAATAGTCATCAGCGGGAAGGCCATTGTAATAAATGTTATTTCTGTTTCGGCCGGATTTCTTGTTCTGCTCTTCTCAGAGATGGTGCCTTTACAATATTTCGGATTATTGATTTGTCTGAGTATGGTAGGATCAGGCCTGAGCGCACTAACTTTTTTACCGGTTATACTTATATTTGCACATAAAGGTGAGGCAGGGAAACAGCATCCTTTGAAACCATTTAAAAAAGAATATAACTGATGAAAACATTGAAAACTTTAATCCTTGTATTGATCCTTGATCTTTTTGCAGGCATGATACATGCTTCATGTCAGGATGCAGTGCCATTCTTTAAAAGATGGACAAGATCTTTTACTCTCCAAAGGATAAGCAGGGGAAAGTAGCCATCATACTGACAGATAAAACAGGGAAAGAAAAGATCCGTGAAGCTGAGATGTTTCAAAAAGGGCGGGATAAAAAGCTTTACAGGTATACAAAACCGGAATCGCAGGCAGGGATGGCAACTCTTTCATTACCGGATGATGTGATGTGGCTGTATATGCCGGCCTATGATACTCCAAAAAAAATATCCAGGCTGGCAAAAAACCAGTCATTTACAGGTACCGATTTTTCATATGAAGATATGGCAACATCTGCATATTCCGACCGGTATATTCCGGATTCCCTGGAAACGGGAAATGATATGTATGTAATGAGGTTGTTACCCAGAACCTCCAATTCTGCTTATTCAAAAATTATTGTCAGGATAAATAAAACCTATGGATATCCCATCTCTATGGACTACTATAATTTACTGGGTAAAAAATTCAAGGAGGCAAACTACAAGTATGAAAAGATAGGAGAGTACTGGAATGCGGCCGAAGTAGTTATGAAAGACCTTGAAAAAAATCACAGCACAACAATCAGGTTATGGGATATGAAGTTCGACCAGGGTCTTAAAGATGATATTTTTACAGTTGAGAGGCTTAAACCAGCCGAGGTCAAAAAGCAGGATTAATTTATAATTGTGTAATTGTCGCTGATCATCAGGTTTTAGCTTAAAGAGCATTTTATGCAAAAAAAAAGCGAATTCTCTTTTTGGTAAGAATTCGCTTCATTGTACGACCCGATTATCTTCTGTGGGTATTTTTCGCAGCCTCAGCCGATTTCTTTTTCTCACTGCTTTCCGGACTTTTTACAGCCTGAGTATGTCCGTTACTCCTGCGGCTTGAAAAGCTTTCTCCGCTGGTTGCCGGCTTGCCTGTCGGTCTGCTCTTCGAAGCAGTTTGAACAGTGTTCCTGTTCATGGTCTGTTTGCTGCTTGCTTCAGTAGTTGATCTTCTCGAAGCAAATGTATTATTTTCTTTTACCGGGGTTGCTGCAATTTTTTTGATTCACAGTTGCAGTGGATCTGACAGCGGTACCGTTACTTTGTTTTGCAGAGGGTTTTGCAACCGGTTTTGCAGCTAACCTGTCGTTCACATTGGTGTTAGACCTTCTTGCAAAACTTGCGTTTTGTTCTGCGGCAGGTTTTGCAGCAATTTTCTCATTAGCAGTTGTGGCAGACCTTCTTGCAGAAGATGTCTTTTGTTCTGTTGTCATCTTTGAAGTTGTCCTGGCTGCATTGGTACTTGTCCTTCTTGAGGTACTGAAGTTTGTTCCTTTCGAATGCCCGTTCTGACTTGTCCTGTTATCGCTGCTTCGTGCAGTGGTATTCCTGGCAGTCTGATCTGACCGTCTGTTAATATGATCATTATTTGTTTTGGCGTACAATTCTTCTCCGTGGCGTCTCTGTTCAGGATGTGAATAGGTATGCTTGTAATGGCCCGACTCTATCCTTTCACTGACATAATGCGAATGCGATCTTCTGTGGTTGTAGTAAAAGTCGTTCCAGTGGTGATACCTGTAATAGTCACAGTGATGGAAATGTGCGTAATAATGGTTATACAAGTTATAATGATAACCGTAGTAGAAATCCCAGTAATATGGTCTCCAGGGATTCCAGTAGGAGGGGTAATAGCCCCAGTGCCATGCAGAATGCCATACTACGTAGTCAGGCATGTAGATGAATCGTATTACAGGCCAGTTACCAACTTCATAGTAAGTAGTTCTGACAACTGTAACAGTTCCGGCGTAATTCCCTGTATATCCGGGGTTGGCCGTTTCATTGGCATATTGCTCAGCATAGATCGGTTCGATTATATAGTTCCTGCCATATAAAGCCTCATCACCGATCAGTTGAATCTGAACCTGCCCATTTTTGAAGCGCTGAACCGTGAATACTGCAACATCCTGGTCTTCCCTTTTGTTAATGGCAACCCGGAGTACAATGTTATGCACATCGCGGTCGACGTAGTCTATTACCCGTATATAATCGATAAGATTATCGCCGTTAAGGTCGAGATTGTTTATTCTTGAATTCTCGTCATTCAGATTCCTCTCAAAACCTTCGAGTGTTTCTGATCCCTGGAATAACTTCATCACCGCATAAAGGTTAAGGTTATCCCCGGGCAAGCCGAGGTATTCATCCTGACGGGTCTGTGCCACTAAAGTGGTACAGGCTGCGAATATCAGGAGTACTGTGGTGGTTAAGAACTTTTTCATGACGTTTGTTTTTAATAGTAACAAGTGTTAACAAAATATTAAATGCAAATCCCGTACCGGGATTTTCAATATCTTCACAATGAATTTGGAGACTAATTCGGTTACCCCTGATAATCAGACTGAAATGATGAAGAAAAAGCTCAATAAATTTCTCTTTATTATACCGGGAATAGTAATCTTGCCACTCATTTTTATCTTGTTTGTTTCTTTGGGATCGTGCGGTCAGTTGCAAAGCAAAGAGGAACTTCTTAATTTCAGGAATGCTACAGCCACAATTGTGTTATCTTCAGATAATGAACTTATTGGCAGGATATTTTCGGAGAACAGGACAAATATTTCATTCAGGCAAATCCCGCCGGATCTTATAAATGCCTTGATTGCAACTGAAGATTCCCGTTTCTATGAGCACAAAGGTATTGATTCAAGGAGTCTCATCAGGGTTTTTTTCAAGACACTGCTGTTTAACAAAAGCAGTTCGGGAGGGGGAAGCACTATCTCCCAGCAACTGGCCAAGAACATGTTTGGCAGGAAAAAATCAGGCTCGTTTTCTATTTTAGCAATCAAAATGAAAGAGGCGATACTTGCCCGGCGTCTCGAAAGAACATTCACCAAGGAAGAAATACTTACATTATATCTTAATACAGTTTCATTCGGAGAAAATATATATGGTATAGAAACTGCATCGCTTCAATATTTCAATAAAAAGGTCGGAGATCTGAAGATAGAGGAATCGGCGGTGCTGATTGGTATGCTAAAGGCAAATACCCTCTACAATCCCCGCCTATATCCCGAAAAAGCGATGTCAAGAAGGAATGTGGTTCTAAGGCAGATGGAGAAATACAAATATCTTAACCCGTCTGGTGCCGATTCTCTTTGTAAGTTGCCATTGATCCTGAATTATGGAGACATTTTATCTGAAGGTCCGGCTGACTATTTTCTGGTAAGAGTAAAAAAGGAAGCTGAGCATATCCTTCAAGATAAACTTTCTTCTTCCGGAAAAGAGTGGAATATTGAACAGGATGGATTGATAATTACCACAACATTGAATCTTTCTCTTCAAAAGGCGGCATTGGAATCTTTCCGGGAACATCTGCAGGTTATGCAGAAAAAATTGTGGGACCAGTATAAGAGTAACTCAGGCAAAAAAGCCTTAAGGCAGATAGCTGACCAGAGACTTAAGGACCTGCATTTAGAAGAACGTGCAGGAGAAATCAATATGCAACAGGTTTTTGACTGGAGTGGTTCTCGTACCGATTCAATTTCTGTTGCTGACAGCCTTAAGCAGGCTTTATTGATATTACATGCGGGCATGCTTGCCATCGACCCTGTGACAGGCGCTGTCAAAGCCTGGGTTGGAGGCATTGATTTTAAAACCCAGCCATACGATCAGATATATGCCAGGAGACAGATGGCTTCAGTATTCAAACCTATCCTCTATGCTGAGGCATTTGAAGATGGAATCGAACCATGCCAGTATCTCGATAATGATTCGATTGTTATTTCAACAGATACCGGGGAGTGGAGTCCTGAAAATTATGATCACACCACGGGGGGAAAATATTCACTTGCCGGTGCGCTTGCACACTCTATGAATATCCCGACCTTCAATTTGTTCTCAACCCTTAAATTCGAAAAACTGGATTCGCTTTGGAAGGAGATGGGATTTTCCTTTACCCTTGTTAACAATCCGTCACTGGCCCTTGGAACTGCCGAGGCGAGCATTATAGAAACAGCCGTTGCCTATTCTTCTTTGCAAATGGAGGCTTCCGCGTCACCCCCCAGAGTATCATATCAATAAAAACGCATGATGGAGAAATTATCTGGCAGAATGAATTCAGTTATGTGAAAGAAAGGGTACTTGCTGAAAGATCAGCTTTTTTGATCAGTGCGATTTTACAGAAAGCCATAAGGGAAGGGACAGGATCATCAATGAGCAAGTGTTTACGGTGTTAATCTCCCCCTTGCAGGAAAGACAGGAACTTCACAGGATTATTCTGATGCCTGGTTTGCCGCTTTTAATCCGAAGCTGGTTATTGTTACAAGGGTAGGAGCATCATCCCGGGCTATTCATTTCAATAATGGATCAGATGGTTCCGGGAGTTCACTGGCACTGCCTCTCGTGGCATTGACATTGAAGAAAGTTCAGGACAATGACACTCTGAGTGAACAACTGATCGCCCCATTTCCTGATCTGCCTGCAGAACTGACTGGTGCTCTTGATTGCCCTGATTTTAAGGAGAAAAACATTCTTGACAAAGTCCGGGATCTTTTTCAAAAAAAGAAAACCTATCCCTATAAAGGTGAAAATAAAACCAAACAGAAGAAAAAAGGATTCTTCAAGAGGTTATTTGGCAAGTGATTCCCGGGAGTGATTGGGAGAGGGGGAGAACAGGATATGGGGTGAAGGGGGGATTTTTCTTAATTTTAACGTGTAGTAGATTTAAAGATATGTACAGATGGAGATAAAAAAAATTAGCAGGTTCAGTGAGCGAGCCTTTGAAGCTGTTTCAAGGTTACTGCCACAGCTTTCACCCGATGCGAATGTACTGACCAGGCAATATTTTAAGAGCATTTTAGCATCTGAAAGCATTCATTTCTTCATAGCTGAGATTGATAACAGGCAAATCGTCGGAATGCTTACCATCGCTGAGTACAAAACACCTACAGGAATAAAAGTCTGGATAGAAGATGTTGCAGTTGACGAAGCACACAGGGGCAAAGGGATAGGGAAAGAATTGATGCTTGCTGCACTTGAATATTCAAAATCGCTTGGATCAAAGGACATCAGGCTTACTTCCCGGCCTGCAAGGATTGCTGCGAATGAATTGTATCTGAAATTGGGGTTTAAGAAACAGGAGACCAATTATTATAAATATCAGTCATGATAAATGTACTAAGAACCGGTTCTGATATTCAGGATTTCAGTGTATTGGTGAGATTGTTGGATGTTGATCTGGTATTAAGGAGCGGTGATAGACATTTAGAAGAAAAACAGGCAATTTTAATATTGTCATAATCAACATCAGTAATGAAACTGAAAGATCTCAATAAAATGACAGAACTCCAAAACAGCACGGAGAAAATGCCCGTGCTGTTCCTGGGTCATGGCAGTCCGATGAATGCTATTGAAGAAAATGAATTCGTCGCCGGAATCAGGAACATCGGCAGTACAATTCAAAAGCCGGCTGCCATTTTGTGCGTGTCGGCCCATTGGGAGACAAGGGGGACATTTGTGACCGCAATGGAAAACCCTCGCACAATTCACGACTTTGGAGGATTTCCAAGGGCGTTGTTTGAGGTTCAGTATCCTGCTCCCGGAAGTCCTGAGCTTGCAAAAGAGACAAAAGCGCTTATCACAAAAACAGCAGTTGGTCTGGATGAATCATGGGGACTTGACCATGGTGCATGGAGTGTGATAAAACATCTTTATCCTGATGCTGATGTGCCGGTGATAGAGATGAGCCTCGACTATTATCAGACACCTCAGTATCATTACGATCTGGCAAAAGAATTAATATCGCTTCGTGGGAAAGGGGTGCTAATTATTGGCAGCGGTAATATGGTCCATAATCTGGGATTGCTTGCCTGGGATAAATTAGGCGCTGGCGAATTCGGGTTTGACTGGGCCCTGGAGGCAAGCGGGAAAATGAAAAATTTCATTCTTAACAGGGACCATAAGTCACTCATAAATTACAGGTCACAGGGGAGAGCCTTTGAACTCGCAATTCCAACCCCTGAACATTATCTGCCTTTATTGTATGTTCTTGCATTGCAGGATGAAAATGATAAAACTACCCTGTTCAATGACAAAGCTTTAGCAGGGGCATTGACGATGACGTCGGTTATTTTCGGGCAATAAAATGACGCGACCCGCGGAGCGGGGTAAATCCGCGCAAATGAAAGCGAAGACTAATGACCACTAATGACAGCAAAGCCGGATGTCAGCTATTTTTTGATACACCGGACGGATTCCCCCCGCTGTTTGGGACTGTTGCTCTTCCCTAAAGCATTGCTCTGAGCAAGGTAGTGGTCTATTGCGTTGCGGGAATTGCTTTCTGTCGAACTCCACCATGCACCTATACTGCCATGGTTGAGAAATGTTCCATTCTCAATGCGATATCCTCCTGGCATACCTGTAAATCCTGATTCATTGGTTCCGTTATTACCTTCACTCCAACCGCTGGTGGTTTTCATTTTATTGCCTGCTGCAGATGGACCCTTTAAGTTATAAGTTAGTTCTGCCCAGTCAGCATCGCTGGCTAAAGACCAGCCTTCCGGCGCCAGCTCTCTCGGGTCGTTCACAGCATACCAATTGTATAGTTTTCCGTATTTCAGACCGTTTGCAGGGTCATTATTATAATAACACCATGCAGGCTTGCCGGCATCGCCGGCTGCCACCCATTCCTGGGGAGTTCTTGCCTCAGGTATTGAATCACCATTCCGGAAGGTGTTTACATTAAGGTTCGCCAATGCCCAGGTCTGGGTACCGATTGTTACAGTTCCGGGATCTTTCTTTTTCACCGGTTCTGCTGTTGAGCTCTTGGCAGTGGTTTTTGGCTTAGTCTGGGCAGACTTGGTTGTCTGGGTAGACTTTGGTTTCGTCTGGGTAGATTTTGTGCTTGCCGGCGTGGTCTTCGTCTGAGCCTGAAGTGTATTCCATGAATTATTTCCCAAGTGAAAATAGAAATAGTAAAACACCAGCTGCTTTGAAGACCGTTCTTGCTTTTTCCATATCTCTCTTCTTAATTTGTTAGTAGATGGGATTTTATTTTCAATTACCATAAGTATTGTTGAAAATTCCTTGGGGTTGTTGAAAAAGCCAAAATCCATTAACCGCAGAGAACGCAAAGAAATTACGCTAAGCACGCAAAGGATTCAATATATGGCTTTTAGATTTGCGACCTTTGCGCAAAAACTTAAGTCTTTGCGATTTAAAAGACTTTTTCAACAGCCCCTAAGTAAAAAGCATCATCCAATAACTTTTTTCACTTTTGTATTTGCTGACTACCAGGTTTTAAACGTGACAGGAAAGACTTTATTATTCAAACCATAAGAAGACTTTAAGAATAATGATCTGTTATTATAGAATTTACAGGATGCAATTGGAATATGGTCAGGCAGAGGAGAGCTTGTTATTCAGAAGTATACCTCAGTGAATATTTTATCATCAGGAATCCTTTGTCCCGGAGAATGTGACATACCTCATATGTAATTAAAATATGTGATCAGAATACAATTACCAATCCAGGTAACTTCAGGATATACCTGTGGATCGAAGGATTGTCCCGTGTTCCCATATGAACAATGTTTCTCGACTCAATGATTCAAGTCTCTCACCTCATCAGCCTTTCCGAACGTCCTGATTTTATCTTCTGCTACCACAATCACTTCGTTTCGGCGGTCAAAGTATTCTTCGGCCTTAGGACGAATCGATTGCCGAAGAAGATGGCTTACTAAGACTGTGCCCTTTAAATTTCCCGACATTTGCATAAACTCTCAAGAAATGTTCTGGCACATCCTCGACATATTTTTCGTAATCTTCCATACGTCCCTGAATATTCAATTTCGGCTG
The DNA here is from genome assembly GCA_963707855.1 of uncultured Thermoleophilia bacterium. GTDB lineage: Bacteria > Actinomycetota > Thermoleophilia > UBA2241 > UBA2241 > UBA2241. The sequence continues at coordinate 633,815 of CAVPRQ010000013.1, forward strand.
GATATGGAAACGTCCAGGAGACTGAACCTGATTATACTCTCATTAACCGGTGCCTCATGGTTATTTCTTGGATGATAATCGGGACATTAGGTTATTGCCCTCTCACAGACTGGCATTTTACGATTCTTGAGAAACTGGGCAGAAAAGATCTTCCAACCTCTTACATCAAATACCTGGCAGACAGGCTCACAGGTTTGGAGATTAATGCTTCACTGGTTGATAAATGCACATTATATTTTTTCCTGTCGGCGCTGGTATTATCTGTATTTTTCAATGTGAAAGACTGCCGGACTGCACGGCAGTAAAGGAAGCAATACGAATGAGCTCCCGGTTATAATAGTGCTTGTTGTTTTTGCTGGTAGTCCTTCCTCATCCCACACCTCACGCCTCACGCCTCACGCCTCATCACGCCTCACGCCTCATTATAAGCTATACCCATAATCTCAAAAACAGTATCTTCCATTAGCCCGTTTTAAGGTTACTATATCTCCTGTTTTTTTATTTATTAATGCTTTTGCCAGAGGTGATATAAAAGAGATTTTTCCTTTGGAAATGTCAGCTTCATCGACACCTACTATCTGAAAAGTCTGAATGTTTCCTGATCCTGCAGTTTTGAGAGTTACATATGCACCGAATCTTATTTCATTCCGGGGTTGCTCATTTTGGTCAACTACCTTGGCTTCAGCAATTCTGCTGTTCAGCAGGTGTAATCTGGCATTGATATAGTTCAATGCTATTCTTTTCTCATTCTCATCGGCGCTGCTCAGGTTGTCTTTTTCATTGACAAGCATCTGTCTTTCAGCCAATAGCTGATCCATCCCAGCCCGGGTAACAAAGTTTGGTACTCCTTCCGGTAAATATGCCCTCTGCGGCACTATCGGAATTTCTTCCTGATCCTCTTCTTTAACAAATCCTCTGCTCATAGCTCATAAAGTGTAATCATAATCATCTATCCGGTAATATAGATCTGTACCTCTAAATTAATATTTTAAGTATATATTTTGTCGATTAAAGTTAAATTTTTGGATTATGGAAGTGAATTGTGCGTCAATCTCTCATCGTTTAAGGTCACAAAATGTGATCTTAAAGAGAGGGCAACACGTAAAATACCTTCTTTTAGCATTTGCATATAGTATGGCATTTTAATGCTTTCAAGTGTTCTTAACAGTGATTGGGCTGAAAAATTAAGCCTGCTTATTATTGATACTTTTGTTAGACGGGCGTTTGATGATTAGCCGGAGTTAACCCCGACGAAGGAATGGACTTCATTTATGGTCATTATGCTTCGCTGTAATTATTTGTCATTCAATTGTCACAACTGCCATAACAACTTAATGACTACCTAATGACTCTTAATAACTCTCCGAGTCAATATCATAACATATCAGACTCTGCAAATACCTAAGATACAGCTTCCCGTTGGCAATCACCGGTGCCGTCCATGCAGGATGCTTCACATCCGGTATTGCCTTCAGGAACTCGCCGGCTTTTACAAATTTGTCAGGACTGGCTTCTACCAAAAGGAGGTTTCCTTTGATGTCGAGACAGACAAGGTACCCATCTGCATAGGCCAGTGTGCCCATACCTGCTTCAGTGGTCTTCCACATAACCTTCCCGTCGGAGAGACGGAGACAGAACAGATTACCCCCTGTTGGTGCTGCTATTGCCTGAATACCCGTAAACATAACCGTCCAGAATAACGGGATCAGTTTGCTGCCCTTCAATATCATTGCTCTGCCAGAGGATTGACGGTTTATTATTCTCAATCTTTACAGCCATGCACCCTTTCTTATAGCCTGATGTAATAAAAACTATGTTCCCCTCAGAGAGTGGGGTTGTGCGGTCATATTGTACTCAACTATCCATGGCAGCGACCAGTTGACAGCACCGGTCTCCCGGTTCAGACCCGATAGAGATTCTCCGGAAAGAAACAGCAGGCTGGAATCTGCAACAAAAACATTCAGAGGTGCATAGCCTCCGGGGCCATTGCCAGATGTCCACAGCAATTCACCCGTATATTTGTCGTATGCTGCTGCCAGAGTTTTCCTCCTGCCTGAATAATTACTTTGTTACCGGTGACAAGGGGAGATGAGGAGTATCCCCAGCCAGGTTCTTGCCGCCAATCTCGGAGGCTTTCTTATGCCACAACTCCTTCCCGTCCTCAAGATCCCAGCAACAAGGTCGCCGCTCGTCCATAGGTATAAACCCTGTCAACGTCGATGGCCGGCGTTGCCCGGCACCCGGACCATGATTATCATTTGTTTTTGCTTCATATGATCCCTTCCAGAAAAGCTCACCGGTATGGGCATTGAGGCAGAAAACAAGATCATTTTTGGCGTCACGTCCTGGTACAATCAGCGTATTGCCACGGACTACCGGGGCTGACCATGTCGCAGACTGGTTACCCTGGCAAAGGAAGTTCACCTCCCAGACATTTTTCAAACCCTTCGACCAGTCTTTCGCAAGGCCGGTGAATGTACTCTTCTTGTCGAAATTCTCTTCCTGCCAGCTGCTGCGGTCGGAACTGCCTTTGGTTATAAGATCTGCAAGAGTATTTTTAAGTGGTATCGGCACCTGTTTCCCCGCGATCTTCTCACTTTTCTGTGTGAAATTATATATCCAGATGGCGGATCTGGTTACGAAGAGTATGGCTATACCAATGATTATCAATATTATCCTTACAATTTTCTTTTTCATGACTGAAGCAGGTTTTGCATAAGGAAATGCTGAATTATTGGGTTTTGGTAATGGTCGCAATTTAATCAAAAATATCATCTGAACTCAACTACCCTCAGATCATAAATCTCATTGTGTACCTGATTTAAAGGGGTGGGAGAGAAGCTCCATGCAGCGCATTTTCAACATTAAATGAATAATCTGTCCAGGCTGATAAAACATTTAACAATGAGGCATCTTGCTAAAAGACATTTTGTAATTTTGTTAGTTAAAGGATGGTGTTTATCAGACTGCAGGGAAACAACAGAATACACTATGTGCCGGGAACGAGTATATAGAAGCCATAATATCAATTTTTTATGACAGTCTGACTTTTTACCTGCAAGGCATGGATACCACGTCCTGTAATCTCGATTGAACAAACTAACTAATATAATCTGCTATGAAAACATTTAAACTATTAGCCCTGGTACTTGGGATTTTAACTCTGACCGGTGTGGTTTTTTCTCATCTTGCTTTAACTGATATCTATCACAACACTGAGCCAAATTTAGATACAGAGTGGAATATTGTAAGAACATGAGCACAAAATTTATTATCAACGAACAGTTATATACCCAAGCCATCGAGCCAGTTGCCAGGGCAACATCTTTTGTGTGGATAGGTACAGCTGATATAAAGGATCTGCATGTGCACCGGAAAAGATCTGTTCAGTCTTTTCGTCTGTGCTTGACAGTCTGGCAAAAAAGAAAGTAGCCATTCGTTTGCTCCATTCAAAAGAACCTGGTGCCAACTTTAGAAAAAGTTTTGATAAATACCCTTTGTTGTGGAAAAACATGGAGAGACAGTTATGCCCGAGGGTTGATTTAAAACACATCATTATTGACGGCAAATTTGCATATTCAGGTTCGGGAAACCTTACGGGAGCAGGATTAGGTATAAAAGGGGACAGAGAGCCGTAATTTTGAATCAGGCTTCGTTACAACTGATCCGGAAATCATTGAGGCCATTATTAACCAGTTTGATGATGTCTGGATGGGGAAACACTGCAAAAGCTGTAGACGGAAAGAGTTTTGCGGGGATCCTATTCTTTAGATAGTCATTCAGTGGACATTAAGCAGGCATTAATGGTCTTGCAATCCGGATTGATTTTTCTATTTAGGGGGTCATATGAAGAGATTGTAGGTTATTAACTGTGATAAACAAAAAAAGAAATGAGCTGAGGTATTGGTTCATTAATGAAAAAGTCAGATAAAAATTATGGTACGATTGATTCTGAGGCTGATCAGCGGAGCCCTATAATCTCCAATTATCCCCGGTTTTTTACCCTAAAGTAAACTTCTGCTGAAAGCAATTTCCGGTCGGGCAATTATTTGTAATCCTGCTGATTCAACCCATTTGATCAGTTCATTAAAGGATCTCCTGGTCACATGGATAATGGGCTCAACAATCAGAATTCTGCCGTCAGGATTCAGTAAAGACTTCAATTCCTCAATGAACTTCTGCTGATCAGGAACTTCATGTACCATCCAGAAGGTGAGAATAAAATCGGCTTTCTTGTTAATCCCCGTTCTTTCTGGCTGACATTTGTGCGGCTCCACTCGCTTTTCAAGTTCATAGCTCCTTACCTTAATGATCATCTTGTCAAGCATCTCCTGCTGGAGATCAGCTGCAATTACCCTGCCCTTTTCTCCGACAAGCCTTGCAAGCTCAGCTGTAAAGAAACCGGGGCCGCAACCTATGTCAAGGACTGTCATCCCTTCCTTAATGAATGGACTGAGTATCTTCTGGGGTTTATGCATTAGCCTCCTCAGGAAATTATCGAGACTGACTGAATAGGTTGCCGGACAAACATAGGGTGTTGACATGGTTTATGAATTGGTTTTACAAAAATAATTATTTTATTCTTTCAGGTCAGTTGACTTCCTGATGCTCGGACCTCTTTATCTCGACAAGTCTCCTAAGCTCCGTCAAATCGATCGAGTTAGGGAAGAATTTCCCGAACCATCTTATACAGCGGTTGGCATTCAGCGGCAACCCAACCACATGGAGACCGTTTTTCCTGCAGTCCCTCATACCATTTATCAGTTCAGGAAGACAGGCAATTCCCAAAACAGATAAACTTTTTTTGAAACGGTCTCTTTTGCCAGCTTCTTCATATTTCCGCTCATCCAGATATATGGTTCAATATTATTGGATTTCAGAATATTGCTGGCATGATTCTGAAAACATCCCGCCGAACAGTGACGACACTGATAATCAAAACCTGACTTTTCAGATTTGCAGTCAACAGTGAAATCCTGCAGACAATAGGGCAGGAGCGCTATCTTTCGTCCGGCCTTCCGGAATTCTGAGATATTTAACCTGTTGGTTAGTTCCGCCTCAAGCATATAAAGATGATACTGTTCCCTTGATGTGGCAATCCGCCGGTCCAGGATTTTTGAAAGCGGAATCTGTTTCAGATGTTCTTCGGTATTGACTGTATACTTCTTAAGGTAAGGATCGATCAGGGTTTATTATTTCATCCATTAATCTGCCATCTCTTTTGTGCTCCAGTGCCCGTTTTCAGTGACCTTTTTCCTGCCGAAAACCCCTGAAAGTTTGCCTATAAGGTTAGCGGTATCAGGTTCCATTGCCGAGACCAGGTGGGCAAGATAACGGATAGTTTCATAATATTCAGATGTAGATTCTGAGTCACCGAAAGCGTGGAGGTTCTACCTTCAATATGGGGGGTATTTCGGACTATAATTCAGGCATCAAGAAGGGGGCATCAGGAGAAGAGTGTTATCTGGTTACCTGTACATGGGGATATTTTGAGATTTTCCAGAACAGGGCCGGATCTTTTATCTCAATAGATTCAATTTTATTGTTTTTATCACGTATAAACTGATAGGAATTGGCAGGATGCTCAGAAATAAGCTTGGCTTTTTTGGAATTCACAGGAATCAATTTTGTTTTTGTGATATCGATCTGCACAAATGCACTATCGGATAAACTTCCGGATAAAGACTTCGTTTTGCCTAATCCGATGAACCCGCCTTTCTTGGTTAAAAGCCCTTTAGCCTTCAGCTGCTTGGTAGTGCCACAGGCATAAAAGGCCTTATTCATCTCATTGGTCTGTTTGGTGATTGTCTCCTCCTTCTGAACAATAGTCCTGTCCAATTCTGCATTCTGGGTATTGAGCTGATCAATCTCGAAGTTTTTACTTACGAGAGTGTTTTTAAGATCAGAAATTTCAATTTCACTTTGTTTAACTGAAGCTTCCAGCTCAACGATCTTTTGTTCCAGGATCTTTATTGTCCCGCCGGATTTTTTCAACTGTGCAGTCAGCGAGGCTATTTTCTGTTTGTTAGCTTCAAGTAATGTGTTAATATATTGAATATCCTCCAGAACCTGGAGGCGCTTGTCCTTTGATAATTCATTATTCGACGAATTCATCGAGATGATATTCTCTTTTTCCTTTATCATCGCTATATTTCTTTCAATTTCGCTGAAAGTTGTGACCCATTCAACTATCACTGAATCACGGGCAGTTATATTTTATGTAAGGGTATTCCTCTGTGCTTCCATCTGGCTGAGCATCATATTGTGCTGTCGGTTATAAAGCGCATAAACAATTATCCCTATAACTGCCAGAATAATACCGCCTATGATCGAGGTCGTTCGGACTCCCTTTTTAAAACTTCTTCTTTCCCGGACACGTTTTTATTATCTCTCATACCTGATGCGTTTTTACTTGTTCCTGAATAGTCATTTACAATTTTTGGATCGATGTTTTCATCAATTTTCATGGTATTTCCTCCTCTGCTTTATTTAGTTATACAATTGATACTTTAAATTGTTTACTATGTCAATACTGATACCTTGTATTAAAATAGTATATTCTTTTTAAACTCTTCTAAAAAAGTGGCGCCTGTCATCAATTTTTTTTTTTTTATATATATATATAAAAAAAAAAAAAAAAAAAAAAAAAAAAAAAAAAAAAAAAAAAAAAAAAAAAAAAAAAAAAAAAAAAAAAAAAAAAAAAAAAAAAAAAAAAAAAAAAAAAAAAAAAAAAAAAAAAAAAAAAAAAAAAAAAAAAAAAAAAAAAAAAAAAAAAAAAAAAAAAAAAAAAAAAAAAAAAAAAAAAAAAAAAAAAAAAAAACCAGCAGCACCTTCCCGGCCGACATATTTGCAAGATAAGTATCCACAGCCAGCTGTACGTCCGACAACGAAAATCGTCCCTGTAGATCTGATCTTCATGTCGCTGCTCATTAGAGCTCTCACCTGTCTGATATTAATTATATTTTTTAACATACCGTTCTCCTTTGCCCTGTTTCAGTAATAAACCGGAAATCTTTAAATTATTTGCAATAAGGGTTCGTGGCTTAATCATTATCTGTTCTTCGCCTGAAAGGTTTCCGTAAATTACTACTGTACTGCCGTTT
>CAVPRQ010000014.1:0-34998 GCA_963707855.1 uncultured Thermoleophilia bacterium
GCGACCGACCGTGCGTGCACGTCGAGACCGATGAACGTAAGCTCACTCATGCGGCGCCTCCCCGTGAATGCGGCTCTGCCACCACCCTGCGTGGCGGCAACCCGCGCCAACTTACGTGGCGGGGCGCCGCGCCGCTACATACGGTCTAGACGTCCGAGAGGGCGCGGGCGAGGTCGGCCGCGCCCGTGACCGGCGCGGCGCAGGCGAAGCGACGGCAGACGTAGGCTGCGGGTCTGCCGTCGACCGGCCTGCGCCCCGCGAGGAGCGGCACGGCGGAGTGGTCCGCGCCGGGCTCCGCCGCGACGGTCGCGGCCGCCACGACCACGTGCGGACGAAAGGCCGAGCGGACGACGGCGAGCAGGGACTGCTCGCCTGGCTCCGCGGTGTCGCCGCCAGCGCTCCGCGCCCGATCCGCGACGTCCTCGCCGACGATCGCCACCTCGACAGGCGGCGCCAGGTGGAGGTCGAGGGCGACGAGCCACTGGGCGAAGCCCAGCGGCATCGTCGCCGCGTCCTCGGCCATGAGCTGGAGCGCCGCCTCGGCGGCCGCGGCGTAGCGGTCGTCGCCGGTGTAGGCGGCGAGCTGCACGAGGACGAGCGTCGCCATGGCGCCGCCCGAGGGCAGGGCGTTGTCCTCCGCGCTGCGCGGGCGGCGCAGCAGCTCCTCGTGGTCGTCGCTCGTGGCGTAGAAGCCGCCGGCGTCGTCGGCGAAGTGCTCGAGCATCGCGTCGGCGAGCTCGCGCGCGGCGACGAACCAGCGCTCGTCGAAGGTCGTCTGGTAGAGCTGCAGGAGCCCCGCGGCGAGGTCGGCGTAGTCCTCGAGGTAGGCGTTGAGCTTGGCGGTGCCGCCGGCTGCGCTCGACTCGCCGTGACGGCCGCCGCCGTCCTTCCACGTGCGCAGCAGGCGCCCGCGCTCGTCGCGCAGCTCGGCGAGGAGGAAGGCCGCGTTGGCCTCGGCCGCGCGACGGTAGTCGTCGCGGCCGAGCACGCGCGCGGCCTCGGCGAAGGCGGCCAGCATGAGGCCGTTCCATGCCGTGAGCACCTTGTCGTCGCGCGCCGGCGCGGCGCGGCGCTCGCGCGCCGCGAACAGGCGCCGGCGCATCTCCGCGAGCCGCCGCTCGACCTCGTCCCCGACAGCCCGTGCCGCTCGGCCAGCACGTCGGGGTCGACCGCCACGTGCAGGATCGTCCGTCCCTCGAGGTCGCCGCGCTGCGTGACGCCGTACGCCTCGTCGAACGAGGCGGACGATCCGTCGGCGGGCAGCCTGGCGTCCCGCCCTCCGGCTCGTCTCCCTCGAACGCCGCCTCGATCTCCTCCGGCGTCCACGTGAAGAACGCGCCCTCCTCGAGCTCGCCGGCCGCGTTGACGGCTGTCGGCGTCCTGCGACGAGAAGAAGCCGCCGCGCGGATGCGTCATCTCGCGCAGCACGTAGTCGAGGGTCTCGGTCGCGACGCGGCGGTACAGCTCCCTGCCGGTCACCTGCCAGGCGTGCAGGTACACCACGCGAGCTGCGCGTTGTCGTAGAGCATCTTCTCGAAGTGGGGGACGAGCCACAGGTCGTCGACGCTGTAGCGGTGGAAGCCGCCGCCGAGCTGGTCGTAGATGCCGCCGCGGGCCATCTTGTCGAGGGTGCGGGTGACGATGCGGAGGGGCTCCTCGGCGGCGTGCTCGCCGTCAGCCCCGCCGCCACCGTCGCCCACCGCCGACCGCAGCAGGAACTCGAGCACCATCGGCTGCGGGAACTTGGGCGCGCCTCCGAAGCCGCCGTTCTGGCGGTCGAAGGCGCGCGAGAGGTAACCCCGCGCCCTGTCGAGCAGCTCGGGCGCGCAGCGTCTCGCCGCCCTTCGCCGCGCTCGCGCCGTCGGACGCCGCGCCCGACCGCCGCAAGGCGTCCTTGAGCTGCTCGGCGCCGGCCAGCACCTTCCCGCGCTCGTCGCGCCAGGCGGTCGCGATCGCCTCCAGCACCTGGCGGAAGGCGGGCATCCCGTAGCGCGGCTCCTTCGGGTAGTACGTCCCGCCGAAGACCGGCACGCCGTCCGGCGTCAGGAAGACGCTCATCGGCCAGCCGCCCTGCCCGGTGATCGCGACGACCGCGTCCATGTAGATCGAATCCAGGTCCGGGCGCTCCTCGCGGTCGACCTTGATCGGCACGAAGTGCTCGTTGAGGAAGGCCGCCGTCGCCTCGTCCTCGAAGCTCTCGCGCTCCATGACGTGACACCAGTGGCAGGCCGCGTAGCCGATGCTCAGGAAGATGGGCTTGTCTTCATCGCGCGCCCGCGCGAGCGCCTCGGGCCCCCACGGGTACCAGTCGACGGGGTTCTGGGCGTGCTGCAGCAGATAGGGGCTGGTCTCGTGGGCGAGTCGGTTCGGCATGGTCCCCGGGGGATACCCGCCGGGCGCACGGCGGGAACGTCGCCGAACGGGCGTCGGGCGCCCGCCACACCTCACTGCGGCGCCCGCAGCCCCTTCACGATCACGTCCCAGAAGCGCGGGTCCTCGCCGTACATCTGCCAGATCGCGATGCCGCCGAGCTCGGGGTGCTTGCGCGTCAGCAGGTTGACCTTGGCCTCGACCGCCTTGCGGTCCTGGTACCAGACCTCGTGGACGACGCCCTCGTCGTCGGTGTACGTGTACACGCGCCTCGCGCGAGCCCTCGTCGCGCAGGAGCGGAGCGTCGACTTCCCGACGCCTGGCGTCGGCGTCCTGCCAGTGCACGGCCGTCGTGGCGTCGCCGTGCCAGTCGAAGCCGTAGAACGGGACGCCCATGAGGACCTTCTCCGGCGGCACCTGCGACTGGGCGAAGGCGAGCATCTCGTGCGCCCAGCCGAGCGGGGCCTGCGGCCCGGGCTCGCTCCAGCCGCCGCTGTGGCTGTAGGTCATGACCTTGAACTCGTCCACAGCGGCGCCGATGCGTTTGAAGTCGGCCGCCTTCTGCGTGTCCCAGCGGCCCGGCTCGGAGTCCTTGGGGGTCACGGCGATCGAGAGCAGCCGGTCCTTGTCGTGGAGGGCGTCGGCGAGCTCCTCGACGAACTCCGAGAAGCGGTCGCGGTCCTCGGGCCGCACGAGCTCCCAGTCGAGGTCGAGGCCGTCGAAGCCCTTGTCGACGACGAGGTCGACGAGCGTCTCGACGTGGCTGGAGCGGGACTCCTCGGTGGCGAGGATGCGGGCGGCGATGTCGCCGTCGAAGTCGCCGCCCGGCTCGCGGTTCACGACCGTGGCGAAGGCCTGGATGCCGCGCTCGCGGGTCTTGCGCACGAGGTCGAGGTCCTCGTGCTCGCTGACGACGGTGCCGTCGGCCTGCGAGAGGTACCAGACGAAGTCGACCTCGTCGATCGCCTCGGCCGCGGCGGCCGTCTCGATCGAGTCCGGGTTGGCGCGGTTCCACGCCGTGACCCGCCAGGCGCGGCCGCCGCCGGGCTCGCTGAGCTGGCCGGTGAAGGGCGGCTCGTCGCCGGCGCAGGCCGAGCGGACGAGCGCCGCCGTGACCAGGACGGCGAGCGCCAGGAGCGCCAGCGCCGCCAGCCGGCGGCGGCGGTAGCGCGCGTCCGTGGGGTCGGGGCGTGCCATGAGGTCATGCTACCCGGCGGGGCGGCGGCGGGCACGCGGCGCCACCCCGCCGCCCGCGGCCTCGCGCATGTGCCGCCGCCCCGGCGCATGATGACCGCCGCCCCCGGGAAGTGAGAGGATTGCGCCACGGGAAGCGCGGGGATCGCCGGGGCCGTCCTGGGTCGTCACGACGGAGGTGCGCGCCATGCAGGGCAAGGAGATCCGCGTCAGCGGCTCGTCGGTGTGGGCGATCTTGCTCGGCATGGGCATCGTCCTGATCATCCTCGGGCTCGTCATCGTCGCGAACATCTGGGAGAGCCTCGCCTTCCTCGGCATCCTCATCGGCATCGTCCTGCTGTTCGTCGGCGTCGTCGGCGTCGCCGCCGGGGCGAAGCGGGGCGGAGGATGGATGCTCGCGCCGATCGTCGCCATCGTCGGCGGCGTGATCCTGCTCTTCTGGCCGGGGCTGACGCTCAAGGCCCTGGCGGTGATCGTCGGGCTCACGCTCATCGCCTGGGGTGCCGTGCAGTCCGGCCTCGCGATCGCCTCGGCCCGGGAGGGACGTTCGGGCATGCTCGTCAGCGGCGTGCTGATCCTGCTGCTCGGCGTCGTCATCGTCGTGGCCTGGCCGGGTCCGACGCTGGCCCTGCTGACGACCCTGTTCGGGGCCGCGGTGATCCTCGCCGGCGCGGCCGCGGTCGCGCTGGGCCTGCAGATGCGCAAGGGGTAGGGAGTCAGACCTCGACGCACCACCAGGAAGACGGTCGCGGCCGCGAGCGACGAGCCCGGCGACCGTCAGCACGTTCACGACCCAACCGTCGATGGGGATCGGGCCGTCCTCGACAAGCGCCCGGTGGACGCGTCGCTGGCGCCAGCCGGCGAAGAGGATGAGAAAGACGCCGAGCGCGCAGTAGCCGACGCCGAGCAGGGCGAAGGCCAGATGCTCGCTCTCGATGAGGGCGGGGATCAGGCGCCCGACGGCGAGGCCCAGTCCGAGCGCGCCGAGGCCGGTGCGCAGCCAGGCGAGGTAGGTCCGCTCCGCGGCCAGGTAGGTGCGGCGTGGGGCGGAGTCGCGGAGCCCCGGCTCGTCCCGCTCCTCACTGTGCGCCGTCGGCCATCGCGTCGGTCACCCCTCGGCGAGCCAGGCGAGCAGGGCGCGCTCGAGGTCGTCGCGGCGCCCCGCGATGCGCGTGTCGAAGCGGGTGGGGCGCGCGCGGACGGCCTCCAGGGAGGCCGGTATCCGCGCGCCCGGCGCCAGCTCGACCACGCGGTCCAGCAGGGCGAAGTCGTCGGGTTCGTCGAGCGGCGCGCCGTCGGGCACGCCGCTCAATCCCCGCACCACGTCGGCGGGGAACTTGCTCCAGTGCGCCGTCGAGACGATGAGCACGGGCACGTCCGTCGCCAGCCGCTCCGCCACCGTCCACGCGACCGCCGTGTGCGGGTCCATCAGGTAGCCCTTCTCGCGCTGCACGGCGCCGATCGTCCGCAGGCAGGTGTCGTTGTCGACCCACGCGCCGGCGAACTCCTCCTGCAGCCGGACCAGCGTCTCGTCGTCGACGCCGAACCTCCGCGCCCTCGCAAGCTCCTCCATCCACCCCCGGACGACCCCGGCGTCGCCGCGCAGGTCGTACAGCAGCCGTTCGAGGTTGTTCGAGATGAGGATGTCCATCGACGGTGACGGCGTCTTCACCAGGTCGCTCCGCGAGATGTCGTAGACGCCGGTCTCGATGAAGTCGGCGAGCACCTTGTTGGTGTTCGAGGCGCAGAGCAGGCGGCGGATCGGCACGCCCATGCGCTTGGCGTAGTAGCCGGCGAGGATGTCGCCGAAGTTGCCCGTGGGGACGCAGACGTCGATGGGGGCGCCGGCCGCCACATGGCCGCGCGCGGCCATGTCGGCGTAGGCGCTCACGTAGTAGACGATCTGCGGCAGCAGCCGGCCCCAGTTGATCGAGTTGGCCGACGACATCGCGAGGCCGTGACGCGCGGCGAGGCCGGCGGCGAAGGCGTCGTCGTCGAAGACCGCCTTGACGGCCGACTGACAGGCGTCGAAGTCGCCCTCGACGCCGAAGACGGTCAGGTTGCCGCCGGGCTGCGTCGTCATCTGCCGTTGCTGGATCGCCGAGACGCCGGCGTCCGGGTACGACACCGCGATGCGCGTGTGGGCGCGATCGGCGAAGCCGTTGAGCGCCGCGACGCCGGTGTCGCCCGAGGTCGCGACCAGGATCAGGAAGTCGAGGCCGGTCGTCCCGCGCGCGTGTGCGAGCTCGAGCGCCTCGCTGAAGAACAGCGGCATGCACTGCAGCGCCATGTCCTTGAAGGCCAGGGTCGGCCCGTGCCAGAGCTCGAGCACGAAGCGCCCGTCGCCGAGGTCGCGGACGGGCGCCACCTCCGGGTCGTCGAAGTTGTCGCCGTAGGCGAGGGCGGCGATGTCGGCGATGCGGTCGGGGGCGACGTCCAGGCCGAAGGCCTCGTAGATCGTCGCCGCCCGGTCGGCGTAGCGCTGGGTCGAGAGGCGCACGAGGTCCGAGGCGGTCAGCGACGGCAGCCGCTCGGGCACGAAGAGCCCGCCGCCTGGAGCGATGCCGTCGAGCAGCGTCTCGGTGAACGTGCGCGGGCGCTCGACCAGCCCGCGCGTGTCGCGGTACATGGTCACGAGGGCGCTCCGCCCTCCGGCGAGTCGGCGGCGCTGGTCCCGCCCGGCGACGCATCGTCTCCGGGCGCGCTCGCGCCGCCCGTCGCGGAGCCAGCCGCCGTGCCGCCGGTCAGCCACAGCGTCGGCACCGGGGAGCGGCGTCGCGATGCCGGCCTCGTCGAAGGCCGCCTTGAGGCGCGCGCGCAGCGCGCGCCCTGCGGCCCACTGCTCGCCCGGCCGCGTCTTCACGGCGAGGCGCAGCACGACGGCGATCGGGCTCACGTTCTGGACGCCCCACAGCTCCGGCTCCTCGATCACCGTCGCCCCGTGCACCTGTTCCTTCCAGAACTCGTCGGCGACGCGCTTGATCACCTCGGACGCCGCTCGATGTCGGTGTCGTAGGCGACCTCGACGTCGAGGACGGTGCGCGACCAGCGCTGCGACTTGTTGCCGACGCGGACGATCTGGCCGTTGGGCACGTACCAGACGGTGCCGTCGACGCCGCGCAACGTGGTCACGCGCAGGGTGACGCGCTCGACGGTTCCGCTCGCCTCGCCGAGGTCGACGACGTCGCCGACGCCGAACTGGTCCTCGATGAGCATGAACGTGCCGCTGAGGAAGTCCTTGACGAGGCTCTGGGCGCCGAAGCCGAGGGCGACGCCGGCGATGCCGGCGCTGGCGATGAGCGGGGCGATGTCGATGCCGAGCTCGGACAGCGCCATGAGGACGGCGACGGTGTAGATCGCGATCGTGGCGACGTAGCGCAGCAGGGAGCCGACGGTGCGCGTGCGCTGCTCGGCGCGCTCGCGGCGCAGGCCGCTGTCGCTCGTGGCGGCGGCGCGTCGCCTCCTCGGCGAGCCCGCTCGCCTCGTCCGCGCCTTCCGCGTCCTCTGCGCGCTCGCGGCGCGCCTCGCTCGCCTTCACCAGGCGATCGACCGCCAAGCGGATCGAGCGGCGCACGAGGAAGTTGATGATCACCGCCGCGACGAGGATGAGGCGCGCGGTGATGATCGCGCCGCCGTGCTCCTCGAACCAGTCGGAGACCGCGCTGCCGACGAGGCGGCGCCGAGGCGGTGATGACGGCGGCGAGGGTGAGTGCGGCGGCAAGCATGCGGAGTGTACCAAAGGGCGGTCGTCACCGCGGCGCTGCCTCGGCGACGACGGACCGAGGTGCCGACCCGGGGGCGGGGGTCGGGGTCGCGAGGGGCGTTGTCACGCTGCACTTTGCAGGCGTCGACGAAGGTGACATGCGTCGCCAAGCTCTCGGACGTCGTCACTTCGTCGACGGCTGTACTTGCAGGTGCGCCGATGACCCCCCGATCGGAGGACGCGTCGCGCGGTGCCCGATTGTCGCCGCCGCGCGGACCCGTACGATGCGCCCATGGACGAGCGGGCAGGAGTCGACCCCGGGCGCGTGACGCAGCTGTACGAGCGCGAGCTCGCGCGCTTCGCGCGCGAGCACCCGCGCTGCCTGGCGCTGCGCGAGCGCGCCCGTCCCGTCATGCCCCACGGCGTCCCCATGCAGTGGATGGCGGCGAGCTTCGCCCACCCCGTCTGGGTCACCGAGGGCCACGGCGCGCACTTCACCTGCGCCGACGGGCGCGACTTCCTCGACACCAACATCGGCGACAAGAGCACCTTCTGCGGCTTCGACCCGCCGCCGGTCGTCCGCGCCGTGCAGGCCCGGGTCGCCGCCGGCCCCCAGTTCATGCTTCCGACCGAGGACGCCATCGTCGTCGCCGAGGAGCTCGGGCGGCGCTGGGGTCTCCCTTCCTGGCAGTTCACCCTCTCCGCGAGCCAGGCCAACACCGAGGCCCTGCGCCTCGCGCGTCACGCGACCGGGCGCGACCGCGTGCTCATGTTCACCGGCGACTACGCGGGGCACGTGGACGAGTTCTTCGTCCCCTACGCGGCCGACGGACGGCTCTCGTTCTCGGGTCTCAAGGAGGGCGTCGGCCGCGACGTCGGCGTCGTGCAGTTCAACGACGTCGCGGCGCTCGAGCGCGAGCTCGCGACCGGCGCCTACGCGTGCGTGCTCACCGAGCCGGCACTGACGAACTCGGGCGTCGTGCTGCCCGACCCGGGCTTCCACGACGCCCTGCGCCGGCTGACGCGCGCGCACGGTACGCTGCTCGTCCTCGACGAGACGCACACGCTGATCTGCGGTCCGGGCGGCTTGGTCGGGCGCTGGGGTCTCGAGCCCGACGTCGTCACGGCCGGCAAGGCGATCGGCGGCGGCGTCCCGCTCGGCACCTACGGCATGACGCGCGAGCTTGCCGCCGCCTTCGAGCGCCCGGAGGCGGCCGACGGCCGCGAGGCCGAGCTCGCCTCGGGCGGCACGCTGTTCGGCAACGCCCTGAGCATGGCCGCCGCGCGGGCGGCGCTGCTCGAGGTGCTCACGGACGAGGCGTACGAGCGGACGGCGGCGACTGGGCGCGCGGCTGGCCGACGGCATGGAGCGCATCATCGCGGAGGCGGGGCCGGCGGGCGGCGTGCGCGGGACCGTCGGCGAGGGTCGGGCTGCCGTGGGTCGTGCAGCGGCTGTACGCCCGCTCCGGCCTCTCGTTCTGCGGGCGCCTGCCGCGCAGCGCGGGCGAGTGGGACGCCGACGAGCAGCCCGCGCTGAACGCGCTGCTCCGGCTGTACCTCGCCAACCGCGGCGTCTGGGAGGCGATCGAGACCGCCGGCCCGGCGATGTCGGTGGCGGCGACCGAGGGCGACGTCGCGAACTGTACCTCGCGGCGTTCGCGGACTTCGTGGCGGACGTGACGGCGCCCGCCTGAGCGGGCGCCGTCACGTCACCGTTCTCTCACGCCGCGTTCTCGTCCTGCGCCGGTTCCGCGCCGGCGGCAGCCTCCGTGAACGCGGGCCTCAGGGTGCCCTCCGCCTCACCGCCGGCGAACGCCGTCTGCACGCCCGGCGTGAAGCCGGGCGTCACGACGGCGCGGGCCGGCGCCGGCGCCGCGGACGGAGCGTCGGGCGCGGCCCGGCCGGGACGGCCGCCGCGTCCGGGCCCTTCGGGCCCGCCCTCCGGCGGCCCGCCCGGCGCCGCCGCGCCCTCGATGCTCAGCCGCGGCAACCACTCGAGCCAGCGCGGCAGGTACCAGTTCCAGCGTCCCAGCAGGCTCATCGTCGACGGCACGACCAGCGTGCGCACGATCGTCGCGTCGAGCAGCACGGCGACGGCCAGGCCGAAGCCCATCTGCTGGAACATCACGAGGTTCCCGCTGGCGAAGCCGGCGAACACCGCGACCATGATCAGCGCGGCTCCGGTGATGATGCCCGCCGTCGAGCCGATGCCCGAGGCGACCGCGGCGCGGTTGTCGCCGGTGCGGTCGTAGTCCTCCTTGATCCTGCTGAGCAGGAAGACCTGGTAGTCCATCGAGAGGCCGAAGAGGATGCTGAAGAGGAAGAGCGGCACCCACTGCTCGATGGCGTCCACCTGCTGGAAGCCGAGCAGGCCGGCGCCCCAGCCATCCTGTGACACGAGCGTCATGAGGCCGTAGGCGGCGCCCACGCTGAGCAGGTTCATGACGATCGCCGTGGCCGGGATCACGACGGAGCGGAAGGCGACGAGCAACAGGATGAAGCTCAGCGCCAGGACGAGGCCGACGACGTACGGGAAGTAGCTGTCGACGATGTCCATGTAGTCGACGTTGCCCGCCGTCTCGCCGGTGACGTAGACGCTGCGCGTCGCTGCCGGCGAAGGCCTGCAGGGATGAGGTCGCCGCGCAGCTCGCGGACCTTGGCGATGGAGAGCTTGCCGGACGCCTCGTCGGCGACGGGGACCGAGACGAGGGTGAGGTCGCCCGCCGGGCTGGTCGCGACCGCCGTCGGGCCGAAGGCCTCGTCCTCGGCCAGCGTCGCCTGAAGCCGCGCGACGGCGTCCTTGGTCGCCGGCGCCGCGGCGGGTCCGTCGACGACGATCTGCACCGGGCTCACGGCGCCGGCGGAGAACTGCTCGTCGAGCACCACGAAGCCCTGCTTGGACTCGAAGTCGTCGGGCAGGGTGGCGACGCCCGAGACCCCGGTCTTCATGCCGAGGGACGGCGCGGCCGCGAGCAGGAGCACGCCGGCCCCGATCGCCAGGGCGATCGCCGGCCGGCGCATCGCCCGCTGCGCGAGCCGCGCGATCAGCGAGACGCGGCCGTCGGCGCGCGCGTCGCAGCAGGCGCCGCCCGAGGTAGGGCACGCGCAGGCGGTCGATCTTGTCGCCGAGCAGGCTGAGCACCGCCGGCAGCAGGGTCAGCGCCGCGACGACGGCCATGGTGACGACGAGGATCGCGCCGATCGCGAGGCTGGCGAAGATGTTCGTCGGCACGATCAGCATGCCGAGAAGGGCGAGCACGACCGTCATGCCGCTGAAGAAGACGGCCCGGCTGGCCGTCCCTCCGGTCACCGTGAGGGCGTCGACCTTCCCGCGTCCCGCGAGCCGCTCCTCGCGGTAGCGCGAGACGATGAACAGCGAGTAGTCGATGCCCGTCGCGAGTCCCATCATGGTGATGACGTTGAGGGCGAAGACCGAGACGTCGAAGCCCTGCCCGAGGACCGCCGTGAGCGCGATCGCCAAGGTGATGGCGATGACGCTGAGGAAGAGGGGCAGCGAGGCGGCCACGAGGGTGCCGAAGACGAGCAGCAGGATGATCAGCGCGATCGGCACGCCGATGCCCTCGCCCTTCTGCAGGTCGCGCTCCGCCGTCTGGCTGAAGTCGCTGGAGATGCTGGCCGTGCCGGTGGCGAGCGTGTCGAAGCCGCCGCGGCCGTCGGCCGCGTGCACGATCTCGTGCACCTTGTCGATGTTCTTCTCGGCGGCGATGACGTCGCCCGCCATGACGACCGGCAGGATCGTCGTGCGCCCGTCGGCGGCGATCAGCGTCTTGTCGCCGCCCTTCCAGGCGCTGCCGACGCTGTCGACCACGCCGGGCCCGAGGGCGGCGATGTCCTTCTGCAGGCCGAGGACGAAGGCCTTGAAGGCCGGGTCCTCGGCGGTCGTCGTACGCCGAGCGCACGATGATCGCCTCGTTCGCCTTGATGGGCATGTCCATGCGCTCGGCGAGCAGGTCGCGGCCCGACCTGCGAGTCCGGGTTGCCGAGGAAGCTGTACTGCGCCGTGAGGGCGCCGGGCAGGATGGTCACGATCACGGCGACGGCGGCGGCGAGAGCGAGCCCCCAGAGGCCGAGGGTGCGCCACGGGTGCCTGGCGGCGCCTCGCGCCAGGCCCGAGGAGGAGAGTCTCGAGGTCATGATGTCGACACCTCAGTGTGGTCCGTCAGGTGAGAAAGCGGATTGAAAGAGTCTTGTATTGCCTGGAGTCTGCCCGCCGCGGCGCTCCGGCGAACCACCGGCGCGCCAGCAACGTTGTGTTCGGCCCGGTCAGCCGCTAGGCTGCGGCGGGCTGACGAAGGAGAGACCCATGGACCACTACGCCGTCCTCACCGCCATCGGCGTCGACCGCCCCGGGCTCGTCGACGAGGTCTCCGCCTACGTCGCCAAGCGCGGGGGAAACCTCGAGGACAGCCGCATGGTGAACCTGCACGGGCAGTTCGCGATGATGATGCTCGTGTCCGGTGGCGAGGACGTGATCGAGCATCTGGCGAGGGACCTGGGCGAGCTGCAGGCGGCGAGCGCCATCCACGCCGACCTCGTGTCGGCCGACATGACCGTCGGCGGCCGCGCCGGCCGGCGATCCCCTACCGTCTCACCACCTCGGCGATGGACCACCCCGGCCTCGTGCAGTCGGTCGCCCACGTCCTGCGCGAGCTGGGCGTGAACATCGAGAGCGCCGAGACGACGCTGCAGCCAGGCGCCGATCACGGGGACTCCGCTGTTCGAGATGGAGCTTGTCGGTGGCCGTGCCGGCCGGTATGCCGGTGACGAGGCTGCGCGAGGCCGTCGGCGCGGCCTGCGACGAGCTCAACATCGACTGGCAGCTGACGGCGCTGTAGGCGCGGAGCGCTCAGCTGTCGGCGAGCAGGCGCGCCGCCTCGTCGACGGCGAACGCCGGCCAGGCCGACCGGGTCGGCCGCCGCGGCGTGCGTCCACGCCCTCGCCCGCCGGGCCGACCTCGCCGATGTCCGCCGCCTCGACGCCCGCCCAGCGCAGGGCGTCGAGCAGGGCGCCGGACTTCGTACCGGGTCGCAGCAGACGAGCAGGCTGCCGGAGCCGATGAGGCCGAGCGGGTCCGCGCCGAGCAGGGCGCAGAGGCGGCGGGTCTCGGCCAGCACGGGGACGGCGTCGACGATCGATGGTCGACCCGGTGCCCGGAGGCGGTGCTGAGCTCGACGAGCCGCCGTGGCGAGACCGCCCTCGGTGACGTCGTGCATGGCGCGCACGCCGGCGAAGCCGGCGGCGACGCGCGCCTCGGGCAGACACCGAGATGTCGTCGAGCAGCGCGCGGCAGCGCGGCGAGCTCCGGCTCGCTCATGCCGCGCGCCCGAGCAGGCGCTCGTCCAGCTCGCTCGCGAGCAAGCGCCGTGCCCTCGACGGCGAGCGCCTTGGTCAGCAGCAGCCGGTCGCCCTCGCGCGCGCCGCGTTTGTCGCGCAGGTCGGCGCGGCGCGAGCGCGCCGAGCATCGTGCCCGACACGACGGGCTGCGCGACGGCGGCCGTGATCTCGGTGTGGCCGCCGACGAGGGCGATGCCCTGGTCGCGGCACGTCGACGCGATGTCCCCGAGCAGGTGAGAGCGCCTGCGGAGGCCGGTCGTCGCCGGCGGCAGCAGGACGGTCGTCAGCAGCCAGCGGGGCTCGGCGCCCGACGTCGCGATGTCGTTGGCGTTCACGGGCACGGCGTAGCGGCCCAGGCCGGGAGCTCGTCAGGGTGATGGGGTCGCCGTGCGCGACGAGGACCTCGTCGCCGGCGAGTCGAGCGCGGCGACGTCCTCGCCGAGGGCGGCACCCACGCAGCACCGCCGGGTCGGCGGCTCGCCGAGCGCCGCCAGGTGGCCGGCGAGCAGATCGTCGGGAGCTTGCCCTGCGGCAGCGGCAGGCCGAGGCGCACGATCCCGTCGAGCTCGTCGAGCGAGTCGATGACGAAGTCGCACGCTCGCGTCCTCGGGCAGCGGCAGTCGCCTGCTCCGCCTCGACGTCGGGCGAGCCGGGCCTCGGCCGCCGTCGTCGCCGTTGGTGAGGTAGACGCGTGACGGCAGCCCGCGCGGCGCCCGGCGATGCGCGTCGAGGACGAAGTCGCCGACGACGAGCACGCGCGCCGGGTCGACGCCCATGTGCGCGGCCGCGCCCAGCAGGCCGTCGGGCGCCGGCTTGAGGCGCACGGGGTCGTCGCGCGTGACGATGACGTCGAAGTCCGCCGCCGTCAGGCGCTCGAACGTGCTCAGGGCCACGGTCGACGGCCTGGCGGCCGTTGCGCGTGATCACGCCGACCTTCAGGCCGTGCCGGCGCAGCCGACGCACGGCCTCCTCGGCGCCCGGCGTTCGGTACGCGACGCGGCCGCGCCCTCCAGCTCGAAACGCGCCAGCGCGCGCCGCCGCGAGCTCGCGGCGTTCGCCGGCGGGCAGCGCCTCGATGAACTCGAGCACGTACTCGTCGGGGGGGCAGCCCGATCTCGCGCTTGATGGCGTGGAAGTCGAGCGCCTCAGGTCGCGTCAGCGTGCCGTCGAAGTCGAACAGGACGGCCTCGAGCCGGAACGGGCGCGGCGGTCGGCGGAGCGCGGCGGTCCATGGAGGACAGGATACCGCGACGGTGGCCGCGGGCGGGGCGCCGGCTGCGGTCGACGGCGCCGGGCTCGGCCGGCGTCTCAGCCGGGCCGCCCGACGACCGTCATGTAGACGACGCTCTCGTTCTCGCCGTCGAGGCCCAGCAGGTCGTTCGCCTCGTCGTCGTAGAAGGCGGCGATCTGGCAGCTGCCGAGGCCGAGGCCGACGGCGGCGAGGGCGACGTTCTCGGCGATGTGCCCGGCGTCGAGCGGCACGTAGCGGTAGGCGCGCTGCCCGTACTTCCAGATCGAGCGGCGCCAGACGGCGCTCCAGACGAAGACGGCGGCGGCGTCGTCGGCGATGCCCTGGTCGAGGGCGGCGCGGGCGACCGGCAGGCGCAGCGTCGCCGGCGCGCAGGCGCTCGAGGGCGCGCTCGAGGACGGCGTAGTGGTAGACGCCGGGCTCGAGCCCGTCGACGCGGTGGGCGACGACGTAGGTCTCGACGGGGTAGAGGGCGCCGGCGGACGGCGCCGTGCGCAGGGCGTAGCCCGCCTGCACGGCGCTCACCCCGGCGCCCGCCCACAGCAGCGTCGCGAGCTCCTGCAGCGAGAGCGGCTCGCTCGTGAAGCCCGCGCGCTGCGGCGCCGGGCCAGGGCCTCCCAGAGGTCGGCCCCCGCCGGCGCCGGTTCCGGCAGCTCGACCCGCTCGGCCTCCGGGTACGTCTTGAACGGCTCGCGGCTGGTCTCACCAGTCGAGCCGGCCGCCGCTCAGGCGCCCGCGGCCGTGGCGCGTCTCGCGAAAGAAGCGCTCGCCGACGCCGCCCTCCTCGGGCGGCGCGCCGTCGGCATGCTCAGGTCCCTCGTCCACGGACGGACTCCTCCTCGGTCGTCGGGCAGGGTATTCCCCCAAGAGGGCGCCTCGAACTCGGGGGCCGTCTCGCGTTCGGAGGGCGACGCCGGCGATGCCGGGGGTGTACGACGTGCGGTCGGACGGTATCAACCTTCGCAGGGACCGCACTGCGACGCCTTGGACGAGGAGCTGCGATGACCGACTGGCACAGGCTGCGCTACGACATCTGGTCTGGTGGCTACGACTGGTTCGTGGGCATCGACGCGGTGTCGACGGCGCGGCGACGCTCGCTCGAGCTGCTCGCGCTGCAGCCCGGCGAGGAGCTCCTCATCGACGGCTGCGGCACGGGGCTCGACCTGCCGCTCGTCCCGGCCGGCGTCAAGGTGACCGCCTTCGACCTCAGCCCGAAGATGGTCGAGCGCGCCCGCCGGCGTGCCGCCGACCTCGGGCTCGAGGCGCGCATCGAGGTCGGCGATGCCATGCGGTTGCCGTACCCCGACGCGAGCTTCGACGCCGTCATGCTGCACCTGATCCTGGCGATCGTCGCCGACCCGCGCGCCGCGCTGCGGGAGGCGGCGCGCGTGCTGAGGCCGGGCGGCCGGGTCGCCGTGTTCGACAAGTTCGTCCCCGGCGACGCTTGCCGCCCCGGCCTCGTCCGGCGCGCCCTCAACGTCCCCTCGCGCCTCCTCTTCACCGACCTCACAAGGTGCCTCGAGCCCCTGGTCGCCGGGTCGCCCTTCGTTCTCGTCTACCAGGAGCCGTCCCTGTTCGGCGGCCAGTTCCGCATCGCGCAACTCCGCCTGGCCGGGGCGGCGACGAGCGCCGCGGTTGACCCGGCGGCCGTCACTGCCGATACACTGGGCGGCGGGCCGCAGGAGCCCGCCGCCGACGCATGACACGCCGCCAGCCATGACCGAACCCGAGAACCAAAGCCCCAAACCACGCCACTCGCGCTCGCGCACGCTGCTCGAGTACGCGGTCACCGTCGTGGTCGCGATCGTCATCGCCCTCGCCGTCCAGGCCTACATCGTCAAACCGTATCGGGTGCCGACTCCGTCGATGGCGAACACGGTGCGCGCCGGCGACCGCGTACTCATCGACCGCATCATGTACGGGCACCGTGACATCGAGCGAGGCGACATCGTCGTGTTCCGGGGCGGTCCGGCGGTCGACAACCAGGTGCTGCTCAAGCGCGTCGTCGGCGTGCCCGGCGACGTGCTCTCGGTCAAGGAAGGCCGCCTGATGGTGAACGGCGCGCCCGCCGAGGACACGTACGTGCGCCGCATGGGCGAGGGCCCGGAGCCGACGCAGCCGGGTCCGGGCGGACCGGACGCGCCGTGGTCGCTGCAGACGCCGTACGAGGTGCCCGACGGCTACTTCTTCGTGCTCGGCGACAACCGCACCGACAGCTTCGACAGCCGCTTCTGGGGACCGGTGCCGCGCGAGGCGCTCATCGGCAGGGCGCTGGCCGTCTACTGGCCTATCCCCGGCATCCGCGCCCTGCAGTAGCGCCGCCGCCCAGCTCCGCCTCAGTCGAGTCCCAGCCGCTCCAGGTCGTCCTCGTCGTAGCCGAAGTAGTGCGCCGTCTCGTGCAGGACGGTGATGCGGATCTCGTCGGCGAGTTCCTCCTCGTCGCGCGTCTCGCGCTCGAGGTTGCGCTGGAAGAGGTGGATCACGCCGTTCTGCGGCCCTCCGCCGAGCACGCTCTGGTCGGGCACGGCGACGCCGGAGAACAGCCCCAGGATGCGCGGGTCGATGCCGTCCAGCACCATCGCCTCGGACGGGCGGTCGTCGACGAGGACGGGTACGTTGGCGAGCCACTCGAGGATCTCGTCGGGAAGCTCGCCCAGCGCCTTCTCGGCGATCTTCTCGAAGCGCTTGTGCGACATGAGCGGCGCGTCGGGCTCGGCGGCGGCGTCGAGACGCAGCACGGCGAGCCACTCGCGCGCCGCGCCCTTGTGGTCGCGGCGCTCTTCGAGCGCCGTGCCGAGCAGCCAGCGCGCGTCGGCCTCCTCCTCGATGGCGAGTCCGCCGCGCCCGAGGACGTCCTTGAGGATCTTGACCGCGCGCTTGGGCTCGTCCGAGATCCTCGAGGTAGATCTCGGCCGCGGCGACGGCCGGCGCCGGGTCGTCCGGGTCGATGTCCGCCCAGCGCTGGCAAGCCTCGAGGGCGCCCTCGGGGTCGTCGGCGGCGAGCAGCAGCTCGACCTCGAGGTCGAGCACGCCGGGGTCGTCGGGATCGGAGTCGCGGAGCTGCTCGAGGATCTCGGCGGCGTCGTCGAGCTCGTCGTCGTCGACCGCGGCCCACGCCTGGTCCAGGGCGGCGTCGATGCGCGATTGCGCGCGGCGTCTTGACCTTTCGTCGCTCACGGTGAGCAGACTATATCCGTGACGGCGCGCGGGTAGTCACCGGCGCGCGACGGACCGGACGAAAGGACGGGGGAGAGGCATGCAGTACGACGGCATCGAGGGCAAGCGGGTCATCGTGACGGCCGCCGCGAGCGGCATCGGAGCCCAGGTCGCGCGGCGCTTCGCGAAGGCGGGCGCAAAGGTCTTCGTCTGCGACGTGGACGCCGATGCCGTCGCCGCCTATCCGGGCGGCGAACCCCGGCATCGGCGCGACCGTCGCCGACGTCGCCGCGCCCGCCGACGTCGAGCGCCTCTTCGACGAGGCCCTCGCCTTCCTCGGCGGCCTCGACATCCTCGTCAACAACGCCGGCATCGCCGGCCCAGCGGCTCCGGTGGAAGAGATGGACGTCGAGGGCTTCGCGCGCTGCGTCGACGTCAACCTGGTCGGCGCGTTCCTCTGCGTCCGCCGCGCCGTCCCCGCGATCAAGGCGGCCGGCGGCGGGTCCATCATCCTGATGTCGTCCAACGCCGGCACCATGGGCCTGCCCTTCCGTGCCCCGTACGTGGCCACGAAGTGGGGCGTCATCGGCCTGATGAAGACGCTCGCCATGGAGCTCGGGCCGCACGGGATCCGCGTCAACGCCATGTGCCCCGGCGACGTCGAGGGCGACCGTATCCGGCGCGTCATCACGATGGAGGCCGAGAACCGCGGCCTGACCTACGACGAGGTCGTCGCCGAGCGCGTCGAGGCCGTGTCGCTGCGCACCATGGTCACGGCCGACGACGTCGCCGACATGATGCTCTTCCTGTGCTCCGACGCCGGCGCCAAGGTCTCAGGCCAGGCGGTGCTCGTCGACGGCAACGCCGAGCGCGCCTGAGCCCCGCGCCGCTCGGCGGCGCCACAGGATCACGCCGAGCGCCGCGGCCGTGATCAGGTCGGGCAGCGCCCTTCCCGCAACGCGCTAGCCCCTGGCCGGCCTCTTCGGCTTGGGCGGAGGCAGCTCGCTCTCCGTCACCTGGATGAGCCCGGTCAGCCACTCGCGGTCGTCGAGGTGGTCCTCGATCAGGAAATGAGGCTTGGCGCCCGGATACGGTGGCGCCTCGACGGCTTCGCCGATGAAGGCGCGGCCGCCGGGTGTCGGCTTCACGAACAGCTGGTCGTCGCAGATCAGGGCGACCACCTTGTCGTCGCAGTAGACGGCGAACTCGCCGAACATCTTGCGGTGCCTGATCTTCCCCGCATCGCGCATCTGGTCGCAGACGTACTCGACGAACTCGAGGTCGGAAGCCATCTCCTCAGCGCTCCTCTCGTTCGCGAGACCGTCGGCCTGGCGACTGGGCGTTCTCCTCCTCGACCCTGAACGCGACCATCCGGCGGATCAGGTCCGTGGGCAGCGGCCGGCCGAGCGGGAACTGGACCGAGCCCTTGGCGCTCTTGAAGGGCGTGAGCTCGTCGATGAACGCCGCGATCCCGCTCGCCCCGGGGTAGAAGCCGATGTGCCGCTCGTAGCCCGCGAAATGGACCAGATGCCTGCCGTGCAGGTCGAAGGTGGGGATCGCGTAGCTCATCGTCTCGGTCGCCTCGGGCGCCGCCGCCTTGATCAGCGCGCGCAGCTCCTCGAGTACCGCCTGTGTCTCGCCCGGGAACTCGGCGATGTACTCGTCAATGGATCTCGCGCTCGACCGCTGCGTCATCTCGCGCCGCCGATGCCGTGCTCACGCCTGCTTGCGCGCGATCACGACCGACTCGGCGCGCCGCGTCACGCCGGCGAGGCGCCAGGGCCAGGGGATGCGCCTCGCCCCCTCCACCTCGAGCGCCTTGCCGGCACCCGGCAGCGCGGCCACCTCGCGCACGAGCTCGTCGTGCGAGAAGTAGGAGACGACGGGCTCTCCGATGTTGTTCCAGTGCCCGAACAGCGTGATCCTCCCCGACGCCACACGGCTGACGAGGCGCTTCACGTGGAAGAGAGACGACATCAGCCACCGGGGGCTGTAGGTGGGTTCCATGACGACCAGCCCCCCGCCCTCCTCGACGAGGGACCACGCCGCGCGAAGGCCCTCGCGGGCGTAAGCGAGCGACTCCGGTCTGTCGCGGCCGACCAGGTGGTGGAGTATCGCGCCGGCGAGCACGTACCGGAACCGGCGGCCGACCTTGATCTGCAGGTCCTCGTCGAGGATGGAGGCGAGGCAGGTCTGGCAGCCGGGCAGGAGTGCCGCGCACTTCTCCAGGTAGGCGGGGCTCACGTCCAGCCCCGCGACGTCGCTGACGGGCGTGTTGTCGACGAGGACCTTGAGGCCGCTCCCCGAGCCGCAACCGATGTCGAGCAGGCTGGAGCCATCGGTGGCGTCCGCACGCAGGAACTCGACGAGCGCGCTGTAGCGACCCGGGGTGTACTCGGGCGTGTGCTCGTCGAAGTAGCGCTGGGTGCGCTCGTCGTACGCGACCACGCGATCTCCTTTCGCCCGCCTGCGCCCGCGCATTCGCCACGCGCGGCGGGGCGGCGACTCTCGCCATGTTACCAGCGCGCGCGCGGCGTCAGGGGCGCACGAGGGCGGCGATCGTCGGCGGTCCGTCCGCCCTTCTCGCCAGCTCGCCGCTCGCGCGCCCGGACCGGGCTCGCTGCGCTCACCGAACAGCGGGCGCAGCTTCTCGACGGCTGCCCGCAGGCGCTCGAGCGCCTCGGGGTCGGGCGCGCGAAGGTGCCGCTCGGCCGCCTCCCAGAGCTCGTGGAGGGGCTCTCTAAGGTCGAACAGCAGCAGGCCGAGGTCGAATCGCGCGCCACCCCGCTTCGTAAGTCTCGGATCCATTCCGAGCTTCTCGGTCAGGTCATCGTAGAGGCTGGTCACGGTTGCTCTCCCCTCCACAGCCGCGTCTGTCGAGCTGCTTCGCGCTGGTCTGCCCGGCGGCTCAGGCGACGGGGCCCTTATCCGGCGGCTCGGCGACGGGGCTCTCGCTCGGCGGCGACTCGGCAGGCGACTCGGGTCTCGACTTCGCGCACGCAAGCCGAGTCATCTACAGCGAGTCGTCAGGCATGTCGGAGAGCGGAGTGACGACGACCGACTCGGCGGACGTGCGCGCCGGCCCATGGTAGACGGCTTCGACGTTGTTGCCGTCGGGGTCGAGGACGTACGCCGCGTAGTAGCCTGGGTGGTACGCGCGTTCGCCGGGGCCGCCGTTGTCCTTGCCGCCCGCTGCAAGACCTGCGGCGAAGAACTTGCCTACCTCGCCTCGGTCTCGTGCCTGGAACGCGAGGTGGACCCGAGAGGCCGGTCCGTCGGCCATGTCCACCCAGAGCTCATCGGCGGAGAAGTGGTCGGCACCTTCCGCGATCGCGTCCTGGCGGCTCAACGCGGCCAGCACGGCCGTGTAGAACCGTTTGCTGGCCGCCAGATCCGCCACACGCAGATGTACGTGGTCTATCAGCCTGCCACGATGGAACTCCATGTCCCCTCCCATGTGGTCGAACGTCTCCGCGCTTCAGCGGCGCGAACTGACGTGAGGAGCCTACGCCCGGCATGGACGCGTCCGCTGCAAGCGCTGGATGCCCTGCCCCCGACATGAGCCATGCGCCACACCTGACCGGCCTGATCACGTCTCTCGTCAGGTGCGTGGCTTGATCGCCAGCGTGAACAGCGCCGGGAACGACTGGTGGATGCCATCGGTCTGCCTGAGGGTCCGCATTCTTCCAAACACGGCGGCTCTGAACGTGTCCAGTCCGTCCGAGCCTGTGGCTTCCTTCACTTCTTCCAGCGCTTCTCGCATCCCGTGCGACCACAGCGAAGACCAGCACACCTCTTCGCTGGCGTAGACGAACTCCGCGGTCTCTGAGACCACCTGGACATCAGTGAAGCCCGCTGTCTTCATCACCTCTTCAAGTCCCTCCGGGCTGTCCAGCACCGGTGGCGACGGTGATCGTGACTCGGGTGTCTGGCTTGTCTCGACTTCGGCAGGGAGATGGGCTTCGACAAGCTCGTCGAACCATCTCCACTGCTCGTCGAAGGAGCTGTCCCAGGTCGTCACCGCGATCCGGCCTCCCGGTCTCAGGACACGGCGCATCTCAGAGAGCGCACGGTCGAGCTGGGGAAAGAAGAAGATCGCGAAGCCGCAGAGAACACAGTCGAAGGACGCGTCGGGGAACTGCAGGTATTCGGCGTCCATCTGGAGCACTTCGGCGTTCTCCAGTCCCAGGCGGCTGATCTCCTCAGTGGCCTCCTGGACCATCGCTTCCGATAGGTCGATTCCTGTCACGTATCCGTGTGATCCAACCGCTTCAACGGCAGGGACGAGAATCGCTCCCTTGCCGGTCGCCACGTCGAGAACCCGGACTCCACTTGGGATCCGAGCGAGGTCGACGAGGCGGCGACCGAGATGAGAGAAGAACCGGGGGCCGACGCGGTCGTAGAGAGGGGCGGATCGGCCGAAGACCCCCGCTACCTCCTGCTTCGCTCGCACTGTGTCAGGAGGCTCATCAATGCTCATCACGATCCAGCTCCAAGACGCCACTGCACATTATGAAGCGGTGTCGACGCAACCGGCGTGTCATGGCATGCGGACGAGCCGCGGGGCCTTGGCGGCGCGTGCTCGATCCGCTCGTCAGACACCCTCCACTAGCCGCGCGTCGTGTCGCATGCGTATGAACGGTGGTTCGACCTGCGTCACTCTGAACCCCAGCCTCTCGTAGAGATGCAAGACTCGCGGATTCGCCTGCAGGACCGACAGGACGACCGGGAGTCCACGACCGGAACCCTGTTCGATCACCCTCTCCATGACCGCCGTGCCGATCCCCCGACCCTGCGATGCGGGCTCTATCTCCAGGTCGTGGATGTAGAGCGCATCCGGTCCCTGCTCGAGCCACAGGCTCCCGACAGAGCGAGATCCGGCCTCGATGACGGAGACGGTGTACGCAGCGAAACGCTTCTGAAAGTCGGCACGCTGCCAAGCGTCGTCCCAGCCCCATGTCTGCTCGATCACGTCTCGCATGGTGGAGCAGTGCAGTGCGTAGAGGAACTCCCGGTCTCGCTCCGAGGCTGGTCGCAGATCGATCTTCACCATGCTGCTTCACATGACCTGTCTGACCTTGTGCGCTCGAGCTGCGCCCGTCGGCGACATCCGTGGGCTGTACCCGGCGGAATCGCGGCGTCTCACCGTGCCGCCATCGCAAGGGCGCCCTGCTCGCAGCCCGTCGCGCAGACGCCGCAGCCGCGACACTCCGCTTCGTTGAGACGCAGGACGCCGTCCTTGCCCTTGCCGTCCATGGTGAGGGCACCGAAGGGACAGCGCTTCATGCAGGCGCGACAGCGCGTGCAGAGGTCGTGATCGATGCCCACGAGGTGACGGCGCCGAGGCCAGATCGCCGTCGCATCCAGCTTCGCGGCTGAGAGGATCGGCAGGCAGCAGTCCGAGCAACAACAGCAGATCCAGCTGGCGTGACCCGGCTCGGTCGAGTCGCTGGTGAACGTCAGGCCGGCGCGCTCGGCCTCGTGCAGCAACTCGAGCGCGCGCTCGATGGAGATCTCCCAACCCGCCTCGCGCTCGTCGTCGTCGAACCACAGGCAGACGTCGGCGGGCGCGCCGCAGCGCTGGTAGGTGCGCCGGCAGACGCACGGGCGCACGAACGCCCGGCCGGCGCCTCGGATAAGCGCCTGTGCCTCGGAGAAGAGCACATAGTGGTAGTAGGTAGTGGCGTCGGAGATCGGACGCCCCGCCTTCACGTCGGCGACCGCCACCTCGATACTCTCGACGTAGTGCTGCAGGTAGCCTTCGCCGAGCGGACCCTGTGCCTCGGGCGGGATGTCGCGCCAGCCCTCGAACGTGATCCAGTAGGTGAATCGGTCCCAGAAGGGCGTGACGGCGACGCTCGAGGTGAGGTCGTGCTCGTCGTCGAAGGTGACGACCCCGCGACGGTGGGCACGACGGAGCGAGGCGACATCGATGCCGCCGAGCTCCTCGATGAGGGCGTGCGCCGGTCGCGGGCCCGCGACCAGCGCCTCGAGCAAGCGGGCGTCGCTCTCGTCATAGAAGCGGTCGAGCCACGGCAACGCGTACTTCGGCGCGTCGACGATGGCGGCGATACTGTCCCGGCGCATCGTTTGACCTTCGTCGGCTGGATCCACCTGCATGGTCCCTCCTGAGCGGGTCGTCTGGACCCCGTGCCGTTCATCGCTCACCGGCTCGTTGTGCGTGGAGCCTCATTCTACCTGCCGGGTCGGTCTGCTGGATGCGCTGTCAGCACCCCGGCGTGGTGTTGGGCCCGCCACACCTTCGCTGCGTCCACGGTTCCGTTCTTGGGGCTGTCGCCCGAGGGGATCTACGACTCGCGGTTGTCGAAGGAACGGAGCACGAAGATGAACGAAGGCGCAGACGGCACTGCCGAGAAGTCCGCGAAGGAGGCCGCCGCGAGCCGCGGCGCGCGTACGCGTGAAGCTGACGGCGAGGCCGAGGTGCGGGCGAACATCGCTGCGATGTCGGGAGCGGATCGCGCCATAGGCGAACGCCTGCACGCGATCATCAAGGCCAACGCGCCGGCCCTCTCGCCGAGACTCCGGTACGGAATGCCCGCGTACGCCAGGGACGGCAAGGTCGTCTGCTTCTTCCAGAGCGCGCAGAAGTTCAAGACGAGGTACGCGACTTTCGGCTTCCAGCATGAGGCCAACCTCGACGACGGTCACATGTGGCCAGTCGCCTTCGCGCTGAAGGAGTTGACCGGCGCCGAAGAGGCGAGGATGGGCGCTCTGGTGAAGCAGGCGGTGAGCTGAGAGGCCCTGGCGCGAAGCGCGGCAAGAGGCCGGCGGCAAGCGCACTCCAGGTCCATCCGACGTGGTGCGCATGACCAGCAGACCGGCCTCGCGCGCTTCCAAGCCGAGAATACCTCACACGGCCGGTTTGACCGCGTCGATGCGCTTGTCAGGTGGGTGACGGCTGGTCGGAGGCGGGGTAGACGATCTCGAATCGTTCGCACACCACAGGCATGTCCTGAGTCGCCTGTCGACCAAGTTCAGCGCATTCGCGTGCGAAGCACGTCCAGTGAACGTCGCGCCAGTACTCGAGCGAGCGATCACCCTCGCCTTCGTCATAGGCGAACGCGGCGTCGACCTCGTCAAAGGGAACCACGTCGACTTGCGTGGTGCGGATCATGCAGCGGGCCAGACCATGACCGTCGAGTATCACGCTATGGTCTCCGGGCGCCGGGACGGCCTCGCCTTCTGCCTCGTACGCCCACAGCGCGCTGGCGGTCGCGCGCTTGGGACCGTCGAGCACGCACGCGAGCAGGCGATCCCCCTGGTCCACTCCAAGACCGAACTGCCAGGCCGAGTACGTGGCACCGACGGCGGCCGACGCATCTGGTGATCCCGAAGCGAGATAGGCAGCCCAGAGTCGTGATGCAGAATCCGACAAGCGTGATCTCCTCAGTCCACCCAACGCCGGGTGCACAACCTGCGCGCCTAGCGCTTCCTGCCTACGGAAGCGCATCGGCGCATCAGGTCGATGCACTTGCTAGGCAACACGCAGCCGCTTGATCCGCCGCATGTCATCTTTCACGGCGACCTGCGCGTCCCACAGGTCGACTGCCCGCTGGAGATTGAGCCAGAACTCCGGGGAGTTCCCGAACAGCGCGGAAAGGCGCAAGGCCATCTCCGGGGAGAGGGCGCGCCGCTCACGAAGAAGCTCGTTCACCGTCTGTCGAGACACGCCGAGCGCATCAGCAAGACCGCTGACGGTCAGATCGTAGTCAGGCATGAAGTCCTCGCGCAGGATCTCGCCCGGATGGGTGGGCCGGCGCTTCATCGGTGTGTCGTTGGGGATGCTCATCGCGCTCACCTCGGGTGGTAGTCGCAGAACTCGACGTCGAAGGCGTCGCCGTCCTCGAAACGGAAGCAGATGCGCCACTGGTCGTTGACCGAGATCGAGAACTGCCCTTCGCGGTCGCCTGCGAGCGCATGCAGGCGATTGCCGGGTGGTACCTTGAGGTCCTCGATGCGAGCGGCCGCGTTCGCTTGCTCCATCTTGCGCCCGGCGCGCTTCGCGACGTCCGGCGGAACGCGACGTGCCTTGCCGGTCAGATAGAGCTGCTGCGTCTGCCTGTCAGCGAACGACTTGATCACGACAGGTAGTGTAACGCGTCACGTGACACGCGTCAATACGACTCGGTCTTTGCCCAACGTCGGGCACATGAGCGGCAACCCGCAGGGTTGTCCGGCTCGATGTGTTTGTTGGACCCCTCCTGCCACACCGCCTCAGGCCCCGCATGCACCTTCACGCATGGACCCACCACCGTCTCGAGTCACCTGCCGCGTGCCGTGCCGGCGACTGCGCGGCTTGCGTGAGACGACGATGCGCACGTCACGGTCGAGGGCGTTGAGGAAGCGGATGAGGCGCTCCATCGAGAAGCCGGCCAGTTTGCCGGCGAAGAGCTCGGAGACTCTGGGTTGGGTGGTGCCCAGCAGGCGGGCCGTCTGCTGCTGAGTGAGATGCCGGTGTGTGGCGATGCTGGCGATATGCGCCGCCAGGGCGGCCTTGGCGGCAAGCTCATCCGACGCGGACAGCTCCAGGTCGGCGAAGACGTTGCCGCTGCTGCGGGTGTGTTCAGGCTCTGTGCGGTTCACGGTCAGGCTCCTTTCGAGCCGCTGCGCTGCTCGTGGAGCCGGCGGGCGGCTGCCAGCCGGCTGCTGATGAGGTCGATCTCGTGCTTGGGTGTGGCGATGCCGCGCGTGGCTTTCTTCTGGAAGGCGTGCAGGACATAGACGGCCTCGGCAAAGCGCACCGTGTAGACGGCGCGGTAGGTAGCGCCGGCATGGTCCTCGACGACCTCCAGCACGCCGGCGGCGCCGAAACCACGCAGCGGCCTGGCGGCTACGTGCTTGTCGCCGGTCTGTGCCTGGTAGAGCGCGAAGCCCATGACCTGCCGAACCTCCTCCGGGAACGCGCGCAGGTCCTTGAGCGAGGAGCCGACCCACACGAGCTGCCTGAGCTTCGGCGCCGTCATGGAGGGATTATCCCCGAATTGGGATAGGACCGCAAGGGTTGGATGCCAACGCCTGCAGTGGGCCTAACGTCGGGGCGTTGAACTGCGAGCGCTCACGCCACGGTCTTGAACTGCGCTTCTGCGAGACTGCTCGAACGCCCTGTTTGACGCGACCCGTACAGCTCTCACGCGCCTGTCCACTGCTCGACCGCGAGCCCCGGGACGCGCTCGAACTCGCGCAGGTTGGCGGTCACCATGGTGAGCCCGTGCGCCAGACAGGTGGCCGCCAGCCAGAGGTCGTGCGGGCCGATCATTGCCCCGGTCCGGCGCAGTTCCGCCCACAGCGGTGCGTGCGCCCTGGCGCAGGCAACGTCGACTGCCAGGATCGGGAAGCGCTCGAGCACGCCCTCGACGAAGGCCGAACGCTTGGCGCGCACGTCGGGGGCGGTGGCGCGATGCACTCCGTGCAGCAGCTCGCTGGCGGTTATCACCGACAGGAACGACTCCTCCTCACCGTGGCGAGCAACGTGCGGCTCGAGGTCGAGCCGACCGCGCTCGGCTTCGATGAGGATGCTGGCGTCGATCAGGACTGCCATGCGTCACGCACGTCGGCGCTGGCCAACTCGTCGTGCACAGCGGCAAGATCGGCGGCAAAGTCGGCTGCCTCGGTTTCGGTCAGGCGCGGCAGCGAGGTGATGAGCGCCGGCAGCTCCGAGACGCGCACGCCGATCGGCAGAGGTCGAAGCTCGGCGAGCGGTTTGTTGCCGCGCACGAGCGTGAACGACTCACGCCGGTAGGCGACCCTGTTGACGTAGTCGGCGAAGTGGCGGGCAAGCTCGGTGACGGTCACATGTGACATCTTGGAGACTCCTCGGCAGTCATCTGAGAATCAGATTACATGACGAGGACGCTGTTGTCACTGGGCGCTGGAGGAGGGTTCCGTCGAACGCCCGGCGAATGAGCTGCGCCGGCTGCGGGTGGAGAGTACGCCAACCCGCCGGCATTCTGCTCTGTTCGCCTGTTGGGCGCGCTCAACACGATCTCCAGACGGACGGCGTGCGTGCTGCCGGGGCGACCAACGATGGCCAGGCGAGCAGGCCGCACGGGAGCCCTGACTGTCGCGACGTCATCGGGGCGAACCGTCTGCGCCGGTTGGGCGGCCGTCGATCCTCTCGAGGCTATGACCCTCGAGGCTGAGCTGCGGTGCATGCTGCGCCAGCGCCTGCAGGAAGTCCTGCTTCGCGTGAGGCGAGATGAGGACTTCGCGGCGTCCCTGCGACCAGCAGATCAGGAGTCTGTCGAGGGAGTTGGCCGGGCTCGCGGCCGGGTCGCGGGAAGGACGGACGGAATCCACCTCAGGAAGGGGCACCGTGGTGCGGAAGGGACCGTTTCGGATGAGCAGAGCCTGGTCTCGAATGACGTAGCTGGTGCCGTAGAGGATCCAGAGCATGAAGAGCGCTCCGCCCAAGAAGGCGAGCGGCAGCACGACGCGGACGGCCAGAGGCGCCTGACTGTTGAACAGCGCAAAGCCACCAGCCACTGCGAGGGCAGCGCCGCCCCAGATCACGGCCACAAGCCAGGCATCGCGCCTCGATGGGAAGCTGGCTGGGGGTATCTCGGATGGGACCATCGTTTCCTCTGTCGAGAGTCTGCCTAACAAGGATCATGCAGACTGCGTAACACTCGGTCGAGTGTACTGCCGTCTGCGTAAGACGTCACGGTTCAGGCTCGGGAGTGGTCTTCTGCAGTCTGCGTAACACCACTCGGGGCCGTCGAACTGGCGGCGCTGAGCCGGCGTCCGAGAAAGGGTACGCGGACGGGCGGGAGGACGGAGAAGCGCGCCGCGGCGCTGGCACCGGCGCCGCCCGGGCAGGCCTTGAAGGGGCGCATGCCGGGGCTGCCGGGTCTGGACGCCCTTCCGGGGGCCTGGGCCGCGACGATCCGGCGGGCTTCGCGCCTCCACTCACGGGTACAACCACTGTGCGACGCCGAGCCGCGTGCGGCCGGGCGTCGCGACTCATGCCGGCGGCCCAGGGAGGTGAGGTGCGGTGGAAGGCTTCGCCCGCGGTCTGCCCAAGGCCGAGCTGCACGTGCACCTCGAAGGGACCCTCGAGCCGGCGCTGCTGCTCGAGCTCGCCGGCCGCCACCAGGTGGCCTTCCCATATCGTTCGCCGGCAGAGGTGCGTGCCGCCTACCGGTTCACCGATCTGCGCTCCTTCCTCAACCTCTACTATCGCAACATGGAGGTCCTTCGTGACGAGGAGGACTTCCGCCGGCTGACGCTGGCCTACCTCGCGCAGGCGCACGCCGACGGGGTGCGGCACGCGGAGGTCTTTTTCGACGCCCAGAGCCACACCGCGCGTGGCATCCCGCTCGGCGCCGTGATCGAGGGCATAGGGGCGGGGCTGGCCGAAGGCGAGGAGCTCTACGACATGGGCACGCGCCTCATCATGTGCTTCCTCCGTGACCTCGGCAGCGACGAGGCGGAGCGGACGCTCACCGAGGCGCTGCACGTACCGCGACTGGCTGGCCGGCGTCGGGCTCGACTCGGCCGAGCGCGGGCACCCGCCGGGCGCGTTCGCCGGCGTGTTCGCGCGGGCGCGGGCCGAGGGCCTCGTCGCGGTCGCCCACGCCGGCGAAGAGGGCCCGCCGGCGTACATCCGCGAGGCGCTCGACATGCTTCAGGTGCGACGCATCGACCACGGCGTGAGTGTCGCCGAGGATGCGTCGCTGATGGAGCGCCTGCGGCGCGAGCGCATCCCTCTCACCATGTGTCCCCTCTCGAACGTGAAGCTGGGCGTCGTGCGGCGCCTCGAGGAGCACCCGCTCAAGCGGCTCCTCGACGCCGGGCTGGTCGTGACCGTGAACTCCGACGACCCTGCCTACTTCGGCGGCTACCTCGTCGACAACCTGGTCGCCGCCCAGAAGGCGCTTGGGCTGCGCCGCCGCGACCTCGTGCAGCTCGCGCGCAACTCCTTCGAAGCGTCGCTGCTCGACGAGGACGAGCGGCGCACGTTGCTCGCCGAGGTCGAGGCCTTCGCCGCGAAGCGCGACGTCGCCGCCTGAGAGCGGGCGCCCGAACGCGGTCGACCGCGCGTCCTGCCGCGGGTGACGTATGCTTGAGGCATGATCCAACGCACGTCCCCCGGCGCCGTGCTCATCGGCGTCGACCTCGGCAAGGTGACCACGTCTCTCGCCTGGGCGGAGCTGTGCGACGACGGCGGTCTCGGCGAGCCCGCGACGCGCAGCGTCCGCCACCTCGGCGATCCGCTGCGCCCGTTCCTCGAGCTGTACCGCGAGATCGGGGCCGGCCGGATGGCCGGCGTCGCCGCGACGGGCGCCTTCAGCGACCGTCTCGGCGCGCCGGTCAGGGCAGGCCTCCCCGACGAGGTCGCGCAGGAGCGCGCCGCCACGCGGCTGCTCGGCGACGGCCCGTTCAACGTCGTCCGCGTCGGCGGCAGCGGCTACTCGGTGCTCACCCGCGACGCCCGCGGCGTCGTCGCCTTCGAGGCCAACGAGCGCTGCTCGGCGGGCACGGGCGAGACGGTCGAAGGGCTCTGCAACCGTCTCGGTCGCGACCTCGACGAGGCCGTGCGGCTGGCCGAGGCCAGCCCCGACGCCCTCGTCGTCACCAGTCGCTGCGCGGTGTTCGCGAAGAGCGAGCTGACCCACTACGCCAACGAGGGCGAGGACCACGGTCGCCTCTTCCGCGGCCTCTTCGAGGGCGTCGCCCGCAACGTCCACGCGCTCTACGATCGCGTCAAGGTCGACGGCCCCGTGCTGCTGGTCGGCAACGGGGCTCTGATCGGCCCACTGGTGCGCCGCTTCGAGGAGCTCGCCGGCGTGCCGGTCACGGTGCCGGCGGAGGCCGGCGTGTTCGAGGCGCTCGGCGCGCTTCATGACCTCGCCGCGATGCCCCGGCGGACGGCGCCTGCGTCCGCTTGGCATGCCGGCGGGCGCAGCGCGTCCGGCAGTGCCGGTCTGGCCGGACGACCCGGCCCTGCTCGTGCGCCCCTCGCGGCACTCCGTGCGCGCGCTCGAGCCGGCGGCGCAGGGCCCCGGCTCGGTCGTCCGCCTCGAGCGCGAGACGCGCGACGTCGATCCCGGCGAGCCGCTCGTCCTCGGCCTCGACCTGGGGTCCACGGGCTCCAAGGCGGCTCTCGTCACGCTGGACGGAGTCCTCGCCGCCGACGTCTACCGGCGCACCGACGGCAACCCTGTGGAGGCGGCCAAAGCGCTCGTCGCCGAGATCCGCGAGATGCTCCCCAACCCGGTCGTCGCCGTCGGCCTGACCGGGTCGGGGCGCGACGCCGCGGCGCCCGTCGTCCGCGCCGCCTTCCCCGAGCTCGGACTCGCGCCTCACGGTCGAGAACGAGATCGTCGCCCACGCCACGGCGGCGAAGCGGCTCGACCCGGACGGCGGCCGCAGCCTGTCGATCGTCGAGATCGGCGGCCAGGACGCCAAGTTCATCAACGTCCAGGGCGGGCGCATCCTGGAATCGGACATGAACCGCGTCTGCAGCGCCGGCACGGGCTCGTTCCTCGAGGAGCAGGCGCTCGCCCACGGGCTCGACGACATCGCTCTCTTCGGCGAGATCGCCGCGCGCGGCGAGCGGCCGCCCGACCTCGGCCAGACCTGCACCGTGTTCGTCGCCGACGTCGCCGCCGAGGCGCTCGCCCAGGGCTTCACGCGCGAGGACATCTTCGCCGGCCTGCAGTACTCGGTGATCCGCAACCACAAGCACCGCGTGATGGGCCAGCGCCGCTTTCTCGAGCGCGTCTTCTTCCAGGGAAAGCCGGCGACGAACCCGTCGCTGGCGCGTACGCTCGCCGCCGTCACCGGGCGCGAGGTGTGGGTGCCGCCCGACCCTGGGGCGATGGGCGCGATCGGCATCGCCCAGCTGGCCGCGGCGGCGGCGGGCGACGGTCTCGAGGGCGCGGAGGCGCTCGACCTGGCTCGCCTGTCCCAGGCGAGCGTCGTCGAGCGCCGCGAGTTCCGCTGCCGCGACCGTCACTGCCAGAACCTCTGCCGCGTCGAGTCGGCGACCGTCGCCGTCGGCGACACGAAGACGAAGATCGTGAGCGGCGGGAGCTGTCCGAAGTACGACGACGCCGGCATCGGCGAGCGCAAGCTGCCCAAGGACGCGCCGAACGCCTTCCGCGAGCGCGACGAGCTCCTGGCGCGTCTGCTCGACGGGGCCGCTGAGGCCGGAGCGCCGGCAGCCGGCCCGCTCGCCGGCCTGCGCATCGGCCTCCCGTACGCCCACTACCTCATCGACACGCTGCCGTTCTTCGCCACGTTCTTCGCGGGCCTGGGGGCGCACGTCGAGGTGCTGCGCGCCGACGCCGAGACCCTTGCCGAAGGCGACCGGCGCTGCGCCGCACCCAGCTCGTGCGCCCCGGTCAAGCTCCTGCACGGCCTGACGGGCGATGGACTCGACCTCCTGTTCGCACCCACGTTCGTCCACATCCCGTACGCGACGGCGGGTGCTGGACGCTACACCTGTCCGATGACGCAGGGTGCGCCGGCGATGGTGGAACGCGCCCTCCGCGCCGAGGGATCACCCACGCGACTTCTGCACCCGAGCCTGTTCCAGAAGCCCGGCGACTTCAGGTCAGACGGTTTTCGCCGCGAGCTGCACGGGCTGGCGCGCGAGCTGGGCGCCTCCGGCGCCTTCCATCGCGCCTACCGTGCCGCGCTCGGCGCCCAGCAGCGCTACGAAGAGGGTCTGGGCGAGATCGGCCGGCGCACACTCGACTTCGCGCGCCGCGAGGACCTGCCCGTGCTCCTCGTGGTGGGCGAGACCCACGTGCTGCACGAGCCCCTCCTGGGCTGCGGCCTCACCGAACTGGCGCCGCAGAACGGCGCCCTGGCGCTGCCGGTGGACTGCTTCCCCGTAGCCGACGACGTCCCCCCGCTGGCCCGGGTGCACTGGGCGAGCGCCGGGCGCACGCTGAGGGCTACGGTGGCCGCGGCGCGCGACGGCGACGTGTTCCCGGTGCTCGTCGGCGCCTACGGGTGCGGACCCAACTCGATGGTCGAGCACCTTTTCGACGATCTTCTCGAGGACTTCCCGCACACCGTGCTCGAGAGCGACGGGCACGGTGGCAAGGCCGGCTACGTCACCCGCGTGCAGGCCTTTCTTCACGCGGTCCGCGACTACCGGGAGCAGACCTCAGACGAGGATGGCGTGCCGCCGGGAGCGACGCGGAGGCGCGCGGCTCGGGCGGTACGACGAGCCGCTACCGCGCAGCCTCGCGGCCGGAGGGTACGACAAGTACCTCTTCGGCCACCTCGGCGGCACGCTGGGGCGGCACTTCGCCGCGGCGATGCGCGGCCGCGGCATGGACGCCGACTTCGTCGGACCACCGGACGCGGCCTCGCTGCGCGCGGCCCAGGAGGCCTGCTCGGGCAAGGAGTGCCTGCCGTACCAGCTGATCTGGGGCGCGCTCGCGGACAGCATCGACGAGCGCCTCGAGGACCTGGACGGCGGCCGGGCCCTCTTCCTCAGCGCCGGAAACGGCTTCCAGGCTTGCCGGGCGAACCTGTTCCCCCTGACCGAGCAGCTGGCGCTCGACAGGCTCGGCTGGGGCGATCGCGTCGACGTCGCCGACTACAGCCTCGTGACCGGCAACGCCGCGATGATGCCGCCGGTGTGGTCGGCGCTCGTGGCCGTCGACCTGCTCAACATGCTGCGCTTCTACCACCTCGCCGCCGAGCGCACCAGGGGCGACGCCGACGCGCTCTTCGCCCGCTACTCCGGTCGCCTCGAGCGCCTCATGCTGCGCGAGCGCCCGACTGGCGCACGCGGGCGGCGATCCCGGAGGCGTTCCGGACAGTCGGCGAGGTGCAGACCCTGCTCGAGTCGGCGGCCGACGCGTTCCGGCGGCTGCCCCTGGAGCGGCATCGCGAGGCTGATCTGCGCGACGTCTATCTGTCCGGCGACCTCTACCTGCGCGTCGACGAGTGGGGCAACGACGACCTGCAGCGGCGCCTGGCCGACCTCGGCCTGCGCGTGCTGTTCGAGCCCTTCGGGGAGTTCTTCGAGCTCCTCGTCCTGCGCAGCATCCAGGACGACGGCCTCCTCGCCGGCGAGGCGCTCAAGCGGCGCGGCACGCTGAAGGCGATGACGACGATCATCGACCGGCTCGTGGGCGCCGTGCGCCCCGCGCACCCGTGGGTCGTGTGGCACGACATCCGCGCCGTCGATCGCGAGGGACGGCGCGTGCTCGGGGCGTACCCGTTCGGCGAGTCGATCCCGATGGTCGGCAGCTCCGTGCTCACCTGGAAGGCGGGCACGGTGGACGGCGTGGTCACGGTCGCCCCGCGCGGCTGCGCTCCGGCCCTCCTCGCGGAGGCCGAGCTCCGCCGCGCCGGCGGCTTCCCCCTCCTCGTCGTCTACAACGACGGCGACCCGCTCGACGAGGCGCGCCTGGCCGGCTTCGCCTGGCGGCTGCGAAGCCGCCCCGCGCGCCGCCTCACGGCGACGGCGACGCCGTCCCCGTCGAGACCACGAGCGTGACGATCGTCCCCGGCGCGGCGAGCACGCCGCCCTTGGGGTTCTGGCTGATCACCTCGCCCGCCGGCGCCGTGTCGCTCGGCTGCACGGCGATGACGGCGGCGAAGCCGCCCTGCTCCAGGGCGGCGAGGGCGTCGTCCTGTGTCTTGCCGGTGACGTCCGGCACCGCGCTCGCCCCCGGACTCGGCGAGGTCTGGGGGCCGGCCGAGACGGAGATCGTCACCGGGGCTCCTCCGGGCACTGTGGTGCCGGCCGCCGGCGTCTGGTCGGCCACCTGTCCGGCCGGCACGTCGTTCGAGTAGACCGTGAGCACCCGCTCGACGACCAGGCCGGCCGCCTCCACGGCGGCCTCCGCGTCCGCCTGACTGAGCCCCGAGAGGTCGGGCATGACGACGTCCGGGGCGCCGGCGACCACGAGGTCGACCTTGCTGCCCTTGTCGACCTCCTCGCCGGCGGCGGGTGTCTGGCTGATGACGGTGCCTTCCGGAGTGCCCGCGGCCGCCTCGCCGCTCGACAGATCTCCGAGTTCGAGCCCGACGTCGGTCAGGGTCACTCGCGCCTCGTCGAGGGTCAGGCCGGCGAGGTCCGGGACCGTGACGCTGCCGGCGAAGGTGCCGGAGAGCCACAGCGCGGCGAGGACGGCGACGACCAGTCCTACGCCGAGCACCCAGGGCCACACGGGTGCTTCGGCTTGGTCACCGCGACCGGCTCCGGAGCGGGCGCCGCGACGCGCATGCCGGCGGCGGCGCGCTCGAGGTCCTGACGCAGCTCCTCGGCCGATCCGTGACGCGGCTCGGGTTGCTTCGCCATGGCGTGCAGGATGACGTTCTCCAGGGACGCGGGAAGGTCCGGGCGCAGCTGACGTGGCGGCTCGGGGGCGCTTCCGGCGACACGTTCCGCGACGACCATCGCGTTCGGGCCGTCAAAGGGGACGGTCCCGGTGGCCAGCGCGTACAGACTCACGCCGAGCGAGTAGACGTCAGACTGGCGCGTCAGGTCGCGGGCGAGGACCTCCTCGGGGCTCACGAAGTAGGCGTTCTCGGGCGGGTCCAGGTCGCTCAGGTCGGCTTGACCCGTGGCCGGGGCGAGGCCGGCGTCGGTGAGCACGAGGACGCCTTCGCTGCTCCGCGTCATCCCAGCCGGCGTGACGCCGCCGTGCAGGAGGCCGCGGCCGTGCAGGGCGGCGAGCGCCGCCGCCGCCTGGGCGCCGAGCTCGGCGACAACCGGCGGCGCGAGCTGGGGACGCGCGGCCGCGAGGCTCGCGAGGTCGGTGCCTTCGACCGGCTCGCTGACGACGAAGCACTCGTCCCCATCGACGCCCCAGTCGAGCACATGGGCGACGTTGCGGTGGCGTAGGTGGAGAGGTCGCGCATGAGGGCGAAGAAGCGCTCGCGGTCGAGAGGCCTGAGCAGCTTGACGTTGAGGGTGCCGGGCGGGGTCGACGGCCGTGTAGGCCGCCATAGCCCGGCCCGCGGGCAGTGTACCCTT
>CAVPRQ010000015.1:0-199922 GCA_963707855.1 uncultured Thermoleophilia bacterium
AGAACACAACCGCAAATCAGGAATAGCCATGCCCAGCACGTCACGAGGATGATGTCGAGGTATCGCATCGGGGTTCCCTTCGGTTGATTGGTCATCGGTCACCGTTTTGGGGTCAAGCTTACAGAATTCAATTTTGCCGGGGTGAGCTTTTGCCATTCTCGAACATCGGTGACCGGCAAAATTGAATTCTGTAAGCCTGACCCCAGTGCTGGGAAGCGTGTCTCCTTAACCGGCACCCGTGACGATCCACTTGCCGTTTGGTGCGATCGCTTATCTCCAGAACTCACGGACCACCCGTTCCCATTCGTCGGCCATGAGTTGGTGGCCGCGATAGGTCGGATGCACGTTGTCCCAGATCCAGTAGTCGGCCGGGCGCACGTTTCGCCGCTTCGTCGAAGACGCGCTGGAAATGCACCAGCGCCGCGCCGTGCTTCTGCGCGAGCTGGGCGACGATCTCCTGCCGCTTGCGGATGCCCTCGTTGATCGTGCCCGTGGGCTTCACGAACGGCTCGCAGAGCACCAGCTTGAGCTTGGGGTTCGCCGCCTTGGCTTGGGTGATGAGCTTGTCGTAGACCTGCTCGTATTGATCGAGCGGAACGCCTCTGCCGTTGTCGTTCACGCCGATCAGGATGCTCAGCACGTCGGGCTTCAGATCGAGCGTGTCCTTCTGCCAGCGCTTCTCCAGATCGAGCACGGTGTTGCCGCTGATGCCGCGATTGATGAAGTCGAGCTTCGCGTCGGGGAACGCCGCCCCGTGCCTGGCCGCGATGATGAAGACGTAGCCGTGCCCCAGGATGTGATTCGGGTCGGCACTGCGTCCGCGATTGCCGTCGGTGATCGAGTCGCCTTGAAACAGGATGCGCGCACCGGGCGTGAACGCGGGAATCGGTTCGGCGGCTTGCAGCGAAACCAGTGGCAACAGCCAAATCGCAGTGAGGGCGAGGAACAAGGCTCGTCGGAACATCGTGGTTCTCTCCTATCTTCCGGTTTGTCAATTTCAGTAGTTCGAAATTTCGTAGCTGAAGTCGCCAGACTTCGGTCTGGAAATGGCCAAATACCCGAACTCTGGCGAGTTCAGCTACCGGTGGGTAGCCGAATTCAATACCCGAACTCTGGCGAGTTCAGCTACCGGTGGGCAGCCGAACTTGTGATACTGAATTTACGATGAAGCTCGCCGGGGCGAAACAGCCCAGGTCGAGCGTGAGTTCGCCCTCCGTGATCGCGATCGGCGGGCCGGTCTTCACGCCGCGGAGATTCACCGGGGTGGCCCACGCGGCCGGCATCGCTTTGGGCAAGGTCACGGTGAGCTTGCCCGGCACGCCCGAGTGGTCCCATAGCCGCAGGAGCGTGCCCGGGTTGCCGTCCGGGTCGGGGCCGAAGGCGGTCACCAGGACG
This sequence comes from uncultured Thermoleophilia bacterium, assembly GCA_963707855.1. Taxonomy (GTDB): domain Bacteria; phylum Actinomycetota; class Thermoleophilia; order UBA2241; family UBA2241; genus UBA2241. The sequence continues at coordinate 1,396 of CAVPRQ010000015.1, forward strand.
CCGGGGCGTGAGAGCGTGATGCCGGGCTGACGGGCGGGAAGCGTGCCGGCCGGACCGTCGGCCACGGCGGCCAACAGCGGGCGTTTGGCGTCGAGGCCGGGGACGGTCAGGGCGGTGGCCTGGTACTGGTCGAACGGCCAGAGCCGGACATCGGCCTCGATGCGGCCGGAGAACCAGTCCAGGAAGTTCGTGTGCCAGACGTTGTTCTGCAGGTTGATGAACACGCGGGGCTGGGTCGGCACGTAGGCGCCGTTGAACTTCATCAACCCCGGCTCGCCGAGACTGACCAGCGGCGTATGGACCGCAGCCACCCCCACGCCGCCCTGGTCGTTGAAGACCGCCACGCCCGGGTTGGCCCAGCAGTAGTGCCTGCTGGTGTCGGGCAGCAACTCGGCGGCCGGATCGACCACCGAACCGGGCACGCCCACGCGGAACTGCGGCCGGTCGATCCGCAGCGGCAGGCTGAGCCAGCAGGCTTCGGGCCAGGCGTCGATGCGGCCGTGATTGTCGACCGTGACGTGCAAGTCCACAAACGGCAGATCGCGATACAGGGTCAGCGTGATCCGGACGTCCTGGGGCACGGCGGCGGACAGGGTACCGGCGAGCGTGGCGGTCACGCGGATCGGGGTGACGGTGGCCTCGAACGACATGTCCGCGGGCGTGAACTCCACGTGCTGCTGGTCGGCCGGGAGGGACGTGCGGCACATGATGTCGCCGTGGCTGCCCGCCCAACCGGGGCGGAGATATCCTTTGGCACAATCCAGGGCATCCTGCTTGCTGAATCGCTGGTAGAAGTAGCCGAAGCCTTGGGGCGCCGAGTCGTCGATCAGTTCGCGATTGGTCCGCTTGTCTACCAGGCTGGCGATGCGGCCGCGGGCGGGATCGAACACCGCGCGGAACGTCGGGCACTCGATGGTGTGTTTTGCCGTGTTGGCGGTGCAGTCCGCCGCGGGTGGCGGGGCGGCTGGCAAGCCGGTCACGCGATAGGTGCGGTAGCCCAGGGAGGGCACGTCGCGAGCGACGAAGCGTAACACGCCGTCCGCCACCTCGGCGGGGACATCCGCCCCATCGTCCGACTGCACGCGGGCGGCCGGCCCCCAGTCGCCGGCGACTTGCACCAGGTCGTCGCGCTGCCAGGACAGCGGGTTGAACACGACCACCCGCCGGCCCTCGACCGCCACGCGGCCGGCCAAGGCAGCCAACTGCTCGGCGGAGGGCTGCCGCAAGATATTCTCGACCTGGCGGGCGTAGTCGATGTGCTCCTCCCAGGAAGCCTCCATCTTCGGGATGTTCTGCGGCGGCAGGGGGTTCGCCTTGGTGATCTCGCCCTCTTTGACGAATTGAAAACTGACGTGATGTTGGCTGGCCAGGCCCCACGTGTGTTCGCTCCACAAGAAGCTCTGCTCGTAGGCCGCGGCCACTGCCTGCCGCGGATCCGGGGCCTGCACGCCCCAGGCGGCGTTGAGCGTGGCCAGCGATTCGGTGGCGGGCAGCAACCGCCGGGCCTGGGCAATGGTCCGGCAACCCACCGGCGAACTGGCGGGGCCGTAGATCCAGCAGTCGGGCATATCGCCGCGGACGATGGGCACGGTGCTCAGGTCCTCGGTCTTCAGGGCGTCGAAGAAGTCGGAAAGCTGGCCCACCTGCACCTTCACGCCGGGGTAGTTCTTGGCATAGAAGTCGAGGTCCCGCTTGATGGTTTCCGGGCTGGGCGGCCCGACGTTGTCGTAGGTCTGGAGGATTGCCAGCCAGGTGCGGTGAGGCCAGCCCGGCGGCGGGCGGTGCCACGTGCCGTAGGTGTTGGTGAGCATGGTCAGCAGCCGCGAGCCGTCGGGGCCTTCCCACCAGAACAAGAGCGGCGTCTTGGGCGGCGTCGTGGCGTCGTTCACGCCGATGTGCATGAAATCCACGCCCGCCTGGTGCAAGACGGTGGGCATCAGCCAGCAGTGGGCCGGCACGTCGGTGGTCTTGGCCCCGCGGGGCAACGGCAGGCCGAACCGGCGAGCCAGCCGCGAGGAATGGCCCAGCCCGCGGACCAGGTCCTCGACCTCCATCGTACAGGTGTGCGTCGAACCGGGCAGAGCATGCACCACGAGATGCCCGTCGCGGATGGCCTGTTCGATCTTCGCCTGCCGCGCGGGTTCTTGTCCCACCCCGAGCATCTGCTCCATCGGCCAACCCGGGATCGTCCAAACGAACTGCTGCTCTGGGGGCAGATCGCGGTTGGCGTCGATCACCCGCAGCGTGCTCTCGATCATCCCCCGGCGATACAGCTCGACCACGTTCTTCGCCAGGTCCGTATAGCCAAGATCGAAGTGCGTCTTGTAGACGATCACGACGCGTTCGAGTTGGGGCCTGACCGGCGCGATCTGGGGCAGGGCCGCGCGGGCCGTCTGCAATTGGTCGGCGGTGACGGCCTGCGGCTCGGCCCCGGCCGGGGCGTCGAGCGAGACGGCGTCGTAGACGAACCAACTGCCGGCGATGCTGACGATGCGGATCGTGTTGACCCCCGGCTTGAGCAGCGAGGCCGGGAAACGGACGGAGGCGGTGGAGGCATTGGCCCGCGCGAAGTCGCCGCGAATCCCCAGGCCTGGCGTGGTTGCCCGGTCGAAGACATGTTCATACGACTGGCCGTTCACCTCGATCCGCAGCCTGGGCGGCAGGTCGGGCTGGCTATCCAGCACGCCGATCTTCAGCGTACACTCGCCGGGGGCCGGCACGCGGCCGACGCCGAAGATCACGTCGAAGGCGTGTGCGGTGCTGCCCGCCCAGACATCTTCCGGCCCAGGCTGGGCATAGGGCCAGCTCGCCTTGACCGTAGTCAATCCGGGACAGAACAGGCCGTCGCCCGTGTAGGACTCGGGGGCCGTGCCCGGCTCCAGCGCGAACTCGCCGCAGCGGCCGTCGAACTCCCCGACGCTCCAAAGTTCTGCGGCCGGGAGCGGTGCCAGGCCGAGCGTCAGGACGACGGCGGCCAGAATGCCTGTGCGGGCTCTCATCGATGCGTTCTCCTTGGTGTGGATTGTGCCATCCCCGACCGCGAGCGGGACAAAACCATGATCAGTCGTTCCAGATTTCGTAGCCGAAGTCGCCAAGACTTCGGGGAAATGAGCCAATTAACCCGAACTCTGGCGAGTTCAGCGACCGGTGGGTCGCCGAATTTGGAACTACTGATGATACACCAACCGGCCGTTGCCCGCTCGTTTCCGAATTCCCCTGTCCCCAGCCTGGAAAACGGGCCCGATGCGCCGAAAACGGCTCCTGACGCCTTGGTCTGCGGCTTGAGTATTTCAGGAAATAGATTATCCTGTAGCCACCCGCTTGTTCGGAACCCCGCCCGCGGGTGCACGCCGCAATCGGGCGAGCGGCAGAGAGCAGCTTTCCGGTAGCTGCGTTCGCCAGAACGCGGGTAACGCGACACCACCGCACTCTGGCGAGTGCAGCTACGGGAGATCCCTGCTCGCCGCTTGCCCAAGGGAACTTCCCGATTCAGGCCTTCCCGCGGCTGTCCCGCAACCCCTCGCAAAAGGACCTACCGACATGACCACTTCATCCATCGACAGGCGTAACCAGCCAGTGTCCACTCCGGCCGTCGCCCGGCGGCAGTTTCTCAAGTCTGCGGCGGCGGCGGGAGTCGGCTTGACCATTCTCCGCGGCGGCGTGCGGGCCGGTGAAGACGCACCGAGCAACAAGTTGAACGTAGCCATCATCGGTGCGGGCGGAAGAGGGACGGCCCACTTTGGGGCCGGTCAGGGCGAGAACGTCGTGGCCTTGTGCGACGTGGACGAGCAGAGCCCTGGCGGGGGCCGCCAAGGAGATTCCCGGACGCCAAACACTACGTCGACTGGCGGAAGTGCCTCGAGCAGAAGGACATCAACGCGGTCGTCTGCAGCACGACGGATCACACGCACGCCTTCATCTCCAACTGGGCGCTGAATCGCGGGATGCACGTCTACTGCGAGAAGCCGCTGGCCAACTGCGTGGAAGAAGCCCGCGTGGTCGCGCGAACTACTTGAAGAACAAGGACAAAGTGGCCACGCAGGTCGGCATGCAGCGCCGCGCCAACCCGAACTTCGACCGCGTTCGCGAGGCCGTGCTGGACGGGGCGGTCGGCACGCTGAAGCACGCACACGTGTGGGGCGACCGGCGGCACGGCCAAACGGCCTACCTGCCCGCCGCCGGCGATCCGCCGGCGCACCTGCACTACGATCTGTGGATCGGCCCGTCGCCCTGGCATCCCTACAACCCGGGCTATTTCGGCGGCTGCCTGAAGTGGAACATGTACTGGGACTTCGGCAGTTGGCAGGTGGGCGACATGGGCAGCCACACCATGGACCTGGCCTGGAACGCCATCGATGCCGGTGTGCCGACTTCGGCCGAGGCACATGGCGACCCGGTCAATCCCGACGTTGCGCCCAGTGCCCTGACCATGACGTTCGAGCACCCGGCCAACGACTGGCGGCCGGCGATCAAGGTGACGTGGTACCAGGGCGCCCACAAGCCGGAGTACCCTGGCCGGACGGGGTCCCCACCGAGCCCGGCCACGGAGCGTTGTTCGAAGGCGACAAGGCGTGCCTGGTCGCGGACTTCGGCAGGTACGAACTCTTTCCCCGCAACAAGGCAGCGGGCATGGCGCACTACCAGCCGCGGCCGAGCCGAAAAGCGGATTCCGCCGATGGGCGGCTTCCAGGAGCAGTGGGTCAACGCCTGCAAGGGGGACCTGCAGACTTCCTGCAATTTCGACTACAGCGGCACGATGATCGAGCAGCTGCTGCTGGGGCTGGTGGCGTTCCGCGTCGGCGAGAAGATCGCCTACGACGGCGCCGCGGGCCGCGTGACCAACTGCGAGGAAGCCAACGCCCTGCTCAGCCGCAAGTACCGCGAAGGCTGGACGCTGGACGGCTAGTCGGGATGATTCACGAGACGGTAGGCCGGAACAAGCAACCGAAATGGCTGCCGGAACTGCGGTCGCTTGAAGCCCGCTCAACCAACCACAGGACGTTCCAGTGCCTTGCCGAGGTTGCGTCGTTCCGGCAATGCCTTCCGCGACCTTGTTCCGGCCTACGCGAATAATCCGGGTTACCGTTCGACGGTACGTCAGCCTTTCCGGGCTGACGCGCAGACCGGCAGGCGAGGCTGGAAAGCCGGACGGCCGCCACCTCTTGCACGGGATGGCAGACCTCGACTATACCCAGCACTTCGGGCGGAACGAACAGAGAACGGAAACGGAGCTGGCTCCGCAGGTAAGCCGTCACTAGCAATGAACTTAACCGGCTGCGCCGAAACCTAAGACCCTAATCTTTCACTTAATCTTTCACTTAATCTCTTCCCACTGCCATGAAGCCGGGGAGATTAGGTGAAAGATTAAGTGAAAGATTAGGTGAAGGTGTTCTTCATCCCAACCACCCCACAGTTGCCACTATTACGAATTCTTATAGGATCAAGTTGATCCAAGGAAAGGAATTTTGCATGATCAAGCCGCATGGTTCGGACACGTTAAACCCCCTCTACGTGGCGGATGAAGCGCAGCGGGCCAGGTTGCTCAAGGAGGCCAATGGGTTGCCCAAGCTGCTGGTTTGCTCCCAGGCAGCCGCCAACGCGGTCATGTTGGGCAGCGGGTACTTCAATCCCCTCAGCGGCTTCATGAACCTGGCCGACTCGCTGTCGGTGGCCGAGAGCATGAAAACGACGGACGGCCTGTTCTGGCCGGTGCCGATTGTGAACGTCGTCGAAGACGCTTCGGCCATCCGGGGCGCCCGGCGGATCGCCCTGCTCGATCCCAACGTCGAGGGCAACCCGGTGTTGGCCATCCAGGACGTGGAGTCGATCGACCAAGCGACGGATGCACAGATGCAGCTGATGGCCCAGAAGGTCTTCGGCACCACGGACGGGGAGCACCCGGGTGTGCAGAACTTCCTGTCGGTGGGCAAGTTCTTCGTGGCCGGTCCCATCCAGGTGCTGAACTTCTCCTACTTCGCCGACGAGTTCCCCGAAACGTTCCGCACCGCGGGTCAGATCCGCGAGAAGATCGCGGCGAACGGCTGGCACAAGGTGGTGGCCTTCCAGACTCGCAACCCCATGCACCGGGCCCACGAAGCCTTGGTTCGGATCGCCATGGAGCGGGTGGGGGCCGACGGTGCCGTGATCCACATGCTGTTGGGCAAGCTGAAGGCGGGGGACATCCCGGCCGACGTCCGCGACGCCTCCATCCGCAAGATGGTCGAGTTGTACTTCGAGCCGAACAGCTGCGAGATCACGGGCTACGGCTTCGACATGCTCTACGCCGGTCCCCGGGAGGCGGTGCTGCACGCCATTTTCCGCCAGAACATGGGGGCCACGCATTTGATCGTCGGCCGCGACCACGCCGGCGTGGGCAACTACTACGGACCGTTCGACGCCCAGACGATCTTCGACGAACAGGTCCCGGCCGGCTCGCTGGAACTGGAGATCTTCAAGGCGGACCACACGGCCTTCTCGAAGGTCGTGGGCGACGTGATCATGATGTGCGAGGCGCCGGAGGGCCATCGCAAAGAGGACTTCGTGGTCCTGTCGGGTACCAAGGTCCGCGAGTTGCTCTCCCAGGGCAAGGACCTGCCCCCCGAATTCGCCCGGCCCGAAGTGGCGAAGATCCTGATGGAATACTATCAGTCGCTTCCGGCGGAATGATCTCCGCCTGACATCTGGGAACGTCGGCTCGTGTTCTGGTCTTGTCGCGAAACCCGCACAAAAAAGTAAGATCGATGCCCGTTTCGCGAGTGATCCTCGCCCTCGCATCGGCTGCGTCCTGCCGCCCTGCAAAATGGTCTGGGCGCAACGACTTGGGATTAAATTGCCTAGCTTGACAGCAGCATCCGCGGGTTACTATCATCACTGGGACAGAGGCTCCGCGGGTGAGGTATCCGTTCCGTACGATGGAAATCCGAGATTGGCAGGGCGGAAGTCATTTCCCGGGGGGATGGTGGCTCGTGATGACCGAGCAGGTTCCGTGGCCGTTCCCATCCACCCGATCTGTGGTTTTTTCTCCTGGACGGTCAGATCTGACCGGCAGGGTGGCGGATCGATTGGCGCCGCGGACTTCTCAGGCCGCGCCCGTGGATTCACGGGGGGCCGACCGGCCAAACCAAGGGGAACACCGCTCGGCGGAGGCGGTTCGTTTCCGCCCGTCGGTCAACCTGGGAAAATAGTCAACGGTCCGTGACCGTCGTGGTGCAGCGGAACTCGTCATGCGAGTTTGACCCTCATCGTCTCACGTGGAGGTAAGGAGATGGCCACAACCAGGGCGTTCAGTTGCAGGGGATGGGGGGGCGTTTGTCTGGCAGCGCTGGTGATGGGCGCTGCGTGGTGCGGGGCGGCGGCCGGGTTCACACCAGAGAGCCCGGAGGTGCGGGCGATGGTCAAGAACGGGCTGAAGTACCTTGAGACCGCCAGCGATGACCGCCCCGGGGGAAAGGCACTGATTGGTTTGGCCTTCTTCAAGGACGGGGCGGGGGAAGACCACCCCCGAGTCAAGGAAGGGATTGAAGCGAGTCTGTTCGCCGCGGTGATGGCGACGGAGCCCGACCTGATCGACGTCTACAGCCTGGGGATTTCAATCATCTTCTTGTGCGAGGTCAATCCGAGCAAGTACCGGATTGAAATCGAAAAGATGATCGCCGCGATCAAGGTTCGCCAGAAACCCGGCGGGGGCTGGGGCTACCTGGGGGGCCCGCATGGGGCAACCGGGGATACTTCGATGACGCAATACGCTGTCCTCAGCCTGTGGACGGCCAGTCGGACCGAAGTGATTCAGATTCCGCGGGCGACGGTGAGATCAATGGCTTCGGGTGCCTGCCCGAGGACGACGCCTGTCACTGCCGGGAGCTGCGCAAGCCGACCCTGCTGCGCTGAGCCTCCGCCCTAGCTCGTCAGCGCCCAGGCGAGGACGGCGACCCCGTTGAACGTCGCGTGGAGGGCGATGCTCGTCCACAGCGAGCCCGTGCGATGGTAGACCCAGGCGAGACCGAAGCCGAGCGTGAAGAGCGGCAGGAAGATCGTCAGCTGCAGGTGCGCGAGGCTGAAGAGCGTCCCCGAGATGACGGCGCCGGTCAGCCAGCCCCACGACGTGGCGAAGCCCTTGAAGACGAAGCCGCGAAAGAAGATCTCCTCGCACAACGGAGCCATGACGACGGCGACGATGGCGAACAGGACGAGACCCGCGGCCGTCGGCGGAAAGGCCTCGACGATGTCCTGCTCGGGCGGGTTGAAGGCCGCGTCGTTGACGTAGGACACGACATACGCCGCGAGCAGGACCGTCGGGATGGTCCAGAAGAAGGCCGCCGTCGGTCGCGTGAATCCCCAGGCACGGAGCTTGTGCGGGAGAGAGCGCACCGAGAAGAGCCACGCCGCGAACAGCTGCCAGCCGTAGCTGATCACCGACGAGACGAGCATGATGATCCCCGTGACGACGGTGACCTCCTCGATGCTCGTGTCGGCGTCGCTCACGAGCGGAGACGCGGCGGCGTACAGGGCGACGAACGGACCCATGCCCAGCAGAAGGCCCCAGACGCTCTGCTTCCAGGACCAGCCGGGCTCCGGCGCCGGACGCAGGGTGTGGAGGGGAGGGGCGGTGCCGGCTGGGCTCGGGGGTCTGGGCGCCGCCGGCGCAGCCGGCGGCGCCCAGACCCTGCCGGCCGGCGGCACGTAGCCCGACACGGCGTTCGCCCGAGGCGGGGGCGGCGACGGCGGCGCGTACGCGGCCGGCGGCGGATACGGCGCCGGCGGCCGATAGCGTGGGGCCGCCGGCCGCGCCTCGCCCGCCGCCGTCTCGCCGGCCGTCGGGGTCGTCGTCTCGCTCCGTCTGTCCGTCGTCTGGGCGCTCGTCGCCCGTCACCGCGCACCTCGCCGGTCGTGTGTCGCGTACCAGCATACGTTCCCGGGCCCCCGTTTTGCCCCCCTGCACACGCGTCTGCTATACTGCGCCGCCTGGCCGGCGCGGCCTGCGACGCGCGTCTGCCCGGCCGCGCCGTCGCGTTGACCCTCGGGAGCAGCGCGGGGTATCCTTACGTGCTTCCGTCGAAAGGGTCGAGACGTGCGTCAGCTGGTCACGCTCGCTTGCCAGGAGTGCAAGCGTCGCAACTACCATACGAACAAGAACAAGAAGAACGACCCCGACCGCATCGAGCTGAAGAAGTACTGTCGCTGGTGCGGTACGCATACGGTCCACAAGGAGACGCGCTAAGCGTCCGTACTCTCTCGTAGGGCTGTAGCTCAATTGGTAGAGCACCGGTCTCCAAAACCGGGGGTCGGGGGTTCGAGTCCCTCCAGCCCTGCCAACGATCATCGGAGCGGTTGAGTGGCGAAGGCCGTCAAGAGCAAGGACAACTCGGGCAAGGGCGCGCGCGGCTCGGCCGACAAGGCCGACAAGGGCAAGGCGCGCGCCAAGGCGCCGGCCAAGCAGAGCCGCATGGCGCGCGCCCGCGCCCAGTCCAAGCCGCCCGCGAAGGGCGCCAAGGGCGAGAAGCGCGGCATCGCCAGGTTCATGCGCGACGTGCGCGTCGAGATGGGCAAGGTCACGTGGCCGACGCGCCAGGACCTCATCCAGTCGACCATCGTCGTGCTCGTCGCCGTCGCCATCGCCGCCGTCTACACCGCGGCGGCCGACGGTCTCTTCTCGCAGTTCGTCGAGCTCGTCCTCAACGCCATCAACTGAGCGGAGCCCCACGTTGTTCCACTGGTACGTCGTCAACACCTATTCGGGCCACGAGAACAAGGTCAAGGCCAACCTGGAACACCGTCGTCAGTCGATGAGCCAGGAGGACCGCATCCACCAGATCGTCGTGCCCACCGAGCAGATCGTCGAGACCAAGGAGGGGCAGAAGGTCACGAGCGAGCGCCGCGTCTTTCCCGGCTACGTCCTCGTGCAGATGGAGCTCACCGACGACACCTGGTCGCTGGTCAAGAACACCCCGGGCGTGACCGGCTTCGTCGGCGCCCAGAACAAGCCCGTGGCGCTCTCGCGCGTCGAGGTCGACCGTATCCTCCACACGGCCACCGTCGAGCGCCCCAAGCAGAAGGCCGAGTTCAGCGTGGGCGAGATCGTCCGCGTCACCTCGGGCCCCCTCTCGGACTTCTCCGGCGAGGTCGTCGAGGTCAACCTCGACCAGAGCCGGCTCAAGGTCATGGTGTCGATCTTCGGCCGCGAGACCCCGGTCGAGCTCGCCTTCGACCAGGTCAAGAAGACGTCCTGACAGTAGCTAACGCAGCGGCAAGCGAAGCGAGGCAGCAGTGGCCAAGAAGGTCCTGACAACGATAAAGCTGCAGATCCCGGCCGGCGCGGCCAACCCCGCGCCGCCCGTCGGCCCGGCCCTCGGCCAGCACGGCGTCAACATCATGGAGTTCTGCAAGGCGTTCAACGCCAAGACCCAGGCGCAGGGCAGCACCATCATCCCCGTCGAGATCACCGTCTTCGAGGACCGCTCCTTCACCTTCATCACCAAGACGCCTCCGGCCGCCGTGCTGTTGCGCGAGGCGCTGGGCATCGACAAGGGCTCGGGCGAGCCCAACCGCATCAAGGTGGGAAAGGTCTCGCGCGAGAAGGTCCGCGAGATCGCCGAGCTCAAGATGCCGGACCTGAACGCGAACGACGTCGACGCCGCGATGAAGGTCATCGAGGGCACCGCCCGCAGCATGGGCGTCGAGGTCGAGGGGTAGCAGGACCAACCGAAGGTCGGGCGCCGGCCCGGCCGCCGATGTGGGAGGCGACCAGGTCGCCGTTCGCACCACAGGAGGTATGAGAATGGCCAAGCGAGGCCGCACCTACACGACCGCCCGCCGGGCGATCGACCAGGACAGGCTCTACGCCCCCCTCGAGGGAATGCGCCTGCTCAAGACCCTCGAGGGCGCCAAGTTCGACGAGACCGTCGAGGTCCACTTCAGGCTCGGCGTCGACGTGCGCCACGCCGACCAGATCGTGCGCGGCACGACCGTGCTGCCGCACGGCACCGGCAAGACCATGCGCGTCGCCGTGTTCGCCCAGGGCGACAAGGCGCGCGAGGCGCAGGAGGCCGGCGCCGATCTCATCGGCGCCGACGACCTCGCCGAGCAGGTGCAGAAGGGCATACTCGACTTCGACGTCGCCATCGCCACGCCCGACATGATGGGCACGGTCGGCAAGCTGGGCCGCATCCTCGGCCCCCGCGGCCTCATGCCCAACCCCAAGTCGGGCACCGTGACCTTCGACGTCGGCAAAGCCGTGACCGACGCCAAGGGCGGCAAGGTCGAGTACCGCACCGACCGCTCCGGCATCGTGCACCTGAGCATCGGCAAGAAGTCGTTCTCCGAGCAGCAGCTCGTCGAGAACTACGGCGCCGTGCTCGACGAGATCGTGCGCGCCAAGCCGGCGGCGGCCAAGGGCAAGTACATCAGGAGCGTCAACGTGGCGTCGACCATGGGGCCGTCGATCGAGCTCGACCCGGCCCGCGTGCGCGACCTCATGGAGGATTAGCCGCCGTAGGCGGACCAACGTGCGGGGCGCCGGAGGTGCACCGCACAGAGAGCAGAGGGCGCGGCAGTTGCCGGCGCCGCGACGCCCGGCTATACTGCCGCTTCGCGGCGCGGTGACGCGCCGCAGCCGATGACGGTCGGTGCTCCTGCGGGAGCAGAATGGACCTTCGGGTCCGCCCGCCCGAGGCGAGCGAGCAGGTGTCCTTTCAGACGCCCGCTCCCGTCCCGGGAGCGGGCGTCTTGTTGTTCGACTGCGAGGTCGAGATGCTGAGAGACGACAAAGAGGCTGTGATCGCCGAAGTGGCGGACCTTCTCGCGGGCAGCGAGACGATGTTCGTCAGCGACTACAGCGGCCTCACGGTGGCGCAGCTCTCGGAGCTGCGCGGCAAGCTGCGCGAGAGTGGCGCGCGCTTCCGCATCGTGAAGAACACGCTGGGCGGCATCGCCGCCGAGCGCGCCGGACGGACCGAGCTCAGCCCGCTGCTCGGCGGGCCGACCGCGGTCACGTTCTGCGGCGACGACCTCGTCGGCGCCGCGAAGGCGCTCGCCGAGTTCGCCAGGACGCACCCGCAGCTTGCGGTGCGCGGCGGCCTGCTCGAGACGAGCCTGATCGACGCCGAGGGCGTCAGGGCGCTCGCGAGCCTGCCCCCGCGCGACACTCTCATCGCCCAGGTGGTGGGCACCATGGCGGCGCCGATGACCGGCCTCGTCACCGTCCTCCAGGGCACGGTGAGCGGCTTCGTGCGCGCCCTCAACCAGGTGGCACAGCAGAAGGCGGCGGCCGGCGAGGCGTGAGCCCGCGCCGGCCGCCGCGACGATCCCCGACACAGCGTTCAAGCCAGACGGCGAGGTGCATTGACAATGGCAGACAAGAAGATGAAGAAGGACGACATGATCGAGGCCATCAAGGGCATGACCGTGATCGAGCTCTCGGAGCTCGTGAAGGCCCTCGAGGAGGAGTTCGGCGTGAGCGCCGCGGCGCCGGTCGCCGTGGCCGCGGCCCCGGCCGCCGCCGCCGTCGAAGAGGCCGCCGAGGAGAAGACCTCGTTCGACGTCGTGCTGACGAGCTTCGGCGACCAGAAGATCCAGGTCATCAAGGTCGTGCGCGCGCTGACCGGCCTGGGCCTCAAGGAGGCCAAGGACGTGGTCGAGGGCGCCCCGAAGGCCATCAAGGAAGGCGTCAACAAGGACGAGGCCGAGGAGGCCAAGAAGCAGCTCGAAGAGGCCGGCGCCACTGTCGAACTCAAGTAGAGCCGCGTTCGAAGGTCATGCGAAGGGGGACGGGCCGGCTGCAGCCGGCCCGTCCCCCTTCGCGTCCATTGTTAACCGCGTGGCACGACGGCCACGCGTCTTCGCCGCCGCCGTTGTCATGGGAGGCGACACCTGGGCGCCGGCGTCTTGTGGCCGCTTCGTGCCGTCTCCTTGCGCGACCGCATGAGGGGTGGTATTCTACTTCGCCGTGCGTCAACTGCGGCCATACCAGTCCCGAGCTGGTGTGGTGAGCTTCTTGTTCCCCACGTTTCCGCCGACTTGAGGAGACTCGCTTGAACGAGCCCAAGCCGCATCGCTTGCGCACGTCTTTCGCCAAGCTCGACCAGCCGCTTCCGCTTCCGCACCTCATCGACATCCAGAGGACGTCGTGGGAGTGGTTCCTGAGCGACGGCCTGCGCGAGACGATCGCCGACATCAACCCGATCAAGGACTACTCCGAGAAGCTGCTCGTGCAGTTCGGCGAGCACTCCTTCGGCGAGCCGACCAAGTCGATCGCCGAGTGCCGCAACAAGGACATGACGTTCTCGGCGCCGCTCTCCATGAAGGTCGCCTTCATCAACGAGGAGACGGGCGAGATCCGCGAGCAGTCGGTCTTCATGGGCGACTTCCCGATGATGACCGAGCGCGGCACCTTCATCATCCACGGCACCGAACGCGTCGTCGTCACGCAGCTCGTCCGCTCGCCCGGCGCCTACATCATGGAGCCCAAGCAGGCCGAGCGCGAGAAGCAGGTCCTCGTCGCCAACCTCATGCCTCAGCGCGGCTCCTGGCTCGAGCTCGAGATCGACAAGAAGGGCGCCGTCAACGTGCGCATCGACCGCAAGCGCAAGTTCCCGGTCACGGTGCTGCTGCGCGCGATGGGCTACGGCGCCGACGACGAGATCCTCGCCCTGTTCGACGACTCCGTCTACATCCGCAACACCCTCGAGCGCGACTCGACGGGCGCGCAGGACGAGGCGCTGATCGAGCTGTTCCGCAAGCAGCGCCCCGGCGAGCCGCCGACGCTCGACGGCGCGACCTCCATGCTCAAGGGTCTCTTCTTCGACCCGAAGCGCTATGACCTGTCGCGGGTCGGCCGCCACAAGCTCAACGTGCGCCTGCACGGCCACCTCGCGCCCGACAAGCTGCCGGACGCCGACGTGCGCGTCCTCGTCAACGAGGACATCGTCGAGCTCATCCGCCGGCTCATCTCCCTGCCCGCCAAGCTGGGCGTGCCGGACGACGCCAAGGACTACGCCGCCGAGGCGGTCGCCCTGCTGGCGACGCGCCGCGAGGAGATCGCTCACGAGATCGACGAATACGAGCACTTCGGCAACCGCCGCCTGCGCACCGTCGGCGAGCTCGTGCAGGACGCGTTCCGCATCGGCCTGGCGCGCATGGAACGCGTCATCCGCGAGCGCCTCACGACCGAGGACCCCGACACCATCGTGCCGGCGACGCTCGTCAACATCCGCCCCGTGGTCGCCGCCCTCAAGGAGTTCTTCGGCTCGTCGCAGCTCTCGCAGTTCATGGACCAGACGAACTCGCTCTCGGGGCTCACGCACCGCCGCCGGCTGAGCGCCCTGGGCGCGGGCGGGCTCACGCGCGAGCGCGCGCCCATCGAGGTCCGCGACGTGCACCCGACCCACTACGGCCGCATGTGTCCCATCGAGACCCCTGAAGGCCCCAACATCGGCCTCATCGGCTCGCTTGCCTCCATGGCGAGGGTCGACGAGTTCGGCTTCATCCGCGCCCCGTACCGCAAGGTCGTCAAGGGCAAGGTGACGGACGAGATCGTCTACCTCGACGCCTCAGAAGAAGAGGCCGTCGTCATCGACGCCAAGAGCAAGAAGGAGCGCCACGTCACGGTCGCCCAGGCGAACGCGCCGATCGACGCCAAGACCGGCAAGTTCACCAACGAGACCGTGCTTGCCCGACGTCGCGCCGGGGCCGAGATCGTCGAGGTCCCGCCGAGCGAGATCGACTACATGGACGTCAGCCCGACCCAGCTCGTCTCGGTCGCCACGGCGCTGATCCCCTTCCTCGAGCACGACGACGCCAACCGCGCCCTCATGGGCTCGAACATGCAGCGTCAGGCCGTGCCGCTGCTCACCACCGAGGCGCCCTTCGTCGGCACCGGCATGGAGTTCCGTGCCGCCGTCGACACGGGCGACGTGGTGCTGGCCGAGCGCGCCGGCAAGGTCGCCAACGTCGACGCCGACCGCATCGAGGTCGACGCCGGCAAGGGCGAGGTCGACACGTACGACCTCGTCAAGTTCACGCGCTCCAACCAGGGCACGCTCATCCATCAGAAGCCCCTCGTCGTGACCGGCGACAAGGTGAAGGAGGGCGACGTGCTCGCCGACGGGTCGTCGACCGACCACGGCGAGCTCGCGCTCGGCAAGAACATGCTGGTCGCCTTCATGAGCTGGGAGGGCTTCAACTTCGAGGACGCGATCATCCTGTCGGAGCGCATCGTCAAGGACGACGTGCTCTCGTCGATCCACATCGAGGAGTACGAGGTCGACGCGCGCACGACCAAGCTCGGCGACGAGGAGATCACGCGCGACATCCCCAACCGCTCGGAGGAGTCGCTCAAGGACCTCGACGAGCGCGGCATCGTGCGCATCGGCGCCGAGGTCGGGTCGGGCGACCTGCTCGTCGGCAAGGTGACCCCCAAGGGCGAGACCGAGCTGACCGCCGAGGAGAAGCTCATCCGCGCCATCTTCAAGGAGAAGGCGCGCGAGGTGCGCGACACCAGCCTCAAGGTGCCGCACGGCGAGGGCGGCAAGGTCATCGACGTGAAGATCTTCAGCCGCGAGAACAACGACGAGCTCCCGCCGAGCGTCAACGAGCTCGTCCGCGTGTACGTCGCCAAGAAGCGCAAGGTGGCCGAGGGCGACAAGCTCGCCGGCCGCCACGGCAACAAGGGCGTCATCTCGAAGATCGTCCCCGAAGAGGACATGCCGTGCCTCGAGGACGGCACGCCCGTCGACATCATCCTCAACCCGCTGGGCGTGCCGAGCCGCATGAACATCGGCCAGGTGCTCGAGACGCACCTCGGCTGGGCGGCCGTACGCGGGTACCAGGCCGACGGCGAGCGCAGCAACACGCCGGCTCGCCTGGCCTCGCCCGTGTTCGACGGCGCGACGCTCGAGGAGATCGACGACCTGCTCATCCGCTCGACGCGGGACGACCCGGACAACCCGGTGCAGTTCAAGGTCAACGAGAAGGAGCCGGCGGGCCGTCGCTGCTCGGGCAAGGTCTGGCTGTACGACGGCCGCACCGGCGAGCGCTTCGACAACAAGGTGACCATCGGCTACATGTACATCCTCAAGCTGCTGCATCTCGTGGACGACAAGATCCACGCTCGCAGCACCGGCCCGTACTCGCTGGTCACCCAGCAGCCGCTGGGCGGCAAGGCGCAGTTCGGCGGCCAGCGCTTCGGCGAGATGGAGGTCTGGGCCCTCGAGGCCTACGGCGCCGCCTACGTGCTGCAGGAGATGCTCACCATCAAGTCGGACGACACGGTGGGCCGCGTCAAGGCCTACGAGGCGATCGTCAAGGGCGAGAACATCGCCCGGCCGAACATCCCCGAGTCGTTCAAGGTCCTCATGAAGGAGATCCAGAGCCTCGCCCTCGACATATCCGTGCAGAGCGAGGAGGGCGCGGTGCTCGAGGTGCGCGACGAGGAGGACGACCTCCTGCGCGCCGCCGAGGAACTGGGCATCGACCTCTCGAGCGTGCGTCCGCGCCAGCCCGAGGGCGTCGAGGCCGGATGAACAACACGAGGCCGAGGTCGAGACCACGGCCCTGCAGGACGTGATCGCCGCCGGCACCGGCGTGGACGAGGACGACGAGCTGTTCGCCGAGAGCGAGAACGAGGACGAGGACGCGGGCCTGGTCGAGGTCGTCGCGGCCCCGCTCGACGACCTCGAGATCCTCGCCGACGTTTCCCTCGACTTCGAGGCCGATGAGATCGAGGCCGAGGAGGTCGAGCATGAAGACGACTGATCCCGCCCGGGCAGAGGGGAGCGACCAGTGATCGACATCAACAACTTCGACTCCATCCGCATCGGCCTCGCGTCGCCGAAGCAGATCGAGGCGTGGTCGAAGGGCGAGGTCACCAAGCCCGAGACGATCAACTACCGCACGCTCAAGCCGGAGCGTGACGGTCTGTTCTGCGAGCGCATCTTCGGTCCCACCAAGGACTGGGAGTGCTACTGCGGCAAGTACAAGCGCGTCCGCTACAAGGGCATCATCTGCGAGCGCTGCGGCGTCGAGGTGACGCGGGCGAAGGTGCGCCGCGAGCGCATGGGTCACATCAAGCTCGCGGCGCCGGTGAGCCACATCTGGTTCTTCAAGGGCGTGCCGTCGCGCATGGGCTACCTGCTCGACATCGCCCCGAAGGAGCTCGAGAAGGTGCTCTACTTCGGCGGCTCCTACGTGATCATCTCGGTCGACAACGAGCGCCGCGAGAACGACCTCGTCTTCCTGCAGGAGAAGGTCGACGAGCTCAAGGCCCGCTACGACGTCTACACCGAGGACCGCGTGCGCGCCATCGGCGCCATGCACGACGAGGTCATCGAGGTGCTCGACGGCGCCCGCGAGGCCGACGACTTCCATACCGGCAGAAGAGCCCGAGGACGAGTTCGGCTTCTTCAACTACTTCGACATCTTCGAGTCATGCCGGCGCATCGTGGTCAACGCGGCCGCGCTGGGCAAGGACGAGCTGAAGCTGCAGCGCGCCAAGGCCGACAAGCTGCGCGACGACTACGTCGACCGCGGCAACAAGGCCGTCGAGCACGCCAAGGACCAGGTCGACAAGGCCTGGGAGCAGTTCAAGACGATCGGCCCGCGCGAGGTCATCGGCGACGAGGCCCTCTATCAGCAGATGGAGCGCATGTTCGCCCGCGAGCCCGGCTACGAGCCCGAGAGCTTCGGCGTCTACTTCACCGGCGGCACGGGCGCCGAGGCGGTGCGCGAGCTCCTCAAGCGCGTCGATCTCGAGGCCGAGGCGCTGGAGCTGCGTGAGACCATCCACACCGCCAAGGGCCAGCGCCAGGCGCGCGCCGTCAAGCGTCTCAAGGTCGTCTCGGCCTTCCTGCGCAGCGGCAACCATCCCGAGTGGATGGTCCTCGACGTGATCCCCGTGATCCCGCCGGAGCTGCGGCCGATGGTCCAGCTCGACGGCGGGCGCTTCGCGACCAGCGACCTCAACGACCTCTACCGGCGCGTCATCAACCGCAACAACCGCCTCAAGCGGCTGCTCGACCTGCAGGCGCCGGACATCATCGTCAACAACGAGAAGCGCATGCTGCAGGAGGCCGTCGACGCGCTCTTCGACAACGGCCGCCGCGGCCGCGCCGTCACGGGCCCGGGCAACCGCCCGCTCAAGTCGCTCAGCGACATGCTCAAGGGCAAGCAGGGCCGCTTCCGCCAGAACCTGCTCGGCAAGCGCGTCGACTACTCGGGACGCTCGGTGATCGTCGCCGGGCCGCACCTCAAGATGCACCAGTGCGGCCTGCCCAAGATGATGGCCCTCGAGCTCTTCAAGCCGTTCATCATGAGCCGCCTCGTCGCGCGCAAGATGGTGCAGAACATCAAGGCGGCCAAGAAGATGGTCGAGTCGATGGTGCCCGAGGTCTGGGACATCCTCGAGGAGGTCATCAACGAGCATCCCGTGATGCTCAACCGCGCGCCCACGCTGCACCGCCTCGGCATCCAGGCCTTCGAGCCCCTGCTCGTCGAGGGCAAGGCCATCCAGATCCATCCGCTCGTCTGCGCCGCGTTCAACGCCGACTTCGACGGCGACCAGATGGCCGTGCATCTTCCTCTCAGCTGGGAGGCGCAGGCCGAGGCGCGCACCCTGATGCTCTCGACCAACAACATCCTCTCGCCGGCGCACGGCAAGCCCATCGCCGTCCCGAGCCAGGACATGGTCATCGGCGTCTACTATCTGACGTATCACGAGAGGGACGACCTGAGCGGGGCGACGCCGGCCGACTTCGACGCGCCGCTGCTCGCCTTCTCCGGCTACGAAGAGGTCGTCCGCGCCTACGAGCAGCGCGTCCTCGACCAGCGTCAGGTGCCGACACAGCGCGCCGCCGGCATCGCCGAGTTCACGCGCCGAGCCGGTCCAGTTCCGTCTGCCGAACGGCGAGCGCATCGTCACGACCATCGGCCGGGCCCTCTTCAACCACAGGGTCGAGGCGGGCCTCCGCGAGGTCCTCGGCGAGGACTTCCGCGACGAGGACTACACCTTCCACAACCAGACCATCACGAAGAAGGGCCTCTCGGCGTTCATCAACGAGCTCGTCGCCGCCTACGGCGCCACCAAGGTCGCGCGCATGCTCGACGTCTTCAAGGACGTGGGCTTCCAGTACGCGACGCGCGCCGCGGTGACGGTGTCCAAGAACGACGTCGTCATCCCCGAGAAGGAGAAGGCCGCGATCCTGCAGGAGCACGACGGCATGGTCGCCGCGGTGCAGGACCAGTACAACATGGGCTTCCTCACCGAGGAGGAGCGCCGCGGCAAGATCGAGGAGATCTGGCGCGAGGCCGACGTGCAGATCACGGCGGCGACGAAGGCCAACTTCAACCCGCTGAACCCCATCTACATGATGGCGACCTCGGGCGCCCGCGGCGACATCAAGCAGATCCGCCAGCTCGCCGGGTGGCGTGGCCAGATGGCCAACCCGAAGGGCGAGATCGTCGAGCAGCCCGTGAAGTCGAGCTTCATCGAGGGCCTGTCGGTGCTCGAGTTCTTCATCTCGACCCACGGCGCCCGCAAGGGCCTGGCCGACACCGCGCTGCGCACCGCCGACTCCGGGTACCTCACGCGGCGTCTGGTCGACGTCTGTCAGGACGTGACGGTGAGCGAGGTGGACTGCGGCACGACCGAGTACGTCCCTGTCTCGCCGTGGTCGCGTCGCCGCGAGGAGAACCCCGCGCTCGAGGGCTGCACGCTGGTCGACGCGGTCAAGCGACCGCGCAGCGACCGCGTCGTCCTCGCCAAGGGCACGAAGATCGGGCCGGCGCAGCTCGGCCTGCTGCGCGAGGTGTACGCCGAGCTGCCCAACGCCAAGGTCAAGGTCAAGCACGGCACGAGGGGCGCGGCCGAGAGCATGGCGGTCTGGACACACGACCCCAACGAGAACCTGCTCGGGCGTTACCTCGGGGCGCCGATCGTCGACGAGGCGAGCGGTGAGGTCGTGTACGACCGCGACACCCTCATCGACCTCGTGGCGCGCGAAGGCATCCTCGACGTCCTGCAGCGCAGCTCGCAGTCCGACCCGATGGTCCCGGTCCGCAGCGTGCTCAAGTGCGAGTCCGAGATCGGGGTCTGCCAGAAGTGCTACGGCTACGCTCTCGCCAACAACGCACCGGCCGAGATCGGCGACGCCGTCGGCCACGTCGCGGCGCAGTCGATCGGCGAGCCCGGCACGCAGCTCACGATGCGCACCTTCCACACCGGCGGCGTGGCCGGCGCCGACATCACGCACGGCCTTCCGCGCGTCGTCGAGCTGTTCGAGGCGCGCAAGCCGAAGGGCGTGGCGCGCCTCGCCGAGGTGTCCGGCCGCGCGAGCATCGAGGACACCGAGCGTGGCGTCAAGGTCGTCATCCAGCCCGAGGAGGGCACCCCGAAGGAGTATCGCGAATCTCCGTCGCGGCCATCTCCTCGTCGAGGACGGAGACTGGGTGGACGAGGGTGACCGCCCTGACACCGGGCTCCCTGTACCCGGCCGATCTGCTGCGGCACGCCGGCCCCACCGCGACCGAGCGGTACCTCGTCAACGAGGTCCAGGAGGTCTACCGGTCGCAGGGCGTCGAGATCAACGACAAGCACGTCGAGCTCATCGTGCGTCAGATGATGAAGAAGGTCCGCATCGTGACCGCGGGCGACACCATGCTCCTGCCCGGGCAGCTCGTCGACCGGCTCGTGTTCAAGGTCGAGAACCAGCGCGTGGCGGCCGAAGGCGGGCAGGAGGCCGAGGCCGAGCACATCATCCTCGGCATCACCAAGGCCTCGCTGGCCACCGAGAGCTTCCTCTCGGCAGCCTCGTTCCAGGAGACCACCAAGGTGCTCACCGACGCCTCCATCGAGGGCAAGGTCGACTACTTGCAGGGCCTCAAGGAGAACGTGATCATCGGCAAGCTCATCCCGGCCGGGACGGGCCTGCGCCGCTACCGCGACCTCGAGATCTTCCCCGCGGGCAGGGCGCGAGGCGCTCGAAGAGGCCGACCGCATGATGAGCAGCGACACGTCCTGGCTCGGCAGGGTCGAACAGGACTGGCAGACCGACGACTGACGCGGACGGGCCTGCGGCCGGCGTCTTGCGGCTGCAGGCCCGTTTCGCTAGACTACACGACCGCTGTCCGCACGGGCGGACCGAACAAAGAGGGTAGATGACCACCATCAGCCAGCTCGTCCGCAAGGGACGTGAGAGCAAGATCAAGCGGGCCAAGACGCCGGCGCTCAAGGGCTCGCCCCAGCGTCGCGGCGTCTGCACGCGCGTGTACACGACCACGCCCAAGAAGCCCAACTCGGCGCTGCGCAAGGTCGCCCGTGTCCGCCTCTCCAACGGTATGGAAGTGACCACGTACATCCCGGGTGTCGGCCACAACCTGCAGGAGCACTCCGTGGTGCTCGTCCGCGGCGGCCGCGTCAAGGACCTGCCAGGCGTGCGCTACAAGGTCATCCGTGGCTCGCTCGACGCCGCCGGCGTCGCCGACCGCAAGAAGGCGCGCTCGCGCTACGGCGCCAAGGGCAAGGGGACGAGGTAGGCCATGCCGCGCAGGGGAACAGTCGACCCGCCGGGAGATCCTTCCCGACCCGGTCTACAACAGCAAGCTCGTCACGCAGGTCATCAACAAGGTCCTGCTCGACGGCAAGAAGTCGACCGCCGAGCAGATCGTCTACGGCGCCCTCGAGATCGTGCGCGAGAAGTCCGGCCGCGACCCGGTCGAGGTGCTGCAGGACGCGATCCAGGCGCTCACCCCGCACCTCGAGGTCCGCAGCCGGCGCGTCGGCGGCGCCACCTACCAGGTGCCCGTCGAGGTGCCGGGCCGTCGCGCCCGCACGCTCGCCATCCGCTGGCTCGTCAGCTTCTCGCGCGACCGCCGCGAGAAGGTCATGAGCGAGCGTCTCGCGGCCGAGATGCTCGACGCGCTCGCCGGCCAGGGCGCCGCCTTCAAGAAGAAGGACGACATCTTCCGTATGGCGCAGGCAAACAAGGCGTTCGCCCACTACCGCTGGTAATCCGCCGAGCGGCCCCTCACTGACGGTCGTCGGTGAGGGGCTTTCGCGTGCATGGGCAGAACGCATGGACTACGATGCGACAGTACTCACTACAGCACACGCGCAACATCGGCATCATGGCGCACATCGATGCCGGCAAGACGACGACCACCGAGCGCATCCTCTACTACACGGGTAAGACGCACAAGATCGGCGAGGTCCACGAGGGCGCGGCCGTGATGGACTGGATGGCGCAGGAGCAGGAGCGCGGCATCACCATCACCTCGGCCGCGACCACGGTCTTCTGGCGCGACACGCAGATCAACATCATCGACACGCCCGGGCCACGTCGACTTCACCGTCGAGGTCGAGCGCAGCCTGCGCGTCCTCGACGGGGCGATCGCCCTGTTCTGCTCGGTCGGCGGCGTCGAGCCCCAGTCCGAGACGGTCTGGCGCCAGGCCGACAAGTACGGCATCCCGCGCATCGCCTACGTCAACAAGATGGACCGCATCGGCGCCGACTTCTTCCGCGGCCTCGAGATGATGGTCGACCGCCTGGGCGCGAACCCGGTCGCCCTGCAGGTGCCGATCGGCCGCGAGAGCGAGTTCCGCGGCATCGTCGACCTCATCGAGATGAACGCCATCGTGTAGGTCGACGAGCTCGGCACCGACTGGGAGGTCGTCGACATCCCCGACGAGATGCGGTCGATCGCCGACGAGTACCAGCTCAAGCTCATCGAGGCGGTCGCCGACCACAGCGACGACCTGCTCGAGACCTACCTCGAGGGCGGGGAGACCGATCCCGCGAGCTCCTGCGCGAGGTCATCCGCCGCGCCACACTCGACATCTCGCATCACCCCGGTGCTCTGCGGCTCGAGCTTCAAGAACAAGGGCGTGCAGCCGCTGATGGACGCGATCGTCGAGTACCTGCCGTCGCCGCTCGAGGTGCCGCCCGTCACCGGCGTGTCCGCCCGGACGGCACCGAGGTCGACGCGCAAGACCCGACGACGAGGCGCCGTTCTCGGCCCTCGCCTTCAAGGTCGCGACCGACCCCTACGTCGGCAAGCTCACCTACTTCCGCGTCTATTCGGGCACGCTCAAGGCCGGGTCGTACGTGTACAACTCGACCAAGCAGAAGCGCGAGCGCATCAGCCGCATCCTGCAGATGCACGCCAACCACCGCGAGGACCGCGAGAGCATCTACGCGGGCGAGCTCGCCGCCGCCGTCGGTCTCAAGGTCACCAGCACCGGCGACACGCTCTGCGTGCAGGACAAGCCGGTCGTCCTCGAGTCGATGGAGTTCCCCGAGCCGGTCATCTGGGTCGCCATCGAGCCCAAGACCAAGGCCGACGAGGAGAAGCTCGCCGCGTCGCTGCAGAAGCTCGCCGAAGAAGACCCGACGTTCCGCGTGCGCACCGAGGAAGAGACCGGCCAGACCATCATCGCCGGCATGGGCGAGCTGCACCTCGAGATCATCGTCGACCGGCTGACTGCGCGAGTTCAAGGTCGACGCCAACGTCGGCCGGCCGCAGGTCGCCTACCGCGAGACCATCCGCAGCACGGTGCACAAGGTCGAGGGCAGGTTCGTCCGCCAGACCGGCGGCCGCGGCCAGTACGGCCACGTCCTCATCGACCTCGAGCCCAACGAGCCGGGCGCGCGGGTACGAGTTCGAGAACCGCATCGTCGGGCGGCTCGATCCCGCGCGACTACATCCCCGCCGTCGACCAGGGCATCCAGGAGGCGATGACCACCGGCGTCCTGGCGGGCTACCCGATGGTCGACATCAAGGTCACGCTCATCGACGGCAGCTACCACGAGGTCGACTCCTCCGAGATGGCCTTCAAGATCGCCGGGTCCCTGGCGTTCAAGGACGGCGGCGCAGAAGGCGAAGACCGATGCTGCTCGAGCCGATGATGGCGGTCGAGGTCGTCACCCCGGCCGAGTTCATGGGCGACGTCATGGGCGACCTCAACTCACGGCGCGGTCACATCGAGGGCATGGAGCAGCGCGGCAACGCCCAGGTGATCGACGCCACCGTGCCGCTCTCCACCATGTTCGGCTACGCGACCGACCTGCGCTCGATGACCCAGGGACGCGCCACGTACACGATGCAGTTCAAGCACTACGCCGAGGTCCCGGCGCAGATCGCCGCAGGAGATCGTCGCGAAGGTGGCGGCACGTGACGGCGCGTGGTCGAAGAGGCGTGAGCAACGGCCGCGGAAAGTCGTTTGCCCTCGGCGGGCGGCGCTGGGGTATACTGCCAGCCTTTGGTGCGGCGCGCCTTGTCCACGCGCGGGCGTATCTATCGCGTGACTTCAGCATCTTCCGGGTGTCGGGAAAAGGAGTAGCTAGAATGGCCAAGCAGAAGTTCGACCGCAGCAAGCCCCACATGAACGTGGGCACCATCGGGCACGTCGACCACGGCAAGACGACCCTGACTGCTGCCATCACGCTTGTGCTGCAGCAACCGCGGCGTCGGCAACACCGAGTTCACGGCCTTCGACCAGATCGACAAGGCCCCCGAAGAGCGCGAGCGCGGCATCACCATCGCGACGGCGCACGTCGAGTACGAGACCGAGAAGCGCCACTACGCCCACGTCGACTGCCCGGGTCACGCCGACTACATCAAGAACATGATCACCGGCGCCGCCCAGATGGACGCCGCCGTCCTCGTCGTCGGCGCCGACGACGGCCCCATGCCGCAGACCCGCGAGCACGTGCTCCTGGCCCACCAGGTCAACGTGCCGCAACATCATCGTCTACATGAACAAGGTCGACCTCGTCGACGACCCCGAGCTCATCGAGCTGGTCGAGATGGAGGTCCGCGAGCTCCTCTCCGAGTACGAGTTCCCGGGCGACGAGCTCCCCGTCATCAAGGGTTCGGCCCTCAAGGCGCTCGAGTGCGGCTGCGGCAAGGAAGACTGCGAGTGGTGCAAGAGCATCCTCGAGCTCACCGAGGCCCTCGACACCTATCTGCCCGAGCCCGAGCGCGACATCGACAAGCCCTTCCTGATGCCGGTCGAAGACGTGTTCACGATCACCGGTCGCGGCACCGTCGCCACCGGCCGCGTCGAGCGCGGCATCGTCAAGGTCGGCGAAGAGATCGAGATCGTCGGCATGCGCGACAAGCCGATGAAGACCACGGTGACCGGCGTCGAGATGTTCCGCAAGCTGCTCGACCAGGGCGAGGCCGGCGACAACATCGGCATCCTCCTGCGCGGCACGAAGCGCGAAGAGGTCGAGCGCGGCATGGTCTGCGCGAAGCCGGGCAGCATCACGCCGCACACGCACTTCAAGGCGCAGGTCTACGTCCTGTCCAAGGACGAAGGCGGCCGGCACACCCCGTTCTTCAACGGCTATCGCCCGCAGTTCTACTTCCGCACCACCGACGTGACGGGCGTCATCACGCTGCCCGAGGGCGTCGAGATGGTCATGCCCGGCGACAACACCGAGATGGAAGTCAAGCTGATCACCCCGATCGCCATGGAGGAGGGTCTGCGCTTCGCCATCCGCGAGGGCGGCCGCACCGTGGGCGCCGGGAGCGATCTCGACGATCATCGAATAGCGTCGGACCCCAGGGACGGGCCGGGGCATCGTGACGCGCCCGCGCGAGCGACACGCCCGGCTACGTGAACAGGAGCGAGAAGGCTAGAGTGGCTCAGCAGAAGATCCGCATAAGGTTGAAGTCCTACGATCACGAGCTGATCGAGCGCAGCGCGCAGTCCATCGTCGAGACGGCGCAGCGCAGCGGCGCGACTATCTCCGGGCCCGTGCCCCTGCCGACCGAGAAGAACGTCTACTGCGTCATCAAGAGCCCGTTCAAGGACAAGGACTCGCGCGAGCACTTCGAGATCCGCACCCACAAGCGACTCATCGACATCCATCAGCCGACGCCCAAGACGGTCGACCAGCTCATGCGTCTCGACCTGCCCGCCGGCGTCCACATCGAGATCAAGCTTTGAGCACGGGCATGACCGGCATCATCGGCAAGAAGGTCGGCATGACGCAGCTGTTCGACGACGACGGCAACGTCGTCGCCGTCACCGTCATCCAGGCCGGTCCGTGCCCCGTGACGCAGGTCCGCACGCGCGACAAGGACGGCTACGAGGCCGTGCAGCTCGCCTTCGACGACTGCCGCGACAAGCGCATCACCAAGGCCGAGCTCGGCCACCTCAAGAAGGCCGGGGCTCAAGCACGGCATGCGGCACCTCGTCGAGTTCGACGGGGTCGGCGAGCTCAAGATCGGCGACACGGTCACCGTCGAGGCGTTCGAGGACGGCCAGGCGGTCAGTGTCGTCGGCGTGTCGAAGGGCAAGGGCTTCCAGGGCACCATCAAGCGTCACAACTTCCGTCGCGGCCCCGAGACCCACGGCTCGCACAACGTCCGCCAGCCGGGTTCGATCGGCGCCAGCGCGTATCCCGGCCGCGTCTTCAAGGGCGTGCGCATGAGCGGCCACATGGGCGCGCGGCGCGTCACGCAGCAGGGCCTGCGCATCGTGCGCCGCGACGTGGAGAACAACCTGCTGCTCATCAAGGGCGCGGTCCCCGGCGCCAAGAACTCCGTCGTCGTCGTCAAGGGTAGGTGGTCGTGGCTGCCGACGAGAGCAAGAACAAGGTCGACGAGGCCACCCCCGGGACGACCGGGTCAGACGAGGCCAAGGCGGCGCCGAAGCCGGCGAAGCCGCGCGCGGCGAAGCCGAAGGCCGACGCCAAGGCCGCGAAGCCGGCCAGGCCGAGAAGCCGGCCGCCAAGAAGCCGGCCAAGCCGCCAAGGCGACGAAGCCGAAGGCCGACGTCAAGACCGAGAAGCCGGCCAAGGCCGCGCCGAAGGCGACGAAGCCGAAGGCCGAGGCCAAGACCGAGAAGCCGGCTCGCGCGGCGAAGGCCACGCAAGGCTGAGAAGGCGGAGAAGCCGGCCAAGGCCGCGAGAGCGGCCGAGACCGAGACACCCGCCGAACCCGCGGCCGAGGCTGCCAAGCCTGCGCGCGCGCGACGCGCGCGCGGCGCCAAGGCGAAGGCCGAGAAGGCCGCGCCGCCGGTCAAGGCCCCGCGGCCGCCGAAGCCCGTCGTCGAGCGCACCGTGTACGAGCCGCGCCACGGCAAGGCCGCGCCGCGACGGTCGTCGACGACAAGCGGCAAGAAGTCGACGACCCGCGATCTCGCGGCCGCCCGGTTCGCCGTGCCGGCCGACATCGAACATGCTGCATCTCGTCGTCCGCGGCGAGCAGGCGGCGCGCCGTCGCGGTACGGCGTCGACCAAGTCGCGCGGCGAGGTGGCGGGCTCCACCGCCAAGCTCTTCCGCCAGAAGGGTACCGGTCGCGCCCGCGTCGGCAGCGTCAAGTCGCCGACCCGGATCGGCGGCGGCGACGACGTTCGGCCCCAAGCCGCGCAGCTTCGACATCAAGGTCAACCGCAAGGTCGTCAAGAAGGCGCTCGCGATGGCGCTCTCGGACCGCGCCGAGAACGGCAACGTGTTCGTCGCCGCCGGCCTCGAGCTCGAGACGCCGAGCACGCGCCGCCTCAACGACCTGCTCATCGCCATCGACTGCGCGGCGCCGGTCCTCGTCGTCACCGACGACGAGCCCGTCGTCAGCAAGTCCGTGCGCAATCTCTGGTACGCCGAGCCGGCGGAAGTGGGCGCGCTCTCGGTCGAGCAGGTGCTCCGCGCCCGCTCGCTGGTCGTCACCGAGAAGGCGTTCGACGCCCTGAACCGGGCCTAAGACATGGTCGAAGCCGAGAAGATCATCATCAGGCCGATCATCTCCGAGAAGAGCTACGCGCAGATCGACCACAACCGGTACACCTTCGAGGTGCACCCGGACGCGCACAAGACGATGATCGCCCAGGCGGTCGAGCAGCTCTTCGACGTCAAGGTCGTCGACGTGGCGACCGCCAACATGCGCCCCAAGCCGAAGCGGCGCGGCTGGTCCCGCGGTCGCACCGCGGCGTGGAAGAAGGCCGTCGTGCAGCTGGCGCCCGGCGACAAGATCGAATTCTTCGAGGGCAGGTAAGTGGGCATCAAGAAGATTCAAGCCGACCTCGCCTGGCCGTCGCTTCATGACGGTCGAGACGTTCGAGGAGATCACGCGCGACGCGCCCGAGCGTTCGCTGGTCGCGCCGCTCAAGCGCAACGGCGGCCGCAACAACAACGGCCGCATCACGACGCGCCACAAGGGCGGCGGCCACAAGCGGCGCTATCGCGTCATCGACTTCAAGCGCGACAAGGACGGCGTGCCGGCGAAGGTCGCGCACATCGAGTACGACCCCAACCGGTCGGCGCGCATCGCCCTGCTGCACTACGCCGACGGCGAGAAGCGCTACATCATCGCGCCGCTCGGCCTCAAGGTCGGCGACGTGGTCGAGTCGGGCCCCGGCGCCGACATCAAGGCCGGCAACGCGCTGCCGCTCGAGAACATCCCGACGGGCACGACGGTGCACGCCCTCGAGCTGCAGCCGGGACGGGGCGCCCAGCTGGTGCGCAGCGCCGGCGCCAGCGCGCAGCTCCAGGCCAAGGAGAAGGGCTACGGCGTCGTTCGCCTGCCCTCCGGCGAGCTGCGCCGCATCCGCCTCGCTTGCCGCGCGACCGTCGGCGAGGTCGGCAACGCCGACCACTCCAACATCGACGGCGGCAAGGCCGGGCGGACACGCTGGCGCGGCGTCCGGCCCACCGTGCGCGGCACGGCCATGAACCCGGTCGACCACCCGCACGGCGGCGGCGAGGGCAAGACCACCGCCGGCCGGCATCCGGTCACGCCGTGGGGCGTGCCGACCCTCGGGTATCGCACGCGCGCCAAGCACAAGGGTTCGGACAAGTTCATCATCCGCGGCCGCAAGCGTGGCAAGCGTGGGTAAGGCAGGAGGAGACGCCTCTTGAGCAGGTCAGCAAAGAAGGGTCCGTTCGTCGACGAGCGCCTCATGCGGCGCATCGTCGAGATGAACAACGCCGGCCAGAAGAAGATGATCAAGACCTGGTCGCGCACCTCGACGGTCTTCCCCGAGATGGTCGGCCACACGATCGCCGTGCACGACGGGCGCAAGCACGTCCCCGTGTTCATCAGCGAGTCGATGGTCGGTCACAAGCTGGGCGAGTTCGCGCTCACGCGGACGTTCCGCGGGTCACGTCAAGGCCGACCGCTCGGCGAGAAGGTAAGAGGTCATGGCAGTCAGGGCACAGGCAAAGTACGTGCGCGTCACGCCGCGCAAGGCGCGCGAGGTCGTCGACCTCATCCGCGGCAAGTCGGTCGCCGACGCGCGCAGCACGCTCTTCTTCGCCAACCGCGCCGCGGCGCGGACGTCGCCAAGGTGCTGAACAGCGCGGTCGCCAACGCCGAGAACAACGCCAACCTCTCGGCCGACGACCTGTTCGTCAAGGAGGCGCGCGTGGACGAGGGCCCGACGCTCAAGCGCTGGCAGTTCCGCGCCATGGGCAGGGTCAACCGCATCCGCAAGCGCAGCAGCCACATCACCATCGCCGTGGAGCAGAGGGAGGTCCGTTCCTAGTGGGCCAGAAGGTGCATCCGGGCGGCTTCCGCGTCGGCGTCATCCACGACTGGAAGTCGCACTGGTATACGGAGAAGGAGTTCAAGGAGTTCCTCGCGGAGGATGGCGACATCCGTCGTCACATCCTGCGCAAGCTCGCGCACGCCGGCCTCTCGCGCATCATCATCCGCAAGGACCAGAACAACGTGACCATCGACATCCACACCGCGCGGCCGGGCATCGTCATCGGCAAGAGCGGGTCCGAGGTCGACGCGCTGCGCAAAGAGATCCACGCGATGACGCGCAAGAACGTGCAGGTCAACATCCTCGAGGTCAAGCGCCCCGAGCTCGACGCCGTGCTCGTCGCGCAGTCGATCGCCGAGCAGCTCGAGAACCGCGTCAGCTTCCGTCGCGCCATGAAGCGCGCCCTGACGAGCGCCATGCGCTCCGGGCGCCGCCGGCATGCGCGTGCGCTGCGGCGGCCGCCTGGGCGGCGCCGAGATGGCGCGCTCCGAGCACTACAGCGAGGGTCGCGTGCCGCTGCACACGCTGCGCGCCGACATCGACTACGGCTTCAAGGAAGCCCGCACCACCTTCGGCCGCATCGGCGTCAAGGTGTGGATCAACAAGGGCGAGATCCTGCCCGAGGGTTACCCGGTCGACGAGGCGCGGGCGCGGCAGCAGCGCGACGAGGCGCGCCGCGACGACCGCCGCGGCGGTCGTCCGCCGCGCCGCGACGGCGGCCCCGGGCGTGGTCCCGGCGGTCCCGGGCGGCCCCGGGCGTGGTCCCGGGCGGCCCCGGGCGCGGCCCCGGACGGCCCCGGGCGTGGTCCCGGCGGTCCGGGTCGTGGTCCCGGCGGTCGTGGCGGCGGGCGTCCCGGCGGGCGCGAGGGCGGCTTCGCCCAGCGCGCCGGCGCGCAGCTTCCGCAGCGCAGCCGTCAGACCGAGCCAAGACCGGCTGCGCCTGAGACGCCCGAGGCGCGACGCCGAGGCGCCGGCCGCCGACGGCAGGACGACTGAGGCCTAGGGAGCGGGGAACAGATGCTTCTTCCCAAGAGAGTCAAGCACCGCAAGCAGCAGCGCGGCCGCATGGCCGGCGCCGCCAAGGGCGGTACCGACGTCGAGTTCGGCCAGTACGGCCTCAAGGCGCTCGAGCCCGGCTGGATCACCAACCGGCAGATCGAGGCCGCCCGTATCGCGATGACGCGCTACATCAAGCGCGGCGGCAAGGTGTGGATCAACGTCTTCCCGCACAAGCCGGTGACGCGCAAGGCGGCCGAGACGCGCATGGGCGGCGGCAAGGGTTCGCCCGAGACCTGGGTGGCCGTCGTCAAGCCCGGCAAGGTCATGTTCGAGCTGGCAGGCGTCAGCGAGCCGGTCGCCCGCGAGGCGATCCGGCTGGCGATGCACAAGCTGCCCATCAAGTGCAAGTTCGTGACGAGGGAGGGCGGTCTCTTTGAAGGCTGAGAAGCTTCGCGAGCTTTCCGACGACGAGCTCATCCTGCGTCTCCGCGACACGCGCAAGGAGCTCTTCAACCTGCGCTTCCAGCACGCGACCGGACAGCTCGACGACCCGCACAAACTCAATCTGACGCGGCGCGAGATCGCGCGCCTGCTCACCGCTCCAGGCCGAGCGTGTCCGCGCCCGCGGCGCCGCCGGTGGTGAAGGCTGATGGCGACGACGAGGAAGAGCGAGAGCGGCAAGCCCGCCGCCAAGCAGACGGCGGCGCGCAAGTCCGCGGCCAAGAAGACGACCGCCAAGAAGGCGGCGGCGAAGAAGCCGGCCGCCAAGAGCGCGGCGGCCAAGACCGCCGCGGCCAAGACCGCGGCGGCCAAGACCGCCGCGGCCAAGGCGCCGGCCAAGAAGGCCGCCGCCAAGGCCAAGCCGGCGCGTCCGGCGCCGGCCAGCGTGCCGGGCCGCAAGGAGCGCCGCGGCGTCGTCGTCAGCGACGCCATGGACAAGACCATCGTCGTGCGCATCGACACCGTGCAGAAGCACGAGCGCTACGGCAAGGTCGTGCGCCGCTCGAGCAAGCTGCACGTGCACGACGAGCAGAACGCCGCCGGTGTCGGCGACGTGGTACGGATCGTCGAGACGCGCCCGCTGAGCGCCACCAAGCGCTGGCGCCTGCTCGAGATCATCGAGAAGGCAAGATAAGCAGAGAAGCGGGCAGAGGGACGAGATGATCCAGGTTGAGTCCAGACTGAGGGTGGCCGACAACACCGGCGCGCGCGAGATCCTCTGCATCCGGGTCCGCGGCGGCTCGCGACGGCGCTACGCGACGCGTCGGCGACATCATCGTCGCGCACGGTCAAGTAGGCGACGCCGGGCGGCAGCGTCAAGAAGGGCGAGGTCGTGCGCGCCGTCGTCGTGCGCACCAAGAAGGAGTTCGGGCGCAAGGACGGCACGTACATCGCGTTCGACGAGAACGCCGCCGTGCTGATCGACAACCAGGGCAACCCGCGCGGGACCCGCATCTTCGGTCCGGTGGCGCGCGAGCTGCGCGAGAAGAACTTCATGAAGATCGTCTCGCTCGCGCCCGAGGTCCTCTGAGCCGCGCGGCGGCAGGGAGCTGCACGAGAGATGAGCAAGCTGAAGATCCACAAGGGCGACCAGGTGAGGATCCTGAGCGGCAAGGAGGCCGGCAAGACCGGCAAGGTCATGCGCGTCGACCGCGAGGCCGGCAAGGTCTTCATCGAGCGTCTCAACATGCTCAAGCGGCACACCAGACCGCATCCCAAGAAGAACCCGCAGGGCGGCGTCATCGAGCGCGAGGCGCCGATGGACGTGTCCAACGTCATGGTCGTGTGCCCCGCGTGCGGCCAGGCGACCCGCGTCGGCTACCGCCTGCTCGCCGACGGCGGCAAGGTGCGCGTCTGCCGGCGGGCGAACTGCGGCAAAGACATCGACAAGGCGTGACCATGGCAAGGCTCAAGGAGCAGTACTTCAAGCAGATCCGGCCGGAGCTCATGAAGGAGCTCGGCTACCGCAACGTCATGGAAGTGCCGCGCGTCACCAAGGTCACCCTCAACATGGGCGTCGGCGAGGCCAAGACCAACGCCAAGCTGCTCGACGACGCCGTCGAGGAGCTGGCGCTCATCGCCGGCCAGCGGCCCAGGATCACCCGGGCGCGCAAGTCGATCGCCAGGTTCAAGCTGCGCGAGGGCATGGCGATCGGCTGCAGGGTCACCCTGCGCGGCGAGCGCATGTACGAGATGATCGACCGTCTCGTCTCGATCGCCCTGCCGCGCATCCGCGACTTCCGCGGCGTGTCGCCCGACCAGTTCGACGGCCGCGGCAACTTCGCCATGGGCATGCGCGAGCAGACGATCTTCCCCGAGATCGACTACGACTCGGTCGACACGTTCCGCGGGCTGAACATCGTGATCACGACGACCGCCAAGACAGACGAAGAGGGACGCGCCCTGCTCACCAAGCTGGGCATGCCGTTCCGGGCGAACTAGGAGCATCTGAAGCATGGCGAAGACATCCCTCGTGGTGAAGGCCGGACGCAAGCAGCGCTTCCCGACGCGTGAGTACCACCGGTGTGCCCGCTGCGGGCGCCCGCGGGCGTACTACCGCAAGTTCGGCGTCTGCCGCATCTGCCTGCGCGAGCTCGCCCACCAAGGCGTCATCCCCGGCCTGACCAAGGCCAGCTGGTAAGGAGGCGAGGACCATGTCAATGACTGATCCCATCGCCGACATGCTGACGCGCGTCCGCAACGCGAGCTCGGCGCGGCACTCCGCAGGTCGAGATCCCGTCGTCGAAGATGAAGCTCGACATCGCGCGCATCATGACCGAGCAGGGCTACGTCGCGAAGTACGAGCTCAAGCCGGGCGAGCACGGCGACGTCATCGTGATCGAGCTCAAGTACGGCAAGAACCGGGAACGCGTGATCTCGGGCATCAAGCGCGTGTCCAAGCCGGGCCGGCGCATCTACGCCCGCAAGGACACGCTGCCCAAGGTGCTCGGCGGCCTGGGGACGGCGATCATCTCGACCTCCCGCGGCCTCGTCACGAGCGCCGAAGCCGGCAAGCTCGGCGTGGGCGGCGAAGTCATCTGCTTCATCTGGTAAGGAAGACGCATGTCGAGGATCGGAAGAGCACCCATCCCGCTGCCCGACGGTGTCGAGTTCATCTACGACGCCGCCGTGGTCACGGTGAAGGGCCCCAAGGGCGAGCTCACGCAGCGCGTGCCGCGTGAGATGCAGGTCGAGGTCGGCGACGGCGTGATCGAGGTCAAGCGGCCCACCGACAGCGCCCCGCACCGCTCGCTGCACGGGCTCACGCGGACGCTCATCGCCAACATGGTGGAGGGCGTCACCAAGGGCTTCGAGAAGCGGCTCGAGATCGTCGGCGTGGGCTATCGCGCCGCGCTCAAGGGCAACGCCCTCGAGCTCCTGGTCGGCTACAGCCACCCCGTGATGATCGAGCCGCCCGAGCACGTCGAGTTCGAGACGCCGCAGGCGACCGTGGTGCTCGTCAGGGGCATCGACAAGCAGGTCGTCGGCGAGGTCGCCGCCAAGGTGCGCTCGATCCGGCCGCCCGAGCCCTACAAGGGCAAGGGCATCCGCTACGCCGGCGAGTACGTGCAGCGCAAGGTCGGCAAGCGGGCGTAGGCAGAAAGACGAGGAAGAGGACCGGCAGGACGATGAGCGCACCAAGCATCAGAGAGGCGCGCGCCAGGCGCAAGAAGCGCATCCGCGGCAAGGTGACGGGCACCGGCGAGCGCCCGCGCCTGGCCGTGTTCCGCTCGAACAAGGCGATCTACGCCCAGGTCGTGGACGACCTCAGCGGGCGCACGCTGGCCTCGGCCCGCTCGGCCGAGGTCACGGGCACCGGGCTCGACAAGAGCGCCGTGGCGCGCAAGGTCGGCGAGCTCGTCGCGTCGCGGGCCAGGGAAAAGGACATCGAGCAGGTCGTCTTCGACCGCTCCGGCTACCTGTATCACGGTCGCGTCAAGGCTCTCGCCGAGGGCGCCCGCGAGGGCGGCCTGGTTTTCTGACAAGGAGAAGAGGACCCGTTGGCTAGAGGATCATTCAACGAGGGCAACGAGCTCAAAGAGCGCGTCGTCGACATCAACCGCGTCGCCAAGGTCGTGAAGGGCGGCCGGCGGTTCTCGTTCACGGCGCTGGTGGTCGTCGGCGACGAGAACGGTCACGTCGGCGCCGGCTACGGCAAGGCGCGCGAGGTGCCCCTCGCCATCCAGAAGGCGATCGAAGACGCGAAGAAGAACCTGTTCACGGTGTCGCGCTTCAATACGACCATCACCCATCAGATCATCGGCGAGTACGGCGCCGCGCGAGTGCTGCTCAAGCCGGCCGCGCCCGGTACCGGCGTCATCGCCGCCGGCGGCGTGCGCGCGGTGCTCGAGCTGGCCGGCGTGCGCGACATCCTCACGAAGTCGCTGGGCACCACCAACCC
The DNA here is from genome assembly GCA_963707855.1 of uncultured Thermoleophilia bacterium. Classification (GTDB taxonomy): domain Bacteria; phylum Actinomycetota; class Thermoleophilia; order UBA2241; family UBA2241; genus UBA2241. The sequence continues at coordinate 36,274 of CAVPRQ010000015.1, forward strand.
GATCAACCTCGTGCGCGCGACCGTCCAGGGCCTGCAGTCGCTGAAGACACCCGAGGGCCAGGCGCGCCTGCGCGGCATCTCGGTGGCGAAGGTGCTCGGTCGCGACGAGCCCGCCGAGACCGCTCCCGAGGGCGTCGCCGCGGGCGGGGAGGCCTGACCCCATGGCGCAGCTCGAGATCAGGCAGGTGAAGAGCGGGATCGGCCGGCTGCCGAAGCATCGCGGCACGCTGCGCGCGCTCGGCCTCAAGCGGATCGGCCAGACCGTGGTCCACGAGGACACCCCCGTGATCCGCGGCATGGTGAACCAGGTCGCGTACCTCCTCGAGGTGCGCGAAGTGACGAAGAAGTCGTGACATGACCGAACTCGGACTCCACAATCTGCGCCCGAACCCGGGCTCGACCAAGGACACCAAGCGGCTCGGCCGGGGCAAGGGCAGCGGCCAGGGCAAGACCGCCGGCAAGGGCCACAAGGGCTACAACGCCCGCTCCGGCGGCGGCGTGCGCCCGGGCTACGAGGGCGGCCAGATGCCGCTCTACATGCGCCTCGGCAAGCTGCGCGGCCCGCACATGAAGAAGAGCATGCCCATCGGGCCGTTCCGCACCTCCACGGTGCCGGTCAACGTCGGCCGCCTGGCGAAGGCCTTCGAGGCCGGCGCCGAGGTCACGCCCGAGGCGCTCGTCGAGAAGCGCATCGTCAAGAACACGCGCACGCCGATCAAGATCCTCGGCGGCGGCGAGCTCGACAAGGCGCTCACCGTGCGCATGCACATGTTCTCCCAGACCGCGCAGGCCAAGATCGAGGCGGCCGGCGGCAAGGCCGTCCTGCTCTGACCGTGGTGGTGAAGGCCGGCTCGTGAACAACAAGCTCTGGCAGTCGCTCGTCAACGCCTGGAAGATCCCGGAGCTGCGCGCCAAGCTGCTCTTCACGGCGGCGATGATCGCCATCTACCGCTTCGGCTGCTACGTGCCCGACGCCGGGCATCGACATCGGCGCGCTCGAGGAGTTCTTCAAGAGCGGCAACGCCGGCGTGGTCGGCTTCCTCGACCTGTTCTCGGGCGGCGCCCTGGGCAGGGTCGCCGTGTTCGCCCTCGGCATCATGCCGTACATCACGGCGTCGATCATCATGCAGCTGCTCACCGTGGTGATCCCCAAGCTCGAGGAGCTCGCCAAGGAAGGCGAGCAGGGCCAGAAGGTGATCACCAAGTACACGCGCTGGCTCACCGTCGGCCTGGCCCTCGTGCAGTCGGTCGGCTACGTCTTCCTCTTCCAGCAGTACAGCGCGCTTCCCGACCTCAACTGGTGGCGCGGCGCCCTCATCGTGACCACCCTGGTCGCGGGCGCGGTCGCCGTCATGTGGCTCGGCGAGCTCATCACGGCGCGCGGCATCGGCAACGGCATGTCGATCATGATCTTCATCAGCATCGTGTCGCGCATCCCGTCCGGGACCCAGAAGCTGCTCACGCAGAGCGTCGTGTCGATCGTGCTCTTCATCGTCATCGCGCTGGCCGTCGTGGTCGCCGTCATCTGGATCACCACCGGCGAGCGGCGCATACCGGTGCAGTACGCCAAGCGGGTCGTGGGGCGGCGGATGATGGGCGGGCAGAGCACCTTCATCCCGCTCAAGGTCAACATGGCGGGCGTCATTCCCGTGATCTTCGCCTCGTCGGTGATGCTGATCCCGGCGACCTTCGCCCAGTTCATCGACACCGGCGTCACCAACTGGTTCCAGAACGCGTTCAGCCCGAGCAGCTTCGCCTACCTGATCGGCGAGGCGATCGCTGATCGTCATCTTCACCTACTTCTACACGGCCGTGACCTTCAACCCGATCGACCAGGCCGACAACCTGAAGAAGTACGGCGGCTTCGTGCCCGGCGTGCGCCCGGGGCGCCCCACGGCCGAGTTCCTCGACCGCATCCTGACGCGGCTGACCTTCGCCGGGGCTCTCTTCCTGGCCGCGATCGCCGTGCTGCCGTGGTTCCTGTTCCGCTTCATGGACGTGCCCTTCTACTTCGGCGGCACGTCGCTGCTGATCGTCGTCGGCGTGGCGCTCGACACGATGCGCCAGATGGAGGCGCAGCTGCTCATGCGCCACTACGAGGGCTTCCTCAAGTAGCTCCCGCCGGCGTCGCGCCCCGAGGAGGTCGGCACGTGGCCACTGACCAGCTCAACGTCATCCTGCTCGGCGCTCCCGGCGCCGGCAAAGGCACCCAGGCCGAGCGCATCGTGGCGCGCTTCGGGCTGCCCCACATCTCGACCGGCGAGATGCTGCGCGCCGCGCTCGAGGCCGGGAACCGAGATGGGCCTCGCGGCGAAGCGCTTCATGGACGCCGGCGAGCTCGTCCCCGACGAGGTCGTGATCGGGGTCATGCGCGACCGGCTGGCCGAGCCCGACGCGGCCGCACGGCTTCCTGCTCGACGGCTTTCCGCGCACGCTCGAGCAGGCCGAGCGCCTCGACGACATGCTCGCCGAGGCCGGTCGCGCCGTCAGTCACGCCGTGCTGATCGACGTCCCCGAGGACGAGCTGGTCCAGCGCATCTCGGGGCGCCGCTCGTGCGCCGGGTGCGGCAAGCTCTACAACGTCATCTTCGACCCGCCGCGCGTCGAGGGCGTGTGCGACGTCTGCGGCGCGGCGCTCCTGCAGCGCGCCGACGACAACGAGGAGACGGTGCGCAATCGCCTCGCCGTGTACCGCCGCCAGACCGCGCCGCTCGTGAGCTACTACGCCGAGCGGGGCGTGCTCGGCGAGGCGCACGGGGGCGGCAGGCTGCCCGACGACGTGTTCGAGCAGGTCGCCGAGATCCTCGGCGGCGCGTGAAGCCGTGATCGTCCGCAAGTCCGCCGCGGAGGTCGCGCGCATCGCCGCCGCGGGGCGCGTGCTCGCCGAGTGCTCGAGCTGCTCGCCGGCGCCGCCCGGCCGGGGGTGACCACGGCCGAGCTCGACCGGCTCGCCGAGCGCTTCATCCGCGATCGCGGCGGCGCGCCCACCTTTCTCGGCTATCGCGGCTTTCCCGACTCCATCTGCGCGTCGCCCAACGACATGGTCGTGCACGGCATCCCGGGCAAGTACCTGGCGGCTGAGGGCGACCTGCTCAGCCTCGACGTCGGCGTGACGCTCGACGGCTACGTCGCCGACTCGGCCATCTCGTTGCCTATCGGCACGGTCGAGCGCCGAGACGCGGCGCCTGATGGACGTGACGCGCGAGTCGCTCGAGGCGGGCTCACCGAGTGTCGCCCCGGGCGCCGGCTCGGCGACGTGTCGCACGCCATCCAGGAGGTCGTCGAGGCGGCCGGGTTCAGCGTCGTGCGCTCGCTCGTCGGGCACGGCGTGGGGAGGACGATGCACGAGGACCCGCAGATCCCCAACTTCGGCGACCCGGGTCGCGGCCCGCGACTCGAGGAGGGGATGGTGTTCGCCATCGAGCCGATGGTCAACGCCGGCGGCCACGAGGTGTACGTCGCCGACGACGGCTGGAGCATCCACACGAGCGACGGCTCGCTCTCGGCCCATTTCGAGCACACCGTAGCCGTGACGAAGCGTGGTCCGAGCGTGCTCACGAGGAGACCGTCGGAGCGCCTGTAGGCCGCGGAGGACTTGCCTCGACTGAGGCAGACCATTTGTGGTAATATATCGGGCCGCTGTCCCGAGAGCCGCAAGCTAGGGAGTATGGCGAACAAAGAAGAAGCGATAGAGATCGAAGGCGAAGTCGGCGAGGCTCTCCCGAACACCATGTTCCGGGTCCTTCTGGACAACAACCACGAGGTCCTCGCCCACATCTCGGGCAAGATGCGCATGAACTATATCCGCATCCTGCCTGGCGATCGCGTCAAGGTCGAGCTTTCACCGTACGACCTGACACGCGGTCGCATCACGTATCGGTTCAAGTAGAGCGGCCGCCGGTCGCCCGAGCAGGTGAGCGCGGCGGCCGTCGTTGCGCGTCAGCGAGGGTATCCATGAAGGTCAGAGCATCAGTCAAGGCGATGTGCGAGAAGTGCAAGGTCATCCGCCGGCACGGCACCGTGCAGGTGATCTGCTCGAACCCGCGGCATCGGCAGAGGCAGGGGTAGGTCCATGGCACGTATCGCGGGCGTCAACATCCCGCCGCAGAAGCGGGTCGAGATCGGTCTCACCTACATCTACGGGATCGGCCGGTCGACCTCGAACAAGGTCCTGTCCCTCGTCGGCATCGACGCCGACACCAAGGTCCGTGACCTCACCGAGGAGGAGATCCTCCGCCTCCGCGAGGCCATCGACCGTGAGGTCGAGGTCGAGGGCGACCTGCGCCGCGAGCGCTCGCAGAACATCAAGCGCCTCATGGACATCGGCTGCTACCGGGGCATCCGCCACCGGCGCGGCATGCCGGTGGACGGCCAGCGCACCAAGACCAACGCACGTACGCGCAAGGGACCCAAGAAGACGGTCGGCGCGCGGCGCAAGAAGGCAACATGACCGGCGACCGCGACAAGCAGCTCAAGGAGTAGCGAGTGGCCAAGCCACAGAGAGCCAAGGGACGCCAGCGCCGCAAGGTCCGCAAGAACATCGCCATCGGCCAGGCGCATATCAAGACGTCGTTCAACAACACCCTGGTGACGCTCACCGACAAGGAGGGCAACGTCATCGCGTGGGAGAGCGCCGGGTCGGTGGGGTTCAAGGGCTCGCGCAAGAGCACGCCCTTCGCCGCACAGGTCACCGCCGAGTCGTGCGCCAAGAAGGGCATGGAACACGGCCTTCAGAAGGTCGAGGTCTTCGTCCGCGGCCCGGGCTCTGGTCGCGAGACAGCCGTCCGTTCTCTGCAGGCCGCCGGCCTCGAGATCCTCGGCGTCAAGGACGTCACCCCGATCCCGCACAACGGCTGTCGGCCGCGCAAGCGGCGCCGGGTCTAGGAAGGTCGAGTCGTGGCCAAAGACACGTCACCACAGTGCAAGCAGTGCCGCCGCGAGAGCGAGAAGCTCTTTCTCAAGGGCGAGCGCTGCCTCACCGACAAGTGCGCCGTCGAGCGGCGCTCCTACGCGCCCGGCGAGCACGGCCGCGGCCGCATCAAGCAGTCCGAGTACCTGCTGCAGTTGCGCGAGAAGCAGAAGACGCGCCGCTACTACCAGCTGCTCGAGAAGCAGTTCCATCAGTACTACGTGGCGGCCAGCCGCAAGCAGGGCATCACGGGTGAGAACCTGCTGCGTCTCCTCGAGATGAGGCTGGACAACGTCGTCTATCGTCTGGGCTTCGGCGCCTCGCGCCGTCAGGCGCGCCAGCTCGTGCGCCACGCCCACTTCCTGGTGAACGGCAAGAAGGTCGACATCCCGTCCTACCAGGTGAAGCCCGACGACGTCGTGTCGCTGCGGGCCAACAGCAAAGCCATCGAGGCGGTCCGCGCTGCGACCGACCTCACTTCGTCGGTCGCTCCCTGGCTGCTGGCGGACCACGACAACCTGACCGGCAAGGTCCTGCGCGCTCCCGAGCGCGACGAGATCGACACGCCCGTTCAGGAGCAGCTCATCATCGAGCTGTACTCCAAGTAGCCTGCCAACGCGACACACAGGCGACGACGACCTGACAGGAGGCCCGTTGCTTCAGTTCCAGATGCCCAACATCACGCGCGAGCAGCTCGCCAACAACCGGGCGCGCTTCGAGGTCGAACCCCTCGACCGCGGCTTCGGGCACACGTTCGGCAACGCGCTGCGCCGGGTCCTTCTCTCGTCGCTCGAGGGTGCCGCCGTGAGCTCGGTGAAGATCGAAGGGGTGGCCCACGAGTTCACCACCGTCAAGGGGGTCAAGGAGGACGTCACCGACATCATCCTCAACCTCAAGGGCCTCGTCTGCCGTCTTCACGGCGAGATCGACGAGGTCCAGGTGCGGCTCTTCAAGGACAAGCCGGGCAAGGTCGTCGCCGCCGACATCGACATCCCGGCCGAGCTCGAGATCCTCAACCCGGACCACCAGATCGCGACCCTGTCCGAGGGCGGCGCGCTCGAGATGACGCTGACGATCCGCCGCGGCACCGGCTACGTCGCCGCCGACGGCAACAAGGCGCCCGACATGGTGATCGGCGACATCCCGATCGACTCCATCTTCAGCCCCATCAAGCGCGTCGCCTATCACGTCGAGAGCGCTCGCGTCGGGCAGCGCACCGACTACGACAAGCTCATCCTCGACGTCACCACCAACGGCGCCCTCAACCCCGACGAGGCCCTGCGGCAGGCGGCCGAGCTCCTGGTCGACAGGCTCTCGATGTTCACCGACCCGGACCGCACGCGGACGCCGGAGGACTACATGCTCGACAGCGTCGGCGTCATGCCCGCGCCGGGCGGCATGGACGAGGTGCTGATCGAGGACCTCGAGCTCGGCGTGCGCTCCTACAACTGCCTCAAGCGCGAGGGCATCCAGACGGTCGGCGACCTCGTCTCCAAGACCGAGGCCGAGCTGCTCAACATCCCCAACTTCGGCAAGAAGAGCATCGACGAGGTCAACGACAAGCTCGCCGCGCGGGGGCTGTCTCTGCGGGGTGAGGAGTAATGCGTCACCAGCGTTCGGGTCGCAAGTTCAACATGCCGCCCGACCAGCGCCACTGCCTGCTCTCGGGCTTGGCCTGCCAGCTGCTCGAGCACGAGAAGATCAAGACCGGCGAGGCGCGCGCCAAAGAGGTGCGCGGCGTCGTCGAGCAGGCGATCACCCTGGGCAAGCGCAACGACCTTCACGCGCGCCGCCAGGCGGTCTCGCTGCTGCGCAACAAGAAGATCGTCTACAAGCTGTTCAGCGACGTCGCGCCGCGCTATGCGGCGCGCAACGGCGGCTACACGCGCATCGTGAAGCTCGGCCCCCGTCAGGGCGACGGCGCCGAGCAGGTCTACCTCGAGCTCGTGTAGCGGCGCCAGCGCCGCTCTGCGTACGTGAGGGGGCGGCGGCCGGAGGGCCGCCGCCCCCTCACGCTGTTGCGGGCCTCACGGCGTCCGCGCCGTCTCCGCGCGGGGGCGTGGGATAAGCTTCCCGCGAGATGAGCGCCCCCATCGTCACCCTCGAGAAGCTGCGCTTCCGCTACCCCGGCGCGGACCGCGACGCGCTGGCCGGGCTCGACCTGACCGTCGGCGAGGGCGAGACGATCGCCGTGGTCGGGCCGAACGGTTCCGGCAAGTCGACCCTGGCGCGCCTGCTCGGCGGCCTGGCGCGGCCGTCCGCCGGGCGCCAGGCCGTGGCCTGCGGTTGCGACCTCCTGAGCGCCGCCGGCCGCCAGGCGGCGCGGCGCGAGGTCGGGGTGCTCTTCCAGGACCCCGAGAACCAGCTCGTCGCCGAGCACGTCGAGGAGGACGTCGCCTTCGGCCTCGAGAACCTCGCCTGGCCGCCGGAAGCGATCCGCGAGCGCGTCGCCGAGATGATCGCCTGGTTCGGCCTCGAGGGGCTGCGCCGCCGCGAGCCGCATCTGCTCTCGGGCGGCCAGAAGCAGCGCACGGCGCTCGCGGGGGTGCTCGCGATCCCGCGCCGCGTGCTGGTGCTCGACGAACCGACGGCGATGCTCGACTCCGGGGGCCGTGACGAGGTCCTCGACGCCGTGCGTCGCCTGCGGGCCGCCGGCCTCACGGTCGTCATCGTCACCCAGGAGATGGACGAGGTCGGCATCGCCGACCGCGTGGTCGCTCTGGAGCGCGGCAGCGTGGAGTTCGACGGTCGCTGCGAGGGACTCTTCGCGCGCCGCGACCTGATCCGCCGGCTGCGACTGGGAGCGCCGCTGGCGGGCGAGGTGGCGCTCGCCCTCGCGGCGCGCGGGCGAGCGCTCCGTCGCCTGCCGCTCACTCTCGACGAGCTGGTCGCTGAGTACGAGGCCGGCGGCGCGGCGGAGGGCGAGCAGTTGTGGCTCGGCATCGGCGAGGACGAGGAGCCGGCGAGCCGGCGCGAAGGCGACGAGGGCGGAGCCGCGTCGGCCAGCGGGGACGCGCACGGGTACCGCCCTGCCCCTCCGCAACGCCGTCGGCCGCGGTGTCGGCAGTCGCCGGGCGGGAGAGCCGCGCCGCCGCGCCCGCGGAACGCGCGTCTGCGCCGAGCGGCGCACAGGAGCCGGCCGGCATGAGCCTGCGCTGCGAAGACGTGACGTTCGCCTACGACGAGGGCGGAAGGCCGGTGCCGGCCCTCGAGGCGGTCAGCTTCAGCTTCGACGCGGGGGCGTCCGTGGCCCTGCTCGGCCCGTCGGGGTCGGGCAAGTCGACGCTCCTGCAGGTCCTGCGCGGACTGCTCGAGCCCGCGCAGGGTCGCGTCCTGCTGGACGGCGTCGAACGACGCGACCCCGAGGCGTCGAGACTGCAGCGCGAGGTGGGCCTCGTCTTTCAGACGCCCGAGCTGCAGCTCTTCGCCGCGAGCGCCGCGCAGGACGTGGCCTTCGGCCCGCGGCAGTTGGGCTGGGCCGACGGACGTCGTCGAGGCGGCGGTCGACGCCGCCCTCGAGCTGGTCGGGCTGCCGCGCGCCGAGTTCGGCGAGCGGCATCCCTACTCGCTCTCGGGCGGCGAGCAGCGCCGCCTCGCGCTCGCCGGGGTGCTGGCGATGCAGCCCCGGGCCCTGCTGCTCGACGAGCCCTTCGTCAGCCTCGATCCTGCCTCGCGTCGCGACCTCGCCGCGGTGCTCTCGCGGCTCGCCGAACGGGGGACGACCGTGGTGCTCGCGACGCACGACGTCGACGCCGCCTGGAGCCTGTGCGACGAAGCCGTCGTGCTCGCCGGCGGGCGCGTCGTCTCGGCGGGTCCGTGGGTCTCCGCTCGGGGCGCTGCCGCGGGAGGCGGAGCGGTGCGAGCGCCGCTGCTCGTCGAGCTGTGGCGGCGTCTGGGCCGCGACGCGGCCGAGGCGCCGCGCACCGCGGCGCAGGCGGCGGAGGCGCTCGCGTGAGCGCCCGGACGTCCGGAGCGGCCGCATGAGGGCGGCGATGACGCAGTACTACCCCGGCGACTCGCCGCTGCACCGCGCCGACCCGCGGGCGAAGTTCGTCGCCGTGACCGCACTCGCCGTGGCGCTGTTCACGCGCGACTCCTTCGCCGCGCTCGCCGTGTACGCGGCGGCTGCCGCTCTCGCCTTCGCCCTGAGTCAGGTCCCCCTCGGCTGGCTCTGGCGCGGCCTGCGTCCCGTCCTCTGGCTCATCGGCCTCACGTTCGTCGCGCAGGTCCTCTTCGCCCCGGGCGAGCCCTTCTTCACCTTCGGCCCGTTCGAGCTGTCCCGTGAGGGGCTGCGCCTGGCGAGCTTTCTCAGCATCAGGCTCGTCGTCCTCATCCTGATCGGGTCGGTCCTCACTCTGACCACGGCGCCGGTCGCCTTGACGGACGCGCTCGCCTGGCTGGGACGTCCTCTGCGCAAGCTTCGCGTGCCGAGCGACGAGCTGGCGCTCATGGTGACGATCGCCCTGCGTTTCATCCCGACGCTGCTCGTCGAGCTCGACACCATCATGCGCGCCCAGCGCGCCCGCGGGGCGGACTTCTCGAGCGGAGGGCCGCTGCGCCGCGCTCGCGCCCTCGTGCCGGTGATGGTGCCGCTCTTCGTCGTCAGTTTCCGCCGCGCCGACGAGCTCGCCCTGGCCATGGAGGCGCGGTGCTACACGCCGGGCGTGGCGCGCACCCGCCTGCATCCGCTGCGCGCCCGTCCGGCCGACGCCGCGCTCCTCGCGCTGACGGCGGCGACCATCGTCGTGGCCGCGGTGATCTGATGGCCCGGGGTGCAGATCGCGCGACGTTCCGCCTCGACCTCGCCTACGAGGGCACGCGGTTCAAAGGCTGGGCGCGGCAGCCCGGCCTGCGGACCGTCGAAGGCGTGCTCGAGGAGGCGCTCGCGACCGTCCTGCGCGAGCCCGTGCGGCTGCGCGTCGCCGGCCGTACGGACGCGGGCGTGCACGCCCTCGCGCAGGTCGCGTCGTTCGCGACGACGCGCGCCGACGTGCAGCCGGCGCGCCTGCGGCTGGCGCTGAACGCCCTTCTGCCGCCGGACGTCGCCGTGAGCCAGGTGACGCTGGCCACGGAGGGCTTCGACGCGCGCGCGGCTCGTTCGCGCACCTACCGCTACCGGCTCTGGCTGTCGCCGGGCCGGCCGGTGCACGAGCGCGCCTTCGTATGGGACCTGCACGGCCCGGTGGATCTCGAGCTTCTCAACGAGGCGGCGGCGACGCTCGTCGGCGAGCGCGACTTCGCCGCCCTCACACCGTCGGCGCACCTCTATCACCACTGCGTGCGCGAGGTGCGCGCGGCCGGCTGGCGCCCCGCGGACGCCGGTCCCGAGTTGGTCTTCGAGATCACCGCCGGCAGCTTCCTGCACATGATGGTGCGCGTCGCCGTCGGCTCGATGGTCGACGTGGCGCAGGGGCGCCTCACGCTGGATGGGCTCAGGGAAGGTCTCGCCGGGGGGCGGCGGGCGGCGATGGGGCGCACGGCGCCGGCGCGCGGGCTGGCGCTCGTGTCCGTGGCGTACTGATCAGCCGCCGAGAAAGCGCTCGATCACCTTGCGCTTCTTCGCGTCGCTCGGCGGCAGGACGTAGGCGATGCCGCCGACGTAGGCGGGCTGGCCGGCCAGCACCCAGTGCCTGCTCTTGTCGTCGTCGGCGCGCCACTTCACCCAGCCGAGCGCGAGCAGCTGCGTGGTCGTGAGGTCGGTGTCGATGCCCTTCATGAGCCTGCGGCCGACCACGGGCAGCTCCGTGATCATCGACGGCCGGGCGATCTTCTTCTGAATGGCGCGCACGAACAGCTGCTGGCGCTCGGCCCGCTTGAAGTCATTGTCGGCGTACCGGATGCGCACGTACCGGTTGGCGTCCTGGCTGTCGAAGTGGTGCCAGCCCTTCTTGAACGTGACGACCTTTCCGCCCGCAGGTGGCGATGTGCTGATCGTCTCGGGGACGTAGAAGTCGACGCCCCCGATGACGTCCACGACTCTCCAGAACCCGCGGAAGTCCACGACCATGACGTGGTTGATGGGGATGCCGACGTAGCGCTCGATGGTCTCGATGGCGAGCGCCGGCCCGCCCCAGAACATCGCCTCGTTGAGCTTCATGGCGCCGCGGCCGGGGACCTCGACCCGCGTGTCGCGTGGGATGGAGAGCTGGTTGACCGTGTGCGAACGCGGGTCGAAGCGCATCAGCATGATCGTGTCGGACCGCGCCGGCTCGCCGTTCACGCTGTCGGTGCCGAGAAGGAGCACCGTCGTCGGGTTGCGCAGCAGCATGCCGTCATCGGGGGTGAGCGCGGCACGCGCCTCGGGGCCGAGCCGGCGGTTGCTGCGGTCGACGGCGCGGTCGAAGCGCTTGTACTTGGGGTACGCGATGACGGTGACGACGACGCCCGCGACGATCAGGAGCGTGAGCAGGGCGAGAGGGACGTGCCACCAGCGGAAGCGGCGGCGCCTGCCCGGCCGGGCGGCGCCGCGCGCCGGCGCCGCCGCGCGGCCTGCCGTCCTGTCGCCGCCCGTCGCTGCCGCCGCCCGCCGCGCCGCCGGCCTCGTAGCGCCGGTAGGGCCGCGGGCCGCCGCCCGCGGCGCGCTCGGCGCCCGGTCCGGGCGGGTCGCCTTGCGGCCGCCCGCCGGGCCGCGCCTGCCTGCGGCGCGGGCTGGGCGGCCGGCCTCGGCTCGCCGCCCCGCGGCGGGCGCAGGCCGGCGAGCTCGTCGTCGACGGAACGCCGCCGGCCGCCGCCACCGCGGTAGACCTTGTCGTACGGCTTGCTGTCGCTGTCGTCGTCGGCGCTCATCATCGTCTCTCGTCACCCCTGCTGCAGAGAGCTGCCTGCCGGCGTGCTCCCCCTGGCCGCGCGCGTGGCCACGGTCAGTGGTCGCAGGGGGTGGGGCGGAGTCGCTGCCTAGCTACGCCCCGGGGTGGGCGAATCCTCTGCTGGTATTGTACAACGGGTCACGAAGGAGGGCTCCCGACGATGACAGAGCACACGCTGATCGCCGTCGACGTCGGCGGCACGAAGACCGCGGCGGCGGTGATGCGCGCGCGGCTGCCGCGAGGGCGGCGAGGTGCGCTCGCCGAAGGTGGTCCGTCAGGTCGTCGGCCCAACGGTGACCGCGTCGTCCGACGCCTGCCTCGCCGCGCTCGTCGACAGCATCGCCGGCCTGCTCGCCGCTGAGGAGGCCGATGCTGGCGGGCCCGGCGCGGACGGCGCCGGGCGCGTCGAAGGCATCGGGGTCGGCACGGCCTCGATGGTCGACTTCGCCGCCGGGCGCGTCGTCGAGTCGGTCAATCTGCCGCTGCGTGATGTCCCTCTCCGCGCCGTGCTCGAGGCGCGCTTCGGACTGCCCGTCGTCATCGACAACGACGCTACCGTGGCGACCGTGGGCGAGCACGTCTTCGGCGCCGGCGCCGGCACAAGCGAGATGCTCATGTTGACGCTGGGCACCGGGGTGGGGGGCGGCATCATCGCCGGCGGCAGGCCATATCGGGGCGCCAGCGGCGCGGCGGGCGAGCTCGGCCACGTCATGGTGGACGTAGACGGGCCCCCGTGCCCCGCCCGCTGCCCGAACCGCGGGTGCCTCGAGGCGTACGTGTCGGGCACGGCGATGGGCGCGGCGGCCCTGGCCGAGGCGCAGGCGAAGCCGTCCTCGGCCCTGGGCCGCGCCCTCGCCGCCGGCGAGACCGTCGACGGACCTCTGCTCTCCCGTCTCGCGCTGGACGGTGACCCCGACGCCGTCGCCGTCGTCGCGCGCATCGGCGAGTACCTCGGCGCCGGTCTCGTCACCCTGGTGAACGTCTTCAATCCCGAGCTCGTCGTGATCGGCGGCGGCGCCGCGGCGGCCGGCGAGCTGCTGCTCGCGCCGGCGCGTCGCGTGCTCGCCGCGCGCGCGCTGCGCCCGCAACGCGACGAGGTGCGCGTCGTCGCGGCGCGCTTCGGCAACGACGCCGGCCTCGTCGGCGCCGCGGCGCTCGCCCTCACCGAGCTGTTCTGAGGCGGCGGCCGCACTTGGACATCCGGGCGAGGTGCCGCTGCCCCGCGCGCCCAGCCTGTCGTCTTGACTTCGCTGCGTGGCTGAGCGTAAATGGCCCCGAAGCCCCGCGCGGCCTGTTTGCACCGCGCCAACGGTACGTCACAGGAGACTCCATATGGCCCACAAGATCACCGAGGAATGCCTCGCCTGCGGCGCGTGCGTGGACGAGTGCCCCAACGACGCCATCTCCGAGGGCGACGACATCTACGTCATCGACCCGGAGCTGTGCGACGACTGCGCGACTTGCGTCGAGTCGTGCCCGAGCGACGCGATCGTCCCCGGCGACTGACCGTCCTCACAGACTCGTAGACCTTGCGAGGCCGGCCCTTCGGGCCGGCCTCGTCGCGTCCCGGGGACGCTGTGCCGCCGTTCACGGTGACGCCGCCCTCGTGACTAGAGCCCGAGCCCCTCGCAGCCGACGAGCTCGGGCGCATCCCATGCCAGGCGCCGGGCCATGACGCGGACCGCCTCGGGGTTGCTGTCGACCAGCAGGTACCGTCGCCCGAGCCGCGCCGCCGCCTCGCCCGTCGTCCCGCTGCCGGCGAAGAAGTCGAGCACCAGGTCGCCGGGTTCGGAGTGCACGCGCACGATGCGCTCGACGATGCGCAGCGGCTTCTGCGTCGGGTAGCCGGTCTTCTCGCGGCCCGTCGGGCTGACGATCGTGTTCCACCAGACGTCGGTCGGCGTCTTGCCGCTTGCCGCCTTCTGCGGCCCCACGAGTCCCGGCGCCATGTACGGGACGCGGTCGATCTCGTCGTAGCGGAACACGTAGCGCTTGGGGTCCCGCGCGTACCAGAAGATGGTGTCGTGCTTGGCCGGCCAGCGCTTCTTCGAGCGCCCGCCGTAGTCGTAGGCCCAGACGATCTCGTTGACGAACGAGCGCCGGCCGAAGAGCTCGTCGAGCAGGACCTTGCAGTAGTGCGCCTCGCGCGGGTCGATGTGGAAGAAGAGCGAGCCGTCGGCGGCGAGGACGCGCCGCGCCTCGTCGAGGCGCGGCGCGAGAAAGCCGAGGTAGTCGTCGTAGGCGTCCCGCCAGGCGCTGCTGCCGAGCACCTCCGTGCGGTAGCGCGCGCCCTTGAAGCCCGTGCGGTCGCCGTCGTCGTCGCGCACCGTGCGCAGCCGCGTGCGGCGCTGCTCGCCGCCCGTGTTGAACGGCGGGTCGACGTAGACGAGGCGCGCGAGGCCGTCGGGCAGCGCGCGCAGCACGTCGAGGTTGTCGCCGAGGACGATGCGTCCGCGGGGAGGGGAGGCGGCCTCCATGGCCGCTAGTGTATTCCGGCCGCGCGTCGCTGGGCTCGTGAGAGAATCCGGCGCTGCGCGCGCGTCCGTGCGTCGAGCGCCGGCGCAGCCGGCGCCGGTCCGGCGCCGCGACGGAGGGTCGCGTGGGCGACAACGTGTGGCAGCGGTTCTTCGACGGCTACGCGCCGCAGTACGAGGACGAGGTGTTCACGAAGGGCACGGCGGCCGAGGTCGCGTTCCTGGTCGATCTGCTGGGTCTGCCGTCGGGGGCGCGGATCCTGGACGTGGGCTGTGGCACCGGCCGACACAGCGTCGCGCTCGCCGCTCGGGGCTACCGCATGACCGGCCTCGACATCTCCGCCGGCATGCTCGCGCAGGCGCGCGCCGCGGCCGAGGCGGCCGGCGTCGATCGTCGAGCTGCTCCAGGCCGACGCGACCGCGTTCAGCCTCCCCGGGACTTCGACGCCGCCATCTGTCTGTGCGAGGGCGCCTTCACGCTCATCGGGTACGACGACCCGGTGGAGCACGACCTCGCCATCCTCGCCAACGTCCGCGACGCATTGGCGCCCGGGCGCGCCGTTCGTGCTCACCGCGAGCAACGCGATGCGGCTCATCCGCAAGGCGACGCCCGAGCAGGTCGCGGCTGGCGGCTACGATCCGATGACGCGTCACCGAGTCCTACGAGATGGAGTGGGAGGGCGCCGGACGGGCCGCACGTCGTCCTCGTCCGCGAACGCGGCTACGTGCCCACCGAGCTGGCCCTGCTGCTGCGCCACGCCGGCTTCGCCGTCGAGCACGTCTGGGGTGGGACGGCGGGGAACTGGGGCCGGCGTCCGGTCGACCTCGACGAGTACGAGATCATGGTCGTGGCGCGTCGGCCGCGTGAGGAGGCGCCGGAGCTGAGGCGGCGCGCGGAGGGCGCGTGAGCTCGGCGCCCCGCATCCGGCCCGGCACCCTCGACGACGCGCCGGGCATGGCGCGGCTCATCAACGCGGTGATCGCCGAGGGCGCCCCGGTGCTGCTCACGGGCTGCGTTCTCGGAGGAGCAGGAGCGCGCCTATCTCGCCGCGCTGCCGGCGCGGGCCGGCTTTCACGTCGCCGAGGCGCCCGAGGGCCGCGAGATGGCGAGCGCGGAAGGCGGCGCTCACGCCGCGACGGCGCTCGTCGCGGCGCAGGTGTTCGTTCCCTACGCCGACGGCATGCCGGCCCACGACCACGTCGCCGAGATGGGCACGTGGGTGGACGCCGCGTGGCGCCGGCACGGGCTCGGGCGCGCCCTGTGGGAGCGCACGGCCGCGCTCGCCCGCGAGCGCGGCTTCACCAAGGTGTTCACCGACGTGCGCGCCGACAACGTCGACTCGCTCGCCTTTCACCTGGCGCTGGGCTTCAGCGTCGCCGGCGTGGCGCGCGGCCAGGCGGTCATCGACGGTCGCGCCTACGACGTCGTCTTCATCGAGAGGGGCCTCTAGATGCTGTACGTCTGCGCCACACCCATCGGCAACCTGGGCGACTTGACGCCGCGCGTCGCCGACGCGCTCGGCCGCGTCGAGCTCATCGCCGCCGAGGACACGAGGCACACCCGCAAGCTCCTCAGCCATCTCGGCCTCCACGTCCCGCTCACGAGTCTCTTCAGGCACAACGAGGCCCAGAAGACCGAGGAGGTGCTCGCGCACCTGCGCGAGGGCCGCGACATCGCCCTGGTCAGCGACGCAGGTATGCCGGGCGTGCAGGACCCGGGCATGCGTCTGGTGACGCGGGCGATCGCCGAGGGCCTCGAGGTCACGGTCCTGCCGGGGCCGTCCGCCGTGCTCACCGCACTGGTCGCCGCGGGGCTCGACGGCGAGGGCTTCCGCTTCGTCGGCTATCTCCCGCGGCGCGCACGCGAGCTCGAGGCCGCGCTCGCGGGGTGGCGCCCCGTCGGCGGCCTCCTGGTCGCGTTCGACACAGGCCAGCGGCTGCCGGGCAGTCTCGCCGTGCTCGCCGCGCACGCCCCCGACCTGCGGGCGCGCGGTGTGCCGCGAGCTGACGAAGCTGCACGAGGAGGTCGTCCGCGGCACCCTGCTCGAGCTGAGCGCGCGCTATCCGGTGAGCGGCCCGGACGCGACGCCGCTGGCCGGCGCCGTGCGCGGGGAGATCACCCTGGTGATCGACCTCGGCGCGGCGCAGGACGAGGCGTCGACCGCCGCCGCGCAGGCCGGCGCGGCCGCCGCGGCGCTGCTCGCGCGCGGGCTCTCCAAGCACGACACCGCCGCCGCCCTGCAGGTGTGCCTCGGCGTCCCGCATCGGCAGGCTGAGCGGCTGGCGCGCGACGCCGCCGCCGGCTGACGGCCGGCCGGCGCCCCGGCGCTGCTACAATCGATCCTGTCGATCCCGGGCGGCGGGGTGGCCCCGCCTTCGCCGCAGCGTCCGACAGACCAGGAGGCGCCCATGGACCTGCTCGCCGCAGTCAAGGACCGTACGCTGCTGCTCGACGGCGCCATGGGCACCGAGCTCATCCGCCGCGGCTTCGAGCCGGGCGGGCCGCCGGAGGAGTGGAACGCCACCCGGCCCGACGACGTCGCCGGCGATCCACGCCGCCTACTACGCGGCAGGGTCGGACATCGTCGCAGACCAACACCTTCGGCGGCTCGCGCCTGAAGCTCGCCGCCTACGGCGCCGGCGATCGCGCGCGCCGAGCTCAACGAGGCGGCCGCGCGCCTCGCGGTCGCGCTCCGCGACCGCGAGTTACCCCGGCCGCCTCGTCGCCGGCGACATCGGCCCCACGGGGCACTTCGTCGCGCCGATGGGCGACACCGACCCGGACGAGCTGCGCGACGGGTTCGCCGAGCAGGCGGCGGCGCTCGTCGCCGGCGGCGTCGACCTCATCCACGTCGAGACGATGTTCGACCTGGCCGAGGCGCGGCTCGCCGTCGAAGGCGTGCGGCCGCGCGGCGCCCGACCTGCCGCTCATGGTCTCGCTCGCCTACAAGCCGTCGCCGCGCGGCTACCGGACGATGATGGGGGTCGACCCGCAGACGGCGGCCGACGCCCTGCTCGGCGCCGGGGCGACGATGGTCGGCTGCAACTGCGAGATCACCGCCGCCGACATGGGCGAGCTCGTCGACGAGCTGCGCGAGGTCTCGGGCAGGCCCGTGGTCGCGCAGCCCAACGCCGGGCAGCCGCGGCTCGAGGACGGCGCGACCGTGTACGACGAGACCGCCGAGCATTTCGCCGGCCTGGTGGCCGGGTTCCCCGGCCACGGCGCCGGCATCGTCGGCGGCTGCTGCGGCACGACGCCGGCGTTCATCGCCGCGCTGGCGGCCAAGCTCGGCCGCTGAGTCAAGGCGAGCGCTCGCCGCCGCCTGGCGCCTGGCTAGCGGCGGAAGATCCGGCGCGAGTCCCTCAGGGTGCCGAAGATGGCGCCCAGCGGCGAACCCGATCAGGGCACCCCAGGTCACTTCGCCGGCGACCAAGCCGACGACGGCGCCGATCAAGGCGCCGGCGACCGCCCATGCCCCGGCGAGCTGGAGCGGGGCGCCGAAGCGGTGGTCCCCGCCGCCCCTTCCGTCGTCCGTCTCTGCGCTCACGCCGCGCCCTGCGCCCGCTTCTGGAAGACCGCCCCGACCGTGTCGATGATCAGCCGCGCGGCGTGCAGCGCCGTGAGCTGGCCGGGCCCGTCGTAGGGCGGCGCCACCTCGACCATGTCCATGGCGATGACGTTCACCCGCGCGCAGACGGCGCGCAGGATCGCCTTGGCCTCGTAGTAGGTGAAGCCGCCCGGCTCGGGCGTGCCGGTGGCCGGGGCGATCGCCGGGTCGAGCGCGTCGATGTCGAACGTGACGTAGGTGTCGGCGCCCGGCTCGAGATGGGCGACGAGCTCCTCCGGCGACATCCGCTTGGCCTCGTCGCACCAGAAGATGTGCGCCCCGCGGCTTCGCATGAGGTCGAAGTGCATGTCCTTGCCGTACAGACCGCGGATGCCGTACTGCGTGATCGCGCTGACCAGCCCCTGCTCGTCGGCGCGGATCATCGGGCTGCCGTGCGTGAAGCGCTGGCCGGCCTCCTCGTCCCAGTAGTCGGTGTGGGTGTCGAAGTGGACGAGCTGGACCGGCTTGCCTCCGCGCGCGGCCGTGCACGGCCATCAGGCAGGGCAGGGTGACCGAGTGGTCGCCGCCGAGCACGACGGGGAAGAGGCCGGCCTCGATGATGGGCCGCAGGCGGGCGACGACGGCGGCGTGGCGGTCGTCCGGCGACTGCGTCGGCCCCAGCACGACGTCGCCGGCGTCGACGAACCGACGGCGGCGAGGATCTCGCCGCGCCTTGCCCTCGCCGAGCTCGACGTCGAGATAGGGCAGCGGTACCTTCGCGGTACGCCCAGAAGGTCGAGACGTCGCGGATGCCGCGCGGCCCGAAGCGCGCGCCGCTGCGCGACGTCGTCGCCTCGTCGAAGGGGATGCCGAGCACGGCGATCTCGCCGTCGGCGCGCGTCGGCGCCTCGACGTGCGGCGCCTTCAGAAAGGTCGCGATGCCCGCGAACGGCAGCTCTCCGTTGCCCATCTACTTCACTCCTTTGCCGTACTGTCTTCGAGACCTCGGCGACCGACTCTTCGACCAGGTCGCAGCCCAGGGAGAAGAGCTCGGGCGGCATGTTGAGGGCCGGCGTCGGCCGGAACCAGTTGAACGCCGGCTCGTAGATCGGTATGACGCCGCGGCGCTCCATCGCGTACACGACCTCGCGCGTGATGTCGTGCGCCGGCGTCTTCGAGTCCTTGTCCTCGACGAACTCGACGCACTGGTAGCAGCCCTTGACGCGCACGTCGCCGACGACCTCGTACTTCTCCTTCATGGCGCCGAACCTGGCCTTGGCGATGCGCTCGATCTCCTTGACGTTGTCGAGCACCTTGTCGCGCTTCATGATCTCGATCATCTTGATGCCGACGGCGCAGCCCACCGGGGATCCCGCGAAGGTGCCGCCCGTGTAGAGGTTGCCGGCCGGCTCGCTCATGCGGTCCGAGCCCAGGGTGTAGCAGATCGGGATGAGGCCGCCGGACGTGCCCTTGCCGAGCGAGAGCAGCTCGGACTCGACGCCCGGGTAGGCGTCGATCAGGAACCACTCGCCGCAACGGCCCATGCCCTCCTGGACCTCGTCGTTGTAGAGGATCCAGCCGTACTTCTGGCAGAGGTCGTAGAGCCGCTTCGGCCACTCCGGCGGCGGGATCTGGATGCCGTTCTCGCCCTGGATGAGCTCGACGGCGACGCCGGCGATGCTGTCCGGCGTCGCCTTGTAGCGCAGGATCATCTCCTCGATGTAGCCGAGGCAGGCGATGTCGCAGGCCGGGTAGTCGAGGCGGAACGGGCAGCGGTAGCAGGTGGGGAAGGGGACGTTGATCCAGCCGCTCATGAACGGCTCGATGGCGTGGTTGTAGTGGGCGTTGTGCGGGCCCATGGCGCCGGTGCCGTAGTTGCCGCCGTGGAAGCTGCCCAGGAAGGTGATCACGAAGGGGCGGCCGGGGCCGGCGGCCTCGCGCATGATGCGCACCGCGTTCTCGACCACCTCGCTGCCGGTGGTGTCGTAGACGACCTTGCTGAGAGGCTTGGGGGCGATCTCGACGAGCTTCTCGGCGAGCTCGTGCTGGTGCCAGACCGTCAGCGAGGACAGGCACTCGGTGCCGTACTCCTTGAGGGCCGTGTGGGCGGCCTCGACGAGCTCGGGGTTGCCTCCGCCGAGCGGCGACGAGGCCCAGCCGGCGAGCCAGTCGATGTAGCGGTTGCCGTCGACGTCCTCGAGGAACCAGCCGTCGCGGTAGCGCGAGACGAAGTGGCTCGGCGGCCAGGCCCCGATGAGCGAGACGCCGAGCATGATCTCCTCCGCGCGCTTGAACAGACGGGCGCTCTCCGGGCCCGGGGGTGGGGTCGTCACGCGCGGGCCGTCGAACTGCGTCATGGGGCTGCGCCTCCTGTCTCGGAGGCGCGCGGCCGGCTGCGCCGCCGCGCGCCTCGTCTCAAACCGTCATCGCGGTCGCGCCGGCCCGCCCCAGTCCGCGTCGCGGACGTCGGTGGCCGGCGACCACTGGTAGTTGTCCTTGAGGACCTTGAGCATGAGCAGCACCTCGGCCTCGAGGATGCCGGGGATGGGGCGGATACGGTTCACGAGGAGGTCGAACAGGGCCTCGCGGTCGCGGCAGACGACGCCGACGAGAAGGTCGAAGCGCCCCGCGCAGATGCCGACGAAGTCGACCTCGGGCAGGGAGGCGATCTCCGATGCCGCCTGTTGGAGCCTGTCGCCGGCGACGCGGATGTCGATCTGCGCCGAGAGCAGGCCCAGATCGAGCGGGCTCGAGGCGGCGACGATCTGGATGATGTTGCGCTTGAGGAGGCGAGCCACACGCTGACGCACGCTCGCCTCCGAGATCCCGAGGTCGCGGGCGATGGTGGTGTACGGGCGTCTGCCGTCCTCCTGCAGGTGCGTGATGATCCGCGCGTCGATGCTGTCAAGGCCGATGCCGCGCATTCTGCTCCTTTCCCCGCCCCATCCTACGAATCAGCGCACGAGAACACCAGTGTCACTGCGATTCCTGCGGCGACCGATGGGACGGGCGCCGGGGCGGTAAGATGCAGGTCGTCCCTCCATGAGGGAGGGGCGGCCGGCGCCGAGGCGCCGGCCGCACGACGACAGGCATGGAGGCGGAACATGAAGGTCGAGCGCAAGCCGTCCGCGGCGTTGTTGCCGAACCCGGTGGTGCTGGTCAGCGTCGCCGGCGGCGCCGGCGCGGGCAACTTCCTCACCATCGCCTGGGTCGGCACGGTCTGCTCGTCGCCCCCCATGCTGAGCGTCGCGATCCGCCCGTCGCGCTACTCGTACGACCTCGTGAACCAGGAGCGCGAGTTCGTCGTCAACATCCCGAACGCCGACCAGCTCGAGGCCACCGACGTCGCCGGCGTGTGGTCGGGTCGCGAGCACGACAAGTTCGCCGAGCTCGGGCTCACGCCGCTGCCGGCGACCAGGGTGGGGGCGCCTCTGATCGCCGAGTGTCCGGTCAACCTCGAGTGCGTCGTGCGGCATCAGCTCAAGCTCGGCTCGCACGACCTCTTCCTCGCCGAGATCGTCGCCGCGCACTACGACGAGGAGGTGCTCGACAGCCGCGGCCGTCTGCGCCCCCGGGAGGTGCACCCGGTCACTCTCGTCGAGAGCGAGTACTGGTCGCTCGGCGAGCGCGTGGGTCTGTACGGCGCCGCGGCGAAGGCGCGCGCCCGGGCGGGCGAAGGCTGAGACCGGGCGCGCGCAGTAGAATAGCCGTCCGATGCGCTTCTTCATCACGACACCGATCTACTACGTCAACAGCGAGCCGCACCACGGCCACGCCTACACGACGATCGCCGTCGACGTGCTGGCGCGATACCACCGCCAGAAGGGTGACGACGTCTTCTTCCTCACCGGGGTCGACGAGCACGGCACCAAGATCGCCCAGGCGGCGGCGGAGCGCGGGCTCACGCCGCAGGAGCACGTCGACGAGATGGCGCCGCAGCTACCGCGAGCTGGCGGCGGCGGTCGGCGCCAGCAACGACTTCTTCATCCGCACCACTGACCCCGAGCACGAGGCCTACGTGCAGCGCTTCGTCGAGAAGCTCCGCGCCGCCGGCGACATCGAGAAGCGCGTCTACGGCGGCCTCTACTGCACCGCCTGCGAGGGCTTCTGGTACGAGCGCGACCTCGCGCCCGACGGCACCTGCCCCGATCACGGTGTCAAGCCCACGTACGTCGAGGAGGAGAACTACTACTTCCTCCTCTCCAGGTACCAGGACCGGCTGGCGGAGTTCTTCCGCGCCAACCCCGGCTGGGTGACGCCGCGGTCGCGCTACAACGAGGCCCTGTCGTTCATCGAGCAGGGGCTCGACGACATCAGCATCAGCCGCTCGAGCATCACCTGGGGCATCCCGGTGCCGTGGGACGAGGAGCAGGTCATCTACGTCTGGGTCGACGCGCTCATCAACTACCTCTCGGCGCTCGCCTACGCGCACCCGGGGGAGGACCTGACGGAGCGCTACTGGCCCGCTTTCCACTTCCTCGCCAAGGACATCCTCAAGTTCCACGCCGTCATCTGGCCCGCTCTGCTCATGAGCGCCGGCTACGAGCTGCCGGCGGGCGAGCTCATCCACGGCTATCTGCTGGTCGGCGGCGAGAAGATGAGCAAGACGCGCGGCAACGTGCTCGACCCGTTCGCGGTCATCGCCGAGGTCGGCGCCGAGCCGCTGCGTTTCTATCTGATGCGCGAAGTCACGCTCGGGCAGGACGGCGACGTCAGCGTCGACGGGCTCTACGCGCGCTACAACAACGAGCTCGCCAACGAGCTCGGCAACCTCGTGAGCCGCACGGCGAGCATGATCGCCAAGTACCGCGACGGGGTCATCCCTCAGTCTGGACCTGAGGATGAGGGTTTGCGCGTGGTGGCGGCCGAAGGCGAGGCGATGGTGGGCGCCGCCGCAGCACGGTACGACGCGACCGAGGTCACGGCGGCCCTCGAGGCGATCTGGGAGTTCGTCCGCCGGCTGAATCGCCTGGTGGAGGAAGAGGCGCCGTGGAAGCTCGCCAAGGACGAGGCGCAGGAGGGCCGCCTGGACGCGGTCCTGCGCGCTCTGGCGGCCGGCCTGCGCCTCACGGCCCTCAGCCTCTACCCGGTCATCCCGGACACGGCGGTCGAGATCCTGCGCCGTCTCGGCCAGCCGCACGGCGATGACGACCTGCTGCTCGAGCGCGCCGTGTGGGACGGGCTCGAGGCGGCGACGGTCGAGGTGGGCCCGCCGCTCTTCCCGCGCCTCGAGCGCGGCGCCTGACGGCGCAGGGCGAGCGTCCCGTGGCCGCGCGCAGCGCTCCGCCGTCTGCCGACGCCTCCGGCGCGCCGGCGGCGCCGATCGAGCTCGTCGACTCTCACTGTCACGTCGAGATGCTCGACCATCCCGACGGGGCGCTCGCCGCGGCGGCGACCGCCGGGGTCGTCATGGTCGTGTCGGTCGGCATCGATCTCGCCACCTCGCGTCAGGCGGTCGCCCTCGCGGAGCGCGACGCCGGGGGCGCCTCGCCGCGGGTCGCCGCCACCGTGGGGCTGCACCCGCACGACGCCACGCAGCTTGACGACCGTCTCCTCGCCGAGCTCGAGGAGCTCGCCGGACGCCCTGGCGTGGTCGCCATCGGGGAGTGCGGTCTCGACTTCTACCGCGACCTGTCGCCGCGCGACGTTCAGCGGCGCGCCTTCGTCGCCCAGATCGAGCTGGCGCGCCGCGTCGGCCTGCCGCTCGTCGTGCACACTCGCGACGCCGGGGACGAGACGATGCAGCTGCTTGCGCGGCACGCCGAGGGTCTCACCGTGGTCATGCACTGCTTCTCGCTGCCGGCGACACGTCGACGAGTGCAACGCCCGTGGCTACTACGCGTCGTTCGCCGGCAACCTGACCTACAACAACGCCGGCGACCTGCGCGCGGCGGCCGCGCGCCTGCGCGAGGACCTGCTCATGGTCGAGACCGACGCGCCGTTCCTCACCCCCGCGCCGTACCGCGGCAAGCCGAACAGCCCGGCGCGTGTGGCGCTGACCGCCGCGGCGCTCGCCGAGGTGAGGGGAGCGTCGCTCGTCCACGTCGCCGCGGCCACGACGGCGAACGCGCGCCGGGCCTTCGGCTTGTCGGCGGCGACCTGAGCCATGTCCGCGGACCACCACCGGCCACCGAAGCCGTCGTCAGACCGCGACCGGCCGCCCAGGCCGCGGCCGTCTGCGCCGCTACGGCCAGAACCACCTCGTCGACCGTGGCGTACTCGCGGCCATCGTGCGCCAGGCGGCCGTGCGGCCTGACGACGTCGTCCTCGAGGTCGGCGCCGCCGACGGCCTGCTCACGAGACACCTGCTCGAGCAGGCCGGCTGCGTGCACGCCTTCGAGGTCGACCGCCGCTACGCGGGCCGGCTGGAGCGGCTGGCCGCCGGCGCCCCGGGGCTGCGCCTCCACCTGGGTGACGCGCTCAAGGCGCGCCTCGGCGAGCTCGACCCGGCGCCGACCGCGCTGGTCGCCAACCTCGCCTACAACATCGCCATCCCGCTGGTCATGACGACCGTGGCGGAGCTCCCGTCCGTCGCACGCTGGTCGGTCATGGTGCAGAAGGAGCTCGGCGAGCGGCTGTTCGCCGCGCCGCGCACGAAGGCGTTCGCGGCCGTGTCGGTGCTGACCCAGCTCGCTTGCGAGCTCGAGCGGGCGCGGCACGTGGCGCGCAGCGCCTTCCGGCCGCGCCCGAACGTGGAGTCCTCCTTCCTCACCTTCTCGCGCCGCCCCGCCATGGAGGACGGCTCGTGGCTGGTCGGCACGGAACGCCTCGACGGGGACGGCTACGCGGCCGTGGACGGGCTCGTGCGCCGCGCCTTCGCCCAGCGGCGCAAGCAGCTCGGGACCTCGCTCGCGGGTGCGACCCCGCCCGGCGGCGGGGCTCTCGCGCGCGCCGACGTCGGGCGCGCCCTCGAGGCGGTCGGCGCGAGCCCGACGGCGCGCCCCGAGGAGCTCGACCCCGAACGGTGGCTCTCCTTCGCCCGGGCGCTGGGCTGGCTCGCCGCCGCGTGAGAGACTGGGGAACGAGATGACGGTCGATCAGGACGACGCCTTCGACGCGACCGAGGTCGCGGCGCCCGCCAAAGTGAACCTCGCGCTGCTCGTCGGGCCGGTGCGGCCCGACGGCTTCCACGAGATCGCCTCCCTGATGGCGCCGGTGACCCTCGGCGACCTGGTCACCGTGCGGCGCACCCCGGGCGAGGACCTCTCCGTCGACTGCGCAGTCTGCCCCGGCGAGCAGAACCTCGCGGCGCGCATGGTGCGCGAGCTCGAAGAGCGTCTCGGGCGCCGCTTCGAGGTCGCCGTCGAGGTGCGCAAGCAGATCCCCGTGGGCGCCGGCCTCGCCGGCGGCAGCTCCGACGCGGCGGCGACGCTCGTCGCGCTCGAGCGGCTCTTCGAGCTCGACCTCTCGCCGCGCCTGCGCCACGAGGTGGCCGCGGCGGTCGGCTCGGACGTCCCCTTCTTCCTCTGGCCCGGGCCGCAGCTCGCCATGGGACGCGGACAGGTGCTGAAGGACGTCGAACTTGCGGCGCCGTTGAACCTCGTCATCGCCGTCCCCGAGGCGTCGCTCTCCACGGCCACTGTCTACGGCTGGAGGGACGAGGACGTGCGGGTGACGCTCCCCGACTTCGTTCCCCGGGCGCGCATGCTGTCGAGCCGTGTCGCCGCCGCGCACACCCTGCACGACATCGCCGCGCTGGTCGAGAACGACCTCGAGGCCAGCGTGGTCGCGCGGCGGCCGGAGGTCGGCGCCCTGCGCGACCGTCTGCTCGCCGAAGGGGCGGTGACGGCGGCCATGACCGGCAGCGGGGCCGCCGTGTTCGGCCTGTTCGCCGACGTGGAGGCCGCGAGTCGCGCGCGGGCGCGGCTGCTGGCGCCTCCCGCCGAGGCCGTCGGCGAGACGGCCGGTGCGGCCGGCGCCCTGCCGCCCGGGCGTGTGTTCTGCGTCACCGACCTGCAGGCCGGGCCCGAATCGGCGGCCGGGGCGACGCGACGGCGCCCGGCGGGCGTCGCGCGGGCATCGCCGGCCGCCCGCCGGGCCGCGCACGCAGGCGCCGTCGGGCGCCCCGCGCCGCCGGTCGGCGGGCGACCCGGCCGTCGGGCGTCGATGCAGTCCGCCCGAGGCCTTCGTGACGTCCTGAGCCGCCGCCGCCTTGACCCTCGTGCGCACCGCTGGTATACACGGAGCGGAATCGACCCACCCGTCGCCATCTGGCATGGGCGGTGTGGTGCGAGGGGGTGTGATAGCTGACCAGAGCGTAGTCGGCCGGTTGTCGTGCGCCCTGCCTCGTTTCTCTCCCGCACTCAAGCGGATCGCGCGTGACGACCGGCTCGCCCGGACCCCGCCTGCCTGAGGAGCTCTCCGTGAAGAAGGTACTCGTGCTCGGCGCCGGCATGGTGGCGCGGCCCCTGGTCGCCTATCTGACCGCGCGCCCCGACCTCACCGTGACCGTCGCCGACGTCGACGGCGCCCGGGCCGCGGCGTTGGTGGCCGGCGCCCCGAACGGCAGGGACGCTGACCCTCGACGCGCGCGACCTCGACGCCGTCGGCGCCCTGATCGACGACTGCGACCTGCTCGTCAGCCTGCTGCCCTCCGAGTTCGAGCCCGCCATCGCGCGCCTCGCCGTGGCCAAGGGCCAAGGAGCATGGTCAGCGCCTCGCCGCGCGGCGACGCCGGCATGGACGCGCTCGACGGCGCGGCCCGCGCCGCCGGCGTCGCGCTGATGCCCGAGGTCGGCCTCGACCCCGGCCTCGAGCACATGGCGATCTCGCGCATGGTCGCGCGCGTGAAGGCGCGCGGCGGCACGGTGGTCGCCGTGCCGCTCGCTACTGCGGCGGCCTGCCGGCCCCCGAGGCGAACACCAACCCCTGGCGACTACAAGTTCTCGTGGAACCCGATGGGCGCCGTCGAGGCCTCGTCTGGACGACGCGCGCTACCTGCGCGACGGGCGCGAGGTCAGCGTCCCCAACACCAGCTCTTCCGCGAACCACTGGCTCGTCCCGGTCCCCGGCTTCGACGAGCTCGAGGCGCACTTCAACGGCGAACGCGCTGCCGTACGCCGCGATCTACGGTATCGAAGGGGTGCGCGACCTGGTGCGCGCCACGCTGCGCTACCCGGGCTGGGCGTTCACCATGCGCCAGGTCCAGAAGCTCGGCTACAACTCGACGACGGCGGTGGGCGCCGCGCCGGCGACGTACGCCGCCCTCACGCGCCGGCTCGCCGGCCTCGACGAGGGCGAGGACCTCGTCGCCGGCCTCGCCCGCTTCCTCGACGTCGACGTGCGGTCGGCGGTGATCGAGCGCCTCGTCTGGCTCGGCCTCACCGCCGACGAGCCCGGTCGCGCTGGCCGGCGGGCGAGGAGCACACGCCGCTCAATGCGCTCGCCGGGCCGGATGTACGAGAAGATGATGTTCGCGCCCGGCGAGCGCGACCTCTCGGTGATGCTACAACGAGATCGAGGCGGAGTACCCGGCGGGCGAGCGCGAGCGCTCGACGGCCACCCTGATCGTCTACGGCGACCCCGGCGGCGACTCGTCGATGGCGCTTCACCGTCGGCACGCCGGCGGCGATCGCCGCGACGATGCTCCTCGACGGCCGCATCCCCGAGACAGGGCCTCGTCATGCCCGTGAAGCCGCACATCTTCGACCCGATCCTCGACGAGCTGGCGACGCTCGGGATCGCGTTCGGCGAGCGGACGGAGAGGCTCTAGCCGAGCCAGATCGGCGCCGCACCGGTGGAACGGGTCACGCCGACCGGCGAGCCCGCGACGCGTCGGCGCGGCGCCGACTCCGCCCGGCCCCGGTCAGGTGGCCGCGGGCTCCATGCTGATCGCGTCCTTCGGGCAGAAGTGCGCGCACAGCTCGCAGTGCTTGCAGTAGGCGAGGTCGATGACCGGGTGGCCGCTCGCTTCGTCCGGGCTGATGGCCTGGTCGGGGCAGAGGAGGACGCACATCTGGCAGTCCGTGCACTTCTCGGGGTCGATGCACGGGACGGTGGGACCGGTCACGACGACCCCCGCGCTGACGGACGACCGCCCCCGGAGTGGGGAGCGGACGTGGTGCGCGGAAGAGTCACCCGCGCGCCCCCCCGGCATTCAGCAACAGAGAGAGCCACGCTCTGTCCGGAGACAACGTTCAAGCCCCTGAAGAAGTCGTCGCGGGAGACAAGTCCTACGACCCTTCCGGCCTCGCAGGTGAGGTCGGCGAAGCGCGTCGCCGGGCGCCCGCCGCGGCAGACGTCGCGGACTTCGCGGACGACGGCGCTCAGCACCGGGTCGCTCATGCGCCGTCTCCGTCCTCGGTCTTGACGCCGCCCCGGCCCAGCTCGAGCCCCTTCTCCAGCGCCCGCAGGTTGAGCTCCAGGAACCGCTCGGGGACGCGCAGCCTGACAGCCTCCCGCAGGGCGCCGTCGCCGATCCAGCCGGTGACCGCCGCCGCCACGCCCACCCAGACGACGTTGGCCACCTGGGTGCTGTCCAGCTCGTCGCGCGCCACGGCCGCGACGTCGTAGCCCTGCTGTCTCGGTCCTTCGTCCGCCGGCTTGACGAGCCCGCGGTCGTACAGCACCAGGCCGCCCTCCTTGAGCCGGTCATGGCAGGTCTCGTATCCCTCCTGGCTCAGGGCCACGCAGAAGGTCGGCGTCCTCCACGTGCGGGTAGTCGATCGGCTCGTCGGAGAGGCGCACCTCGGCGAGGGCGACCGAGCCGCGCGCCTGGGAGCCGTAGCTGTTGGCCCCGGACGCGTAGAGGCTGTCGACGACGGCGGCCTGGCCGAGGACCAGGCCGGCGAGCACGACGCCCTGGCCGCCGAGGCCGGCGAAGCGGACGTCGTGGCGCCTCGGGTCAGCCATCGCCGTACTCCCCGAGGAGCAGCATGTCGAGTGCGCACGAGCCGGCCTGCCCGACCTCGACACGGAGCCGCGCAGTGGTCGCGGATCTCGTCCATCGCCGCCGCCGGCGTGGCGAGCCGGTTGCGGCGGCCGTACTGCGTGGGACACGGGCTGAGGACCTCGACGAAGGAGAACGACGGCGTCTGCAGCGCCTTGCCGATCTGGTTCATGAGCTGGTGCGGCCGCAGGACCGAGCCCCGGGCGACGTAGGTCGCCCCGGCCGCCTTCACGAGCTTGCAGAGGTCGAACGGCGGGTAGGGGTTGCCGTCGGCCGTCGTCGCCTCCGTGAGCCCTTCGGTGTCGTCGGCGCGACCTGGCCGCCGGTCATCCCGTAGATCTGGTTGTTGGCGCAGACCACCGTCAGGTCGATGCCGCGGCGAGCGGCGTGGATGAGGTGGTTGCCGCCGATCGAGGTCAGGTCGCCGTCGCCGGAGATGACCATACCTTGAGTGCGGGGTTGGCGAGCTTGGCTCCCGTGGCGAACGCGACCGCGCGGCCGTGCAGCGTATGCAGCGTGTCGGCCATGTAGTTGGGGCTCGGTATCCACGCCGCGCAGCCGATCCCCGACACGAAGAGCATCTCGCTGATGTCCCACTCCAGCGCGTCGATCGTGCTCAGGATGAGACCCAGGAGGATGCCGTGCCCGCAGCCGGGGCAGAAGGGCGTCGCCTTGACCTCGGGGCGCAGGTGGTGGTCGAGGGCGCGGACCATCAGACCATCTCCTTGATCGTCTGCGAGGATGCTGGCGGGAGCGATCGTCTTGCCGTTGACCTGGCCGAGCGCCTCGACCGGCCGACCGAGGGCGCGGCCCGGACCAGGTCGGCGACCTGGCCGAGGTTCATCTCCGGGACGAGGAAGCGCACGTCGCGCGCGGCGATCTCCTCGACGATCTCGCCGCAGAAGGGCCAGATCGTGATCAGGCGGAGCATGCCCACGGGCGAGCCGGCCTCGCGAGCGAGCTTGACGGCGCGCGAGCGCGCTGCGCGCGGTGAAGCCGTAGGCGACGACCACGATCTTGGCGTCGTCGATGAAGTGGGTCTCGTAGCGGCAGAGCTCGGCCTTGCGCGCCAGGACCTTGCGGTTCAGCGCGGCGGACCAGGCGGTCGTGCACCACCGGGTCCTCCACCTTGCGGAAGCCCAGGCCGTTGTGCGTGGAGCCGGTCACGAGCAGGTTCTCGCCCTGGCCGAAGCGCGGCATGGACGGCACGCCGTCGGGTTCGGCGTGTCGAACGGGGGCTCGCCGGGCCGGTAGTCGCGGTCGTAGACGCGCACCTCGGACGGGAGTGTCGACGCGCTCGAAGAGGTGCCCGGTCGCCTCTTCGGCGAGCACGAAGGCGGGCACGCGCAGCATCTCGGCGGCGTTGAACGCCTCCACGGTGAGGGAGAACATCTCGGCGACCGACCAGGGCGCGAACGCGACGACCTGGTAGTCGCCGTGGCTGCCGTACTTGACGGTCATGATGTCGCCGCCGCCGACCTTGGTCGCCTGCCCGGTGCTGGGGCCGGCGCGCTGGACGTCGACGACGACGAGCGGGGTCTCGGTGAACGCCGAGTAGCCGAGGCACTCCTGCATGAGGCTCAGGCCGGGGCCGGACGTGGCGGTCATGGCCTTCGCGCCGGACCACGAGGCGCCGCACACCGCCGAGATGGAGCCGATCTCGTCCTCCATCTGGATGAAGGCGCCGCCGTGGGCGGCAGCAGCTTCGGCGAGGTTCTCCATGATCTCCGACGAGGGCGTGATGGGGTAGCCGGCGTAGAAGCGGCAGCCGGCCGCGATCGCGGCCTCGGCGGCGGCTTCGTTGCCCGACATGTAGCGTGCGCCGGCGGTGAGGCCGGTGGGGACGGTCGAGTAGGGCACGTCCTCCTCCCTAGCCGCCCTGCACCGGCGGAAGCAGCGTGATTCGTCGCCGTCCTTGGGGGCGTAGTCGAGCGCGACCTTGCGCCCGTTGGCGGTGGCGACGGCCACGTGGCCGGGCGGCACCCCGATGGACTCGAGGATCTGGCGCAGGGTCTCGCCGTCGCGCGCCTCGACCCGGCGCGCGAGTACGCGTCCACGTCGGGCTTGAGGTAGTCCGTCAGCAGCCCGCCCGCCTTGATGAGGACCGTGACCATCAGAACGCCTTCGGCTTGTAGCGCTCGCCGCGCACGGGCGGCAGCGGCGCCGTGAGGCTCCCGATGAGGCCCTCCCTCTCGAGGTTGGCGACGCAGTCGTCCAGGCCGAGGTCGAGCAGCACCTCGCGCGACGGGTTCCCGTCCTTGCCCCAGCCGCGCGCGACGTAGTACTCGTCGAGCATGAGGTCGAGGTCCTCCAGCGTCAGCCGCGCCCCCTGCGACGGTCCCGAGGGCACCGCTTCCTCGTAGAACCGCGCGTTGGGGTAGTCATGCTTGCGCCCGGGACCGCCGTTGCGCTCGAGGTAGTGGGCGCGGTTGAGGTTCCAGATGCGCTCGGAGAGGAGCAGCGTCTCCTCGAGCGTGAAGTCGTGCCAGCCGGTCATCTGCCGGATCGCCTCGATGTGCTCCTCGTCGGAGACGTCGACCTCGCCCCAGAAGAGCCGGCAGCACGAGACCGTGTCGAAGAACGGGCGGATGTGCTGGAGGTGGACCACGACCTTGGCCTTGCCGGTGAGGACGTCCTTGCCGAGGTCCTCGTCCATGGTGATGGTCCAGGAGCGGTTGTGATGGGCGCCGATGTCGGCCGTCATGTACGAGAGCAGCATCGCCGGCGCGCCGCGCCCGTCGTAGCCGCTCATGCCCTGTCCCTTGACCTGGCAGGTGAGACGCTCGGCGCCTCCTCCGATCTCCGCCGCGGCGGCTGCGTAGCCGCGGGCGAACGCGTCGCCGATCCCGCGCCGGCCGGTGAGCATGTCGACGAAGTGCTCGAAGTCCTCGATCGATCCCCAGCGCATCTCGTGACCCTCGAGCTGGTCGCGGGTGAGGAGACCCTTCTCGTAGCACTCCATCGCGAAGGCGGCCATGCCGCCGCCGGTCATCGTGTCGATGCCGGCCCGGTCGAAGAGCCAGTTGACGAAGGCGACCTGCTCGATCTGGTCGAACCCGCAGTTGCCGCCGCACAGCGACCCGGTCTCGTATTCGGGGCCCTCCACGTACACGGTGTCCCGGCCCGGGAGCGAGACCTTGGAGTACTTGCCGCAGTTCATCCAGCAGCCGAAGCACGCCTTGTCGGAGACCAGGAGACGGTCGACCAGGACCTGCGCGTCGATCCCTGCGTAGGGCTCGAAGTAGGTGGTCTGGAAGTTGTGCGCGGGGTAGACGCCGTGCTCGTTCGACCAGCCGATGAACATGGCCGTGCCGAACTTCTGCCACGGCGCCATGTTCGGGTGCTGCGCCGTGCGCTTCATGATCTCCAGGGTGCTCGCCTTGAGCGCCGGCAGGTCGTGCACGGGCAGCGCCTTCGTGCCGCGCACGGCGATCGCCTTGAGCCGCTTCGAGCCCATCACCGCGCCGATGCCGCAGCGCCCCGCCTGGCGACCGTAGTCGTGGCCGATGCAGGCGAAGTGCACGAGGTTCTCGCCGGCCGGTCCGATGCAGGCGACCTCGACGTCCTCCCCGAGGTCTTCCTTGAGCATCCTCTCGGCGTCCATGGTGCCCTGCCCCCAGTACTTGGACGCGTCGCGAAGCTCGACCCGGTCGTCGTCGATGAACAGGTACGTGGGGGCTGCCGCGACGCCCTCGAAGACGAGCAGGTCGTAGCCGGCGAACTTGAGCTCGGGCCCGAAGTGGCCGCCGACCGTGGAGTCGCCGGGGCCGTTCGTGAGCGGGCTCACCGCGCCGAAGCAGCACTTCGAGCCCGACGGCGCGAAGTGGCCCGAGAAGACCCCCGGGGTCACCACCAGCCGGTTCTCGGGCCCGAGCGGGTCGGCGTCGCGAGGGACCTCGTCGTAGACGATCCTGTCGACGAAGCCGCGGCCGCCCAGCCACGCGCGGGCGAACGCCGGGTCGAGGGGCGTCCTGGTGATCGTGCCGCCGGTGAGGTCGATGCGCAGGGTGGTGCCGCCGAAGCCCGGGACCATGCACGACCTCCCTACTCCGCCCGCACCAGGGCGCCGGTGTTGCAGACCTCGGTGCAGGCCCAGCAGAAGTCGCACTTGTAGGGGACGCCGTCGTCAGCCCTCCATGAGGACCTCCTCCGGGCACACGTCGAGGCACGCGCCGCACTGGGTGCAGAGCTCGTCGTCGACGAGGTACACGCCGTCCTCCCGCGCGCGCGATCGCCCCGGTCGGACACGCGTCGGCGCAGTCTCCGCACTGGGTGCAGACGTGCGGCACATACTTGCCCGGTGCGGGGAACATCGCCTCGATGCGCAGCCGGGAGCGTCGCGGATTGGTCTCTGCCGAACTTCTCGATGGTGCAGATCTGCCGGCAGAGCCGGCAGCCCGTGCACGCCTCAGGAGTGACCTGGATCCTCACCGGCATCCTCGCAGTCCAATTGTAGACACTCTCTCCGGCGATGATAGTGCAAGCCATCGACGTCGCCAAACGGGTTCGCCGCGACCACCCTTCTGCCCGGCCGGCATTCCCCTTGTCTGGCGAGAGGTCCATAATGCTGTTGCGAACAGTAGTACGGAGGGGAGGGACATGACGCGTTCTCCCGCTTCGGCGTACCGCGGCCGCGACGGAGCCCATTCGCGCTGAGCTCTGAATGGGTCGAAGAAGGCGATCATCCGCACTGGGGGGCTGTCCATGCGCAAGGTCGGTATCCGCAGGGAGGACAAGGACGCCTGGGAGGCCCGCGTCCCGCTCGTCCCCGACGATGTGAAGGGCCTCGTCGCACACGGCGACGCGACGGTCTGCGTACAGCCCTCGGCGCTGCGCGTGTTCGCCGACGACGCCTTCGCCGCCGCCGGCGCCACGGTCACCGAGGACCTCGACGACTGCGACATCGTGCTCGCCGTCAAGGAGATCCCGGAGGCCCAGTTCCGGCCCGGCAAGACCTACGTCTTCTTCTCGCACACCATCAAGGGGCAGCCGTACAACATGGACATGCTGCGCCGCATGATGGAGCTCGGCTGCCAGCTCCTGGACTACGAGCGCATCGTCGACGAGCGCAACGTGCGGCTGATCTCGTTCTCGCGCTTCGCCGGCATCGCCGGCGTCGTCGACACGCTCTGGGCTCTGGGCCGCCGGATCGAGTGGGAAGGGCTCTCGCCCAACCCGTTCGCCGGCCTCTGCCAGACCCACACGTACGGCGACATCGAGGCGGCGCTGAGCGCTCTGGCCGAGTGCGGCGAGCGCCTCGCGGCCGAAGGCGTCCCCGAGGCGCTCGATCCGCTGGTGATCGGCGTGACCGGCTACGGCCGGGTCTCGCGCGGCGCGCAGGAGGCGATCGACGCCCTTGACCCGGTGACGGTCGCGCCCGGCGAGCTCGAGGCCCTGGTCGCCGACCCGCCGCCGGACCGTCGCGTCTACAAGGTCGTGTTCCGCGAGGAGGACACGGTCACGCCGAGGGAGTCGGGCGCCGCGTTCGACTTCGACGACTTCTGCTCCCACCCGGAGAAGTATCGGGGGACGTTCACCCGCTTCCTGCCCTTGCTGAGCGTCCTGATCAACGCCGTCTACTGGGAGGAGCGCTACCCGCGCCTGGTCACGAAGGCGGACGTGCGCGAGCTATGGGCACGGGACGAGCGCCCGCGCCTGACCGTGATCGGCGACGTCACCTGCGACATCTGCGGCTCGGTCGAGTGCACGATCAAGGACACGCACGTCGGCGAGCCGGTCTACGTCTACGACCCGGTCGACGACGACGTCCGCGACGGTATCGCCGGCAGGGGGGTGGTGATGATGGCCGTCGGCAACCTGCCCTGCGAGCTGTCGCGCGACGCCTCGGAGGCCTTCAGCCACGTGCTCGCGACCTTCATGCCGGCGCTCGCCGCCGCCGACTTCTCGGTGCCCTTCGACGAGCTCGCCCTGCCGGGCGAGCTCAAGCGGGCGCTGATCCTGCACCACGGCGAACTGACGCCGGACTACGAATACCTGAGGAGATTCCTGTGAAGAAGGTGCTCGTTCTGGGCGCGGGCATGGTCTCGCGCCCGCTGGTGCGCTACCTGCTCGATCGCCCCGACCTCGAAGTGACCGTCGCCGACGTCGAGGGCGACCGGGCGACCGCCGCGGTCGCGGGATCCGCACGAGGGAAGGGGCTGGCGGTCGACGTCCGCGACCGCGCCGCCGTCGACGCGCTCGTCGACGAGTGCGACCTCCTGGTGAGCCTGCTTCCCCCCGACCTGCACGTCGCCGTCGCGAAGCACGCCCTGGAGGCGAGGCGGCACTTCATCACGACGTCCTATATCAGCGACGAGATGAGGGCGCTCGACGGGGCCGTCCGCAAGGCGGGGCTCACGTTCCTCAACGAGGTCGGCCTCGACCCCGGCATCGACCACATGTCGGCGCTGCGCATCATCCACGGCATCGAGGGTCGCGGCGGCACGGTGACCTCGTTCCACTCGTACTGCGGGGCGCTGCCGGCCCCGGAGGCGGACACGAACCCGTGGGGCTACAAGTTCTCCTGGAGCCCGCGGGGCGTGATCGTCGCCGGGCGCAACAGCGCGCGGTACCTCGAGGACGGCGAGGAGAAGACGCTGCCCGGCGAGCGGCTCTTCTCGCGACACTGGCTCGTCGAGGTCAAAGGGTTCGGCGAGTTCGAGGCCTACTACAATCGCGACTCCATCCCGTACGTCGAGGCCTACGGGCTCACCGGCGTGCGCGACATGTTCAGGGCTACGCTCCGGTATCCCGGGTGGAGCTACACGATGCAGAAGCTGGCCGACCTCAGCTACTTCGGCCTCGACGACCTCACGCCGCCTCCCGTGACCTACGCCGACCTCGCCGCCGCCCTCGCTCAGGTCCCGGCGGGCGGCGACCTTGCCGCCCAGATCGCGAAGGTCCTCGACGTCGACAGGGCGTCGGACACCATCACGCGCATGGAGTGGCTCGGCCTGTTCGCCGACGAGCCGATCCCGTGGGACGACCTCCCGACGAGGTCGCCGCTCGACGCGCTCGCTTCGCGCATGCTCTCGCTGATGCCGCTGGAGAAGGGCGAGCGCGACCTCTGCATCATGCAGCACGAGATCGCCGGGGAGTACCCGTCGGGGACGCACGAGACCGTCACGTCGACGCTCGTCGCCTTCGGCGAGCCTCACGGCGACTCGGCCATCGCGCGGACCGTCGGCCTGCCGGCCGCCATCGCCGCGACGATGGTCCTCGACGGGCGCATCGCCGACCGGGGCGTCCTCGTCCCCGTCCTGCCCAGCATCTACGCGCCGATCCTCGACGAGCTCGCCGCGTCGGCGGGCTTGGTGTTCAACGAGAGGACCAGCGTGGTGTGACGCGTTCCGGCACCCTCCCGCCCGCCGCCGCCCGCTGGCGAGGTGATACAATCTCCTGCCGCTCGCGGGGCGGTCCCTCGCGCCGCGGTGGGGCGTAGCCAAGTGGTAAGGCACCGGGTTTTGGTCCCGGCATCCGGAGGTTCGAATCCTCCCGCCCCAGCCACCAGTTCCGCGACCCGCCACCGACGCCCGACACAGGTGGAGACATGACCGACAAGAAGGCAGAGCCGACCGCAGCACTCGCCGTCGTGATCCTCGCCGCCGGCCTGGGCACGCGCATGAAGTCGGACCTTCCCAAGGTGCTGCACGAGGTCTGCGGCCGCGCCATGCTGTCGTACGTCATCGACGCCGCCCTGAGCGTCTCGCCGGCGCGTCTCGTGGTCGTCACCGGCCCCGAGCAGGAGGTCGTCGGCGAGATCCTCCCGACGGGTGCGAGCGCGCGATCCAGGTCGAACGCCGCGGCACCGGCGACGCCGTCCGCAGCGGCCTCGAGGCGCTCGTCGGCTTCGATGGCGACGTGGTCGTGCTCATGGGCGACGCGCCGCTGGTGGACGGGCAGTTCCTGCGCGACCTCGTGGCGGCCCATCGCGCGACGCGGGTCGCAGGCGACGGTCGCCACCGCGATACTCGCAGAACCGGCGCACTACGGGCGTGTCGTCCGTGACGCCGCCGGCGGCGTGCGCCGCATCGTCGAGGCCCGCGACGCGTCGCCGGACGAGCTGCGGCTCACCGAGGTGAACACCGGCTTCTACGTCTTCGACGCGGCGCTTGCTGCGCGCCGTCCTGCCGCGTCTGCGACCGGTCAACGCGCAGGGCGAGCTGTACCTCACCGACGCCGTCCACCTGGCGCTCGACGCCGCCGCCGCCGTCGGCGCCCACGTCGCCGCCGACCCGGAGGTGATGCTCGCCATCAACTCGCGCGTCGAGCTGGCCGAGGTCAACGCCATCATGCGCCGCCGTCTGCTGGAGCGCCTCATGCTCGCCGGCGTCACCGTCGAGGACCCCGAGACGACGTACGTCGACTGGGGCGTCGAGGTGGGCCGGGACACCGTCCTGTGCGCGCAGACGCACCTCCTCGGGCGCACGACGGTCGGCGCGGCCTGCGAGATCGGCCCCGGCTCGTACCTGCGCAACGCCTTCGTCGGCGACCGCGCCCGCGTCGTCAGCTCGCACCTGCTCGACTGCGTCGTGAGCTCGAACTGCTCGGTCGGCCCCTTCGCCTACATCCGTCCCAACACCGTGCTCGCCGAGGGCGCCAAGGCCGGCACCTTCGTCGAGATCAAGAGCAGCCGCATCGGCGAGGGCAGCAAGGTGCCGCACCTGAGCTACGTCGGCGACGCCGTCGTCGGGCGCGACAGCAACATCGGGGCCGGCAACATCACGGCCAACTACGACGGCGTCGAGAAGCACCCGACGACGATCGGCAACAACGTCCGCACCGGCAGCGACACGACGTTCGTCGCCCCGGTCACCGTCGGCGACGGCGCCTTCACGGGCGCCGGGTCCGTGATCACGCAGGACGTGCCGGCGGGCGCGCTCGGCGTGGCCCGGGCCCGGCAGCACAACGTGCCGGGCTACGCCGAGCGCCGCGCCGCCCGCCGCCTGCGCGAGCAGGACGAGCGGCGCTGAGGGCTCCGGCGCCCCTCTGGTAGAATCACCGTTCGGTCGTCGCATCGTCGATGGAGGAGACACCGTGGCCGACTCGTCCTGCTGCGTGATCACCACCCAGAAGCGGCTCATGCTGGTCGCGGGGCGCAGCAACCCGGCGCTCGCCGAGAAGATCGCCGAGAAGCTGGACGTGACCCTCGGCAGGGTGCTGCTCAAGACGTTCGCCAACGGCGAGATCTACGCGCGGTACGAAGAGAACATCCGCGGCGTCGACCTGTTCATCGTCCAGTCGCCGTCCGAGAACCTCAACGACGACGTGATGGAGCTGCTCATCCTGATCCAGGCCGCCAAGCTGGCCTCGGCGCGGCGCGTCACCGCCGTCACCCCCTACTACCCGTATGCGCGTCAGGACAAGAAGAGCGCCGCCCGCGAGCCCATCACGGCGCGCCTCATGGCGACCCTGCTCGAGGCGGCCGGCGCCGACCGTGTGCTCACCATGGACCTGCACCAGGGGCAGATCCAGGGCTTCTTCGAGATCCCCGTCGACCACATGACGGCGGTGCCGATGCTGGCCGACTACTTCCGCTTCAAGGACTTCGAGGCGACGGAGCTCGTGGCCGTCTCGGCCGACGCCGGCGGCGTCAAGCTCGCGAAGCGCTTCATCAACCGCCTTCCCGGCGCCGGCCTCGCCGTGCTCACCAAGATGCGCCCCGAGCACAACCGCGCCGAGACCATGCACTTCATCGGTGACGTGACGGGCAAGGTCGCCATCGTCGTCGACGACATGATCGACACCGCCGGCTCGGTCACGAACGCCGTCGAGACGCTCTACGAGAAGGGCGCGCGTGAGGTCTACGTCGTCGCCACCCACGGCATCTTCAGCGACCCGGCGCGCGAGCGCATCGCCGCCTCGTCCGTCAAGGAGGTCGTGGTCACCGACACGCTCAGCATCGATCTCACGCCGCAAGACACCAAGATCAAGGTCCTCAGCGTCGCCGACACGCTCGCGTCGACGATCAGGAACGTGTTCGAAGACAAGTCGGTGAGCGAGTTGTTCGCCGGCGAGAACCAGCTCTTCTAGCAGGAGACCACTATGGAGAAAGTCAAGCTCGTCGTGCAGCACCGCGAGGCGGCCGGCAGCCGCGGCGCCCGCAGGCTGCGGCGTGAGGGTCGCATCCCCGGCGTGCTGTACGGGCACGGCAAGCCCGCCACGCTGCTGTCGGTCGAACCGGCCGCGCTGCGCGCGGCCCTGTCGACCGGCGCCGGCACGCACGCCGTCCTCGAAGTCGTCTTCGAGGACCAGAAGAAGGTCCACCGGGCGATCGTCAAGGAGATGGAGCTCGACCGCGTCAAGCACACGGTCACGCACATCGACCTCGAAGAGGTCCGCCTCGACCAGGTCGTCGAGAGCAGAGTCGCGGTCCGCTTCGAAGGCACGGCCAAGGGCGTCAAGATGGGCGGCATGGTCGACGAGGTGTCGCGCGAGGTCACGGTCAAGGGTCTCGTCACCGACATCCCCGAACACCTCGTCGTCGACATCACCGACCTGGGCATCGGCGACGCCGCGCACGTCTCCGACCTGCAGGTGCCCGAGGAGCTCGAAGTGCTCGACGACCCCGAGCTCGTGCTCTGCAGCGTCCTCCTGCCGCGCAAGGCCGAGGTCGAGGAAGTGGCCGAGGAGGGCGTCGAGGAGGCCGCCGAAGAGGCGCCTGCCGAGCCCGAGATCATCGGCAAGCACAAGGACGAAGAGGCCGAGTAGAGCGAAGGCGCGGGGCCGGCCAGGCGTGCGCCGGCCGGCCCCGCGCCTCTCTCTTCTCCTCCGCCGGACCCACCCAGCGCTCGCCCTTCATGGCCCTTCGCCCGCAGCCCCGACCGCAGAGCGACCTCCTCGTCGTGGGGCTGGGCAACCCCGGACCGGCCTACGAGAGCACGCGCCACAACGTCGGCTACCTCGTCGTGCACGAGCTGGCGCGCCGGCACGGCTTCCCCCGGGCGAAGCGCGGGTACGACGGACGCTTCGCCGTCGGGTCGATCGCCGGCCGCGCCGTCGCCCTGCTGCAGCCGACCACGTGGATGAACGAGTCCGGGCGCAGCGTCGCCGCCGCTCTGCGCGCCCTCAAGCTGCCGCTCGACAGGCTCCTGGTCGTGCACGACCACATCGACCTGCCGTTCGGCAGGCTCCGGCTCGCGTCCGGCGGCGGCTCCGGCGGCCACAACGGCCTCAAGAGCGTCACCGGCCTGATCGGCGCCGACTACTCTCGACTGCGGGTCGGCGTCGACCGTCCCGCCAGCTACGACCCCGACGTGGTCGCCGACTACGTCACGAGCCCGTTCGCCGAGAGCAAGGCCGAGGTCGAGGAACTCGTCGCGCGGGCCGCGGACGCCGTCGAGCTCTGGCTCGAGCTCGGCATGGACGAGGCCGCGAACCGCGTCAACGCGGGCTGAGGCGGGACGCGGCGCCGTTCGGCGCCGAGGACGTCAGGGCCGGGCCGCCTGGTCTTCGACATCCGAGCCAGTTCCCCGGCTCGGTGGCCGCCGGCCCGTTCGCCTGTCCTACAGGCTGCGACTGCGCGAGCGCGACGACGATCCGGTCCTGGGCGCGATGCGCCCGCCAGACGTTGACCCAGTCGCCGTTCATGAGGATCGACACCACCACCCTGTGGCCCGCCGTGTTCGTCACGTAGCCGGAGAGGTTGCTGGCGATGGCGAGCGTCCCTGTCTTGCCGCGGAAGTTGCCTTCGGCCAGGGTACCGCGCATGCGCTTGCGCAGCGTGCCGTCGCGCCCGGCGACGGCGAGGGAGGCGGAGAACGGGGCATAGTCGTCGCGTCTCGTCATGACCCTCAGGAGCCTGGAGACGGCGTACGCCGAGAGGCGGTTGTAGTACGAGAGGCCGGAGCCGTCGTACAGGCGGAACGACTCGTCGGGCAGGCCCAGGGCGCGCAGCGTGGCGCGCGAGACGCGCAGGCCGGCGGCGGTCGTGCCGGCGCCGCGGAAGTCGCGTCCGAGCCCCTTGAGCAGCATCTCGGCGAAGAAGTTGTCGCTGTCTTTGTTGACGACCTTGAGCAGAGTGCGGAGGCGCGCCGAGTAGACCGTGCCGGCGAGGTAGGCGCCGTCGGGCACGACGCCGGCCCGCGCCCGTCCCTCGACCTCGATGCCGGCCGCGACGAGCGCGTCGCGAAGCCGCTGCGCCGCGTACCGCGGCGCGTCGGCGACGCGCTCTCCCTGCCGGAGGCCCTCGTTGACGGAGAGCGCCGAGAGGGGGCCGCAGTACTCGATGAACCCCGGCTTCCAGGTCGACACCGCGCGCCGGTCGTCGAACCACGTGGCGTCGCCGAGGACGCGGCCGGTGATGCGGGTCACCCCGAGCGCCTTGAGGTGGCTCACGAAGGTGGTCAACGAGGACGTGGCGATGTGCAGGGAGTTCTTCTGGAAGGACGGGGTGGAGAGGCTCGGGTCGCCGTAGCCCTTGAGCCAGATGTCGCCCCGCAGCACGCCGATCTCGTATGGCTGCGAGGCGTAGATGGCCGGCAGGTACAGCTCGGTCTTGAAGCGGTGTTCCGGACCCCAGCGGTAGAGGGCGGTCGTCGAGGTCACGAGCTTCATGTTGGAGGCCGGCGCGAGGAGTGTGCCCGCGTTGCGCGCATAGACCGGGCTCGCGGAGCCGTCGACGAAGACGGCGACCGCCGTGCGGGCTCCCGTGAAGCCGTCGTCCTTGAGGATCTCGTAGACGCGCGACGCGACGTCGGCGTGGGCCGGCGTGACGCCGGCCCACGCCGGCACGACGGTCGCGCACAGCAGTGCCGCGACGAGGACGAGTCGGCGCAGGTGCATGGGCTGAAGGAGACGCAGGCGCATGGGCTGAGGTTCGCCCTCGCGCGCGCGACGCCTGCCCGGCACCGGGGCGGCGCGACAGGGGCGCGGGGGCCCCGGGCGTTCCGCCCGGCGGGGCGCGCGCCTCACCGCGCCGCCCTTCGCGCGCTGACGAGCAGGTCGGCGAGGTCGTTCACGGCGCGGCTCAGGCAGCGCCTCGTGATCGTCGCCGTGGACGGGACCCAGCCCTGTCGGGAGTACGTGCGCACCAGCTCCCAGTAGTACTGGTGGGCGTACGCCGCGGCACGCTTCGCGGGCGGCGTGGGCGCCGCCGCGGACCTGGATGCCGTCGAAACGCACCCAGGAACGGTGCTCGCCCTTCGCGTCCGTGCGGGTGTTCGTCGCCGACTCGTGGCGCGAGTGCATCGACTCCTCGCGCGCGCTGCCGTCGGTGTGGGTCGGGTTGCAGATGTCGGCGTAGTAGTGGGCGAGCAGGCCGAAGGCGACGCTCGCGGCCCGGGGATCGCCGGCGCGGAGATGGCGGACCGTCCGCGCGAAGAGCTCCTGGGCGCGGTCTGGCGCGTCGCCGTAGGTCGAGCCCCAGACGTCGTAGACGTGGTGGTAGGTGTCGTGCAGCCGCGTGTCGGGGTCGTCGGTCGCGCGCAGCGCCGGGCCGAGTCGCAGCCAGTGACAACCGAGCGACTCGGCGAGGCGGTCGGCCTCGTAGAGCACCCAGTCGTGCGTGCCGAAGCCGTTGCCGTCGTCGCCGCCGTTGGACCAGGCGTGAGCCGGTTGCGCGAGCGCCCCCGAGAGCAGGGCGCCGAGGAGAAGAAGCAGGGCGAGGGCGGGCCCCCGGAGTCGGTGAGCGGCCGTGCCTCGATTCTGTGTGCCATGTCCCTCGCCGCGATCGGGTTGACGATCCATGGCATTGTATCGGCAGGCCGGGACGGACGCCGCAGCGTGCGGAGCCGTCCGTCGGACGAACGGGTACAATCGCGCTACCCCGGCGGGCCCGGCCCGGCGGGGCATCACTCGTGTCCGGAGGCGGGGCGTGCTGCTCGACCACATCGTCACAAGCGAACGTCTCACCGCCGCGGCGCCGCGGCTGCGCCGCGGCGCCGCGGTCTACGCGCCCTCGTACTTCGCCCCGTACGTGCTCGCCGGCGATCGTGCAGCTGCCTCGGCGGCGCCGCGGGCGACGGACGCAGCGCCGGCACGGGCTGGCTCGTGGTGGCGCCGGACGGCGAGGCGGCGGCGAAGCTGGCCGCCGAGCTCGCCGTCTACCTGCGCCGCGAGGTGCCGGTGCTGCCGGCGCGCGGCGTGCTCTACGGCGCCGACGTGGCGCCCGCGGCGCACGTCGTCGGCGAGCGCCAGCAGGCGCTCGCCGCGCTCGCCGCCGGCGGGGTCGTCGTCGCCGAGGCCGTGGCCCTGCTCGAGCGCTTCGTGCCGCTCGGGCTGCAGCCGCGGCCGGTCGCGTTCGCGGTCGGCGAGGAGGCGCCGTTCGGCGAGCTCCGCTGCGACCGGCTTCGACGTCGTCGTCCGCCGGCTCGCCGATCTCGGCTACGAACGCCTCGAGCATCAGGTGCGCAACCGCGGCGAGTTCGCCGTGCGCGGCGGGCTGGTCGATGTGTACCCGTCGCTCGGCGACCCGCTGCGCATCGAGTTCTGGGGCGACGAGGTCGAGAGCATCCGCACGTTCTCCGTGTACTCGCAGCGCACTTCGGGCTCCCTGGAAGCGGCGACGGTCTACGCGGCCTTCGAGGCCGACACCGGACTGCCCGAGTACAAGACCGGCGTTCACCAGGCAATCGCCGCCTGGGAGACGGAGGGCAGGGAAGAGGCGCCGGACGAGCTCTTCCGGCGCGCCGGCGTGCGCGCCCTCGCGGCGCTGGCCGGAAGCTTCATCACGCTCGAGGACCTGGCCGCGGAGAACGACCAGCGCCTCGCCGTCTTCAACCCCGACGAGGTCGTGCGCGCCCTGGCCGACTTCACCGCCGAGCTTGACACGGTGCTCGGCGACGGCGGCGCGGGCGCCCGCGAGCGGCTCTACGTTCCGCTCGCGCAGGCCCGCGCCCTCCTCGCCGACGCCCTGCACGTCGACCTCGTGCAGCGCGACCAGCCGCTGCGCTTCGAGGCCTCGCGCCCGCAGCTCGCGGCGCGCGACCTCGCCGGCGCCGAGCGCGACCTCATCCGTCTCGTCAGGGACGGCTACCGCGTCTTCGTCGTCTTTCGCCACGAGGGCGAGGCCGAGCGCGCGACCTACCGGCTGCGCAACCTCGCGGCCGAGGTCCTCAGTGCCGACGAGCTGGCGAAGCACGGCGCGGCAGCGCCCGGCCTCTACTTCGTCGCCGCGCCGCTGCGCGACGGCTTCCTCTCGGCCGAGCTCAAGCTCGCCGTCGTGCCCGAGCGCTCGCTGCTTCGCGGCGCGGCGCGCGAGAAACGCTTCACCGGCGGCACCCGTCTCGCGACCTTCTTCGACGTGCGCCCGGGCGACTACGTGGTCCACGAGGACCACGGCATCGCCCGCTTCGCCGGCATCGAGACGCGCACGGTGGCCGGCGTCACGCGCGACTACCTCCTGCTCGAGTACAAGGGCGAGGACCGTGTCTTCGTCCCTCACGAGCAGATCGGCAAGGTCAGCCGCTACATCGGCGCCGGCGCGGGGGCGCCGGCGCTCAACAAGCTCGGCGGCACGGCCTGGGCGACGGTCAAGACACGGGCCCGCAAGGCGGTGGTCGAGATGGCCGGCGAGCTCCTGCAGCTCTAC
Source organism: uncultured Thermoleophilia bacterium (assembly GCA_963707855.1). Classification (GTDB taxonomy): domain Bacteria; phylum Actinomycetota; class Thermoleophilia; order UBA2241; family UBA2241; genus UBA2241. The sequence continues at coordinate 80,428 of CAVPRQ010000015.1, forward strand.
GCGGCGCGTCAGGCGATCCCCGGCTACGCGTTCCCTCCCGACGGCGAGCTGACGCGGCGTCTCGAGGAGGCCTTCCCGTTCGAGGAGACGGAGGACCAGGCCGAGACCATCGACGACGTCAAGAACGACATGGAGGCGCCGCACCCGATGGACCGCCTCGTCTGCGGCGACGTCGGCTACGGCAAGACCGAGGTCGCCGTGCGCGCCGCCTTCAAGGCGGCCGAGGCCGGCAAGCAGACCCTGATGCTCGTCCCGACGACGATCCTCGCCGAACAGCACCACATGACCTTCGGCGAGCGCTTCAGCGACCTGCCGGTGAAGATCGAGATGGTCTCGCGCTTCCGCACCGCGGCGGAGCAGCGGCGGATCCTCGCCGACTACGCCAGCGGCAAGGTCGACGTCCTCATCGGCACCCACCGCCTGCTGTCGACCGACGTGCAGCCCAAGGACCTCGGCCTCGTGATCGTCGACGAGGAGCAGCGCTTCGGGGTGCGCCAGAAGGAGCTGCTGCGCAACCTCAAGATGCAGGTCGACGTCATGAGCCTCTCGGCCACGCCGATCCCGCGCACCCTGCAGATGTCGCTCTCGGGGATCCGTGACATCTCGGTCATCGAGACGCCGCCGCGAGGCCGGCACGAGATCCGCACCTACATCGGCGAGTACCGTGACGACCTGGTGCGCATCGCCCTCGAGAAGGAACTCGCCCGCGAGGGGCAGGCGTTCTACCTGCACAACCGCGTCGAGACGATCGACGCGGCGGCCGAGCACGTGCGCGAGCTCGTGCCGAAGGCGCGCATCCTCGTCGCCCACGGGCAGATGCACGAGCGCGCCCTCGAGAAGGTGATGCTCTCGTTCCTCGCCGGGGAGGCCGACGTGCTCGTGACGACGTCGATCATCGAGAGCGGCATCGACATCCCGACCGCGAACACCCTGGTCGTGGAGCGCGCCGACGCGCTCGGTCTCGCGCAGCTCTACCAGATCCGGGGCCGCATAGGGCGCAGCGACGAGCACGCGTACGCCTACCTCCTGTACCCGAGCGAGGAGCTGCTCACATCCGAGGCCGCGGCGCGCCTCACGACCCTCTCGGACCACACGGACCTCGGCGCCGGCTTCAAGATCGCCATGGCCGACCTCGAGATCCGCGGCGCCGGCAACCTGCTCGGCGACGAGCAGAGCGGGCACGTCGCCGCGGTCGGCTTCGAGATGTACGCGCAGATGCTCGAGGAGGCCGTGAACGAGCTGCGCGGCGAGCAGGCGGCGGTGACGGCGCCGGTGCGGGTCGATCTTCCCGTCACGGCGTACGTGCCGCCCGACTACATCGTCTACGAGGCGACGAAGATCGACGCCCACCGGCGCATCGCCCGCGCCGCGAACCTGAACGAGCTCGGGGACGTCGAGGCCGAGCTGACCGACCGCTTCGGGCCGCCGCCCGAGCCCGTCGCCAACCTGCTGGCCCTGCAGGCGATCCGGCTCAAGGCGGCGGAGCTCGGCGCCACGGCGGTGACGGGGCGCGGCGACCGCGTGCAGATCGACGGGCTCGAGCTGGACGACGCGTGCGGCCGGCCGCCTGCGGGCGGCCGGCGGCCGCGTCGCCTACTTCAAGCAGAAGAGGAGCCTCGCCGCGCACCGCGACGGCGAGCCTGCCGCCCCCGCGCCGGTGTCGGCCGTCTCGTCGAGCGACGAGCCGCCCGCGCCGGCGCCGTCGCGGCGGGCGACGGCTTCACGAGTCCTGACGTGGGTCGAGGCTACTATCGATGCTATAATGGACGCCCGTGCGTCCCAAGCCCTGACCGCTACCCCCTGGAGAGAGACCCAATGAAACGACTCGTCACGGCCGCAGCCCTGTTCGCGTTGCTGGCAGTCCTGCTCACCGTCGCCGCGTGCGGCGGCAACGAGGTCCCCGCCGGGGCAGTGGCCGCCGTCGGCGACGGCGTGGTCACGCAGGAGCAGTTCGACCAGATCATGGCGCAGCAGCAGGCGCGGTATGCGTCGGCGGAGGGCGCGCCGGAGTTCCCCAAGGAGGGCACGCCGGAGTACAACCAGGTGGTCGCCGCGATCGTCGGACTACCTGGTGCAGAACGAGCTCATCGCGCAGAAGGCGAAGGAGCTCGACATCAGCGTCAGCGAGAAGGAACTCACCGACCAACTGGCGCAGATCGAGCAGTCCGTCGGCGGCAAGAAGAAGCTGGACAAGCTCCTGAAGCAGTACGGCATGACCCGGGAGCAGCTGGCAGAGCAGGTCAAGGCGCGATGCTTGAGGAGGCGGTCAAGCAGAAGGTCTACGAAGACGTCAAGATCAGCGACGAGAAGGCGAAGGAGTACTTCGAGGACCCGGCCAACAAGGCGCAGTTCGACCAGCCCGAGACCCGCGACATGCGCCACATCCTGGTCAAGACCAAGGCCGAAGCCGAGAAGGTGCGCGCCCTGCTCGAGGCCGACCCGAGCGACGCCAACTGGGAGAAGGTCGCCAAGAAGTACTCCAAGGACCCCGGCTCCAAGGACAACGGGCGGCGCGTTGCGGCCGGTCGCCAAGGGCCAGGCTTCGCCCCGAGTTCGAGAAGGCCGCCTGGAAGCTCGACGTCGACGAGATCTCGGTGCCCGTGAAGTCGCAGTTCGGCTGGCACGTGATCGAGGTCACCAAGGTCACGCCGGCCAAGACGCAGACCTTCGACGAGGCCAAGGAGCGCATCAAGCAGATGCTGCTCTTCCAGGAGCAGGCGACGGCGTGGACGAAGTGGCTCGAGGACGCCATGAAGGACGCCGACGTCGTCTACGCCGCCGGGTTCGACCCCGACAAGCTGACGGCCGCGCCGACGCCGGCCGCGAGCGAGCCGGCGCCGGCCGCGAGTCCGACCGAGTAGGCGCAGAAGGCTCGGCTTGCCCTTCGCTGACACCGCGGCAGGCATGAGTCTCCGCCTCGTGTACATCGGCGCCGCCGCCGGGCTGGCGCCCGCAGCCTCGCTGCGGGCGCTCGCCGGCGGCGGCGCCGTCTTCGTCCCCGCCGGGCTCGAGGGCGACCTGCGCGCTCTCGTCGCCGAGGCTGCCGACCCGGGCGAGGGCCGCCTCGTCGAGGTCGACGCGGCCGACGAGGCGGCCGCTCACCGATCTCCTCGCGCGGGCGCGCGAGGGCGATGGTCACCGTGGCGCTCGCCGGCCCGCAGGGGCCGCTCCTGGCCCGCGCGCTTCGCGCGCGCGACCACCCGCCCCGGCGTTGCCGGGACCGCCGCCGCCCCCGCCTCCGTCCCCGTCCTCACCGTCCCCGACGGCGCCGCCTTCGACGACGCCCTGCTCGGCCAGGAGCTCGTCTCGCTCAAGCGCATCGTCGACGTGCTGCGTGTCGAGTGCCCGCTGGGACCGCGAGCAGACCGCCAGGGACATCGTCTCGTACACCGTCGAAGAGGTCTTCGAGCTCGCCGACGCGGTCGCCGGCGACGACCTCGGCGAGAGCACGGCGAGCTCGGCGACCTGCTCCTGCAGGTCGTGATCCTCGCCATGATGCTCGCCGAGCGCGACGCCGGCGACCTGGGCAGCGTCGCCCACGACATCGAGGTCAAGCTCGTCCGCCGCCACCCGCACATCTTCGCCGACGCGGTCGCCGAGACCGGCGCCGAGGTCAAGGCGCGCTGGGAGCGCATCAAGGTCGAGCAGGAGGGCCGCGAGGGCATCTTCCACGACGTCGCCCGCCGGCTCGCCGGCGCTGCACTACGCGCGCAAGCTGCAGCAGCGCGCCGCCGCCGTCGGCTTCGACTGGGACTCGGCCGCCGAGGCGTTCCCCAAGATCGCCGAGGAGCACGCCGAGCTCGCCGAGGTGCTGCTTGGCCGGCGGCGGCCGCAGCGGCGAGGAGGTGGACGGGGGGTCTGAGAGTGGGACGAAGTCGGAGCTCGAAGCAGCGGAGCGGCCCCCGGCCGCCTCCGGCCGCTGCGCCGCCGCCGCGCCCGACAAGGCGCGCCTCATGCACGAGTTCGGCGACCTGCTCTTCGCCGTCGTCAACGTCGCCCGTCTGGCGCAAGGTCGACCCCGAGCTCGCCCTGCGCGAGGCGGCGCGGCGCTTCGAGCGCCGCGTCTGCTCGGCGGCCGCGCTCGCCCAACGCGAGGGCCGCGACTGGTCTGCGTTAGGATTGGACGAGCAGGAGCGCTACTACCAGCTGGCCAAGGCCCAGGAGGGACCCTCATGACCGTGATCGTCGACGTCACCGCCAGGCAGATCCTCGACTCGCGCGGCAACCCGACGATCGAGGTCGAGGTCGAGCTCGAGTCTGGCGCCGTGGGACGCGCCGCCGTCCCGTCGGGCGCGTCCACCGGCGAGTACGAGGCCGTCGAGCTGCGCGACGAGGGCGGCGAGTACATGGGCAAGGGCGTGCGCACCGCGGTCGACAACGTCAACACGACGATCGCCGAGGAGCTCGTGGGCTACGACGCCACCGACCAGCGCCTCGTCGACCAGGTCCTCATCGAGCTCGACGGCACGCCGAACAAGGCGCAAGCTCGGCGCCAACGCCATCGCTCGGCGTGTCGCTGGCCACGCCTACGCCGCCGCGGCCGCCCTCGAGCTGCCCCTCTACCAGTACGTCGGCGGCTGCAACGCCTACACGCTGCCCGTCCCGATGATGAACATCATGAACGGGGGCAAGCACGCCGACAACAACGTCGACCTGCAGGAGTTCATGGTCATGCCCGTCGGGCGCCGAGAGCTTCGAAGAGGCGCTGCGCATCTGCGCCGAGGTCTACCACGGCCTCAAGAGCGTGCTCAAGGCGAAGGGCCTGGGCACCGCCGTCGGCGACGAGGGCGGCTTCGCCCCGGACCTCGGGTCCAACGAAGAGGCGATCCAGGTGATCATGGAGGCGATCGACGCCGCCGGCTACGAGCCCGGCGTCGACGTCATGATCGCCCTCGACCCGGCCGCCTCCAGCTTCTTCGAGGACGGCAAGTACGTCCTCGCCAGCGAAGGGCCGCAGCCTCACGTCGGCCGAGATGGTCGACTACTACGCCGCCCTCGTCGAGAAGTACCCGATCATCAGCATCGAGGACGGTCTCGCCGAGGACGACTGGGACGGCTTCAAGCTCATGACCGAGAAGCTCGGCGACCGGCATGCAGATCGTCGGCGACGACCTCTTCGTGACCAACACCGCGCGGCTCGCCGAGGGCATCGCGAAGGGGAGCGCCAACAGCATCCTCATCAAGCTGAACCAGATCGGCACGCTCAGCGAGACGCTCGACGCGATCGAGATGGCCAAGCGCGCCGGGTGGACGGCGGTCTGCTCGCACCGCTCCGGCGAGACCGAGGACACGACCCTCGCCGACCTGGCCGTGGCGACCAACGCCGGGCAGATCAAGAGCGGCGCCCCGGCGCGCACCGACCGCGTCGCCAAGTACAACCAGCTGCTGCGCATCGAGGAGATGCTCGGCGAGGTCGCCTACTACCCAGGCATGAAGGCGTTCTACAACCTGAAGCGCTAGCACGAGAGGACGGCGGCGGGCGGCGGGCCTGCGGGCCCGCCGCCCGCCGCCGTCTGCGTGACCTCCCCCGCGAGCGGGTACCCTAACGCGACGATCCAAGACCCGGAGGAACGAGCAGCATGTACTGTCCCGAATGCGGCACTGAAGCCGGTGAAGCGAAGTACTGTACCGAATGCGGCACCGATCTGAGCCTCGGTACGCGCGGCCCGCGGCGCCAAGGCTGCGCCCCAGGAACGGCGGCAAGGGCGACCAAGGCGGCGCCGCCGAGGCCAAGGCCGGCACGTCCCTCGGCCCTCAGGCGAAGTCGGAGCCCAGGCGCGGGCCATCTGCGGCCCTCATCTGGGGCGCGATCGCCGTCGTCGCCGTCGTCGCCGTCGTCCTCGTCGTCGTCTTGTCCGGCGGCTCGCGACGAGACCGACGGCCGCGGGCGACAGCTACAGCGAGCTCGTCGCCCAGGCCAACGACCTCTACGACCAGGGCGACGCGGCCTTCAAGGCCAACGACATCGAGGGCGGCGCCAAGCTCTTCGCCCAGGCGGCGGAGCTGTACGCGGCGGCGTGGGCGAAGCAGCCCGGCGACCCGAACGTCGGCACCGACTGGGCCACGGCGCTGTTCTACAGCGGCGACATCGAGGGCGCCGTCAAGCAGATCGGCGTCGTCCTCAAGGACGACCCGAACTTCCAGACCGGCTGGTTCAACAAGGGCAACTACCTCACCCACGAGGCGCGCATCACCGAGCAGATGGGCGACAAGAAGGCGGCGAAGAAGATGTACGCGCAGGCGCGCGAGGCCTATCTGAAGGCGATCGCCATCGACCCCGAGTCGGAGGTCGGCAAGGAGGCCGAGAAGCGCCTCGCGGACATCCCGAAGTGACCCCGGAGTGATCCGGCTCGGCCGCGCCCGGCCACTCGGCGGGGCGCGGCCGAGCCGTCTTCTGTGACGGGCGTTGGCCGCCGACTCGGCAGGGACCCATCACCGTCGGCGCGAACTTAGACGGACAACCGCGGGCGGCGGCACGCCGCCCGGCCACCACCGCAAGAGGACGACGTGAGCAGCACGGCATCGGCGGCATCGACGCGCAACGGGAGCAGGCGGCGCGCTTCGGCGCGGCGCGCGCCCGCGCGCCGCGCCTCGGGCCGCCGCCCGTCCGGTCCCGGTTCCTCCATCAGCCTTCGGCCGGGACGCCTCATCGCCCTGATCCTCGCGCTCGTCGCGGTCGCGCTGTACGTGGGGCCGCTGCGCGCCTTCTTCGCCCAGCAGGACCGCTATCGCGACGAGGTCGCCGCCCTCGACGCGGCGCGGGCCGACAACGCCGCCCTCAAGCAGCAGGTCGAGCTCCTCGGCACCGAGCGCTACATCGCCCAGCGCGCGCGGGAGGACGGCCTCCTCGTCCCGCCGGGCACGCAGGTCTTCGTCGTCAAAGGCCTCCCGGACGAGGACGAGGCCGACCGCGTCACGCTGCCGACCGACACGCCCACGGCCGGGTCGGTCACCGTCCTCGAGCGCGTCGAGGACCTCTGGCGCACGCTGCTGGAGTGACGAGGGGACGGCGGCAGCGGGCGGCGCCTCCGGTCGACGCTGCCCGTCGACCCGTACCCCTGCTAGGCTAGGACGATGGCGCCCCCGCTGCAGAACCGCGCCCGCGGCCGCCGGCGACGGCTGGTCGCCGGCGACGACCTCGCGGTCGTCGCCGGCCAGCTCGGCCGTCGCCCTCATCCCATGAGCCGCGTCGTCAGGCGCTGCCCGCACGGCTACCCGGCCGTCGTCGAGACGCTGCCGTACGACGCCGCCGGCCAGCCCTTCCCGACGCTCTTCTACACGACCTGTCCGACGCTGGTCGCGGCGGTCGGCGCGCTCGAGAGCGCCGGCGGGGTGCGGCGCTTCACGGCGCGCCTCGAGGCCGAGGCGGACCTGCGGCGCTCGCTCGCGGCGGCGGTCCGCTACGTGCGCCGCCGCCGCCAGGCGCTCGCCGCCGCCGACGGACTGCCGTGGCGCGACGGCGGCTCCTCGCTGCGCACCGGCATCGGCGGCGTCGCCGACACGGGCACGATCAAGTGCCTGCACGCCCACGCCGCCCACGCGCTGGCGCGCTCCGGCTACCGCCTGGGCGAGGAGGTCCTCGCCGAGGCCGGCGGTCTCTGGTGCGACGACCGCCGTTGCGCGGCGTGGCTCGTCGGCACGCGTCCTGCCGGACGCCTCGGCGGAGCGGGGGCGCGCTGGACCGACCCGATCCGTCCTTCGTGAAGCTCGCCGCCCTCGACCTGGGCACCAACACCTGCCGCCTTCTTCTCGCCGAGGTGGAGGACGGCGCCATCGTGCGGCTGGAGAGGCGCGAGACGCACGTCGTGCGGCTGGGGCAGGGCGTCGACCGGACGGGGCGGCTCGACGGCGAGGCGGCGGCGCGGACGCGCGCGCCTGCTCGCGACCTACGCCCTGCGCGTCGACGCCTATCGCGCCCGAGCGCCGCCTGCTCGTCGCCACCAGCGTCCTGCGCGACGCCGCCGACGGGCTCGCCTTTCTCGCCGCGGTCGAGCGCGACCTCCGCCTGCCGTACCGCGTCGTCGACGGGGAGGAGGAGGCGCGCCTCGCCTTTCGCGGCGCCACGGCGGCGCTCGAGCCGGACGCCGCCGAGCTCGCGGTCGTCGACATCGGCGGCGGCAGCACCGAGTTCGCCGTCGGCGGACCCGGCCGGCCGCCGCGCTTCGTCCGCAGCCTCGACATGGGCGCCGTGCGCGTCACCGAGCGCTTCTTCGCCGACGACCCGCCGACCGCGGCGCAGTGGCGCGCGGCGGTCGAGTTCGTCGACGGGCTTCTGCACGCGGGTCTTCCCGCCGACGTGCGCGCCGGGGTCGGCGCGCCTCGTCGGCGTCGCCGGCACGTTCACGACCCTCGTCGCGCACCAGCTCGGGCTTCGCGTCTACGACCCCGCCCTCGTCCACGGCCGCCTCCTCACGCTCGCCCAGATCGACGTCGCCATCCGTCTCTTCCGCGTCCTCACCAGCGCCGAGCGCGGTCGCCTCGCCGGCATCAAGAAGGGGCGCGAGGACGTGATCCTCGCCGGCGCCCTCATCGCGCGGGCGGCCTGCCGCGCCTTCGGCGTCGAGGCCGCCCTCGTCAGCGAGTCGGACATCCTCGACGGCATCGCCCTCTGGCTCGCCGACGGCTGCCCGCCGCTGGCGTCCGCCGCCGCCGCGGCGACTCGTAAACCTCAGTGTCGAAGTCGTGCAAACTGGCCGTCCGCTGGGCAAACCATAAGCCTCAAGTCGAGGTGAAGTTCTGCGCGGCTTGGCACCACCCGCGGCGTCGCCCAGGCGGCTCTGGTGCGGCGGCGGCGTCCACTGGTTCGCCGGCCTCTGCAAGTTGACCGAGGAGGCTCCCCAAGCGGACCGACAACGCCGCGGGCGGAGTCACGGTACGCGACGGCCGGCCCCCCTCGCGCGTCTATACTCACCACGCGTGCCGGAGTGGCGGAACTGGCAGACGCGGGGGACTTAAAATCCTCTGCCGCCCAGTGCGGCGTCCGGGTTCGACCCCCGGCTCCGGCACCAGCATCGTCCGCGACCGTCTCGGCTGTCGCGGGGCCTGAAACCCCTGCGCCGCACCCGGTCTTTCGTGGACCGATCGCCTCGTGGAGCGGCCTGGGCACGGGCCGCGGGCGGTCGTCTCTCCCCCGACGACGACCGCCCGCGAGGCCGGTCGGCTGCATTCACCAGCCGCGGCGTCCGGCCCGCCCTTGAGGGCCCTCGATCTCGCTCGTGATCCAGCCGCCGTAGAAGTCGCCCTCCTGCGGCTGCACCCGCTCGCCGTCCACGTAGCAGGCGTCCATCCGCGAAGGGTAGTAGGCGACGTAGCCGGCGAGCTCCTCGTAGCCGGCTGTCGGCCAGGGGTAGTGCCAGGCCGCGTCGCGGGCGACGCGGTCGCCGACCTTGACGTCGAAGTACGACGCCATCCCCTTGAACTCGCACCACGTGTGCAGCTTGGTCGGCACGAGGCAGGTCGCGGCGCACGTCGGCGGGGGGAAGTAGTAGACGGGAGGGTGACTGGTCTCGAGGACGCGCAGGGCGCGACGGGTGTCGGCAGCATGACCCCGGCCGAACACGACCCAGACGCGTCGCGTCGACGGCTCGACGCGCGGCGGGCGAGGGTAGTCCCACACGGACTCGCGGCCCGGCCCGGGCTACGGCGGCCGCGCGCCCAGCGGGCCGGGCGCCGCCCGGATGTGCGCGTCGATCCGCTCGCTCGTGGCCGGCCGCGCTCCCGGCGGTGCTCGCCGGCGCCGTCCTGGGTCTCGTCCGTCGGCTTCACAGACACCCTGCCTTTACACGCTGCTGCGAGTGCAGCCTAGCATGGTGTGGAGTCCATCGTGCAGGGGCACGGGGCGCCCCGGTCAGGAGGGGCACATGTTCGTCTGGATCGTCGTGGGCGCCGTCCTCGTCATCATCGCGACGCTCATCCTCATGGGTATCCGCATCGTCCGTCCGACGCACCGCGGGCTGGTCGAACGCCTGGGCAAGTACAACCGCTTCTCGGGCCCGGGCTTCCACGTCATCATCCCCGGGCTCGAGCGCATGTTCCAGGTCGACATCCGTGAGGTCCTGGTCGAAGCGCAACCTCAGACGATCATCACCAACGACAACCTGAACGCACGGGTCGACGCGCAGGTCTACCTCAAGGTCAAGCCCGACGAAGAGAACGTGAAGGCCTCGCAGTACAACGTCACCAACTACGAGAACCAGATCGTCAACCTGGCGCGCACGACGCTGCGTAACATCATCGGCACGATGAGCCTCAAGTCGGCGAACAGCGAGCGCGGCCGCATCAACGACGAGCTGCGCAAGACGCTCTTGGTCGAGACCGGCAGCTGGGGCATCGAGATCCTCCGCACCGAGCTCAAGGAGATCGACCCGCCTTCAGACGTGCAGGAGACCATGAACAAGGTCGTCAAGGCCGAGAACGAGAAGATCGCCGCCATCGACTTCGCGACCGCGACCGAGACCCAGGCCGACGGCGCCCGTCGTGCCGAGATCAAGAAGGCCGAGGGCATCACGGCAGGCGAAGATCCTCGCCGCCGAGGGCGAGGCGCAGGCCATCAAGCTGGTGAACGAGGCCGCGGACAAGTACTTCGTCGGCAACGCCCAGCTGCTGCGGCGCCTCGAGATGGTCGAGGCCAGCCTGCGCAACAACGCCAAGGTCGTGGTGCCGGCCGGCACCGAGTTGGTCAATGTGATCGGCGACCTGGGCGGGATCACGCCGCTCGGAGCGGCCGGCGCAGCCGGCCGCCAAAGCGGCGCCGCCGGCGCAGAAGAAGTAGGGGCGGGCGAGAGTGACGACGGGGCGGCGGGCCGCACGGCCCGCCGCCCCGTCGTCATCTCCGCCCGCGTCCGCGTGCCCTCAGTCGCGCAGCGGCACGATCAGCAGGGGCACCCTGCTGCGGTGGATGAGCCGGTACGAGGTCGAGCCGAGCAGCGCGCCCGAGATCGCCCCCTCGCCGTGGGTCCCCACGGCGATGAGGTCGGCCTCGTGTCGTCCGGCGGCGTCGATCAGCGCGTCCGCGGCCGAGTCGACGGCGATCTCCGTCTCGACGTCGATCCCCGCGTCGCGCAACTCCGTCGCCGCCTCCTCCGCCTGCTCTCGTGCCGACTCCTCGAGCGCGTCGATCTGGCCCTGCAGCTCGGGCCCCATGAGCATCGGGGCGGTGCTCATCCCAGGCGGGACGTAGCCGACGCTCAGAGGGTAGGCGACGACGACCACCGCCTTGCCGTCGCCGGTCGTCTTGAGCAGGTCGATGGCGCGCGCCAGCGCCGCCTTGGCGCAGTCGGACGCGTCGTAGCCCAGCACGATGGTGAGTCCCACGGCCACTCCTTCCCGGACAAAGCCTCGACCTGAACTTGAGACACTTACCCTGACGGTCTCGTCCTTCTGCTATCCCGGACCTCGCGTCGGGCCTTCTCGCTTTGGCCTTCTTCGCCTTCGGCGGGAGCGAGGCCGCGTACTCGGCGCTCCGTCTCACCCAGGCCGCCGTCAGGTCGGCGTCGTCGAGTGCCGCCGGCGGCAGCACGACGTACTCCCTCATCGGGCGGCCCGGCATGGGCTCGAAGGGCCCGCCGCCCATGCTCACGACCTCAGCCCGCTCGTTCTCGGGGAGCCGCACCATGAGGCTCGACTGGTGGACGCCGGCGAACAGGTTGCCGTTCGTGAAGTAGGCGGGGCAGCCGAACATCGGCTTGAGCTCGACCGGGATGGCCTGACGCCTCAGCGGCTGTCGCGACCGCGTCGTCGAGCTTGCGCACGAGATCCGCGGACGGCTTCTCCCAGGGCATGGGCGCCCCCTCGGTCGGCGTGGCGGTCGCCGCCGCGGCGGCGGACCCTGTGCCGGCAAGATACCCCGAAACGGCGGGGAGGTCGCCTGCGCATCAGAGGCCGGGGCGCCGCGCTCGCGGAGTCTCAGGCGCTCGCGCGTCGCACGCGTCCTCGCCAGACGAGTCCGCGGCGCGGGGCGAAGAGCGAACGCGGCCACGAAGAGGACGCGTCGCCGCGAGCACGATCGCCGCGCCGGACGCGACGTCGAGGTAGTAGCTCACGTAGAGGCCGGTCACGCTCGACAGCACGCCGACGAGTGCCGCCACCGCCATCATCGCCGGCAGCCGGCGCGTGAGCAGCGAGGCGGTCGCCGCCGGGGTCACGAGCATCGCCGCGACCAGCCCCACGCCGACGGTCTGCAGCGAGACGACGATCGTCAGGGCGAGCAGGACGAGCATGAGCGCGCGCATGAGCTCGGGCCGCCGGCCGAGCGTGTGCGCGAGCACGGGGTCGAAGGCGGCGAGCACGAACTCCTTGTAGAGACGCGAGCAGGACGACGAGGACGACCGCGGCGAGCGCGCGCGGTCAGCCACAGGTCGGCGCCCGTCACCCCGAGCACGTTGCCGAAGAGGATGTGCGTGAGGTCGGTGGCGTAGGTCCGCACGGTGCTGATGAGCAGCACGCCGAGCGAGAGCGCGGCGGCGAACAGGATGCCGATCGCGGTGTCCTCGCGGATCGCTCCCCCGCGCGAGAAGAAGCCGATGCCGAAGGCCACGACGAGCGCCGCGACCAAGCGCGCCGGCGACCAGGTTCGTGCCCAGCAGGTAGGCGATGGCGACGCCGGGCAGGATCGCGTGCGCCAGGGCGTCGCCGAGGAACGCCATCGAGCGCAGGACGACGAAGCAGCCGAGCACCGAGCACACGACGCCGACGATCAGCGAGGCGGCGAGCGCGCGCTGCATGAAGAGCAAGCGTGAAGGGTTCGGTCAGCCAGTCGATCACCGGCCGCTCCCGTCCCTCGCCGTGCTCGTGCCAGAGCTCCTGCTGCGTGCTCGTGCGCGTGGCGGTGCTCGTGCCGTCGCCGACGTGGCCCGGGACAGCACTGGTCGATCACGACCATGCCGTCGAGGAAGAGCGCCTGGCCGCCGAAGGCGGCGGTGATGTGCGGCGGGGTGAAGACGTCGGCCGGCGGGCCGAAGGCGACGAGCCGGCCGTTGAGCAGGGCGACCAGCTCGAAGCGCTGCGACGCCGTCTCCATGTCGTGGGTCGAGACGAGGACGGTGATGCCCTCGCGCGCGCAGGCCGCGCGAGCAGCTCGAGCACCGCCTCCTTGGCGCGCGCGTCGACGCCCGTGAAGGGCTCGTCAAGCAGCAGGACGTGCGGCTCCTGGGCGAGGGCGCGGGCGAGGAAGGCGCGCTGCTGCTGCCCGCCCGAGAGCTCGCCGATGGGCCGTGCCGCCAGGTCGGCGATGCCGAGCTGCCCGAGCGCGCGGAGCGACGGCCTCGCGGTCGGCCGGCTGCGGCCGCTTGAGCGGCCCGAGCCGGCCGTACCTGCCCATCATGACGACGTCGCGCACCGTCACAGGGAAGCGCCAGTCGACCTCCTCGCGCTGCGGCACGTAGGCGACGGGGTCGGTCCTGGTCGCCCGGCGGCCGGCCGTGGATCAGCACGCGGCCCGCGCGCGGGCGCAGCAGGCCGACGATCGCCTTGAAGAGCGTCGACTTGCCGGCGCCGTTCGGCCCGACGACGGCGACCTGGCGCGCCGTGGGGCACGGCCAGCGAGACGCCGTCGAGCGCCGGCGCGCCGTCGTAGCCGACGCGCAGGCCGTCGACGAGCAGCTCCTCGGCGCCGTGCCGGCGCCGCCGCCGCCGCCTGCCTCTCCGCGCCGCTCATCGCAGCGCCTCGACGATGCGGCGCGTGTCGTACTTCATCATCTCGATGTAGGTGGGTGCCTCGCCGTCCGGCTCGCTGAGGGAGTGGTCGCGCAGGTCGTCGACCACGGCGATGCCGGTCTCGGCGGCGATCTGCGTCGGCGAGTTGCGGGTTCTCCCCGAGACTCGACGAAGATGGCGCTTGACGCCCGTCTCAGCGGATGGCCTGCGTGAGGTCGGCGAGCTGCTTCGCCGTGGGGGACTCGCCGGTGGCCACGCTCGGGATCACGGCGCCGACGACGCTTGAAGCCGTACCGGTCGGCGAAGTAGCCGTGGCTCACGTGGTTCATGACCAGCAGGCGGTCGTCGGCCGGGGAGCATGGCGACCTGCGCGTCGATCCACGCGTCGAGCGTCCTCGAGCTCCGCGACGTAGGTCGTCGGCGTTGGCCGCGTAGTCGCCGCGCCCTCGGGGTCGGCGGCGATGAAGGCGTCGCGGATGTTCGCGACGTAGGCACTGCGACCAGGGTGGGGTCGAGCCAGAAGTGGGGGTCGGCTCGTGGCGGGCCTCGTGCCCTTCGTCCTCGTGCGGTCTCCTCCTCGCCCTCGTGCTCATGCTCGTGCAGCGGCTCGCCCGGCTGGGGCTCGCGCGGGGTCAGGCCCTCGGACGGCGCTCACGAAGGTCGTGCCGGCGGCCGCGGTGCGCAGCGTGTCCTCGAGCGTCTCCTTCAGGCCGCCGCCGTTGACGATGAAGAGGTCGGCGCCGGCGACCTCGCGAGGTCGCGCGGCGTCGGCTCGTAGCGCGTGCAGATCGGCGTCCGCGCGGCACCAGCGCGCGACGGTGAAGCGGTCGCCGGCGACGTTCTGGGCGATGTCGGCGAGGAACGTCGCCGAGGCCACCACGTCGAGGCGCGCCGCGCGGTCTCGCGGCGGCATCGCCGCACCCGGCGGCGAAGACCCCGCAGGCGACGACCGCCACGAGCCAGGGCCAAGGCAGCAGCGCGCGGCGCGCGCGCCGGTAGCGGGGCGTCGACGCGGCCATCAGGCGCTCCTCTGTCCGTGGCGCTGCGCACTGCACCCGGCGCACACGCCGTTGAGTTGCAGGAAGTGGTCGGTGATGCGGTAGCCGGTCTCGCGGCGCGGCGGCGGCGAGCACGTTCGCTCATGTCGCACGCCGTGAACTCCTGACGCGGCCGCACGCGCCGCAGACCACGGAGTGCCCGTGCGCCGCGCCGGCGGGGACGAGGCGCTCGCAGCCGGCCGCGCCGTGGATGCGGCGCAGGGCGCCGATCTCGTCCGAGCACCTCGAGCGTGCGGTAGACGGTCGTGAGTCCGAGCTCAGGGCAGCCGCTCGCGGGCGGCGTCGATAGACCTCGAGCGGGCTGAGGCACGCACGGACGCCGCGGCGATGGCGTCGAGACGGCGCGCCGCTGCCGAGTGAGGCGCAGCCCGCGGGCGGCGAGCTCCGCCGATGACCTGCGCGGGGTCGAGCGCCATGGCGACCGACCTTCCTGAAAGTGAAAATCGTTTTCAATAGAGCCGCCAGCTAGCATGACTGACGGTGGGTGGCAACGGTCTGGGCGGCGACGGCCGGCGCCGGCTGGCGGGCGTCAGTCCCTGCGCGAGAGCGGGCAGGCGGCGATGCAGATGCCGCAGATCTGCGGCTCGATGCCGGTGTACTGCTTCATGTGATGACGACAGGCGGAGGCGTCGAAGAGCTCGTCCCGGCGCATGCCCGCGCGCCAGGCGACGTCGCGGCCGCAGCCGGCTGGGCAGGCGTCCACGCAGTCCGCGCAGTCGCCGCAGCGTCCCTCGGTCACCGGATCGCCGGCCGGCAGGGGGAGGTCGGTGAACACCGTCGCGAGCCTCACGGCGGGGCCGAACGCGGGCGAGACGAAGAGGGCGGTCTTGCCGATCCAGCCGAGCCCGGCGGCCGTCGCCGCCGTCTTGTGCGGGAAGGGGCCGTCCCCGTTGCCGCCCGCGGCGGCCGAGGGGTCCCGCATCGTCGCCGGGAGGGCGACCGCCTGGCTGCCGTGCTCGCGCAGCGTCGCGGCCAGCGCCGTGGTCGCGTCGTCGAGGGCGGCGTTGAGGCGCAGGTACTCGTCGCGGTAGTCCTCGGTAGGGCCATGCCGCATGCCGCGGAGCACGCCGGGGTCGATGCGCATGAGGATCGACAGGGCGCGGGGGAGGGCCGGAGCGAGGGGGAGGGGCGGGTCGTTCGCCGCGACGCCCCAGGCCTCTGCGCCGCGGGCGCGCAGGAACTGGCCGATGGTGTGTCGATCGAGGATGTTCAGCATGCCGTCGTACGCCCCCGTCCTGCGCCGGGTGGCCGGCGCCCACATCCATGCTCACACCCGGTCACGCGCCGGTGCAATGGACCCGGGACACGAGGTTGCCGTCGCAGGTTAGCCGTTCTGGACAGGGGTCCGGGCGTGTCACGCACGAAGGACCGGGCGCGATCGACACGTCGTCGAAGGGACGCCCGCGGCCCTTCTCCGTTCGGATGAAAGCTGTGCCGACGGTCACGAAGTCTGGTTTTCTTCTGCCCGCGGCGAGCAGAACGCGAGTGTCAGCGAGTGGTGAGAGGAGGTGAGATCCATGGGACACGTCCCGTATCTGTTCTCCTCGGGTGAAGCGCGAGGAGCGCGGTCGCCGCAAGAAGCAGGCCGACAAGCGATGAACGCGAGAGCGGATAGCACCTCGTCGTCGAGGGGGACGGTCCCGAAGGGATCGTCCCCCTCTCGTTGACGAGCTCGGTCGCTCCACTCACGTCGCCTGCTGCCCGGAACCGCCGCAGGCGCAGGCTGTTGCTCACCACGGAGACGCTCGACAACCCCATCGCCGCGGCGGCGTAGATCGGGTTCAGCAGGATCCCGAAGCTCGGGTAGAAGACGCCGGCCGCGAGCGGGATCAGCGCCACGTTGTAGGCGAAGGCCCAGAACAGGTTCTGCTTGACGACGGCGATCGTGCGCCGCGAGAGCTCCACCGCGGTGGCGACGCCGTTGAGGTCGCCGGAGATGAGCGTCACGTCGCTCGCCTCGAGGGCGACGTCGGCGCCGGTGCCGATGGCGATGCCGATGTCGGCTTGCGCGAGCGCCGGCGCGTCGTTGATGCCGTCGCCGACCATGGCCACACGCTTGCCCGCTTCCTGCAGGGCCCTGACCTTGGCCGCCTTCTGGTCGGGCAGGACCTCGGCGAGGACCTCGTCGATGCCGACCTCCGCCGCGATCGCCGCCGCCGCGCGGCGGTCGTCGCCGGTGAGCATGACGACCTCGAGGCCGAGGTCGCGGAGGCGGCGGACCGCCGCCGCGGACGCGGGTTTGACCGTGTCGGCCGCGGCGATCACCGCCGCCGGGCGGCCGTCGAGGGCGACCCCGACGAGGGTCTTGCCGGCGGCGAGGAGCGCGTCGACGGCCGCACCCTCGGGCAGGTCGACCAGGCGGCCGCTGCCGATCACGACCTCGCGCCCCTCGACCACGGCGCGGATGCCGTGCCCGGCGAGGGCCTCGAAGCTGCTCGGCCGCCGGCGCCGCGACGCCGCGCTCCGCGGCGGCGGCGAGCAGCGCGGCGGCGAGCGGATGCTCGGAGCCGCGCTCGGCCGCCGCCGCGAGCCGCAGGACCTCGTCCTCGTCGGCACCGTCCGCGCCGCCGATCAGCACGATGTCGGTCACGCGCGGCTTGCCCTCGGTGATCGTCCCCGTCTTGTCGAGCACCACCGTGTCGAGCTTGTGCGCGGTCTCGAGTGAGGCGCCGTCGCGGATCAGGATCCCGTTCTCGGCGCCCTTGCCGGTGCCGACCATGATCGCGGTCGGTGTCGCCAGGCCGAGGGCGCAGGGGCACGCGATCACGAGCACGGCGACGAAGTTGAGCAGGGCGTAGGTGAGGGCGGGCTCCGGTCCGAAAGCGAGCCAGACGACGAGCGTGAGCGTCGCGATGCCGATCACGGCGGGGACGAAGTAGCCCGCGATGACGTCGGCGAGACGCGCGATGGGCGGCTTCGAGCCTTGCGCCTGCTCGACCAGGCGCACGATCTGCGCGAGCGCCGTCTCGCTGCCCACCCGGGTGGCGCGAAAGGTGAACGTCCCCGTCGTGTTGAGGGTCGCGCCGATGACCTCGTCGCCGGCCTCCTTGAAGTTGGGGATCGGCTCGCCGGTCAGCATCGACTCGTCCAACGCCGAGCTGCCCTCGACGACGATGCCGTCCACGGGGACCTTCTCGCCGGGGCGCACGCGCACGAGGTCGCCCGCGAGGACGGCGGCGATCGGCACGTCGGTCTCGCCGCCGTCGCGGATCACCCGCGCCGTGCGCGGCTGCAGGCCGATGAGCTTGCGCACCGCCGCGCCGGTCTGCCCCTTGGCGCGCGCCTCCAGCAGGCGTCCGAACAGGATCAGCGTGATGATGAAGGCGGCGGAGTCGAAGTACATCGGCTCACCGAGGCCGGCGTGCTCGAACGCCTCCGGGAACAGCACGCCGGCGACGCTGTAGAGGTAGGCCGCCGAGGATCCCATGGCGATGAGCGTGTTCATGTTCGTGCTGAAGCCGTGCCGCAGGCCCGCCCAGGCGGCGGTGTAGAACTGCCAGCCCACCCAGAACTGCACCGGCGTCGCGAGCGCCCACAGAACGTAGCCGTTGTGCAGCCAGTCGGGCAGGAAGGGGAACCAGTGCGGCTGCATGGTCCCGACGAAGATGATCGTGCTGAGGACGAAGCCGACGATCACCTTGCGCTCGCAGGGCGCGGTACGCGGCGGCGCGGGCCGCCTGTTCGGCGTCGAGCGCGGACGCGGCGACCGCTTCGTCACCCGCGCCGCCGGCTGCTCCGACGGCCGGCGCCTCGACGACGTCGTAGCCTGCGGCCTGTACGGCGGCGACGAGGGCGGCGCGGTCGGCCTGCCCCGGCACGTAGGTGACGGTCGCCTTCTCGGTCGCCAGGTTGACCTGCGCGTCGAGCACGCCCGGCGTCTTCTGCAGGGCGCGCTCGACGCGGCCGACGCAACTGGCGCAGGTCATCCCGAGGATCGGCAGGGTCTCGCTTCGCGTCACGACGCCGTAGCCGGACTTCTCCACCGTCGCGACGAGGTCGCGCGCGGTGAGGACGGCCGGGTCGAAGACCACGGTCGCCTTCTCGGTCGCGAAGTTCACGTTCGCCTCGTCCACGCCGTCGAGCTTGCGCAGCGCGCGCTCGTTGCGCGCCACGCAGCTCGCGCACGTCATGCCGGTGATCGGCAGCTCGAGGATCGTCTTGTCGCTGGGCATCGTCAGTCCCTTGGCAGCTTCACCGTGATGTTCCCCCCGCCGCCCGCCACTATACCCCCGGGGAGTACGGGCACCCCGCCTGCGCCTGAAGGCGACGCAGGGCCCCGGAAAGGTCTATCATCGAGGCATGCCCGAACTGCCCGAAGCGGAGGTGTGCGCCCGCGGTCTGGCGCGCCTGGTCACCGGCTATCGTGTCGACGCCGCGCGCTGCACGCAGGCCGGACGCATCACGAGCCCAAGCCGCGACGCGGCGGCCTGGGCCGATGGCCTCGTCGGCCGTCGCCTGACGAGGGTCGGGCGTCGCGGCAAGCGGCTCGTCCTGGCACCTCGACGACGGTCAGGTCCTCGTGTTCGGCTTCGGCCTCTGGGCCGAGGTCACGGTGTCCGACGCCGAGCCCGACGAGCTGCACGGCGCCGTCCTGTGGCTGACGGGTGGCCCGGGCGGGGGGGTGCGCCGGGCACTGGCGTTCAACGCGCTGTCGCTCTCGACCTTCGCACTCGAGGCGTCGCAGCCGGCGCTCTGCGGCGCCGCCGTTCGACGCCCTCGACCGCGGCGCCGACGGCGCCGCGCTGGCCGCGCTCGCGCGCGGGCGCGCCGCGCTCAAGGCCTTTCTCATGGACGAGCGCTACGTGCTCGGCATCGGCAACGGCTACAGCGACGAGATCCTCTGGGAGGCGCGACTCCATCCCCGTCAGCCGGCGGGGTCGCTCGCGCCCGAAGAGTGGACTCGCCTCGCGCAGGCGATGCACCGCGTGCTCGAGGCGGCGATCTCGGCCGGCGGCGAGGCGGGCTTCCTCGACCCGTTCGGCGCGCCGGGGCGCTACGAGCGCCACGTCCACCGTCGCGGCGGCGAGCCGTGCCCGCGCTGCGGGCACCCTCTCGCCGCCCTCGTCGCCGGCTCGCGCGAGACCGACTACTGCCCGGCCTGCCAGGCGCTCTGACGCGGCGGCGGTGACGCCGCGCGCCGCCGCGGCGTCCATCTTCGCCCCGACGCCCGTGCGCTCCGCGCTCCCTGCCGCCCCGCCTCCCAGCTCGCGACCCGCTATGATTGCCGGCGGCACCGAGGAGGGCACGATGGCGATCTGGGACGCGCAGCACGAGACCATGGACCGCGAGCGGCTCCGGTCGTTGCAGCTCGAGCGGCTGCAGGACATGGTGGCGCGCGTCCACGAACGCGTCCCCTTCTACCGCGACAGGCTCGCCGCGGCCGGCGTCGAGCCCGGCGATCTGCGGAGCCTCGAGGACGTCCGACGGCTCCCCTTCACGACCAAGAACGACTTCCGCGAGCAGTACCCCTTCGGCCTGTTCGCGGCGCCCATGGACGAGGTCGTCGAGATCCACTCCTCGTCGGGGACGACGGGCAAGCCGGTCGTCGCCGGCTTCACCCGTCGTGACCTCGACACCTGGGCCGAGCTCGTCTGTCGCATCGCCGTCATGGCCGGCGTGCGCGCCGACGACGTCGCCCAGGTCTCCTTCGGCTACGGCATGTTCACCGGCGGCTTCGGTCTCCACTACGGCCTGCAGCGTGCCGGCGCGACGGTCGTGCCCATCTCGGCCGGCAACACGGCGCGCCAGCTCCAGTTCATGCGGGACTTCGGCGCGACGGTGCTCATCGCCACGCCCTCGTACGCGCTCTACCTCGCCGAGTCGATCGCCAGGACCGGGGACCCCGAGGCCTTCAAGCTGCGCCTGGGCCTGTTCGGCGCCGAGGCGTGCAGCGAGGAGATGCGGCGCCAGATCGAGAGTCGCATCCCCATGCGCGCCACCGACAACTACGGCCTTACCGAGGTGATCGGGCCGGGCGTGTCGGGTGAGTGCGAGTGCCGCGACGGGATGCATGTCGCCGAGGACCACTTCCTCGTCGAGGTCGTCGACCCGGCGACGGACGAGCCGGTGGCCGCAGGCGAGACCGGCGAGCTCGTCTTCACGTCGCTCACGCGCGAATGCTCGCCGGTGCTGCGCTACCGCACCCGCGACCTCTGCAGCCTCGCCACCGAACCGTGCGCGTGCGGCCGGACGCTTGCCCGCATGGGCAAGGTCGTCGGCCGCACCGACGACATGTTCATCATCAGCGGCGTCAACGTCTTCCCGTCCGCCGTCGAGCGCGTGCTGTTCGCCATCGAGGGCATCGAGCCGTACTACCAGATCGTCCTCGAGCGCAAGGGCGCGCTCGACACCTTCGAGGTGCAGGTCGAGGTGACGGAGGCGATCTTCAACGGGTGGATGGACGATCTGCGCGCCTTCGAGCGGCGCGTCACCGAGGAGCTGCGCTCGGCCCTGCTCGTGCGTCCCAAGGTCAAGCTCGTCGAGCCGGGCACGCTGGAGCGTACCGAGGGCAAGGCCAAACGGGTGATCGACCGCCGGGCTCGCTAGGCCGAGCCCGAAGGGAGGCGCGCCCCGGACGCAGGCCAAGGCGGCCTCGACTCGCACTCCTGGCAGTGCGACGGCCTGGCCACGATGGTGAGGGTGCCCCGGAACAGGAAGACGTCCGGCCGGCAGCGCGGGCCCCCGCATCGCGCCGCCGGCCGGACTCCTGTTGACCTGCTCGAGTCCCTCTCTCTGCTCTGCGGTCTCGCTTCAGCTATCGGGACCGCGGCGCCCGCTGACCATAGGACGGATGTCTAGCGTCAGACGACCGTCGCCCGCAGCAGCTCGAGGTAGCTGGTGCTGCCGTCGAGCACCTTGCGCACGGCGTCCTCGCGCAGCGACTCGACGCCCTTCTCGCGCGCCAGGCGCTGGATGTCGAGCACCGTGCCGCCGGTGGCGATGAGCTCGCGCAGGTCGTCGTCGACGACGAGGACCTCGTACAGGCCGACGCGGCCTCGGTAGCCGGTGCCGAAGCACTTCGGGCAGCCGACGGGGTTGTGGACCCTGATCTTCTTGCGCGGCGCCGGCCCGAGGCCCAGCTCCTCCCAGCGCTCGTCGGTCATCGTCTCGGCCGCGCGGCAGTGCCGGCACAGGCGCCGCACGAGCCGCTGGGCGACGAAGCAGCGCCAGGCGGCGGCGACGAGGTAGCGCGGCACGCCCATCTCGACGAGGCGGTTGACGGCGGAGCTGACGTCGTTCGTGTGCAGCGTGCTGAACACGAGGTGGCCGGTGATCGCCGCGTCGGCGGCCATCTTGGCCGTCTCGAGGTCGCGGATCTCGCCGACCATGATCACGTCCGGGTCGGCGCGCACGAGCGAGCGCATCGCCTGGGCGAAGGTGAGGCCGATCAGCGGCTTGACCTCGGTCTGCACGATGCCCTCGATCTTGCGCTCGATCGGGTCCTCGACGGTGTAGATCTTGCGTCTCCTTCGACTTGATGAGCTCGAGCGTCGTGTACAGGGTCGTCGACTTGCCCGATCCGGTCGGGCCGCAGATGACGATGCCGCCCTCGGGCGCCTTGAGGGCCAGTTCGTACCGGGCGAGCGAGGTCTCACTCAGGCCGAGCGAGGCGAGCGTCGGCGGCAGGGGCGAGACCTCGAGGATGCGCAGCGTGATGTTCTCGCCGTGCAGGCTCGGGATCGAGGCCATGCGCATGTCGACCGCCTCGCCGCTGCCGAGTTGGAACGACGTGCGTCCGTCCTGCGGCAGGCGGCGCTCGGCGATGTTCATGTTGCCCATGATCTTCAGGCGGCTGATGAGGCCGGGCTGAAGGTCCTTGGGGAAGTCGCGCAGCTCGTGCAGCACGCCGTCGATGCGGCAGCGCACGAGGAGCGAGTCCTCGCGGGGCTCGAGGTGGATGTCCGAGGCGTCCATGGCGGTGGCGTCGGCAAGGAGTTGATCGACCATCTCGACGATGGTCGCGTCGACCGCTGTGATGCCGCCGTTCTCCGTCTCCTCGGCGCCCTCCGCGTGTGAGTCGCGGAGCTTTCCGCGCATGCTGAAGTACGTGCCGACGGCCTCGTCGAAGCCGCTCTCGGTGCAGATCACGGGCACGACGCGCTTGCCCGTGCGCATGCTGACCTCGTCGATCGAGATGACGTCGAGCGGGTTCGTCATCGCGAGGACGAGGTTGCCGGTGTCGTCGAGGCGCAGGGGCATGAGGCGGTGGCGGACGATGAAGTCGCGGGGCAGCAGGCCCATCGCCTTGGCCTCCGGGGTCATCTGCGCGGCGTCGGCGACGCCGATGCGCATCTGACCGGCGAGCGCGGTGACGAGGTCTTGCTCGGCGACGATGCCCTCGCGCACGAGGACCTCTCCGAGGCGGCCGCCGTCGGCGCGCTGGTGCAGGAGCGCCTGGTCGAGCAGCTCCTGGTCGACAAGGCCGCTGGCGACGAGGAGGGCGCCGAGCTTGAGGCGGCCGGCGCCGCGCTGCTTGCGGCCGGCGCCGGCCGCCTCGAACCTGGCGTTGAGCTCCTCGGGGCGGAACGGTTTGGTGACGAACTCCGCCGCCCCCAGGCGGTTCGCCTTCTCGAACGTGTCGAAGTCGCTGCGCGACGAGAGAACGACCAGCGGCGCGGCGCGCAGCTCGGGGCTGCCGCCGATGAGACGCATGAGCTCGAAGGCGTCGAAGGTCTCGAGGTCGAGGTCGAGCACGATGCCCGCCGGTGACGCTTCGCGCAGCATGCGGATCGTCCCCGGGTCGCCGAGGCTGCTCACGACCTCATGGCTCGCCTCGAAGTGCGTGACGAGCTCGTGACGCAAGTCGGGGTCGCCGACGACCACGGCGATGCGCGCTCTCCGATTCGGTGACACCTCAGACCTCCCGCTCGACCGTGCCGAATCATACTGGAAACCGCGCCGCCGGGAGGAGAGAAGTCGCCGGGCCGGCGGGGGCCTTCACACGGATGCGGGCTGTCCGGTTTCTTACGAAGGAGACCGGCCCGGCAGAGAGAGAGGATCAGATGCCGGGCGTGCGCCCGGTGAGTTGTCCTCGAGGTCTCACACCGGGTATCGGCAGACGCGAGGGTGACCTGAGGGCGACGCCGGCCAAAGCGTTGCTTCTCCGGAGAACGGGTCGTCGCCCCCGGACTCCGCCAACGGGCCGCAGGCGCGGGTGCTAGAATCCGCTCCCATGTTCACAAGGTCCTCATCGCCAATCGCGGCGAGATCGCCATCCGCGTCATCCGCGCCTGCAAGGAGCTCGGGCGTGGGCACGGTCGCCGTCTACTCCGAGGCCGACGCCGACTGCCTGCACGTCCGCTACGCCGACGAGGCGGTCTGCATCGGCCCGCCGCCGGCGGCGCAGAGCTACCTCGTCATGCCGGCCCTCATCCAGGCCGCCCTGCAGACCGGCGCCGAGGCGATCCATCCCGGATACGGCTTCCTCGCCGAGCGGGCCGAGTTCTCGGCGCTGTGCCGCGAGCAGGGCGTCAAGTTCATCGGGCCGGCGCCCGAGTCGATCGACCTCATGGGCGACAAGGCGGCGGCGCGGGCGACGATGATCGCCGCCGGCGTCCCGGTCACGCCGGGTTCGGACGGCGTGATCGAGGACGCCGGCGAGGCGGAGGAGGTCGCCCGCCGCATCGGTCTGCCCGTCATGGTCAAGGCCTCGGCGGGCGGCGGCGGCAAGGGCATCCGCATCGTGCACGATGCGGATGCCCTTGCCGCCGCGGTGCGCCAGGCCCAGGCCGAGGCCCAGGCGGCCTTCGGCGAACGGCGCCGTCTACGTCGAGAAGTACATCGCCGGCGCCGCGGCACATCGAGATCCAGGTGCTCGCCGACGGCAACGGTCACGCCGTCCATCTCGGCGAGCGCGACTGCTCGATCCAGCGGCGCCACCAGAAGCTCATCGAGGAGGCGCCCTCGCCCGCGGTGTCGGCCGGACCTGCGGCGGCAGATGGGCGAAGCCGCCGTCGACGCCGCCGTCGCGGCGCACTACGAGGGCGCCGGCACGGTCGAGTTCCTCCTCGACCCCGAGGGGCAGCTTCTACTTCATGGAGATGAACACGCGCGTCCAGGTCGAGCACTGCATCACCGAGGCGGTGACCGGCATCGACATCGTCAAGACCGGCATCGCATCGCCGCCGGGCGAGGGTCTGCCGCTCCGTCAGGACGAGATCGAGATCGAAGGTCACGCCATCGAGTTCCGCATCAACGCCGAAGACCCGGACAACGACTTCATGCCGTCCCCCGGCCTCGTCACCAGCTGGATCGCCCCGGGCGGCCCGTGGGTGCGGCTCGACACCCACGTCTACCAGGGCTACACGGTGCCGCCGTTCTACGACAGCCTGCTCGGCAAGCTCATCGTCTGGGGGCGCGACCGCGAGGAGTGCCTCGCGCGCTCGCGCTGGGCGCTCGACCAGTTCATCGTCGAGGGCGTCAAGACGACGATCCCCTTCCACCGTCGCGTGATCGAGCACCCGCTGTTCCTCGCCGGCGACGTGAGCACGCACTTCATCGAGGACCACCTGGGCTGACGATCGCGGCGTGCGCTCGGTCGCGGCCGTGAGCGGGTACAACGTCACCGCCGACGGGCACTCGAGACCGGGAGGAGCGACATGGCGATCATCGGCGCAGAGGACGCCGCCCAGCTCACGAAGGCGTTCGCGGAACAGCTGACGCGCGACGTCACCCTCGTCCACTACACGCAGCGCGAGAGCAAGATCGTCTTGCCGGGTGCGGTGCCGTGCGCCACGTGCCGGTCCAACGGAGCTGCTCGAGGAGCTCGTGGAGCTGAGCGACCATCTCTTCCTCGAGGTCCACGACTTCGTCGACGAAGCCGGGTTCGCGGCCGAGCGCCGGCATCGACAAGATCCCCGCGATCGTGGTCCGCGGCGCGGACGGCGGTGAGCGGGCGCGCTACTTCGGCGTGCCGGCCGGCTACGAGTTCGCGAGCCTCCTCGAGGACGTCCTCGAGGTCGGCGGGGCGGGCTCGAGCTCGCGCCCGAGACCGCGACGGCTCTCGCCGGGCTCGAGGATGACGTGCACATCCAGGTCTTCGTCTCGCCGACCTGTCCCTACTGCCCGGCGGCCGTGCGCATGGCGCACCGGCTGGCCCTCGCGAGCGCTCGTGTGACCGCCGACATGGTGATGGTCGCGGAGTTCCCGCATCTCGTCCAGAGTACGCCGTCATGGCCGTGCCCAAGGACGGTCGTCAACGAGACGCTCAGCTTCGAGGGCGCCCTGTCCGAGGAGAAGTCGTCGCAGAAGGTGGTCGACGCCGCGTCGGGCGCCGAGGCCCCATCCATCACGCTGAGGGACGACTGAGGCATCCGGCGCACGGGGACTGCCGGGCGCACCGGCCGGCGCGGCCGACCCGGCGCCCTCAGCCCGGTCCAGCCCTCACGCAGGAGCCGTCTCGGGGCGGGCCGCGTAGCCGGCGGCCGGCGATCTGCGCTCAGCAGCTGCTGCGCCGCGGGAGCCAGCAGCGCGTCGACCGGCTCGGCGTCCTGTCCGCGAGCCGAGAGGGTGATGCGGATCACCCGCGCGCTGCCGAGGACCTTGGCGCGCGACTTCACGTAGACGCTCGGGGTGCTCGAGCTCCGCGCGGCGCAGCACGGTCGGCGATCGCCGACTCGTCCTGGATGTCGACGGTGAGCGCGCGCTCCTCGTAGTGCGCCGCGCCGAAGACGCGCGGCGAAGAGGCCGTCGAGCGACTCGCTCGACGATCGCCACGAGCTCTTCCGGGACGCCGGGCAGCGAGACGATGGCCGTGTCGCCGACCTCGGTGAGGACGGCCGGCGCTCCGCCGATCGGGTTGACGATCGGCCGGGCGCCGGCCGGCAGCATCGCCATCTTGCGGCGCGCCTCGTTCATCTCGGCGAACGGCACGAACCCGCGGGCGTGGAACTCGGCGTACTTCTCGCGCACCATGCGCTCGGCCTCGGGGTGCAGCGCGAGCGGCACCCCGAGGCCGAGCGCCACGCCCTCGAGGGTCCGGTCGTCGCTCGTCGGCCCGAGCCCGCCGACGGTGAACACGAGGCCGGGCCTCCGCGCAACCGCGCCGGCGACCTCCCGCGCGATCGCGTCCAGCTCGTCGCGGACCATGACGGTGCGCCGGACCACGCCGCCGAGCCCCGTGACGAGCCTGCACAGACGGTTGCTGTTGGTGTCGACGACATCGCCGCCGAGCACCTCGTTGCCCGCCGACACGACCTCGACCGCCGGTGCCCCGGAACGAGGGTCCGGGCACCGGCGGGCGGCGAGCATCGTGGCGGCGGTCAGGCATCATCGGCCGCAGTCTGGCAGAGGCCACGTCGGCCCGGCAAGGCCTCGCGCCTGTGGGGACGCGCCGGAAGCGCCGCTCGCGGGAATGAAGGAGACGAGCGGCGACGATCGGTGACCTGTCAACGTGGTCTATACTGCCGGGGCCATCAGGGAGGGCAGCCCGTGAGACCCATCGTCATCCTGCAGCACGAGCCCGATGACCCGCCCGCGACCGTCGCTCGCGTGCTCGAGGACCTTGGCGTCGCCTTCGAGGTGCGGCGTCTCGACGAAGGCGCGGCCCTGCCCGCCTACCCGGACGAGACCTCGGGGCTCATCGTCATGGGTGGTTCCATGCACGTGCACCAGGGCGACGCGTACCCCTTTCTCGAGGCCGAGAAGGTGTACCTCCGCACGCTGCTCAAGCACAGCGCGCCGATCTGGGGGATCTGTCTCGGCGCCCAGCTGCTCACGCTCGCTGCGGGCGGCGAGGTCTACGAGCGGCGCGTGCCGGAGATCGGGTGGGCGTCCATCGAGAAGACGCTCGACGACCCCTTGCTGCACGGGATCGGCTCGCCGTTCATCGCCTTTGAGTGGCACCTTTACTCCTGCAAGCTGCCGCCTTTCGGCCAGCGCGTCGCCGAGCGTGCCGACGGCCTCCAGGTGTTCCGCGCCGGCGGCCGCGCGTGGGGCACCCAGTTCCACCCGGAGGTCGACGCCCACATGATCGAGCACTGGATCGCGGATGAGGCCAAGGACCTCGACCACAGGTTCCCCGGGCTGGCGGACGCGATGAGGAGCGAGACCCCCATGCGGCTCGGGGCCAACGAGGCGTTCTGCCGTCGCCTGACGACGAACTTTCTGCTCACGTCGGGCCTGATGCCTGACGACAAGTAGGCTGGGCCGGGCGCCGGAGCGCGGCGTCAGGGCGAGGCAGCAGGATGGCCGTCGATGTCGAACAACACGTGGAGATACGTCGGGAGTCTGGTCGCGCGCACCCTGAGACGTCGTGCCGGTCTCCCGGATCCGGGCAGCCCGCAGGGCCGCAAGGGCGACCTGATCCCGGGCAGCCCGAAGGGCCGTGGGGGCGACCTGGTTTCGGGCAGCCCCTCGGGGGGAGGGGCTTGTGAAAGGAGCCATGGGGTGGTACCTGGGGGGGTACCTGTACGGAGAGCGTGTGTGGAGGGGGGACTCCCGCGTACAGGCGTTATGTTACCACTGTTTCTACAGTTGAAACATCCTTTTCACGGGTTTCTTCTGCCGGCACATCGCGGCGCAGCTGAGAGGTGCTGACGTGGCGAGCGGTCAGGCGACGCGCAAGACCATCTTCGAGGTCCAGCGGGAGCAGCGCTGGCGCATCTGGCTGCTGTTCGCCTTGCTCCTGCTGCTCGTGTACGCCGCCGTGTGGCTTGGGTGCCTGGTGGTCGCCCTGTCGGTCTTCGTCGTGATCCCAGACTCACAGGTGTTCTCGGTCGTCGTCGACTGGCGCAACACCGGCGTGATCCTCGGCGCGGCCCTCGTCTTCTCGGTCGTCTACTGGTACGTCGCGCGCATCGGGGCGCGAAGGCGCCTGCTGCGCGCCATGCACTGCCGGTCGCTCGACCCGCACGACCGCTACCATCAGCGCCTCGCCAACATCGCCGAGGAGATGCGCCTTGCAAGCGGGGCGCCGAGGGTGGAGTGCGTGACCGTCTCGACGCTGGGCATGAACGCGTTCGCGTTCAGCGACCTGAAGGGCGCCGGGGTGATCGGGGTCACGGAGGGCGCCCTGGCCCGCCTGTCGCGTCCGCAGCTGCAGGCGGTCGTGGCGCACGAGTTCGCCCACATCCTCTCGGGGACCTATGTGACGGCGACCGTCTCGTGCCTGTTGTTCGGCGTCTACTCCGAGCTGGGCGACCGCCTCGAGGCGGCGGCTTCTGGTGACGAGGACAACCTGTGGGCACCGTTCGGGCTCACGGCGGGCATGCTGCGCCTGTTGCTGTCCGTCGTCCAGTTCGCCTCGCGCGTCACCAGCTCGGCGCTGTCGAGGTCGCGCGAGCTCGAAGCCGACGTCGCCGCGGCCCGCTACACGAGGGACCCTCTGAGCCTCGCCGAGGCGCTGCGCATGATGGGGCGCCATCCGGGCGGAGCCGGCTACATCCCCGAGGGCCTCGCGCCCCTCTGCATCCGCACAACGGAGGGGGCGAACGCCTGGCTGCTCGGCCGCTGGCAGGCGACTCACCCGCCGCTCGAGCTTCGCGTTGCACGGCTGCTGTCCCTGGCGCACGTGTCGCCGGAGGAGTTCTCCCGGCAGAACGAGGCGGCGGTCGACCGGTTCGACCAGCGCGAGCACGCGGCGCGCCCGCCGGCGGACGCGGCCGGGCGCGCCGGAGCGCTCGCGGGGCCGGCCATGCCGCTCGCTCAGGCCGCCGCGAGCGGCACGCGCGCGCCGGCGGGGCTCGTGGGCGCCCGCATGACCTGCCCGAGCTGCGGCGCCGGGCTCGATCGGGCCGACTACGAGGGCATCCCGCTGCAGGTGTGCCGCACGTGCGGCGGCCGTCTGGCCTCGACTGACGAGGTGCGCCGCATCGCGGCGCGGCGCGAGGTCGCCTTCATGGACGAGCAGCAGCACCTGGCGGACCTGATCGTCGCCCAGGGCGACGACCTGCGCCGCGCCGCCCGCCTCGCGCGCGGCCGGCCCGGCATCCCGCTCGTGTCGTGTCCGGGCTGCGGCGCGACGATGATGCGCCGCCACTACAGCTACGAGCACGCCGTGGAGGTCGACTACTGCAACCTCTGCGACCTCTACTGGTTCGAGAAGGACGAGCTCGAGGCACTGCAGATCCTCCTCGAGCGCCAGGCGACCTGAGACGGACGTCGCCGGGTCGGACCGGGACATTCGTCTACCCGCCCCGGTGTTCTCTGGACGCTCCCCGGCGCCGGCAGTAGCATGGCGCGGTCCAGCCGCCGTCGCCCCGGGGAGGGTGTATGTCCGGGGTCACCGTCCGCCAAGCCTGCCGCCGGCTCGCGATCGTCAGTCTGGGGACGCTCTTCCTGTACGTCGGCTTCGCCGCGGTCGCGTCCGTGTTCCCCGCCGTCGAGCAGGTCGAGGGGGCGCGGTTCTGGCCCGCCTTCCTGCCCGACTGGCCGAACACGTTCCTGCTGCTTCTCGCGGCGACGCTCGCGGTCTGCGACGTGCTGCTCTGGGCGCTCGCGCGGTCGGCGTCGCGGCGCGAGCGCGAGCGCCTCGAGACGGTCGCGGCAGGGTGGCGGCAGCGGGCCGAGGCCAAGATGGCCGCCGCCGCCGGCGACCAGGGGCTTAGCCTGTCGTCGTTTCGTGCCCTGCCCTTGCCCGGCGGTGCGCGTCTCGCGTGGTCCGCGCCGGCCCGAACCTACGACCGGGTCCTCGTCCTCCGCTCGCGAGAGGGGTTCGCCCTGTCGCCCAAGGCGGCCCTGGGTCAGGCCGGTGCGTACGAAGGCGTCGAGGGCGGCTTCGTCGACCAGGGGCTCGCCCACGACCGTGTCTACTTCTACACGGCGTTCGCCGAAGCGCGCGGAGAGGGACAGTGGTCGCCGCCGGCGTGGGCCTCGGTCACCACGCCACCTGGGAGCCTGCGGGACGTGCTGACGCCGCGACGGCTCTGGACCCTGCGTGGCTGAACGGACGGCGGGCCACCTCTTGGGCGTGCGCAGCCGGGCGGATGTGGCGCGCCGCGCGACGTTCCGGACCTCGGCGAGGCGATGCCCGGGGCGACAGGCCGACGGCCACCGTCTACAATCAGACTCCCGATCGACGACCACGGCGTCGGCTCGACATGGAGCCTGTCCGGAAGGCCCCGCCGCCCCGCCAGCCTGATCGCCCATGCCAGCGACCCCACCCGACACTGACGACACCGGCGCTCCCACGAATGACGGGCGGCTGCTGCACGATCGCTATCGTCTGACCGCACGGCTCGGGAGCGGAGGCATGGCCGACGTGTTCCTCGCCGAGGACGTGCGACTCGGCCGGCAGGTGGCCGTCAAGGTGCTGCGGGCGCCCTTCGCCGACGACGACGAGTTCGTCGAGCGCTTCCGCATCGAGGCGCAGGCGGCGGCACTGCTCAACCACCCCAACATCGTCACGGTGCACGATCGCGGCCACGACGAAGGGCGCTGGTACCTCGTCATGGAATACGTCCGCGGCGAGACGCTCAAGCAGCGCCTGCAGCGCGACGGACGTCTTGCCCCGGAGGAGGCGGCGAGCATCGCCTGCGACCTCCTCGCCGCCTTGCAGGCGGCGCACGAGCGCCACATCGTCCATCGCGACGTGACGTCGCAGAACGTCCTCCTCTCAGACGACGGCCGCGTCAAGGTCGCCGACTTCGGTATCGCCCGTATCGGAGCCTCGGCGCTGACGCGCAGCGGCATGATGATGGGGACCTCTCACTATCTCTCGCCCGAACAGGCGCGCGGGCTGCCCGCGGACGAGCGCTCCGACATCTACGGCGCCGGTGTCGTGCTCTTCGAGATGCTCACCGGGCGCGTCCCGTTCACCGCCGACAGCGACGTGGCGGTCGCGCTCAAGCACGTCAACGAGGCGCCCCCGCGGCCGCGCGACCTGGATCCGGCGATCCCGGAAGCGGTCGAACAGGTCGTGCTGCGGGCCCTCGCCAAAGACCCGGACCAGCGTCTTCAGACCGCGGCGGCGTTCGCCGCCGCGCTGCGCTGCGCCGCGAGCCCGGCCGCGCCGGCCGTCTCGGGCGCGCCGGGCGTGTCGGAGGCGCCGGTCGTCTCGACCGCGCCGGTCGTCTCGGCCGCCGCCGCCTCGCCGACAGGGCAGTCGGCCGCCGCGCCGTCGCCGCCCACCGCCGTTGCGACGGCGACGGCTCCGCCGGCCACCGTCGTCCTTGAAGACAAGACGGGCGCCACAGTCGCCAAGCCGGCGCGTCGCCGGACGCGGCGGCGGCTCGTCGTCGCGTTCGTCCTTCTCGCCGCCGCCGCGGCGGCCGGCGCGGCTCTCTACGTCTTCGTCATCTCCGCCGGCGCCGCCGTGCCCGACGTCGTCGGGCGGAGGGCGGCCGAGGCGCGGGCCCTCGTCCGCGGCGAGGAGCTGACGATGGTCACGCATCGCGCGTACATCGACGGCGTCGAGGCCGGCGTGGTGGCGCGCCAGCGCCCGTCCGCCGGCGCGAGGGTGGACGACGGCGCCCGCGTGGACGTCTGGGTCAGCAGAGGTCCGCTGCACGTGCCGACGCCTCCGCTGAGCGGGCTCTCCGGCGACGAGGCCGAGGTCGCCCTGTCCGATGCGGGCCTCGTCTCCGAACGGCGCACCGGCCGCTCCAACAAGGTCCCCGAGGGGCAGGTCTTTCGCCAGGAACCCAAGGCCGGGGCGACCGTCGTGCGCGGCGACTCGGTGATCTACTGGGTGAGCACCGGCCCCCGGCTCGTCGCCGTGCCGGACGTCGTGGGCTACTCCTCCGGAGACGCGACAGCCGAGCTCGAGGCGGCGGGGTTCTCCGTCAGCATCGACGTCGTCTTCGGCTGGGGCGAGTACCCGGACACGGTCGTCGAGCAGGATCCCGTCGCCGGCGCGAAGGCCGAGAAGGGCGCCGAAGTGACGATCAGCGTCGCCGTGTTCTGAGGTCGTCGCCCGCGGTCACTGGCGCCCGCGGTGAAGACGCCCCTGGCATCTGGTCCGGCGCTCTGCCGGGGGTGCCCTCACATCGCCCAGGCGAGCAGGCTGACGCCCGACGATCGTCAGCGCCCACCCCGGCCGATTGCCACCAGGCCGGCCGCTCGCGCAGCAAGCGCGAGGCCCAGCAGGGTCGAGACCGTGGCCGTCTGAGCCTGAAGGACCGACGGCGACCGAGACGGGCCCCAGGGCGAGGGCGGCGCTTCCGGCGAGGAACGCCAGCATGTCGACGACGCTGACCCCGACGACGCCGGCGGCGCGGTCGCGCGGCGGCAGCAGCGCGCCGCCGGCCACTGCCGCCGGCAGCGATGACGACGAGGCCGGCCATGGAGGCGACCGTCACCGTGGTGAAGGGCGAGAAGGCGTCGATCTGCCCGTAGGCGATGAACACGCCGGCCATCGCCGCGCCGCACAACAGGGCGAGGCCGGCGCCGGCGGCGAAGCGCCACCGGCGCCCTCCATCGCCCCCATCCTCCTCGTTGCGCCGTACGCTCGACCGCGGCGAGCAGGCCGCCGCCGGCCGCGAGGACGAGCCCGGCGGCGGCCATCGCGCTGAGCTTCTCGCCCATGGCGATCGAGATCGCCGCGGCGAAGGCACCGTCGAGGCAGGCGAGCACGACGACGACGGAGAGCTTGCCTACGCGAAGAGCGAGCAGGAAGGACCCCGTCGCCAGCGTGTAGAGCAAGCCGCCGAGCGCGGCGAGACCGAGGTCGCCGAGCTGGTCGTCGGCGAAGGGCAGGCCGTCGATGAGCAGCGCGGGCACGCCCAGCAGGACGAGGCCCGTGACGAACATCGCCACGGTGATCGTCATCCACGACATGCTGCGCAGCAGGCGCTGGCTGAAGAGGTTGTAGAGCGAGTAGAGGCAGGCGGCGGCGAGGCCGAGGACGATGGTCAGCATCGGCCGAAGCCTATCGGCTCGAGTGGTCTGAAGGAAGACCGCGTGACGCAGTGCTCAGCCGTCGATCGGGCCGCTGCTCACCCCGTCCGTCCCGGCCTCGTCTGCGGCTGCACCTCGGGCAGCTCCCAGGCGTCGGCGCGCTTGGGCGCCTTGCCGCCGACGGCGCCGACGGGCGCCCCCCGGCCTTGCCGACGACGGCGAGCAGGTCGGCGATGCGGTGCGCGACGACGGCGAGGCCGTGCTCCTCGTCGTTCTGCAGCTCGCCCTCGACGTACAGGTAGATCGCGCTCTTCAGCACGCGCCCGTACTTGAGGTAGACGTCGTTGAAGACCACCACCTGGGCGAGCTCGGTCTCGTCCTCGAGGGTGAGGAACATCGTGCGGTGGCCGGAGCGGATCCAGGGCATCTGGGCGCGCTCGAGCACGCCGGCGAGGCGCACGCGGCGCCCGTGCCGCACCTGGGCGAGGCGCGCGAACGGGGTGACGCCGAGCGCCTCGATCTGGTCGCGCACGAAGCGCAGCGGGTGCGCGCTGACGTTGAGGCCGAGGACCTCGAGCTCGGCGCGCACGCGCTGCTCGAGCGTCCACGAGGGCAGGAAGTCGAGCGCGCCGAGCTGCTCGTCGAGGACGAGGCGCGGCTGGTCGAGGCCGGACGCTGCGAAGGCGGCGACTGCGGCGCCCGCGGGGGTCGCGGCGCGACGCGCCGCTGCCGCGCCGCGCCGCCGCCCCGTCGGGCGCGTGCCGGCGTAGAGCAGCGGCACCTGCGGCAGGAGCTCCTCGCGGCGCACGCCGAGCGTGTCGAAGGCGCCGACGCGGACGAGGTTCTCGGCGATCTCGCGGCTGACGCCGGTGCGGGCGACGAAGTCGGCGAGCGAGCGGTAGGGCTGCGACGGCCCGGGCGGGTCGCCGGGCCGCGGCACCGCAAGGGACGCGGAGGGCGGGGAGGGGCTCGACGGGGGGTCTGAAGAGAGACGGAAGCGGACGGAGGCAGCGGAGCGGCCCCCGGAGGGCCCCTCCCCGCCCGCAGCGGCCCGTTCCCTCGCCCGCGCTCCCTCGACGATCGCCCGCCGCGCCGCGCCGCTCATCTCCTTGACGTAGGCGAGCCCGACGCGCAGCGCGCGCCCGTCGTCCTCGACCTCGAACCACTCGCCGCTGCGGTTCACGTCGACCGGCAGCACCTCGAGCCCCCAGCGGCGCGCGTCGTTGAGCACGACGCGGGGCGAGTAGAACCCCATGGGCTGGTTGTTGAGCAGGCCGCAGTAGAACTCGGCGGGGTAGTGCGCCTTGAGCCACGCCGAGGCGTTGCAGACGATCGCGAAGCAGGCGGCGTGCGCCTTGTTGAAGCCGTAGGCGGCGAAGCCGCGGAGCTGGCGGAAGACCTCTTCCGCCGCGCTCCGCGCGACGCCGCGCGCCACGGCCTTCTCGACGAACGTGCGGCCGATCTCGTCCATCTCCTCCATCGAGCGCTCGTGGGTCATCGCGCGCCGCAGCATGTCGCCCTCGGCGAGGCTGAAGCCGGCGATCTTCGCCGCCACCTCGATGACCTGCTCCTGGTAGACGATGACCCCGTAGGTGCGGCGCAGGACGGGCTCCATGTCGGGGTGCGGCACGGTCACGGGTTCGAGCCCGTGCCGCCGTCTGATGAAGGGGGCGATCATGTCGGCCTGCAGCGGCCCCGGGCGGAAGAGCGAGATCGCCGCGATCACGTCTTCGAAGTCGCGCTGCTGCAGGCGCGTGGCGAGGTTACGCTGTCCCGAGCTCTCGAGCTGGAACAGGCCCACCGTGCGCGCCGACCTGATGAGCTCGTACACGGCGGGGTCGTCGCGCGGCAGCTCCCACGCCTCGACGTGCTCGCCGGTGCGCGCCTCGATGCGGCGCACCGCCTCGGCGATGGCGGAGTGCATCTTGAGGGCGAGGATGTCCATCTTGACGAGCCCGAGCGTCTCGACGTCGTCCTTGTCGAACTGGGCCACGACGACGCCCTTGGCGGCCCACTGCAGGGGGACGCGGTCGGTGAGCGGGTCGCGCGAGAGGATGAACCCGCCGAGGTGCGTGCCGAGGTGCATGGGGTAAGCCGGCGAGGCGCTCGCCGAGGTGGACGAGGCGGCGGTAGTGCGGCTGCTGGAACTCGTGCCCGGCGAGCTCGGGGCGCTCGTCCATCATCTCGCCCAGCTTGGCGGCGCTGCCCCAGGGGACCTTGCGCGAGAGCTGGTTCGTCTCGTCGGGGGTGAAGCCGAAGGCGCGGCTGACGATGCGCACCGCCGAGGGCGCGCGCACGGTGTTGACGGTCGCGACCATGGCGACCTTGTCGTGGCCGAAGCGCTCGTAGATGTAGCGGATGACCTCGTCGCGGCGCGCGGAGCAGAAGTCGATGTCGACGTCCGGCATCTCGCGGCGCGCGGGGTTGAGGAAGCGCTCGAAGAGGAGCTCGTTGGCGATGGGGTCGGCGTCGGTGACGCGCAGCACGTAGCTGACGATGCTGTTGCCGGCCGAGCCGCGGCCGGAGTAGTAGATGCCGCGGCGGCGGGCGAACTCGACGATGTCGTGGACGGCGAGGAAGTACTCGGCGAAGCCGAGCTCTTCGATGACGCGCAGCTCGCGCTCGAGGCGCGCGGTGACCTCGGCGGTGAGCGGCCGGTAGCGCTGCTCGGCGCCGGCGAAGCAGCGCTTCCAGAGCAGCGAGAAGGCGGTCTCGCCGGGCGGCAGCGGGTAGGCGGGGAAGAGGAGACGGCCGAGCCCCAGGTCGAGGTCGCAGCGCTCGGCGATGGCGGCGGCGGCGTCGAAAGGCCTCCGGCCGCCGCCGGAAGAGGCGCCACATCTGCCCCGCGCTCTTGAGGTACAGCTCGGCGTTCTGGCGCCCCAGCGGGTTGGGCAGCGGCTGGTTGGCGGCCTCGGCGGCGAGGACGTCGTGCAGCGGGGCGTCGTCCTTGACCGTGTAGTGGACGTCGTTGGTGGCGACGGTGGGCAGGCGCAGCTCGTGGGCGAGCAGGTCGAGGGCGCGGAGCTGGGCGGCCGAGTCGGGCAGCAGCTCGTGCTGCAGCTCGACGAAGAAGTCGCGGCCGAAGATCTCGTGGAAGACGGAGGCCGCGGCGCGCGCGCCCTTGGGGTCGCCGGCGAGCAGGCGGGACCAGACCTCGCCGCGGCGGCAGGCCGAGAGGGCGATGAGGTGGCCGCTGTGCGCGGCGAGCGTCTCGAGGCGCGCCAGCGGCGGTTCGCCGGGGTGCTCGAGGTGGGCGGCGCTGATGATGCGGCAGAGGTTGGACCAGCCGGCGTAGTCGCGGGCGAGGAGCACGAGATGGTGGCCGCCGGCGCCCCTGGCGGCGGCCGGCGGCACCGTGGCGGCGCCCTTGAGGTGGGTGATGCCGCCGGCGTACCGGTCGGGCGCTGCGGGACGTGGGGCCGGCCGCTGCGGCCGGAGGGGCCCTC
Source organism: uncultured Thermoleophilia bacterium (assembly GCA_963707855.1). Taxonomy (GTDB): domain Bacteria; phylum Actinomycetota; class Thermoleophilia; order UBA2241; family UBA2241; genus UBA2241. The sequence goes on from CAVPRQ010000015.1 coordinate 117,359, forward strand.
CGGGGGCCGCTCCGCTGCTTTCGTCTCGCTTCGTCTGTCTTCAGACCCCCCGTCGGGCCCCTCCCCGTCCTCCGCGTCCGCACCCGGTCCCACTCGGCCGCCGGCCATGCTGCGCCCGCGGGCGGCGGCCACGGGCTCGGGGCCGCCGCGGAGGCCGCCTCTGAAGACCCGGCCGGGCGCGCCGGCTGCGCCTCGCCCGGCCACCGCGGCCGGCCGTCGCGGCCGACCGCCGGCTCGACGGTGAGCTCGACGCCGACGATCGGCTTGATGCCGGCCGCCTTGCAGGCCTGGTAGAAGCGCACCGCGCCGTAGAGGCCCTCGTGATCGGTGACGGCCAGCGCCGGCATACCGAGCTCGGCGGCGCGGGCGACGACCTCGTCGATGCGGCAGGCGCCGTCGCCGAAGGAGAAGTTCGTGTGCAGGTGCAGGTGGACGAAGGTCACGGCTCGCTCTGCGGCAAGGACTCGCGCGCTACAATGAGGCACGTCACGAGGGCGGGGGTGGACTGTTGAGCGCCGAACCAGCAGTGCGGATCGAGGTGGATCACGGCGGCATCGCCGAGTTCTGCCGCCGCAACCAGGTGCGCCGTCTGGCCTTCTTCGGCTCGGTGCTGCGCGACGACTTCTCGCCGGAGAGCGACGTGGACGTACTGGTCGAGTTCTTGCCGGAGGCCCGCGTGAGCCTCTTCGACATGGCGCGCATGCAGAACGAGCTCGCGATGATCATCGGCCGGGCCGTGGATCTGCGGACGCTGCAGGAACTGAGCCGCTACTTCCGCGACGACGTCGCCGCCGAGGCGGTCGAGGAATATGTCGCCTGACGCCGACCAGGTGCGTCTGCGGCACATGCTCGATGCCGCGAGGCAGGCGCTTGCCTTCGTCGACGGTCGCACGCGCGCCGACCTGGACCATGACCCGATGCTGCTGCTGGCTCTTACGCGAGCTGTGGAGATCGTCGGCGAGGCGGCGGGGAGGGTGAGCGAAGATGGTCGTCGCTCCTGTCCCGGCGTGCAGTGGTCTGAGATGACGGGCATGCGCAACCGTCTGGTGCACGCGTACTTCGACGTCGACCACGACGTGCTGTGGACGACGGTCGTCGACCAGCTCCCCGGTCTCTGCGACGAACTGGAACGGGCGCTTGCCGGCGAGTGACGGCGGTCTTGGCGTGTACCGTCGGGGGCAACGGGGCCGGACGGTGGTCCGGCGATCATCTGAGGAGGGGGTCTGATGCCGAACATCGGCGCGCCGGAACTGCTGTTCATCCTGGTCATGGAACTCGTGTTCGTCGGGCTCGTCGCGTGGCTTGCGGCGAAGAAGGGGTACAGCGCCGTGGTCTGGGGGATCCTCGGGTTCTTCTTCAGCTGGATCGCGCTCATCATCGTGCTCGTGCTGCCGGACCACCGGCGGGCGCCGCCGGACGGCGACGCGGCGGCCGGGTGAGCGTCGCTGGAGGGGCGCACATCGCCGGCGAGACGGGGCGGCCGGGCGCGGCGGTGGGGGATGGGCCGCGCCCGGCCGCCCGCTTGCTGGTGATGAGCGGAGTGTGACACGAACATATGTTCGTGTCAACGTCGGACGGAAAAGAACGGGGTGGGGGTTCAGGTGGGGAGCATCGGCTGGGTGGAGCTCCTGGTCATCATCGGCATCATCGGCGTCGTGCTCGCGGCGATCGTCGCCTTCGGCATGCGCCGCCGCTGAGAGGGGCGGAACGCGGGAACGGGCGGGGCCGGGGCGCTTGGCGCCCCGGCCCCGCCCGTTCCGCTCTCGTCCCTCAGCCGACCCCCAGGTGCCTCTCTGCCTCGGCGATGATGGCCCGCATCTCCTCGCGTGCCGCCTCCGGCACCGGCAGGGGCTGGTGCGTCTCGAGGATCTCGCGCGCCTTCGCTGTCGTCGACGAACACGCCCGTGCGCTCGAGCACTTCGAGTGTCGCGAGGTGGATGTCCTGCAGCTCGTCGTCGGTGAAGACATCGAACCGCAGGCCGCCGCCGCGCCGGCGGCCGGCGTGGACGTTTCGCTTCATGCGCACCCCCTCGTGGTGAGCGAGGCATTGTACAGTGTGGCTGACGACGCCGGGCTTGGACGCGGGGCGCTCTGACGGCCACTGGGCGCAGGGGAGGGACACTATGCACGCACGCGTGACGTGGCTGAGCGACGCTGAGAAGAGCCTGATCCTCGAGCGTGCGCTCCACATCCTCGAGCACACGGGCATGCGCATGGCTGGTTCCAAGGCGCTTTCTCGGGTGGCCGAGGCGGGCGCCGTGGTCGACGCGAAGACCGGGCTCGTGCGCTTTCCGCCCGAGCTCGTGACGGCGGCGCTCGCGCGCTGCCCCCGCGAGTTCGTGCTCGGGGGCGCGACGCCTGCGCGGGACGTCGTCGTCGGCACCGGTCCCGGCTTTCTCTGTGCCCCGAGCGGCTGCGCCGCCCATACCCTCGACCTGACGACGGGCAAGCGTCGCGAGAGTACGCTGGAGGACCTGCGCACCCACATCGCTCTGCTGGACGAGCTCGACCAGCTGGACGTCCAGTGGACGGCGGTGACCGCGAACGACGTGCCCCGCGAGGAGCGCGAGCTGCGCGAGTACGCCACCATCCTCACCGAGACCACGAAGCACGTCACCTTCGTCGACTGCCCTACGCACGTGAATGAGGTGCGGCGCATCTTCGAGGTCCTCTGCGGTGACCTCGACGGCTTCCGCGCGCGGCCTCGCGTGAGCACGCTCGTGACGACGGCGTCTCCCCTCCAGGTCGACGGCGCCATCCTCGACGTCCATATCGCCACCGCCGGATGGGGGGCGCCGCTCTGCGTCTACACCATGGCGATCGCCGGCGCCACGGGGCCGGTCACGCTGGCGGGCACGCTCGTCCAGTGCATCGCCGAGTTCCTCGGGGTGGCGACCGTGATGCAGACGGTGGTGCCCGGCGCGCGGCTCGTCTCCTGCTCGGGATCGGGCGTGCTCGACATGCGCCACACCACGTTCTCGTTGGGCTGCCTCGAGAACACGCTCATGGCGTGCGCCGCCGTCGAGATGGCTCACTTCATGGGCGTGCCCGTGCTCACGCCGGGGCTCTCGACGGACGCCAAGTACCCCGGCGTGCAGGCCGGCTGGGAGAAGGGCCTGAAGGTCTTCCCGGTCTGCGCCACTGGCAGCGACATGATCTCGGGTGGCATGGGCCTGATCGACACGTCCCGCACGCTGTTCCTGCCCCAGGCGGTGATCGACGACGAGATCGTCGCCTGGCTGCGCCGCATGCTCGAGGAGGTGGAGGTGTCCGAGAGCGCCCTGGCGGTCGACGCCATCGCGGAGGTCGGTCCGGGAGGGAACTACCTCGGGCTGCGGGAGACGCGGACGCGCATCCGCGCCGGCGAGCACTTCGTGCCGGCGATCGCCACGCGTCTGGCCTACGAGGCGTGGGAGGCGGCCGGCGTGACGGAGGTGGACGTGGCGCGGGCGCGCGTGGACGAGATCCTTCGCGCGCGCGCCGGCCGCGAATCTGACCTGAGTGAGGACCAGCGGGCGGAGCTCGCGGCGATCTGCGGGGCGTGAGCGCGGGCGGGCCGCCGCGCTCCGCGGTGGGAGCGGTGCCCGTCAGTTGAGCGTGCGCTCGAGCGACCACGCTTTCGTGAGCCGGTCGTAGCAGAGGTCGAAGAGCCGCCCGTCGGCCTCGACCCGGCTGTACGACCGGCTCACGTGCGTCTCGTCGTTCCACCAGCCGGTCTCGACGATCCAGAGCTCGACGACGCGCGCGATGCGGTAGCGGCGGCCGCGCCAGACGAAGGCGGAAGGCCGCCGCTGCCGCTCGTCCCACGTGATGGTGACCGGCTCAGGCTGATGGAGGCCGCCGGCCCGCCTGGCCTTCGGCATCCGAGCCGGTTGCCCAGCTCGGTGGCGGCCGGCTGCCGCCGCCGCACCGCGCTCGCGCGCGGCATCGAAAGGGGTGGCTCCGCCGCTGGTCATGTCGCGCTCCGGGGGTCGCCGCTGCCGTCGTCCGTGTGGGGGATCGCAGTGTGACACGAACGTATGTTCGTGTCAACGTCGGACGGAAGAGCCGGCGCAACGGGTCAGTCGCCCAGCCGCACCTCGGCGAGGTCGGCGGCGACCTCGCCGTCCACCTGGGCCTCGAACAGGCCGCGCACCCCCGCCGCCTCGAGGATCTTCGTCGTGTTCTCGCTCGCCGAGATGATCGCGACGCGCACGCCGGCTCGCTTGAGCTCGCCGATCAGCGCCACCGTGCTCGGGTACGGTCGCACGCCCTGCTCGGCGACGAGCCGGTGGAAGTACGCGTCCTTGCGGTTGCCGAGCCCGCACACCGTCTCGGCCTCGGGCGGATCGGAGGGGTCGCCCCACGGCAGACTGAGGCCGCGCGAGGCGAGGAAGTCCCGGACGCCGTCGTAGCGCGGCTTGCCGTCGACGAAGCACAGGTAGTCGGACTGCGTGAAGGGCTCGTACGCGGCGCCCGTGGTCGACGCGTCGCTGCCATGCTCCGCGGTCGCCTCGAGATACGCGTCGAACAGCGCCGTCCAGGCCGCGGCGTGGACGGTCGCGGTCTGGGTGACGACGCCGTCCATGTCGAAGACGACGGCGTCGATCGCCGCTCCTGCTGATGGTGACGGTCGGCTCTTCCATCGATCCTGCGCCATTCTCTCACGTGCGCGGCCGTCGGCCTGGGTTGACCTCCTGTACCTGCATGAGACAATGATGCGCGTGGCGGAGAGATGCGCCAGGGGGGCGCATACACCCACTGTTGGCAACCCAGAGGGAGATTGTCATGGGAAATCCGCGTCACCGTCGTTCGCTGCTCATCCTCGTCCTCATCGCGCTTGCGGCGCTCGGCGTCTCGCTGATCGCGGGCCTCGCGAGCGCCGAGCGCCGAAGACAGTGCCATCGCCATCGGCCGCCGCCACCGGGGCGCCTTCGGTGCCGGCCGAGCCCGGCAAGGTGATCTACAAGGTCGGCTGGACCGGGGACGTCGACAACCTGAACCCGTTCATCGGGTATGTCGGGTCGTCCTACGAGATCTGGTACCTCACCTACGACACGCTGGTCGGCTACGACCCGAAGACGCTCGCCCCGATGAAGGGCGAGGAGTCGACGGGCCTCGCCACCGACTGGACGACCAGCGAGGACGAACTCACCTGGACCTTCACCCTCCGTCAGAACGCGAAGTGGAACGACGGCGAGCCGCTGACGGCCAGTGACGTCGCCTTCACCTACAACTACATCATCAAGAACGAGATGGATACCCTCATCTCGTACACCAACTTGATCGAGAAGGTGACCGCGGTCGACGACTACACGGTGGAGTTCACGTGCTCGAAGCCCAAGCCGGACATGATCCGCCACTGGGTGCCGATCCTGCCCGAGCACATCTGGTCCAAGATCAGCCCGACGGCCGCGGCCAAGAGCTTCCAGAACCCGCCGCCGATCGTGGGCTCCGGCCCCTTCATCTGCGAGGAATGGGACAAGAGCTCCTACGTGAAGATGGTCGCGAACCCCACGTGGTGGGGCCCGAAGCCCAAGATCGACGAGATCTACTTCATGTACTTCACGACCGGCGACACGATGGTGCAGGACCTCAAGGCCGGCAACATCGACGGCTGCGTCAACCTGGTGCCGACGCAGATGCAGCTGTTCGAGAACGAGCCCGGCATCACCGCCAAGGCCATCGCCATCGACGGCTTCAACGAGCTCGGCTTCAACTGCTACGACAGCCCGGACAGCAAGGGGCATCCCGCCCTGCGTGACGCGAAGTTCCGGGTGGCGCTCAACTACGCCGTGGACCTCGAGAAGCTCGTCGAGACCGTCTGGGGTGGGTACACCGTTCCGGGGACGACGATCATCCCCCCCGACTACTACAGCGAACCCGACTGGCACTGGGAGCCGCCGGACGACGTCAAGTACACCTACGACCCCGATATGGCGGCACAGAAGCTCGACGAGGCCGGATATCCCCTGAACGCCGACGGCAAGCGCACGTACAAGGGCGAGCCGATCGAGCTGAGCCTGATCGCGCGCACGGAGTCGCAGACGAGCCAGCAGGAGGCGAAGCTCATCGCCGGCTGGTTCAAGGCCATCGGGATCAAGGTCACCATCGAGGTGATGGACGAGGCCGCCCTCATGGCCCGGCAGTACGAAAAGGACGGCGAGGCACGTTCACCCCCAACTACGACATGTTCCTCTGGGGCTGGTACCTCGAATACGACCCCAACTCGATGCTGAGCTACTTCACCGAGGGCCAGATCCAGGACTGGAGCGACTCCAACTGGACGGATCCCGAGTACGAGGCGCTCTACAAGCAACAGGCCGAGGAGCTCGACCCGGACAAGCGCAAGGAATACATCGACCGGATGCAGCAGATCCTCTACGAGCAGTCGCCCTACATCGTGACGAGCTACGCGCCCGACTTCGAGGCGATCAACACCGACAAGTGGGAGGGCTACATCTACATCCCGGACCCGAACGGCAACGCGCTCCTGCCGCCGTTCGGCAACGGCGGGTACGCCAACTTCCTGAGCATCGGGCCGAAGACGGGCGCGGCCGAAGAAGAGGGCAGCGGCGCGACGTTGTGGGTCGCGATCATCGCCGCGGTAGTGGTGGTGCTCATCGTCGCCTGGCTCATCATGCGCTCGCGCAGGCCGAAGGCGATGGAGGAGTGACGCGAGGGTCACTCCGCCGGCTTTGAGAAGCTGACGCCGCAAGGCGTATGACGCAAGAGGGCCGGGGCCGGGGCCGCCAGAAGTGGCGGCCCCGGCCCCCCATTCTCGTCGCCCGACCGGCGGTCGGCGACGCGGCGCTGCTCCTGCCCCGCGCGGCGCCGCCCCGGTTCTAGGCTGCGCCGCCCTCGTGCGCGCGCTCCGCGAAGCCGTCGGCCTCGCCGCGGATGCGCCGCGTCGCCGACGACTGCTGGGCGCCTGGCGTCGCCGTCCGCGTCGTCGCCCTCGGCGGCCGGGGCGCCGCACAGACGGACGCGCGCGACCAGCTCCTCGGCGAGTGAGGTGAGCACGGCGTGGGCGGCGTCGCGGCGCTCGTCGTCGCCGCGCGCGAGGGCGCGCACGTCGAGCACGTGCACGGCCTCGGCGTGGCGCTGCAGCCAGCCGTGCACGAGCAGGATCTCGTCGATGGCGGCGGCGGGGAGCGGCGGTTCGGGCGGCTCCGCCGCCGCCATCGCCGCCAGGAACTGCAGGCTGCGGTTGAGCGTGAACGAGCGCGCCGCGACCTCCTTGTCGGCGACCACGGAGCCGTGGGACACGCCCCACAGGCGCACGCGTCCGGGCGTGGGCGCCGGATAGGTGAGCACGGCGTGGGTCGTCTGCGCGGCGCGCAGGCGGCGGATGCCGCGCAAGGCGCGCTCGAGGGCCTCGCGCTGTCGCTGCAGGCGGGCCGCCTGCTCGAACGCCAGGCGCTCGACCATGACCGCCTGGCGCTCCTGCAGGCGGCGGTCGACGTCGAGGCCGTCGCCCTCGAGCACGCGGCGCACCGCCGCGACCGCGTCGTCGTACTGCCCGTCGACCGGTCGCCGGCACGGCGAGAGGCAGGCGCCGGTATCGGCGCGCGCGCAGGCGTGCTCGCTGGCGCCGCGGGCCCCGCGGGATGAGGGCCCGCTTTCGGCCGGCGCTACTTCGTCGCCGGCGCGCGCCGCCTTGGGCAGGCGCGCGCAGGTGCGCAGCGGGTACACGCCGGTGAGGCACTCGATGAGGCGCCGGGCCGTCGACGCCTTGCGGAACGGCCCGGCGTAGTACGCGCCGTCGTCGCGCAGGTTGGGCGTCGCGTACAGGCGCGGGTACTGCTCCGCGCTGAGCTTCACGTACTGGTAGCTCCGCGCCCGGGTGCCGTGCGAGTTGTAGTGCGGCTTGTGACGGGCGATGAGGCGCTGCTCGAGCAGCAGGGCGCCGAACTCCGACCCGGTCTCGACGACCTCGATGCGCTCGAGCAGCTCGAGCGCCTGGCGGGCGTGGTACGCCTGGCGCTGGAGGAAGTGGTCACGGGTGCGCCGGCGCAGGTTCTCGGCCTTGCCGATGTAGAGGGCGTGACCGTGCGCGTCGCGCATGATGTACACGCCCGGCGTCGTCGGCAGAGCGTCGGTGAGGGCGATCTTGTGGTAGTTGCGCCGCGCCCCGGGCTCGCAGAACCGGGCCACCTCCTCGAGCGTCGTCATCCCTTGCTCCTGGAGCCACGAGAGAAAGAGCACGAGCAGCTCGGCGGTGGCCTGGGCGTCCTGCAGGGCGCGGTGCTCGGGCTTGACCCTGGTGTCGAAGCGGTAGGCGAGCGCCGAGAGCGAGCAGCGCTGCTGCGGGCACAGCTTGCGCGCCAGGCGGAGCGTGTCGAGGGCGGGACGGGGGAAGGTGCAGCGCAGCAGCTTGCCGAGCTCGTAGTCGAGGAAGCCCAGGTCGAAACGCGCGTTGTGGGCGGCGAGGACGGTGCCGGCGCTGAACTCGACGAAGCGCGGCAGCACCTCCTCGATGGGCGGCGCGTCGGCCACGGTCGCGTCGTCGATGCCGGTGATGCTCGTGATCATCGACGAGATGTGGACGCCCGGGTTGACCAGCTGCGAGAAGGTGGCCACCTGCTCGCCGCCGACGACGCGCACGGCGCCGATCTCGGTGATCTTGCTGAAGCCGGGGGTGGCGCCCGTGGTCTCGAGGTCGACGACCGTGAACACGACGTCGGCAAGGTCGCGGCGCTGGTCCTTCCAGGCGGCGAGGCCGATGTGGACGTCGCTCTCCCAGGCGAAGCGCTCGTCGCTGCGCACGATGTCGTCGACCATTGCGCGCGCGAGCTCGAGCGGGCAGTTGGCGACGGGGAAGAGGCGGGGCCACACCTCGCGGTAATCGAGAGCTTCGCCGGCCTGCTCGAGAAGAGCAAACAGCTCGTCGACGGTCGTGAACGCGAGTTGCACGAAGCAATGCTACCGGAGATGAGGGACGGATGCACGGGGCCGGCCGCGCTGCGCCGGGCCGCCCGCCGCGATGTCACCCCACGGCCGGCGCATCGTGACCCTCGACCGCCGATCGTCACTCTTTCCCGCGCCGGGGCCGCAGCGCATGCTGCGGGTACGCGGTGGCGCCGGTGACGGCCATGCCGTCACCGGCGCCACCGGCAGTGGGCGGGCGGAGGGGCCGCGGGGCATCGTGTCCCGCGGGCGAGGATTGAACGGGCGTCCCCATGGGCAGAACGCCCGTGCCGGGCGGCGGCTGCGCCGGGCGCGCCTCGCGGCGCGACCAGCGCGCTGCGCCCGGCATTCTTCTTTGCCCTCCGTTACGCACCCCCACGAGCAGGGTAAGAGCCTTCCGCAGAGTTCCTGAGAGTGAGCCCCGAGGCTCGAGGCGCGCCGCCGGCGGCGCGCCTCCGACGGCGGGGCGGTTCGCAAGGAGTCATCCGTGGACTTTGACAAGATGCACAACGAGGTGCTGCGCGCCTTCAACGACTCGTGCCTGATCAGCTCACGGCAGCAGTACCGCGGGCGCGGGTTCAGGCCGGCGGCCGACGCCTTCTTCGAGGAGCAGTCGCGCGAGATCGTCGTGCGCTTCGAGCTCCCGGGCCTGGAGCGTGACGACATCGAGCTCTTCGTCGAGCGGCGCGAGATCGTCGTGCGCGGCGAGCGCCGCTTCCCGGGCGGCGAGGGCCGCGTCCACCAGCAGGTCGAGATGGACTACGGGCCCTTCGAGCGTCGCGTGCGCCTGATGGTCGACGTCGATCCCGACAGCACGTCGGCGACGTACGAGGCCGGCGTCCTCGAAGTGCGCCTGACGCTCGTCGACCGGGACACTTCACTGCGCAAGATCCAGATCGCCACCGCCGAGGACGAGACATGAGCGCCGTGGAAGAGACGCAGGTCGCCGACCCGCAGCAGGAGATCCCCGGCACGCTGCCGGTGCTGCCCCTGCGCGACGCCGTCGTGTTCCCCGACACGATGATCCCGCTCACGATCGGGCAGGAGCGCTCGATCCGACTCATCGACGAGGTCCTCGCCGGCGACCGCCTGCTCGCTCTGGTCACCTCGAAGGACGCCGAGGTCGAGGCGCCCGGTCCCGAGCTGCTCCACGAGATCGGGACGGTCGGCCTCGCGCACAAGATGATCAAGCTGCCCGACGGGACCATGCGCATCCTGGTCCAGGGGCTGCAGCGCGTGCGCGTCGAGCGCTACACGCAGGAAGAGCCCTACCTCGCCGCCGACATCGCGAAGATCGAGGACGTCACCGCCGAGAGCAAGGAGATCGACGCCCTGCGCGCCAGCCTGCTGAGCACGTTCTCGAAGATCGTCGCCCTCGTGCCGTACCTGCCCGAGGAGCTCGAGATGGCGGCCGCCAACGTCGAAGACCCCGGGCCCCTCGCCTTCCTCATCGCCTCGACGATGCGCATCAAGACCGAGGACAAGCAGGCGCTGCTCGAGGAGTCCGACGTCGAGCAGCGGATGCGCAAGCTCATCGGCATCCTCGCCCAGGAGCTCGAGGTGCTCGAGCTGGGCTCGAAGATCCAGAGCGACGTACGCTCCGAGATCGACAAGTCGCAGCGCGAGTACTTCCTGCGCCAGCAGATGAAGGCGATCCAGCAGGAGCTCGGCGAGACCGACGAGTCAGCAGGCCGAGGTCAACGAGCTGCGCGAGCAGCTCGACAAGCTCGGCCTGCCCGAGGAGATCGACAAGGCGGCGCGGCGCGAGCTCGACCGGCTGGCGAAGATCCCGTCGCAGAGCGCCGAGTACCCCGTCATCCGCACCTACCTCGACTGGATCATCACCCTGCCGTGGACGGTCTCGAGCGACGACAACCTCGACATCGCCCACGCGCGCGAGATCCTCGACCGCGACCACTACGACCTCGAGAAGGTCAAGGACCGCATCCTCGAGTACCTCGCCGTGCGCAAGCTCAAGGCCGACCTGCGCGGGCCGATCCTCTGCTTCGTCGGCCCGCCCGGGGTCGGCAAGACCAGCCTGGGGCGCTCGATCGCCGAGGCCATGGGCCGCAAGTTCGAGCGCATCAGCGTCGGCGGCGTGCGCGACGAGGCCGAGATCCGCGGGCATCGCCGCACCTACGTCGGGGCGATGCCCGGCATCATCATCCGCGCCATGCGCGACGCCGGCACCAACAACCCGCTGTTCATGATCGACGAGATCGACAAGACCGGGGCGGACTGGCGCGGCGACCCGTCGAGCGCCCTGCTCGAGGTCCTCGACCCCGAGCAGAACTTCACCTTCCGCGACCACTACATGGACCTGCCCTTCGACCTCTCGAAGGTCATGTTCATCACCACGGCCAACCAGCTCGAGCCGATCCCGCCGCCGCTGCGCGACCGCATGGAGATCATCAACCTCGCCGGCTACACGGTCGAGGAGAAGCTCCACATCGCGCGCAAGTACCTGGTGCCGCGCCAGGTCGAGGCCAACGGCCTCAGGCCCGCCCAGGTGAGCTTCAAGGACGAGGCGGTCAACGAGATCGTCGCCTCGTACACACGCGAGGCGGGCGTACGGAACCTCGAGCGCGAGATCGGCACCGTGTGCCGCAAGCTCGCCCGCGAGGTCGCCGAGGCGAAGAACGGCGCCCGCAAGCGGTTCACCGTGAACGTCAAGCGCGTGCACGAGCTGCTCGGCCGGCCGCGCATCTACGCCGAGGCCAAGCGACGCACGTCCGACCCCGGCGTGGCCACCGGCCTCGCCTGGACGCCGGTCGGCGGCGACATCCTCTTCATCGAGGCGACGGCGATGCCGGGCACCGGCCACGTCACGGTGACGGGCCAGCTCGGCGACGTGATGAAGGAGTCGGCGCAGGCGGCGTTGAGCTACGTGCGCGCCCACGCCAGGGAGCTCGGCGTCGACGACGAGTACTTCCAGAAGAACGACCTCCACATCCACGTGCCGGCCGGGGCGATCCCCAAGGACGGGCCCAGCGCCGGCGTGACGATGGCGACGGCGATCTGCTCGCTGGTGACCGGGACGCCGATCTCGAGCGAGGTGGCGATGACCGGCGAGGTGACGCTCACCGGCCAGGTGCTGCCCATCGGCGGCCTCAAGGAGAAGACCCTCGCCGCGCAGCGCGCCGGCATCCACACCGTCATCATCCCGACGCGCAACCAGGTCGACCTCGAGGACGTGCCCGAGAACCTGCGCGCCGACATGAAGCTTCGTGCCGGTCGACCGGGTCGAGCAGGTCTGGGAAGCGGCCATGGGGCTCACGATCGACGGCCGCCGCGCCGGTCGCGAGATCGCCGAGGCGCACGAGCTGCTCGAGGAGGCGCAGGAGCTGCTCGGCAAGGCGCGCAAGGAGGCGGCGGACAGGCGCGTCGAAGCGGCGACGAACGGTGCGCGAAGGCGCCGGCGAAGCCGAAGGCCGCCGCGAGCCCAAAGGCCGCCGCGAAGCCGAAGGCCGCCGTCAGGCCGAAGGCGGTCCCGGCGCGGCAGAAGGGCCAGGCGAAGAAGACGACCGCGGCCCGCGGCCGCAGTGGCCGCAAGAAGTAGCGCGGCGACACAGGCGGCATTCCGACGGGCGGGGCCGGCATGACGCCGGCCCCGGCTCCGTTCAGTACGCGCCGAACAGCTCCCGCTTGGCCTCGATCACGCGCACGAGGAACTCGTCGCGCAGTCGTTCCCACTCCTCGAGCGACCGACCGTCCATCTGCTCGCGCGTCTGCGCGTCGAGCCTCGCCTTGAGCTCCTCCGTGATCGGCGGGTAGACGTTGTGCGACCAGTCGGGGATGCGCGCCGGGTCGAACTGGTCGAGGGCCTAGGCCATGCCGCCGGGCCCGCCCTGCATGAGGTAGACGAAGGCGGGCCCGAAGAGCGCCCAGCGCATGCCGCAGCCGTCGCTGATCGCCGCGTCGAGCTCGGCGCAGGTGGCGATGTCGTCGTTCACGAGGTGGAACATCTCGCGCCAGACGGCCTCCTGCATGCGGTTCATGACGAAGCCCGGGGGCGGCGCGGCGCACGCGCAGCGGACGCTTGCCGAGGTGGCGGTAGAAGGCCATCGCCCAGTCGACCGCTTCGGCCGAGGTGCGCTCGCCGGCCACGACCTCGACCAGCGGAAGGATGTGAGCGGGGTTGGACGGGTGTCCGGCGAGCACGCGCTCCGGGTGCGCGCAGCGCGCCTGGAACGCCGTCGGCGAGATGCCCGAAGTGCTCGAGGCGATGACGACGTCGGGCGGGCAGAGCGCGTCGATCTCGGCGCGTGAGGCGCGTCTTGAGCTCGTCGTCGTCGGGCGTGCTCTCCTGGACGAACTGGGCTGCTCGCACGGCGTCGGCGAGCGTCGGGCTGAAGGTCAGCCGGTCCGTCGACGCGCCCTCGGCGACGCCGAGGCGCTCGAGCGCCGGCCAGCACCGGGCGACGTCGGCGCGCAGGCGCTCTTCGGCGCCCGGGGCGGGGTCGCACGCGGTCACGTCCAGACCGCGGCCGAGGTAGAACGCCGCCCAGCGGCTGCCGATGAGCCCGGTGCCGACGACGGCGACGCGGGTCACCTGGGATGGGTCCGGATACGGCATGCTGCTCCCTCCTGTCGACGGGGGAGTCATACCACGGGAGGCAGCACGCGTGCAGAGAGCCGACGCACGTGTCGCGGGAGAGGGTCAGTCCTGGGGCTCGGCGGACGCCGGCGTCTCGACCTTCGTCGGCGTCTCTGCCCTGGCCGGCGTCTCGACCTTCGCCGGCGTCTCGATTCCGGCCGGCGTCTCCGCCTTGGCCGGTGTCTCGACCGTGGCCGGTGTCTCGACCGTGGCCGGCGCCTCGGCCTCGGCGGCTGGCTTGGCCTTGGCGGCCGGCTCGGCGGCGGCCTCGTCGTCCGCCGTCCCTGCCTGCTTCGCCTTCTTCGCGCTCGGCCTTCTGTCTGCTTGGCCTGCGCCTGCTTGCGCCGCTTCGCGACGAAGTCGTCGATGTTGCCCGAGCGCGACGAGACGATCCCCAGGGCCGTCCGCGCCTTGCGCGCGACCATCGGGTTGCGGTCCGCGCCGAGCATCCGCAGGAGCTTGACCGTGCGCACGTCCATGGTGCGGCGCAGCGACGTCGATGAGGCCGAGCTTGAGGTCGCCGTCCCAGTAGCGGACCTTGCGGAAGAGCTCCTCGTCGGTCTCCTTGTCGTCGAGCAGCGCCAGGGCGCGCGCGCGACTGGTAGCGGACGGCGGGCGAGCCGTCGTCGAGCAGCTTTGAAGGTGGGCGATCGACTTCTTGTCGCCGCGCAGGGCCCGCCGGCCAGGTGGCCGACGCCGCGCGCCTCGAGGGCCGCCTTGTCCTGCTGCGCCGAGTACGGCGCTCATGCGCCGGCCGACGAACCACAGGGCGGGCAGGCCGATGACGACGACCTCGGCGAGCCAGATGCCGAAGAAGAGCACATGTTGTCGGCGCGCCAGTCGAGGAACTCCTCGCGGCCGCCCATGACGCCCGCCGCGATCGTGGTCGTCAGCGACCAGGTGATGAGGCCGACGGCGAGCAGGACGACGCATGCCGACGGCGGGCTTGGACTTCATGCGGGCGCTGGCATCACGGGGTGAGGCGGGGCGTGGGGGGGAGCAGCGGCGAGACCTGGGAGCAGGCCGTGCCGGCCGCCGCGGCCGCGGCCGCGGCGGCCGGCCCGCACCTCTGCGGCCCATCAGCCCTGGATCTTCCAGTACTTCTCGACCTTCTCCGGGGCTGAGCTCGACGATGAACCCGCGCAGCAGGCCCTCGCCGTACTCGGAGCCCGGGTTGATGCACAGCGTGTCGCCGATGAAGGTGAAGCCGCTCGACTCGTGGATGTGGCCGTGCAGGCCCAGCATCGGCTGGTACTTCTCGATCACGTCGCGCACCGACTGCGAGCCCACGTGCACCATCTCGACGCCGCCGGCGCCCGAGGCGACCTTGAGGTCCTTGCTCAGCTGCGGGGCGAGGTCGATGTCGGTGTCCTTGGGCGGGCAGTGGATGTTCCAGATGGAGTTGTGCGGGTCGCCCTTGAGCCAGGAGACCTTCTCCTCGAGCATCTTCTTCATGCCCTCTTCGTCGGTCTCGCGCGGCGTGTCCCACGGGGTGGGCGTGACGTACTCGTGGCTGATGCAGCTCGTGGCCCTCAAGCATCGAGCACCTTGTCGGTGGGGTAGTGGATGTTGCGGTCGGCGTACTCCTTGATCGCCTCGTCCAGCTCGAGCGGATCGTCGTTGCCGGGCATGACGATCGACATGACCTTGGTCGGTGTCGATCTTCTCGACCAGCAGGTCGAGCCAGTGCCGCATGCGGGCGACGACCTCGCGTCCTTCATGATCGCGTCGACCTTCTCCGGGTGCTTCTTGAGGTCCTCGAGCCCGTTCTTGTCGATGCGGCACGAGTACACGCCGCCGTTGGAGAGCTTGGTCTCCCAGTCGACGATCTCCTCTTCGCTCTTGAGCTTGACCTCGCGGCCGAAGTAGCCCGACTTGGAGTAGCCCTTGCCGTAGTCGATGATCGGCACCAGCGCCTTGCCGGCGAGGTCGCCGCAGAGCATCAGGCAGTCGCACTCGTAGATGCCGATGGCGGTGATCCACTTGCGCCAGACGGTCTCGGCGCCGTGGACGTCGACGGAGTAGAAGATCCTCATGCGCACGCTCCCTTCGTGAGAAAGAAAGGGCTCCCCTCCCGGTAAGAGCAGGGGAGGGGGGCCCTAGTGCGGCGTCGACTTACGACGGCGGGATCTCCGCGAAGATCTTGTTCGGGTCGATCCCTTCCTTGCGGTTGCGATTGTACATGAACGCCACGAGGATGAAGCCGACGGCGAGCATGATCGCGGTCGCCATCGTAGCTCCAGAACACCATGTACTGGCCGACGACGCCGATCATCCACCAGCCCACGAGGAAGCAGGCCACGCCGATGATGGTGATCACCGGCACGCCGCCGAACGTGTACTGGAAGGTCGACTTCTCGAACAGGTCGGGGCGCAGGTACGGCAGGAAGATCGCCGCCAGGCCCATCGGCCAGATGAAGAACAGGGCGCCGAAGTCGAGCAGGGCGAGCGTCTGGACCGCCCACTCCGCGCCGATCGAGTCGCCGTACGCCATGACCACGCCGATGAAGGCGAAGATGGCGAGGAAGTGGTTGGCCCACGTCGGGTTGCCCGAGCCGCCCACCGAGGCGAGCTTGAGCGGCAGCTGACGGTCGAACGCCATCGAGAAGATGCCGCGCACGCCGGCGAGCCAGATCAGGATGCTCGTGTTGACGAACCAGAAGAAGTAGCAGAAGCCCATGAGGATGGCCAGCGTCGCCGTTGCCGCTGTTGATGCCGGCGTACATCGGCATCGTCGGCTGCGGCGGCGTGTTGCCGCCCATCGCCGTCTGCAGGGCCGCGAAGGTCGTGTCGTCCGTGTAGAACAGGTAGGCGTAGTCACGGATGAACTCGCTGCCGAACGAGAAGCCCGACGCCCAGGCGTTCATCGTGTAGATGATGCCCACGGCCACGGCGCCGCCGATGAGGCCGCGCAGGAAGCTCGTGCGCGGGGTCTTGACCTCGGAGCCGACGAACGAGGTGACCTCGAGGGCGCTGTAGGCCCAGAGCACCGAGAGCAGGACGCCGGTCATGGCGTCCCAGGCGCTCATCACTGCGTCCTCGACGCCGGCGGCGTCCGCGGCGGCGCGATCACCGCGGCCGCCGTGCCCGCCCCGTAGATCTCGTCGAACGACGACTGGCCGTCGACGGCGAAGAGGAAGATGAAGGCCAGGACGGTGCCGACGATCGGCGTGTAGATGAGGACCCGCATGACCCACTTGAGCTTGTCGAGGCCCATGAGCTCGAGCGCCCAGACGACGAACATGAACACGAACACGACCCAGAACTTGTTGCCCGGGTCGGCGAGCCGGTCGGCCCACGTGGCCAGGCTCTCGTTCCCGGTCATCTCGCCGCCGAGCTGCAAGGTGCCGGCGATCGGGATGAAGCCCTGGTAGAAGATGAAGCCGGCGGCCATTCCGCAGCCGCCGCCGATGACGTAGATCCAGTTCGGGATGAAGCCGAACATGGGGTGCAGCACGCGGCTCGTGACCACGTACAGGGCGCCGGAACGCGGGAACGAGCTCGCGAACGCGGCGATGACGAGGACCGGCGGCAGCCACACGAAGAAGCCGATGATGAACGCCCACACCATGTTGGCGCCCGGGTAGAGGCCCGGCATCTTCACGGCGTAGTAGGTCATGCCGCCCGCCGCGGGGCCGGCGATCGTGAAGAGGAGCACGTCGAACCAGCTCATCTCCCGAACGAGGCCCGACGCCTTGCGTGCAAAGACGATCGTTTCCTCAGCCATACAGATCCCCCTGAACTCCTTGGCCTGCGGGCGCCGGCTGATGCGCCGGAGCGCGAGCGCCGCGCAGCTTCACACGACGGACCAACCTGGATTCCCCGGCGGCGCCCTCCTTTGCGTCGTGGACCGCAGTAGCTATGTATGGTTAACTTACGTCACTGCATGCCCGCAAGTCTACGGCTTTGCCCTGCAGCGTCCCGCGCCCAGTCGGTGCGAGCTGCGGAGGCGGCGGCGGGCCGACGTGGAGGTGACCGCCGCGCATGGCGCTGGGCGACGAGCTGAGCCCCTGGATGATAGCCCCGTTCGTGGGGCTGCTGCTCTGCATCGCCATCCTCCCGCTGGCCGCCGGGGAGTGGTTCGAGAAGAACCGCAACAAGGCGCTCGTGGCGGCGCTGTTCGGCGTCCCGGTGGTCGTCTACCTCGCGGTCGCCTTCGGCGCCGAGGGGCGCGAGAGCCTCGGCGAGACGCTGCACGAGTACCTCTCGTTCATCGTGCTGCTCACCGCCCTGTTCGCGATCTCCGGCGGCGTGTACCTGAGCGGCGACCCGCTGGCCACGCCGCGCAACAACATCACCTTCCTGTTCGTCGGCGCGGTGCTGGCCAACTTCATCGGCACGACGGGCGCCGCGATGCTGCTCGTGCGCCCGGTGTTGCGCGCCAACGCCGAGCGCACCCACATGCGGCATACGGTGATCTTTCTCGATCTTCATCGTCTGCAACATCGGCGGTCTGCTGACGCCGCTCGGCGATCCGCCGCTCTTCCTCGGCTTTCTGCGCGGCGTCGACTTCTTCTGGACCCTGCGCCTCCTGCCGCAGTGGGGGATGGCCGTCGGTCTCACGCTGCTCGTCTACGCGGTCTTCGAGGTGCGCGCCTACCGCCGCGAGCCGACGCAGGCGGTGCTCGCCGACCGCGCCGAGTACGTGCCGATCCGCGTCCTGGGCAAGCTCAACGTGCTCTTCCTCGCCGGGGTGATCGCCGCCGTCCTCGCCTCGCAGCCGCTCGCCGACGCCGGCGAGGCGATCGGCTTCCCCTTCCTGCGCGAGGTCGTCATGGTGGCGATGATCGTCCTCTCGCTCAGGGTCGGTCCGCACCGGCCGCGCGAGCTGAACCGCTTCACCTGGGGCCCCATCCAGGAGGTGGCGATCATCTTCGCCGGGATCTTCGCCGCGATGATCCCGGCGCTCGCCATTCTCGAGGCGCGCGGCGACGAGCTCGGGATCACGCAGCCCTGGCAGTACTTCTGGGCCACGGGCGACGCTGTCGAGCTTCCTCGACAACGCGCCGACCTACCTCACGTTCTCGGCCACGGCCCAGGGTCTGCTCGGGGTGCCCGACCAGGCGGGGCTGATGGGGACTCAGGTGGTGGCCTCGGTCGGCGCCGCGCCGTCGGCCTTCCTCGCCGCGATCTCGTGCGGCGCCGTGTTCATGGGCGCGAACTCGTACATCGGCAACGCGCCCAACTTCATGGTCAAGTCGATCGCCGAGGAGAGCGGCATCGCGATGCCGCACTTCTTCGGCTACATGGGGTACTCGGCGCTCGTCCTGCTGCCGATCTTCGCCCTCGTCACTCTCGTCTTCTTCCTGTGAGCGCCGCGCCGGCGCCCCAGGTGCCCGTGCGCGGAATGGCCACGCCGGCGGCTCGGCCGGGCCAGCCTGGCCTCTTGCCTCGTCGCGCGCGCGCCGAGTACGATTCTGCATCCGTACCGAGTCTGGGGCGCCGCCGCGCGCGCGGCGGCCGGCAGTGTCCCACCGCGCCGCAAAGGGGGGAGGCATCGTGAGCGCCAAGGACCGCGAGACGGCCAACGTGGGCGCTGGTCTGTGGAAGGGCCTGGGCATGTGGGCCTGGGTGCTCTTCCGCATCAGCGGCCTCATCCTGGTCGGCTACCTGTTCGTCCACATCTGGGTGATCTCTCAGGGACGGGCCGGCGTCGACGAGCTGGACGACCTGTTCGACTTCTTCCATAACCCCCTGCTCGTGTTCCTCGAGCTGATGCTCGTCGCCGCCGTCCTCTACCACGCGCTCAACGGCGTGCGCATCGTCCTCATGGACCTGGGCATCGGTATCCGGCAGCACAAGGCGGTCTTCTGGGCGTGCATGGTCGTCGCCGCGGCGACGCTCGCCGTGTTCGCCTGGGCGGCCTTGCCCTCGATCTTCTAGCGGGAGGGCGGACGTGATGAGACAGGAAGTCCTCGCGCGCAACGCCGGCGGCATGTGGCCCTGGCTGGGCCAGCGCGTCACCGCCGTCCTCGTGATGGTGACGATCATGGTGCACCTCATCCTCACGCACCTGTTCGCGAGCATCCCGCTGACCTTCGACGACATCGGCGACCGGCTCGCCTCGGGGGCCGTGCTCGTCAACGACGTCGTGCTGCTGTTCGCCGTGCTCTACCACGGGCTCAACGGCGTGCGCATGGTGGTCCTCGACTGGGGACTGAGCGGCAGCGGGCGGCGCATCTTCGACGGCGTGCTGTGGCTGATCGGCATCGCCGCCTCCGTCTACGGCGTCTGGGCCCTCTGGGTCTGGGTGAGCTGAGGGGGTGAGGACGTGATCTCTCATCAGCTCATCGTCGTCGGCGGCGGCCTCGCCGGCCTGCGCGCCGCGATCGAGGCCAAGGACGCCGGGGTCGACGTGGCGATCCTCAGCCAGGTCCACCCAGGCCGCAGCCACTCCGGCGCCGCGCAGGGCGGCGTCAACGCCGCCCTCGCCAACCACCCCGACGCCTCGGACGACAACCCCGAGAAGCACGCCTTCGACACGGTCAAGGGGTCCGACTACCTCGCCGACCAGCACGCCGCCCTGCAGATGACGACCGACGCCGTGCCGGCGATCTACGAGCTCGAGCACATGGGCTGCCCGTTCAGCCGCTTCGACGACGGGCGCATCGCCCAGCGCCCGTTCGGCGGCGCCGGCTACCCGCGTACCTGCTACGGCGCCGACAAGACGGGCCACTACATGCTGCACGCGCTCGTCGAACAGGCCTACAAGCGGCAGATCCGCCTCTACATCGAGTGGTTCGTCTGCCGCCTCATCGTCGAGGACGGCGTCTGCAGGGGCGTCGTCGCCTACAGCATGACCAGGGGCGGCTTCGAGGAGTTCCGCGGCGAGGCCGTGATCATGGCCACGGGCGGCGCCGGGCGCACGTACTCGAACACGACCAACGCCATCATCAGCACCGGTGGCGGCGCGGCCATGGCCTACCACGCCGGCGTCCCGCTCAAGGACATGGAGTTCGTGCAGTTCCACCCGACGGGTCTCTACACCACCCACATCCTCATGACCGAGGGCTGCCGCGGCGAGGGCGGCTACCTGCTCAACAAGGACGGCGAGCGCTTCATGGGACGCTACGCCCCCACGGCGATGGAGCTTGCGCCGCGCGACATCACCTCGCGCTCGATCCAGACCGAGATCAACGAGGGGCGCGGCATCGACGGCAAGGACTTCGTCTACCTCGACCTGCGGCATCTGGGGGCCGAGAAGATCGCCGACCGGCTGCCCGGGATCCGCGACCTGTCGATCCACTTCGAGGGCGTCGACCCCGTCTACGACCCGATCCCGATCACGCCCGCGCAGCACTACTCGATGGGCGGCATCGACACCGACGTCGACGGCCGCACGGCGATGCCCGGCCTGCTCGCCGCGGGCGAGTGCGCCTGCGTGAGCGTGCACGGCGCCAACCGGCTGGGCGGCAACTCGCTGCTCGAGACGGTGGTGTTCGGGCGCCGGGCCGGCGCCGCGGCGGCGCGCGACATCCTCGGCCACGAGCACGGCTCGGCGTCGGGCGAGAGCGATGGGCGCCCCGTCGCCGAGCTGCAGGCCAAGGTCGACGAGCTCGCCGGCCGCGAGGGCACGGAGGACGCCTACGCCGTGCGCGAGGAGATGACCGAGGTCATGCGCCTCCACTTCGGCATCTACCGCGACGAAGCGGCGATGAAGGCCGGCGTCGACAAGCTCCTCGCGCTCAAGGAGCGGCTCAAGAAGGCGAAGCTGCGTCACACGGGCGGCGTCTGGAACCTCGACATGATCCGCACCGTAGAGCTCGAGGGCATGCTCGACGTCGCCCTCGCCACGGCGAGCGGTGCGCTGGTGCGCACCGAGTCGCGCGGCTCGCACGCGCGCACCGACTTCGAGACCCGCGACGACGAGCGCTGGCTCCGGCACACGCTGGCGGTCTACCAGGGGGACGATCCGCCGAAGCTCGACTACAAGCCGGTCGACATGGGCCTGTTCGAGCCGCAGGAGAGGAAGTACTGATGAGCGACATCACCTTCCACATCAAGCGCTTCGACCCGGCCGACGGCACTTCGCCCTACTACGAGGACTTCGTCGTCCCGGTCGAGGGCAGCATGACCGTCCTCGAGGCGCTGTTCTCGATCCAGGAGAAGCAGGACGGCTCGCTCGCCTTCCGCTACTGCTGCCGCTCGTCGATCTGCGGCTCGTGCGCGATGTACATCAACGGGCGCTACCGGCTGGCCTGCCAGACGAACGTCCTGCACATGGGCGTGCAGCGCGTGACCGTCGAGGCGCTGCCGCACGTCCCCCTGGTGCGAGGACCTCGTCTGGGACATGGACGACTTCTTCGCCAAGTACGAGGCCATCAAGCCGTGGCTGATCCGCAACTCCGAGCTGCCCGACACCGAGGTCACGCAGTCGCCGGCGGAGCGGCACAAGCTCAACATGCCGATCGACTGCATCCTCTGCGCCGCCTGCTACAGCTCGTGCCCCTCGGTCTGGACCGAGGAGAACTACCTCGGCCCGGCGGCGCTGCTCAAGGCCTACCGCTTCGAGGTCGACTCGCGCGACGAGGCCGGCAAGGAGCGCCTGCCGAGCTGGGACAACGAGCGTGGCGTCTACCGGTGCCACACCATCGCCAACTGCTCCGAGGCGTGCCCCAAGGAGCTGAACCCGACCGAGGGCATCCAGTGGCTCAAGGGGTCGGCCGTGCGCCGCAGGCTGCTCGGCCGCAAGAAGTGACGTGAGGAAGAGCGCCGCTCCGGACCTGCGGTCCGCGAGCGGCGCACGCCGCCGGCACGCCGCGGTGGCGTCTCAGGTCGCCGGCGTCTCCTGCGCCGGCACGCCGAGGTCGGCGAGCGCCCCGCGGACGATGCGCTCGTAGAGCGCGAACACCGGGTCGAGGTCGAAGTCCGGGTCGGAGATGTGCTGCATGGCGAGGCCGTCGCAGATCGCCACGGTCAGCGCGGTGAGCACCTCGACCCTGGCGCGAAGCTGCTCGTCGGCGCCGGGCGCGAGCGCCACGGCGTCCAGCTCGCGGTACCAGCGGAAGAGCTCGGCCATCCGTGGCCACAGGGCGGCGTCGCGGACGACGTTCGGGAAGAGGTCGTAGAAGAGCCGGTACTGCGCCGTGTTGAGGGTCGTGCGCCGGTGCATCTTCATGAGGATGTCGACGCGGTCGTCTCCCGCCTTGGACAGGTCCTTGAGCAGCTTGAGGTTCTCGTCGTGGACGACCGAGTCGACGAGCGCCGTGATGAGCCCCGCCTTGTTCCCGAAGTGGTAGCGGATCGAGGCCTTGTTCTCGCCCGCCTCGGCGGCGATCGCCTCGAGGCTCAAGCCCGCATAGCCTGCGCGCGTCAGCACCCGGCGCGCCGCGGCGAGGATGCGGCGCGCCGTCGGCGAGAGCTCCGCCGCCGGGTCCTGCGTGACGAGCTCGTCGCCCCGCGTCCTGATCGTCTTCGTCGTGACCCCCTCCTCACGTCGCGTCCTCGTCGCACGCCGGCGGCGCCGGTCGTCCCCGGTGCGCCGCCGGTCCCGGCGAGACCGTGCGCCCCTGCGTTGACACCGGCCCTCACGGCTATAGAATCGGCGCGTCGTTATCCATCCGGATAACTAACAGATGAACCGGCCCGCCGCAAGGGGCGGGCGCGACGAGCGGAGGGGGCGATGGAAGAGAAGAAACGTGATGGTCGGGCGACGGGTGAGGTCGAGAAGATCGTTCAGGCCGTCGCCCACGGCGAGCTGACTCGCCGCCAGTTCATCGAGCGCGGCCTCGCGCTCGGGCTCTCTCGGTGACCGCGCTCGGGACCGTGCTCGCCGCCTGCGGGAGCGGGAGCAGCCAGCCCGAGGAGTCGCCGAGCGCCTGGGACAAGACGAAGCCCGAGAAGCTCAGCATCTACAACTGGTCGGACTACATGTCCCCGCAAGTCCTCAAGGACTTCGAGGCCGCCTACGGCATCCCGGTCGTCGAGAGCTTCTACGGCGGCAACGAGGAGCTCCTGGCCAAGATGAAGGCGGGCGTGACCGGCTACGACGTCATCTTCCCGACCGACATGTGGGTGCAGGTGATGTCGCGTTCCGACCTCATCATGCCGCTCGACATGTCGCTCATCACGAACTGGGGCAACGTCACCCAGCTGATCTTCCAGAAGCCCCCGTTCGACAACCCGGACGAGCAGGACGGCAAGAAGTACTCGGTGCCGTACATGTTCGGGACGACCGGCTACACGGCGACGCTCGCCAAGGTCCCGGAGCCCATGGACAGCTGGGACCAGCTGTGGGACGCCAAGTACGACGGCCAGATCTCGATGCTCGACACGCCGCGCGAGACCCTCGGCGTTGGGCTCATCAAACTGGGGTACTCGTCCAACACGACGAGCCAGGAGGAGCTCGACGCCGCGGTCGCGGCGCTGATCGAGCAGAAGCCGCTCGTGGAGCGCTACGACAGCACCAACACGCGGCGCAGCATCGTCCAGGGCAACGCGCTCACGCACTGCTGGGACGGCGACTACGGCCTCGCGATCAAGGACATCTCGCCGGACAGCGCCACGTACATGCTGCCCAGCCAGGGCTACATCGTGTGGGCGGACGGCATCGCCATCCCGAAGACGGCCGGCAGCCCGTACTGGGCGCACATGTTCCTCAACCACATGATCGACCCCAAGCAGGCCGGGCAGGCGGCCGACTACATCGGCTACCAGTGCGTCATCACCGAGGGCGTGCAGTACATCACCAACGAGGTCCAGCGGGCGATGCGGCCCGACCGACGTGCAGATCGACAACGGTCAGCTGCAGATCGACCTGGGCGAGTTCCAGCGCAGCATCGACGAGGCCTGGCGGGCGGTCAAGAGCGCCTGAGACCGGCGATCGCGGACTGACGCCGGACGACGGGTGCCGGGCGCCGCGGCCGCGCACGCGGCCGCGGCGCCCGGCACCGACAGGAGGGGACTGAGTGGAACAGACCATCCGTACGCGATTGGGGGACGGCTCGCTCGTCGAGATGACGCCGAGCGCGATCCGCGCCGACCTCGAGGACGGGACGCAGGCGGCGGCCAAGCGCAGCAAGCTGCCGCCGCTCGGCGAGGACGAGCTCGCCCACCTGCAGGACGTCTTCTGCTCGAACGCGCGCTTCAGCGCCGTCGACATCGGCGACGAGGTCGTGTTGAGCTTCGACGGCTCGGGCAACGCCGACGTGGGCTCGCGCGTCGAGGAGATGACCGTCTACCAGAACCACCACGGCGCCGACATGACCGAGCTGTGGAACATCGACTACTCGTACAAGGCCATCAAGACGATCCTCTCGTACGAGTCCAACCTCATGAAGTCGTGCCAGCTCAACCTGGTCGCGCCCTGCCAGTACGGCGCCATGCCGGACCTGGGCCGCTACTCGCAGCCCGACGGCCCGGTGCCCAACTGGTCCGAGCTCATGCCGCTGGGCAAGATCGCCGAGGCGCGCGCCGCCCAGGAGGAGGCCGCCGAGCACGCCACGCGCGACATGCTCTTCGTCACCGACGCGATGGCGGAGGCCGGCGCCGACGGGATGGACTTCGACACCGCCGGGGCGGCCGGCGACGGCGACTTCCTCGCCACGCTGCGCGCGGTCGAGGAGATCCGTCGCCGCTACCCGGACATGAGCATCGAGGTCGGCATGGCGAGCGAGTTCGTGCTCGGCATGCACGGCGAGCTCGAGTACCAGGGTCACCGCCTCGCCGGCATGTGGCCGCACGACCAGGCCAAGATCGTGGCCGCGGCGGGGGCGACGATCTTCGGCCCCGCCGTCAACGTGAACACCCGCAAGTCGGTCGCCTGGAACGTGTCCCGGGCCATCACCATCGTGAAGAAGTGCTGCGACGAGTCGACGATCCCCGTCCACATGAACGTCGGTATGGGCGTCGGGGGCGTGCCGATGACCCCGTATCCGCCCATCGACGCCGTCTCGCGCGTCTCGCGATCGCTGGTCGATCTCACGCGCATGGACGGCTTGTAGGTGGGGGTCGGCGATCCCGTCGGCATGGCCAACGCTCACGCGCTTGCCTCCGGCCTGGGTGGGATGCGCGCCGCTGGAGACCTGGTGGCGCGCATGCAGATGACCCGGGGCATGCGTCTGAAGGAGGCCAAGGAGTACGTCGCCGGCAAGCTCGGCGTGAACACGATCGACCTCAGCGACCCGCTGGTGATGCACGACGTGCGCGCCGAGCTGGGTCTGGGGCGCATCACCGTCCAGGAGCTCACGTATCCGGACCAGCCGGGCGCGCTCGAGGCGAAGTTCCACATCGCCGAGGTGCTCGATATCCCGATCAACAGCGTAGAGCGCTTCAGCGAGCGGGTCGGATGGGGCGCGGAGCGTCCCCGCACGACCCGCGCCGCGCACTGACAGGAGGTGAGAGCGTGAAGAGGAACCTGTTCGCCGGCCGTCCGCGCAGCGGCGGCTTCAGCCTCAACGTGTTCACCGAGTCCGAGGTCGACGACATCCATCTCGCCACCCTCGAGGTACTCGAGCGCACCGGGGTGTTCGTCGAGGATGACGAGGCGATCGACATCTTCAAGGACGGCGGCTGCAAGGTCGACCGCGAGACGCGCGTCGTCAAGATCCCCCCGCACGTCGTGGAGGACGCGATCCGCTCGGCGCCGAGCAAGTACGTGCTCTGCGGCCGGGACCCGAGGAACGACTTCCTCATGGAGCCGGGCCGGGTCGCGTTCACCAACTTCAGCGAGGGTATCCGGATCATCGACGTGTTCACGGGCGAGTATCGCGACTGTACCAAGCAGGACGTCGCCGACATCGCCCGGGTCAACGACTACCTGAGCGAGATGGACACGCACGAGATCGCGGTCGGCGCCAGGGACGTGCCGCCGGAGACGGCCGCGGTGCACAACACCGAGCAGCAGCTGCTCAACACGACCAAGCCGATAGGCATCGGGCCGCTTTCCGGCATGGAGGCGCGGGCGATCTACCGCATGTGCGCCGAGGTCGTCGGTGGCGAGGACGAGCTCCGCGAGCGGCCCATCGTCTACGGCGGCGTCTGCCCCGTGAGCCCGCTCAAGCTGCCGCGCGACGCGACCGAGGTGATCATCGAGTCCGCACGCTGGGGTCTCCCCGACAACATCCTCAGCATGGCGATGGCCGGCGGCTCGTCGCCGGTCACCCTGGCCGGCACGATGGTCACGCACAACGCCGAGGTCCTCGCCGGGATCACCCTGGCGCAGCTCACCGAGCGCGGCTGCCCGGTCATGTACGGCAGTTCGACGACCGCCATGGACCTCAGGCTCGCGGCGGCCTCGGTCGGCTCGCCCGAGATCGCGATGATCAGCGCCGCCGTCGCCCAGATGGCGCGACGGTACCTGATCCCGAGCTTCGTGGCGGGGTTGTAGGCGGACTCCAAGGTCGGTGACGCGCAGACCGGTCACGAGAAGACCCTCACCGGGATCCTGGCAGCGTTGGCAGGGGCCAACCTGATCTACGGGGCGGGGATGATCGAATCGGGCGTCACCTTCGACTGCGGGCAGTTCGTCATGGACAACGAGTTCGCGAAGATGATCAAGCACAGCGTCGGCGGCATCCCCGTGGACGACGAGACCCTGGCGGTGGAGGACATCGCCGCGGTCGGGCCGTTCGGCGACTTCCTCTAGCTCGACGCGACCATGCGCCACATGCGCGAGCAGAGCCAGCCCGAGTTCCTCGACCGCCGCGTGCGCGAGGACTGGGAGTCGCGCGGATCCACCGACCTGTATCAGCGCTGCGTCGAGAAGGCGCGCGAGGTGATCCAGGAGTACAAGCCGGAGCCGTTGCCGGACGACGTCGCGGCCCGCATCCGTGCCATCGTCGAAGAGACAGACCGGGCGGCCGGCGTCGCCTGAGGGAGGAGAAGGACGACCGTGAAAGACCAGCTCAAGCAGG
Organism: uncultured Thermoleophilia bacterium; assembly: GCA_963707855.1. Taxonomy (GTDB): domain Bacteria; phylum Actinomycetota; class Thermoleophilia; order UBA2241; family UBA2241; genus UBA2241. The sequence continues at coordinate 144,698 of CAVPRQ010000015.1, forward strand.
CTTTGATCGAGGGCGACGCGGGCACCGTGAACGCCCTCACCACACGCGCTCCTCGCGAGCGGCGCCAGCGCGCGCGAGATCCTCGAGGGCGCGCTTCTGCCCGGCATGGAGGTGGTCGGCGAGCGCATGCGCAGTGGCGACTGCTTCATCCCCGAGGTGCTGCTCAGCGCGCGCACCATGCAGGGCGCCCTCGACCTCCTCAGGCCGCACCTCGCCGAGGGCGACTCGATGAGCCTCGGCACGGTGGTCATCGGCACCGTCGAGGGCGACCTGCACGACATCGGCAAGAACCTCGTCGGGATGATGCTCGCGGGCGCCGGCTTCGAGGTCGTCAACCTCGGCACCGGGGTGACCCCGGCGCAGTTCGTCGCCGCAGTCGGCCGAGCACGAGGCCCAGATCATCGGCATGAGCGCCCTGCTCACGACGACGCTGCCCAAGATGGTGGCCACGATCGCCGCCTTGAAGGACGCCGGCCTGCGCGCGACCGTCAAGGTGATGATCGGCGGCGCCCCGGTGACCCAGGCCTACGCCGACGAGATCGGCGCCGACGGCTACGGCGCCAACGCCGCCGCCGCGGTCGACAAGGCGAAGGCGCTGGTCAAGGCATGACGCCGGCCGCCGGACCGGGGCGCCTGGCGCCCCGCCTCGGCCTGCTCGACGACAAGGGCTGCGCTTACCTCCACGAGCGCACGCTCGACCTGCTGGCGAGCGTCGGCGTGCGCTTCGCCAGTTTCCGCGCCCGCGCGCTGCTGCGAGAGGCGGGCGCGGAGGTCGACGACGAGAGCATGGTCGTGAGGTTCCCGGCCGGTCTGGTCGAGAAGGCCATCGCCGACGCAGCCGGGCGCGAGGTGCTGCTCGCCTCGCGTGACGGCGAGCACGACGCCGTGCTCGACGGCAGCACGACCTACGTCGGCCACGACGGCATGGGCGCCATGACGCTCGACCATCGCACCGGGGAGCGCCGGCACTCGACCGACCAGGACCTGCGCGCGGCGATGATCGTCGCCGACGCGCTCGACGAGGTCGGCTTCTGCTGGTACGTGGCGACGCCGAACGACGCCCCGCCGGCGGTGCAGTCGCTGCAGGGCATCGCCACCATGCTCCAGGGATCGAGCAAGCACGCCCAGGGCGACCTCAGCGACCCGCGGCTGGTGCCGTACGCGCTCGAGGTCGGCGCCGCCGCCAGCCCGGGCGGCGTGTGGGACCCGAAGCGGCCGGTGTTCTCGATCGTGTACTGTCCCGTCTCACCGCTGCAGCACGACGAGCACGCCCTCGATGCGGCGATGCTCCTCGCCGAACAGGGCGTGCCGATCGTCGTCTACAGTCTCGCGCTCGCGGGCGCGACGGCACCGGTCACGCTTGCGGGGACGATCGTCCAGACCAACGCCGAGATCCTCAGCGGCCTCGTCGCCCTGCAGCTCGCGGCTCCCGGGAGCCCGTTCGTCTACGTCGGCAACTCGTCGATCATGGACATGCGCAGTTGCACCTACGGCGCCTGCGGGCCCGAGGCGGTGCTCTTCAACATCGCTCTCACCGAGCTCGGGCACTCGTACGGGTTCCCCGTGCTCTCCGGCGGCTTCTCGAGCGACGCCAAGGAGATCTGCATGCAGTCGGGCTACGAAGGCGGCTCGATGGCGATGATGAGCATGGTCGCCCGGCCCGAGCTCCTCGTCGGCATCGGCATGCTCGACTCGGCCGGCTTTCTCTTCCTGCCCAAGATGGTGCTCGACGCCGAGGTGGTGCGTCAGTGCCGCCGCGTGGCCCGCGGCATCGACCTCGACGACCGGCACGTCATGCTCGACGTGTCGGCTCGCGTCGGGCCCGGCGGTCACTTCCTTGGGGCCAAGGAGACGAGCGTCTTCCTGCGCGAGGGCGAGCACCAGTTGCCCGAGGTCTTCGTGCGCGGGACGTACGACACGTGGCGCGCGAGCGGAGTCCCCGAAGTCGAGCGTGCGACGAAGATCGTCGAGGAGATCCTCGCGACGCACGAGGTGGCGCCGCTGCCCGACGGCGGCGAGGAGCGCATGCGCGCCGCCGTCGCGGCCGCGGCGGACGCCCTCGGCGGCGACTGAGGCAGCGACGAATGGGCGGCCGGGCGGGGGTCCCGCCCGGCCGCCCTCGCGTCTGCAAGTCCCGCCGCCGGTCGTTCTCTCCCGTCCCTCAGACCACGCGCGCGAGAGTGGCGATGACGACGCCGCCGATCGTCAGCGCCACGGCCGCCCAGAGGCGCTTGCCGACGGGCTCCTTGAGGAGGATCGCGCCGCCGAGGATCGCGAACACCGGAGAGGTGGCGGTGATCAGCAGCGTGAGCACCGCCCCGATCGCTTCGATCATGAGGTAGTAGAACACCCCGAACACGACCTCGAGGACCCCGGACGCCAGCAGCAGGAGGATGAACCTCCGCCGTTCGGCGGCGAGGGGGCGCACGAGGATGGGTCCGCGGCGGACCAGCAGGATCGCCCCGAGCAGCACCGCGCCGAGCGCCTGACTGCCCAGCATCATGCCGGCGCTGGCTCCGCCGTTGGCGTTCTCGGCCAGCTCGATCACCACTGGCCCGAGGCCCCAGCCCGCGGCGGCGATCAACGCCAGGGCCACTACGCCGAGGCCGCCGGCTCCGCCGTCGCCAGGTCCCGCCCGCGCCACCGCCGGCGCCGCCGCGACCGGGATGCTCGTGGTCTCGAGGAGCTGGCCTGGTTCCTCGCTCATCCACCGCGCGATGAGGACGACGCCGACCGTCGCCACGAGGAGCCCGACGATCGACCAGCGGATCGAGGGCGGCGCCGAGGAGGAGCGGGGCGAAGAGCGCCGCCCAGATCGGGTCCGTGGCGGTGACCGGGGCGACGACGGAGGCTCTGCCCGCGCGCAGTGCATAGTAGTAGGCGTTGAAGGCGACGACCCAGGTGACGATGGCCGAGATCGCGATGTAGCCGGCCGCCGTGGGGGTGAGGCCGAAGCCGAGGTCCCACCACCCGAACACCGTGAGCGGCACGGTCGCGCAGACGAGGCCCACGATGGCCACGAGGCGCAGGAGGAAGTTGAGGGGCAGGGGGTGGACGAAAGCGAGCAATCGCTTGTTGACGACGATGACGAGCGCCCAGTCCGCGGCGAGGAAGAAGCCGATGAGCACCCACATGAGGAACGAGGTCGAGATGAGCTCTCCTTCTGCCGTTGCCCAAGTCTATCGTGGCCGCCGCCCCCGCCCGCCGGCCACGCTGCCCGGCGGTATAATCCGCCCAGCGCGGAGCGTCCCCGCAGGCCATGGGAGGATCATGAAGACGTCAATCGGCAGGACCTACCTCGAGATCGTCCCCGGGGACATCACGGAGCTTCCCGTCGACGCCATCGTGAACGCGGCGAACACGGAGCTGCGTATGGGCGCCGGCGTGGCGGGCGCGGTCAAGCGGGTCTTCGGCGAGGGCGTCGAGCGCGAGGCGCTGGCGCTTGGGCCGATCAAGGTCGGCGAGGCGGTGGCCACGACCACGGCCGACCACCCTTCGGTCCAGTGGATCATCCACGCCGCGGTCATGGGTCCCGACCTCAAGACCGACGCCAGCGCGATCGCCTCCGCGCTGCGCAGTTCCCTCGACGTGGCCGACCGCTGTCACGCGCGCTCGGTCGCGCTGCCGGCCTTCGGCACCGGCGTCGGCGGGTTCCCGCTCTACCAGTGCGCCAGCATCATGCTGGCCGAGACCGTGCGCTACCTCAAGGACCACCCCAAGACCGGGCTCAGGCGCATCGTCTTCTCGACGTACAGCGACGCGGCCAAGGCGGCCTTCAAGAACGCCATGGCCGGCATCAGCCGGTACTGAACCGCGACGCCGCTCCGCCGCCAGGCAGCCCCGTGGACGCGGACCCCATCCTGTACCTGAGCCGTGACGATGTCGCGGCGTCGGCGTCGGCATGGACGAGGTGGTGGCCGTGGTCGACGAGGCCATGCGCGAGAAGGGCCACGGCCGCGCCGTGATGCCGCCCAAGCTCTCGCTGCACGGCGAGGAGGGGGCCTTCTCGCAGGTCATGGCGGCCGCGTTGCCCGGCCTGGGCGGCCTTGGCGTGAAGTGGGTGACGATCGTGCCGGCCAACGCCGCCGCCGGACTCCCCTCGGTGAACGGCGTCGTCGTCGTCAACGATCCGGCGACCGGACTGCCGGCGGCGATCGTGGACGCGTCGCTCATCACGGCGTGGCGCACGGGGGCCAGCGTCGCGGTCGCGGCGCGCTATCTCGCGCGCGACGACGCCGAGTCGCGTCGGCATCGTCGGCTGCGGCGTGCAGGCGCGCGCCGCGGTCGACGCTCTGGCCGTCGTCTTGCCGGGACTGCGCGCGGTGCGATGCTTCGACGTCTTCGGCGGGGCGTCGGCGAGCTTCGTCGACGAGCTGCAGAGGCGCCATCCCGATCTCGAGTTCACGGTCTGCGGCGAGGTGCGCGCGGTGCCGCGAGGCTGCGGCGTGGTCGTCAGTGCCATCACGATGCGCGACGAGGTCGAACCGCCGCTGGGCGCAGGGCTTCTCGACGAGGGCGCCCTCGCCGTCGCGCTCGACTACGACGCGGCGTGGAGCTCCGCGGCCATGGCCGAGTGTGGCCGGTTCTTCTGCGACGACACGGCCCAGGTGCTCGCCGCCAGGGCGGCCGGCCCGCGCCTCGGGGGCATCCCCGAGGCGATCGCCGGCGACCTCGGCGAGCTCGCCGCGGGCGTGGTCGAGGGGCGGCGCGACGCCGCCGAGCGCCTCTTCTGCATGAACCTCGGCGTGGCCGTCGAGGACGTGGTGACGGCGCGACTCGTGCTCGAGCGCGCGCGCGAACGCGGCGTCGGCCTCAGGCTGCCCCGGTAGCGCGGCCCGTCCGAGGGCGCGCTGCAGCGGGGCCGCGCCGCGGCGTCTCACGTCGCCGCCTGCGCCAGGCCGCGCTCGCATGCGGCGCGGAGCAGCCCATAGCAGCCGGTGAGCATCATGTCGCCGTGCGGCGCGGCGAACTCCACGCGCAGGCGGGTGCCGCGCAGCATCTCGCGGCGCGGCCCGGTGACGAGGATCGGTGCGGACGGCATGCCGTCGTCCCCGCGCAGACCGTCGTGATCGGCGGGTGGCTCGGCCGCGGTCGAGCGCCTCCGGCGCGAGGACGGCGCCGTGGCCACCGTCTTCGCGCACCATGGCGCTCGTCAGCTCCCCCGCCAGGAAGCGGCGCAGACGCCGCTCGAGGCCGGGGCCGTCGAGGCGCGCCGTGTGGTGCTCGAAGACGCCGGCCAGTCGTCCGCCGCGGGCGACCACGCATACCGTGTGGCCGTTGCCGACGTTCGTCAGCACGGCGTCCTCGACGCCGTCGGGCAGGGCCCCGTAGAGCGCCGCCGGACCGGTGTCGGCGGCGAGCACAGGGGCGCCGCCGGCGAGCTCGGCGGCGAGGTCGGCTGCCGCGCGCAGTCGGGAGAGCTCGCGCGGGATCGCCGCGTGCGCGAAGAACAGGTCGGCCAGCGGACGGCGCTCCGCGACTGCGCGCTCCCACTGAGCGAAGCGAAAGACGCGGTTTGAACCGTGCGGGCTCAAGCCGTGGTCCTGGACGGCGATGCAGACCGCGTCGAAGTACGGTTCGACGCCGAGGCGCGTCAGCGCCTCGCGCAAGCCGGCCGGGTCGAGGTCGCCGCTGCGCACGGCCACCGTCCGGCCGTCGCCCCCGGTCTTCGCCAGCGCGGTCGCCTCCGCGTCGCTCACGATCTCGACCCCACGCGCCCGCACGCGCTCGAGGTCGTCGGCGAATGTCAGGGCGGCGGACTCGGCGGCGATGAAGCGGTGCCCGGCCGCGAGGTGGCGCTTCATCGCCGAGCCGCTCGCGCCGCCGCCCATCACGGGTCCGTGAAAGACCACCGTGTCGCCGGCGACGGTGGCGGCGCCGATCTCGCGCGCCACGACCTGCGTGCGCGAGGGCACGACCAGGCGCACCCCGTTCTCGAGCGGCTCGCCGGGAAGGGTGATGAGGATGTCGGCGGTCCCCAGCCCTACATCGAGCGCGAGGATCCTCGCGCCGTCACCCGCTCCCAGCGGCGCGGCGCCGCAGGCGCCGCGGCCGTCCGGAACGCCCGTGGCCGCCGTGTCCCTCACGCGGGGCCCCCGGCGCGCGCTCGCGCCGGCGGGCTGAAGCGCAGCTTCCAGACGTTCTTCATCGCCTCGACGACGATGTCGTTGGTCATCTTCGACTCGCCGACCTTGCGGTCGACGAAGACGATGGGCAGCTCGACGACGCGGAAGCCGAGCTGGTGGACGCGGTAGGTCATCTCGATCTGGAAGCCGTAGCCCTTCGTGTCGATGGCGTCGAGATCGATCGTCTCGAGCACACGGCGGCGGAAGCACTTGAAGCCGCCGGTCAGGTCGCGGTACGGAAGGCCCAGGATGACCTGGGCGTAGAGGCAGCCGCCACGGCTGATGACCTTGCGCGGCAGGCTCCAGTTCTCGACCCCGCCGCCCTTGACGTAGCGTGAGCCGAGGACGAGGTCGGCGCCCTGGTCGATGAGGCGCAGGAAGTGCGGCAGGTAGCTCGCGTCGTGGGAGAGGTCGGCGTCCATCTCGAAGACGCGCTCGGCGCCCATGTCGAGGGCGTGGCGAAAGCCGGCGATGTAGGCCTTGCCCAAGCCCTCCTTGCCGGCGCGGTGGAGGACCGAGACGTCGGGCACCTCCGCCGCGAGGTCGTCGGCGATCTGCCCTGTGCCGTCGGGCGAGGCGTCGTCGACGACGAGCGTGTGGAGCCGGACGCCGTGGCCGTCCGCGACTTCGCGGACCCGGGCCACGGCGTGACGCAGATTCTGGGCCTCGTTGTAGGTGGGGAGGATGACGACGTCCACGCGGACGAGTATATCGCCGCCGCGCGGGGTCTCCGTCCGCGGCGCCCGTCATGATGCATCGCGACACGCTCGCAGGCGATGTCCGCCCGGCGAGGACCGAGGAAAGGGCAGGTTTCGAGGCGCAGTCTGACCCCGTCCTTGAGACGGGGTCCACCGCGCCCTGAGACGGGGTGTCAGCTGACGGCTGAAACGGGGTTACAGTAAGCCTCTACCTAAGCGTGAGACTTGTCCAGCCCAAAGACGTCCAAGGAGCGCTTGCGCCCGCCCCGAAAAGGTCTATATTGAGGTCCCCACCAGCCGGGAACACCAGATGTTGTGGTTCTGTCAGGCGCACCGGATCGGCCGGGATCTTGACCGGGGGGACTACCGAGGACGAGTGATGCGCTGTCCGTTTTGTGCCAGTGAAGAGAGCAAGGTCGTCGATTCCCGCGACTCCGAGGCGGGCGACGCTATCCGCCGCCGCCGCGAGTGTCTTGGATGCGAGCGGCGCTACACGACCTACGAGCGCGTCGACGAAGTACCGCTCGTCGTGGTCAAGCGCAGTGGTGCGGAGGAGCTCTTCGCGCGCGGCAAGCTGCTGAACGGTCTGCTGCGCGCCTGCGAGAAGCGCGGCATCGAGCTCGAGCGCATCGAGCGGGTCGTGGACGACATCGAGAACGAGCTGCGCCGGCGCCCGGGGACCAGGGTGACGACGCAGGAGATCGGCGAGCGGGCGTTGCGCCACCTCAAGCGGCTCGACAGGGTGGCGTACATCCGCTTCGCGTCGGTGTATCGCCAGTTCGACGACATCGACGAGTTCCAGCGCGAGCTGGCGCGCCTCGAAGAGGCGAGCGCCGGCCCGCTGCCCGGCGAGGAGCCGCTGCCGGGCATCGGCGACGAGGACGGGCAGCCGGCCGGCGCCCGCCCTCACGCAGACGAGACGATTCTGACGGGACCGCGACGCGCGGTCGTGACCGGGGCGACCGAAGGACGTGGATGACATGGAGAAGGCAGTGATCGAGCTCTCGGCCAACGCGCTGAGGGTGCTGCAGCGCCGCTACCTCAAGAAGGGGGAGAACGGCGAGGTGCTCGAGACCCCCGAGGAGCTGTTCCGTCGCGTCGCCAAGGCCGTCGCCCAGGCCGAACGCCTCTACAACCCCGCCGCCCCGGTCGAGGAGTGGGAGGACACGTTCTACGGGCTGATGACCGACCTCGAGTTCCTCCCCAACAGCCCGACGCTCATGAACGCGGGTCGCGAGCTCGGCCAGCTGTCGGCCTGCTTCGTCCTCCCGGTCGGCGACTCCATGGACTCCATCTTCGAGGCCGTCAAGAACACCGCCCTCATCCACAAGAGCGGCGGCGGCACCGGGTTCTCCTTCTCGCGCGTCCGTCCCAAGAACGACCTCGTGCTCAGCACCAAGGGCGTGTCGTCGGGCCCGCTCTCCTTCATGAGCGTGTTCGACGCCGCCACCGAGACCATCAAGCAGGGCGGCACGCGCCGCGGCGCCAACATGGGCATCATGCGCGTCGACCACCCCGACATCCTCGACTTCATCACCGCCAAGCAGGACGACGCCAAGCTCAACAACTTCAACATCTCGGTCGCCGTCACCGACGCGTTCATGCGCGCCGTCGAGCAGGACGCGGAGTACGCGCTCGTCAACCCCCGCTCGGGCGACACGGTGAAGAAGCTCAAGGCGCGCAAGGTCTTCAAGACCATGGTCACCCTGGCGTGGAAGAACGGCGACCCCGGCATCGTCTTCATCGACCGCATCAACCGAGGACAACCCCACGCCACACCTCGGCGATATCGAAAGTACCAATCCTTGCGGAGAGCAGCCTTTGCTGCCGTACGAGTCCTGCAACCTCGGCTCCATCAACCTCGCCAAGGTGGCCACCGAAGGGCACGTCGACTACGGCAGGCTCGGGCGCATCGTGCACACCGCGGTCCGCTTCCTCGACGACGTCATCGACGTCAACCGCTATCCGCTGCCGCAGATCGAGGAGATGACCAAGGGCAACCGCAAGATCGGCCTTGGCGTGATGGGCTTCGCCGACATGCTCCTGCAGCTCGGCCTGGCCTACGACTCCGACGAAGCGTGCCAGATCGCCGCCGAGGTCATGAGCTTCGTGCACGACGAGGCGCGCGCCGCCTCCGTCGAGCTCGCCGCCGAGCGCGGCGTCTTTCCCAACTTCGAGGGTTCCATCTACGACCGGCCGGACGGCGACCGGGTGCGTAACGCGACCACGACGACGATCGCCCCCACCGGCACCATCAGCATCATCGCCGGCTGCTCGAGCGGCGTCGAGCCCCTGTTCGCCGTCTCGTACGTGCGCGCCAACGTGCTCGACGACGAGAGCATGGTCGAGGTCCACCCGTACTTCGAGCAGGTCGCCAGGGCGCGCGGCTTCCACAGCGACGAGCTCCTCAAGAAGATCGCCGAGAAGGGCACGGTGCGCGGTACCGACGGCGTCCCGGACGACGTCCAGGCCGTCTTCGCCACCGCGCACGACATCACCCCCGAGTGGCACATCAAGCTGCAGGCGGTCTTCCAGAAGTACACCGACAACGCGGTGTCCAAGACCGTCAACTTCCCCAACGCGGCGCACGTCGAGGACGTCGAGAAGGTGTACCTGCTGGCGTTCAAGAGCGGCTGCAAGGGCGTCACGATCTACCGCGACGGCAGCCGCGAGGAGCAGGTGCTCAACGTCGGGCAGACGGTCAAGAAGAAGGACCCCGGGGCGGGCATCGCCACCACACGGCCGTCGCGGCCGCAGCTGCTCTCCGGCGAGACGCAGCGTATGGACACGGGCTGCGGCAAGCTCTTCGTGATCATGAACGACGACGAGTACGGCCCGCGCGAGGTCTTCGCCAACATGGGCAAGGCCGGCGGCTGCGCCTCGTCCAACACCGAGGCGCTGGGCCGGCTCATCTCGCTGTCCCTCAAGAAGGGCGCCTCCGCGGGCGAGATCGTCGAGCAGCTCAAGGGCATCCGCTGTCACGTCCCGTACGGCATGGGGCCCAACGCGACGCTGAGCTGCGCCGACGCCATCGGCAAGGCGCTCGAGCGCCGGTACGTGAGCGGCGCCGCCGCGGCGGCCGCCGGCGCGCCCGAGCCCCAGCTCTCCCTGGTCGAGGTCGCCCAGGGCGCCTGCCCGGACTGCGGCGGGTCGATCGAGCACGAGGGCGGGTGCGTGGTGTGCAGGCTCTGCGGCTTCTCCAAGTGTGGGTGATGAACCATGCGAGGACCACGCCGGGACTGGTCTGTAGCTGTCAGGCGGAGTTGTGCGAGGCCCTGAACAGCAGGTTGTTGACGCCCGTGGCAGGCTGACCTGCCTGTGGCGACCTCGAACTGGCCCAGGTTCGGGTAGGTGCGGTGCTGCGCGCTACCCACAGAGTTGCAGCGGTATTGGATATCTGTGGTGTTGCGTAGGTGAAGCGAGGGTACTTGTTTAGACAATGTTACGAAAGAAGATGAAAAAAGTCAGACAGAAAATGAAAAGGGTGTCGGAGTGGCTGTGGTAGATGTCGGAGGCGCAAGCTAGTAGAGTTGTTGAGTGTAGTGGGAACGTTGAGGCCTGTGGAGACCTGGAACTGGCGCAAGTTTGAATGGGTGCGGTGCTGCGCCTTTTCCCCGAGTTGCAGCGCAACGCCCTTGCGCCCTCTGTCTGGGACAGGAGCGGCGCACCGTTCGTCCCGTTCTGCCAAGCCTGCGACGACACGGCAGCCGTTACCATGCTTGGGAAGCGGACAAGCGCGCGAGCAGGCGGCTGCTAGATGGAGTCGGAAGTCGCGCGGAGCTGGCTCTCGCGGGTGCGGATATCATCTGCGTCTCAATGAACTGGCCGCGAAGAGCCCGCCGACCAGGAAAGAAGGATGGCCGTGACGATTGCCATGGCGACGGCTCGCCTCAGCTGGGTCTTCGTGGCGCTCTGTGATCGTTGTGGAAAGGAGCGTGACAGCGTGTTCGAAGGGGCGAGCGTCATCGTCGATGAGCGTGGATGGCCCGTCGCTGCCCCCCTTGCGGGCGGCGCCGAGGGCGTGGTCTTCGGGGAATGCAGACTGGAGCGGGCACGGGACAAGTGGCTGAACGAGTGGAACGACGTCCTGGCCGACCGTCGACCGGAGTCGTACGCGAGCCTCTCAGGTGGACCGTCACGCCCGGAGGGCAGCCCGTGAAGGATCCCGGCACGCTGAGTCTCTGGCACGACCTGCTCCCTCAGCCGATCGTGCCGCGTGCCCCCCTGACCGGGCGCCATGAGTTCGACGTGGCGATCGTCGGCGGGGGCTACACGGGGCTGTGGACGGCCTACTACCTGGCGAAGGCGGACCCGCACCTGCGCATCTGCGTCCTTGAGAAGGTGTTCTGCGGCTTCGGGGCATCGGGCCGCAACGGCGGCTGGTGCTCGGCGCATTTCCCTGCGTCGTTGGCGAAGATGGCCGCCTCGTCCGGGCGAGCGGCGGCAGTCGCCCAGATCCGCGAGCTATCGCCACCATCGACGAGATCGCCCACGTCCTGAGCGAGGAGGGGATCGGGGCCTCCTGGCACAAGGGCGGGACGCTCAGGGTCGCGGTCAACACCGCCCAAGTGGAAGGACTGCGCCGCAGACTGGCCGACCAGCGCGCCTGGGGGTTCGGCGAGGACGACTACGTGTGGCTGAGCGGCGACGAGGCCAAGTCGAGAGTGAACGCCGAGGCGGCACTGGCCGGGCACTACACTCCGCACTGCGCCGCCTTTGACCCCGCCCGTCTCGCCGTTGGCCTGGCCGCCGCGGTCGAGCGACTCGGCGTGCGCGTCTTCGAGCGGTCGCCCGTGCTCGATTTCGGCGACCGCCGACTGGGACTCGCCTCCGGGTCGGTGTCGGCGGGACATCATCGTCTTGGCGATGGAAGCGTATGGGGCGGCGATGCCGCGCTGGCATCGCGACCTGATCCCGCTCTACTCGCTGATGGTCGCCACGGAGCCACTCTCCGCGCGCCATCTCGAGCAAATCGGTTGGGAGAACAGGGAGTGCTTCACGGACGGGCGGCACCTCACCGTGTACCTGCAGAGGACCGCGGACGGGCGCATCGCCATGGGAGGCCGCGGGGCGCCCTATCACTTCGGGTCCCGTGTCATCGACACGTTCGACGGCGCCCCCCGCGTCTTCAGGCACCTGCGGGAGTCGCTCCTTGCCCTGTTCCCAGCGTTGGGCGACGTCGAGGTGACGCATTCGTGGGGCGGCCCCCTCGGCGTGCCGCGCGACTGGTACAGCTCCGTGACGTATGACAGGGTGTCTGGCTACGCGCGTGCTGGAGGGTACGTCGGCAATGGGGTCGGCATCTCCAACCTCGCCGGACGCACGCTGCGCGATCTGATTCTCGGGCTGGACTCGGACATCGTCCACCTGCCTTGGGTCAACCACCGGTCACCGCAGTGGGAGCCCGAGCCGTGGCGCTGGCTGGCCGTCAACAGCGCCCTGCGGCTCATGGATGCTTCGGACGTGGAGGAACGGCTGGCGGCGAGGCCTTCGCGGCTTGCCGTCGTGGTCGAGAAGCTCGTCGGGATGTGAGGTGTCACCGCCGTGTGGAGGCGCGACGGCCGGAGCGCAGCCGGACGACGATCAGCACGGCCGCTTAGACGCCCCAGAACCAGGCGGCCGCACCGCTGCCCAGGCCGATCTCGAGACCGTGCGGGGCGATGAAGCTCGCCAGGGCACCGTAGGCGAGCGTCACGCTGACGAGGACGCCGCCCGGCAGCAGGGCCTGGGGGTTCACGTAGGCGCCGAGACCGCCGTCGCGGAGCGCCGATCGCCGGTGCGGGCTCTCCCGCGTCGGGAGCATGATCCCGACGGCGGCCGCTCCCAGGACGGCGGCGACGGCGAAGTCGCGATCGAGGCGGCGCCGACTACGAGACCGATCTCGCTCGGCCCACCGCCCAGCGAGCGCACGTAGAAGGGCATGACCGGCTGCTGGACCACGGAGAAGGCGAGGAAGGCGGCGAAGCTGGCCCCCCAGTTGAGCAGGACGTCGCGCGTCCGAAGACGTTCGGTCGTCACGGCGTCGCTGCGGGGTGAATCGCGCTCCCACGCTGCGACACAGCGCTTCGCCCGGCACTTGGGCGGTGCTTGCCCTGAGCCGGGATTGACCGCCGACTCCCCTCTGCGGTTAGAGTAGCGACAAGGTGCCGGGCGGCCTCGCGCTCCCGGCGACGGACGATCGGAGGACACCGTGACCGAGGAATCCAAGTCCGCGGCAGGCGACGCCGGCGGCGTGACGATCTCCGACGCCGCGATCGTCAAGATCGTGCTCCAGGCGCTGAAGGGCATCGACGGCGTCGGGACCCTCGGCGGCGGCTCCGGAGGCGTGCTCTCGAGCCTCATGGGCGACAAGGGCTCGTCGGGCATCACCGTCGACGTCCGCGAGGGGAGCGTCGACATCGACGTCTCGATGGCGGTGCAGTACGGTCACAGCCTCCCGAGCGTCGCGGAGGCATGTCGCGCGGCGGTCAAGGAGCAGGTCGAGAGCATCACGGGTCTCACAGGTGCGCGCGGTCAACGTGCTCGTGGTCGACATCCAGTTCCCGGAGGAGACCCCTGTCTGAGCCTTCCGACACCGCGGCGCCCTCGGCGCCGCTCCGGCGGCCGCATCGCGAGGCGGGGGCGACCGCCAGGGCCGCCGGCTTCGTGCTCCTGCTGGGCGGCGGCCTCACGCTTCTGCTCTTCGCCATGCGCCTCGTGGCGGCGGCCTTCGGTTGCGCGTTCACGCCTTTCGCCTACCTCGGCCTGCCCGACGACCACGGATGGCAGGCGCTGCTGTTCGCCGGCCTTGCCGCGGCCTGCGTCGTGCTGCTCGCTCTCGTCCTGGACGACGCTCGCGACGAGCTCTGGCTCGCGCGTGAGGACGGCGGCGTGCTCGTTCCCGCCGAAGCCGTGGAGCTTCTGCTGCGCGACGCGGCGCTGGCGCACGTCGAGGTCGTGCGCGCCGACGTCGAGGTCCGCCTGCGCCGCGGTCGCGTCGCGGCGAAGCTGGACGTCGCGCTGCGGCCGCTGGTCGACGGCGTCGCCGTCGCCGACGAGCTGTCGGCCGGCGCGCGCGACCTGCTCGTGCGCGTGATCGGCGCGGCCGACGTGACGGTCCGCGTGCGTCCTCGCGTCCTGAAGGTCGGGCAGCTCGCGAGGCATCTCCCGTGAGCCTGCTCGGGCGCATCATGGCCGTGATCGCGGCGCTGGCCGGGGTCGTCGTCGGGCTGGCGGGCCTCATCCGCGCGGCCGCGCTCGCCTCCGACGGGCGCCTGGTCTGGAGGCTGCCGCCGTGGTGGACCAGGCTCGGCGACGAGGCGAACGGCTGGGTGGTGGGCCTCGTCGCCGCGGCGGTCGCGGCGGTCGCGGTCGCCTATCTCATCGTCGCCCTGCGCCAGCTGACTCCGGCGAGACCGGCGGCGAGCGTGATGGTGGGCGGCGCTCAGGTCAAGCTCGCGGCGCTCGAGCGTCTGGTCGCCGCGCGCCTGGAGACCGAGATCCCGAGCCTTACCGCCGTAAGGGTCGGCGTCTCCTGGCTCGGCGGAGGCTGGAGCGTGTCGGCCGTCGTGGACGTGCCGGCCGACGACCTCATCGGTCTTCGGTAGCGCGCCGTGCGCGTGGTCCGAGAGGAGCTGAGCCGCGCCGCCGGCGGCACGCTGGCCGGGCTCGCGCTCGAGGTGCGCCGCTTCGTCACGCCCTCGAGGCCGCCGGGGACCCGTCCCGGATGACGAAGAAAAGGCCTGGGAATGACCAGGCCTTTGTGAGAAGTGGGTCCAAGGGATGGGACCTCGGCCTTCTCCGAGAAGAGGTGTATCACCGTCGGTGTGCCCCGACAAGCATAGGAGCGAACCGTTGACCTCCGTCTGGACGCCGCAGTGGCGCCCGGAGCTCGTCGCCTGCGATCTGGACGGCACGCTTCTGGGGCCGGAGCTGGTGTTCGCGGCGTCGACCAGGGCAGGCGTCGCGGCGCTGCTCGCAGGCCGGCGTCCCCATGGTGATCTGCACCGGCCGCATGGTCGGGAGCGCTGGCCCACGGGCCGCGGAGCTCGGGCTGCGGCGCGGCCCGATCGTCTGCTACGGCGGGGCGCTGGTCGCCGACCTCGAGACCGGGGAGTGGCTGCGCCACGAGCCGATCGAGGGGACGGCGGCGGCCGCGCTCGTACGCTACGCGCGCGAGCGCGGCCTCCACGTCAACGCCTACGTCGACGACGAGCTGTACGTCGAGGAGGACGACCGCTGGACAGCCTGGACGACCAGCTACGCGAAGGTCGAGGCGAACCTCGTCGACGATCTCGGACCGGTGGTGCGGCGCGGGCCGACCAAGCTCGTGATCGCGGCCGACCCGGACGAGGCGGCGCGTATCGCGCCGGATGTCTCGCGGCGGTTCGTGGGGCGGTTGCGCGCGGCAACGTCGCTGCCGCACTTCGTCGAGATCAACGCCGCCGCGGTGAGCAAGGCGGCGGCGCTCGAATGGGTCCGCACGGAGCTCGTGGACGCGTCGCCGGCTCGCACCGTGGCCTGCGGCGACGGCCTGAACGACGTGGACATGTTGCGCTGGGCGACGCTGGGGGTGGCGATCGCCGAGGGCGCCGAAGGCGCGCGCGAGGCCGCCGGCCTCGTCGTGTCGCGAGCCGAGCTCGGCGACCTGTTCGAGCGTCTCGCCGTGGCCCCGACCTGAGCGTGTCGTGCAGGCTTGGCGCCAAGGGGAAGAAGGCGAGGCGATGACGGGGCCACGGACCAGGCGGCGGGAGCAGACGAGGCGAAGGCGGCGCCTGGAGGGGGGCGCCGCCTTCGAGGGGCCGTTGTTGTCACGGTGGGCTGGCGCCCACCGTGACGGTCCCCCTGACGGGACGCGCGTCGCAGTTTAGACTACGACAACGCACGAAAATGATACGGCGGCGCGGGAGCCAGGTCAAGGTCCCAGCATCGCCGGTCTCGTGAAGAAATGTTGCGTCGGTGCGGGATTGCCAGGCGGCGGTGAGCGGTCGAGTCCGGGCCGGCACAGCGCCCACCGCCTGTCGGCCGGGCGCTTCCGCCGGCCTCAGCCGTCGCGGCGCCCGGCGCCGCTGAGCCCGAGACGCTTCTTGACCTCGGTGTAGCGGGCGAGCAGGGCGCGCTCATGCGCCTCCTCGTCGCCCAGCAGCTTCTCGAACATCGCGCAGGCGCCTGGGTCGGCGCAGCGGTCGTGGCCGCGGCGGTACTTCACCTGGGCGGCGCGCTCGTCGGCGATCGCCGCTTCGAGGATCTCGAGGAGGCCCTCGTCGCCGATCGTGCGCGCCTCGTCGCCGGGCTCGCTGAAGAGGGGATGGCCGAGCGGGTCACCGGTCTGGGGGCCGGATCCGCCAGCACCGCGGTCCTCGGGCGTCATGGCGCCTCCTTGGTCATCTTCAGACTGAAGCTGAGCGGGATGTCGTCGCGTCCGCCCTTGATGTGCTGCCAGCCGTCGTCGCGGCGCTCCAGAACGGGGCTCTCGAAGCCGTGCGTGCAGGGGAACTCGTGCAGGAAGTCGAAGCCGCAGCCCTCGTCGCAGCAGGGGGGTGACGATCTCGCCGAGGCCGTGCTGCCACTCGTAGGTGACGGTCGCCCGCATGTCCGCCTGCCGGTCGGCGTACGAGCCGGGCTCGTCCCAGCGGTGCGGCTCCCGCTCCTGGAAGTACGGGTGGGTGAGGCGCAGCTCGTCGGGGCGTTCCTCGTCGTCGATGAGGAAGAAGACGGGGTGGAACTCGGCCAGGTAGAAGACCCCGCCGGGTCGAACGTAGCGCGCGACGACGTCGGCCCAGCGCTCGAGGTCGTCGAGCCAGATGAGCACGCCCCAGGAACTGAACACGACGTCGAACTGGCCCTCGAGCACGTGCCGGGAGGTCGTAGACGTTCGACTGGATGAAGCGGGCGCGCCGGGCAAGGCCGACGTCGTCGGCCAGCCGGCGCGCCGCCTCCACCGCCTTGCCCGAGAAGTCGACGCCGGTGACGGTAGCGCCGCGGCGCGCCCAGCTCAGCGTGTCGAGGCCGAGGTGGCACTGCAGGTGCAGCAGGGTCGTGCCCTCGGCGACGAGAGGTCCAAGTTCGTCCCGCTCGATCGTGGTGAGCGACTCGGCGCCGCGCTTGAAGCCGTCCACATCGTAGAGCGCCGTCGCCGGGTGGAGTTCGGCCGCCTCGTCCCACCAGGCGAGGTTCGACTTGAGGTACTCGTCAAGCATCGCTCGCCTCCGGCTTGCGCGCCATGACCGAGTAGCTGAAGGGAAGGTCGGCCCGGCGTCCGCCGTGTCCGTCCGGGAGCCAGCACCAGCGCTGCTCGTCGCGCTCCATCCACTCGAAGAACGGGGCGACGCAGAAGGGCCACTCGTGCAGGTACTCGAGGCGCAGCCCCGCGCCGGCGAGGGCGGTGAGGATCTCGCCGACGCCGTGGGACCAGCCGTAGCAGACGCGGTTCTCGACGTGCGCCTCGCGGTCGGCGTACGAGCCGTCGTAGTCGGAGCGCTCGGGCTCGTCGGGCGCCGGCAGGTAGCGATAGGCGAGGCGTACGCCGTGATCGGCGGTCTCGTCGAGGGCGTAGGCCACGGGGTGGATCTCGGCCATGTAGAAGACCCCGCCGGGGCGCAGGCGTCTGGCGATGAGGGCGGCCCACCGGTCGAGGTCGGGCAGCCACTCGATGGCCCCCCAGCTCACGAAGACCACATCGAAGCGCTGGTCGCCGAGGTGCTCGTCGACCTCGTACACGTCGGAGGCGATGAACGTGGCGCGCGCCGACAGGCCGACTTCGTCGGCCAGGCGGCGCGCCAGCCCGATCGCCTCATCGCTCAGGTCGACGCCGGTGACCACGGCGCCGCACCGCGCCCAGCTCAGCGTGTCGAGACCGAAGTGGCACTGCAGGTGCAGGAGCGTCGTGCCCTCGCCGACGAACGGCCCCAGCTCCTCGAGCTCGAGGGGCCAGAGTGACGTGACGCCGGCCTTGAAGCCGTCGACGTCGTAGAACGCGGACGTCTCGTGGATGCGCGTCCACTCGTCCCAGTGGGCGAGGTTCGCGCGTCTGATCTCGTCCGGGATCGGGCTCGACTCAGCCATGACGTCAGACTCTATAGCACACCGTGCGGATGAGGCCTGTCGTCTCGCCGTGCTCGCCGCTCGTCGTCGCGTCGCCCACCGAGTAGACCTCGGCGGCGTCTTCGGCGTTGAGGAAGTCGGCGACCCTGGCGTCGAGCTCGCCCAGCTCGCGCGTGGTCTCGAAGATCTTGATCGGGGTCGTGAACGTCTTCACCTTGACCATGATGGGTCCTTTCCGTCGCGGTGGCGGGAGTCCCGGCGCGCCGGTGCGTCCGGCGCGTGTCTCCTGTGTTCCGCGCGCGCGACCGTTCGTAACGCGGCACCGGACGGGTACGCGGCGCCGTTCTGCATTGGTGACGGCGAAGGCATTGGACGAGGGAGCGCGATGCGGTAGAGTGCAGTCGTGGCCTCACTTGCCGACAACGACGCCGCCCGACTCGATCGCCTCGGCGACGTCTTTGGCGACGGCACGCGGCGC
This sequence comes from uncultured Thermoleophilia bacterium, assembly GCA_963707855.1. Taxonomy (GTDB): domain Bacteria; phylum Actinomycetota; class Thermoleophilia; order UBA2241; family UBA2241; genus UBA2241. The sequence continues at coordinate 163,021 of CAVPRQ010000015.1, forward strand.
GCCATCTTCCGCCACGTCCTCGACGCCGACCAGCCGGTCTCGGCCGCCGAGGTGGGCGCCGCCTTCGGGCTGCACCGTACCGTCGCCCGCGCGCACCTCGAGCGCATGGTCGAGGTCGGACTCGTGCAGGTCGGTCTGCGCCGCCGCCCGACCGGCGGGCGCCCGGCCAAGGTGTACAGCCCCGGCGACGAGCGCCTCGAGCTGCTCGTCCCCGCACGCCGCTACGAGCCCCTGGCGCGTCTCCTGCTCCGTCTGGTCGCCGAGACCACGCCCGAGCCGCGCGCCGTCGAGGCAGCCGTTGAGGCCGGCCGCGAGTACGGGGTCGAGATCTCGAGCGTCGTCACCGGCGACAGGGCCGGCGTCCCGGCCCGCCTGACGCCGGCTCAGGCCGCCGCCTGGCTCGCGGACGCGGGCTACCGCACGCGGCTCGACGACGGCGCCAACGGCACCGTCACGCTCGACGTGACGAACTGCGTGTACAAAGAACTTGCGCTCGAGTACCCGGACGTGGTCTGCGCCTTCGACCGCGGCATGTTCTGCGGCATGATGGGGGCGTCGCCCGACGCCCACGTGCAGACGCACTCCCTGGTCGCCGGCGACGGCTTCTGCCGGCACGAGTTCCGGCTCTAGGACGCGCGGGCCGTCGCCCGCGGCCTCGGTGGCTTCAGATCACCAGCCCGGCAGCTGCTGCGCGCCGGAGAGGCCGCGGAACCCCGTGACGTCCATGTTGACCTCGAGGATCCCCTTGTAGGCGCCGTCGGCGTCGCGGACGGCGGTGTAGCGCGTCAGCTTGAAACGCCCGTGTTCCTCGCCCCAGCCCTCGGCCACGTCCCGCGTGCCGGCCTTGAACTCGCGCAGGATCGCCTCGAGGGTCTCCATGCTCTCCGGGGGATGGCAGTCGCGCACGTCACGGCCGATGAAGCGCGCGTCGCAGGTCTTATAGGTATCGCCCGACCAGAAGAGCAGGACGTCGTTCTCGTCGGCGAAGCTGACGTCACAGGGCAGCGACGCGAGGACGAGATGCGCCTGTTCCAGGGAGAGCGAACCGCGCTGCCAGAGCATGTCGTTCCTTTCGCCGGGGGGTCGGGTGCGCGCCCATCGTACCCGACCCGGCGGCAGGAGGGACGAGCGCCGGCGGTGAATGAGTCGCCATGCTCGAAGCCGCCTTGTGGGGGCTCGTCGCCGGCGCCGCCCTGCTGATCGGCGCCGGCGTCGGCCTGCGCTTCACCCTGCCGCAGTGGGCCATCGCCCTGGTGATGGCCTTCGGCGTCGGGGCGCTCATCAGCGCCGTCGCCTACGAGCTGACTGCCGAAGCCTACGAGCGCGGAGGGTCCGACGCGGTGCTGATCGGACTGACGCTGGGGGCGGGCCTGTTCTTCGCCGGTGACCTTGCGATCGACCGCCGCGGCGGTCGGCATCGCAAGCGCTCCGGCGGTCAGCAGTCCGAGGCCGGCGGCGCGATCCTGCTCGGGGCGGTGCTCGACGGCATCCCCGAGTCGATCGTCATCGGCATCAGCCTGCTCGAGGGCGGCGCGGTCGGTCTTGCCTTCGTCGCCGCCGTCTTCATCTCGAACCTGCCCGAGGGTCTTTCGGGTGCCACCGGCATGCGCAAGGCCGGACACTCGCCGCGGGCGATCTTCGCGTTGTGGGCGATCGTCTGCGCCGCGTCCGCGCTCGCCGCCGGCCTCGGGTACGCGGTCGCCGGCGATGTGCCGGACCAAGCCATCGGAGTCGTCCAGGCGTTCGCCGCCGGCGGCATCCTCACGATGCTGGCCGACACGATGATGCCCGAGGCCTTCGACGAGGGCGGCCACCGGCCGTGGGTCGGCCTCGTGACCGTCCTCGGCTTTGGCCTCGGGTCCTGGCTGCAGGTCGTGGCCTGAGAGGACGCGGCGTTACCAATCAACCAGTCGGCGCTGTCCTTCGAGGGCACGGATGTGCGTCGCGTCCTGCACCATCTCCACCGTGCCGCGGTACGTGCCGCCGGCGTCGCGAAGGGCGAAGTAGCGGATGTGCAGGAACTTGCCGGCCATCTCGATCCAGAACTCGGCGACGTCCTTCTCGCCGGCGCGGAAGGCGTCGACGATCTCCTGCACCTTGTGCACGCTGGCCGGCGGGTGGCAGTTCTGCACCTTCCGCCCGATGACGCCGGGAGAACGCGGGAAGATGCGCTCGCCCTCGCTGTAGAAGCGCACCTCGTCGTTCTCGTCGACGAAGCTGATGTCGACGGGGAGCGCCGTGAGCATCAGGCCGAGCTGCTCGGCGGTGAGGGCGCCGGTCGTGAGGGGGATGGCGCCGGATGGGGTGCCGCCCGGGCCGGCCGCGGCGGCCGGGGCGCCTTCGGCGGCGGCCGCTCCCTCCGGCCACGCCGGCACGTCGCCGATCAGCGCGTACCCGATCTCGTCCTCGCCGGCGCGGATCTGCCGCCACTCGTCGTCGCCCAGCGTGTCGACCGACATCGGGTAGAGGACCTTCTCCTCCTTGGTGACCATGTCGTCGGCCATCTTCGCCAGCGCCTGGGCGGTGCTCACGGCGAGCGCCGCCTCGTCGTCGGCGAGTGCGGCGCGCGCCTGCTTCATCAGCGCGCGGATGTCGTCGTGGATCGCCCACATGACCTTGCTCGGACCCTCGACCCCGTGCTTCTCGAGGAAGGGGAAGAGCTGGTTCTCCTTGCGCAGGTAGTGCTTGTCGATCTCGAGCAGCCGGTCGAGGACGCCGGCGAGAGCGGGCTTGAGCCGCTCCCACTCCTCGCGGACCGGGGGCTCGCCGATCTTCTCCGCGACCTTGCGCAGCGACGCCGTCACTTGCAGCAGGGCCTGGTTCTCGCGCTGGAAGGTGTCGATGGGATGCCCGGCGGCGACCTTGACGGGCTCGTGCCCCTCGAGGGCGTCGGCGAACACCTGCACGTGCACGTCGCAGAGGCGCTTGACCTCGGTGTCGGGGACGCCGCCCTCGATGAGCTTCTGCTCCATGGCGGCGATCTCCGTCGCCTCGACGTCGGCGATGAGCTCCTCGAAGCGCGGCTTCACCTCTTCGACCGACTTGCCGGCGTGAAGCTCCTTGACGATGGCGTGGAGTTCCTCGAGACGCGCCGGGTCGATGGTGTCGACGCCGGGCGTGTCGGCGATGACGGGCCTGCGAGCCCGTCTTCGCCTCGATCTCCGCGGCGATGTCGTTCATGAGCTGGTTGAGAGGGACGTTCCCCTGCCGGGCGACCGTATCGAGCGTCGCCATCCGCCCCATGGTGCGGCGCATGACGGGGTTGGTCAGCTTCTTGAACTCGGGGTTGTAGCCGGCGAGGAAGTCGAGCAGGAAGGGATGCTCCTTGAGCAGCGTGTGCACCGTCGTCTTCGGCGTGATCGTCATACCCTACTCCAATGGTCGGGATTCATGGCTGAGAGGATGGTACCACCGGCGCAACGGGGCCATGCTTGACTTGGCTCAAGGGGCGCGGTCACGCTGCGGCATCGTGCCGCGCCGGCGGGCGGCCTCACCAGTAGACCATGACCGACGGAGCGTCCAGGGCCGCCCGAAGGGCGCGCCGCCCGGCGCGCGTCACGGGCGGCCCGTGCGTCACGAGCACCGACTCGACGTCGAGCCCGGCCAGCGGCTCGAGCGTGGGGAGGAAGCGGCTGCGATACCAGGCCTCCTTGCCGGCGCTGAAGTTCCACACGCGCAGGCTGCCGTCCGGCAGGGCGACGACGGCGTCTCCGAAGGCGAGCGCCTTGAGACCGGGGAAGTGGAGCGGCGTCTCGATGCGCTTCGGGTTGCCGATCGCGAAGGCCTCGGCGAGGCCGTCGGCGATCTCGACGGCGGTTCCCGCGGCGCCGCTCGTGATCTCGGTGAGCGGTGTGTCCCAGGCGAGACGGTCGCGGACCGCGGCGTTCCCCCAGAGGCGAGTGGCCGCGTCGCCCCAGTAGCGCTCGAAGAGCAGCTCGGCGCTCCGCGTGTGGTAGGGGATAGTGATCATGATCTCGAGGTGCCGCGCCGCGCCGACCATCGCATCGAGGTCGGCGAGCAGTGGCGCCCGCCGCGGGTCGTCCTCGGCCGGCAGAAGCGGATCGACCAGCGCCACGGCGTCGTCGATCGTCAGAGCGTAGCTCGCGACCTCCTCGGCGCCGGTCCGGTACTCAGGGTGCGGGCAGGTCCAGCGGTGGATGCCGGGGACGATCAGCTCGGTCGCGCTCATCGGGTCGCTCCTCTCGGGATCGCCGCGATGGCGCGATGCGGCGACGGGTCGGTCGAGACGTGCCCCCACATTCTGCCCACTTGGTGCTCGCGCGATGTGCAGTCAGGCGATAGGGTGACGCCGGCGTCCGCGTGCAGGCCGCCGCCGGCTCAGGCGCCTTGTCATCTGCCTTGAAGGAGCGCCGTGCAGCTCACCGTCATCAGCGCCGCCATCGGCGTCGCCATCGCGCTCGCCTGCGCCTGGTACTGCCGCCGGCTCGCCCTCGAGAAGGGGCGCCGGGTCCTCTTGTGGACGGTGCTCGGCCTCGTTCTCACGGTCATCGCCGTGCCGGTGCTGGCGGTGCTGCCCGAGGCGGCGGCCGCGACCGTCGAGTCGTCGGGACCGGACGCAGGCGTCTGATGGGTGGGGCGGGCGGCGCCTACCGGCGCCGCCCGCCCTTCCGCTTCTTCACCGCGTCGCGCAGCACCCACTCGACCTGCGCGTTGACGCTGCGCAGCTCGTCGGCGGCCCACTTCTCGAGTTCCTTCCAGAGCCCGGGGTCGACGCGCAGCAGGAACTGCTTGCGGGCGGCCATCAGGCACGTTCCGACGTCATGCGCTGGTCTCAGCCGGCATCAGCCGCTCTTGGCCGGCCTCACTGGTACAGCGTCCCAGCGTTCACGACCGGGTGGACCTCGGCCTCGCCGCAGAGCACGACCAGCAGGTTGCTCGTCATCGCCGCCTTGCGCTCTTCGTCGAGGGTGACGACGTTCTTCTCGCTGAGCTGCTGCAGGGCCATCTCGACCATGCTCACGGCGCCGACGACGATCTTGCGGCGCGCGGCGATGATCGCCTCGGCCTGCTGGCGGCGGAGCATCGCCTGGGCGATCTCCGGCGCATAGGCGAGGTGGGTGAGCCGCGCCTCGTTGACCACCACGCCGGCCTTCGAGAGCCGTTCCTCGAGCTCGACCTTGAGCGCCTGCGACACGTCGGTGACGTTGCTGCGCAGCGTGATCTCGGAGCCTTCCTCGTCTTCGGAGTGGTCGTAGGCGTAGGCGGTGGCGACGTGGCGCAGCGCCGTCTCGCTCTGCATCGAGACGTACTGCTCGTAGTCGTCGACGTCGAACACCGCCTGGGCGGTGTCCTCGACACGCCAGACGACGACGGCGGCGATCTCCACCGGGTTGCCGCGTTTGTCGTTGACCTTCAGGCGGTCGCCGTTCAGGGTGCGGGCGCGCAGCGAGACCTTGTAGCGGCCGAGCGTGCGCGGCTTGTTCTGCGACTTGTCCTTCTTCGCCATCGCCGCGATCTGCTCGGCGGCCGTGGTGCCGCTCGAAGCCGTCGCACGGCCGTTGGCGAAGAACGGGTTACCCCAACGAAAGCCGGTCTCGCGGCTCGTGCCCTTGTAGTCGCCGAAGAGGATGAGGACGCGGGCCTCGTTCGGCTGCAGGGTGAAGAACCCCGGGCTGACGAGGATCGCCGCCGCGAGCACGACGCAGGCGGTGATGAACATCCACCACACGGGTTGAGCCGCCTCGGTCTCCGTGTTCGTTCCCTCGACGAACGACACGATGAAGAGGGCCGTCGCGGCGACGTAGAGGACGATGTCGACCAGGAGCATGATCCATCCGTTGGCGGTCCTGGCCGCGCGTTCGACTGACATGACCTTCACCTCCATGGCTTTCGTCCGCCGGCTCTGGCGGACGCTATGGAAATGATATCATAAAGAAAGCAGATGCAAACACCGGCGCGTCGTCTCGACCGCGGGAGGTGCCGCCGCGCGCTGCCGCCCGGGGCGGTTTCGCTCTGTCAGTTCGCGGCCATAGTGCGTTCGTGCGCGCGGCCGTCCTGAGGTCGCGTGCCAGACCGCAGAAGGAGACTGACATGGCCAACACCATCGTCTGGGCCGATATCCCAGTGACCGACCTCGAGCGGGCGCGCAAGTTCTACGGCGCCGTACTGCAGGCCGAGATCGAGACCATGCCGGGCATGGAGAGCGTCGCTCTCTTGCCGGGCGAGCCGGGCGACGTGAGCGCCGACCTCGCGCTCACGGAGAACATGAAGCCCGGTACGGACGGCACCACCATCTACCTGAACAGCAGGGGCGACCCCGAGGGCATGCTCGAGCGGGTTGCCGCCGCCGGCGGCAAGGTGCTCATGCCGGTGACGGACATGGGCGAGATGATCGGCTTCATCGGGTTCTTCCTCGACTCCGAGGGCAACCGGATCGGCGTGCACAAGCCGCCCGAGGGGATGGGCTGAGCGCGGCGAGAGCCGTGACGGGCCATGAGCCACGCGGAAGGGCCCGGGGAGCGGATGCTCCCCGGGCCCTTCCCATGGCTCCCTTCCCCTCGCGGGGATGGTGTGGTCCCGTCAGGGACCCTTCGCGCGGCAGGTCAGCCCATCACCGCCGCGACGTCGACCATGTGCTTCTTGAGGCCGAGGCGCGCGCCGTCGATGCCGAGCGCGCGGCCGACCATCTGGCTCACGTACAGGACGGGCAGGCGCTGCCAGGACGGGTCGCCCTTGGCGATGTCGTCCTGCCGGGTGTCCAGGTTGACCTGGCAGAGCGGGCAGGCGGCGGCGACCGCCTCGGCGCCGCAGTCGCGCGCGTCCTGGAGGATCCTGCGCGTGAGGGCGACGACGACGTCCTGCTCGCAGAGCGCCAGGCTGGCGCCGCAGCAGTCGGTCTTGTAGCCCCACTCGACCGGCTCGCAGCCGAGCGCCTCGACGACAGCGTCCATGTGCGTCGGGTACTCGGGGTCTTCGGCCAGCGTGACCTTGGGCGGGCGGGTGAGCAGGCAGCCGTAGTAGCAGGCGACCTTGAGCCCGCCGAACGGCTTCTTCACCTTCGCCTTGAGGGCATCCACGCCGACGCCGTCGTGGTAGACGTCGACCATGTTCCAGACGGTGACGCCGCCGCCGTACGGGCGGCCGACGACCTGCGTCACGTCGGCGGCCAGCTGCTCGTTCTCGGCGATCTCGTGGGCCGCCGTCGTGAAGCGGCTGAAGCAGGCGGCGCAGGGCACGGCCACGGCGTCGAGCTTCATGTCGTCCTTGACCTTGGCGAGCTCGTTCGCCGGCAGGGCCATGGCGAGGAGCCGGTTCATCGAGTGCGCCGCGGTGTTGCCGCAGCACTCCCAGCCGGGGATCTCGCGCAGCTCCAGGCCGAGCGCCTCGCAGGTGACCTTGAAGCTCTCGTCCATCTCGGTCGCCGTGCTGTGCAGGGAGCAGCCGGGGTAATAGGCGAGGGCGGTCATGACGCGCCTCCCGAGCCGGCGCCGGCGGGTGCAGCCGAGCCGGCGCGACGCTCTCTCTCGATGCGCTCGGCGGCATCGACCATGCGCTTCATCTGGGCGCGGTCGCCGCCGCGGCTGGGCACGAAGCCGATCTTGCCCTTCATGACCATCTTGACCCCGAGCATGAGGTCGTCGGTCATCGATGCTCGGCCGCATGATCTTGTCGCGCGCCAGCAGCTCGAGCTCGTACATGCGGCCCCAGCGCTTGAAGGAGTCTGCGTTGTACTCGGAGGATGCTGGCGAACGGGGCGTCCTTGCGTACGAGGTCGTGCTCGTAGGCCAGCATGCGCAGCTCGTCCATGATGCCGGCCACGTCGATCTCCTGCGGGCAGCGCGTGCTGCAGGTCTGGCAGCCGGTGCAGAGCCAGATGAACCTGTCGGCCATGATCGACTCGAGGTCGCCGAGCTGCACGGCGCGGACGATCTGGGCCGGGTGAAGGCCGGCGAAGCCGGCCACCGGGCACCCGGCCGTGCAGCGCTTGCACTGGTAGCACTTGTAGGCGTTGATGCCGGCCCCGCGGCGGATCGTCCCCGCGAGGACGGTGTCGGGCGTCATGGAGGCGGTCGTCATTGCGGCCTCCCTCACGCCACGGCCGGCCGCGGCAGCAGGCCGGCCGCCTCGACGATCTCCGGCACGGCCGGCTCCCACTCGACCGCCATGATGTGCACGCCGGCGACGCCTTCGACCTCGGCGAGCTCCTTGATCATCTCGACGGCGAGCTTCTTGCCTTCGGCCTGTTGCGGCTCGCCCTTCTCCTTGGCGGCGACGCGGTCGACGATCTCCTGTGGCACGTCCATGCCGGGCACGAACTTCTTCATGTAGTTGGCCATGCCGGCGCCCTTGATCGGCGTGATGCCGGCGAGGATCTTGACCTCCTGATGCAGGCCCAGAGCGCGCACCTCCTTCATCCACTCCTTGAACTTGGGGATGTTGAAGATGCACTGCGTCTGCATGAAGTCGGCGCCGGCCTCGACCTTCTTCTTGAGGCGCAGGGCGCGCAGCTCGAAGGGGTCGCCGAACGGGTTCTCGGCGCAGCCGATGTACAGCTCGGGCGCGACGGGCATCTCGTCGCCGCACTGGAACTTCTTCTCGTCGCGCATGTCCCTGTACATCTTGATCAGGTTGATGGCGTCGAGGTCGTGCACCCCCTTGGCCTGGGGGTGGTTGCCGAAGCTCATGTGGTCGCCGGTCAGGCAGAGGATGTTCTTGATGCCCAGGGTGAAGGCGCCGAGGATGTCGGCCTGCATGGCCAGGCGGTTCCGGTCGCGGCAGGTCATCTGCATGATCGCCTCGACGCCGTTCTGCTGGGCGGCGTAGCCCGACGCCATGGAGCAGACGCGGACCACGGCGGTCTGGTTGTCGGTGATGTTGACGGCGTCGACGTAGCCCTTGAGGAGCTTGGCCTTGGTCTCGATGACGCTGCCGTCGGCGCTCTTCGGCGGGCCGCACTCGCCGGTCACGGCGAACTTGCCCGCCGCGAGGATCTTCTCGAGGTTCGTGCCGGCCTTGTACCCGTTCTCGCTCATACCGGCTTCGCCTCCTCCTTGACCATCTTGCGGGGGCCGCCGGAGCTGCTCTTGCTCCAGTCCTTCGGCGGCCGGTCGGCGAAGAAGAGCTCCTCGCGGCCCTGCGCCTTGAGGCGCTCCCAGATGAGCGCCCACGCGCACTCGATGTCTTCCTTCTCGGGGGTCGTGACCTCGCACTTGCCGTCGTGCGAGCCGCCGCACGGGCCCGTTCATGAGGCTCTTGCTGCAGCGCACGACCGGGCAGATGCCGCCGGTGAGACCGATGCGGCACTCGCCGCAGGCCACGCAGCGCTCGAACCACACGGCGTGCTCCTGCGGCATGCCCAGCATGTTCGTGTTGACCGCCGGCACGACGACCTTGGGGGCGAACTTCTCGGCCAGGCTCTGGATGCCGATGCCGCAGGCCATGCTGAGCACGACGTCCGCCTCCTCGACTTTGGCGGCGATCATGTCGAGGTACTCCCACTCGCACTGGCGGATCGCGGCGGTGTGCTCGACCTCGACCTCGCGCCCGTCGGCCTGCGCCTTCATGCGCAGCTCGCTGGCGAGGATCTCGGCCTCCTTCTCGCCGCCGGTGAGGCAGATCGCGACGCACGTGTCGCAGCCGGCGACGAGGACCTTCTTGTGCCCGTCGACGAGCTCCAGGATCTCGTCGAACGGCTTGCGTTCAGCGGTGATCATTCGGCGGGTCCCTTCTCGGAAGTGGCGGGGGAGTCCGGCATGGCGACGTCCTTGGCGGCGTCGCGGGCCGCGGCGTGCGGCGACAGGCCGTGTCGCCGCAGCGGGTTCGGCCCGAGCTGCTTGATGCGCTCGGTGAACTCGGTCGCGACCTCGGCGAACTTGGCGCCCATGGCCGACGACATGTTGTACATCTCCACGCGCTCGGGCTCGAGCCCGACCTCGGGGAGGAGGGTCTTGACGTAGTCGACACGCTTGCGCGCCCAGAGGTTGCCCTTGAGGTAGTGGCACTCGCCCTCGAGACAGCCGGCGGCGTAGACGCCGTCGGCGCCGGCCTCGAGGGCGCGCAGCAGGTGGATGACCTCGAGCTTGCCGGTGCAGGGCAGCTTGACCATGCGGATCGTCGAGGGGTACTGCAGGCGCATGCTGCCCGCCAGGTCGGCGGCCGCGTAGGCGCAGTAGTGGCAGGCGAAGACGATGATCTCGGGTTCGAAGTCCGGGTCGACCGGCTTCTTCGGCGCCTCGTCCGCCGCGCCCGCCTCGGCGCCCTCCACCGGAGCCGCTACAGCCGCGTTCGGTTCGTCGGCCACGTCAGCTCACCTCCATGAAGAGCGCCTCTTCCTTGGCGAAGATCTGGTTGTCGGTGTAGTGGTGCAGGGTGATCGCCTTGACGGGGCACTCGCTGACGCAGATGCCGCAGCCCTGGCAGGCGGCCGCCTCGATCTTCGCCTTCTTCGTGTCGGCCTCGATGATCGGCACCTCGTAGGGGCAGATGCGCACGCAGGTGAGGCAGGCGGCGCACTTGTCCTGGTCGACCTCGGCGACGACGCCGCCGGCTTTGAGGGCCGGCTTGGCCAGGATGGCCGCGGCCCTCCCGGCGGCGGCGTACGCCTGGCTGATCGCCTCGTCGATGCCCTTGGGGTAGTGGGCCGAGCCGCAGAGGAAGATGCCCTCGCTGCGCGAAGTCGACGGGGCGCAGCTTGACGTGCGCCTCGAGGAAGAAGCCGTCGCCGGTCAGCGGTACCTTGAGCAGCTTGCTCAGCTCGGCGACGCCGTCGGCCGGCACGGCCGGCGTCGCCAGCACGAGCAGGTCGAGCGGCAGGGTCAGGTCCTTGCCGAGGTACGGGTCGCGGAAGGCGACCTCGACGTTGCCGTTGGCGCTCACCTGCGGCTTGGTCGCCTCTTCGTAGCGCGTGAAGATCACGCCGAGCTCGCGCGCCTTCGTGTAGTACTCCTCGAGGAGGCCGAAGGTGCGGACCTCCTTGAACCACACGTACACCGGCCGCGTCGGGATCGCGCTCCTTGAGCGCGATCGCGTTCTTGATGCTCTGCTGGCAGCAGGTGCGCGAGCAGTAGGGCTTGTGCTCGTCGAGCGAGCCGGCGCAAAGGACGAAGCCGACGGCGCGGGCCTCGGCGAGCGCCGGGTCGTCCTCCTTGAGCATGCGCTCGAGGTCCATGCCGGTGACGACCTTCGGGCTGGCGCCCAGGCCGTAGAGCTCAGGGCGCTCCTCCTGCGAACCCGTGGCGACGATGACGACGCCGTGGTCGACAGGCGTCCGCGCGCCGTCCTTCGTCTTGACCACGCTGGAGAAGTTCCCGATGAAGCCGTGGAAGTCGTCGAGCGTGGACTCGAGGTGGATCTTGACGTTCGGGTTGTCGACGAGCTTGCGCTCGAGCTCGGCGACGAGGGCGGCGGCGTCGCCGCCGCGGATCGTCGGACCCAGCTCGAGCACGTGGCCGCCCAGAGTGGGACCGCGCTCGACGAGGTGCGTCTCGTAGCCCATGTCGCCGAGCGCTCCCGCGGCCGTCATGCCGGCGACGCCGCCGCCGACGACGACCGCGGCGTGGGTGAGCGGCACGTCGACCTTGAAGAGCGGCTCGAGCAGCCGGGCCCTGGCGACCGACATGCGGACGAGGTCCTTGGCCTTGTCGGTCGCCTTCGCCGGCTCGTCCCGGTGCACCCACGAGGCCTGGTCGCGGATGTTCGCCATCTCGAAGAGGAACGGGTTGAGGCCCGCCTCGCGGAGCGTGTCCTGGAAGATCGGCTCGTGCGTGCGCGGCGTGCAGCTCGCGACCACGACCCGGTTCAGGTTCTCCTTCTCGATCGTCTCGCGGATGAGCTGCAGCGAGTCGCTCGAGCACGTGTACATCGTGTCGTTCGCGTAGACGACGCCAGGGAGGGTCTTGGCGTACTCGGCGACGTTCTCGACGCCGATCACCCCGGCGATGTTCGAGCCGCAGTGGCAGACGAAGACGCCGATGCGGGCGTCCTCGTCGGCGATGTCGCGCTCGACCGGGTACTCCTTCTCGACCGTGAGCGTGCCGCGCGAGTCGGCGAGGCCGGTCATCACCTGGGCCGCCGCGGCCGAGGCCTGGGCGACCGAGTCGGGGATGTCCTTGGGCTCGCCGAACGGGCCGACGACGAAGACGCCCTCGCGGCTCGTCGCCATGGGCTCGAACTCCTCGAGCTTGCAGAAGCCGTGCCGGTTGAGCTCGATGCCGAGGTGGCCGGCAGCTTCCTGCGCCTTGCGCGCAGGCTCGAGGCCGGCCGAGAGCACGACCATGTCGTACTCGCTGGTCCGCATCTTGCCCTGCTCGTCCTCCCAGTCGATGAGCAGGTCCTTCGTCTTCGGGTCTTCCTTGATCGTCGAGGGGCGCGAGCGGATGAAGCTCACGCCGCGCTCCTGGGCGCGCTGGTAGAACTCGTCGAAGCCCTTGCCCTGGGCGCGCATGTCCATGAGGAAGACCTCGGGCTTGGCCTCGGGCACGTGGTCGATGGTGAGCATCGCCTGCTTGTTCGCGAACATGCAGCAGACGCTCGAGCAGTACTGGTGTCTCCTGGTCGCGCGAGCCGACGCACTGGATGAAGGCGATGCGCGCCGGGTGCTCGCCGTCGGACGGCCGCTTGACGTCGCCCATGGTCGGGTCCCGACGCGCTCAGCATGCGCTCGTACTCCAGGGCGCTGAGGACGTTCGGGTAGCGGCGGTAGCCGTACTCGCTCGCCTTGCCGGGGTCGTGCAGGTCGAAGCCGGTCGCCATGACGACGGCGCCGACCGCGACCTCGAACTCCTCGTCTCGCTCGTCGTGCAGCAGGGCGCCCGGGCCGCAGGCGCGGACGCACTCGAAGCACTCGGAGCAGATCGCGCAGTCGAGACAGCGCTTGGCCTCGGCGACCGCCTGCTCCTCGGTGAAGCCGGTGTTGACCTCGTCCCAGGTGACCTTGCGCGCCGCCCCCGCGAGCTGCGGCATGGGCAGGCGCGCCATGACCTCGGTCTTGGCCAGCGTCTCGTCGTCGGGCTTGGCCTCGTCCATGAGGTCGGTCCAGACAGGCACGAGCTCCTCGCCGCGCAGGTGGTTGTGGATGCTGCGCGCCGCGCGCCGGCCGGCGGCGACCGCCTCGATCGCCGTCCAGGGCGCGCTCGCGGCGGCGTCGCCGCCGGCGAACACGCCGGCGCGGCTCGTCATGTGCGTCTGCTTGTCGGCGACGATCTGGCCGCGCTCGACCTCGATGCCGGTCGCGCCCTGCAGGAAGTCGTCGACCATGCTCTGGCCGATGGCGAAGATGACCGTGTCGCAGTCGAGGTCGTGCTCGGTGCCACCTCGCCGGACCGGCGGCCGCCAGCCGCGCGCGTCCGGCTCGCCCAGCGAGCACGAGCTGAACGTGACGCCGCAGGCGCGGCCGTCGGCGTCGAGCCTTGATGCCGTCGGGCATGCACGAGCAGTTGAAGAGGATGCTCTCGGCGAGTCCCTCCTCGACCTCCTCGTCGGAGGCCGGCACGGTCGGTGTCGTCCTCGATGCAGTTGATGACGACCTGCTCGGCGCCGAGGCGCAGGGCGGTGCGGCCGGCGTCGAAGGCGACGTCGCCGCCGCCGATGACGACGACCTTCTTGCCCATCTCGACCGGCTCGCCCACCGTCGCCTTGTGCAGGAGGCTGACGGCGTCGAGCACGTTCGGCGCGTCGGCGCCGGGGATCGGCAGCGTGCGGCCGCCCTGCAGGCCGACGGCGAGCAAGACTGCCCGGTAGCCGTCGTCGAGCAGACCGTCGACGGTGACGTCGATGCCGCAGCGCTTGCCGCACACCAGGTCGACGCCCAGGGCAAGTACGCGATCGACGTCCTGCTGCAGCGCCGCCTTGGGCAGGCGGTACTCGGGGATGCCGAAGCGCAGCATGCCGCCCGGCTCGGCCTTGCTCTCGTAGACGGTCGTCTGGTAGCCGAGCAAGGCCAGCTCGCGGGCGGCGGTGAGACCGGTCGGGCCGGCGCCGATGACGGCGACCTTCTCCTCGTACCTGATCTCCGCCTTGTCCGGCAGCGGCACGTTCTCGTTGGCGAAGTCGGTGACGAAGCGCTTGAGGCTGCGGATGGCGATCGGCTCCTCGACCTCGCCGCGCGTGCAATCGACCTCGCACCTGGCCGTGCAGACACGGCCGCAGACGGCGGGGAAGGGGTTGGGCTCGCTGGCGACCGTGTAGGCCTCGGCGAACCTCCCCTCGCGGATCAGGGCCACGTAGCCCTGCGCCGCCGTGGCCACCGCGCAGGCGCGCTTGCACGGCGAGTGCCCCTTCTTGGTCACCGCGTACGTGTTGGGGATCGCCTGCGGGTAGAGCTTGAAGATCGCCTTGCGCTCGCCGAGGCCCTCGTTGTAGGGGTCGGGGACGACCACCGGGCAGACGGGGACGCACTCGCCGCAGCTCGTGCACTTGTCGGGGTCGACGAAGCGGGCGTGGTGGAAGACCTTGGCGGTGAAGTTGCCGGGCTCGCCCTCGAGGCCGGTCAGTTCCGAATTGGTGACGATGTCGATGTTCAGGTGTCGCCCGGCCTCGACCAGCTTGGGGGCCAGGGTGCACATCGAGCAGTCGTTGGTGGGGAAGGTCTTGTCGAGCTGCGCCATGTGGCCGCCGAGGGCCGGCGCCTTCTCGACGAGGTGGACCTTGTAGCCGCCCTCGGCGAGGTCGAGGGCGCACTGGATGCCGGCGACGCCGCCGCCTAGGACGAGGGCTGCACCGGTCGACTTGGGTGGGGGACCCGACGGCATAGGCGAACTCCTTCGACGGACGAGCGGCAGATCCGGGAAGCGCTGATGGTCATCCACAGAGTCGGCAGCGTGCTTCGACCACGAGCCGAGTATAGCCGGGGGTTCCTTGGTGCTTCCACCTGACGCCGGCGCGGCCGCGAGGTTTGTTGAGAATGCGTCGGCGCGAACCTCGCTTGCGCCGAAGTTCGCGCCGTTGGGACGGACTGGGACCCTCAGCGCGCGGCCGGCCGGGCGATCGGCGCGCGAGTGCTCGCGCGAGCGGCGCGGTCGACCCGGCATGGCAACGCGTCGCGGGCGTGACGGGGGCGGCCTCCCGGCCGCCCCCGTCACAGGCGAAGTGTGAAGCTGTCCCTCTCTCGACATCCCCCTCAGAGAGCCCGCGTGGTCGTTTGGTGACCGGTCCCCTTCGGTCGGAGGTCCATGGTAGGGCCAGGCTCGCCAGCGCGTGAGCGGCACGTGTCGCCGCGCAAGACAACGACGAGACGCCACACCGGCGTCGGCCGTCGCGGCCAATCGGGGAGGCGCGATTGGGCGCCGCGTCCAGCGGCGCCGGCGCGCGCGCCGAAGCGCTTCTGATACCCTTGACGTGCACCCCTTTTTCAGTCTCAGTCAGCGCACGCCGAAGGGTGGTCGATAGCATGGGTGTGAAGGAACAGTATCGCGATTACGTCATGACCGGGTTCGTGAAGCGGGTCGAGCCGGTGGTCGTGGACCACGGCGACGGGGCTCTGCTCTACGACGCCGACGGCACCGAGTACATCGACTGCTTCGCCGGCATCAGCGTCACCAACGCGGGCCATCACAACACCAAGGTCCTCGATGCCGCCAAGGCGCAGGCCGACAAGCTCGTCCACGCCTGCTCGTACGTCTACCACGTGCCGAGCGTCGGCGCCCTGGCCGAGAAGCTCGCCGAGATCACCCCCGGCAAGCTGCAGAAGACCTTCTTCGGCAACGGCGGCGCCGAGGCCATCGAAGGCGCCTTCCGCCTCGCCAAGCGCTACAGCGGCAAGCGCGAGTTCGTCGCCATCGAGTCGAGCTTCCACGGCCGGTCGTTCGCGACCCTCTCGGTGACCGGCAACTCGGGACGCAAGAAGGGCGGCGGCCCCTACATGCCGGGCGTCGCCTACGTCCCCACCCCTTACTGCTACCGCTGCTTCGCCGAGACCACGCCCGACAAGTGCGACCTGCTCTGCGCCCGGCGCGTCGGCGAGATCATGCGCCTGCACCTCTCGGGCGACGTCTGCGCCTTCATCGCCGAGCCGGTGATGGGCGAGGGCGGCATCATCACCCCGCCCGACGGCTACTTCAAGAAGGTCAAGGAGGCCCTGGACGAGGACGGCGTGCTCTTCATCGCCGACGAGGTCCAGAGCGGCTTCGGGCGCACCGGCAAGATGTTCGGCATCGAGCACTACGGCGTCGAGCCCGACATCATGACCATGGCCAAGGGCATCGCCGACGGCTGGCCGCTCTCGGCCTTCACCGCCAGGGCGGAGATCGCCGACGCCTTCCAGGTCGGCGACCATCTGAGCACCTTCGGCGGCAACCCGGTCTCGTGCGCGGCGGCGCTGGCCAACATCGAGTTCCTCCAGAGTGGCGTGATCGAGGCCTCCGCCAAGAAGGGCGCCGACCTCAAGGCGCGCTTCGAGGCGCTCGCGAAGACCCAGCCGCTGATCGGCGACGTGCGCGGCAAGGGCCTCATGATCGGCGTCGAGCTCATCGCCGACCCGAAGACCAAGGCCTACGGCACCGCGGCGGGCGCCTTCGTGCGGCAGTACTGCCTCGAGCACAACGTGCTCATCGGCGTCGGCGGCAACTTCGGCAGCGTGCTGCGCGTGCAGCCGCCGCTGGTGATCAGCGAGGCGCAGATCGACGTGGTCTACGACACGATCGAGGCGGGGCTGGCCGCGTACGCGAAGCAGCAGTGACGACCGCGGGCCGGCGCCGCTGCTGAGTGGCGCGGCCCCGCGGGCAGGAGGAGACGGGCCGGGGTGCGGGAGCACCCCGGCCCGCCGCGTCTCACGAGCCCTTCCCCCGGCCGCCGCGGGCGATAGCATCGTCCCGACGGCGAGCGAGGACCCGGGGAGGTCGACGATGGAAGTGCAGCCCGAGGTGCAGCCCCAGGCGCAGTATCACAGGCCCTCGAAGAGGGGTCGCGGTCGTCTGATCATCGTCGCCGTCATCGCCGTCATCGCGATCGTCTTCATCCTGCAGAACGGCGCCGACACGCAGATGAACTTCCTCTGGTTCGAGTTCACGTGGCCGGCCTGGCTCGTCATCATCCTGACGCTGGTGATCGGCGTGATCGCCGGCCTGCTCATCGGCGCGTACGCGCGGCGTCCGAAGAAGCGGTAGCCGCGCCCATTGCGCGGCGCGGCGGGGGCGTGAGCCGGCCGCGCGGCTGATACGCTCTCGCCCATGAGCGGGACCGACAAGCGCCGCCTGCTTCGCCGCATGGTGCGCATCCTCGACGACGCCTACGGACGTCCGGTCCTCACGCCGCGCTACCCGCCGGTCGACGAGCTCGTCTACACGGTCCTCTCGCAGAACACCGCCGACGTGAACACCGACCGCACTTTCGCGGCGCTCAAGGCCCGCTTCCCGCGCTGGACCGAGGTGCGCGACGCGCCGGTCGCGACGATCGAGCAGACGATCGCGCTCGGCGGGCTCGCGCACACCAAGGCGCCGCGCATCAAGGCGATCCTCGCCGCCGTCAGCGAGCGCACGGGCGAGCCCGACCTGTCGGAGCTGGACGACATGACGGACGCCGAAGCGCAGGCGCACCTGACACGGCTGCCGGGGATCGGGCCCAAGACGGCGGCCTGCGTGCTGCTCTTCGCCCTGGAGCGGCCGGTCATGCCGGTCGACACCCATGTGCATCGGGTGGCGCGGCGGCTTGGGCTGATCGCCGCGAAGGCGTCTGCCGAGCAGGCGCACCCCGAGCTGACCGCGCTCGCGGGTCCGAAGGCCGAGGACGTGTACGCCGCGCACGTCGACCTCGTCAGGCACGGGCGCCGCGTCTGCCATGCACGGCGGCCGGCGTGCGGGCAGTGCCCGCTCGCGGGGCTCTGCCCCTCGGCTGGTCTGCTTTAGCTTTCGACCGGCCCTTCGTCCGTCGGCGCGGCGCCCTTCTCGCGCGCCTTCCGCGCCGCCTCGTTGCCGGGATCGTCCACCGTCCCAAGCCACCCGTCGAGGATGCCGCTGCGCCAGACCAGCCGGCACCCCAGGCTCCAGCCCACGGCGCAGGCGCCGAGGATCGCGTACTGCCAGGCAGGCAGCGGCGTGATCTCGAACATCGTGCGCCCGAAGGACGTCGCAAGCACGCCGATGTGGAGCGCGAGAATGCCGCCCGTGAGCACGAGGATGCGGCGGTCGCCGCGCACCCGGGCGCCGCCGCCCCACCATTCACTGGGTGGTACGGTGAGCGGGAGCAGCAGGATGGCGCAGAAGGCGGCGAAGACGGTGGTCGCGGTCTGCGCCCTGGGCAGCGCGAGCTCGAGCAGCTCGTCCTCGCCGGCGCCGGGGTGGGCGGCGAGGTAGCTGCTCTCGGCCGGGATCGCGTAGATGAAGTAGATCGCCACGGCGCCGAGCACGAGGAGCGTCATGGCGGGCAGGACGAAGCGGGCCAGGAGACGGTACAGGCGCACCTTCGGCACCGGGCCCGGGATCGCCCAGGCGGCGAGGAAGGCCGCCGGCAACCCGGCGCCGACGAACGAGAGGTAGGAAGCCTGCCGCGGAGCGAAGGGAAAACCGCCGAGGCTGCCGATGATGGCGATGATCAAGGCCTTGGAGAGGATGCGGACCATGAAGACGCGCAGGATGTCGTGCATGCCGTTGATGATCCGCTGCCCCTCGCGGAAGGCGTAGGGGAGGGCGGCGAAGGAGTCGTTCAGCAGGATCAGGTCGGCGACCCCCCGCGCCGCCTGACTGCCGTTCTGCATGGCGATGCCGACCTTGGCCTCCTTGAGGGCGATGACGTCGTTGACGCCGTCGCCGATCATGGCCACGTAGTGGCCGCGGTCGCGCAGGGCGTCGACGAGCTCCTGCTTCTGTTCGGGGCGCACGCGGCCGAAGACCGTGGCCTGTTCGGCCGCGTCGGCGAAGGCGTCCGGGTCCATGGTCTCGAGGTCGGCGCCGGAGATCGCGGCGAGGTCCTCCTCGCCGCCTGGTCCGGCGCCGCGACCGGCGGGCCGGCGCAGCCCCGCCTGCCGGGCCAGCGACGCGACCGTGTGCGGGATGGTCGCCGGAGACGATCTTGAGGTCGATGCCGGCCGCGGTGAACTCGTCGAGCGTCTCGCGCACGTGCGCGCGCAGCTCGTCGCTGAGGCTCACGAGGCCGAGCGGCACGAGGCCGGACGGGAGCGTCGGCCGGGTCGGCTCGCCGAAGGCGAGCGCCTCCGGCCGCCCCGCGAACAGCAGCACGCGCAGGCCCTGGTCGGCCCATTCCTCGGCCTGCGCCCGCCAGTCCGGGCCGCCGCCTTCACTCGGGTCGGCCGGCTCGCCGTCCAGCCCTCCGAGAGCCAGCTGCCCGCCCTGGGCCGCCGCGTCACTGGGAGCACATTCGCCGGCCAGGGCCGCCTCCAGCGCCTCGGGGGCCCCCAGGATGAACGTGCCGGGAGGCCCGTCTTCGGCGAAGCTGAGGCCGCTCCACTTGCGTTCGGACGAGAACAGCGCCTCGTGCGCGGCCGCGACCGGCTCGACCGGGTACGCATCCTGCAGCGCTTCGGCCGTACGGTTCACGTCCGTCGTGCTCGCCGCGTACACGCCCAGCAGCGCCTCGAGCTGCGCCCGCGTCGCGCCCAACGGCAGGAGGTCGTGGACGCGAAGCACGTTCGACGTGAGGGTCCCCGTCTTGTCGGTGCAGAGCACGTCGACGTTGGAGAGCGACTCGACGGCGTTGCCCTGCTGGATCAGCATCCCCTTGCCCAGCATCCGCAACGCCCCGAGGGCGTAGGCAAGAGCGATCGAGAGCACGAGCCCGTTGGGGATGAGCGCCACGACCACGGTGGACATGCGCACGCCTTCGACGAACGGCATGCCCCCCGTGTACGTGCGCACCCAGATGAGGATGTCGAAGGCGATGACGATGAACAGCAGGATGCGGATGATCATGCTGATCTGGCGCTGCAGGGGCGTGAGCTCGCGCCGGTAGCTCGTCGCCTGCGCGGTGAGCTTGTTGGCGTAGCTCTCGAGGCCGACCCGCTCGGCCTCGTAGTAGCCGCCGCCGGTCACGCAGAAGCTCCCCGAGAGGAGCTCGTCGCCGGCGCGCTTGGCGCCGAGGTCGGACTCGCCGGTGAGGAGCGACTCGTCGACCTCCATGTGCCCGTCGCCGACCATCTTGCCGTCGACCACGACCTGGTCGCCGGGGTGCAGGTACAGCAGGTCGCCGACCACGATGCCGGACGGGTCGATGTTGACGAGCTCACCCCCGCGCACGACGGTCGCCTTGGGCCGCGTGAGGATCGCGATGCGGTCGATGATGCGCTTGGCGCGGACCTCCTGCGCCAGGCTGACGACCGTGTTGGCCATGATCACGGCGACGGACACGAAGGCGTCGAGGTAGCGACCCAGCGCGACGAGCATCACGCCGAGGGCGAAGAAGAGGTTGTTGATGAAGTTGAAGACGTTCTCGCGCACGATGCGCGCATACGTGCGCCCGGTGCGCACGTCGACGTCGTTGCCCAGCCCCGCCGCGCGCCGGCGGACGACCTCGTCCTCCGTGAGGCCGGGTCCCGGGGGGCGGCGTCCGCGCGCGGCCCCGGGGAGGGCCGAGGGCGCGGCGTCGGCGTGCAGGTCGGTGGTGTCCATGGGCAGGTCTTGCACGGTATCAAGTGCCGGATGGGCTGACCAGCTTGCGCCGGGCGCCGAGGCGCTGAGGCGCGGTGACGCAGCGCACGGCGGGTGCGATCGGCGGATAGGTTGACCGCCGGTAGGGTAGATCCTATTCTGGAGAGAATTCAGTCCGTAATGAGACACGAGACCGAGGGGTGCGCCCTATGACAGCGTCTCGTGGCGACAGCGGAGGGAAGAATGGCGAGAACGGCGGCGGGGCGCGCGCTCAGAAGCGGGCGCAGTTCACCGAGACGAAGCACCGCTCGGCCGTGCCGTATATGATCGTAGCGCTGGCGCTGGTCGCCGCCGTCGTGGTCGGCGTCGTGTTCGCGACCAGGGGCGGAGACGCCTCCGCGCCGGCGCCGGACGCCGCCCAGGCGGCGCCGGTCGAAGGCGGCCGCGTCACGGTCCCGGTCGCCGAGCTCGCCGACGGGACGGCGCGCTTCTACAGCGCCGACGTCGCCGGCACGACGGTCGAGTACTTCGTCGTCCAGGACGCGGGCGGCGAGGTGAGGACGGCGTTCGACGCCTGCGACGTCTGCTATCCGGCGAAGAAGGGCTACACCCAGGACGGCGACGTCATGGTCTGCAACAACTGCGGGCGGCAGTTCTCGACCGACGGCATCGGTACGGTCGCCGGCGGCTGCAATCCGTCGCCGCTCGAGGCGAAGGTCAAAGGCGGCGAGGTCGTGATCACCGCCGACGCGCTCGCCGCGGGCACGCGCTACTTCCAGTGACGTCGCGGCTCGTCCGCGCAACACTCCCAGAGCGCCCGCCCGCCGCCCCGTGAACCTTCGCTCGATCGCGTTCAGCAACCTGCGCCGCCGCAAGTCGCGTGCCGCCTTCCTCGTCGTCGGCGTGCTCATCGGCGTGGCCACCGTCGTCACGCTCATCTCGCTGACGTCGGCGATGCGGGTGGAAGCCCAGGACCGCATGGAGGACTACGGGGCCAACATCCTCATCACGCCGCGGACGGACGAGCTCGCCCTCAGCTACGGCGGTGTCTCGCTCGGGGGCGTCGCCGTGACCGGGCGCGGCCTCACCGAGGAGGATGTCAAGCGGATCGGGACGATCCCGAACGCCGACAACCTCGCCGTCATCGCGCCCGTGCTGCTGGGCAGCGTCGAGGTCAAGGGCACGCCGGTCCTCCTCATGGGCGCGCGCGTCAAGGACGAGTTCCGTCTGAAGCGCTGGTGGCAGGTCGACGGGCGCGCGCCGCAGGCGCCCGACGAATTGGTCGCCGGGCACGACGCGGCGCGCGCCCTCGGCCTGCGGATGGGCGACACCGTGCGCCTGAAGGGGCGCGACTTCACCCTCACCGGCATCCTGCGGCCGACCGGGTCCCAGGACGACGACCTCCTGCTCGTCGACCTCGGCGTCGCCCAGGGCCTGCTCGGCAAGCCCGGCGCGATCTCGCTGGTCGAGGTCGCCGCCTTGTGTTCCGGTTGCCCGATCGAGGACATCATCGCCCAGCTCTCGAGCGCCCTGCCGGCGGCCAAGGTGACCGCCATGCAGGAGGTCGTCGAGAGCCGGATGCACGCCCTCGACCAGCTCCGCACCATGAGCCTGGTGATCGCCGGCGTGGTGCTCGCCATCGAGGCCCTCGTCGTGTTCGTGACGATGATGGGCTCGGTCAGCGAGCGCACGCGCGAGATCGGCATCTTCCGCGCCCTCGGCTTCAGGCGTGGGCACGTGACGCGCCTGATCCTCATCGAGGCGCTCGCCGCCAGCGTCCTCGCCGGGGTGCTCGGCTACCTCGCCGGCATGGGCATCACGTACGCCGTGCTGCCGCTCGTCGCCGACGACGCGGCGCACGTCGTCTGGCTTCTTCCCGTCGCTCTGGGAGCGGTCGCGATCTCGGCCGTCGTCGGCGGGCTCGCCTCGCTCTATCCCGCCGTGCACGCGAGCCGCCTCGACCCGACCGAGGCGTTGAGGGCGCTGTGAGCGGCTTCATCACGATCCGCGGCCTGCAGAAGGTCTACGAGAGCGACGCCGGGACGGTCCCGGCGCTGCGCGGTCTCGACGTGGACGTCGACGAGGGCACCTTCCTCGGCGTGATGGGCCAGTCCGGCTCCGGCAAGAGCACGCTGCTCGCGATCCTCGGCGGCCTCAGCCACCCGACGGCCGGGAGCCTCGCTATCGACGGCATCGACGTATACGGCCTGCGCGGAGAGCGCCTGGCCGACTTCCGCCGCGAGTACATCGGCTTCGTCTTCCAGGCCTACAACCTGGTGCCGTACCTGACCGCGCTCGAGAACGTGATGCTGCCGCTCGCCGTCAAGCGGCTGCCGGCGCGCGAGAAGCGGGCGCGGGCCGAGGACGTGCTGGGCCGCGTCGGCCTGGGCGGCCGCGCGGCGCACCTCCCGAGCCAGCTCTCGGGCGGCGAGCAGGAGCGCGTCGCGATCGCGCGCGCGCTCGTCAACGAGCCGCCGCTGATCCTCGCCGACGAGCCGACTGGGAGCCTGGACACGGCGACCGCCGAAGAGGTCATGAGCGTGTTGCAGGGCCTCAACGGCGACGGCATGACCATCGTCATGGTGACGCACAACCTCGAGAACCAGCGGTACTTCGACCGCACGCTGGTGCTGCGCGACGGGCTTGTCGAGTGCGAGCTGCCGGCGTGCGACGTGGCGACGCCGCTCTGACGCGAGGCCGTCGACGGCCTCGCCGAGCGCGAGCGCCGGCACGGATTGACTTCACCCACGCGGCCTAGTTGAATCAGCCGTGGGGCCGGCCGCGGGCCGGTCCTTCGCAGTTTCGTGCGGACGCAGACGATGAGGAGACCACGGTGCGTTCCCTGACTGACCATCTGCGGCTGCCTTGCCGCGCATGACACCCGGGCTCGACGACCCGAACCTCAGCGCGGCGGTCCGCCCGTCCTTCGCCTCCGGCCCCGACGACCCGCGGCCGGCCGACGACCTCCCCGCGGACCTCCACTGGTTCCTCGACGACGGCCGTCCGCCGGCCGAGCGCGAGGCGCCGCCGCGCACCCTTCGGCTCGCCACTTCGCTGCACGCGCGCCTCGCCGGGTCGGCCGGAGCGTCCGACCGGCACGCGGCCACGCTCGCGCAGCGCATCGTCACCGACGCGACGCTGCGCGAAGAAGCCGACCGCGACCAGAACGTCTATCTGAGCCGGCTGTTCACGCGGGGCCTGTCGCGCGCCCTGCCCGACCTCGTCTTTCTGCCGGCCTCCGCGGCCGAGGTCGCGGCGGCGTTGCGCTGGGCCGCGGGACGGGGACGTCCCGGTGACCGTGCGCGGCGCCGCCTCCTCGGCCCTCGGCGGGTCGGTGCCCGAGCGACGGTGGGCTCACGCTCGACCTTTCGCGCCTCGACCACGTCGACGTCAACGCCGACGACAACGTCTGCGTGCTCGGCGCCGGCGCCCGGCTGCGCACCGTGCACCGCCGGCTCGCCGAGCACGAGCTCGCGCTGCCCGTCTACCCGTCCAACCTCGGCGCGACCTTCGCCGGCTGGCTCGCCGGGGGCGGGATCGGCCTGAACGCGTACGGACGCCGCCGGGCGGTCGACATCGTCAGGGCCGCCGACGTGATCCTGCCCGGCGGCGATCTGGTCAGGTTCCACAGCGACGGGCGCCTCGACGTGCCGGCGCGAAGGGCCGCAGCACGGCCACCGCGAGGTGGCCGCGGACGCGGCCGAGGTCTGGTTCCGGTCTCGCGGCCTGGAGCCGTTCGGGCTCGGCGATCTCGCCGGCAGCGAGGGCATCCTCGGCGTCATCGTGCAGCTCGTACTCGCCGTCGGCCGCCGCGTGCACGTCGGCGCCTTCCTCCTGCGCTTCGAGCAGCGTGCCCGCCGCGTTCGCGGCGGTGGAGTGGATCGACGCACAGGCCGGGCGCAGCATCCCGCGCCCCGCCAACCTCAAGCTCGTGCTCGGCACGTTCCTGCATCACCAGAGGACGGTCTGGGCAGACGACGCGCGTCGCCCGTGGCGGCGTCTGCCGTCGGCGCTCTCCGGCGGCGCCGACATGCCGTGGCTCGGCATCCTCGGCCCCGCCGAGCTCGGCGCGCGCCACCGTCGACGACGACGGCGAAGGCGCCGCCTGCGTGTACGTCGACTTCCTCGGTCTCACGGCCTCGCGCGCCTTTGCCGCCAGCCTCGCCAACGTGCCCGGCGACCCGGTGGCGCTTCACCGTGACAGCGTCCGTCTCAGCGCCGAGCGCTTTCGGCCGCAGCAGAGCAAGCGCCTCGGCCCGGGACTGCTGGCCGCCGAGGTCGTCCTGCCGGCTGACCGGGTGCCGGAGTACCTTCGCGCCGCGTGGCGCCTGGCGCGCGACGCCGGCCTCGAGCTTGGACCCCGAGGTCTACTTCATCGCCGGCGGCGAGGCGCTGGTGATCGCCGGCTACCTGACCGACCACCGGCGCGCCTCCTTCCACGCCGACCTCGTCCTCGCGCCGGCGCTCCTCGATCTGGCGATCTCGCGCTTCGACGGCAGGCCGTACGTGCTCGGGCGCTGGCAGGCGGCGTTCGCCGGGGCGCGGTTCGGCGCCGACGGGCTCGCGCGGCTGGCGCGCGTCAAGGACGGGCTCGACCCGGAGCGGCTGCTCAACCGGGGCGTCGTGCTCGAGATGGGGCTGCGAGGCGCGCCGGGCGCGGCTCTGGCGGCGCTGTACCGGCCGGGCGTCGCCGTCGCCCGCAGGGCCTGGACGACGCCCGGCGTCGCGCCGCTGGGCCGCGCGGCGCGCGCCGTCCTCGGCCTGCTCCGGGCCCGCGGCGGCGGCACGCCTACGCCGGCACCGCGGCCTTGCGACACCGCGTCGACCGGCCGGGCGATCCACTGCGTCAACTGCGGCGAGTGCAACAGCGTGTGCCCGGTCTACGACGCGGCGCTGATCCGCCTGCCGCAGACGCTCACGCACCGCGCGGAGGCGCTGCACGGTGGGGAGACGCCGGCGGTCAGCACGGCGCGCCTGCTCGAGCTCTGCATGCGCTGCGGCAACTGCGAGGAGGTCTGCCAGGCAGGCATCCCGCATCTCGACGTCTACGGGTCTCTGGACGAGGCCTGCGCAAGCGCGTTCGACTACGTCCGTCAGGCGCGCTCGCTGGCCACGATCCGCGCCTCCGAAGGCTACCGTGACGACTTCCTCGCCGTGCGCCCGGGGCAGTACCTTCGCCGGGCGCCGGCGGCGTTGCCCGGCGCCGTGCGCTTCCACGTGCTGCGGGCCGAGAACGACGACGGCCCGGCGGCGACCTGCCTGCACTGCGCCGCCTGCGTGCCTGTCTGCCCGACGAACGCGACCCGTGAGTTCATCGACCCCGACGCGCGGCGCGTCGTCACCGACGACCTGTCGTGCATCGGCTGCGGCGCCTGCGTCGAGGTGTGTCCCGGGAACCGGTTCAACGGCGGGCAGACGCTGCGCGTCGTCGAGGCGCCGGCGCCGGCGTGGCTCGAGGCGCTCGAGGGCTTCGAGGCGGCGGGGCGGGCCGTCACCGCCGCCGCATCCGCGCTCGGAGGCGACCAGTGACGCGTCTCAGCAACGAGCTCGCTGCGGTGGCGCCGGAGGCGCGGGCCGCCGGCGGCGACGGTGGCCCCCGCGGGCGCCTCGACGACTGGGAACAGGTCCTCGTCGCGATCGTCGACCCGCGGAGCCCGCGACTCGCCGACCCGCGGCGGACGGCGGCGCTCCTCGAGCACCTCCTGCGGCGTGCCGGGATCGAGCCGGACGAGTTCTGGGCGCTCGACCGCGCGCGCCGCGGACACGTCTTTCTGCAGGCCTACGCGCGCCCGTCGCGCGCCGTCCCCTGCGCTCGAGCTGACCGCCTTCGACATCGACAAGCTGCTCAAGGAGCGCTTCCGCCGCGAGCCGCTCACGGTGGGCGCCGCCTGGCACCACGGCTACTGGCGCTCGTACTTCTCGCATGCGGCGATCACGCACCCGGCCAACGACGGACTGCGCGAGGAGTTCTCGACCGCCTGGGACATCGTGCGCAAGCGGCCCGCCGTGGTCTTCGGGACGGGCGACGCACGGGAGCTGCTCGAGCTCGCCGCCGTCCGTCTCGACATGCCGCTCGTCGTGGGACCGCTGCCCTTCGGCGAGGGCATCGGCGCCGAGCTCGCCTACCTCGAGGCGGTGGCGGCGACCGACGAGGCGCACGACATCCGTACGCGGACGCTGGTCGTCGTCGCGGCCGACAAGGCGGCGCGGCACGCGGAGGCGCTGCTGCCTCACGCCGGCGACGTGGTCGTGCGGCTCGAGGCGCGCCACGCGCCGCGGCTCGGCGAGGCTCCGCTCGCCGAGCTCCTGCGCGCCGCGCGCCTCGTCGAGCTCGACCCCGGCGACGGCGACCTCGATGGACTCGTGGCGGCGGCACGCGCAGTCAACGCGGACGCCCTGCTCTCGGTGTACCTGCGCCACGACGGCGACGCCTTCTGGCCGCGCCTCGAGGCGGCGGCGCGACGCGACGGCGTCGCCCTCGTCCACTTCCACAGTGGGCCACTCAAGTCGTATCGCCTGACGCCGCGGGTCGACGCCTTCCTCAAGGACCGCCTGCTGCGCGCCCGCGTCCAGCTCGTCTCGGCCGGCGGCGACAGCGACACGCACGCTTCGGCGGCGAGCGTGTACGAGGCCGTTCTGCTGGGCGCGAACGGCGGCGCCATGACGCACGCCGCGGCTGTCGCCCTCGCGCCCGAGGCGGTGGACGTGCTCGAGGGCGCGGATCCGGACCTGTACGACGCGGCGCTCGCCGCCGCCGATCCCCGCGACCTGCGCGAGATGGCGCTCTGCACCCTGACGTGCTGGCAGCACAGCGTGCTCGACTTCCTCAGCTGCATGGGCATCGATGACGTGCAGAAGACCTCAGGCAACACGATGGCGATCACGATGACCGAGGACTGGGTGCGCGAGGTCGATGCCCTGGCGACGGAGGAGTTCGGGCGCGCGAACGCCGAGGTCAACCGGCGGCGCGTCGCCGCCGAGCCCGTGCCTCGGCCGGTGCGCGCCCGCTATCGCGTCTCGGAGCTGCTCGCCGAGCGCCGCACCGATCTGCCGATGGTCAACGCCGCCCGCGTGCTGGCACAGCGCGACGCCAGCTATCACCTGGGCAACTCGAGCCGCGCGCTCAACGCCGACTTCCTCGAGATCATCTACCGGATGGCCGCCGGCGCGCTGCCCGAGCTCGACGACTTCTTCGTCGCCGGCGACCAGGGGCCGTACTCGCTCGACCGCGTCGGCCTGACAGTGTCGCGCGAGAGCGTCGCCTGGTCGCTGGAGCGCCTGCGGCGCGACCCGTCGCTGCTCGACTACATCTCGCTGGCGGTGCCGCGCGGCTTCGTGCGTCCGGGCGCGGTGCCGCCGGGCGCCTCGGTGTCGCTGCACGCGACACCGGACGGCCCGGCGCTGCTGCGCTTCGACGCCGACGCCCGCGGCGGCTTCGAGGTCGCGGTCGGCGACGCGCACCCGCTCGCGGAGGCGCTCGCACGCGCGTCGCTCGCAGGGCAGGGCGGCGAGCCTGGGCCGGCCGACGCCGCGCCGCTCATCCTGCGGTCGGTCGCGCCGGACGGCGCGGTGGCTGAGTCCGAGCTCGGCGCCGCGGGACACGGCGCGCACGGCGTCAGCGTGCTGCGCGCCTCGTCCGATGGCGCCGTCGTCCTCAAGCGCGACCCGCGCGGCGGCCTCGTCCTCGCGGGGCTGGGCATCCGCGAGCCGATCTGGCACGGCCCCGTGTGCCACGCCTCGACGTCTCTCGGGGCGGCGAGCGAGGACTTCCTCGTCGCCCGCGTCGAGGGCAATGCCGGCCTGACGATGACGTCCTCGGGCGAGGGCGGCCCGCTGAGGCTCTCCTCGGACGAGGACATGAAGTGGGAGAGCCTGCAGGCCGCCTCGGGCCACTTCGGCATCACCGGCGCCGACCTGCGCCGGGTCCGCGACGTCGAGATCAAGATCAACCAGGGAGCGAAGCCCGGCAAGGGGGGTCGTCTCTCGGGCGCCAAGGTCACGCCGACCGTGTCGAAGGCGCGCAACATCCCCGTCGGCACGGACGCGCTGAGTCCCGACCCCAAGCACGACATCTACTCGATCGAGGACATGCCGGCCGAGGTCTGGCTCTGGCTCCTCTTCCACAACCACTGCGGAATCAAGATCACCGGGTCGACCTACACGCAGTTCGTCGCCGCCGGCATGTGGAGCAACTTCGTCGTCGACTACCTCCTCATCGACGCGGGCCTCGGCGGCTCCGGCAACTACCACGCCGACTCCTCGCACGTGGGCTGGCCGGACATCTTCCGGACCATCCTGCATACGCACGACGCCCTGATCGGCGAGAAGGTCGACCTCGATGGGAGCGGCGAGCTTCGCCCGATCCGCGATCTGAACGGCGTCCCGTTCGGCGCCCAGGGCGGGACGCGGCTCTTCGCCTCGGGTGGCCTGCGCGGCGAGCTCGACATGCTCAAGGTGCTGATCGCCGGGGCGGACGCCCTCTACGAGGCGAGCATCGGCAAGGCGGTCGCCTTCGGCTGTACCCAGTGCGGCAACTGCCATCTGGACTGCCCGCGTGGCGGGATCACGACCAAGCCGGAGCTCATGGTGCAGAACGACCGTGAGCTCATGCGCCGACGGTCGCGCAACTGGTCGGTGCTGAACCTGGCCAAGCTGGCGGTGCTTATCGACGCCCTCAACCGCGAGAGCGGGGCGCTGGCCGAAGATGGCCGCGTCGCGAAGCCGGACGCGCTGATCGACGACATCCGCTTGCTGCGCGGACGTACCGATCTGCTGGAGATGCCGGCGTGGGGCGCAGGGGACGAGACAGACGGAGCGGTCGCGCCGCCTCAGGCCGAGCACGACTCCTGCCGCGTCGGCTCGCTCGCGGTGAGCGAGCCCGTGACCGTCGACGCGGTCTGGGAAGCGGCGCGCCTGTCGTTCAACGGCGGCAACAACCGCGGCGGCGGCATCGACTTCGCCGGCTTCGCGCCGGCGGCGGTGCGTGACAAGACCTGCGTCATCGTGAACACGATCGGGCCGGACCGGGACGAGACCCTGCGCGGCATGCTCGGCCACCTCGGCGGCTGCCGGTTCTACGACGCCGACGGAGCCGAGCTGGCCGCGCTCGACGTCGTCGCGCGGCGCGACGAGTTCCGCCTGCCGGTGCGCGCGCGCTACGCCGGCGCCGACGGCTGGCGCCTCGCCGACCTGCGCGAGGACCCCGGCGACTTCCATCTCTTCTTCGTCGACCTCGACCCGACGGTTCTCGCCCGCTACGGGCGGCGCCTGCTCGCCGGCGACACTGGCTGCAGCGGCGCACGAAGTACGGCGACCTGAGCGACGCCGAGCTTGAGGCGGCGCTCGACGCGCTCGAGGCGGGGCCGGCGGGCCTGGTCCTCGACGTCCGCGCCGGTCCCCCGGCTCGGTGGCCGCCGGCGCCGCTGCGCCCCGCGCGCCGCGCCTCGCCGCCTTCCTCACCGACGTGCGCGAGGAGTACTTCACCGTGCTCGGGCACATCGTCGACTCGCGCTTCTACCGCACGCACGCCGAACCTGGCGCGCCGGAGGGCAAGTACTCGCCCAAGCGGCGCGGATACGTCGTCTCGATGGGGCAGGACCTCGGGGCGGTCAAGATCTCGGGCTGGACGCACACGATCCCCGAGTACTTCGACTTCGATCGCCTCTGGGCGGGCTACCCCGGCGCCGTCGGACAGGGAGGTGTGGAGGTCACCGTGCAGGGCCGGACCGCCACGTCGCCGGCCCTCCACGCCCACGTCTGGGGGATGCACCACCGCTACCCGACGAACTCGCCGGCGATCGACGCCGAGGGCCGCGGCAACCCGGCCGGCGCGCACCCCTTCAAGGCCTACAACGTCCTGCTCATGCACAACGGCGAGCAGGTGGGGGTCGACTCGACCTCGCCCTTCCTGCGCGAGTTCGGGTACGTGCACGCCGACGAGTCGATGGGGGAGGGTGCGGCGCTCTACGAGGGCGACTCCGTGTACGACCGCAAGGCGCTGACCGACACGGAGTACGCCGCCTACCTCGTCGACTTCACCCGCCGCGTGCTCGGCCTCTCGACGGAGGAGGCGTCGCAGGTGATCTCGCCGATCACGGGGCTCGACCTCGAGGCGATGGACGAGGACCGCCGGCGCCTCTTCGAGCTTCTCTCGCTGAACTACGTCCAGCTGACGCCGACGGGGCCGTACAAGTTCACCATCGTCGAGTCGCGGCCGGCGGAGAGCGCCGATGGGCCGGCGGACGGCGCAGGCCGGCCCGCCGGCGGCGCGGCGCGTCGGCTTTCGCGAGAACATGGACATCAAGTTCCTGCGCCCGCACGAGCTCGTCGTCAGCGTCGACACAGGACCGGGCGGCGTGCGCGTGGTCGCCAACGGCAGCGAGGCGAAGATCGCCGACAGCATGCTGCGCGTGCTGCACGACCAGGGCCTCCTCAAGGACGCCGGTCACGACCTGCGCTTCAACATGCGCCCGGGCGGCAACCCGGGCCGGGGCGAGTTCGGCGGCGTGGTCGAGGCCTTCCTGCACGCCGGGAGCGGGCGAGATCGAGCTCGTCAACCGCTTCGGCGAGCGTGTCCCGGTGCCGCGCGCCGGCGCGAAGACGGACCTGGGCGCGGCGCCGGACGAATCCCGCGTCGCCGCCGATTGGCGCGACTTCGTGCGGGCGGCGCTGGAAGCCATGGCGACCGAGCTGCCGGCCGCGCGGCCACGGCGAGCGGCCGCTTCCTCGGTCCCGACGACCCGCTGCCGGGCGCCGCCGCGAGCCTCGTCGAGACCGCCCTCGAGCGCCTCACGACGCTTTCGGGCGACGACTACCGGCACCTCGTCGAGGTCGCCCTGCCCGACTTCGGTCGGCAGGGCGGCGCCGCCCGTGCGGTGGCCTTGCGCGTCCTCACCGAGCTGCGCAAGCGGGTCGCCTACTGCGACCTCGGCGGCAAGGCGCTCTCGGGTGTGGAGTACGTGACCGACGGCGGGCGTCGCGGCGACGGCTCGTCCGAGGGCGGCATCTACCGGCTGCTGGACGACGTTCCGCCGCTGCATGAGGCCCTGTTCCGCGCGGCGACCGGGCAACTCGCGCTCGACACGTCGTCCGCAGAGCCCGGCCGCGCGGCGGGGGTCGCGGACGACGCGGCGGGCCGGGCGGCCCCGGCCGCAGGCGTCTGGGGCCGCCTGAGCGCCGCGACCCGCGACGACCTCGTCGCGCCGCTCGACGCCGTCCGCGACGTCCTCGTCGATCGACCTCGCCGGCTTCGAGAGCGAGGCGTTCGGCCCGACCTGCGCTTCGACCTTCCTCGCCGACGCCGTCCGCCTCGGCTGGAAGAACCTCGTCGGCTACGGGTGCGTCGGCGGACCTCGCTACCTCGGCGTCAACCTCGCCGGTGCCGACGGCGCTTCCGCCCGCGGCGTCACGCTCGAGCTCTACGGCCGCGAGGTCGGCGACTTCCTCGGCGCCCTGCTCGAGGGCGCCGACATCCGGCTCTACGGACAGGGACAGTGCCACGTCGGCATGAAGGCCGCCGCGGGGTCGATCTTCGTCCTTCAGGACGCCCTGAACACGTGCTGCTACGCGGCCCACGGGGGCACCTTCAACGTCTGGGACTCGGGCTCGCGCTTCGCCGTCGCCGGCCAGAACAAGGTCTACGAGGACGACGGCGTCACGCTCGCCCAAGGCTTCAAGTCCATCCACTTCGGGACGCCGAACGAGTACGCCTTCGAGTACCTCATGTCGGGGGGCGAGAACTCCGTGCACGTGGTGATGGGCCTGAACAAGCCCGACGCGCGCGGCGAGCTGAGCCTCAGGACGAAGCCCTACTTCGGCAAGTTCTTCATGTCCGGCGCCGCCGCGGGGCGCGTGTTCGTGTTCGACCCCGAGGACAGCCTCGCGCCGGCGCAGTACCGCGGCAACGTGCTCGAGGAGATCACCGCCGAGGACTGGCGGGACGTCCTGGCGCCGTTCGTCGCCGCCGAGGCGGCGAAGCGCGGCGCCCCTATCCGCGTCGAGGGCGACGAGCTCGTCATCCGCCTCGACGGCGAGTGGCGCCGCTGGCGGTACGACGACTGCTTCATCCAGCTCGTGCCGCAGAAGGTCTCCCGCCGCCTCGCCAAGCGCGGCGTCACGCCGCCGCAGCTCGCGCAGCTGGTCGAGGAATGACCCGTACGCCTCGGACCCTGCGGTCTCTGGTGCGCCGCCGCCCTGTTCGCGGTGGTCGGCGCGGCGCTGCTCGCCGCGTGCGGCGGTGGCGGCGCGGTGGGCGGGCCGTCGGCCACGCCGACGTCGACCCCGCCCACCGACCCGGGCCTTTCCCCGGAGCCGGTCCCGAGCGAGAGCACTGCCGCCGGGCCTTCGAGCGACCTCCCCGAGGACCCCATCGTCTACCTCCTCGGCGGCTCGTCGGCGCGCGAGTGCGTGATCGGCAACGCCGCCTGGAGTGACGAGATGCGGGAGCTGGGCGCGGGCCCCGTCGAGGCTATGGACCTCGGGGCGACGAACAGGTCCTACAGCCAGGACATCCGCTACGTCCGCCACATGGACCGTTCGCGCCCGACCGTGGTGCTCATCGGCATCAACCCGGGGCGCTACACGTTCGCGCCGTCGCCGAAGCAGAAGGACAAGCCTGTCACCGCCGACGAGCGCGCCGGGCTCGCCGGTACGATCGATCTCAAGCACAGGTACTCGGTCGACAAGATCCTGTCGGATGAGGAGAAGCGCGACATGCTCGACCAATGGCTGGCGGAGCGCTACGAGCTGTTCCGGCGCTACTACGACGGCAACCAGGCGCTGCTCGCCGAGCTTATCGACGCCTGTCGCGAGCGCGGGTTCCACGCCGCCCTCGTCGACCTGCCGATGAACGAGGAGATCGTCGGCGACCGTCTCGACGCGCCGCGTGGGACCTACCTCGAGGACTGCCGCAGGCTCGCCGTCAAGAAGCAGATCCCGTTCATCTCGTTCGCCGACGACATCGGCCTCGTGAACGGCGACTTCTACGACCTCGTGCACCTCGTCGAGCCGGGGCGCGAGAAGTGGCAGACGCGGCTCTCGCGTGAGGTCGTGAAGCTGCTGCGCGACCGAGGGTCTCGCGCCCGACTGAGGCTGCCGCGACGTCAGTCGCGCGACGGTGCCTCAGCCCGCGCCGGCGCTCCCGTCCAGGCTCAGCAAGACCCCGTACAGATCGACGCGCCGGTCGCGAAAGAGCGTCATCTCCCGGCGCCTGAACTCGCACTCGTCGAGGTCGAACGTCGCCGTGACGATCGCCTCCTCGTCGCGCGGGGCGACGGCGCGCAGCGCCCCCCGCTGGTCGGCGATGAACGATTGCCCCCAGTAGGTCTGCGGCCCGAAGGGACCCTCCTCGGAGCCGATGCGGTTGGCGGCCACCACCGGCATGAGGTTCGCCGCCGCGTGCCCGCGCATGGTGAGCTGCCAGTGGTCGCTGATGTCGGTCTCGAAGTACTCGACGGGCTCGTCGCCGATACAGGTGGGGTAGAGGAGCATCTCCGCGCCTCTCAGCGCCATGGCGCGGGCGCACTCCGGGTACCACTGGTCCCAGCAGATACCGACGCCGATGCGCCCGTGGCGCGTGTCCCAGACCCTGAAGCCCGTGTCCCCCGGGCTGAAGTAGTACTTCTCGAGGTAGCCGGGGTCGTCCGGGATGTGGCTCTTGCGGTAGATGCCCAGGAGCGAGCCGTCGGCGTCGACGATGGCCGCGGTGTTGAAGAAGACTCGCCCCGCGTTCTCGAAGAAGCTCACCGGGACGACGACGCCCAGCTCGCGACAGAGGCCCTGGAAGAGCGCGACCGTGGGATGACCCTCGAGGGGTCGCGCGAGATCGAACAGCGAGGGGTCCTCGCGCGTGCAGAAGTACTGTGTCTCGAAGAGCTCCTGCAGGCAGACGACCTGCGCGCCTTGCGCGGCCGCCTCGCGCACGAGGCGCTCGGCGGTCGCGACGTTGGCGGCAGGGTCGGGGACGCAGGCGAACTGGACGGCGGCGACGGTGACCTCTCGCACGGCGGTTCCTCCAGAGTAGGGTGGCTCGCCGGAAGCGTATCAGCCGGTGGTGAGGCGGCGCACGATGGTAGACTACGGCGCTCGCACGCAGCGTCTCGAGGAGGAGCCGGTGCTGCCACGAGTCCTCATCCACACCGCCGTCAGCGCCGACGGCCGCACCATCGGCTTCGAGGTCGACATGGGCCAGTTCTACGGTGCCGTCGCCGACTGGGGCGCCGACTGCATGCTGACCGGGGCCGACACGATCGTCCTGGCGCCGGAATACGTGCCCGACGACCCGTCGTCGCCGGCGCCGGAGGTGGGGCCGTCGAACGCGCATCTGCTCGCCGTGGTCGACTCGCGCGGCCGTGTGCACAACTGGCGCTGGCTCAAGCAGTTCACGCAGTTCTGGCGCGACCCGCTGGCGCTCGTGAGCCGCGCGACGCCGGCGGAATACGTCGAGGAGGTACGGCGCGCCGGGTGCGACGCGCTCGTCGTCGGCGACGAGCGCGTCGACCTGCGCGCCGCCCTCGAGCTCCTCGCCGCCGAACGCGGTGTCACGCGCGTACGCGTCGACAGCGGCGGCGCGCTCTCCGGCGCACTCCTCGCCGCCGGCCTCGTGCACGAGATCAGTCTCATGGTCTACCCGGTCCTCGTCGGCGGCGCCGAGGAGCACACCTTCAACCGGCTCGCTCGCGTCCGCCGGCGTGCCGGCGCGACTTGGCGACTGCGGCAGGCGACGTCTCGGCTGCGCCGGCCGCGCCAGTGGCGCTGCGCCTCGTCGAGGCGAAGCGCCTCGACGGGCGACGTGACCAGGCTGCGCTACGACGTGGCGGAGCCTTCCTGAGTCCACCGGTCCCGCGGTGGTAGAGTCGCGGCCATGGATGCCGTCGGGGCCTCAGTATCGACGCCGCGGCCGGTCGCGTCCGAGACGACTGGAGTGCGCGGCCTGGGCTGGCTCTGGACGTCCATCGTCCGCGGCCTGTCGCTCTTCCTGGGCCTCTTCCTGGTCGCCGGGTTGGTCGGCTCTCTGCGCCACGACGGGTCGCAGGAATCGCTGTGGCTGTTCGACGCCGGTGGTGTGCCGGGTCCGGAGTTCCTCGGGGCGGCCCTGCTGGCGCTCGCCGGCCTCGTGCTCCTCGCTCACGGCGTGCGTCCGGCTGCCGGCGGCCGGCGGCGCACGCTCACGGTCGCCGTCTTCGTCGCCCTTGCGCTCGTCGCCCTGCTGAACGTCTTCACCTTCTACCGCGTGTGGGCGGCCGGCGACATCGACCCGCGCGTCCCGCTTCCGCTGTCGCTGCCCCTCGCCGCGCTGATGGCGTGGTGCGCGTGGGCGACGGCGCGCGGGCCGGCTGCGCCCGCCGCGCGCCCGCCGGCGCCCGTCCGTGGCGCCGCCGTCCTGCTGACTGTCGCCGCCTGCGTCTTCCTCTTCCCGCTCGCGCAGATCGTCTTCTTCGGCACGACGGACTACCGCCGGCCGGCGGACGTCGCCGTCGTCTTCGGCGCTCAGGTGCATCCGGGGGGCGTCCCGTCCTCCACGCTGACCTGGCGTGTGGACACGGCGTGCGAGCTGTATCGCGAAGGCCTCGTGGACCGGCTCGTGATGTCCGGCGCGGTGGGCGACAGCGGGTACGACGAGGCGCTGGTGATGCGCGACATGGCGATCGACCGGGGCGTGCCCGCGACCGCCATCGAGGTCGACTCGCGGGGCGTGAACACGGAGGCCACGGTCGCGAACACCGTGCGGCTCTTCGCGGCGCAGGGCATCGACCGGGTGCTCGCCGTCAGCAACGCGTATCACCTGCCGCGCGTCAAGCTCGCCTACCGCCGGCAGGGGCAGGAGGTCTTCACCGTGCCGGCCGAGGAGACGCGGCGCATCAAGGAGACGCCCCGCCTCTGGCTGCGCGAGGTGCCCGGCTTCTGGGTGTACTACCTGCGCGGACTCACGGGGTAGGGACACGGACGGGGCGGGCCGTGAGGCCCGCCCCGTCCGTCGTTCAGCTGGTAGCCGCCGCCATCATACGTCGGCGGTCCTTGCGGCTCACCGCGGTCGCACGCTTCTACCGCTGGCTCTCGGGCACGAACATGCAGCCGTGCGCCTCGAGCTGCTCCTCCCAGATGGTCTGCTCGGGCTCGCCGCACTTCTTGAGGAGCTTCTCCCATTCGTGGTCCACCCAGGCCTGGAGGTTCTCCAGGGTGTCCTCGTTGCCCGGCTTGAAGAGGTGGGCGAAGCGCCCCTGGCGCTTGAGCCAGGGGATGAGGTCGGCCTTGACCTTGGGCCGGTAGGTGAGGCGGTACTCGCCGTCCTCGACCTCGAACAGCGGCCAGTAGCAGGTGTTCACGGCTTCGCGTGCGAGGTCGATGCTGTCAGCGCCGTCGGAGCGCCAGCCGCGCGGACAGGGGGCGAGGATGTTGAGGAAGCTCGGGCCC
>CAVPRQ010000016.1:0-93902 GCA_963707855.1 uncultured Thermoleophilia bacterium
GTCTGCATTCATTACCTTATTCCATGCAGCTACAAAATCTTGTATGAACTTTTCCTCATTGCCATTAGATGCATATACCTCAGCAACTGCGCGCAGTTGTGCATTTGATCCAAATATAAGATCAACTCTTGTTGCTGTCCCACTCTTCCGCTTTCTGTTTCTCTATCAAAACCTATAAATTTTTCCGTACTTTCAGGGTGACGCCTTCCACTGGGTATTAATATCAAGAAGGTTTACAAAAAATCATTTGTAAGACATTCTTCCCTATTTGTATAACACCCCATCCTCTGATTGTTTATAATTCATGTTCAACACACGCATACCACCAATATAATTTCAGGAATGCGTTTGGTTAATAATTGTGCTCTATCAATTGACGTTCTTCTGATGCTACTGCATATTTATCTTTTATATAGTTTCTAAATCCATCTGCCTTAGGTTCAAGAACACTAAATGAATTTATATCTGTTTGTTCTTGAGTTGCATCATTCATCCTGGAGTAAAAGAAACAGTTCATGTTACTGTTAACTGCATTTTTTGCAGCTTGTTCAATACCAACACATCCACCTAATACAATAATATCAGCTAAAGAAACCTTCTTACCCTTTGAATGTGACCTATTAAAACTCATTTGAATTCTTTCTAGTGTATTTAAAACCTTGGCAAGCCTTTCCGGCTCATTAATTTGCCATGTATTTGTGGCTTTAGGCGTATTTTTGCCTCATTTCTTCTTCACGCCTATCTGAGCCACGAAATGTTGATGCTGATTTAAAGCTGTTATAACGGTTCTCATTCTGACAAGCCTAATCTAAAATCTTTATCTTAAGTCCTAAAACATTCTTTTATTAATCAATTTATAGTTAACTTTTGGCACTGGGTCTGCCAAATAAAGCTTTCGGTTGGAACTCCTGGTCCCAGATACCTTGATATTGGTCCCATATCTCTATGGGTTAATCTAAACCTAAAGCCTCTGGCAAAAACCTCAGAAATTTTTCTGAATTTCCTAGATAATCCTTTGCTATCAATTTGTAAGTAGGATCATAAATAAGTGATAAATCTGCTGTGGTCATCATAGGTCTATGCTTTTTTAATGGATCATAAGCATCAACTACCATATCCTCTTCATCTGCATCTTTAGCTAACCATTGGATGCTGCTGCAGGACTTTTCATTAATTCCGACTCATATTTAAATAATGTTTTCAAGTAACCCATTGTCGATTTTATAGGCTCTGATTTCCATGCACTTTCAAGCCCATTACCTATGAAATTTGCGGCTCTTACCAGTTTTATAGCTATTTTGCCACCTAAACCCTTGCAGCGGATAGGTGCAGCTTCTGGCCTGGTCCAACATAGGTAGGTGATGCAGCACAATGACATTTACCAAAAGTATGTCCATCTGCTACAAGAGCAACAAGGTCCTCATCATTCATTGCCATACGAGAGAATGTACCCTTACATCATTGGCTGATTCCTTAGGGTCAGGGTTTCCATTTGGTACTTCCGGGTTTACATAAATTAAGCCCTATTTGTACAGCAGCAAGAGGATTTCAAGTCTTTATCATTTTTATTACGCTCATTTCCAAGCCAACTCTCTCACTACCCCAGTAAATATTCCTGTGGTTCCCAAACATCCACTCTGCCACCACCAAAACCAATTGTCTTGAGTCCCATAGATTCTAATGCGAGTTGCCTGTCATACTATAAGGTCAGCCCAATATATTTTATTTCCATATTTCTTTTTAATTGGCCAAAGTAAACGACGTGCTTTATCTAAATTTATATTATCTGGCCAGCTATTAAGTGGTGGAAAACGTTGCAATCCTTGCCCTCCACCTCCTCTACCATCACCAACTCTATAAGTTCCAGCACTATGCCAAGCCATACGAATAAAGAATGGTCCATAGTGACCATAATCAGCCGGCCACCATTCCTTAGAATCTGTCATCAACTTATATAAATCATTCTTTAGTTCATAATAATCTAATTTTTTAAATTCCTGCAGCATAGTTAAAACCTTTAGACATAGGATTGCTTAATTCCGAGTTTTGACGAAGAACATTAAGCTTAAGCTGCTTTGGCCACCAATACTCATTAGTTGTTCCCCCACCTGGTACACCTTTGCTTGTTCTTCCTGTAATTGGACATTTCCCTTCTAACATAACACTATCCTCCTTACCCTTCTTGTTTACCTACCTGCACACCTACTTAACTTATATATACATAAAGCTAATATAGCCTTCCTCATATAAATACTACTACTGTAAATTATATAAATATATAACTAGCAATATGAGTGAATTGATAAATAATATTGGGTAAGTTATCTGATTTGTTTAGTAGTTTTACACTTTTTTTCACTTCCGATTATAGACATAACATGTCCAGTTTATATGATGTCTTTAGTTATTCTTACAGTTATTTATGACGGACTTTAGGAAACTTGTTCATTAAAGGTTATGCTCATAATATTTTGGATAAGAAATAACATGTATGCCCTTTCGGGAAATCTTCCACGTCCCCAAATATTTTATAACCATTATTAATATAAAACTCTTTCGCTTGAAAATCGTAGGTTTCGAGATAAGAAAGATGGCACCCCAACCTTTTGGCATATTCCTCAACATCTTGTATAAGTATCGATGCTATTTTATTTCCTCTAAACGCTTGATTAAC
The DNA here is from genome assembly GCA_963707855.1 of uncultured Thermoleophilia bacterium. GTDB lineage: Bacteria > Actinomycetota > Thermoleophilia > UBA2241 > UBA2241 > UBA2241. The sequence continues at coordinate 2,675 of CAVPRQ010000016.1, forward strand.
CCACAGAGTATCTATATGTAAAATATGCCATAATGCTGATGTTGCTAGAATACCTCCAATAACGTCTCCATCACTATTCTTTATACATCTGTTTATTTCAATAAAAGGTTCTTGCTGTTCCAATGGTATCACACCAAGGTTATATTCAAGCAGATTTTTTCCGATATATTCACTTTCTGATTTAGTAGGTACATAAATTTCTAAATCATAATTCAAAGATTCCACCTCCCAAGATTATTAATGAGTCATTCGTTTTTAATAATTGATATGTAAAACAAAAGATTATAAGTAAACTTTTGTTTTTAGTTTAATTCTATATACATTCATAATTATCCTTTTAAATTTACACAATAATAAAACTCCGAGATTACTCTCAGAGTATGTTAACCATTCTTTAATTTTATAGGATTAATTTAATTACACTTCTTGCAAAATTATGCCTGAGTAGTACAACGGACTAAAAAGCAACTAAAGCCCAAATCTTAATTGGTATGGGTTTACTTATCAATATCTTTTTTTATTGGTTGAAGTAATATGATATTATCATTTTCCAATGTTGGAGCATTATTTAGTACACTCACGTTTCTCCCTACCTTCTAACTTATTTATTTTATAGTTGCTGTATAATATTTTACAAATTCGACATATCCAAGTTATTCTTTTTCACTAAAATCCTCTATTAAGTTTGGCTATGTTAAAGAGAACTGTTGATATTATGACAATCTTTAAATGAATCCAATAAACTGTCACTGTTCATTAACTACTTATTTAATTTGGGTAATTGAAGTATATCAAACGAACACACTTTCCACTTACCGTCTTCTTTTGCCAGCTCTACAACTCCTTTGCCTATATCTGCTTGTATTGTTTTACCATCAGAGGATATAAAATTATATCTAACTGCGTAAAGATATTTTACATTATCAGTATCTATAAAATCTTCATACAAATTTTTGCCAAAATAAATGTCTGTAACTTGTGCTGTATAATTATTTTTGGAACATATTTTCGTACTCACAATGTTGAACTGATTACTCGACGCCTCTTTATACCCTTCTTTTGTCATTAAAGGTACTATGTTCTTGTCAACAGTCTTCATTATTTCAAGGAATTCATCACTTTGTTTTTTATGGTTTTCTTCGTTCTTTTGGTCTTCCCCAGTCATCCATCGAGCGCTCGGGGACACCCCGCGCGACCCGCGTCGCACGAAACGGCAGAGCGGGTGACATCCGCGGATCATGCGCGCGCAGGCGCTCTCCGGGCAGGGCCGGCGGCACTCGTGGCCGCCATCCTAATCCATCTCGGGCAGAGAGAACCCGAAGCACCCCGGAGATCCCGCCGCGCGCCGACGACACGCGGGGGTCGCGCCGCGCGTTGCGGCGCATCAACACACGCTGGTGATGGAAAAATGAAGAAATGTAACACCCGGTCCCAGACACACAGGCATTTTCAAGAAGTGTAATGTCCCCGACTTTTCCTCTGCTTGAATGACCTCTTGAAATGAAAAAAAACTTAAACGGGCTCGCCGCCAGTTCGGCAGAACGACCCGGTCCCATATCGCTCCTTCCGGACCCCTTACCGACGTTTGGCGCAGCGTCGTCAACTTCCGCAATGCAGCGGTTGCTGCCGGTCGTCGCCACGGCCTCGACGCTCGGTGTCTGCCACATAGCAGTCATCGGCCCGGCGCCGATCTCGCCTGCTCAATGACCGTTTATGGATGTGCCGCTGACCTTGCGAACGTCAAGGCCCACTGACGAACCTCGAACGACTGCTTCCTCCATCGGCGAACTGGTACTTCCAACCCTGAGCCGCCTGTCGATGTTCCTGAAAGCTGACTGTCAACCTGAGGGAAGCCGATGTTCGCGCCACCCTGACTTCGCCCCCCTCGCGCCCAACTCACCACTACGGCCTGTGGTCACCGCGCTGGCGCCGATCGCCGCGCCCCCCCCCCGGCACAGCCGCCCGATCCGCCCGCCGCCAAACCGGCCCATCGTCGCGCTGCCCGTTACGCCTGGGCGCTGCTACTCGCCCGCATCTGCGAAGTGTTCCCGCTTGTGTGTCCCCTGTGTGGCGCCGAAATGCGCATCATCGCTTTGCTCACCGATCCCGCGGCCGTACGCGCGATCTTGCGGGCCTCGGCGCCAACCCACCGCGCCACCGCGATGGGGCCTGCCCAATGCTGGGGCGGGTGACTGCGACCCCCATGCCAAGCCGGCACCGGACTACGAGTTCGATCAGCGCATCGCTTGGTAACCCCGGCCGTCCACCGCCCGCCGCGTACGACGCGGGGCAGGTGCGTGCCTGCGGTCGCTGGTACGCGATGCGCCCTAGCCGACCTATCGCGAAACACCCGCTCGCGGGCCCGCCAGCGGCCCCTGATCACCTCCAGCTTTCCGTCGGTCCGCGTAAGTCACGACGTGCTATGCTGTTCCCGGCAAGGCGTCGGTGGCGTTCGGTCTCCTATCCTTCGCGCCAGCGGGTCGAAATACGCCACCTGCACCCAGTCAGGACGGTGCACGGCGACGAGTCGATCGAGCTCCGCCGCCGCCCGTTCGCGCGACAGGCTGCGACCGCCGCGATCCGTCGATCCCTCCGGCCATTTGCCGACTAGGTGCACGCTCTCGAAGGGACCAATCCGTTCGGTGTCGCTGAGGACACGTGCCACCGACTCGTCGCTCAGCAGAATGTAACGGCAGTTATCGCGCAGGTCCTCGCACAGTCGCCAGGTGCGCCGCGCGCTCGTCTTGCCGCGGCAGGTCGATGGAGGGACTGACGACGAGCACCGGGGACGGCCGTCGGGCGTCGCGGGACGGCCGTAGTAGCGACGGGTCGTCCGTTCGACGTCGATGTTGGGGAATGGAACCCGGCGCCGAGCCTGCCGGACTGTCCGGATCTCGGCGAGGGAGGTCGGCGCCGCCAGTTCCTTCGTGGTGGCGTTATCGGCCCGTGCGGCCCTTTGAAGCACCGGCCACTCGACGGGAAAGTCTCGAAGTTCGAACAGCACACCGTTGCGCGCGACGATGCGCTCGACCTCGTCGGCGGGGTAGCAGCGGGAGATCGTGGCCCGGTGGCGATGCCAGGCGACCGAGCCCGGGTGGAACAGCACCTCGAGGCCATTGCGCCACGCCTGCACGCCCCAGTCCACGTCTTCCCAGTAGAAGGGCGCGTAGCTCCTCGTGCCTGCAGCGAAGCATTTCAGCAGCGCGGCGTCGAATAGCGAGACCGCCGCCGGCATACAGACCGCCTCGGACCAGTCCGTCAGGCTCCGGCGTGCGATCGAAGAGCTCGGCGCGACCGGCGCGCAGGCGGAGGTCGCCCCAGCCGGTTTCCTCGCGGCGCTTCTGCGGATCATCGAAGAAGATCTGCGACGCGATGGCGAAGACATGCGCTGCCCTCCATGGAAGCAGCGTCCCGAGCGCGTTCTCTTCCAGCGCCATGTCGCTGTTGTGCAGGTAGACCCCGCCAAAGCGGGCTGCTGCAAGGCCGCGTTCCAGAGCGCCGCCAAATCCGAGGGCCTGTTGTGAAAGAGCCATCGAACCTCGGGGAAGCCCGCCCGCAGATCCGCATAGGTGCGTGCGGGCTCGCCGTTGACGACGACGATGACTTCCCACGGTTCGGCGATCCGGGCCAGCGCTGCCCGAAGATGGACGAGCGCTCGCTTCAGCAACAGCGGCGTGCCGCGCTCCGGGATGACGACACTAACGCCCGGCGCCCACGTTGCCCGCAGCAGGGGACGTGCCGGGCCGCTTCTTCCCGCCTCGCCCAGTGCCACTGCGGCACGCAGCAGGCCGAGTCTTCCGGCGCAGACCGGTGCTCGCAGGAGAGCCAAGAGATCGCGGACGTTCATCGGTCAGCGCAAAGCGATCTGCCTGACCGCAAAGCCGAGTTCCCGCACATCGCTGCCTGAAACCCACCCTAAAAGGCACCAGCGGTCGGTCGGTCTGCAGAACAACTGTGGCCATCTTGCGGTCGCAGTTCGGCACCGGCAGATCGGCCTGCACGCTTCCGCCCGCGGTGCCTATGCTGCGCAGCTCGCCCACCGCCACCCCGTCGATCTGCACGCGCACGCTGCCGGCGAGCGCGGGCACCCATCCTTCGACGTGCAGCGACCGGCTGCCAGCCGGTCGGGCCAGTTCGAGCGCCGCGATCCGCTTCGCCCAGAGGAACGGCGAACCGTCCGGCGGATGCCAGCCGTGAAGCAGCTGCGCGTGAATGCCCGCAGACAGATCAATGGCCGCCACGGGCTCGGCGGGCACGAAGGCGGCTTGTATGGCAGTCGCGACACTCCGCCACGGCACCCGCCCGATAGTCCTTGCGAAACTCGGCATAGGCCGGCCCGCGCCAGATGTCGCGCAGTGCCGGCGCGTCCGCATCGGCGATTTCGAGGACACCCTGGACATGCTCAGAGCGGTCGGCTTCAGGCGCGTGGCGTTCTACGAGTACGGGGATCGCCCTGGGACCGACGCGAGCGCCATGCCCGAGAAGGTACCGCCTGACGTCATCAGGGGGCGCGCCATGCGCGCGCGCCGGGAGTTCCGCGGCCGCCCGGTGGCGGTGCGCTGGCAGATGACGCTGCGAGCCAGATCGGGGTCAGCGGCGGCGAACTCGAGGACCTAGCCGTCGCCCATGCGCCGGGCGAGCACGGGCCTGCACGGACCAGTGCGGACGCGGACGGAGCGGACCGTCCGACGCGGGCGGCTCCCGCCCACGCGTCCGCTCAGCCGCCGAGGATGACGCGCAGGGCTCCCTGCGCGGCGCTGATGAGCGGTGACGGGTACAGCCCCAGCAGCAGCACGCCGAGCGCCGCCAGGGCGACGGCCGCGCCGGCGCCGAGTGCGGGGCCGGCTTCGTCGGCCTCGACCACGGCGCCCTCCGGCGCCTCGCGGAAGTACATGTACCAGACGACGCGCAGGTAGTAGTAGGCCGAGACGGAGCTCATGATCACGGCGACGATGGCCAGCCACGTGAGACCGGCGTCGACGACCGCGGTGAACAGGTAGAACTTGCCCCAGAAACCCACCGTCGGCGGGATGCCCGTGAGCGAGACCATGAACAGTGTCATGGCGATGGCCGCCCAGGGCATGGTGCGCCCCAGCCCGGCCATCTCGTCGAGCGTGTAGGAGAAGCGGCGCCGGTCGCGGATCCAGACGAGGATGCCGAAGGCGCCGATGTTCATGAAGGCGTAGGCGCCCAGGTAGAAGAGCACGGCGCTCGAACCTGTCGAGTCTCCCGACCGCCCGACGGCGATCAGGCCGAGCAGCAGGTAGCCGGCGTGCGCGACGCTCGAGTAGGCGAGCATGCGCTTGAGGTTGCGCTGCGGCAGGGCGAGGAGGTTCCCGACCACCATCGTGAGCACGGCGAGCACGATGAGCGCCGCGGTCCAGATGTCGGCCGTCTCGACGGCGGCGACCGTGAACAGCTTGAGAAAACCGACGAAGGCGCCGGCCTTGACCCCGACCGACATGAACGCGGTCACGGGGGTCGGCGCGCCCTCGTACACGTCGGGGGCCCAGCTGTGGAACGGCACGGCGGAGACCTTGAAGCCGAAGCCGACGACGATGAGCACCATGGCGACGATGGTGAGGCCGCTCTCGGCGTCCGGACCCAGGTCGCTGAGGCTGGCGGCGATGCTCGCGTAGTTGGTCTGCCCGGTGGCGGCGTAGAGCAGGGCGAGGCCGAAGAGCAGGATCGCCGACGCGAAGGCGCCGTTGACGAAGTACTTCACCGACGCCTCGCCCGAGCGCTCGTCGCCGCGGAGGAAGCCGGCAAGGACGTAGGTGGGCAGTGACATGAGCTCGAAGGCGACGAAGAAGGCGATCACGTCGATCGAGACCGCCATGCCGTACATGCCGGCGATGACGAGCAGGAGCAGCCCGTAGAACTCGCCCATCGCCTCGCGGCGCTTCTTCATGTAGGCGTCGGCGAGCATGATGGTGAGCACGCCGACGACGCAGAAGAGGAGCGTGCAGAAGAGGGCGTACTTGTCGAGCGCCACCATGGCGCCGAAACCGGCCTCGGCTTCACGCCCGGCGAAGAGCGACGAGCCTCTCCCGTTGATGAAGTCGGCAAGCGAGGCGCCGTCGATCCGCAGCCACTGCCCGACGGCGACCGCCGCCGCGGCGACGAGGCCGGCGGCGGCGACCCAGGCGAGGATCTCCTTGCGGCGGACGAACATGTCGACGAGAAAGACGAGCAGCGCCGCACCGGCGAGCACGATGCCGGGGAGGATCACGGTGATGGTGTTGTTCGGCATCTAGAACAGCCCCCTGGCGGCGTCCATCAACTGGGCGAGCGCGCCGCCCTGGGCGCTCTCGAGCGACGGCGCGACCTGGTCGAGGATGTGCTGGACCGGGGCGTGCAGGAAGTCGAGGAAGGTGTTCGGGTAGACGCCGATCCACACGGCGAAGACGACGAGCGGCAGGAGCGAGACGATCTCGCGGGCGCTGAAGTCGCGCAGCGAGAACCCCGGCGTCACGGCCTCGTCGCCGCGGTCGTTGAACGCCACCCGCTGGTACATCCACAGCAGGTAGCAGGCGGCGAGGATCACGCCGAGGGCGCCGATCGCCGCCAGCGTACGCGAGTACTCGAACAGCCCGAGCAGGCTGAGGAACTCGCCGACGAACCCGCTGAGCCCCGGAAGCCCCAGCGAGCCCAGGCTGAAGAACAGGAAGAAGCCGGCGAACACGGGAAGCGGCGTGGCCAGCATGCCCATCTCGGCGATCTGCCGCGTGTGGGTGCGCTCGTAGAGGTAGCCGACGAGGAGGAAGAGGGCGCCCGTGAGGATGCCGTGGCTGAGCATGACGAGGATCGCGCCCTCCATGCCGGCGGCGTTGTCGGCGACCGCGATCGAGGCGAAGATGCCCGCCGTGACGAACCCCATGTGGCTGACGCTCGAGTAGGCGACGAGCTTCTTGAGGTCCTTCTGCACGAGCGACACGGCCGCGCCGTACAGGATGGCGACGACCGAGAGCACGGCGACGAAGGGCACGAAGTCGACGGCGGCGTCAGGGAAGAACGGCAGGCAGAAGCGCAGCATGCCGTAGGCGCCCATCTTCAGCAGCACGCCCGCGAGGATCACCGAGCCCGCCGTCGGCGCCTCCACGTGGGCGTCGGGCAGCCAGGTGTGCAGCGGGAACATCGGCACCTTGATGGCGAAGGCCAGGAAGAAGGCGGCGAACGCCCAGAACTGCAGGTGGTACGGATACACGAAGTCGCTCAGGGCGCGGATGTCGAAGGTGAGCCCGCCGCCGTGCTTCTGCACGTACCACACGACGACGACGATGGCGACGAGCATGAGCAGGCTGCCGACCAGGGTGAAGAGGAAGAACTTGATGGCGGCGTAGATCTTCCGCGGCCCGCCCCAGATCCCGATGATGAAGTACATCGGCAGGAGCATGGCCTCCCAGAACACGTAGAACAGGAAGAGGTCGGTGGCGCAGAAGACGCCGGTCATGCCGGTCTGCAGCAGGAGGAGCGAGATGAAGAAGCCCATCTCGCGGTCCTTGACGTAGTTCCAGCTGCCGATGATGACGATGAAGCCCAGCAGCGTCGTGAGGAACACCATCAGGGCGGCGATGCCGTCGATGCCGAACGAGTAGTGGATGTTGAAGCGCTGCACCCACATCACGTCCTCGACGAACTGCAGGTCGGCGCTCTTCTTGTCGAAGGCGAACAGCATCCAGGCGGCGAGACCGAAGGCCGCCAGGGTGACGGCCAGGGAGATGACCTTGTAGGTGGTCGGCCACCAGCTCTGCCGCGCGGTCGCGCCCTCGATCGCGCCGTCCGCGCCCAGCTTGGCCGCGCGGCGGCGCACCCAGTCGATCGCGAGGATCAGCAGCACGCCCGCCAGCGGCAGGTAGGTGATCGCCGAGAGGATCGGGAAGCCGATCTGGTCCTGCCAGCTCATGCTCTCAGACACCCCAGACCCAGCCGACGACGACGACCAGCGCAAGCATGCCGGCGAAGATGCCGAAGGCGTAGTTCTGCACGCGGCCCGTCTGCAGCGGGCGCAGCGTCGTCCCCGCCCAGCCCCAGAGCCGCGCCAGCCCGTTCACGGCGCCGTCGATGACCTTGACGTCGAACGCGGTCCACAGCCAGCGTGAGAAGGCGATCGTGCTGCGGATCGGCACCACCTCGTAGACCTCGTCCATGTACATCTTGCGCAGCGACGCCTGATACGCCCACGGCACGCGCGCCGCCAGCTTGCCGGGCAGCTCGAGTCCGCTGGACGTACATCACGTAGGCGACGGTAGACGCCGAGCAGCGCGACGGCGAGCGAGAACACCATGAGGGCGCCGCCGTCGCCGAGCCACTGCGAACTCCGCGTGCTCGACGTCGAAGAACACCGGCTCGAGGAAGTCGTGGATCCAGCCGCTCTCCGGCGGCCAGCCGGCGAGCAGGCCGAGAGCCGCCGACGGGATCGCCAGCAGCACGAGCGGCAGCGTCATCACCTTCGGCGACTCGTGGATGTGGCGCCTGCACCTCCTCGGCGGCGCGGCTCTCGCCGAAGAAGGTCATGAAGATGAGGCGGAAGGCGAAGACCGCGGTGAGGAAGGCGGTCACGATGCCGACCGCCCAGACCACGTAGTAGCCGTGCTCGAAGTCGGCGGCGAGGATCTCGTCCTTGGCCCAGAAGCCCGCGAACGGGAACACGCCGATGAGCGCGATCGGCGCCGATCAGCATCGTCCAGAAGGTGATCGGGATGCGCTTGCGCAGCCCGCCCATCTTGCGCATGTCCTGCTCGCCGCCCATGGCGTGGATCACCGAGCCCGAGCAGAGGAAGAGCAGGCCCTTGAAGAAGCCGTGCACGAACAGGTAGAAGATGCCGGCCGCCCACGCCCCGGCGCCGAGCGCCATGAACATGAAGCCCAGCGACGAGACCGTCGAGTACGCGATCACCTTCTTGATGTCGTTCTGGGTGATCGCGATGTACGCCGAGTAGATCGCCGTGAACGTGCCGACGATCATGACGACGAGCATCGCCGTGTCGGACTGCGCGAACAGCGGGTACGAGCGCGCCACCATGTACACGCCGGCGTTGACCATGGTGGCGGCGTGGATCAGGGCGCTGACCGGGGTGGGACCCTCCATGGCGTCGGGAAGCCAGACGTGCAGCGGGAACTGGGCGCTCTTGCCGACCGCGCCGACGAAGAGCAGCAGGCAGATCCAGGTCATGGTGCCGGACGCGACCTCGCCGCTCTCCGCCTGTTCGAACACACCCGCGAACTGCAGCGTCGAGAAGGTGACGAAGATCAGGAACATGCCGAGCGTGAAGCCGAAGTCGCCGACGCGGTTGACGAGGAAGGCCTTCTTGCCCGCCTGACTGGCGCTCTTCTTGGGGAACCAGAAGGCGATCAGCAGATACGAGCAGAGACCGACGCCCTCCCAGCCCAGAAACACGAGCAGGTAGCTGTTCGCGAGGATCAGCACGAACATCGCGAACATGAACAGGTTGAGGTAGGCGAAGAAGCGGTAGTAGCCCCCGTCGCCGTGCATGTAGCCGATCGAGTAGTAGTGGACGAGCATGCCGATGATGCCGACGACGAGCAGCATGATCCCCGTCAGCGTGTCGACCTGGAAGCCCCACGCGACCTCCAAGCGGCCGGCGACGATCCACGAGAAGGCGTCCCAGACGAACGGCTCCTCCTGGTGGCGGAAGACCCACTCGAAGGCGTACACCGAGAGCACGGCCGTGGCCGTGACCATGGCGACCGGGATGAGGTGCGCCTTCGTCCCCATACGCTTGCCGAACAGCAGCGTGACGACGAAGCCGAACAGCGGCAGAAGCACGATCAGCGCGACGGCGATCTTCATGGAGTCGGTGCTCTTCCACGCGCGCGCCTCCGTCAGCCCTTCATCTCGTCGAACCGGTCGGCCAGGACGGTGCGCTTGGTGCGGTAGTTGGCGATCACGATCGCCAGGCCGACAGTGACCTCGGCGGCGGCGAGCGTGATGACGAAGAGCGAGAAGAGCACGCCGGCGCCCGGGCTGCCGGCGCGGAACTGCGCGGTCGCGACCAGGGCGATGTTGACCGCGTTGAGCATGAGCTCGAGGCTCATCACGACGAGGATCGTGTTGCGCCGCGCGAGCACGCCGAAGCCGCCGATGCAGAACAGCAGCACGGCGAGCAGCAGCCACCAGTCGAGCGGGCTCACTGCTTCTCCCCTTCCGCGCGCGCCAGCACGATGGCGCCGATCATGGCGCCGAGCAGCACGAGCGAGACGAGCTCGAACGGGAACACGTAGCGGTTGAAGAGGAGCTCGGACAGCCGATACAGGCCGGGGTTCTGCGACTTCTCGCCGACGTCGGCGATCTCGCCCGACACGAGCAGGACGGTGAGCACCACCGCCGCCGCCACGGCGACCGGCGCGGCGAAGATGCTCTGCCGGTTGAAGAACAGCTTGTACTCGGTGCCCTGCGTCTCGGTGAGCATGATCGCGAAGAGCACGACGACCGAGATCGCGCCGACGTAGACGAGGATCTGGATGATCGCCACCAGCTCGGCGTTGAGCAGGGCGTACGCCCCGGCGACGCCGAGGAAGCAGAAGACCATCGACACGGCGCTGTAGACGATCTTGCGGAACAGCACGACGCCCAGCCCGCAGACCAGGATCCACGCCGCGATGATGACGAAGAACCAGGGATGGAAGTCGCCGCCCGGCATCAGCCCCCCTTGGGTCCCTTGCCGTTGCCGTTGCCGCTCAGGTCGACCGGGTCGTCCTGGATCGGCTCCCAGACCCAGCCCTCGCCGAGGACGCTGTCGCGCACGTGCGGGACGAGGTCGGTGACCGTCTCGCGCAGCGGGTCGACGGCGACGGGCTCGCGCACGTAGAGCGACTCGCGCGCCATCGTCGTGCGGCTGTAGCCGGCGAGCTCGAAGAAGTCGGTCTGCTCGAGCGCGTCGTACGGGCAGACCTCGACGCACTCGCCGCAGAACATGCAGCGGCTCTCATCGAGGTCGTAGCTGCGCGAGCAGGCGCGGGTTGGTCTCGATGGAGCCGGTCGGGCAGGTCTCGGCGCACTTGCCGCACGAGACGCAGCCGACGATCTGCAGGGGCAGGTTGTCGGCGGTCGAGACGATCGTGTCGAACCCGCGGCCCATGTTGTCGTAGCAGCTCGAGCCCACCTCGAGCCGGCAGACGCGCACGCAGCGGCCGCAGTTGATGCAGCGGTTGGGCTCGCGCATGATGAAGTCGTGGCGGAAGTCGGCGGGGTAGTCGTGCGCGTCGCCGCCGTGGAAGCGGTTCTTGAAGACCTCGTACTCGATCGAGTACCGCTGCAGGTCGCACTTGCCGTTCGCCGGACAGTAGCAGTCGAGACACAGCTCGGCCCCGCGGACCGCCTCCTCCTCGGCAAAGCCGAGCTCGATCTGTTCGAAGTTGCTCCTCCGCTCCTCGGGCTCGAGCTTGGGCATCTCGGCCGGCGGCGACGGCTGCGACACGTCGGTCGTCATGTCGATGAACACCGGCGGGATCTCGGCCATGCGGCTGATGCGCGGGTCGAGGTCGGTCTTGTTCGTCAGGGCGGCGATGAAGGGCGACGCCTTGAGCTCGGCGAGCTGGCGGGAGACCTCGGCCATGTCGACGCCGCGCAGGTAGGCGTCCATGCTCCAGGCCGCCTTCTTGCCCTGGGCGACCGCCTGGATGACGGTCTGCGCGCCGAGCACGACGTCGCCGCCGGCGAACACGCGCGGGTCGTCGGTCTGGAAGGTCCAGTCGTCGACCTGGACCGTGCGCCACCTCGTGCGCTTGACGCCCTGCTCCTCGCTGGTGCCGTCGAGCTTGGGGTACTGGCCGATCGCGGCGATGACCTGGTCGCACTCGACGACGAACTCGGAGCCCTCGACCGGCACCGGGCGGCGGCGGCCCGAGGCGTCCGGCTCGCCGAGCTCCATGCGCTGCACCTCGATGCCCGTCACCTTGTTCGCGTCGTCGGTGAGGACGCGCACGGGCGCGACCAGCAGGTGGAGCTTGACGCCTTCCTCCTCGGCCTCATCGACCTCGGTGTGGTGGGCCGGCATCTCCTTGCGCGAGCGGCGGTAGAGGCAGGTGACCTCCTTGGCGCCCTTGCGCACCGAGGTGCGGCAGGCGTCCATGGCGGTGAAGCCGCCGCCGATCACGGTGACCTTGTCGCCCACGTGCACGGCGCCGTTGATCTCGAGCTCGCCGAGGAAGTCGACCGCGGTGACGACGCCGTCGGCGTCCTCGCCCGGGATGCCCATCTCGTTGGAGTTGAAGGCGCCGAGGGCGAGGAAGACGGCGTCGTAGCCCTCGTCGAAGAGGTCCTCGAGCTGGTAGTCGACCCCGAGGCGGCTGTTGACCTGCAGCTCGACGCCCATGCGCCACAGGATGTTGAGCTCCTTGTCGAGCAGGTCGCGCGGCAGACGGTAGCTCGGGATGCCGTAGCGCAGCATGCCGCCCGGCTTGGGCAGGGCCTCGAAGACCTTGACCGCGTGCCCCTCGAGCCGGGCGTAGAAGGCGGCGGCGAGGCCGGCGGGCCCGCCGCCGACGACGGCGATCCGCTTGCCGGTGTCGGCCTTGGGCTCGACCGGCAGCAGCAGCTCGCCGGTCTGCTGCTCCTCGAGGCACTGGTCGCCCATGAAGCGGTGCAGCCAGCAGATCGTGATGGGGTGCTCGACGAGCTGCCGACGGCACGGCCCCTCGCAGGGCCGCGGGCAGACGCGCCCGAGGATCGACGGGAAGGGCAGGTCCTCGCGCAGCTTGCGGACGCCGTTCTTGTAGTCCTTGTGCGCGATGTAGTCGAGGAACTGCGGGATCTTGATGTGCGTCGGGCAGGCGTCGCGACACGGCGGCGTGCAGAACGAGTTGTGGTCGCTGAGGCAGCAGCTCGAGGTAGAGGTGGCGCATGGCGCGCACCTTCTCGCTCTGCGTGTTCACGACCATGCCCTCGGCGGCCGCCGTCGAGCAGCTCGGGGCCATCTTGCGCGCGCCCTCGACCTCGACGAGGCAGACGCGGCAGGCGGCCGTGGCCGGCAGGCGCGGCTCGTGGCACAGCGTCGGGATGTGGATGCCGACTCGCTGCGCCGCCTCGAGGATCGTCTCGCCGCGGTCGCAGAGGACCTCCTGGCCGTCGATCGTCAGGGCGATCTGCTCGCGGGCGCTGGGCCTGGGCGCGGGCGAGGTCTTCAGCCGTCGTCGCCATGCCCTCTTACGCCTCCCCGGCCACGCCGGCGGCCTGCTCGATGCCCGAGCGCACCTTGACCGCGTCGAACTTGCAGACCTGGCGGCAGGTGTCGCACTTGATGCAGTTGCCCACGTCGATCACGTGCGGCTGCTTCTTCTCGCCCGCGATGCAGTTGGTCGGGCACTTCTTGGCGCACAGCGTGCAGCCCGTGCACGTCTCGGCGTCGATGCAGTACGTGATCAGCGCCTTGCACTTGCCCGCCGGGCAGCGCTTCTCGTTGACGTGCGCCTCGTACTCGTCGCGGAAGTACTTGATCGTCGTCAGCACGGGGTTGGGGGCGGTGCCGCCGAGCGCGCAGAGCGTGCCGTCGATGATGTAGTGCGACAGCTCCTCGAGGGTCTCGATGTCGCCCTCGCGACCGTCGCCCTCGCGGATGCGGTCGAGGATCTCGAGCATGCGCTTGGTGCCGAGGCGGCAGGGGACGCACTTGCCGCAGCTCTCCTTCTGGGTGAAGTCGAGGAAGAAGCGCGCCAGGTCGACCATGCAGGTCTGGTCGTCGACGACGACCATGCCGCCGGAGCCGACGATGGCGCCGGTCGCGGCGAGGCTCTCGTAGTCGATCGTGGTCTCGAGCAGGCGAGCCGGGCAGGCAGCCGCCGGAGGGGCCGCCGAGCTGCACGGCCTTGAACTCGCGGCCGTCCTTGATGCCCCCGCCGACGTCGAAGATGAGGTGGCGCAGCGTCGAGCCCATCGGCACCTCGGCGAGGCCGCCGTTGACGATCTTGCCGGCGAGCGAGAAGGCCTTGGTGCCGCGGCTCTTCTCGGCGCCGAGGGCCGCGTACGCGCTCGGCGCCGTGGGTGATGATCCAGGGGATGTTGGACAGCGTCTCGACGTTGTTGATGTTGGTCGGCTTGCCCCAGAGGCCGCTGACCGCCGGGAACGGCGGCCGCGTGCGCGGCATGCCGCGCTTGCCCTCGATCGAGGCGATCAGCGCGGTCTCCTCGCCGCAGACGAAGGCGCCGGCGCCGTGCTTGAGGTGCAGGTGGAAGCGCCAGCCGGAGCCGAAGATGTCGTCGCCGAGGAAGCCGCGCTCCTCGGCGTCGGCGATCGCCTTGGTGAGGCGCCGGACGGCGAGCGGGTACTCGGCGCGCACGTAGATGTAGCCCTCGTGCGCGCCGATGGCGTAGCCGCCGATGATCATGCCCTCGATCACGGCGTGCGGGTCGCCGTCCATGATCGAGGCGTCCATGAACGCGCCGGGGTCGCCCTCGTCGCCGTTGCAGATGAGGTACTTCTCGTCGCCGGGGCTCTTGAGGCGAACTTCCATTTGACGCCCGGTCGGGAAGCCGGCGCCGCCGCGACCGCGGATGCCCGAGGCGGTGACCTCCTCGATGACCCACTCCGGCGTCTTCTCGGTGCAGCGCCATGCGCGCCGCCTCGTAGCCGCCGCGCGCGATGCGACTCGTCGATGCTCTCGGGGTCGATCACGCCGACGTTGCGCAGCGCGATGCGCGTCTGCTGCCTTGTAGAAGCGGATCTCGTGCCAGTCGCGCACGACCTCGCCGGTCTCGGGGTCCTTGTACATGCAGCTTCTCGACCGGCGACGCCGCCCTTGAGGTGCTCGTCGACGACGCGTCTTGACGTCCTGGGGCTTGAGGTTGCCGTAGAACGTACGTCGTCCGAGCGACCGCGACGCGGGCCCTGCGAGCAGAGCCCGTGGCAGCCGATGATCGAGACCCGCGACCTGTCGCCGAGCCCGGCCGCCTCGACCTCGTCGACGAAGGCGTCGTGGACCGCCAGCGAGCCGGCGAAGACGCAGGCGGTGCCGGCGCAGACGGTCACCCGCAGGCGACCGTCGCCGGCCGGCTCGACCTTGACGTTGCGCGCCTCGGCGGCCGGTCGTCGCCGCCCGGGCGCCGCGTTCACTGTGGTCTCGTCGCTCATGGGACTCCGGTCACCCCTTCTGGGCCCCGACCTGCTGCCATGAGGTCGCGGATGGCCTTGCGCGTCTTGTCAGGGGTGAGGTTGCCGTAGGTCTGGTCGCCGATGCGCATCACCGGCGCCTGCGAGCAGGCGCCCATGCAGGCGACCGAGCCGAGCGTGAACTGCATGTCCCTGGTCGTCTTGCCGTCGGCGACACCGAGCTCCTCCTCCAGGGCCTCGGTGATCTGCTGCGCGCCGGCGACGTGGCAGGCGGTGCCGTGGCAGACGTCGATCAGGTTCTTGCCGATCGGCGACAGACGGAACTGGTTGTAGAAGCTGGCGACGCCGTAGATCTGCGAGAGCGAGACGCCGCTCTGCAGCGAGATCTCCTGCAGCGCGACGCGCGGCAGGTAGCCGTACGCCTCCTGCGTGTTCTGCAGCATGGCGATGAGGCCGGTGCCGTGCTCGTAGAAGTCGTCGAGGACCGGCTGCAGCTTCTTGAGGTCGACGTCGGGCTGCGCCTCGAGGCGGCGCGTGCGCGACGCTGGCGACGTTGGGCACCGCGAGCTGGTACTTGGACGTGTAGTTGACGCGGATCACCTGCACCGGGCAGTTGGTCTCGCACAGCGTGCAGGCGCGGCAGCGGGGCTCGCCGCTCGCGGGGTCGATGACCACCCGGAAGAGCCCGCGGCTGCGCTCCGGCAGCCGGTCGCGCTGCTCCGGATACTGGACGGTGATCTTGCGCATCGGCAGGTGGCGCAGCGTCGTGCGCATGGCTTTGAACATGCCGAGCATTACGAGCTCACCACCGGCAGACGCTCGACGCTGTCTGCGAAGGCGCCACTTGAGGATGGGGTCGAAGAGGCCGACGAAGGCGACGAGCGCCACCCAGCCGGAGATCAGCAGGCCCCACTTCCAGCGCGGCACCCAGAGGATGACCGCGGCCGTGAGCGGCGATGTTGAGAAGACCGAGCGGGATGAGGATCTTCCAGGCGAACGCCATGAGCTGGTCGACCTGCAGGCGCGGCAGCGAGAGCCGCACCCAGACGAGGGCGAAGACGAGGGCGTAGGTCTTCAGCATGAACCAGATGAAGGGCACGACGGCGACGCCGCCGACGACGACCAGGTCCTCGAAGGGGCCGTGCCAGCCGCCGAGGAAGAGCGTCACGGCGACCATCGACATGATCGTCATGCCGGCGTACTCGTTGAGGAAGAACATGCCGAACCGCATGCCCGAGTACTCGGTACCGTAGCCGGACACGAGCTCGGACTCGGACTCGGGCAGGTCGAACGGGCCCGCGGTTGAGCTCGGCGATCGCGGCGATGACGTAGAGCATGAAGGTGAACGGCATGTAGAAGGCGAGCCACTCGTAGTCGGCCTGGGCGGCGACCACGACGTCGAGGTTGAGCGAGCCGACCGCCATGGCGACGCCGAGCAGGGCGAGGATCATGGGGATCTCGTACGAGATCATCTGCGCCGCCGAACGCAGAGCGCCGACGAGCGAGTACTTGTTGTGCGAGGCCCAGCCGCCGAGCAGGATCGCCATGGTCGTGAAGCTGGTCACCGCGACGATGTAGATGAGACCGACGTTGAGGGCGGCCGGCGTGAAGCCCTTGGTGTAGGGCATGGTGAGCTGGACCGCGACGGCGCCGATCATGACCATGATCGGCGCCAGCGTGAAGATGACCGGGTCGGCCAGCGCCGGACGGAAGTCCTCCTTGCCCATCATCTTGAAGGCGTCGGCGACGCTCTGGAAGATGCCGTGCGGACCCACCCGGTTGGGGCCGTGGCGGTCCTGCATGAAGGCGAGGGCGCGGCGCTCGAAGACGATGTTGGCGAGCGCCGCCACGAAGACGACCATGTACGCCACCACGACGCAGGCGACCAGGCGGCCGATGTCGATGACGAGATCCCAGTCCATCTACCGGTCGATCCCTCCGAGCACGAGGTCGATGCTCCCCGAGATCGCGACCGCGTCGGCGATCTTGTTGCCGCTCAGGAGCTTGGGGAAGAGCTGCAGGTTGCAGAAGCAGGGGTCGCGGAACTTGAGCCGGTACGGGTAGCGCGAGCCGTCCGAGACGATGTAGGTGCCGTACTCGCCGCGCGGGTTCTCCTGGCCGACGTAGCACGAGCCCGGCGGCGGCGTGATCACGTACGGGGCGCGCAGCGAGCCGAGCTGGACCGGCCCGCGCGGCAGCATGTCGAGGCACTGCTCGACGATCTTGACCGACTCGCGCATCTCTTCCATGCGCACCCTGTAGCGGTCGAACACGTCGCCGTGCGCGGCGGTGCAGACCTCGAAGTCGAGCTCCGGGTAGACCGAGTAGGGGCGCGTGCGACGCAGGTCGAGCGGCACGCCGGAGGCGCGCGCGTTGGGGCCGGTGATGCCGTAGTCGACGATGTCCTGCTGCGTGATGACGCCCTTGCCCTGGGTGCGCTGCAGGAAGATCGCGTTGTCGTCGACCAGCGACTCGTACTCGTCGATGAGCTTCGGCATGCGCTTCATGAGCTCGCGGCACTTGTCGACCCAGCCCGCGGGCAGGTCGTAGCGCACGCCGCCGAAGCGGAGGTAGTTGAACATCATGCGCGCGCCCGAGACCTCCTCGAGGAGGTCGAGGATGAGCTCGCGGTCGCGGAACATGTAGAAGACCATCGCCGTGCCCAGAGGCGAGAGGTCGGCGACGAAGGTGCCGACCGCGACCTGGTGGCTGGCGATGCGCATGAGTTCGCCGACGATGACGCGGATGAACTCCGCCCGCCGCGTCGGCCGGATGCCCATGAGCTTCTCGACCGTCATCACGTAGCCCCACTCGCAGTTCATGCTGGCCAGGTACTCGGTGCGGTCGACGATCGGGATGTACTGGTAGTACGTCCGCTTCTCGGCGAGCTTCTCCTTGCAGCGGTGCAGGTAGCCGATGACCGGGATGACGTCCTTGACGAGCTCGCCGTCGAGAGTGACGACGAGCCGCAGCACGCCGTGAGTGGAGGGGTGCTGCGGCCCCATGTTCACGATGACCTGGTTGAACTCGAGGCCCTCCATGTCTGACCCCTCGCCGACGGCGGTCGTCTCGCGGACGCGCCGCAGCGCGAGCTTGACGGCCTCGTCGGGCTCTGGTGCGGCGAAGTGGTCAGGCATGCGGGTGGTTCTCGGCGAGGTCGACGTAGTCCTTGCGCAGCGGGTGGCCGACGAAGTCGTCCTTGAGCAGGATGCGGCGCAGGTCGGGATGACCCAGGTAGCGGATGCCCATCATGTCCCAGGCCTCGCGCTCGTGCCAGTCGGCGCGCCGGCCAGACGTCGGTCACGGTGTCGAGCTCGGCCTTGGCGCGCGGCACCGCGACGTGGAGCTCGAGGTAGGTGTTCGTGCGCCACGAGTACACGTGGTAGACGCTCTCGAGCTGCGCCCCGAGGTCGACCCCGGCGATCCAGTTGAGGGTCTCGTAGGCGAGCTGCGGCAGTTCCTTGAGACGGCGCGCGACGTCCTTGAGCCTGGTCGCGCTCAAGGTGCGCGACGACCGTGTCGGGCTCCTGCACGCTGACGGCGGAGAGCTCGCCGGGGAACGCCGCGGCGAGCCGCTCGGCGATCTCGTCCATGGTCACGTCCACGGTGCCGATCTCGAGCGTCACGAGCCCGCGTCCTCCGGCGCGCCGGGGAGCACGGGCGCGAAGCTGTGCTGCCTGATCTTGCCCTGGAGCTCGAGCAGCCCCTGGAAGAGCGCCTCGGGGCGCGGCGGGCAGCCCGGGATGTACACGTCGACGGGGACGACCTTGTCGACGCCGTTGACCACGTTGTAGCCGTCGTAGAAGGGCCCGCCGCTGGTCGCGCAGGCACCCATGGAGACGACCCACTTGGGCTCGGCCATCTGGTCGTAGAGGCGCTTGAGCACCGGGGCCATCTTCTCGTTGACGCGTGCCGGCGACGATCATGAGGTCGCACTGGCGCGGCGTGGGGCGGAAGACCTCCATGCCGTAGCGCGCGACATCGAAGCGGGCGAAGCCCGAGCTGAGCATCTCGATCGCGCAGCAGGCGAGGCCGTACGTGAACGGGAAGACCGAGTTGGACCGCGCCCAGCTGAAGATGAAGTCGGCGGTCGTCGTGACGACGTTGGGGTTCTGGATCTTCTCGAGCTTGGGGTAGCCGATCTTGAGGCGGTCGGGGACCATGTCGCTCACGCCCACTCCAACGCCCCCTTGCGCCAGGCGTAGAGCAGACCCCAGGCGAGGACGACGACGAAGAGCACCATCTCGACGAACCCCGCCGTGCCCAGCGTGCGGAACACGAGCGTCCACGGGAACAGGAAGACCGCCTCCACGTCAAACACGAGGAAGAGCAGGGCGAACACGTAGTAGCGCACGGCGAACGGCGCCCAAGGCGAGCCCACCGGCGGGATGCCGCACTCGTAGTGGGCGAGCTTCTCCGGGGTCGGGTGCTGCGGGTTGATGATCTTGGAGAAGAGCAGGATGAGCACGACGAGGGCGGCCCCGGACACGATGAACGCCCAGGCGTACAGCCAGTTGGTGAGGTATTCGCTCGTCATGCGGATCGTCGGGTGGACTCGCGGCCCAGGATCCGAGGGCGGCGGGAGTCGACCGTCCGCGTACTCTACCAAAGCGGCGAGCGCGGGCGCAACCATCGACGCGCCCTGATGTACAATCCGCGCTTGACCGTTTTTGCAGGACTTTCTTCCCCGCGACTCCGCTTTGTCCATGCCCCTCGGGACGCCTTGGACAGCCCGGTCCAAGCGGTACCCCCCCGGGGTACAGGACGGCGGGCCAGCCGGCGACCCGCGTTGACCTCACCGCGGGCGTTCCCTACTATGAGCTGACCTGTCTGCGGCCGGAGTGTCCTCGCATGCCCAGCATCGGCGCCCCCGAGATCGTCATCATCCTCGTGCTCGCCTTGCTCGTCTTCGGGCCCAAGCGCCTGCCCGAGATGGGTCGCTCGCTGGGTCGCACCGTGCGCGAGTTCAAGAAGGCCTCGGACTCGGCGCGCAAGGAGTTCGGCGTCGACGAGATCGAACGTGAGATGAAGGGCGTCAAGAAGACCCTCGCGGACGTCAAGGGCGACCTCAAGGTCGACATCGACGCCGAGACGGCCAAGTCCGGCGCCGACAAAGCGGCGGCCGGGACGGCGCCGGCAGCGACCGCGCGCGGCGGTAGCGGCCGGCGCCGCCGTGCCGGACGGCGCCGGGCCGGCGCCGGACGAGGCTGTCGGGTCCTCCGGCGACGCCGCAGACGACGAGGTCCTCGTCGGCGACGTCGTCGACGAGGGGCGGACGGACCAGGACGTGCTGGCCGCGCTCGAGGACGACGCCACGACGCCGGTCGAGGACGCCGTCGTCGAGGAGGCCGCGGACGGGCCGGTCGACGTCGGCCGCATGACCGAGGGGTGGGTCGGTCCCGAGGCGACCGCCACGGAGATCGCCGACCCAGACGCCGGCGACGAGGCCGCCGTGCCGACGGCGACGCCAGGCGTCTGAGCGGCGCGGCCATGCCCATCAGACCCAACGAGCAGCTGACGCTCTTCGAACACCTCGACGAGCTGCGCAAGCGCATCTTCGCCAGCCTCATCGCGCTCGCCGTCGGCGTGGGCGTGGCGATCGTCTTCGACGACCTGCTCTTCGACCTGCTGCTGCGCCCGCTGCCGGCGGGCATGGAGGAGATCACGACCTTCAGCCCGGCCGAGCCCTTCATGGTGAGCCTCAAGGTCTGGGTGATCGCCGGCGCTCATCATGGTGTCGCCGTACCTCATCTACCAGTTCTGGGCCTTCGTCGGCCCGGCGTTCACGGCCAGCGAGAAGCGGTACTTCGTGCCCGTCGTCGCCGCGTGCTCCGCCCTCTTCCTCGGCGGCGTCGCTTCGCCTACCTGGTCGTGCTGCCGCGTGGCCTCGCCTTTCTGCTCACCTTCAACGAGCGAGTACTTCAACGTCCAGAACCGGGCCAGCGACTACTTCACGTTCGTGGCCCTCTTCCTGCTCGCCTTCGGCCTGACGTTCGAGATGCCGGTCGTGCTCGTGCTGCTCGCCAAGGTCGGGGTGGTAGACGATCGTTCCCTGCGCAAGAACCGGCGGTACGCTATACTGGTCGAGGCGGTGGTCGCCGCCGTTCTCACTCCAAGCCAGGATGCGTTCTCGATGCTCGCCCTGTTCGTGCCGCTGGTCGATCCTGTACGAGGTCTCGATCGTCCTGGCGCGCATCGTGCAGCCGAAAGGAGAAGAGCGGCGGTCCGAGGAACACGACGACACGCCGCCCGACGACGATCTGAGCCGCGCGACCGTCTAAACCGCGCGGCCTCTGGGTAGACAGAGCAGGAACGAAGTGGCGCAGTACACGAAATACAGGTCCGGCGACGAAGCGCCGGTGCGCGAGGTCCGCCAGGCGCGGCGCCGGCGTGAGCGAAGCCGGAGCCGCGGCGGCGCCTGGCGCTGGGCGCGCTGGCTCGTCCTCGTCTTCGTGCTCGCTCGCCATCGCCAGTCTCGCCGCCGGCGCCGGCGTCATCTACGCCCTCACGCGCAACCTGCCCAGCCTCGACGACCTGCAGCGGCGCGAGTACGCCCAGAACACGGTCATCTTCGACCGCGACGGCCGCGTCATCGCCGAGCTCCACGGCGCCGAGAACCGCGTCGTCGTCAAGAGCGACCGGATCGCCGACGTCATGAAGCAGGCGACCGTGGCGGTCGAGGACCAGCGCTTCTACGAGCACCACGGCGTCGACGTCGTGGGCGTCGCGCGCGCGATGCTGGAGAACCTCAAGGCCGGCGCCGTCGTCCAGGGCGGCAGCACGATCACGGCGCAGTACGTCAAGAACGCCTACGTGGGCGGCGAGCGCAGCTACGCGCGCAAGGTGCGCGAGGCCGTCCTCGCCTGGCAGCTCGAGGACCGCTGGGCCAAGGACGAGATCCTCACGCAGTACCTCAACACCGTGTATTTCGGCGCCGGCGCCTACGGCGTCGAGGCGGCGTCGCGGACGTACTTCCACAAGAGCGCCGCGAAGCTCACGCTCAAGGAGGCCGCCCTCCTCGCGGCGCTCATCCGTCTGCCCTCGAAGTACTCGCCGACCACCGACCCCAAGCAGGCGAAGGAGCGCCGCGACCTCGTGCTCGACACGATGGCGGCGGAGGGCTACATCACCCAGGCGGAGGCCGACGCGACCAAGGCGAAGAAGCTCGGCGTTCGCAAGCACCCGCCCACCGTGAACGACAGCGAGGCCGCCTACTTCGTCGACTACGTGACCCGTCAGCTCATCAAGAAGTACGGCGCCGCGCAGACCTTCAACGGCGGTCTGCGCGTCCACACGAGCATCGACATGAAGTGGCAGGAGGCCGCCCTCGCGTCGGTCTCGGGCACCATCGGCGGGCTCGACTACGGCGGGTGGGGCCCCGCCGGCGCCCTCGTGGCGATCGACCCGGAGACGGGCTTCATCCGCGCCATGGTCGGCGGCACCGACTTCGAGAAGAAGAAGTTCAACCTCGCCTGGCAGTCGCGCCGCCAGGCCGGCTCGGCGATGAAGACCTTCGTCCTCACCTCCGCGGTCGAGATGGGCATGAACCCGGCCTCGACGTACTACGTGTCGCACAGCCCGACGATCATTCCCATGGGCCCGGGCGCCGCCCCCTGGATCGTCAACACCTACGACCACAGCTCCGCGGGCCGCATCACCGTGTCCGCGGCGACGGTGCGCTCCGACAACAGCGTCTACGCGCAGCTCTGCATGGACACCGGGCCGGAGAACGTGGTCGGCACGGCGCAGAAGATGGGCATCAAGAGCCCACTCGCGGCAGTGCCGTCGATCACGCTCGGCACCGAGGTCGTCAACCCGCTCGAGATGGCGTCCGCTTACGCGACGCTGGCGAGCGGGGGCATCTACCGCCCGCCGCAGGCCATCGTCAAAGTGGTGCGTGCCGGGCGGCAAGGTCGACTGGAAGCCCAAGACCAAGGGTCGCCGCGTGCTCAGCGCCGGCGTGGCCTACACGGTGAACAGGATCCTCCAGACGAACGCCAGTTCCGGCACCGGCGCGGGGACCGGCGCATACGTGAGCCGCACCCGGGCCGGCAAGACGGGCACGACCGACGACTACGTCGACGCCTGGTATTGCGGCTACACGCCCAACCTCGCCACCGCGGTCTGGATGGGGTATCCGGACGACACCCTGCACAAGATGCCCGGCGTGGCCGGCTCCACCTACTGCGTGCCGATGTGGGGCAAGTTCAACCAGGTCGCGCTCGCCGACCTGCCCATCAAGGACTTCGAGTACGCCCCCATGGTCTTCAAGCCGTGGAAGGGCAAGTACTCGATGATGTCGCCGTCGGCTTCGGCGAGCAGCCGCTCGCCGAAGCCCACGGCGACCAAGACGATCAAGCCCACCGCCTCGCCGACGCCGACGCCCGACGCCGACCCCGACGCCGACGCCGACCCCGACGCCGACCAAGACGCCCAAGCCGACGCCGACCGCCGCTCTGACGTGGCTCTCCTCCGCCGCGGCGAGGACGATCGCCGACGCGGTCGGCGGCCTGCTCGGCTTCTAGCGCCAGCCGCTGTCAGGCGCGACCGCAGGTCGCGGCCGCGCCGCCATCTGACGCAGCGCCCCCTACCGGCGCCACCTCACTCGCGACGCTCGACCCTCCCGCTCGGCCATGCCAGAGGCGGGCGCTTCGGCTTGGCCCGCCCGACGACGGCGGACCGCCGGGAGCGCCGACGCGCCCCCATGAATTGTCAACCTCGTACTTCTTGCATAGCGAAGACCCCCCTCCTATCGTCGTGGGCAGAGAGGTCCTCAATGCCGGGGCCGTTTCTGCCCGTCCCACGAGAGAGGAGGCGCGGTCTGCTCGCTGCTCGACATCGGCCAACTGCTCGATCCAATTCCATGACAAAGGAGCTACCGACAATGAAGACCAAGGGGTGCGCACTTCTCGCGCTGTTCATCGTCTCGACGGCATCGCTGCTGTGGCCGTCATCGGCCCTCGCCGGCGACACGATGGTGGATGACTCCACGCTCCTGAACATCCCGGCCGATGCCCAGGCCTACTTCGACAACCGTGAAGTCGCAGTTCCAGAAGTGGCTGTCGTCCAGGCCGGAGATCGTGCCCATGATGATCGACGCTCCGTACAAGAGCCTCGCGACCACCAGCCACAAGCAGATCAGAAACGACTACTGCGGGCCGGCCACGATGGCGATCATCGACCACTTCCTGAGGGGCTCCACAAGACACTGGTCCCAGAACGAGTGGGCCGCCTACAAGTACAACGGCAGCCCCCTGTGGACGGACGCCGATGGCGCCTTCATGTGGGTCATGGCGATGGGCCTCAAGGAGAAGACCGGTAAGGCCTACGCCTACACGAGTGGCAACACCACGACGCAGGTCTACGAGCGCACCCGGTACGGCATCGACCGAGGCCGTCCCGTCGCCTACGGGCTCCGATCATCCAGGCGAATTGGCCGAACTACAACTTCGACCACGCGGGGCATATCGTCTGCGGTCGAGGCTACGATTGGCGCGTCGGCACCATCCAACTGGACGACCCCTATCCCGAGAACGAGTACCAGACCGGCGGGGGCGACACGTACGGGTAGCAAGACCTACTCCAAGGGCGTAGTGGCGGGCGGCGTGACCGGAAGCACGAACAAGCAAGTGGTCTACTGACCGCGACGAGCGAGGGGGTGAGGGCGCGATGACGGCGCGACTGGCGCTGGGTATGGCGATCCTGACCGTCGTGTCTCATGGCGGCGTGCGACGGCGGCACGGCCAGCCCTTCGCCCTCACCCCCGTCTCGGGATCACCCTCGCCGGCCGCGACACGCGACGGCTGGGAGGTCGCGCGCTGGCAGGAGGCGCGCGCGCTCCCGCGATCCGACCAGCCGCTCGAGCTACCCTATCGGGAACTCGAACTGGCCGGGTCGTGGCATCTGGAGGACTACACCGATTCCACGGTGTGCCTGAAGCGCAACGACGGCGCGCAGGAGAGCGTCTGGTTGGTGCCCGCGGGGTCGGGCAAGCCCAAGCGGGTCCTTCGGGAGGCCTGGCAGCCCATGACGGATTCATGATCTCATCGGTGACCCTGTCCGACGACTGGCTCGCGTGGGAGGAGGTCGGGCCCGGCGACGATCTCGCCGAGGACGTCCCCTGGCGGCTGCTACGCGGCGCCTCTCCGCGCGGCGTCAAGCTCGGCCGGCCGCGCATAGTCGCCGGATCCAAGACGAAGGCGGCGAGGCGACCGCTGTTCGGTCTTGACGGCTCCCGGCTCGTCTGGACCAGCGCAACGCCCACCGGCCACGACAGCTACGACGCGCGGCTGATGCAGCGCGATCTCGACACGGGCAGGACGCGCGTGCTCTACCGGTCCGACGGGATGCTCCACACCGTGACCCTCAAGGACGGCGTCGCGGTCGTCATGGAGACCCCGAAGCTCCCCCGACCTTTCGCGCGCTTCGCCGTGCTCGACCTGACCAGTGGAGAACGCGTCGCGGCTATCGACGTCGACAACGAGCACCCGCTCTCGCACTGGCCGGCGTGGCGCGACGGGTGGCTCGCCTGGGCTCCGTTCGCGGACCCCGAGGCCCAGTTCCCCGAACTCTACCTGCGCGCGCCCGACGGCGCCGTCTGGTTGGTCGGCGGACTCTCCCACGACGCGTGCTTCGTCGGCCCCTACCTCTTCTACACCGACAACCGCAACGAGCTGCTGCCTTTCCCCTGGCGCGTCGACATCCGAGCGGTGCGCCTCGAGGACATGACGAGCTACTCGCTGGTGTCAGGCAAGCCCGACCTCGGGGACTGGTGGCACGGGGGAGGCAATGGAGCCCCCGACGTGGAGCACACGTTCGTGGCGTACGACAACCGAAGGTACTCCGAGGGCGATGAGGAGAAGTACGACACGCTCGTGCGGATCTTTCGGGTGGACTGACCGACAGTCGGCCTGACGGCGACGCCAGTCGCCCCGCCCCTCCGGGGCGGCTGGCGAGCTCTACCAGCTCCCGTACTGGTCGCTGCCCTTGCGGTACTCCTTGAGCTCGCCGCCCATCCCCTCGCTGATGGTGAGGATGCGGCAGGTCATCTCGAGCACGCTGGTGAGCTGATAGGCCTCCTCGAGGAGGTGGCCTATCGCGAACGGGCCGTGCCCCCGCAGCATGACGAGGTCGTACTCCTTGAGCCACGTCGGCAGCAGCTCGGCGACCTCCGACGAGCCGGCCGTGAGCTGGGCCTCGACCACGGGCACCTTGTGGAGCAGGTACGAGCCCTCCGAGTCGACCGGCACGATCTCGTCCTTGACGAGCGACTGGGCGATCGCGTAGGGCGGATGGGTGTGGACGATGGCGAGCGCCGACGTCTGCTGGTAGATGGCGCGGTGCACGACGATCTCCGTCGAGGCCAGGGTGACGTTGGCGTCGTTCTCCTCAAGGCCGATGTCGATGATGTCGCGCTCCTCGAGCTGCGCCAGCATCGAGCCGCGACGCGTGATGAGGATGCGGTCGCCCTGACGCACGCTCATGTTGCCGCCGTGCGAGCTGACGAGGCCGGCGACGAAGAGGTCCCGGCCGATGCGCCGGAACTGCTCGAGGACCGCGGAGCTCACGACGAGCGCCCCGAAGCCGCATCCGCTCCCGCGCCCGGCGCCGTGCTCCGTAAGGCCGAGCCGCTCGAGCTTGGCCGCCGACGGACGGCCTCCGCCGTCCCAGCCGCGCGAGATGTAGTACTCGTCGAGCATCGGCGCCAAGTCTACGACATGGCCGGCGGCCGGTCCCTCCGCGACGGGCTCCTCGAGCAGGCGCCGGGGCAGCGTGTCGTCGGCGCGCGCGAAGCCGGCGGCGAGGTTGAAGAGCCGCTCCGCGTTCCAGATGCGCTCGCCGATGCGCAGCAGCTCCTGCGGCTCGATCGTCTCACCCCAGACGGCGCCGAGCAGGCGGGCGAAGTAGTCCTCCTTCATCGCGAAGGCGGTGAACTTGCAGACCGAGAGCGAGTCGAGCACGGCGTTCAGGTTCTGCATGTTGATGAGCAGGCCGGCCTTGCCCAGGGTCGCGAAGCGGTCGATCATCTTCGGCACGCCGAGGATCTCGGGGCCGAGCATGTTGGCGCGCAGGTGGCAGCCGCCGCGGTTCGAGGTCGCGAAGGCGAGACCCTGCGCGGTCATGCCGCGGGGGTCGTAGGCCGGCAGCTCGAGCGCCTTGACCGACATGCTGAGCTCGGGCCGGCCGTGGCGCGCCGCGAAGCGCGCCGAACCCTGCCCGAGCTCCTCGCCCAGGCCCTCCCCGCGGGCCGTGGCCTCGCAGAGCGCGACCACCGCGGCGGCGTCGCCGAAGCGCGGGCCGTCCGCGAGGAGTCCTTCTTCGGTCAGCTCCATGGCGCAGGCGATCGTCGAGCCCATGGTGATGGTGTCCATGCCGGCGCGGTTGCAGGCATAGCCCGCCTCGACGATCGCCTTGAGGTCGCCGACGCCGCAGGCCGCCCCGAGCGCCCAGATGCTCTCGTACTCGGGGCCCTCGCCGGAGGCGTCGCCCGTCGAGGTGCGCCGCGCGCAACCGATGCCGCAGCCGCGACACGCGGCGCGGCGCTGCACGTAGTCGCGGCGCAGCGTCTCGCCCGAGATCGCCGCGGCGTGCTCGAACTGCGAGGCGCGGAAGTTGCGCGTCGGCAGGGCGCCCGCCTGGTTCAGCACGTTGACCAGCACCGAGGTGCCGAACTCGGGCAGCGCCTGCGAGGTGATCGGGTTCGACTTGAGCAGCTTCTCGGCCTCGTAGGCGACGAACGCCAGGCGCTCGGGGTCGGCGACCGGCGGTCGGCGCTCGCCGCCGCCGGCGACCACGACCGCCTTGAGGCGCTTGGCGCCCATGACGGCGCCCAGACCGCCGCGGCCGAGGGAGCGGCCGCGGTTGTTGACGATGCTCGCGAAGAGGACGCCCCGCTCGCCGGCCGGGCCGATGACGCCGGCCTCGCACCCCGGGTACAGCTCGCGCAGCCGTGCCAGCGAGGCCGGCACGTCCAGGCCCCAGAGCTCGCCGGCAGAGTGCACCGCGACAGAGGCGCAGCCGGCGCCCGCGCCGCCGTCGCTCACGAAAAGGTACGACGGCGCGTCGCAGGCGCCGGCGACGATCAGGTAGTCGAGCCCGAGCCGCCGCAAGGCCACACCGAAGCTTCCGCCGGAGTTGCCGTCGAAGACGGTGCCCGTGAGAGGCGAGCGCGAGGTGACGCTGTAGCGGCCGCTGGCGGGGGCGCCGGTGCCCGTCAGCGGGCCCGGCGCGAAGACCAGCAGGTTCTCGGGCGCGAGCGGCTCGACCTCGTACAGCCGCTCGCGCAGGGCCAGGTAGGCCCCCAGACCCCGCCCGCCGAGGTAGGCCAGCGCCACCTCACGCGGCAGCTCCTCTGGCGTCGCGGAGCCGCTCGCGAGGTCGACGCGCAGACCGCGCAGCGGGCCGAGGATGGAGGTCGCGGGACTCACCGTGCCAGTATAGCGGCCGGGCTCAGGCCCGCTCGGCCGGGCACGTCGCCGAACGGGCGCCGTGCTCGTCTGCCCTCAGCGCGAACTCGACGAGGTCGGACCCGTAGCAGTGTCGCAGCCCCAGGCGCCGCATGCCGACCTTCTCGAGCACGCGCTGCGAGGCGAGGTTCTCCGGGTAGGTGACCCCCACGACGCGCGCGAGGCACAGCGTGCCGAACCCCCACTTCAGCACGGCTGCGGCCGCTTCGGTGGCGTAGCCGCGACCCCAGACGTCGCGGGCCAGTGTGTACGCCAGCTCGATGTCGGGTCCCTCCTCGAGAAGCTGCAGGCCGCACTCCCCCGTCACGACGCCCGTGGCCCGCTCGACGACGGCCAGCGGACCGAACCCATGCTCACGCCAGTGGGCTTCGACGCGATCCAGCGCCTCGCCCACCTCCTCGGACGTCCAGGGCGCGCGGCGCGACCCCACGTAGCGCATCACCTCGGGGTCGCCGAACACCGCGCCGATCGCGTCCAGATCGTCCGCGGCGAAGCGGCGAAGGACGAGGCGCGGGGTGTGGAGCGGAAGGGCCATGGCGCGTGCAGTCCGGACGGCGCGGGGCGGCGAAGGGTGGAGGCGGCCGGCGGGCATGCCCGCCGGCCGCCTCCGGGGCCGCGGCTCCGCCGCGGCCCCGTCCACCCTGTTCCTACAGCTTCCGCTTGTCGATCACGCGCACCGCCTTGCCCTCGGAGCGCTGCACCGTCTTCGGCTCCTTGAGGCTGACCTTGACCTGGATGCCGAGCACCTCGTAGATGCGCTTCGCGACGCCGCGCTCGAAGCGCTCCAAGCCACCCATCGTCTCGGGGAAGATGTCCTCCGAGACCTCGATCCAGACCTCGACCATGTCGAGATGGCCCTTGCGGTCGACGACGATCTGGTAGTGCGGCTCGATCTCGGGGATCGCCATCAGGACTTCCTCGATCTGGCTTGGGAAGACGTTGACACCCCTGATGATGAGCATGTCGTCGGTGCGCCCGACCGGCTTCGACATGCGGGCCAGCGTGCGCCCGCACTCGCAGACGTCGTACGAGACGCTGCAGAGGTCGCGCGTGCGATAGCGGATCAGCGGCTGCGCGCGACGTGTCAGTGTCGTGAAGACGAGCTCGCCGACGGTACCCTCGGGCACCGGCTGCAGGGTCTCGGGGTCGACGATCTCGACCAGGTAGTGGTCCTCGTTGACGTGCATGCCGGTCTTGCAGAGACACTCGAACGAGACCCCCGGGCCGCCCATCTCGGAGAGGCCGTAGATGTCGAGCGCGTCGATGCCCAGGCCGCGCTCGATCTGGACGCGCATCTCGTTCGTCCAGGGCTCGGCGCCGTGGTAGCCGACGCGGATCGGCAGGTCGTCCGGCTCGAGCCCGCGGTCGTGCGCCGCCTCGGCCAGGTACAGGGCGTAGGACGGCGTGCACGAGAGACCGGTGGCGCCGAAGTCGCGCATGAGCTTGACCTGGCGCTCGGTCTGGCCGCCGGAGATGGGCAGCACGGTGCAGCCGAGCAGCTCGCCGCCGTAGTGCAGTCCCATGCCGCCCGTGAAGAGGCCGTAGCCGTAGGCGTTCTGCAGCAGGTCGCCGGGGCCCAGGCCGCCGGCCGAGAGCGTGCGCGCGATCAGACCGGCCCAGCGCTCGACGTCGTCGCGCGTGTAGCCGACCACCGTGGGGTTGCCCGTCGTCCCCGACGAGGCGTGCACGCGGACGATCTCGTCCCGGGGCACGGCGAAGAGCCCGAAGGGGTAGTGGTCGCGGAGGTCGATCTTGGTCGTGAACGGGAGGTCGGCGACGGCGCCGGGGCAGGTCACCGACTCCGGCGCGATGCCGGCCTCATCGAGCCTGGCGCGATAGAACGGCACGTTGTCGTACGCGTGTCGCAACGTCGCCTGAAGACGCTCGATCTGCAGATCGTGGAGCTGGTCGACCGGCATGCGCTCGGCCGCCGGGTCCCAGCACCAGCCTCCCGCCTCGTCGGCGTCGCGGGGGACCGGCGGCCGCGGCTTGGCGCTCACAGGGCCCGCACCTCGGCGTCGGTCAGCAGGGTGACCTTGTCCTTGAGCAGCTCGATGGCGCGCTCGATGTCGCGCACGGCGAAGCAGATGTTCTGGAAGGAGATGCTGTAGAGGTAGTCGATCGAGACCTGCGCGGCGGCGAGCTCGTCGAGGACCTTGGCCAGCCCGCCGGGCTCGTCCGGCACGCGCACGCAGATGACCTGCGAGAAGTGCGTCGTGAACCCGGCCCCGTGCAGCAGCTCGCGGGCGCGCTCCGCGTCGGTGACGATGAGGCGCACGATGCCGTACTCGGCGGCCTCGGTGGTCGAGAAGCCGCGGATGTTGATGTCCTCGCGACCAAGCAGGTCGGCGACCTCGGCGAGACGCCCGCTGCGGTTCTCGAGGAAGACGGTGAGCTGGGTGACCTTCAACGCGGGACCTCCTGCCTGGCGCCGGCCTCGCGCCCAAGGGCGAACGCACGGCGGTTGACGTCGAGGATCTTCGCCGGGACGGCGGCGGCGAGGCCGCGATCCCAGGCGTCTTGGGAGAAGGGAAGCACGAGACTGGCGGCGCCGAGCAGCACGACGTTGACGGCGCGCAGGTTGCCGGCTTCGCCGGCGAGCCCGTCGGCGTCGAGCAGCATCAGGCGGACCCCACGGTCGGCCGCGGCGCCGGCGAGCTCCTGCGGATACGCCTCCTCGCCGCGCAGCACGCTGCCCGGCAGGATCCGCGTCGTCGCGCACACCAGCGTGCCGCGTGGCGACAGCAAGTCGAGCCCGCGGAGGCCCTCGAGCAGCTCGGTGGCGAAGACCAGGTCGGCATGGTGCGCCACCGGCGAGTACACGTGGCGTCCGAAGCGTACCGTCGACAGCACGCTGCCGCCGCGCTGGGCCATGCCCTTGACCTCGCTCGCCTTGACGTCGAGCCCTTCGGCCATGGCCGTCTCGGCGAGCACCGCGGCGCCCAGCAGGATGCCCTGGCCGCCGACCCCGACAAGCGAGACCGTGGTCGTGCCGTTCACGTCTCGCCGCCCCGGTCGGCGGCCTCGTGGACGAGCGCGCCGCGTCGGCACACCTCGACGCAGAGGCCGCAGCCTGTGCACGCCTCGGTCAGCGTCATCGCGACCTCGCCCGGCGCCAGCGCCGGGCAGCCGATGTCGAGGCAGAGCCCGCAGAGGTTGCAGCGTTCGTCATCGACGGTCACCGTGCCGGCGCGCTCGCGCGTCATGAGGACGCAGGGCGCGAGCGCGACGACCACGCCGAGGCCCGGGGTCTCGACCTCGGCCTTGATGGCCGCGTCCAGGGCCTTGTAGTCGTTGGCGTCGACCGTCGTGCAGCGCACGCCGATGCCCTCGCAGAGGCGCTGGACGTCGACGACCGGCCCCTGGCTGCGATCGGGGCGCAGTCCCGTCCCGGGATGTCCCTGGTGGCCCGTCATCGCGGTGGTGCGGTTGTCGAGCACCAGGACCAGGCCGTCGCTCTCGTTGTAGCGGGCGTCGATGAGCGGCGTCACGCCGGAGTGGAAGAAGGTGGAGTCGCCGATCACCGCGGCGGCCGCCTTGCGTCCGAGCGCCTTGTTGAAGCCGGACATCATGCCGACGCTCGCGCCCATGCAGAGACAGCTGTCGAGGGCGAGGAGCGGCGGCAGCGCGCCGAGGGTGTAGCAGCCGATGTCGCCGAGGGGCGCCAGCTTGCGCCGCCGAAGGGCGGCGTAGACCGAGCGGTGCGAGCAGCCCGGGCAGAGCACGGGCGGACGCACCGGCAGCCCGGGTGCGGGCGCCGGCGGCGTCGAAAGCCGTAGTGCCGGCGGCATCACGGGCCGGCGCCGGCGCGGCGGCCGGCGCGTGACGAACGGCTCCAGTGCGCGGAACACCGTGTCCGGGTCGAGCTCGCCGTCCGCCGGGATGGCCTCCTTGCCGGTCACCGGCAGCCCGAGCGCGCGCACCTGCTGCTCGAGGTACGGGTCCAGCTCCTCGACCACGGCGACACGTGACACGGACTGGTAGAGGCGCGCCACCTTCTCGTGGGGCAGCGGATGCGACATGCCGAGCTTGAGGAACCACGCCTTGGGGAACGCCTCGCGGGCGTACTGATAGGCGACCCCCGAGGCGATGATGCCGAAGTCGACCGTCCCCGCCTCGAGGACGTTGAGGGGTGACTCCTCGGCCCTGTGCCGCAGCTTCTCCAGACGCTCGAGGACGAGCCGGTTCCGCCGCCGGGCGTTCTGCGGGACCATGACGTACTTGGTCATGTCGCGCTCGTAGGCCCGCGGCTCGAGGGAGACCGGTACCCGGGGCAGCACGCGGCCGCGACCGTGCGAGAGCCGGGTCGTCGTGCGCAGCAGCACCGGCGTGTCGAACTCCTCGGAAAGCGCGAAGGCCTCGGCGACGAAGTCGTACGCCTCCTGGCTGTCGGCCGGTTCGAGCATCGGCACCTTGGCGAACGTGGCGTAGTTGCGGTTGTCCTGCTCGTTCTGCGACGAGTGCATGCCGGGGTCGTCGGCGGAGACGAGCACGAGGCCGGCATTGATGCCGGTCAGCGACAGGGTCATGAAGGGATCGGCGGCGACGTTGAGCCCGACGTGCTTCATGGTGACCAAGGTCCGGACCCCGGCGAGCGAGGCCCCGACCGCCGTCTCGAGGGCGACTTTCTCGTTCACGCACCACTCGGCGTGCACGCCGTCGAGCCCGGCGATCGCCTCGACGATCTCCGTCGAGGGCGTCCCCGGATAGCCGCAGGCGAAGCCGGCGCCCGCGCGGGCGGCGCCCTGCGCGATGGCCTCGTTGCCGGAGAGAAAGAGAGCTCGTTCCACGGGGCACAGAGTATAGCCGATTGGAGGAACCGCGCTCGAGACAGCGAATCCGGGCGTCATGGCGCGTGACGCGCAGGGGCTGCGCATACCTTCTCGGATCGGCGACCGTTGAGTCGCCCGCCGCGCCGCCCCCATCGCGCCGCCCTCGTCCGCGGCAGACTGCGCGTCGTCTTCTTCTTGTCGCTGACCGCCGCCGCGGCGCTGGCCGGCGCCGGCGCCGCCCTTGCGCCGGCCTTGATCGGACTCGGCGCCGGCGTCCTCTCGGTACAGGTCGCCCGGCGGCGAGGAGACGACCTCGCCTACTCGTTCGTCGTCCTCGACTGGCTGCTGCTCGCCTGCGCCGTGGCCCTCGCCGGCGGCGCCCACGGCGTGCTCGTCGCCGCCGTCCCTGCCCTGCCGTTCGTCCAGCTCGCGGGCTCGCCGCGCGCCGACTGGCCCTATCTCCTGCTCCCCGTCCTCGCCATGGTCGTCATCCTCGCCGTCGCCGATCCGACGCTCGGCGGCGACCGGGCCTTCGGGCTCCTCGAGCTCTCGGCGCTGGTCGCGTCCGGCGCAGCGGCCGCGGCGCTGCTGCGCCGTCCGCCGCGCCGCGCCCCGGTCGTGAGCGTCGACGCCACGACGGGCTTCTACACCGCGCGCCGAATGCCGCACCTCCTCGACGAGCTCCTCGACACGGCAGCTCGCGAACACGACGCCCTCGGCGTCGTCTACCTGCGGCTCGAACGGTTCCAGGACATCCGCGACTTCGCGGGCGCCGAGGGGAGCGAGGCGCTCGTCGCCACCGTGTCGCGGCGCCTGCGGCGCCACCTGCGCAGCGACGACCTCGCCTTCCGCGTGCGCCCCGACGCCTTCCTCCTCGCCCTGCCCGGCCGCGACCTGTCCGCGGCACGCGCCGCGGCAGCGGAGATCGGGGGCGACGTCGCCGCCTCGCTGATCGGCGGGCGACGGCAGCGTCTCGAGAGCGGCGTCGCGTGCTTCCCCACGGTACGCCGGCTTGACGAACTCCTGCGCGAGGCGCGCACCAACGCGCGCCATGAACCATGTGAGCTGGCGCTCGCCGCCGCGCAGTGAGTCCCCGGTCCGACAACGCGCCGCAGGCCCGGGGCGCGGTCGTGGTCCATCTCTGACGGCAACGCACTTGCGGCGGGTGAACAGGCCTCGCTAGGGTACGTCCATGGACATTGAGATCCTGAACGAAGCAGACCCCCGGCGGCGTCGCCGTCCGCGTCTCGGTGCGCCTCACGGGCCGCGAGACAAGCCGCCTCTTCCTGAACGGCGACGCCCTGATCCAGCTACCCCTCGAGGGCGCCCTGCCCGAACAAGGGGCGCCGATCCCGCGCACGAGCATCTTCCTGAGCGAGCTCGCCGGCTTTCGCGACGGGTTTCGCCGCGTCTTCGCCGACGCCGCCGCCGCCCAGGCCTACGCCGCCTCGGTGCGCAGTCAACTGACCACCGCCTTGGAGGGATCGTGAGCGAACAGTCGGATGCCCTGCTCGAAAAACTGGCGCCGTACCGGGCGACCCCCGGGATCCTCGCCGCCATGCTCATCCAGCGTGACGGCTTCGTGGTCGCGGCCGACGCCGACGAGTCGATCAGGGTCGACGCCGTCGCCGCCCAGGCCGCCGGCGTCATCGACGTCGGCGCGCGTCTGGCCGCCGAGCTCGAGCAGACGGCGACCCGCTACCTGACGGTCGACCTCGACGCGCTGAACATCGTCCTCGCGCCGTTCGGTGACGAACTCATGCTCGTGCTCGTCGGGACACCGTCGGCGCTGACCTGCGAGTACCGCATCGCCTCGGCCGGGGCCTGAGGCCTCGCCCGGACCAGCTCGCCTCATCCGTCGCCGCACGGTCGCGGCCGGCGCCGCCGCCAAAGGAAGGGACCGACCATGGAAGACGCCCTCGAACAGCTCTCGGCTCTGGCAGTCGCGGAGTCGCGCTGCACGCGGTGCGCCGAGACGGCCGCGCGCCGCGTCCGCGCCGTGCCCGGTGGCGGCCACCCGCACGCCGGCGTCATGATCGTCTCGCTCGCCCCGTCGGAGGCCGACGAGGCGAGCGACGGCGAAGCGGGCGCCGGCCTTGTCGGCGAGCTCGCCGCGTTCATGCCCGCGCTCGAGGAGAGCCGCGAACGCGTCTACGTGACGACGCTGCTCAAGTGCGTCCCGCGCGGCGAGAAGGGCGTGCGCCCGCCCGACGCGGACGAGATGAAGGCCTGCTTCGACTACCTCTCTCGCGAGATCTCGATCACGACCCCGCACTACATCCTCGCCGTCGGCGAGGACCTCACGCGCTTCCTGCTGGGCAAGCTCTTCCGCGACCGGCCCTACTCCCCCGGCGACGCTCTCGAGCTGCGGGTCTTCGACAACCCGGCCTTCAAGGTCGTCCCGGTGGCGTCGCCCGAGGAGCTCCGCGGGCGCGACGCCAAAGAGCAGAAGCAGTACCGCGACCGGCTGCGCCAGCTCGCGCAGTTGATGGGGATCTGAGCGGCCGGCCCGGCGGGCCTGGCCCGCCCCCGCCGGCCGCCTCCCGCGTCCCGCGTCAGGGCACGATCACGCGCAGGGCGCGCGGCACGACGCGGCACTCCAGCGGCAGCCTGCCGGCCACCTCGCCGTCCGTCTGGACCAGCACTTCCTTGTCCGGCTCGACGGCCGACACCCTGGCGGCCTCGGTGCGGAAGTAGGCCACCTTCGGGTGGTTGACGTGCGAGTTGATCAGCGCCGCGAGCCAGTACCAGGCGGTGCCGAGGAACGACTTGTCCTTGAGCACGCAGACGTCGAGGAGCCCGTCGCGCATGTCGGCGTAGGGCGTGATGCCGAAGGCGCCCCCGTAGTTGGAGGCATTGCCGAACACGGCGAAGTAGCCCTCCACGGTCTGCTCCTCGCACTCGACCCGGAACAGCGGCTCCTCGTGGGTGAGGTACGACACCGCCCCCTGCACCGCGAAGGCGGCCTCCTTGAGCGCCTTCTTGAGGACGGGGTTCACCGAGGCGACGGTGCGCGCGTCCATGCCGATGCCCGCCATGAGGGCGAAGTAGCGGTCCCCCGCCAGCCCGAGGTCGATCCACGAGACGGACCCATTCTCGATCACGCGCACGGCGTCCGGCGGCTCCAGGGGAATGCCGAGCTCCATGGCGAGCACGTTGACCGTCCCCGTGGGGACGATGGCCAGCGGCACGTCGCTCCCCGCGAGCCCGTTGGCGACCTCGTTGACGGTCCCGTCGCCCCCCATCGCGCAGACCACGTCGTAGCCCTCGGCGACCGCCTGCCGGGCGAACGCGACGGCGTCGCCCGGCGCCGCCGTCTGCCGCTCGTCGACGGCGTAGCCGAACGCCGTCAGGGCGCCGACGACCAGCGGGACGTCGCGCCGGTTGTCGCCCCCGGACGCGCGAGGGTTCCAGATCGCGAGCATCCTGCCGCCGGAGACGTTCACGGCAGCGCCTCCGGCTCGCCGTCCGAGAGGCGCAGCGTCGACTCGTAGCCGGCGGCCCGCGCCAGCTCGACGGCGCGGTCGAAGTCGCGCCCTACGTCCCCGGCCGTGTGGGCGTCCGAGCCGAGGACGAGCGGGATGCCCAGCGCGGCGGCGCGCGCGAGCAGCGAAGGGCCCGGATACGCCTCGCCGGCCGCAGATCGCAGACCGGAGGTGTTGAGCTCGATCGCGAGGCCGGCCGCCCTGATGGCCTCCAGCGCCTCGTCCTCGGCCGCCGTCATCGGCCCGCGGCGGCCGGCGGCCGAACTTCTTCGCGAGGTCGAGGTGCCCGATCACGTCGAAGCGCCCCCACGCGGCGGCGCGCGCGACGGTCTCCCAGTACGCGCGATGCACGCCGTCGACGTCGTCCCAGCGCGGGTCGTCCTTCAGCGACGTCACGTCGAAGGCGAACCCGTCGGCGAAGTGCACCGACCCGATGGCGTAGTCGAAGGCCTCGCGCGCCAGCAGGGCCTCGAGCTCGGCCTCCGTGCCGGGGACGTAGTCGATCTCGACGCCGAGCAGCACGCGCGGGCCGTCGCTGCGCGCGGCCGCCCGGCGCACCTCGGCCGCGTAGCGCGCGACGTCCTGATCGGGCAGGCCGTAGCCCTCCTCGTCGTAGGCGCGCGGCACGAGGTGGTCGGAGAAGCCGATCTCGGCCAGCCCGAGCGCGGCGGCGCGCGCCACGAAGGCGTCCATCTCGCCCTCGCCGTCCGAGAGCGCGGTGTGCATGTGGTAGTCGTTCATGTCTCTCTTTCGTCAGCCCAGATGCGACCGCCCGCGACGCCGCGCTCCGCAGGCGCTCAAGCCCTGCGGCCGCGGCGGCGTCGCCGGCCCGCGACGGACACCCACACCATGAGCATTCCCGCGACGAAGCCCCCGACGTGCGCGAAGTATGCCACATCGGTCTCGCCGCGCAGCGAGAGCACGCCCTGCACCGCCTGCAGGACGAACCAGACCACGAGCAGCACCCACGCCGGAAGCAGCACGACCGGGAAGAGGAAGATGAGCACGATCAGCGTCACCACGCGGGCGTGCGGCCAGACGACGATGTAGGCGCCGAGGACGCCGGCCACGGCGCCGCTGGCGCCGATCACCGGCGTCGTCGAGTCGACGTCGACGATCACCTGTGTCACGGCGGCGGCAAGACCGCAGAGCAGGTAGAAGGCGACGAAGCGCGTCCTGCCCAGCAGGTCCTCGACGTTGTTGCCGAAGATCCACAGGTAGAGCATGTTGAAGATGAGGTGGAGCCAGCCGCCGTGCATGAACATCGCCGTGAACGGCGTCGCCCACCAGGGCACGAGGCCGGACGGCGGGATGTCGACGCGGTGGGCGAGCTCGTACGGGATCATCCCGGCGCGAGCGTAGAAGCCTTCCAGGGTGAGACCGGCGCGCGGCAGCAGGAGCTCGAAGGCGAAGACGGCGACGTTGAGCGCGATCAGCACCAGGGTGACGACGGGACGGCCGCGCGTCGGGTTCTGGTCGTAGAGAGGGATCAACGCCCGCCGCCGTGACCCCCGCCGCCGGTCACGCTAGGCGACGATACGGCAGCCGCAGACCTTGAACTCGGGGATCATCGCCAGCGGGTCGCGCGCCGTGTTCGTGAGCCGGTTGGCCGGGGATTCCCAGAAGTGGAACGGGATGAACACCGTGCCCGGCCGTACGCGCGGCGTGACGCGCGCGGGGACGTCGATGCGCCCGCGGCGGGTCTCGACCACGACGACGTCGCCCGTCGGCGACATCGAGAGTCTGGGCGTCGTCAGGATGGACCTCGACGAAGCCGGTCGGCACGAGCTCGTTGAGCCCGTCGGAGCGGCGCGTCATCGTCCCCGTGTGGTAGTGCTCGAGCATCCGCCCGGTGGTCAGCGTGAGCGGGTACTCGTCGTCCGCCTCTTCGGCGGGCGACTGATACGCGACCGGGAAGAACTTGCCGCGGCCGCGCGTGAACTGCCCGATGTGGAGGATGGGCGTCCCCGGGTGGGAGAGGTCCGGGCACGGCCAGCAGAGTCCATCCTCCTCAAGGCGGTCGAAGGTGATGCCCGCGTACGAAGGCGTCAGCAGGGCGATCTCGGCCATGATCTCGCGCGGGTGGGCGTAGCGCCAGTCGGCACCCATGCGGCGCGCCAGCTCGCTGAGGATGCGCCAGTCGGTGCGCGCCTCCCCCGGAGAGGACACTGCGGCGTGCAGGAGCTGTACCTTACGCTCGGTGTTGGTGAAGGTGCCGTCCTTCTCGGCGAAGCTCGCCGCCGGAAGCACCACGTCGGCGAGCGCCGCCGTCTCGGTGAGGAAGATGTCCTGGACGACGAGGAAGTCGAGGCCGCGCAGGGCCTCCTCGACGTGGGTCTGGTCTGGGTCAGAGAGCATCGGGTTCTCGCCCATGACGTAGAGCGCGCGGACCTCTCCGGCGCTCATCGCGTCGAAGGCCTCGGTGACGGTGAGACCGGGGCGCTCGGCGAGCGCGACGCCCCACGCCTCGGTGAACTTGCGCTGCGCGTCGGCGTCGCCGACCGCCTGATAGCCGGTGTACACGTTCGGCAAGGCGCCCATGTCGCAGGCGCCCTGGACGTTGTTCTGGCCGCGCAGCGGGTTCACGCCCGTGCCAGGGCGCCCGACGTTGCCGGTCATCAGGGCGAGGTTCGAGATCGCGAGCACGTGCTCGGTGCCGTGCGAGTGCTGGGTGATGCCCATGGAGTAGAAGATCGCGCCGCGCGCCGCCGTGGCGAACACGCGGGCGGCGGCGCGGATGTCCTCGGCGGGCACGCCCGAGATCTGTTCCACCAGCTCGGGCGTGTAGCGTGGCGAGCACGTCGGGCAGCTCGTCGAACCCCTCGGTGCGCGCGGCGATGAACTCCCGGTCGGCGAGACCCTCCTCGAGGATCACGTGCATGAGCCCGTTGAGCACGGCGACGTTCGTGCCCGGGAGAAGCTGCAGATGGAGGTCGGCGCGGCGCGCCATGTCGATCGCCCGCGGGTCGACCACGATCACCTTGGCGCCGCGCCGCTGCGCCTTCTTGATGCGCAGCGCCGCGATGGGGTGCGACTCGCTCGTGTTGGAGCCGATGATGAGGACCGCGTCCGCGGTCTCGAGGTCGTCGAACGAGTTCGTCATCGCGCCGCTGCCGAGCGACTGCCGCAGGCCGGTGACCGTCGAGGCGTGGCAGAGCCGCGCGCAGTGGTCGACGTTCTGCGTGCCGATCACGGCGCGCATGAACTTCTGGAAGAGGTAGTTCTCCTCGTTGGTGCAGCGCGCCGAGGAGAAGCCGGCGATGGCGTCCGGGCCGTGCGCCGCGCGCACCTCGCCGAGCTTGCGCGCGACGAGGTCGAGGGCCTCGTCCCACGTCGCCGGGACGAGCTCGCCGTCGCGGCGCACGAGCGGGGTCCTCAGGCGGTCCGGGTGTCCGATGAACTGGAAGCCGTACCGCCCTTGACGCAGAGGTTGCCCTGTCCGGGCCCCTTGCCGATCTCGGATGTGACCTGCACGACGCGGCCGTCCCTGACCTGGAGCTGGATCGTGCAACCGCAGCCGCAGAACGTGCAGACGGAGTCCACGGCGGTCGTGTCCCAGGTGCGGCCCTGCAGCCGGCTCAGCTTGTCCTGCAGGGCGCCCGTCGGGCAGGCCGAGACGCAGTTGCCGCAGAGCTCGCAGTCGGTCTCGACCATCGAGCGCCCGAACGAGGTCGTGACGACGGCGTCGAAGCCCCGCTCGGCCACGTCGAGGACGTGACACTGCTGCACCTCCTCGCAGACGGCGACGCAGCGTCCGCAGAGGATGCACTTGGACGGGTCGTACACGATGAACGGGCGTGTCTTCGCGGGCGGGATACTCGCGGGTCGCTCCCGCGTACGTCGTGTGCGGGACCTGGTAGCGGTAGGCGAGCTCCTGCAGGCGGCAGCCTCCAGCCTGCTCGCAGACGATGCAATCGCCGCGGTGGTCCGACAGCAGCAGATCGAGCAGGACGCGGCGCTGCTCGGCGATCTCGTCGGTCTCGGTGGTGACGACCATGCCGTCGCTCACCTCGGTCGCGCAGGCGACGACCGGCGCGGGTCTGCCTTCGACGGCGACGAGGCACAGCCGACAGGCGCCGATGGGTTCGAGGCGGTCGTCCTGGCAGAGGGTCGGGATGTCGACGCCCGCGCGCGCGCGGCGTCGAGGATCGTCGTCCCGGGTCCAGCGGTCACGTTCCGCCCATCGATGGTGAGGTCCACGGCGCGTCTCCTCGAGGTCAGCTCCACGCGGTCAGCGAGCCTATTGTAGCTGCGCCGCGCAAGACGAGGTGCGCGCCCGACGTTCTGGCGGCAGGCGTCGGGCGCGGCCGCCGCGCGACGCGTGGCCCGTCCGGGCGTCGCCGGACCAGGCGACACCATTCGCCCGGGGCTCACGCTCCGGCAAGGAGAAGAGGCTGCCTGCGCCGAATCACTGCGCACAGGACGCGGTATGATTCAGGTGTCTGAGGAGGGACCATGACGCAGGCCGCCGAGGCGACCCGGCAGAAGATCATCGTCGTACCCCGGCCTCTCGAGGCGTTCTTTCTCGAGCGCCTGCGCGAGCGCTACGCCGGGCGCGAGGACGTGCGCATCGTCGTCGACCGGCGGGTCGGCGAGCGTCGGCACCGCGACCGCTACGTCTGCGGCCCCAGCCCCCTCAGCGACCGCCGGCGCCAGGACCGTCGCGACCGCGACGTCGCCTGGTCGTTGCCGGACATGCCGGTGTCGGTGCTCCTGAGAGCGGCGCGGCCGCGGCGCAGGAGCCCGGCCGAGCAGCCGGGCCACCCTCCTAGATCCAGCCGTTCTCGCGGCTGACGATGACCGCCTGGGCGCGGTCCACGACGTTCAGCTTGCCGTAGACGTTGTGCAGGTGGTTGCGCACCGTGCTCTGCGAGAGGTTCAGCGCGCGGGCGACCTGCTTGTAGGTCTTGCCGCTGGCCAGCAGGCGCACGACCTCGAGCTCGCGCTCGGTC
This sequence comes from uncultured Thermoleophilia bacterium, assembly GCA_963707855.1. Taxonomy (GTDB): domain Bacteria; phylum Actinomycetota; class Thermoleophilia; order UBA2241; family UBA2241; genus UBA2241. The sequence continues at coordinate 44,418 of CAVPRQ010000016.1, forward strand.
ATCGGGTTCGGCACGTCGCCCTTGAGCGGCTGCAGCTCGCCGAGGTGCACCTTGACCCGCGCGAGCAGCTCCTTCATGTGGAACGGCTTGGTGATGTAGTCGACGGCGCCCTGCTCGAACCCGTGCAGCTTGTCGTCCATCTCGCGTCGCGCGGTGAGGAAGATGATCGGGCAGGTCAGACCCGCCGGCCGGTCGCGCAGACGCTCGTACACGGTGAAGCCGTCCATGTCGGGCATCATGATGTCGAGGAGCACGAGGTCGGGCAGGAAGAGGGCGCCCTTGCGCAGCCCTCGGTGCCGTCGGCGGCGGTCTCGACGACGTACCCGTGGGAGGTCAGGGTGTCGGCGACGATCCGACGGAGGTCGGGCTCGTCGTCGATGATCAGGATCCGGCGTCCGCTCATCGCTCCCTCTTCTACCTCATCCGGCGCTCGGGGGAAACGCCGTCGTCACCGACGTATCGGCACGGGACGGCGCGTCCCTTAGCGGCGCGAGCCTGCCGCCAGCGGGCGACGCCACTCCGCGAGCGGAAGGCGCCGCCCCGGCGACGGGCGCCCGTCAGCGCAGCAGCCGGTCGCCGTAGGCCAGCAGGAGCCAGACGGCGACGAGCGGCGACGCCCACGCCGAGGACGATGTCGAGCGGTCGGCGGCGGCGGATGCCGCCGACGACCAGGCTGCCCAGGCCGAAGGCGCAGGCGGCGACCCCGACGATGCCCGCGACCCAGATGAGGACGTCCGTTCCCGACACCGCTAGAGCTTCCGCGCGGGCCGGCGCTGTCCTGCCCCGCCCGTCCGCGAGGCGGCGACCGAAGCGGGCGAGGCCCTTCAGTCCGCAGGCGGTCGCGGAGAAAGACGAGCGGGTGGTCGGCGGTTCGTCCGGCTCAGATCGCGGATCTGGGTCCGGCACGACGTCCCGGTGGCCAGGATGGCGGCGCCCGCAGGCACACGCCGGACCGCGGGCAGCAGCGCGCGCTCGGCGATCGCCACGCTCGTCGCGTAGTGCTCCGCCTCGTAGCCGAAGACGCCCGACATGCCGCAGCAGCCGGCGTCGAGCACCTCGAGCTCGAGGCCGGGCACGGCGGCGAGAGCCGTCGAGGCTCCCGTCGAGGCCGGCGACGGCGCGCTCGTGGCAGTGCGGGTGAAAGACCGCCTGGCCGCCGGAGGTGAAGCGCAGCCGACCGGCGACCGCGTCCTCGGCGACCAGCGCCTGGCCCAGGCGCGCCGCTCCGGCGACGAGCGCGACGCGCTCGTCGCCCGGCAGCAGGCGCGCCCAGTCGTCGCACACCATGGAGTGGCAGCTCGGCTCGATGAAGGCGACGGCGCGCCCGGCCGCGGCGTGCGGCGTGAGCGCCGCGAGCGCCGCCGCCGCGGCGCGGCGCGCCTTGTCGATCTGACCGGTGGAGAGCGCCGTCCTGCCGCAGCACCCGGCGTCTACGACGGCGACGCGGCGGCCGCGCGGCGCGCAGGAGCGTCGATCAGCGCGGCGCCGACCTCCGGCTCCTGGAACTCGATGAAGCAGTCGGCGAACGACGACGACGTCCGGGGCCGCGTCGCCTCGCCGCGACGCGGCTGAAGCGCCTCGCGGCGAAAGCGGGAAGCGGCCGCTCGTGGGCCACGCCGAGGCGGTCGGCGACCACGCGCGCCGCCGGCGACGCTGCCGAGCGCGTTGACGATCGGCGCGATGGGCGAACCCAGGCGCGCGAGGCGGCGGAAGTCGCCGACCGCGCGCGCCAGCGGCGGCACGCCCTCTCGCGAGCGCAGCTCCGCGAGCCATTCGACCTTGAGCGCCGCCATGTCGACGCCGGCGGGGCACTCCGTCTTGCAGGCCTTGCAGGCGACACAGGTGCCGAGGACCTCGCCGAGCTCCGCGGCATCTGGGCCGTCGAGCGCCAGAGCCCCGCAGAGGAGGCCCTGCAGCACGTTGGCGCGCGCCCGGGTGCTCAGGCTCTCGTCGCGCGTCGCCGCCGCCGGGGGGCACATCGTGCCACTGAGCTTCTTGCACAGGCCGGCGCCGAAGCACCGCTCGATCGCCAGGTCGAACCCGCCCTCGGCGCCGTAGCCGAGCCGTGGCCGCCAGGCGCCGTCGGCGCGGTACTCGCGCCCCGAAGCGCAGGTGGTCGGTCACGGCGTCGCCGTCGAGGACGATGCCCGGCGCCAGCAGTCCGCCGGGGTCGAAGGCGTCCTTGAGGTCGGCGAAGGCCGCCATGAGCCCGGGGCCGAGGAGCTCGGGCAGGAACCACGAGCGCGAGCGGCCGCAGCCGTGCTCGCCGGAGATGGCGCCGTGGTACTCGCGCACCAGCCGGCCGACGGCGTGCGCCAGCGCGTCCATGCGGGCGACGCCGGCCGCCGTCTTGAGGTCGAGCAGCGGCCGGACGTGAAGGCAGCCCGCGGAGGCATGCCCGGTGAACGAGGCGCGCACGCCGTGCTCGGCGACGATGCGCTGGAAGTCGGCGACGAAGGCGCTCAGGCGCTCGGGGGCGACCGCGGTGTCCTCGACGAACGCGGCCGGCCGCTCGGCGCCCGGCGCGCCCATCAGCAGCGGCAGGACGGCGCGGCGCAGGGCGCCGGCCTCGGCGAGCGCGGCGGCGTCCGTCAGGTAGGCGACCTGCAGCGCGGCAAGATCGGCGACCAGGGCCCGCAGGCGCGCCAGGCCTTCGCGCGCCTCGTCCTCCTCGCCCTGGTACTCGACAGTCAGCATCGCCTGCTCCTCCCCGGCCAGGAGCGGCGCGAGACGGGCGTAGGCGGACAGCTTGGGCGCCGCGCGCAGCGGTGGCAGGTCGAGCAGCTCCACCGCCGAGGGGCCCGTCTGCAGGATGGCGACGTTGGCCTCGAGAGCCGCCCGGAGGGTGGCGAAGGTCAGGGCCGCGCCGACGCGCGGCGGCGGCCGCGGGTCGAGCTCGACCTCGAGCTCCGCGAACAGCGCCAGCGTGCCCTCGGAGCCGGCCAGCAGCCGGGCCGGGTTGGGCGCGGAGTGCGAGCAGCTCGCGCAGGTTGTAGCCCGAAGTGCAGCGGGCCGTCTGCGGCCACCCGCCGGCGATCGCCGCGCCGTGACGCTCGCCGATCCCCGCGAGGGCAGCCGCGACTGCGCGGCCCTTCACGGCCCGCGCACGTGCCGTCCGCGACGCCGGGCCCAAGCAGCGAGGCCCTCGCCGCCGGCGAGGACGGCGGCGATGCGGTGCACCTTGTCCTTGGACTCCCCGTACACGATCGAGCGTGAGCCCGACGAGTTGTTGCCCACCATCCCGGCGATCGTCGCCTGGTCGACGGTCGAGGTGTCGGGTCCGAACTCGAGGCCGAACGGCGCCGCGGCGGCGTTGAGCGACGCCTGGATCACGCCGGGCTCGACGCGCGCCAGGCGCGGTCGGGATCGATGGCGATGATCCGGTCGAGCTTGAAGCAGTCGACGACGAGGCCGGGACCCACGGCCTGGCCGGCGAGACTCGTGCCGGCGCCGCGCACCGTCAGCGGCAGGCCGTGCTCGGCGGCGACCGCGGCGGCGGACGAAGAGATCGTCGACGTCCCCCGCCACGAGCACGGCCTCGGGGACGACGCGGTAGCCGGAGGCGTCGGTGGAGTAGAGCCAGCGGCTCGACCGCCGACGTGGAGACGCGGCCGGCGACCAGCCGCCGCAGCTGCGCCGCGGCGGCCGCGCCGGCCGCGCTCGGCTCCGCTATGGCCCGCGCGGGACGTCATGCCGGCAAGGATACCGGCTGGCGCGCGCGCCCCGTCAGAGGGACCGCCGGCGTCGCGCCGGAGCCGCCGCGACGCGCCAAGGCGGGACGCCGCCGCGGACGCGACCGGCTCAGAGACCACCCGGGATGAAGACCGGCAGCCAGCTCGCCAGCCGTTCGACCAGCCCCAGGGCGAGGAGGACGCCGAAGACGACGAGGACGACGCCCGAGGCGACCTGGATCGCCCGGTAGTGCCGCTTGACCACGTCCAGCCGCGCGGCCATCCAGTCGAACGCGAGCGCCGCGAGGACGAAGGGCACGCCCATGCCCAGCGGAGTAGACGAGCAACAGCAGCGCGCCCGCTGCGGCGCTCTGGCTCGAGGCGGCCATCGTGAGGATCGCCCCGAGCACGTAGCCGATGCAGGGCGTCCAGCCGATCGCCAGGGCGGTGCCGGTGAGGAACGCGCCGCACGGGTCCGGCAGGACGCGGCGCGACGCCGACGGCGCGCTCGGGCAGACGGATCGCGCCCGCGACGACGAGCCCGCTGAGGACGAGGAAGACGCCGGCGGCGACGGTGAGCTCGCGGCGGTAGTCGATCGAGCAGACGGCCGACGCCCCCCGCCCCGGCGCCGAGCAGCACGAAGACGACGGTGAAGCCGGCGACGAACAGCAGCGCGAGTCCGACCACCCGCCCTCTGCGGTCGTGCAGGCGGTCGACGCCCACGCCCGAGATGTACGAGAGGTAGACCGGCAGCAGCGGCAGCACGCAGGGCGAGAGAAAGGAGAGCAGCCCGGCGAGGAAGGCCAGCCCGACGGCGGCCAGGCTCAGCGACTCGATGGTGACGGCGGTCACAGGGTCGACCGCCGCCGTCTCCGTGAGCCGCTCCGCCTCACTGCGCGCTGGCCAGCGCAGCCTCGAACTGCTCGCGCGAGGCCGCGCCGACGATCGTCTCCTGCACCGTCCCCTGCGCGTCGAGGAAGAACGTCGTGGGGATCCCGGTGACTCCCCAGTCGTTCCCGGAGCCGCCGTCGGCGTCGAAGACGACAGGGTAGGTGATGCCGTACTTCCCGACGAACGCCTCGGTGTCCGCGCGCTCGTCGTTGACGGCGACGCCGACGAAGCTGCGCCTCAGGGTGTGCGGCGCTGAAGGCGACCAGATCCGGCGCTTCGGAGTTGCAGGGTGGGCACCACGAGGCGAAGAAGTTGACGACGCGGGCTTGCCCCGAAGCGTCGCGAGGTCGAACGACTGACCGTCGAGCGTCGTCCCCGTGAGCGTCTTCGCCTCCGCCGCGTCGCCCTTCGTCTGCGAATAAGACGATCACGGCGATGATGGCGACTGCCGCGATCACCACGGCGACGATGATCCGCTTCACGTCCGAACCTCCCGATAGGAATCCGCGGAGGAATGACGACCGACCCTCCCGCGTTGCACAGCCGAGTTTACCCGCCGGCCGATCGTCGGTATGATACCCCCCGAGGGTATTCACGACAACGTGTGGAGCGTCATGGCGACCTACGATCTGGTGTGCAACGAGTGCGGACACGAGTTCGAGGTCTTCGTCCAGGGTTTCCTCAAGGACGAGGACCGCGTGTGCCCCAAGTGCGACGCGACCGACGTGCGGCAGAAGTTCTCGAGCTTCCTGCGCAACCTCGGCTGCTGCGCGCCCGCCGGCAGCGGCTTCGGCTGAGGCTGAGTCCCGCGGCGCGGTCGCGCCGCCCGACCCGTGGCCTTGCCACGGCTGAGGACCTCTTGCGACAGCCCCGGGGGCTCTTTCGCCCCCGGGGGTGTCGCGTTCCCTGATACCATCGCGCCCGATGCGGGTCCTCGTCACAGGCGGAGCGGGATACATCGGCAGCGTGATCGCCGCGCGTCTGCTGGCGCGCGGCCACGAGGTCACCGTCTACGACGACCTGTCGCGCGGCCACGCCGCCGCGGTGCCCGCGGGCGCGATGCTGGTGCGCGGCGACATCCGCGATGCCGCCGTCCTCCAGGAGCCCTCTCGGAGGCTCGCGCAGAGGCGATCGTCCACATGGCCGCCCTCGCCGAGGTCGCCGAGTCGGTCGCCGAGCCTTGGCGCTACCACGATGTCAACGTGCGGGGCACGGCGGCCGTGGTCGCGGCCGCGGGGCCTCCGGCGTCGGACGCGTGGTCTTCTCCTCGACGGCCGCCGTGTACGGCGACCCCGACCGGACGCCGATCGAGGAGGACGAGCGAGCTGGCGCCGACGAGCCCGTACGGCGAGACCAAGCTCGCCGGCGAGCGCCTGCTCGCCGCGGCGGCGGAGGCGGGCGATCTCGCCTTCGCGGCCCTGCGCTACTTCAACGCCTGCGGCGCGGACGGAGAGCGCGGCGAGGACCACGACCCGAGTCGCACCTCGTACCGCTCGCCCTGCGCGCCGCCGCTACCGGGGGTCAGTTGCGCGTCTACGGCGACGACTACCCGACCGCAGACGGCACCTGTGTGCGCGACTACGTGCACGTGGTCGACCTTGCGGACGCGCACGTCACGGCGCTCGAGGGGCTGCCCGCGACCCGCGGCAGGTTCAACCTCGGGACGGGCTGCGGCGATTCCGTTCTGCGCGTGCTCGCGACCGTCGAGGAGGTGACGGGCCGGCCGGTGCGCCGCGTCGCGGCGCCCCGCCGGCCCGGCGATCCGCCTGTGCTCGTGGCTTCCAACGAACGCGCCCTCGCGACTCTCGGCTGGCGCCCGCGTCGCACCCTCACCGACGCGGTGCGCGACGCGTGGGCGTTCATGGCTGCCGCCCCGGGGGCTACACGGACGGAGGTCCTGCCTGACGCGAGGTGACGCCCGGCTGCGCGGGCGTCAGACGGCGGGGACGTCGGCGCTCAGCGCACCGAGGGTGACGCCGTCGAGCACCGACATCATGCGCTCCTGCGCCTCGACCCAGACCTCGTGGATCCGGCAGTCCCGGCTGCGCTCGCAGTCGTCGGGCGAGAGCACGCAGGAATTGAGGGCGATGGGGCCATCGACCGCCTCGATGACGGCGCGGAGGCTGATCGCGTCCGCCGGGCTGGCCAGGGCGAACCCCCCGCGCGCACCGCGGTACGAGGTGACGAGGCCGGCGTGGACAAGGCTCTGGAGGATCTTCGCGAGGAAGCTCTCGGGGACGTCCTGGGCGCGGCCGATCTCGTGCAGCGAAGCGATGCGCCCGTCGGGGACGCCGGCGAGGTAGGTCATCGCGCGGATCGCGTATTCGCCGCCGCGCGTCAACTGGAGTCCCACGCTGTCTCCTCGCTTTCGTCGGAGACCGGACCAATAGGTCTCTTTTCGACTGTACTCTCGCTCCTTCGGCGGAGTCAACCCGCACGGAGCGCGTCGGCGCTGTCAGGAAGGGCGACGCGAGCCGTTGCCGGACGCCCTGTTAACGTCTGTTAAGCTCGCCCGCGAGGCTGCGGGCCGATGCTATACTCGCCGCCCGGCACCGTCCCGCGCCCAAGGAGCGGCGTGCGCAGGCACTCCACCGTCATCGCCATCGCCATCGCCGCGGTACTCGCCGCGATCATCGTCGTCGCGAGCAGCGCGTGGGACGCGAGCAGGGGTGTCGACCCGTCCGGCAACGACGGCCACGACACTCCCCGCCGAGCACCCCAACACAGGCGTGAGCCCTCAGTCGGGCATGGTCGACACCGCGGCGGCGGGACGAAGCATCGCCGCCCTCGAGCGGGCTCACGGAGCGAATCCGGGCAGCGTCCGCGTCAGCCTTAACCTGGGAGACGCCTACTTCTCCGCGCAGCGGCTCGATGAGGCGGCGGCGGCGTACGGCGATGCCCTCGCGGCGAGCCCGGGGCACCCCAGCGCCACCGTGCGCATGGCGATGGTGTGGCACGTGCGCGGCGACGACGCCCGCGCGATCCGCCTTATCGAGCGCGTCATCGCTGCCGTTCCGGGTCATCAGGAGGCGCACTACGACCTCGCGATCATCCGGTTCTCCCGGCAGGAGATCTCGGCCGCGCGGGAGGCCTGGGTGCAGGCGGCCGAGATCGACCCCGCGAGCAAGCTCGGCCGGGCCTCGCAGGACTTCGTCGACCTGCTCTCGGACGGCAAGGGGCAGGACGCGGCGCCCTGACCTGGGGCGCGGCGGCAGCACACGCAACGCCGGGCGCGAGCCGCGGCATTCCGGGGGCGCCGACTACAGGCCGAGCTGATCGAGCACGACGTCCCACGTGACGTCGAAGCGCAGCTCGTACTCGCCGGACTCCGGCACGTCCATCTCGGTGAAGCCGCCGGCGCCCTCGCTCACCGCCCCCCCCTCCAGCTCCCAGTACGGCGTGTAGCTGACCTTGAGAAGGTAGCGGCCCGGGCGCTCGACGACGAAGCGCACGCTCCGGTGATCGACCTCGAGCACGTGCGCCTCGCCGCCGTCGAGCGGCACGATGAGCGGCTGCGGATCCGGGACGCGGAACACGCGCCACCCGTCGAGCCGCTCGACCTCCTGGAACAGCGGCGAGCCCAGGAGGATCTCGCGCTCGTGCCGGCTCCACGAGTCGAGCGGCTCCTCGGGAAGGAAGACGTACTCGACGCCCATGCGCCGCAGCCAGGCGAGATACTCGGAGGCCGTGTACCCCTCGTAGAAGAGCCCGTTGTGGATGGCATCCGCTTGACGGTACCAGCCACGCGTGATCGGGAAGCCCGCCCTGGGGAAGAACAGCGCCTCCCAGTGGCGACGCGGGGCTACGACGTGGACCCGGTAGTCCGGATCGTACAGGCGCTCCGCGGTGGCCAGCGCAGGCGCGAAGTAGCCGGCCTCGGTCGCGCGATGGTCGGAGTGGTTCGTGTAGTGGTGGTACGCCGAACTGAGCTGGAGCAGCGGCGAACAGGACGATCGGGATGGTGGACAGAGGGACGACGCCGAACAGCCGTCGCAGGCGATCGTTGCGGAGCAGCAGCAGCAGGCTCACGCCGAAGACCATGGCGAAGCGACCGACGTTGTTGCCCAGAGGGCTCTGCGGCGTCAGATACGAGGCGGCGACGATGAGAGCGTAAGTGAAGAAGAGGATCGCGAACGGGCGCCGAGGGTGCACGGCGTTGAGACCGGCCAACGCGATGCCCGCCAGGGCGAAGCTCCAGAACAGTACCATCTGGTTGAACTCGTTGACGTACGAGGTCGGCTCGGCGAAGGCGACGCCGACGAGCACCCGCGCCACCACGAACGGCGCCAGCCAGGCGGCGAAGACGAGGTACCTGCGGCGCAACGCCGGCCGGCCGACGAAGTCGCCGACGAGAAAGACGCCGACGACGAACAGCGCGAGAGGATTGGCGAACACGGCCGCGCCGACGAGCAGGGCCGCGAGCAGCGGCCGCGCGGCGGCGAGCAGTGCCAGGCCGGCCATGGCGAGGCAGAGCGCCACCAGGAACGGGTCCTGACCATTCGCCTGATACATGCAGAGCACGGCGACGAAGAGCCAGGACGGCCACACGTCATCGATCCCCCAGGCTCCCCTCTGGTAGAGATAGAAGAAGAGCGGCAGGAGCCCGGAGGCGAGCGCCACGAGGACCGGGCCGGGGATGAACTGGGCGAGCCAGTAGTAGACGAAGCCGTAGGTGATGGCCCCGTAGCTGCCGCCGTACCAGTAGGTGTCCCAGAAGACGCCTTGGCCCTCGCGCATCAGGAAGACCTTGTAGACGTGCGCGGCGTCGTCCCAGCCGGGCAGGCCGCCCCAGTACATGAGGATGCGCACGGTGCCGACGGCCAGCGTCGCCACGAGCGTCATGACGAGCAGCCCCGAGCGCCGCTTGAGCCTGTCCTCGAGACTCGGCGAAGGTCATCGCGCGGCGCGCGCTCCGGACCTCGGGCGGGACCCGCGGCAGGTGGCGGAGGTGATCGAGCGCCGTCACGCCCGTGGCCCGAAGGCGCGCATCGTCTCGACGAGCCGTCGCGTCAGCTGAGGCCGTGCCGGCAGACTCGGGTACAAGGTCGTGGCGAGACAGCGACCGACCGCGAATCCCTCACCTTGCGCCTCTCCCTCGCCAAGCACGTCGTAGGCCGGGGCCTCACGCTCCAGGACGAGGTACTCGAGATCGAAGAGCTCGTGGAGCGCGCCCTCGCCGTCGTCGAACGGGTTGCCGGGTGCGGCGCGGACGCGCAGGTAGCGAGGCCGCTCGTACCACTCGAGGAGCTCCGCCTCAGCGGGGAGCACGGCGGCCAGCTCGTGGCTGCGGCCGCGGCTGTCGGCCAGGCGTCGCAGCAGCAGCAGGGCGCCGCCGCCGATGGCGAGCGTCGGCAGGCCGTCCTCGATCGCGGCCCCCAGCGCGGCGTGGAGTCCTGCGTTCGCCGCGAACGCGTCGATGCGCTGCTCGTCGAGCTGCCCGGCCAGCAGCAGCCCACTGACATCCGGCGGCAGCTCGCGGTCGCGGGCCAGATGCAGGGGGGCGAGCGTGAGACCGGTCGCCTGCAGCGCGTCGATGTTCTCCAAGGCGACCGGCTGCAACGGCGGACCCCAGCCCACGGCCAGCGTGAGGCCGGCGGCGACGGGGGCCGGGACGAGCACCCGGCGCTCCGCGCCGGGCAGATACCCTGCCCGGCTCGCCGCCGCCTCGACCTCCTCGAGATTGATGTACGTGGCGGCCTCGCGACAGAGCCGCTGCGCGCTGCCGCTCGCCGGCTTCGGGCCGAGCTGGCGCACGCCCGTCGGCGGCGCCTGTTCGCGGGCGAACTGCTCGCTCAATTGCGGCGGGATCCAGCCCAGCAGGGGCAGCCCGACCTCCTCTCGCAGAAGGGCGCCGAGCTCGCCCCCGGAGCCCCGGTCATCGCCGCCGACCACGATCACGCCGGCAAGCTCGGCGCGGCCCGCCAGCGCGCGCACGCCGAGGACTCCGGCCGCCGCCGTCGGTCCGCGGTCACGGGCGTCGAGTACGAGCACGAGCGGGGCGTCGAACCGCGACGCCAGGTCGACCGCGCGCGAACCCTCGACCCCCTGCCAGCGGTCGAGCGCCGGCTCGACGACGACGAAGAGCGTGAGATCAACGCCCTCGGACCACCAGTCGTACAGCTCGGCGGCGAGACGCCACGGGATGCAGCGCGGGATCGAGTGCGCGCGGGGGCAGGCCCTCGCCGTCGTAGAGGAGACGCCACAAGGGAAGGTCGAGGCCGACGGTCACCGGCCTCACGGCGCGCTCGCCGCCGAGAGCGGCGGCCAGGGCGCCGGCCGCCAGGCCCAGGGCTGGGCCGGACTCGAGACCGCTGACCACCAGACGCTGGCCGGACACCGCCGCGCCCTCCTTTCGCTGCCGCCGTCCGAGGCGATCGGACGCACCTCGTGCGCGTGCCGTGACGGAGTTGCCGCCTCGACAGCGAATAGACTATCCGAATCGCTCGGGAAGGAAGGTCTTGGACCTCGCGAGACAGCTCAACGACGTCCTGTTCGCGCGGCTGCTGTTCGTCTTGGCCATCGTGACGGCCGTGCTGTGGACCCAGGTCGACCAGAACGGCGCGACCGGCGTCGCCTTCGCCGTCGCGCTCGGTCTGGCGGCCGTCACGACCATCCCGTTCTTCGTCTTCGCCCGCCACGCCGAGGCGCGCAGCGTGGCCGCCGTGATGGTGGTCGTCGACATCGCCATCGTCACCGCCGGCGTCGTGTTCAGCGGCGGCGCCCTGAGCGCCGTCTCGGTGTTCTACGTCTGGCCGATCGTCCTCGCCAGCGTCTTCCTCCCCGCCTGGGTGCCGTACGCAGCCGCGGTCGCGTCGGGCGCCGCCTACGCGAGCGTCTGGGCCCTGCAGCGGAACGGCTCGTTGGGCGTCGCCACGGTCGAGGCGGCCGACGCGTCACAGAGCTGGATGCTCCTCGTCGTCTGCCTCCATGCCGCCGCCTTCCTTCTCGTCGCTCTGCTCGCCGGCCGTCTCGCGACGACGCTGGTGCGCAGCACCGCCCAGCTCGGGGCGGCGAAGGCCGACCTCGAAGACCAGCTGCGCACCTCCACGGTGGCCAACGAGCGCCTGCGCCTCATGAACGAGAGCAGCCGCGTGTTCATGCGTCATCAGCGCATCGACGACCTCGCGCCGGACGTGCTGCGCCATATCGCCGGCGCCGCCGGGCTCAAGGCCGGCGTCGCTCTCGTGCACAACCACAACACCGACGACTTCGAGGAGAAGGCCGCCCTCGGCGAAGCCGAGGTCGGCCTCGTCCGGCGACTCAAGGACCTCGGCCTCGTCGACCTCGCCGGCGGCGGCTGTCGCATCTGCGTCGAGGCTCCCGACCCCCAGCTCGCGCGCATGCTCAAGGCGGCCGAGAAGGACGGCTTCCACGGGTTCGTGATCGCGCCGTTCGGCGGCAAGGGCGATCTCCTCGGGCTCGTGTGCCTGCCCTTCCGCCGCGACCAGTTCGTACCCGAGAGCCTTCTGCCGACCCTGACCGCGCTGTGCGACCAGGCCGCGCTCGCCGTGCGCACCATCCAGTACAACGAGGAGCTGGCGCGCAAGAACGACGAGCTCACCCACCTCGACGAGCTCAAGAGCGACTTCATGGCGACGATGAGCCACGAGCTGCGCACGCCGCTGACCTCGATCATCGGCTACAGCGACATGATGCTGGCGGGGATGACGGGCGAGCTCAACGAGAAGCAGACGACCTTCGCCGAGAGCATCCTGCAGAGCGGCGAGACGCTGCTCGGTCTCATCAACGACATCCTCGATCTGACCAAGATCGAAGCTGGGAGGCTCGAGCTCAACCACGAGACCGTCGACCTGCGCGCGGCGCTTCTGGCCGTGCTCCCCGTCATCAAGCCGCGCGCGCGGGACAAGCGGATCCGCATCTCGACCTTCCTGCCCACCGATCTGCCGCCTGTGTGGGCCGACCCAGGCAAGCTCAACCAGGTCCTGCTCAACCTGATCACCAACGGGGTGAAGTACACGCACGAGAACGGCAGCGTGAGCATCGAGGCGCGGCCGCAGGGCGAGCTCGTCGAGATCTGGGTCACCGACACCGGCATCGGGATCTCCAAGGAGGACCAGGAGCGCGTCTTCCAGCGCTTCACCCAGGTCGACTCCTCGGCGACCCGCACCCAGGGCGGCACCGGACTCGGCCTCGCCATCACCAGGGAGCTCGTCGAGCTGCACGGCGGTACGCTGCGCGTGCAGAGCAAACTGGGAAAGGGCTCCAGCTTCATCTTCACCCTGCCGATATCGAAGAAGCCTGTCGACCCGCTGTCGGCAGGCAAGATCAGCTAGAGGAGGTGCTGACCGTGGCCAAGGCGATCCTCGTGGCCGACGACGACCCGGACATCCTGAGCATCGTCTCGATGTCCCTCGAAGCCCAGGGGTACACCGTCCACAAGGCGACCAACGGTCGCGAGGCGGTCGATCTGGCGCGGGAACACCACCCCGACCTGATGCTCCTCGACATGATGATGCCGGAGCTGAGCGGCTACGAGGCGGTGGCCGAGCTCAAGGGCGACCCGGCGACGCGGGACATCCCCGTCGTCGGCTTGTCCGCCAAGGCGATGGCCACCGACATGGAGCGCGCCACCGACGCCGGCATCGACGGCTACATCACCAAGCCCTTCCGCATCGCCCAGGTCATGGCGGCGGTCGAGGAGTACCTGCGGCGCTGACACGCTGAGCGTCGCTCCCTCCTCCCCGGCTTCGGCCCCTTTCTTTCTCTGCCGACCCTGCTATCCTGACCGCGCTCGTTGCCTGTTCTGGCAACGGGGCAGGAGTAGTCGGCCCCGCGCGGCGTACTGGTAAGGCGGTCATGGAAGGCAAACGCATCACCATCGTCGCGTCTCCCGTCATCTGCGTGGCCGACGTCGACACGCGCCTCGCCTGCAGCACGTTCTGCGCCTGCTGCCCGCACTACGTGCGGGACCGCCGGCGCGGCCAGCGGCGGCGGGCGCCGCGCGAGTCGCACGACCGGCGCGTGATGCCGCGGCTCTGACGGCCCCACCGGTGTCCGCAGGCGGGCCGCCCGCCACCCTCATGCTCGTCCCCGTTCTGCCGATATCCCCTGTATCCGCAGGACCTCGGAGGTCAGGGCGACGGACATCGAGCACGACAATCCGCGAAGGACGGTGAGCCGGCCGCAGCGCGACATGAGCCTCGAGCTCAAGACCGCCGCCGCGGTCCTCGTCGTCCTGGCGTTCTTCGCCGCGGCGGCGATGACCGTCCTCGACGCCGCGCCGGACTGGACCATCGCTGTCGCCGCTGTCGCCGCCGCGGCGCTCGTCGCCGCCGTCTACCATCTGCTGGTCTTCCAGCCCGTCGGTGGACTCGTGGAGCGCTCACGGCGCCGTCTCGGCGAGACCTTCGCGCGCTCCGACCCCGCGTACCGCGACGAGGTGCGCGAGCTCAGCTACCTCGTGGGCGCACTGATCGCCGTGTTCAACGCCGCTGAGGACAAGGAGTGGGTCTCCGAGGCGGTCAGGGCCGACCTGATGCGCGTGCAGCAGACGAAGCGACAGTTGCTGGACATCGGTGACATCGGCGCCGAGATCAACGCCGCGCTTCCGTATCGCGAGACCGTGGAACGCGCGCTCTCACGGTCCCAGTCCTTCCTGCACGCGGATGCCGCCGCGTTGATCCGCCTCGACGGCAAGGCCGGGGTGTTCAAGATCGAGGGCTGCCGTGGGCTCGAACTCGCCTCCGCCTCGGCTGACTGTTGCGCCTACACCCTGGGATGCCCGGTGCGGGATTCCATCGGCACCGGGCAGATCGGGCGCAGCGCCGACCACAGCTGCGGGCTCCTGCCCGCGACGCTGTCGGCGCAGCTCGCCCTCCCCTTCGCCATCGACGGCGTCGGCGACTTCGCTCTGCTCGTCGCCGCCACCGCCTGGGACCACTTCGGCGAGGTGCCGGAGGAGGTCCTCGTCGCCCTTCAAGGGCCACGTCCAGAGCGCGCTCGCCAACGCGCACCGCTACGACGCCATTCGCCGCCAGGTCATCACCGACCACCTGACCGGTCTCTGCAACCGGCGCCACTTCACGAACCGTGCCCGCGAGGAGACCGAGCGGAGTCTGCGCTACCAGCAGCCGTTGAGCGTGCTGATGGTCGACATCGACCATTTCAAGCACTTCAACGACCGCTACGGACACGCCACGGGCGACCGCGTCCTCCAGGCGGTGTCCGGCGTCCTCAAGCGCGCCCTGCGCAACGTCGACGTCTGCGCTCGCCACGGTGGCGAGGAGTTCGCGATCCTGCTGCCCAACACGCCGGCGACGAACGCCTACAACGTCGCCGACCGCGTCCGCGCCACCGTCGCCGCCACCAGGTACACCGGACTCGGCCTTCCGCCGGAGGACAACGTGACGATCAGCATCGGCGTGGCGACGTGCCCCCGGGACGCCACGGTCCTCGAGGAGCTGCTCGAGCTGGCCGACAAGGCGCTCTACGCCGCCAAGGCCCAGGGCCGTGACAGGGTGTGCCAGCACGCCGCGGCGCCCGCGCCGCTCAGCCGCTGAGCTTCAGGCGCCGAAGGCCGCGGGTCGCCCCGCCAGCCCGAGTCCCCAGGCGATCAGACGCGGGGAGACGCATCCCCAGTCGAGCAGCGCGTCATGGAAGGCTTTGAGCGACGTCGTGCGTCGGCGCGCGAACGCCTTCGCGAGGCCGACGACCTCGCGCTTGCCGAGCAGGTAACTCATAGGATCGCCGGGGTTCTCCACGTACCAGTGCACCTCCATCTCGGCGAGACGGCGCTCCATACGCGCCTCGTGGACGAGGAGCTCGACCCCCTCGGCGAACGTCATGCGGCCCGTCGCGATCTCGGCGTCGATCACCACCCGGCAGGCGCGCCACACTTGGTCGTTGAGGCGCATGAGGCGCACCTCCGGCGCGGCAAGAAAGCCCTGGCGTTCCATCATCTCCTCGCAGTAGAACGCCCAGCCCTCCGCGAGCAGGTTGCCGCCGCCGTAGAGACCCGCAACGCGCCGGGCCAGGGTCGGCGCCCTGTTGCCGCGCGTGAGCTGGACGTGGTGTCCCGGATACGCCTCGTGGACGCCGGTCGTCGGCATCGAGGCGCTCGGGTGCGCGGCGAGCGCCGCCTCGAGCGCCGCGCCGCTCAGGCCGGCCGGCGGCGTCACGTAGTAGAAGCCGAGCTGCCGGGCGGCGAAGGGTCCCGGCGGGTCGTAGGCTGCGAAGGGAAACACGCCGCGCAGGCAGCGAGGGGTCGCCATCACGCGGAGCTCCTCGCCGTCCGCGAGCGTGACCAGGTCGCGCGACACGACGTACGCGCGGGCCTCCTGCACCGCGCGGTCGTAGCCCGCGACGAAGTCGGCCAGCCGCGGACGGACGACCCGGACCGCGGTCACGGCCGCGGCGGTGTCGGCGTGCCCCATCGATGTGGCGAGCGCCTTCATCTCGGCCTGCGTCTCGGCGATGAGTCCGCGCCCGACGGCGGCGATCTCTTCCGGCGTCTCGTCGAGCATGTGCTCGTAGCGCAGGATGTCCGCGAGCACCGCCCGACCCGCGCCGCAGGCGGCGACGCTCACCGGCAGCAACCGCTCGCGCAGGTGGTCGCGGAAGTCCCCGAGCGCGCGTCGCGCGACGGCGGACGCCGCGTCGAGCATGCCGGGGCGCCCCATGTCGCGCGCGAAGTCGCGCGCCGTCGGACCCGTCAGCTCGAGGAGGCCGCCGGTGAGGTCGATCGCCTTCTCGACGAAGGCGGCAGGCAGGCCGGGCTCGAGGTTGGCGCGCGCCTCCTCGAGGAGGCCGGGCACGGCGCGAAGCCGTGCCTCGAGGCAGATCAGTCGTTCCGCGTCGGGCACGAGGTCGCGCATCATGAGGGGGAGCAGCGCCTCGACGACATGGTCGAGATAGAAGCTGGGCAGCACGCGATGGACGCGACGCAGGCCGTAGCACCGCAGGATCCGCCGCAGCAAGGGGATCGCGACCGCGGCACGAGCGGCGTCGGCGGAGGGGGGCTCGTCCGTGCGGCCCTCCGCCGCCACGGGCTCGAGACGCTCGAGGGCGCGCTGCGCCACCGCGACCCGTGCGTCCACGGCCGCGGGCGAGAAGGACGCGAGCGCGTCGAGGCCGTCGCGAAGGCCGAGCCCGGTGGCCAGGACCGGGTCGTCCGAGACGAGCTCGTCGACCAGCCCGGCGATGACCTGCTCGACGCCGTGCATGGACGCGCTAGTCGGTCTTCTGCTGCAGGTACTCGATGAGCGGCTCGCGGCGGCCGCCCATGATCTCGTCGACGAGCGCGTCGAGGATGCCACGGGCCACCTCGATGTCGGTGACCCGGGGACGATACACGTAGGCGGCCTGGCTCTTGTCCTGCTCCAGAAGGTCCTTCGCGGCCAGATTGCGCAGCACGCTCATGACGGTGGTGTAGGCGATGCGGCGACGCTCGCGCAGCTCTTCGTAGACGTCACGGACCGTGACCTCGCCGCGGTCCCACACGATGCGGAGGACCCCGGCTTCGAGCCAGCCGAGTCCGGTCAGGTCCCGGCTCCGGCTGCGGCGCTGCCACTTGGGCGTCGTCTCGGTCATGCTTGCTCCCTGTGTCTCGTTCGTCGTCATCGCGCCGGCAGTGGCGCCCGTCTCCCCGGCCAGACCGCGATCGGCTACGACCCAGTTAAGAGGGTTCCGAGCACTGTATAGGCTCGGCCATCTCCCTGCAATCATTCCCGGAGCGCCGCGGGCGACACCCGTTGCGGCGGCGAACGGCGCCGCGGCCGCGCGGCCGAGAAGCGCGCTCAGGCGCGGCCGAGGAGCACGCTCAGGCACATGAGCGTGAGCACGGCGGCGCTGACGAGCACGTACCGGCCGTCACGCTCGCGCGCGAAGGCGACGAGCGACCCCGCGACGCGCAGGAACGGCGTCACGACGAGGACCAGGAGGCCCAGCGTAAGGTAGGCCGCGGCGTCCCCGTCGGCGAGCGCCTCCCGCAACTGATCGGGCGCGACCACACCGCTCGGCAAGCCGTCGTGGCGCACGAGTCCCAGGACGATGCCGACGCCCATGAGCGCCACGCTCACCAGGAGGCCGACGAGCAGCACCCAGTGGACGACCTTCTCCACCGGGTCCATGACGTGACGCCCGCCCGCCACGCGTCTCACCCCTGCACCGCACGGACGGCCATGAGCACGGCGAACACGACGAGCAGCACCTGGAGGATGACCCCAAGCGTGCGCGAGCGGAGCCGCACGGCGAGCAGCGGCCCCAGCCGGGCCCCGAGAAGGACGCCCAGGGCCGCCGGCACGGCGTAGCGGATGTCCACGAAGCCGCGGCCGTAGAAGATCACCGCGCCGGTCGCCGCGGTCACCCCGATCATCAGGTTGCTGGTCGCGATCGTCGCCTTGAGCGGGACGCCCATGACCACGTTCATGATCGGCACCTTGAAGGCGCCGCCGCCCAGGCCGATGAGCCCGGAGATGTTGCCGGCGAAGAGGCTGAGGAAGGCGCCGAGCTTGAAGCGCCGCACGCCGTACTCGACGCGCCGCCCGCTGGCGGGGTCGACGAACGCGGCTTCGAGCACGCCGGTCCGCTCGGGCGCGCACGTCGCCCCCCCGGCGGTTCATCGCGTAGGCGACGTACACGAGCACGACGGCGAAGACACCCTGCAGCACCCTTCCGCTGACGAGGACCGCCGTGACCCCGCCGGCGATGGCGCCCAGCGTCGTCATGATCTCGAGGGACATGCCGAGGCGCAGGTTGGTGAGGCCCTTGGTGACGAACACGGTCTGCGCCGCCGAGGAGGTGGCGATCACCGAGATGAGACTGGTGGCGATCGCGACCTTGATGGGCGCCCCGAAGGCCAGCGTGAGCATGGGGACGACGACGATGCCGCCGCCGACGCCGACCATGCTGCCGACGACGCCGGCGAAGACGGCCATGGCGAAGATGGCGACGAGGGTCATGTCGGCATACTACACGCCGGCGAGGGCGCGGGCGCTCGAGCGCGGCGGGGACGGCCGCGCCGGGAGAGGCACGGCCGTCAGTCCGCCGCGGCCGGCGGCCTGCGGAGGCGCTTGGCGGCGGCGCGCCTGGCCTTGTCGTCGAGGCGCCGCTGCACCGCCGCGGACGACGGCTTCGTCGCCGTCCGCGGCGGCGGGAGCGGCGCGTTCAGCTTCTCGAGCCTGCGGCGCAGGCGGCGGAGGCACTCCTGCTTGTTGAGGTACTGGCTCCGCCGCGCCCGGCTCGTGACCACGGCGCCGCTCTCGCGGTGACGCAGTCGCACCCCGCTGTCGGTCACGTTCTGATGCTGGCCGCCGGGGCCGCCCGCGCGAAAGGTCTCGACGTCGCAGGCGGCGAGGAGCTCGGCGTCGCTCTCGGGGATCTCGAAGGGGGCGCCCATCAGGCGGCAGTCTCCGCGGCGTGGCCGTGCGTCACGGCGAGCCCCCGTCCATGTCCCAGTCGTCGCGGATGACCTCGAGGACGCGCGCCGCGATGCGGTCGCCGCCGGCGCGCGTCAGATGGATCCCGTCGGCCTGCCGCATGCGCTCGAAGCCGCCGTCCGGGTCGTGCAGGTACGCGGCGTACTCCCCGTCCTTGCCGGCCATGAGGTCCCACGTATCGACGTAGGTGACCCCCTCGTGCAGGGCGGCCTCCTTCTCGTACACGTCGTTCAGCATCGCCATGCGGTCGCCGTACCTGCGGTCGCGCATGATGGGCTGGCCCACCCAGTAGACGCGACGGCCGCCGGCGGTGGCGACCTCCATGGCTTCCGCCACGCGGAGGTGATAGACGTCGAGCCACGCCCGCGTGCCGACCTTCAGCACGCGTCCGTCCCACTCGACGTTCTGGGCGTCGTTGCCGCCGACAAGAAAGACGATCGCCTCCGACCGGGAGTCGAGTACCTCGTCGATGAGGCGCTGGGGCCAGTCGAAGTAGTCCGGCCGGCTCAGTCCGCTGCTCACGTGGTAGTCGACGCGCGTCCGGATGCGCCCCGTCTTCTCCGCCATCGCCGCCAGCGGACCGCCGAACTGCCCGGCCATCGAGTCGCCGGCGATGTAGAGGCGCAGCGGCTTGCGCGGCCGTGACCTCGCGCGGCCAGATCGGGGGGTCGTCCTTGCCGGCGAGGTCACGGCGCGCGTGATGGACGTCGTCGTCGCGCCCAAGAGCTCGGTCGAGGGCGACGCGCCAGCCTCGTCCAGTCCCACGGCCCCGCTGAGCGCCGTCATGGGTCGCACGAGCCACAGCAGCGCCGTGCGCCGGGCGCCGATCGGCAGTGACTCGGCGTCGCGTCGCAGCGCGGCCGCGTCCAGGAGGCCGGCGAGGAAGAAGCCGAGCAGCATCGCGGCGAGAGCGGCGCCGGCGGTGGCGCGGCGGCGGCGGCGCCCGGCCGGCGCACGATCCGTCGCCCCACGCCCATCGTCCGCGCCGGCGCTCGCTCGTCTCCTCATCTGGTCGCGTTCCACGTCAGAACCCGAAGTAGATGAACTCCGCCACGCCCTGCGGGCCGAGGAAGTCGATGAGGAAGAGCGCGCCGGCGAGACACAGGCCTTGTGCCACCCAGCCGGCGCGGGAGAGGCCGGCGTCGAAGCGCTCCATCAGACCGCGCGGCACGAACTGCATGCCGATACCGAACGCGACGAGCGCGAGCAGCAACGGCGTGACCGCGTCGCCGAGCTCCCCAGGCCGGTGACCAGCCGGGCGAGGACGGCCGCGGCGTCGCCGACGGAGTCGGCGCGGAAGACGACCCAGGCGAAGGCGACGAAGTGGAAGGTGACGAGCCGCTGTCGCGCCCTGCCCCAGGCGGTCGGCGCCGGGGTCCGGCAGGCCCGTCCGGCGCCGGCGGTCCTCCGCCCCGTGCTCCACGACCAGCGCGGCGCCGTGCAGCCCGCCCCAGAGCACGTAGGTCCAGGCGGCGCCGTGCCAGAGCCCGCCGAGCAGCATCGTCACCATCAGGTTGCGGGTCGTCTTGCGCCGGCCGCCGCGGTTCCCGCCCAGCGGGATGTACAGGTAGTCGCGCAGCCAGGTCGAGAGGGTGATGTGCCAGCGGCGCCAGAACTCCCTGACCGAGCGCGCCGTGTACGGCGCGGCGAAGTTCTCCGGCAGCTCGAATCCGAGCAGGAGCGCGACCCCGAGGGCGATGTCGGTGTAGCCGCTGAAGTCGCAGTAGATCTGCACCGCGTAGGCGTAGATGCCGATGAGCGTCTCCCAGCTCGAGTACTGCTCCGGCGCCGCGAACAGACCGTTGACGAGGTGAGTCGCGAGGTAGTCGGCGATGAGGACCTTCTTGGCGAGGCCGCCGACGATGAGGCGGAAGGCGCGCGCCGCGTCGACGCTGCGCGGGTCGCGCGGCCCGCGCAGCTGCGGCAGGAACTCGGCGGCGCGCGCGATGGGGCCCGCGAGAAGGTACGGGAAGAAGGCGACGTAGACGGCGAAGTCGAGCAGTGGGACGGGGTCCAGCCCCCCGCGCGCGACGTCGACCACGTAGGTGAGCATGCGGAAGGTCAGGAAGGAGATCCCGACGGGCAGGACGAGGTCGAGGAGCGGGAACGAGGGGCTCAGCCCGAACGCCGAGAGCAGCTCGTCGAGCGAGGCGGCGAAGAAGTCGTAGTACTTGAAGAGGCCGAGCACGGCGAGGTTGGCGGCGACGGCGACGGCGAGCCACGCGCGCGCCGCCGCCGGCCGCCGCCGCGCCCCGGGATCGCCGCGCACCGCCGCCAGCCGCGCGGCGAGGAACTGGTTGCCAAGCGCCGCGGCCACGAGCAGCAGGACGAAGCGCCAGTCCCACCACCCGTAGAAGAGGAAGCTCGCCGCGAGGATCGTCCAGCGCCAGAGGCGGGGCCGCGGCATGGTGAGCCAGTTCGCCACGTAGACGACGAGGAAGAAGACGGCGAATGTGACGGTGGGAAACAGCATGGGAGCCCTCGCCGGAGTCTACGAGACGCCCCCCGGTTTGGCCACACGCGCGGTCGAGGCGGCCGGCGAGCGGGCGGGCGCGTCCGCGCCCGCCCGCTCGCCGGCGGAGCGCCGTGGCGCTCCGCCGGCGGTTCTCCTGCGTCAGCCCTGCTCGTGGACGACGGCTTCGAGATTGTTGCCGTCGGGGTCGTACACGTACGCGGCGTAGTAGCCGGGTCCGTAGTTCGGCCGCAGGCCCGGCGCGCCGTTGTCGCGCGCGCCGGCGGCGAGCGCCGCGGCGTGGAAGGCATCGACCGCGGCGCGGTCCTCGGCCATGAGCGCGACGTGGACCCCCTGCGTCGGCCCGCCGGGGACCAGCCAGAGCTGGGGCCACTGGCGCCCGAAGGCCGTGACGCCGTGCTCGTCGTTCTCGTAGACGGGCCGGTAGCCGAGCGGCGCCAGCGCCGCGGCGTAGAAGGCCTTGCTCGCCGCGGGGTCCTTGATGGGAAGCGAGATATGGTCGAGCATGCGTGCCTCCTCCGTCCGGTCGCGTCCGTCAGCGCTACTCTGACCACAGGCGCGACCCGCCAAACCGTGCCGTCTGGTCGCGCCGGACGGCGCGCGCCGCGCATCGGCGGCCACCTGCCCCGAGCCTGAGGCCCTCTGGTAGGCTTGGCAGACCGGAGCCGGAACGCTGCTGGGGGCGGCACGTCCGCGGAGGCCGCCCCGGAGGAGGGACCTGAGCATGGGTGAGCACCTGGTCGGCACGTGGACGCTTCCGTTCGAGGCCGCCGAGTACGATCAGCGGCTCGCGAGCGTGCGCAAGGAGATGCGGCGGCGCGGTATCGACCTCCTGTACGTGACCTCGCCGTCGAACCTGAACTACCTGCTCGGGCACCGGGCTGTCTGGTTCGACCCGCGCAACGTGACCGGGCTCGCCGTGCCGGCCGACGACACCGCACCCGTCTACTTCGACACCTACGACCACGCGCCCGGCTGGCCGCCGACGATCACCGACGCGGTCAAGTACGGCGAGCACGGCTTCTACTACCCCGAGGGTGCCCAGGTCGTCGCCGACACGCTCAAGGCGCGCGGCCTGCTGAAGGGCCGCGTCGGGCTCGAGTACTGGAGCTGGGCGCCGGGCGGACCGGCGTTCGCCGAGCTCGCCCGGCGCCTCTCCGGCGCGGGCGCCTCCGAGGTCGTCGACGGCTCATGGGTCGTCGACCACGTGCGCCTCGTCAAGTCGCCGCAGGAGCTCGCCTACACGCGCGAGGCGCTGGCGATCGCCGACGCCGCCTACGAGGCGCTGCGCGACGCCCTCGCGCCGGGCATGACGGAGCACGAGATCGACGCGCTGCTCGCGTACGAGTGCAAGCGGCGCGGCGGCGACGAGCCCGGCATCCGCACCATGGTGCGGACCGGGCCGCAGACCGCCGCCTTCCACGCCCCGGCAAGCGAC
This sequence comes from uncultured Thermoleophilia bacterium, assembly GCA_963707855.1. Classification (GTDB taxonomy): domain Bacteria; phylum Actinomycetota; class Thermoleophilia; order UBA2241; family UBA2241; genus UBA2241. Next base: position 67,288 of record CAVPRQ010000016.1, read on the forward strand.
CGCCGCATCGAGCAGGGCGACCTGCTGATGATCGACATGTCGGCCACTGCGCCACCAGTACCACGGCAACACGGCGCGCGCCTTCTCGATCGGCGACAACGCCTTCTGGGCGGACGCCCTGGCGAAGCTCGTCGCCGCCCGCGACGAGACCTGCGCCCAGATCCGCCCGGGCGACCCGACGATGAAGCTGCAGCGCCTCATGGACGCGGCGGTCGACGCCGCCGGCCTGCGCGACTACGTCTGGTGGGTCGGCGGGTACGTGCTCGGTATCTCGATGCCCCCCGACTGGGTGGGCCACATCTACCTCAACGACGAGGAAGGCTTCGAGGCCGGCGTCTTCGACCCGGGTTTCGTGGCCAACTGGGAGGTCCAGCTCTGGGACCTGCCGGACGGCGGCGGCGTGGGCGTGATCGACACCATGATCGCCACCGAGCGCGGCATCGAGCTCCCGGCGCGCTTCCCGGGGACGCTCACGGTCGTCTGACCCGCGCCCGCGCGGCGCGCCCCCGCTATCGCGTCGGGCTCAGTCCGGACCGAACTCCTCGTAGCCGGGCGCGACGCGGGGCCACGGACGCGCCCGCTCCCACGCGGCACCGACAGCCAGGACGAGCCCGTCGCCGAAGCGGGGTCCGGTGATCTGCAGTCCGAACGGCACGCCGTTGGGGCAGAGGCCGGCGGGGACGCTGAGCGCGGGGTGACCCGTCACGTTCTGCGCCTGGGTGTTGTAGGCCGAGAACGGCGTGCCCGGGAGGTCCTCGCCTGACAGGACCCCATCGGCGGGGAACCCTTCGACGGCCATGGTCGGCGTGACGATGACCGCGTCGGCGCCGAGCAGCTCATCGAGCTCGCGCACGTAGGCGAAGCGGCGGCGGCGCGCAGCGAGGTAGTCCTCGAGGGTGACGCCGAGCCCGAACCGCATGGCACCTCTGAAGGCAGGATGCAGACGGTCGGCGTTGGCCTCGATCCACTCACGCCCCATCTCGTTCGCCTGCTCGGCCGCGGCCGTGACCGTCCAATCCTCGTCGATGTTGCCGGACCGGAGGACCGCGCTCGGCTCGAGCGGTTCGACGGCCAGCCCGAGATCGGCCTCGAGAACCTGCAGGGCGTCGGCGAAGAGATCGGCCACCTCGGCCGGCAACGGGCCCCACTCGGCGAAACGGGGCGCCGCGAAGACGCGCCGCGGCAGCGCCTGCCCAGGGGCGAGGTCCACCGACCCGGCCGGGAGGGCGGCGGGGTCCCCGGCCGCCGGCCCGGCCTCGACCGAGAGCAGCAGGCGCAGGTCGTCGATGCTCACCGCGATCGGCCCGTCGGTCGTGAAGTCCATCCACGACGGCACCCCGTCGCGAGCGACGAGACCATGCGTCGGCTTGATGCCGGCGAGGCCGCAGAAGGCGGCGGGGATGCGGATCGAGCCGCCGCCGTCGCCGGCCGTCGCGACCGGCACCATGCCGGCGGCGATGGCGGCGGCGGAGCCGCCGCTGGAGCCGCCCGGCGACCAGTCGGGAGCCCACGGATTGCGGGTGACACCGTAGAGCAGGTTCGCGGTGAAGCCTTCGAAGCAGAACTCCGGGATGTTCGTCTTGCCGACGACGATCGCCCCGGCGTGCCGCAGGCGCGCGATGTGCAGGCAGTCGCGGGTCGCCGGCGCGGCGTCGGCGAACACGAGGGAGGCCTGCGTGGTGGGCATGCCCTTGACGTCGTGGACCTCCTTGGCGAGCAGGGGCACGCCGGCGAGCGGGCCGAGGTGCTCGCCGCGGGCGGCGGCGGCGTCGACGGCGTCCGCCTCGGCGAGCGCCTCCTCGGCGCGCAGCGCGACGACGGCGTTCAGGGCGCCGTCGTGACGCTCGATGCGCGCCAGGGCCCGTTCGACCAGCTCGCGCGCCGAGACGGTGCGCGCGCGGACCATCCCAGCCAGTTCCTGCAGCATGACGACCCCTCTCTTCCCGACCTCGACGCCGGGTGCACCGGCACCCGCCGACACCCTATCGCGTCGCCTCGCCACCCGGTAGCCTTAGCATCGACGCGAACTGCGGTCTGCAGCCGGACCCCACGACCCTGGAGGGAGCCATGACGGACCTGCGCTCGGCGCTGGAGGAGCGGATCGTCGCCGCCGGTCGAGAGGCACGCGACGAGATCGTCGGCCTGCTCGGCGAGCTCGTCGCCTGCGACACGACGGCGAGGGCCGCCGACGACCCGGCGCGAGACGAGGAGAAGCTGCAGCGGATCCTCGCGCGCCGGCTGGAGGCGCTCGGCGCCGACGTCGACCTCTGGGAAGCGCCGTCGACCGGCACCGGCAACCGGCACGTGCCCGACGATCTCGGCTTCAAGGGGCGCCCGCAGCTCGCCGCGCACCTGCGCGGCGCGGGCGGCGGGCGCAGCCTCCTGCTCAACGGCCACATCGACGCCGTGTCGGCCGAGCCTCGCGAGCGCTGGACCAGCGACCCCTTCCGCCTGACCGAGCGCGACGGGCGCCTCTACGGCCGCGGCGTCGCCGACATGAAGGGCGGCCTCGCGACGATGCTGGTCGCGCTCGAGACGCTGCGCCGCTGCGGCGTGCGCCTCGCCGGTGACGTCGTCTACTGCAGCGTCACCGACGAGGAGTCCTCCGGCGCCGGCGGCTTCGCCGCCGTCGCCCACGGCGTCAAGGCCGACGCGGGCATCTGCGCCGAGCCGACCGACTTCGACGTCTGGGTCGCCTGTCGCGGCTCGCTCACCCCCGTCATCACCATCCCGGGGCGCCCGGGGCACGCCGAGATGGTCCAGCCGCACTGGCGCGCCGGCGGCGCCGTCAACGCCATCGACAAGCTGCGTCTCGTCCTCGACGCCGTCGCGCGCCTCAACGACGAGTGGCGCGGGCGGGCCGACCATCGACACCCCTACGTCAGCCCGGGGACGATCGTGCCCACGGTGGTGCACGGCGGCGAGTGGGAGATCACCTACCCGGCGAGCTGCACGCTCACCTGCGAGGCGATGTACCTGCCGACCCACCTCGACGCCGAGGGAACCGGGAAGAAGGTCGAGGCCGAGATCAAGGACTGGATCGAGCGCGCCGTGGCCGTGGACCCGTGGTTCGAGGAGCACCCGCTGGAGTGGTTCTGGGACGGCGACGTCGTGCCCGCCGAGGTGCCCGGACGACGACCCGATCGTCGGGCGAGAGCGTGGCGGCCGGCGCCGCCGTCGGCCGCGCCGGCCGCGTCGCGGGCTTCGACTCGTGGCACGACGGCGCGACGTTCACGCGCCGCGGCGGCACGCCGACGGTCTGCTTCGGCGCCGGCGACGGCAGCGCGGCGCACACCATCGACGAGTGGGTCGCGCCGGTCGACCTCGCCGACCACGCCGCGGCGACGGCGCTGCTCCTGGCGCGCTGGTGCGGGGTCGCCGGATGAGCGACGCCGGTTCGCTCACGCAGACCCAGAACGTGCTGCGCCCGGGGTTCGTCGAGCTCGCCTTCGGCGAGCCGGACCCCGGGCTCCTGCCGCTGGACGCCGTGCGGCGCGCCGCGGCCCTCGCCCTCGAGCGCGAGGGAGCCGGCGCGATCGCCTACGGCGAGTCCGAAGGGCCGCACGACGCTGCGCGCCGCGCTGGCGCAGCGGATCGCGGCGCGGGAAGGCGTCCCGGTCGACGCCGACGAGGTGATCGTCACCGGCGGCAACTCGCCGGCCCTCGAGCTGGCGGTCACCGCGTTCACCGACCCGGGCGACGTCGCCTTCGTCGAGTCGCCGACGTACAACCTGGCGCTCGCGATCCTGCGTGACCACCCCGTCGAGGTCGTCGGCGTGCGTCACGACGCCGATGGGCTCGACGTCGGACGACCTCGACGCGGCCGTGGCACGCGTGCGCGCCCGCGGCCGCCGCCCCCGTCTCCTCTACACGATCCCGACCTTTCACAATCCGACGGGCGCGTGCCTGAGCGCGGAGCGCCGGGCCGCGCTGGTCGCGCTGGCCCGACGCGAGGACCTGCTGATCGTCGAGGACGACGTCTATCGCGAGCTCGTCTACGAGGGCGAGGCCCCGCCCTCGCTGTGGAGCCTCGACCCCGAGGCCCCGGTGCTCCGCCTCGGAACGTTCTCCAAGTCGCTGACGCCCGGGCTGCGCGTCGGCTGGATGACGGGCCGCGAGGACCTTCGCCTGCGCTGCACCGGCACGGGCATGATCGAGAGCGGCGGGTGCCCGAGCCAGTTCGCGGCGACGGTGGCGGCGGCGCTGCTCGACGGCGGCGACTACGAGGCCCACGTCGCCGCCCTGCGCGCCGCCTACGCCGCCCGCCGCGACGCCCTCGCCGCCGCCCTGCGGGCCCATCTGCCGGCCGGCTGTGACTTCGTCGTGCCGGCCGGCGGCTACTTCCTCTGGGTCAGCCTCCCTGCCGGACTCACCGCCACGGCGCTGCTGCCGCACGCCGAGCGGCACGGAGTCTCGTTCCTCCCCGGCGGGCGATTCTCGACCGAAGGCGAGGACGACCACGTCCGCCTCGCCTTCAGCCTGTACGACGAGGCGGCGCTCGCCGAGGGCGGCCGGCGCCTCGCCTCGGCGATCGTCGCGGCGCTCACCGAGGGCGACTGACCCCGGCGGCCGCCGTTCCAAGCGCGGGCGGCGCCGGGCGCCGGCGGCACCCGGCGCCTCGGTTCAGGCCGGGCTCTCCTCGGCCTCGAGCTCGCGCAGGCAGGCCGAGAGCCCGCCAGCCCGTGCTCGAGCACGTCCGCGGAGCAGGCGAAGCTGACCCGCAGCCAGCCTTCCATGCCAAAGGCGCTGCCGGGGACGACGAACGTGCCGTCGCGGTCGAAGAGGCGCTGCGCCAGCTCCGTCGACCCGATGCGGTGATCGAAGTGCACGAACGACGTCGTGCCGGCGCGGGGCGCGACGTAGTCGAGGCGCGGCTCGGCGGCGATCCACTCGGCGAGGCGGCGCGCGTTCGCGCGCACGATGCCGAGGTTGCGCTCGAGCAGCCGCGCCCCGTTCTCCAGGGCCAGCTCCCCGAGAAGCTCGTCGAGCAGGCCGCAACTGATGGTCGTGTGGTCGCGCCGGTCGGCGCACGCGGCGATGAAGTCGGCCGGCCCCGAGACCCAGCCCAGCCGAATCCCGGCGAGCGAGTAGACCTTCGACATGCTGCCCGTGCTCACGCCCCTCTCGCAAAGGTCGGCGACGGAGGGGGTCGTGATGTGCGGGTCGTGCTCGAGCCCGCGATACACCTCGTCGGCCACGACCCAGGCGCCGCACCCGTCGGCGATCTCGACGATGCGCTCGAGCAGGGACGCGTCGATGAGCGCCCCCGTGGGGTTGTTCGGGTTGTTGAGGACGATCACGCGGGTGCGGTCGTCGACGAGGGCGGCGAGCTCGTCGATGTCGGGGACGAAGCCGTTCTCGGGGCGCAGTCGCAGCGGCTTGACCAGGGCGCCGAACGAGGCCGGCACGGAGAGCAGCTGCTGGTAGGTCGGCGTGACGCAGATGGCGGTGTCGCCGGGCTCGACCAGGGCGTAAAGGGCGAGGAAGTTGGCCCCGATGGCGCCGTTCATCGTCAGGACGCGGTCGGGGTCGCGGTGAGTGTAGGTGGCGGCGATCAGCTCGCGCAGACGCGGCCTGCCGTAGATGTAGCCGTACGTCAGCTTCTGCGCGTACAGGCCGGCCAGCACGGCGTCACCGTCGCCGCCGAGGTCGAGGAGCTCCCTGAACGTCAGCGAGTCGACGCAGGTCTCGGCGATGTTCCAGCGCGCCGTCATCTCGTGTGAACTCATCCACTTCTCGACGCCAAAGGGTTCGATGTGCACGGAGACCTCCTCGGGACGACCGGTGCCGGCGACTCGGGGATGCCGGCGCCGGCAGTCTAGCACGGGGGCAGTGGGCACCCGGCGGCCATCGGGGACGGCCCGGGACATCCGCCGCCGCGCTGACCGAGCCGGCGGCCGGTCGCCGTGCCGCCGACCTTGTGTCGACGCTGTGACCAAGGGGTAGGCTGTGGCCTGGACCATCGCACACACCCTGGGGGGCACAGATGAGCGGACCAGAGCAGACAGTCGAGCCCAAGGCGGGCGGTCCGACTGCGGACGAGCTCACGGAGGCGAAGACGGGCTTCGTCGGACGCCTCCGCGCCTGGGTCTCGCCCCCACCCCCGGCGCCGGCACCCGCCTGCGGCGCTGGATGGTCCTCCTGCTTGTCGTTCTCGCCTCGGTCGCCGTGCTGGTCAGCGCCGTGGCACTGTGGACGCACAGCCTGCTCTTCAACACGGACCGGTGGGTCGAGACAGTCGGGCCGGTGGCCAAGGACCCGCAGGTCACGCACGACCTCAGCGTCTATGGTGACCGACAAGGCGATCGAAGCCACCGACCTCGAGACGCGCGTGACCGACGCCCTCCCGCCGAGCGCGCAGTTCCTGGCCCCCACGATCACCGACGCCGCGCGCGAGTTCGTGCAGAAGCGTATGGAGGAACGGCTGAACCAGCCGGAGACGTACGACCTCTGGCTCAAGCTCAACCGCTTCGCCCACGAGCATCTCGTCGCGGTGCTCGAGGGCGACAGCACGTATATCCAGCTGAACGGCGACCAGGTCCAGCTCAACCTGGTGCCGCTCGTCGCCAAGGCGATGGAGCTGATCGAGCAGGCGCTGCCGGGCGCGCTCGACGACAGGATCGACGTCCCGCAGATCGACCCGAACGCGACCGCCGAGGAGATGCGAGCCGCAGATCGCCGCCGCGACTGGTCGGACGCTGCCCGAGGATTTCGGCACCATCGTCCTCTTCGAGGGCGACCAGGTCACCCAGGCACAGCAGGCGGTGAGGATCTTCAAGGCTGCGGTGATCGCGATCCTCGTCGTGACGGTCCTGCTGATCGCCGCGGCGCTGCTCTTCTCTCGCACCCGCTTGAGGACGCTCATCCAGCTCGGCCTCGGGACGCTCGTCGCCGTCGTCGTCGCCCGGGTCGCCGTGCAGCGGCTGACCGACGCCGATCCTTGAGAGCATCAGCGGCGGAGACGGCTTCAACGTCGCCCGCGCGCTGATCCAGTCGGCCACCGGGAACCTTCTCGACCTGCTCATCTGGCTGGTCGTCGCCGGCGCCGCTCGTGTCGCTGGCGGCGTACCTGGCGGGCAAGCGGAGCTGGTTCGTCGCCGCCCGCGACCGCGCCGCCGCGGCGGCAGGGACGACCGGCGAGCTCGTCGCCAGCCGGTCGCCGATGCGGCTCTGGCTGGGACACCACTATGACGGCGCCAGGGCGGCCGGAGTGGTCGCCGCCGTCGTGGCGCTGCTCTTCACGACGTCGAGCTGGTGGCTCACCATCCTCGTCCTCGCCCTGGCCGCCGCCTACGAGGTGGCCGTATGGAGGTTGGCCGAGCCGGACGGCGTACAAGGTCCCGGACAACCGCAAACGCCGTGAGTCGAAACGAAAGGAGGGACGCCATGCTGAGATTCCTCGCGTCCGTCGTCCTGCATCTACTGGCGAACGCCGTCGGCGTGGCGCTCGCCGCGTGGCTCCTCGACGGGTTCTCGGTCACCACGGCCGCCTTCGTTTGGGTGGTGATCCTGTTCACGGTGATCGAGGTCGTCCTCGACCCGCTGGTCCTGAAGATCTCGCTGCAGTACGCGCCCGCGCTCAGAGGCGGCGTCGCCCTGGTGAGCACGCTCGTGGGCCTGATCGTCACGACGTTGATCTCCGACGGGCTCGTCATCGAGGGGCTGACCGCCTGGGTCGTCGGGACCCTCATCGTCTGGCTGGGCGGCGTCCTGGCGGCACTCCTGCTGCCGCTCTTCATCTTCAAGAGCGTCAGGGAACAGCGCAAGCAGGGGTAGCGCGATGAGTGACCCGGCAGACGGCGCCGGGCGTGGGGTCAGCCGACCCCGCGCCCGGCGCCGTCGCGTCCGGCGTCGTGCTCGTGGCGGTGCAGGCGCTGCTCGAGCTGGTGCGGCAGGCGCAGGTGTGGCTTGCCGCCGATGAGGTCCCAGAGGCGGTGCTTGCGCCGCGCCCACACCTGGTGAAAGGTCTCGTCGCGCCGCCGAGCTCGCTCGAGCTTGCCGGGGTCGCCCGCATAGCGGCTGTGCGCCCACGGCGACCCCGGCTTGGCGAGCCGGTAGGCGCCGACAATGGCCACGAACGGCACGAAGATGCCGACCGTCCCGAGCCAGAGCTTGCCCTTGAGGTAGCAGACGACCACGAACCCGACGTTGAAGGCGACGATCACGACCACGACCCAGCGTGAGAGAAAGGCCAGGTCGCTCGCCTGCTCGATGCCCAGCGGCACAAGGTTGGTCAGGAGCAGGGCGACGAACGTCACCCCGACGATGACGGCGTCGATCGACTTGCGCCCCGCCTCCTCCCAGTAGACGTCCTCGAGGTGCACGACGAGGGCGAACTCGTCGAGGGTCAGCGCCATGCCGGCGCCGAAGACGAAGGCGAGGAAGGCGAACCACCCGCCCTCGGGGCCGAAGGCGAAGGTGACGATGCCGGCGACGACCATGCCCACGATGCCGAACACGGCGTGGTGCAGGTGGACGCCGGACGGACGGAGCCCGCGCGCGGAACCACCAGCGCTTCTGCGCCCGCATGACCCGCGTGTTGAAGCGGATGATGGCGAACGTGCAGAGAAAGCCGATGAGCAGGAAGACGAGGGGGCGCCTGCCCTCGGCGAAGATCGCGGCGGCGATGAGCGGCGACGCGGGCATCTCACTCGTGAGTATCGGCCGGACGGCAGCATCGCAACCCTCGGCGCGGAGAGCAGGGCGTGCGGCGGGACCCGGCTCGCGCCGGCGTCAGACTGCGTCGATGACCGTGCTCTCGCCCGGCGGGACGATGCGCACCTCGACGTCGGGCGCGAGCTTGGCCGCGTAGCGCGCGAAGGCGCGCGGCGGCCCCACGTCGCGCCCGCGCCAGAGGGCGAGCATGCCAGGCGGGTAGTAGACCCCGTAGTGGATCGGGATCGCGACGCTCGGCCGCAGACCGACGAGCGCTTTCGCCGCGGTCAGGGGATTGAGGTGGTCGTCCGGCAGGGTGACCCCCCAGCCCGAGATCGGCAGGAGGGCGACGTCGACACGCCCCGCCAGGTCGGCCATGTCGAGGAAGAGACCTGTGTCGCCGGCGTAGTAGATCCGCGGGCCGGCGCCGATCAGGTACCCGAGGGCGTGTCCAGAGCGCGTCACCGGATAGCGCTTGCCGCCGTGATTGGCGACGGTCGCCTCGACGCGGACGCCGCTCACCTCGGCGGCCTCCCCCGGCTGAAGCGAGCGTACGTCGGCGAACCCGAGGCGGTGCATCAGCTTCACACCGTGCTCGGGGATCACCACGGGGGTGCGCCGGTCGAGGAGGCGCATCGACCGGACGTCGAGGTGGTCGATGTGCAGGTGCGAGATGAGGATGCCGTCAAGGTCGGTCGTCATGTCCGACGTCGGGAGGGGGCCGCGACGCAGCAGCGGCCCCATGTAGCGGCGAAGGAGCGGGTCAGTGAGGATGCGGACGCCGCCGATCTCCGTGAGCACGGTGCCGTGCCCGACGTACGTCAGCTTCGCTGAGCCCCCCGGCGCGGTGTTCTCAGCCACCGCCATCGGCGAGCTCCGGGCGGTCGCTCGGCGCCTCGCCGGACGGGCTTGCCCTCCCTGCCTCGGCTCCGGCTCGCCGGGCTCGGCTTCGACCTCGGACGACATGCGAGCCAGGTGTCGCGCCGGGCGCTCCTGCCCGATATTGCTCACCAACAACGCGACGATGGTCACCAGGTAGATCTGCCCCAGCAGCCCCTCCGTGATCGCGAGCATGCGCCCAAAGTCGGTCGCGGCGCTGAGGTCGCCGTACCCGACGGTCGCCTGGGTCACGTAGCTGAAGTAGATGAAGTCGACCTGGGTCGGCTCGTCGGTCTGGGCGAAGAAGTCGCCGTCCTCGAACGACGACAGACCACCGTAGGCCAAGGCGAAGAAGAGCCCGATGAACAGGTAGATGCAGAGGGCGCCCATGACGGTGCGCATCGTGACCTCGACGTGACGGCGAAGCCGATGCACGATGGCGAGGGGAGCGCCGACCACCAGCGCGGCTGCGAGTACCGTCGTCAGCGGGAAGCGCCGTTCGATGCCACTGGCCGCGGAGACGACCGCCAGCGCGGTGGCGACGCTCACGAGGATGGTGACGATCCGTACGGTGCGTGGCCGGACCTCTGAGGCCCGCAGGGTCACGATCAGGGTGACGGCGAGGACGACGACCGTGAGCGCGCCGCCCCACTCGACGTCGCCGGCGACGGCGGTGACGAAGAGCACCAGCAGGATGAGTACAAAGACGAGGCCGTAACCGTCGTTGAACCGCCTCACGGCGCGTGCGCCCTTGTCCAGGGACCAAGACGTGTCGGGCTCCTCGGCGGCAGTCACGCCCTTGTCTTCGGTGTCGTTCATGATGCGGCCATCCTACCGCGCACAGGCGGCGCGCCCGCTCACGCCGGGCTCGCCTGCCTCTTGGTGTCCTCCCACTTGCTCGCGGCGTTCCGGAGCGCGAACAACTGGAAGATCGCCGATATGCCGAAGATGAGCGCGTTGATGCCGATCAGGATGGAGATGAGGGCGAGGGTCTTGCCCGGCCACGTCATGGCGACGAGACCGACGATCGCCAGCGCCACACCCCCTGCGAGCGACCAGCCCCAGCCGTCGGCACGCGCCATCAGTGCGGTGAGCGCCTTGACGACACCCCAAACCAGGAAGGCGATACCCATGATGAGGGCCAACGCGCCGAGCGTGAGCCCCGGGTAGAGGAGCGCCACGAGGCCGCCGACGATGGCCAGGATGCCGCTGACCACGGCGAGCCAGCGCGGCTCGTAGTTCGACGAGCCGATCAGGTCGCTTACGCCGGCGACGATCAGATAGAAGCCGACGAAGTAGGCGAGGAGCCGCAGGCCCTCCCAGAAGTTGAACAGCATGATCGCTCCGAAGATGACGCCGACGATCCCGGCGAGAAGTACCACCCACCAGTGGCTCGCCGCCCAAGCGACCTGCCGGTCGATGGCCTCGACGGTCTCACCCGAGAGGTGAGTAGTCTGCGTGAACGTCAGGCCCTCGTCTTGGGGCTCACGCGCGTCGTCCTGTGTCATTGGTCCCTCCTCCGTCGTCTGATACGCCCTGGGCGCGAAGACTCGCTACCCCCGAGCCACCGCCCCGAAACCGCCACCCGCCCGCGGCTGCGTCCCTACTCGCCCAGCACCTTGATGACCAGGCGCTTGCTGCGTCCTCCGTCGAACTCGCAGTAGAACACGGCCTGCCACGGCCCGAGGTCGAGACGACCGTTCGTGACGGGGACGATCACCTGATGGTGCACGAGGAGGTTCTTGAGGTGGGCGTCGCCGTTGTCCTCGCCGCCGCGGTGGTGGCGGTATCCCTAGTCGCGGTCGGGCAGCAGCGCCGGAGTGTTGCCGGGCGCCGCCGTCGGCGGCGCCAGCTTGTCGAGCCACTCCAGTGCGTCGGCCTGGATGCTCGGCTCGTCGTCGTTCACCCACACGCCGGCGGTGATGTGCATCGCCGACACAAGGGCCATACCCTCGGCGATGCCCGCCTCGTCGACGGCGCGCTGCACGTCCTCGGTGATACGCACGAACGCGCGCCGCTCGCCGGTCCTGAAGGTCCTGTACACGGTGTGCGACTTCACGCGGCCTCCCTTCGCTCGGCGCCGAGGATACTCCTCGCGGCCGGCGGACGCGGACGCGGGCGATGGTTGCCGACCCCGCCCCGGGGGTAATCTCGGACTGAGACACTCCGGTATCCCGCGAGAGGGGGCCGACATGACGACCATCAGCAAATCGATAGACGTGCCTGCCGCGCGCGCCGAGGTCGCCGCGGCGTGGACCAGGTTCATCGACTCCGTCCTCGTCGGCCGCCTGCGACTCGCCTGCGACGAGCTCACCTGCGTCGATCCGGCGGGCGTCGAGCTCGCGGGTTTCGAAGACCTCGGCGACGGCCGCACTCGCGTCAGCGTGACGGTGCCCATGGGCGACGACGAACCTGCCGGGACGTCCGACCTGCTCAGCCACAAGATCTCGCACGACCTCGTGCTCTTCTGGGACTTCATCGACTCCGGCGCGTACCGCCGCGACCACCCGTCCCACGCGGAGGACAGCGCCGCGGTACGAGACGACCTGCGTCACGGGCGCCTGACCCGGAACGACGGCCGCTCCGAGGTCGAAGCGCTGTCCGTGCACCGGCAGGCCTGAGGAGCGACGAGGTCATACGCCGGTACGACGGCGGACGGCGGTCTGGGTCAGCCGGCCGTCGATCGCCGGGCGCGAAGCCAAGCCGGGTCGTCGCGCCAGACGAACTCGTCGGCGCGCAGGTCGCGCAGGGCCTGCTCGATCTCGGCCCGTGTCGTCATCACGAAGGGCCCGTAGCGGGCGATCGGCTCCCCGAGCGGCTTGCCGGAGACGAGAAGGAAGCGGACGGGCGCGTCGTCGGCCTCGACCCGCACCTCGTCGCCGTCGGCGAAGAGCAGCAGGTGCGGGGCCGCGGCCAGCACGCCGGCGCCCTCGGCGCGGTACCCTCCGTTCCCCGTCACACCGAAGCGGCCTTCGCCCTCGAAGACGTAGGCGAAGGCCGAGTGCCCGCGCGGCACTGGCTGCGTGAAGCCCCCGCGCGCGGGCAGCGAGACGTCGAGGTACTCGGGCTCGGCGACGATCTCGCCACCGGGCCCTCGACGCCGTCGACGGAGCCCGCGACGACGCGGACGACCGTCCCTTCGGCGCGCCGCACCTCGGGGATCGACGCCGCCGGGACGTCCTGGTAGCGCGGCGCGTCCATCTTGCGCGCCGAGGGCAGGTTCACCCAGAGCTGGAAGCCCCCCATCCGCTTGTCGTCGCCGGCCTGCGGCATCTCCTCGTGCATGATCCCGCCGCCGGCCGTCATCCACTGCACGTCGCCCGGCCCGATCCTGCCGGCGTTGCCGATGCTGTCGCGGTGGTCGACCTCCCCGGCGAGCATGTACGTCACGGTCTCGATGCCGCGGTGAGGATGCCAGGGGAAGCCGGCGAGGTAGTCGGATGGGTCGTCGGAGCCGAAGTGGTCGAGCAGAAGGAACGGGTCGAGGTAGTCGAGCCGGAACCCGCCGATGCTCCGCTTGAGGCGCACGCCGGCGCCCTCCATCACCGGTTGCGGGGCGATGCCGTCGTACACGTGTCGTGGCTCGGGGGCCATGGTGATCCTCCCTGTCGTCGTGAGGAGGGGCTACCCGTGGGACGTGCGTGGGAAACGGCGCAGGGGCACGACGTGAGAGACTGGACGGCGATGAGACTGCGCGTCGCGTCGCTGAACATCCGCAAGGGTCGCGCCTGGGACGGCCTGCACTCGTGGCCGCTGCGACGCAAGACCACGGCGGAGGCCGTCGCCCGCCTGCACGCGGACGTGATCGGCCTTCAGGAGGTCTGCGGCTTCCAGCGGCGCGACCTGCTGCGCCGCCTGCCGGGCTTCGCCGCCTGCGGCGCCGGCCGCGACGACGGCCGCGAGCGCGGCGAGCGCTGTGCGATCCTCTACGACGCGCGCAGGCTCGCGCTCGAGCGTTGGGTCACGCGCTGGTTCTCGGACACGCCCGACGTGCCCGGCTCGGTGAGTTGGGGTGACCCGCCGCCGCGGGTGGCGACGCTGGCATGGTTCGCGGAGCGCGGCGAGGACGCCGACGACCGCGTGACCGCCGAGGGTGCCGCGTCCCGCACACCCGCCCGCTTCGCCGTCGCGAACGTCCACTGGGACGGGGCCTCGGCGGCGGCGCGGATGCGCAGCGCCGAGGCCCTGCTCGAGTGGACCGGCGACGGCCTGCCGTGGCTCGTCCTCGGCGACCTGAACACGACGGTCGACGACCCCGCGGTGCAACGCCTCCTGGCCGCGGGTCTGCGTGACCCGCTGGGTCATCTCGGTGCCGGCGGCCGAGGCGCCGGCACCCACCACCATTGGAACGGCCGCACCGACTGGACGCGCATCGACTTCGTCCTCGTGACGGGCGAGTGGCGCGTCCGCGCGACGGCCGTCGTCCAGGACCGCGTCGACGGCCGCCTTCCCTCGGACCACTGGCCCGTGCTCGCCGCGCTGGAGCTTGCCTGATGCCGTCCTTGCTCGCCTCGCGCTCGCCGTGGCCGCGTCTCGCGATCGTCGGGGTCTGGGCGGTCGCTTTCGCCCTCGTCGAGGCCATGGTCGTCTACTACCTGCGCAAGCTGTTCGCGCTCGAGTTCGCCGCCGTCTTCACGGAGCGCAGCTTCCACTTCCCCAGCGACTACCTCGTCTACGAGAGGGGCCGCGAGGCGGCGACCATGGTCATGCTCGTCGCCGTCGCGCTGCTCGCGGGGCGCACGCTCTGGCAGGCCCTCGCCTATTGGCTCTTCGCCTTCGGCGCGTGGGACGTCTTCTACTACGTCTGGCTCTACGTCCTCCTGCGCTGGCCCGGCTCCCTCGGCACGCGCGATTTGCTCTTCCTGATGCCTGACGAGTGGTGGGCCCCAGTCTGGCTGCCGGTCTCGATCTCGGCGGGCTTCATCGTCGTCGCCGTTCTGATCCTGCGCTTCACGAGGAGGAGCTAGCACGATGCGTGTCATCGACCTCCACGTCCACGCCTTCCCCGACAAGGTCGCCGAGGCTGCGGTGTCCGGCCTCGAGAGGCTGACCGGCTACGCGCGGCACTACGACGGGACGCTCGACGGGCTCCGCGCGAGCATGGCGCGTAACGGCGTGGAGCGGGCCGTCGTGCTGCCGGTGGCGACGAGGCCTGAGAGCGTCGCCGGCATCAACGACTGGGCGGCACGGACCCAGGACGCGCACGTCGCCTGCTTCGGCGCCATGCACCCCGCCCATCCCGACCCGGCGGCCGAGATCGAGCGCCTCGCCGCCCTCGGCCTGCGCGGGGTCAAGATGCACCCTGAGTTCCAATCCTTCCGCCCCGACGAGGACCGTATGGCGCCGATCTACGAGGGGCTCATGCGTCACGGACTCGCGGTCCTCTTCCACGCCGGCGCCGACATCGCCCTCGACAGCGTCAACTCGACGCCCGCGGTCTTCGCCCGCGTGCTCGAGGCGTATCCGGGCCTGCGCGTGGCCCTCGGCCACATGGGCGGCTGGAAGCAGTGGGACGAAGCGCTCAAAGTCCTCGCCGGCCGGGACGTCGTGCTCGAGACCTCGTTCACGCTGGCCTTCATCGGCGCGGACCGCTTTCTCGAACTGGTCCGCGCCCACGGCGCCGAGCGCGTCGCCTTCGGCAGCGACGGGCCGCTCGGTGACGCCGCGGCGGAGCTCGAGGCGATCGGCGCGCTCGCGCTCGATGAGGACGAGCGCGCCGACATCCTCTGGGGGACCGCGGAGCGCTTCCTCGGCGGCTGAGGGCGGGAGGCGACGCGTCCCGGCGCCGGAGCGTGACGGCCGCGCCGCGAGACCGCCGCACCACGTGACGGCCGTGCCGCGAGACGCCCGGCCTGCGTCGGGAGGGCTTAGCGGAGACGGGACGCGGGTACACGCGCCGCAGGGAGCCGGAGCGCCGGAGCGACAGAGGAGAGGGGCTTCACATGGCCGACAGGCAGTTCGTGGGCAAGTATCAGGTGAAGGGTACGCTGCCCGCCGGCCGGGCGATCGCGGCCTACGCGGCCGTCGACCCGGCCGGCGCGCCCGTCGACCGTCAAGCTGCTCAGGCCTCTCGACCGCGAGCGCTTCTTCGCCCTCATGCGCGACCTCTCCACCGTACGCCACCCCAACGTCGCCCATGTGCTCGACTGGGGCGTCGACGGGGACGAGTG
Source organism: uncultured Thermoleophilia bacterium (assembly GCA_963707855.1). GTDB lineage: Bacteria > Actinomycetota > Thermoleophilia > UBA2241 > UBA2241 > UBA2241. Next base: position 82,992 of record CAVPRQ010000016.1, read on the forward strand.
CTTCGTCGTCAGCGAGCCGGTCGAAGGCACCGACCTCGCGACCCTCGCCGCCGCACGTCCCCAGCTCGCGCCGCCGGTCGTCGCCGAGCTCGGCGCCCAGGCGGCGGCGGCGCTCGCCGCCCTGCACGGCCGCGGCATCCTGCACGGCGGCGTCACGCCGCTGGCGATGACGCGGAGCAGCGAAGGCGTCCTCGTGCTCACCGACGCCGGCCTCGCCCCGGCCGCGGGCCAAGCCGACCTGAGCGACCTCGACCCGCCCGAGAACGCCTACTTCGTGAGCCCCGAGGAGGTCCTCGCCCGCGACCTGACGCGCCAGTCGGACGTCTACTCGCTCGGCGTGAGTCTGTATGCGCTGGCCACCGGGACCGTCCCCTTCGACGGCCCGAACGCAATGGCGGTCGCGGAACGCGTCGCCGGAAGCGCCCCCGAGCCGCCCCGTCAGCTGCGCCCGGACCTCCCCGCGTCGCTGGAGAACGTCATTCTGCACGCCATGGCCAAGCAACCCGAGCAGCGTCACGGGTCGGCCGAGGAGCTGCGTCAGGACCTCGAGCGCGCCGCCGCCGGCATGCGCGTCGCGGCGCCCGCTCCGGAACCGGTCGCGGTGACCAAGCCGAAGCACCCCGTGTGGCCCTGGGTGCTCGGCGTAGGGCTGGTCGTCGCCGTCCTCGCCGCGCTGTGGCTCTCCGGCACCTTCGCCGGCAGCGTCACGGTCCCGGACCTCGCCGGCCTGACCCTCGACGAGGCGCGAGCGACCCTGACCGACGTCGGGCTCGAACTCGGAGATCTGTCGAGCGGCGAGGCGGCCGCGGGCACTCCGGAAGGCACCGTCGTCGGCCAGACACCCGCCGCCGGCGAGGAGGTCGACAAGGGCAGCAAGGTCGACCTCGTGGTCGCCGGCGCCCCGGACGTCGTCATGCCCGACCTCCGCGGGCTCAGTCAGGCGGACGCGGAGGCCGCCGTCGAGGCGGCCGGCCTGGTCGTCGAGCGGGTGCTCACGGTCTACTCGAACGACGTGCCGGCCGGCCAGGTGGCCGACCAGACGCCGGCGGCCGGAACCACCGTGCCCGGAGGAGCTCCGGTGACGATCTCCGTCTCGGCCGGCCCGCAGACCTCGCCGAGTCCGGGGGCGAGCGCGGTGCCGGACGTCACCGGCAAGACACAGGACGACGCCCTCGCCGCCCTGGAGCAGGGCGGCTTCGCCGCCGTCGTCACCGTGCAGCCGAGCGACACGGCGCCGGCGGGCGAGGTGATCAGCCAGAACCCCAAGGGCGGCGTGCTCGCCGCGCCGGGGACGAGCGTCACGCTCGTGGTCTCGACGGGGCCGGCGTCGCCGTCGCCGTGAGGCGGCGCGCGGGGCGGCTTCGCAGACGCCAGGCGAAGCCGGCCAGGCGCGCCTCGTCGAGCGGGTCGCCGTCGTTGTAGACGACGAGGAGGGGGAAGCCGCCGGCGCGGCGGAGTTCGGCCTCCGCGAGGAGGGCCGGAGCGCAGCCGCGCGGGGCGACCGTGACCACGCCGTCCACCGTGCCCGCCTTCCAGGTGAGCACGGAGCTGCCGACCATGGGGATCGATTCGCCGAACGGGTAGGCCCCGAGCACGCGCCGTCCCTCGCGATCGACGGCGCGGATGTCGTGCCACACGATCCACGGATGCACGGGGCGCACGGCGCCCACGAGCCGGTCGATGATCGTCGTCATCGCCTTGAGCGTGCCGCGCCGCTTGAGCGCCTCGCCGGCGAGGAGGCCGTCGTCCTGGATGCTGCGCAGGACGAGGAGCTCGAAGAACTCCCCGAAGGGCTCGAACAGCACGCGCAGGCCGAGGTCGGCCAGGCGCCGCTGCAGGTCGTCGTTGCCCCACTCGTCGACGCGCAGGTAGAGGTCGCCGGACAGATAGACGTCGCGCAGATCAGCCTCGCGATGCCGCTCCAGGGGCAGCCGCCGGAACGCGTCGGCCGCCGACTCGAGCAGGGTCTGCACCTCGCCGACGGTCCGGAACGCCTCCGGGATCGCCGCCCGCGTGCGCCAGTCGGGGCGCTCGCGCAGCATGAGGCGCTCGAGGCGATCGGAGTAGCGCGCGAAGAGCGCGTCGGCGTCGCCCCTGGTGCGCTCGGCGGCGAGGTGGTAGAAGCGCAGCATGTTGAGCAGGTCGACGGCCACGAGCGCCGACCACACCGGCGGCATCATCGCCGCGTTGCCGGTCACGAGGCTGTAGTCGGCGACGTCGACGCGATCGCCCCAGCCGAGCCTGTCGAGCGCCAGCTGCTCGGTCAGGGGGAACAGGTTCGCCCGGCAAGCCTGGAAGCCGTTGCCGGCGCTGAGGAAGAGGGCCCGGCCGCCGTCCAGGTCCTCGAGGCGCTCGTCGATGCTGTCCGCGAGCGCGCCCCAGATCAGCTGGTACGGCAGGCACTCCTTGCCCGAGCAGGCCTCCTGGGCCGCGCGCAGCGCGGCCGCGTCCGGCGGTCCGACGAAGTCGGCGTCCATGCCGCGGCCGCGCATCGCCGCGGCGAAGTGCCGCCCCAGCGTGCCGCCGAGGTGGCCGAAGAGGTACTTGTCGTACCCTCCGGCCGCGAGGCTGCGCGGTAGCGGCTCGTCGTACCGCCCGAGCCGCGCGCCTCCGCGCGCTCTCGGCGGCACGCCATCCTCGTCTGAGGTCTGCTCCCGGTAGTCGCGGACCGCGTGAAGAAAGGCCTGCACGCGGGTGACGTAGCCGGCCTTGCCGCCGTGCCCGTCGCTCTCGAGCACGGTGTGCGGGTAGTCCTCGAGAAGATCGTCGAACAGGTGCTCGACCATCGAGTTGGGTCCGCACCCGTAGGCGCCGACGAGCACCGGGAACACGTCGCCGTCGCGCGCCGCGGCCACCGTGGCCCGCAGCGTGCGGCCGGCGCTCGCCCAGTGCACCCGGGCCAGCGGGGGGACGTCGTCGGGGACGGGGAAGCAGTCCACCGGCAGCGCCAGGGCGCCGTTCTGCGGCGCCAGTTCGGCGAGGCCGCAGCCCAGGAGGGGCTCGTGCAGCACGTGGGTCTCGCCCACCACGAGGAGCACGGGCAGGTCCTCGCGACGCGCGAAGTCGAGTGTGCGCCGGCCGATCTCGCCCAGACCCTCTTCGTAGCGCTGCTGGGCGCCGAGCGCGGCACGGTAGGCGCGATGGAAGGCGCCGGAGGCGCCCAGCTCGCGCGCCAGCCCGTGCAGCTCGCGGCGAAAGCCGTCTGACCTGAAGTCGCCGGGCTTCTGGAACAGGCTCGGGTGCAGGAGGCGCGTGGGTGATCCCTCGGCGCGGAGGGCACGCTCCACCATCGCCGGCGCGCCCTGCGTCATCGGACAGGTGTAGCGTCCAGCACCCGCCGTCGCGTACGGGATGTGGACGAACGTGGGTGCGAACAGGAGGTCGAGTCCGTCGCCCGTCAGGCCGTGCAGGAGCTTGACCGGGGCGCACGAGCTGGGTGCGGCGCAGCGCCGGTCGCCTTCGGCAAGGGTCTCGGCGTCGGCGCGCAGCACCTCGACGTGCGCCCCCAGGCCCGCGAAGAACGTGGCGAAGAACGGCAGCGTGTCGATGAGGTAGTGGGCGTACGGGAGGCCGATGCGCAGGCCGGCGAGCGGGCCGGCTGCCGGCGCTCCGGCCTCAGCGGCCTCGTCGAGCAGACGCGCCAGCAGCTCGTCGCGCTCGCGGAAGGCGTTCGGCGCGTCCTTGGGCAGCTTGCGCTCGCCGGCGCCGGCGTCGTCGTACTTCGGACAGCTCCCGCCGCTCACGATCTTCGTCTGCGTGTCGCCGACGGCGACGGTCGCCGACTCGACGCGGCAGAGGTTCTGGCAGTGACGGTCGCGGCAGCGGAACTCGCGGCGCTCGACGACGCTCGCCTGGGACAGGCGAGCCAGGTCGAGCGCCTCCGCGCCCTCGAGACCGTCGCCCGCCGCCGCCGCGGCCAGCTGGGCGATGCCGATCGCGCCCATCGCCCCAGGGTCGGGCGGCACCCACACCTCGCGCCCTGTGACGGCGGCGAGCGTACGCGCCAGCGACGGGTTCGTCGCCGGCTTTCCCTGGAAGAAGACGCGCTCGAGAAAGCGGCGCTGGCCCATCACGCGGTGCTTGTGGTTGCGGATCACCGAGTACTGCAGGCCGGCGAAGATGTCCTCGCGCGTGAAGCCCTGGGCGAGCGCCTCGGCGGCGACGTCGGCGACGAACACGGTGCAGGTCTGGCCGAGGTCGGGCGGCCGCTCGCCGCGCGCGGCGATCTCGCCGAAGAGAGCGATGTCGTCGAGCCCGTGGGCGAGCGCCTGCTCCTCGAGGAACGAGCCCGTGCCGGCGCTGCAGACGCGGTTCATGTCGGACTCGAGGATGCGCCCGCCCTGGACGTTGATGAACTTGGCGTCCTGGCCGCCGATCTCGACGATCGACAGGCTGCGGCCGCCGTCCGGGTCGAGCCGCTTCGCCGCCGTGGCGTGGGCGACGATCTCGTTCTCGACCGTGAGGCGAGGTCCGAGCTCGGGGAAGGGCGGCGCGGACGACGGGCGCCGCGGCGTCGCGCCCCGACCCGGTCAGGCCGACGGCGACGACCGGGTTGGGGAGCATCTCGCGGATCTCGGCGACGAGCGCTTTGGCCGCCTCCACAGGGTTGCCGTCGGTGCGCCGGTAGACGTCGGCGGCGAGGACTCCGTCCAGCGTGACGAGGGCCGCCTTGGAGCCGGTGGAACCCAGGTCGAGGCCGAGGACGAGCGGCTCGCCGGGATCGACGTCGCGCGTCTCGCGCTCGAGGTGGACGACCGAGCCGGGGCCCTGCGCCGCCGGCTCGAGCGCGCGCACGGAGTGCCGCGAGGGGCGCACGAGCAGGGCCGGGTCGTCCGGCCAGACCGGCACTGCCGGACGCGCTGCGCCCGCCGGCGTGTCAGGCGGACGCAGGCGCCGGTCACCCGGTCGCTCGCGGCGAGGTCATGGAGCGCGCCGAGCGCCTCGAACACGCCGGCCTCCGCCGGCACCGTGACCGGCACGCCGGCGAGCTCCTCGAAGCGGCGCGCCAGCGGGGCGATGAGCGCCCCGTTGCCGACCAGCAGGACGGGGCCGTCGACCTTGACGCGGTCGTAGAGCGCGTGGACGTTGCGGGCGACGCCCTCGAAGAGGCCGCGGAAGAGGCGGCCGTGGTCCTCGCCCTCGTTGGCGTAGTGGGTCAGCTCGCTCTTCGCGAACACCGCGCAGCGGCTGGTGACGACGAGGCCGTCGGGGCTGGCCTCGGCCAGCCGGACGGCCTCGTCGAGGTCGCGACCGAGACGGTTGCAGAGCCCTTCGACCGTCTCGCCCGTGCCCGCCGAGCAGCGCTCGTTGGCCTCGAAGGCGACGACGCCGCGGGCGTCGCGGGTGAGCACCGAGTAGCCGCTGCCGCCGACGCGCACGACGTTGAACGGGCCGTCGCCGAGCAGCCGCGTGGCGGCGCGCTCCTGCGCGACCTCGTCGGGGAGGCCGGCCCTGACCGGCGCGCCGAGACGGTCGCCGAAGGCGCCCGTCGCGGCGACGCCGGCCACCCGGCCGGCCCCGATCTCGCGGTACAGCTCGAGGAACGGGCGCAGCGGATCGCCGAGGTGGCGGACGCTGCGCGTCGCGGGCTCGCCGAGGCCGCCGTCGTCGCCCAGCTCCGCCCAGGCGAGAGACGTGGTCACCTTGCCGAGGTCGACGCCGATGAGCACGGCGCCGGGGGACGTGCGTTGGATCATGCACCAAGCATACGTCAGGCGCCGTCGGCGAGGACGCGCGGTCGACCGCGGTCGGGCCGCCAGGCGCCTCAGGCGGCGACGTCGCGCTTCGCGGCGAAGGCCTCGACCTCGGCGAGCAACGTGCGCCGCTCGTCTTCGTCGAGCAGCGACGCTTCGAAGGAGTTGCGCGCGAGCTGCACGAGGTCGCGGCGGCGCAGGCCAAGCGCCTTCTGGGCGGCGACCAGGTTGTCGACGAGGTAGCCGCCGAAGTAGGCAGGGTCGTCGGAGTTCACGGTCACGACCAGCCCGGCGTCGAGGAGCCGCTTGAGCGGGTGCTCCTCGAGGCGCCGCACGACGCCCAGCTTCACGTTCGAGAGGGGACACATGGTGAGAGGGATGCGCTCGCGCCGCAGGCGCTCCATCAGCGACGCATCCTCGGCGACACTGACGCCGTGGTCGATGCGTCGCACGTGGAGCGTGTCGAGCGCCTCGCGGACGTACTCGGGCGGGCCCTCCTCGCCGGCGTGGGCGACCGCGACGAGGCCCTCGGCCCGCGCCCGCGCGAACACGCCGGCGAACGCGCCCGGCGGGTGCCCGCGCTCGGCCGAGTCGAGCCCGACGCCGGCCAGCCAGTCGCGGTACGTGCAGCGCCTCGGTGAGCGTCCGCTCCGCCTCGGCGCTGCCGAGGTCGCGGAGGAAGCACATGATGAGGCGCGTGCCCATGTCGTAGAGCTCCTCGCCTTCGGCCAGCCCCGCCCCAATGCCCTCGATCACGGCGCCCAGCGGAATGCCGCGCGCGGTGTGGCTCTGGGCGTCGAAGAAGACCTCCGCGTGCCGCACGCCGTCGGCGTGCGCCTTCGCGAGGTAGGCCAGCGTCAGCCGGCGGAAGTCCTCCTCGTCGCGCAGGACCTCCATGTTGCGATAGTAGAGGTTGAGGAAGGAGCGCAGATCGGTGAACCGGTAGGCGGCGCGCACCTCCGCCGGCGAACGATACGGGAAGGCCACCTTGTGGCGGCCGGCGAGCTCGAGCAGCAGCTCCGGCTCGAGGGTCCCCTCGAGGTGCACGTGCAGCTCGGCCTTGGGCAGACCGCGGGCGAAGCCTTCCACCGCACCTCACCTCCCTGGGTCGTCGGCATACGTCGCGACGCCCGGCCGCACGCGGCTCGGCGTCGCACAGTGGTTGTACCCGTGAGTGGAGGCGCGAAGCCCGCCGGATCGTCGCGGCACAGGCACCCGGGACGACGTCCAGGCCCGGCAGCCCCGGCATGCGCCCCTTCAAGACCTGCCCGGGCGACGCCGGTGCCAGCACCGCGCGCGCTTCTCCATCCTCCCGCCCGTCCGCGTGCCCTTTCTCGGACGCCGGCTCCGCGCCGCCAGTTCGACGGCCCCCGAGTGGTGTTACGCAGACTGCAGAAGACCACACCCGAGCCTGAACCGTGACGTCTTACGCAGACGGCAGTACACTCGACCGAGTGTTACGCAGTCTGCATGATCCTTGTTAGGCAGACTCTCGACAGAGGAACCGATGGTCCCATCCGCGACGACCCCAGCCAGCTTCCCATCGAGGCGCGATGCCTGGCTTGTGGCCATGATCTGGGGCGGCGCTGCCCTCGCAGTGGCTAGTGGCTTCGCGCTGTTCGACAGTCAGGCGCTGCTGGCCGTCCGCGTCGTGCTGCAGCTCGCCTTCCCGGGCGGAGCGCTCTTCATGCTCTGGAACCTCTACGGCACCAGCTACGTGATTCGCGACGCAGGATCTGCTCATCCGCAACGGTCCCTTCCGCACCACGGTGCCCCTTGCTGAGGTGGATTCCGTTCGTCCTTCCCGCGACCCGGCCGCGAGCCCGGCGAACTCCCTCGACAGACTCCTGATCTGCTGGTCGCGGGACACCGCAAGTCCTCGTCTCGCCTCACGCGAAGCAGGACTTCCTTCAGGCGCTGGCGCACGCCATGCACCGCAGCTCGATCTCGAGGGTGGATAGTCTCGAGAGGATCGACGGCCGCCCAACCGGCGTAGACGGCTCGCCCCGATGACCTCGGGGCAATCGGGGCTCCCGTGCGGCCCACTCGCCAACCATCGTTGGACGCCCCGGCAGCACGCACGCCGTCCGTCAGGAGATCGTGTTGACGCACCCAACAGGCGAACAGAGCAGAATGACCGGCGGGTTGGCGTACTCTCCACCCGCAGCCGGCGCAGCTCAACGCCCGGACGTTCGACGGAACCCTCCTCCAGCGCCCAGTGACAACAGCGTCCTCATCATGTAATCTGATTCTCAGATGACTGCTGAGGAGTGCTCGAAGATGTCACATGTGACCGTCACCGAACTCGCCCGCCACTTCGCCGACTACGTCAACAGGGTCGCCTACCGGCGCGAGTCTTTCACGCTCGTGCGCGGCAACAAGCCGCTCGCCGAGCTGCGGCCGCTGCCGGTCGGCGTGCGCGTCTCGGAGCTGCCGGCGCTGATCACCTCGCTGCCGCGCCTGACCGAGACCGAGGCGGCCGATTTCGCCGCCGACCTGCCGCGGTGCACGACGAGCTGGCCGGCGCCGAGGTGCGTGACGCATGGCAGTCCTGATCGACGCCAGCATCCTCATCGAGGCGGAGCGCGGTCGGCTCGACCTCGAGCCGCACGTCGCGCGCCACAGCGACGAGGAGTCGTTCCTGTCGGTGATCACCGCCAGCGAGCTGCTGCACGGCGTGCATCGTGCCACCAGCCCAACATACGGGCCAAGCGTTCGGCCTTCGTCGAGGGCGTGCTGGAGCGCTTCCCGATCCTGGCCGTCGACCTTGCCTGCGCCCGGGCGCACGCCCAGGTGTGGGCGGAACTGCGCAAGGCCGGAGCAATGATCGGCCCTCACGACCTCTGGCTGGCCGCCACCTGCCTGGCCCACGGACTCACCATGGTGACCGCCAACCTGCGCGAGTTCGAACGTGTCCCGGGGCTCGCGGTCGAGCTATGGTCGGAGGCGTGAGACGGTACGGGTCACGTCGAACAGGGCGTTCGAGCAGACTCGCCGAAGCGCAGTTCAAGACCGTGGCGTGAGCGCTCGCAGCTCAACGCCCGGACGTTGGGCCCACTGCAGGCGTTGGCATCCAACCCTTGCGGTCCTATCCCAATTCGGGGATAATCCCTCCATGACGGCGCCGAAGCTCAGGCAGCTCGTGTGGGTCGGCTCCTCGCTCAAGGACCTGCGCGCGTTCCCGGAGGAGGTTCGGCAGGTCATGGGCTTCGCGCTCTACCAGGCACAGACCGGCGACAAGCACGTAGCCGCCAGGCCGCTGCGTGGTTTCGGCGGCGCCGGCGTGCTGGAGGTCGTCGAGGACCATGCCGGCGATACCTACCGCGCCGTCTACACGGTGCGCTTTGCCGAGGCCGTCTATGTCCTGCACGCCTTCCTGGAGAAAGCCACGCGCGGCATCGCCACACCCAAGCACGAGATCGACCTCATCAGCAGCCGGCTGGCAGCCGCCCGCCGGCTCCACCAGCAGCGCAGCGGCTCGAAAGGAGCCTGACCGTGAACCGCACAGAGCCTGAACACACCCGCAGCAGCGGCAACGTCTTCGCCGACCTGGAGCTGTCCGCGTCGGATGAGCTTGCCGCCAAGGCCGCCCTGGCGGCGCATATCGCCAGCATCGCCACACACCGGCATCTCACTCAGCAGCAGACGGCCCGCCTGCTGGGCACCACCCAACCCAGAGTCTCCGAGCTCTTCGCCGGCAAACTGGCCGGCTTCTGGGATGGAGCGCCTCATCCGCTTCCTCAACGCCCTCGTCCGTGACATCACATCGTCGTCTCACGCAAGCCGCGCAGTCGCCGGCACGGCACGCGGCAGGTGACTCGAGACGGTGGTGGGTCCATGCGTGAAGGTGCATGCGGGGCCTGAGGCGGTGTGGCAGGAGGGGGTCCAACCGACACGACTCGAGCCGGACAACCCTGCGGGTTGCCGCTCATGTGCCAGACGTTGGGCAAAGACCCAGTCGTATTGACGCGTGTCACGTGACGCGTTACACTGCCTTTGTGATCAAGTCGTTCGCTGACCGGCAGACTCAAGAGCTCTATGTGACGGGGCTCGACGCGTGCCACGGATGTGGGAAGCACACCGCGCGCAAGGTGGAAAGTGAACTCGATCTCTGCGCATCGGGGACCTCCGGGTGCCGCCGGGAAATCGACTGCATCCACTCGCCGGAGATCGACAGGGGCAGGTCGCGATCTCAATCGACGACCAGTGGCGCATCTGCTTCCGGTTCGAGGACGGGGACGCCTTCGATGTCGAGATCAGGGACTACCACTGAGGAGAGGTGAGTCATGAGCATCCAGAACGAACGGCGAGAAGTGCCGGCCCACCCATCCGGCGAGATCATTCGAGAGGACTTCATCACGGACTACGGGCTCACCGTCGGCCATCTTGGCTGATGCGCTCGGCGTGTCGCGACAGACGGTGAACGAGCTCTTGCGTGAGCGCCGAGCCCTGCGTCCGGCGATGGCGCTGCGTCTGTCCGCGCTGTTCGGGAACTCCCCGGAGTTCTGGCTGAATCTCCAGCGTGCGGTCGACCTGTGGGACGCGCAGGTGGCCGTGCAAGACGACATACGGCGGATCAAGCGGCTTCGTGTTGCCTGAGCAAGGGCATCGACCTGATGCGCCGATGCGCTTCCGTAGGCAGGAGAGCGCTAGGCGCGCAGGTTGTGCACCCAGCATTGGGTGGAGCTGAGGAGATCACGCTTGTCGGATTCTGCATCACGACTCTGGGCTGCCTATCTCGCTTCGGGATCACCAGATGCGTCGGCCGCCGTCGGTGCCACGTACTCGGCCTGGCAGTTCGGTCTTGGAGTGGACCAGGGGGATCGCCTGCTCGCGTGCGTGCTCGACGGTCCCAAGCGCGCGACCGCCAGCGCGCTGTGGGCGTACGAGGCAGAAGGCGAGGCCGTCCCGGCGCCCGGAGACCATAGCGTGATACTCGACGGTCATGGTCTGGCCCGCCTGCATGATCCGCACCACGCAAGTCGACGTGGTTCCCTTTGACGAGGTCGACGCCGCGTTCGCCTATGACGAAGGCGAGGGTGATCGCGCGTTCGAGTACTGGCGCGACGTTCACTGGACGTGCTTCGCACGCGAATGCGCTGAACTTGGTCGACAGGCGACTCAGGACATGCCTGTGGTGTGCGAACGATTCGAGATCGTCTACCCCGCCTCCGACCAGCCGTCACCCACCTGACAAGCGCATCGACGCGGTCAAACC
>CAVPRQ010000017.1:0-113084 GCA_963707855.1 uncultured Thermoleophilia bacterium
GGCGGCGGGCCTGCCTGTTGTGGAATCTTCGGACCTTATCAAGGCGGCCGAAGGCGGCGCGATCACGCTGGATGACGGCGCCCGCTTGGCGGTGCCGCAGGGTGCCCTGTCGACAGACGCCAGGGTGACTTTTGCTCCCGGCAATAGCGCGCCCATCGTCCCGATCCCGCGGACGTTGTTGGGGCGCGGCTACGACTTCGCGCTGGATGGTGGCGAGCTTACGGGGGTCGCGCTGCTCACGTTGCCGCTGCCTGCGGAAGTTGCGTCACCGCCGTACGATGTCGCCCCCTATCGTTGGAACGGCAAGACCTGGGAGCGACTCAACGGTCGCGCAACCCCTGAGGGGATTCAAGTTGGCGCCAATCGCCCAGGCGTCTATGCCCTGCCGGGGCAATGGAGTTTGGCGGACGCGGTGGTGGCCCTGGCGCGGTCCGAGACAGCGCCAGGCCAGCAGAGTGTTCCGCTGTCTGCCACCGCCCAGTATCGCTATACCGCGTTACCGACACTGCAGGACGGCTACGTCCCAGCCCGGCTGACCCTGAAGCAAGATACTTCGGGCGGGGCCGGTCGTGTCACGGGCGATGCGACGTTGGACAAAACGGTCGATGAGGCGCAAGTGCTGCTCCAGCCCGATCCCGCGCAGGCAGAGGGCGTAATCGACTTTTCACACGTATTTCAACTGGCGCCAGGTGCGCTGGAGCTGAATCCCGGCGATACGACGCGTTTTTACACGCTGCTGACAGTCACTGATTCCGCCGCACCCACCCGACGGTTAAGCAATGGTGTGGAGTACACGCAGTTCTTGCCGATCCAGGCCGTTGGCCGCGCCATCGTGCGGCCCAAACTCGCTGTCGAGGGAGGGCAGGATCTCCGTTGGCACATCCAACGGGACGGTCAGACCTTGGCGTTTGAACGCGCGGTGGCGACCGAGTTGCCCTTTGAGCCGTTTCTGGCCCAGGGTGGGTTGGGGGACTATCGCTTCACCCTGGAGACCCAACGAAACGGTGACTGGGTCACAGTCAGCAACGACGTAAACATCAAGCTCACTGTGCCGGCGACTGTTACACCCCCCGGCGAACTCGCCGTCAGGGTCAGGGGGTACGCCGGGCGTGCTGGTGACCCCCGACGTCAGGGAACCGGCGAGCCAGTTCCGGTTGGGACGCCGCCGTCGCCGCCCACGCGACGACCTACCCCGGAAAACGGCGCCGGTGCTGAGCCATCGGCGACGCCGACGCCGGCAATCGTGGCGGCCGTGGCCACGGCGACCCGTACACGAACGGCCGCTGAGAGCGTCTTCTGGGCGGATCGCTACAACTTGGCGGCGGGTGAGTGTACGAACCTGCACTGGGACGTGCAGAACGTGAACGCGGTGTACTTCAACGGCAATCCGGCCGAAGGGAAGGAGACGCGTCAGATGTGCCCGCCCCAGACGACCACATACACGCTGCGCGTGAACAGCAGCTCCGGGACACAGGATCGTACAGTGACACTCACTGTTGGCGCCAATGGCACGCAGGCTGCGGTGGAGTTTACCGCCGACGCTACCCAGGTGAACAAGGGCCAATGCACTGTGCTGCATTGGCGGGCCCTCGATGTGAGCGCGGTTTATCTTAATAATGGTGGTGTTGCCGGGGAGAGCTCGCAGCAAGTGTGCCCGGAGGTTACTACCCCCTGCGAGCTGCGCGTCATCAACAACGACGGCACCACTACAACCAAACGCATCACCGTTTCAGTTGTGCTGCGGCCCGGCGACACGACTCCTTAGCGTTTTTGGGCCGATCAGTAGCACGATGGCTGAGAATGCCTGCACCACGTTGACCCGGCACATCCAGAATGTCCAGGAGGTCTACCTAGACGACGCGTCGATCTGATAGGCATCGCCCCGCGCAGAAATCGACAGCAACCGTGGGCCTGTTTCGTCGATCACCGGCGGACCGGACGGGGGCACACCGATGTCGGTCGTCCACAGAGTCGAAATCTCGCGGTCCGCGGCAGCGACTCCCCCGCCGATCCGGAGCGCCGTCAGCGTGATGCCCGAGTTGCCCTGCGGCTGACGCGCGTGGAACACGAACCGGTCGCGACCGGCCAGCCACGTCGAAATCTGTCGCCCAGGTGGTCCGCCCAGGCACGTTCGATCTGACCTAACGATAGATTCAACCGATACCGCGTCAGCTGCACGTCGGCCACCCACAGATGTCCGTTCTCGTAGAACATGCTGCCGGCCATCACCTCCTGCGTCCCGCCGCCGGCCTTGGTGACCTCGCTCAGCGGTTGAGCGGAATTGGACGGATTCACCTCGAACACGAACAAGCCGCCGCGATCCGTGAGGCAAATCACGTGCGGTCCGGTCGTGAGCGGATCGACCACCACGTTGTCTGAGATCCGCAGCGGTTTCTGCGCCGGATGCCAGTGTCCGTTGTCGCCGGGCGCGAGCACGTGAACCTGAGCGAAATCAACGCCCGGGTTTTCGACCACGATCAAATGGGACAAACAAGCGACGGGGGCGGCCTGCACGCAATCCGGCTTGTGTCCCAGGTAAATCACGTCGCGGCAGGCCAGGGTGTCCGCGGCGAGGACATAGAGATTCGAGTGGTCGCCGACCACCAGCAGGGCGTTCTGATCCTCAAACACCCCCACGGCCGTCGCAATTCCCTGGGGCAACTCGGCCTGCAGGGTCGGCTGCGCCCGATTCCGGGTCGACCAGCAACACGCGACCGCTCTGTTCCGCCACCACCAAGTGGGCTCCGGTCCGCTGCACCGCAAATGCCGGGGACTGCAACGGCAAACGCCACAGCAGCTTGCCGCTGTCCGCCGCCAATCGCTGCAATTCCTGCTGCGTGCCGTCCACCAGAATCGCGTCGCCCGCCGGCCCTTCGCCGACCGGCCGCAGCCGCGTGCCAGGATGAGAGCCGACGAAACGCCTCCACAGCACCAGGCCGTCCTGAGCCTGAATCCCGTAGACCGCTCCCTCCGCCAGCAGCAGCAGAACCTGATCCGCCAGCTCGGCGGCCGATTCGCCCTGGCGCGCGGCCAGCACCACGCTCTTCCCCGGGGGACGCGGATGGTCGTCGGTCAGCGCGGCGGACTTGGCCGGGCTCACCCGCACCTTCTCACCCATCTTCGCCGTGACGGACAATACGGCCTGGCTGAGATCCGGATCCTTGGCAAGACCGGGATACTCACTCACAAGCGACTTGTGGGCCTGGTACGCCGCATCGGTGGCACCCTCGGCGACTGCCGCCTGGATGGCCTTGATCGTTTCCTGGAGCCGTTCGTCTCGCCGCAGCCGATTCTGCACCTGCTCGACCGTTTCTTGAATCGACTCGATCCGTCCCTGCACGCCCTGCCGGGCGGAGGTGGGCAGGTAGGCCGGATTGTCGACCAGGGCCAAGGCCTCGCCAGTCAGCTTCAGCCACTTCCGCGCCCATCGCTGTCGGTGGCGACACGGGCCTTCTCGGCAAAGCCCTCGGCCAGCCCGGGCAAGATGCTCGCTAATTCCGAATAGGCCTCGTCGAACGCCTTCTCCTGGACAATGGTCGGCAAGACCCGCGTCGTTTCGCCGAGGGCCTGCTCCAGCTTCTCGCCTCCCGCAGTGGCCAATCGCAACTCCGCCAACCCGCGTCGCACACGGGCCAGACTGGCGCTGGCATGCGACGAGTGACCGGACAGAAACTTGTCGTAAAGGCGAATCGCCTGCTGGTAGGATTGCTCCCGATAAGTTGTCTCGGCCTCCTGAAACATCTTGTCCCCGGACCCGCGGGTCAGGAAAACGAATAACACGGTCCCCATCAACAGGAGCACGATCAGTGTTCCGCCACCCAGCAGGATCAGCGGCGATTCCCAGGTGCCGGCTTTCGTCTGCTTGGCTTTCGCCGGTCTCTGGAGAAAACCGAACCAGCTCCGCTTGGCCGGCTTCGCCGGCAGCAAGGCCGAACCGGCCGACAGATCATCTCCCCCGAACTCGTCGTCCCCGAGCAAATCGTGCAGTCCGTCACTTAACGGAGCCGGCCCACGTACCGGCGCGGCGCGGCGCAGGCGCGGAGGCCGCAGCCGCCGGGGGTTTGGCAGGGGCCGCTTCGGTCTTGGCGGGAGTGGCCGGAGCCTTCGTGGCCGGCGGGGCCGGTTCGGACGGCGCCGCCGGGGCCGCGGACTCGGCGGCAGGGGCTCGACCAGGGGCCTGCGGGGGCGATGATTTCTTGGCTGGCCCGGCTGGCTTGGCCGGTTGCTTTGCCGGCGGCGGGGCGGGTTGCTTGGTTTGCGGTGGGACTGGTTTGGGCTGGGGCGTTTTCGCCGGCTGGGGCTGCGGCGACGTGGCCGCAGGTCCTTTCGCGGGGCGAGCCTTGGCGGCCGGTTTCGTCACGGACGGGTGGTCGTTCTCCAGAGAGGCCAGACCGAGTTCGTCGGCGGCGGACAGCGGTTTCAGCCCTTGCTGGTCCTCTTCGATGGGCACTAACCCCAGTTCCCCCTCATCCGGAGGTTCCGGGAGAGATTTGTCCGACGGCTGTTCCGCCTGCGGCGGCTTCGACGTGGCCACCTCCCGGAGCAGCTTCTTGGCCTGGAACTCCGTCAGATGCCCCTTGTCCACGAGCAGCCTCAGGATCCGCTGCGGCACGACCGGTTCCTCCGCATTGTCCACCTGAGAGCGCAGACTACGAACCAGGGGCCCCGCCAACAGGCCCCGCTCCTCGAGCAAATCCAGCAACTGCGCCACGTTCATTACCAGGAATCATCCTCTTCTTCGACAGTGATGAATTGTACTTTCTCCATCTTGACGGCCACGCCGGCGTCGAGCGCCATCACGACCCGATCGTGCCGGCACTCCCCATCGGCCGCCACCAGCAGATTCGTGGGGCTGACTCCGTCCACGCGGGCCGCGCGGGCCTCGCGCAGCGCGATCAGCAAATCCTGTTCGCTGGGAGCTTCCCGCTCCTGGTCCCAGGCGGCCGAGGTCACGTGGAACGTGTTGAACCGGTCGATCCGAACCACCACGAACCGCGGATCGTCTTCAATCTCTTCCAGCGGCCGGGCCTCGGTCGACGGTGCCGATTCTTCGGGTGTCGGCACCTCGAAAGATTTCTGCAGGGCGAAGGCCGCCGTCACAGTGAAGAAGATCAGCAGCAGAAAGGTCACGTCGACCATGGGCGTCATGTCCAGTTCCGCCTCCGTCGAGCGGTGGGCGGTGCGAAAGTGCACCGGCACGTCGGGCGGCCGGGACGGCGCCCGCACCGACCCGGTCTTCGGCGGGGACTGACGGGTCATCGTTCCACCTCCCGCACCGCAACATACAGCTTGATCTCCTGCGACACGTCGGCCCGCGACGCGGCCCGGGCCACCCGAGCCACTTCGCGACTGCGGACGTCGCGGCCCGCCTTGATGAGCACGTGTTCCTTCGGGGCGACGTCGGGCGACCCGCCGGCAAACTGCTGCTCCACGTAGGCCCCGATCAGCACCTCCTGTTGTTCGAGACTCGGCGCGTCGACACGGTTCTCTGCGGCGGTGGTGTCACCCCGAAACACCAGGTCCGTTTCGCCGGGACCTCGCGTGACCGTCAGGACCACGGCCGTCTTCCCGGACACGCCCTCCCCGTAGCGGGCTACCGGCAATTCGGCCATGACGTTCGTTTGCAACCGGGACCCCACCAGGAAAAAGATCAGCAGCAGGAACGTGATATCGATCATCGGCGTGATGTCCATTTCCTCTTCATCCACGCGATGGCGCCGCGGCAGCGTCACGAGGACTTCGTCCTCCGTGTCGACCAACGAACCTTTTCGATCTTCCAATACCAAGGAATTGGCTCCTGTCTCTACGCCGGTCAGCGGCTGCAACCGTTCCCCCCGGCTCGGGAGGCTGCTGAAAAAGTCGCCTCCCCGCGGGGGTCAGTCGTTCAAATTTCAATTTTCGCGGCCCCACCATGTTCCATTCTCGCTGACTTTGGGCCGCGAAAAATGGAAATTTGAACGACTGACCCGAGCCCTAGCCTAGCTCGGAATCCACCAATCGTGCCAGTAATTCAGCGGCCTCCTCGTCCCGGCGGAAAAGGGCCGGAACACTCCTTGAACTTTGTTGTCAAACCGGGCCGCTACCCCGCGGGCGACCGGTTTGCAAATGCGGATTGGCCGGGCAGGGCGTGGTCAGTACCCACCGTGCGTCAATCGACGACCCCATGAAAACCCTCCAGGAACCGATTCAGACCGGACACCACCAAATCTTCCATCTGCCGGATCCGCAGGTTGACCGCCGCCAGGCACAGGACCAGCGGGATGGCGATCGTCAAACCACAGGCCGTGGTGATCAAGGCCAGCGAGATATTTTCGGCCAGACTCTCGGCCTTGACGTTCTCGGAGGCCGCCAAGGTGCCGAACGCCCCCATCATGCCGACCACCGTCCCTTGCAAACCGATCATGGGCGCCGCCTTGATTACCGTGGCGACCCAACTGAGGCGGTAATCGAGATCGGCCAGGACGTCTCGCTGAAAACGGTCAATGAGCAGTTGCCGGGTCTTGGCAAACCCCAGGTCGCGATTGTCGAGGGCCAGCACCACGAGTTGCGGCAAGGCTCGCTGATCGCCCTCGCACAGACCCGCTACCTCCTCGAAATCGCCCTTTTCCAGCGGCGTGGCAATCGACGCCAGAAAATCCTGCTGGTCTTGTTCCGTCCGAAATCGTTTCTGGCTCACCCGGTTGAAGGCCATGATCACGCAATACGCCCCCCACAGGGCAATGGCCGCCAGCGAGCCGTAAAACAACACGTTAAAGAAATCGTTCAGACTAGCTATTCCCATCGTCGCGTGCCTCTCACGGCTTATCTGTAGGTGTGGTCAACGAATTTGCTGTTCGTAATTCGCGTTCGCCGGCAAGTTGAACCGCCGTCAGCGCGGCGTCCGGTACTGCTGGTCCAACACGTAGAACTCGTAGGCGTTGCCCTTCTTTTCGATCCCATAGACGGTCATCCGCAGCATGCGTTCGTCCTGCCCGCCGGCCCGCTGCGCTTCCAACCGGCGGAGGGTGGCTGTGACCTGCGGCGGCAGAAACTGCATGAGCTGCCGGTCCTTGGTCTCAATTCCGGCCCGCGTCAGCAGTTTGCGGTCCATCTCTTCCAAGCGGCTGCCACGCCGCCAGATCAGGTACACCCGCGTCTCTTCCTGGGACGAACCGGACCGCGTGGCCGGCTTCGTCTGCGAAAATTTCGCAGCGTAGTCGACCGTTGCCTTGCCGCCCCCCGCCGCCGCCAACTCGATGCCGAAGTAATCCAGGATCGCAGCGTACGTGTCCAACGACGTTTCGCCGTACTGGATCTTCGTCCGGCGGCCGAACGGGATGACATCCAGCCCCGGCGGGCCGTCCCCGCGGCCCCGCCCGCGGCCGCGGCCGGTCGCGTCCGTGTCGCCGTCGAAGGTATCCAGAGCCGCGGGCCGCGTCGTGACGGCGTCGGTCACGGCCTCCGTCATCTCCATCAAATCGGGCTGCGGCAGTTCCTGCATCTCCTCCAGTCCCGGTTCCTCAAAGTCCCCGCCACCCCCACCCTCCAGCGCGGCCGTGGAATCGAGGTCCTCCATCAATTCCAGTGGAACCGCGTGCGGGGCCGACACGATCCGCATGGTGAGGAAAACCAAGAACATCAGACCCACCGCAGCCCCGATCAGCAGCAACAGCGTCACGAGCATGCTCGCCACCCGGTCGTAGGCCGATACCTGCAACTGGCTGCGCGGCTCGGCGGCCGATGCCTCGGCTCGCGATTTGCTCTCCGACGACGCCACAGGTCACATCCTCCGTTCAGGGGCGGCCGAACAACCAATCCCCAGCCTCATCCGCAGACTCCACAACCACGATGGTACTCGATCGAGCCTCGGGAATGGAGTTAACGGTCCTCGCGGAACTCCGTGCCGGGACGCACCGACAAGTACCATTTCTTCCAGTCTTCGATAGCTCGCGACGTCTCGGCCGGCGTTGCCTGGTCAGGCGGCCCGATACCGGAAAACCTGCGACTGACGAAACGCAGCCCGTCGCGGGCTTCCTTGGCAACCCGCCAGTCCGGATCGCTGAGGGCGTCGATCAGCACGGGCACACTATCCATATCGCGCGAGCGGGCCAGCAACTGCACCGCTGCCTTGCGGGCCTCGTACGATTCCACCTGCGCCAGTCGGCGGAGCTGGGCGAGCTGGCGGGCCCGCTCTGGCGGCTGCTCACTCAACTTGAAATCCGCCGGAAAGTCGACTGCGTACGCGAAGTCGGGATGCTCCGGGTCTTCCAGGATCGTCAGCAATTCGTCCGCCTGACCCTGCTTGGCCGGCCCCACGATCCGCCCCCCCCGGACCTGCAACTGACGCACGTCTGCGGGTAGCCCCTGGCCGCCGAGCAGTGTGCCGTGACCGACGTCGGAAACCGTTTTCTCGATGGCCTTCTTCGTGCTTCGCAACAGGAACAAGATGGCAAACGCGGTGTCGACTTCGGCATACCGGTCAAACCAGCTGCCGTCTTCCCTTTGGGCACCCTTCAGGAACTTCACCCCGTCGTTGTACCAGCCGGGTGCGTCGGCAAACTTGCCGCCGTGCAACTTCTCGTCGAAGCTCTTGTAACGCTCCAACGCATACAGGTAGTAGTACTTCCAGTCCGGCGGGTCGATCTGGTAGTTCTTCCCGAACCAGTCGTTTCCGGCCTTGATCGCAGCCTTCAGTTGGCGTCCGTCCACCTTCTGGGCCGGCACCACCTCCGCCTTTCCGGCGTCCTGCCTGACCAGCGACAACGATGGCGGCAAACCGTCCTCTTCCAGTTCCAACGGAGCGATGATTCCCAACAGATCGGCGCAGATGATCGCGCTGCCCAACCCGGCGGCCGTGAGCGATGGCCGCACCTGCGACTGCGGCACACGCGCGGTGGCAGCAATCCCCGGATCAACCCCCTGGTAGCCCCAGCCGCCCGTGGGGTCCTGCGTGCGGATGCAGAGCAAGCAGCGCGTCGAGAAGGATACGTCCCATCAGACCGGCTTCGGCGGTGAAGATGCGCTTGAGCTCGTCGTGCTCCCAGTCGCGGACCACGCCCTCGCCGTAGTTGACGATGACGTAGACGCCGGCGTAGCAGGCGCCGATGTCGCGCGCCAGCCACACCTCGGGCGAGAAGCTCTGGCCGACGATATCGCCCATCGGCTGCAAGACGCGGACCTCGGCCGGCGACTCGAAGCGCGGGCCTTCGGTGACGACGTAGGTGCCGCGCGTGAACAGGCGGCGCTCGGGCGCGAGGCGGCGCGCGGCTGCGACCAGCGCCTCGCGCCCGGTCGCGCAGACCGCGTCGCGCATGATCAGCAGGTGGTCGCCGACGACCGCCCCGAGGCGGTCGCGGTCAGTCGTCATGTCGACGAAGTCGTCGGGTACGACGAGGTCGCCGGGGTCGAGAAGATGGTTGAGGCTGCCGACGCCGGCGTCCGAGAGGATGCGGCGCACGCCGGCGCGGTGCAGCACGCTGAAGACCTGGCGCGAGGCGCGCCCGCGCGAGACGCCGGCGCGCCACCCGTGCATGCGCACGTGCAGCGCGCGCCGGCCGTCCACCTCGAAGAGGGCGAACGGCGGGCTCTCGCCCCAGGGCGTGTCGAAGACGAGGTCGTCCTCGAGGACGCGCGCCGCGCGCGTCGAGGCCGGCAGGGAAGTCGCCGGCCAGCGAGCCTGACCCGCCGATGACGGCGAAGCCGGCCTTCGGCACCGCACCGTCCGTCATCAGAGGCCCGCGATGTCGGGCGTGACACGCAGCATCACGAACTGGACGTGGTCGCCGGCGTCCGAGGTGTACTGGCTCAGCTCCTGCTCGATCGACGCCGGATACGCGCGCACGCGACCGAGCAGGCTCTCTCCCTGGGTGACGGTGTCGCCGACCTTCACCCCCGGGCGCGCGATGTGCGACACGACGAGCAGGAGCGACGGGTCGTCGGCCACCTGGATGTGGATCTCGAAGTCCTCGTACTCGCCCTGGATGGCCACGCGCTGCACGCTCGCGACCTTGCCGCTCACGGGGCTGAAGACCTCGGCGCCGGGCACGGCGCCGATGTCGAGCCCGCCCGTGGCGGACGACGCCTCGCCCCCGCCGCCCCCGTCCATGAGGTAGTACGGCAGCTCGCCGCTGTCGGCGAAGACGTCGGCGATGCGGGCCGCGAGGCCACCGCCGCCGACGTGCTCGCCCAGCGGCGTGAACGGCACGCTGTCGGGGTTGTCGACCGGGTGATAGCCGATGGCCGTGGTCGACTCGACCGCGACCGGGAGAAGGACCTCGGTCTCGCCGACGTTGGCGACGACGATGCGCTGATCGACCTGCGCCTTCTCGGCGAAGGTCGGCTGCGCCGCCGCGGCGGGGACGCGCGCCGGCGTCGAGAGAGGCAGGGCGTACGCGAGCCAGACGGCAAGGAGGGTAAGGGTCACGACGATGGCCAGCGCCCCCGCGCGCCGGCGCCTGATCTGCTTGCGGCGGCGATCACGCCAGTGCCGCCGTTCACTCTTCAGGCTCTGCATGACTGACCGGACGATACACCGTGTCCGTCGGAATCACCAACCCGTCGTCGTTGGCCCGTCGTGTTGTCAGGCGAGGCAAAGGAACCTCGCGCTGCGGCCCTCAACTCCGGGCCCGCACGGCCGATAGGTCCAGTGAGAAGGTGCCTTGCCGCGGGCGGGCGCCTCCGCGGTGCGCAGGCCAGCGCTCGGCTCGGGGGTGAGCCATGAAGAAGAAGCTTGCATTGTTCGTCACAGCGGCCGTCGTCGCCGTCCTCGTGATCCTCCCCGCCACGGCCTCCGCCTCGGTGACGCTCACCACCAAGGAGAAGCGTGTCGTCGCCCTCATCAACGAGATCCGCGCCGACCGCGGTCTTGCCAAGCTGTGCGTCAGCACCGCCCTGGTGCGCGGCGCCCGGAACCACTCCGCGGAGATGGGCGGCAGACAGTACTTCAGCCACGACTCGTTCAGCGGCGAGTCGTTCGCACGTCGTCTGATCCGTTTCGGCTACACCCGCACCGGCTACACGTACTGGAGGGTCGGCGAGAACATCGCCTGGGGCGCCGGTCTCTACTCGACGCCCGAGATCGTGGTCGACAACTGGATGCACTCCGCCGGCCACCGCGCCGTGATCCTCACGACGAACTTCCGCAACATCGGCATCGGCGTTAGGCAGTGCACCGATGGGTTCGGCGGTTGCAGCTCCACGGTCTCCTTCTACACCCTCGACCTGGGGCGCCGCATCAAGTAGATCGGTCTCACACGAGGTGCAGCAGGGGCGCCGTGAGGCGCCCTTTGTTTGTGGGGGCGCCCGGCGGCGCCCCTTCTTGTTGTCGAAGTCGAGATGCCCCTCGCCGTCGGAGGATCCCCGCCGACGTCCGCGCGGTGCCGTAGGATGACGACGTGGACGATCGCGGGGACGGCAGAATCGCGAGACGGGCGACGTGACGGCCGTCGACACGCAGGGGCGGCTGCAGGCGCTGTTCGCCGGCGGCGGCCACGAGCAGGTGGTGGCGGTGGCGCACGAGGCCGCCCGCAAGGGGCGCGCCGCGCCGCTGCCGGGCGGCCTGCACCCCGCCGTCGCCGCCGCCCTGGCGGCCGCCGGCATCGACACCCTCTGGTCGCACCAGCGCGAGACGTACGATCTGCTCGCGGAGGGCAAGAACGTCGTCGTCTCGACCGGCACGGCGAGCGGCAAGTCGCTCTGCTTCGCCGTGCCGACGCTCGACGCGGCGGCGCGCGACCCGCAGGCGCGCGCGCTCTACCTCTACCCCACCAAGGCGCTGGCGCAGGATCAGGCGCGCAAGCTCGTGGAGCTGCGCGCGGGAGCGCTCAGGGATGACGGCGGACAGGCGCTGCGCGCCGTCGTGCCGGCGATCTACGACGGCGACACGCCGCAGAACCAGCGCGCCGCGATACGGCGCAACGCGACGATCGTCCTCTCGAACCCCGACATGCTGCACGTCGGCGTCCTGCCGGCGCACGAGCGCTGGGCCGAGTTCCTCCATCACCTCAAGTACGTCGTGCTCGACGAGGCGCACGTGTACCGCGGCGTGTTCGGCTCGCACGTCGCCCAGGTCGTGCGCCGCCTGCGGCGCCTGTGCGAGGTCTACGGCGGGTCGCCGCAGTTCGTGCTCGCGTCGGCGACGATCGCCAACCCGCAGGAGTTCGCCGAACGTCTCGTCGGCCTGCCCTTCGAGTCCGTCGAACAGGACGGCGCGCCGCACCCCGAGCGCACGATCGTCTTCTGGAACCCGCCGCTCGAGGACCCGGACCTGGGCACGCGGCGCAGCAGCCTTGCCGAGTCGAGCTACATCACGAGCGAGGCGGTGCTCGCCGGAGCTCGCGTGATCGCGTTCGCGCCGACGCGCAAGGCGGCGGAGCTGGTCTTCGACCATGTCCGCCGCCGCCTCGACGACCGCGACCCGGGGGGCGCCGGCGCGCGGGTGCAGCCATATCGCGCCGGCTACACGCCCGAGCAGCGCCGCGACATCGAGCGGCGGCTCTTCGAGCACGAGCTCGACGCGGTGATCGCGACCAGCGCGCTCGAGCTCGGCATCGACGTGGGTACGCTCGACGTCGCGCTCGTGACGGGCTTCCCCGGCACGGTCACGAGCCTGCGCCAGCGCTGGGGGCGTGCGGGCCGGGCCGGGCACGGCTGGGCCGTGCTGGTCGCCGGCCAGGACGCCCTGGACCAGTACTTCATGCGCGAGCCCGATCGCCTCCTCGACCGGCAGGTCGAGGAGGCGATCATCGACCTCGACAACCCGCACATCTCGGACGCCCACCTGCAGAGCGCGGCGTACGAGCGGCCGCTCGCCCCCGACGACGAGCGCTTCTTCGGCGAGCGCGGGATGCTGCGGGCCGAGGCGCTGGCGCAGGCGGGCAGGCTGCGGCGGCGGGCCGGCGGCCTGGCCTGGGCCAGGCCGCACTCGCCCGCCGCCGACGTCTCGCTGCGCTCGGCCTCGGCCGAGACCTTCGTCATCGTCGAGGCCCGCCAGGGCGAGATCCTCGGCACCGTCGAGCAGGAGCGCGTCTTCCGCGTCGCCCACCCGGGCGCCGTCTACCTCCACCTCGGGCGCAGCTACCTCGTGAAGCGCCTCGACCTGGATGGGCGCACCGTCCTCGTCGAGGACCACGACGGGACCTTCTACACGCAGGCGAAGATCGACAAGAACGTCACGATCGCCGGCCAGGCCGCCTCACGGCCGCTGGCCGGCGCCGCCCTGTTCTTCGGCGAGCTCGAGGTCACCGAACGGGTCATCGCCTACCAGAAGCGCGACCTCACCGACGGCCGCGTCATCGACACCGTGAGCCTCGACCTGCCCGAGCAGACGTTCACCACCGAGGCGCTGTGGTTCACGCTGGGGCCGAAGACGGTGGAACGCGT
Organism: uncultured Thermoleophilia bacterium; assembly: GCA_963707855.1. Lineage (GTDB taxonomy): Bacteria > Actinomycetota > Thermoleophilia > UBA2241 > UBA2241 > UBA2241. The sequence continues at coordinate 13,360 of CAVPRQ010000017.1, forward strand.
CGCGCCGGCTGCGGTGCCCGCGCAGCCGGCTGCGCCCGGCGCGGGCGCCCCAGCCGCCGCCAAGCCTGCCCCCGTCGAGCCCGAGCTCGCCGGCGCTCTGCACGCCGCCGAGCACGGCCTCATCGCCCTCGTCCCGCTCTACGCGATGTGCGACCGCTGGGACATCGGCGGCCTCTCCACCCCCTGGCACTGGCAGACCGACCGCGCCACCGTGTTCATCTACGACGGCTACCCCGGCGGCATCGGCCTGAGCAAGCGCGCCTTCGAGGCCTTCGAGAGCCTCGCCGCCGACACCGTCCGCCTCATCTCCGAGTGCCCCTGCGAGGGCGGCTGCCCCTCGTGCGTGCAGAGCCCGAAGTGCGGTAACCTCAACGAGCCGCTGAGCAAGGCTGGTGCGGTGCGGCTGCTGGAGGCGATCCTTCCCGCGGCGACGACCTGACGAGGAGACGGCGCATGCCCGACGGCATCACGATCGAGAAGCTCGACCCTGACGAGATCGAGCTCGTCGCGCCGCTGTGGAAGGCGCTGCTCGACCACATCGCCGTACTTCCCGACGCGCTCGTGCCGATCCGGCCGTTCGAGGAGTCATGGCCGCTCGAGCGGGCCGAGATGCTCGAGTCCCTGAAGGGCGATGCTTTCGTCCTCGCCGCGTGGCGCGACGACGCTGTGGTCGGCTACGCTCACGTGATCATCGAGGGGCCCGATCCCGTCTGGTATACGGGCGACAACCACGCCGTCCTCACCGCCCTGAGTGTCGCCGACGGCGAGCGCGGCGCCGGCGTGGGGACGGCGCTCTTCGACGCGGTCGACGAGGAACTCGAACGCCGCGGCGTCGAGGACGTGGAGATCGGCGTCGACACCGCCAACCGCGAAGCCGTGCGCTTCTACGAGGAGCGCGGCTACCGTCACGACTTCCACATCTTCTACGGGACGCCGGGCCGCAAGCCGTGGGCCTGCCTGCGCCGCGAGGAAGAGGACAAGGCGGCCGGGCGCGGCCGCTACGCGCCGCCCGGCCCACTCGCATGACCCCGCCCCCGACCTACGTCAGCGTCATCGGCGCGAGCATCGCCTCGCCGGAGCTGGCCGCCCAGGCAGAGGAACTCGGCGAGCTGCTCGCCGCCGCCGGCTGCGTCGTGGTCTGCGGCGGCCGCGACGGCGTCATGGCCGCCGTCGCCCGCGGCGTCAAGGCCAAGGGCGGCGTCAGCATCGGCATCATGCCCGAGGCCGACCGCAGCCGCGCCAACGACGACCTCACCTACTCGGTCTGCAGCGCCATGGGCTACGCGCGCAACCTCAGCGTGGTGGCGAGCGGCGACGTCGTCATCGCCGTCGGCGGCGCCTGGGGCACGCTCAGCGAGATCGCCCTGGCGCGCAACCTCGGCCGCACCGTCGTCCTGCTCGACAGCTGGACGGTGCGGCCGCCCGGCGCAGAGCCGCACGAGGGCGAGCCCGACGGCCTCCTGCGGGCGTCCACGCCCGCCGAGGCCGTGCGGCTCGCCCTGCACGCCTGCGGCGCCGACGCCTGACCGCGCCACGCCGCGCGCCTGGGAGCCGAACCCGGAGCCACTCGCGGGCAACGTCAACCAAGTCAGCGCTTCCCAGCCGCCAAGTGCGCACGCCGCGTTGCTATAGTGGGCCGGCGTCGTCGACGCATGACCATCGGTCGGCCGTCAAGGACCAACCTCATGCCACCAGGAGTACTACCGCCGCTCGTCAAAGCGAAGCTGTCGCCGCCGAAGGTCGGCGACGCCTGCCTGCGCGACGAGACCCTCGCGATGCTGGCTCGGCACCTCCGCCGTCGGGTCACGCTGATGTGCGCGCCGGCGGGATACGGCAAGACGACCGTGGCACTCGAGGCCATCGGGCGCCTCGGCCTCCGAACGGTCTGGTACAAGCTCGACGTCCTCGACCAGGACCCGGTCGTCCTGATCGCCTCGCTGGTTGAGGCGCTGAGCAGGCTGCGCAGCGGCTTCGGCCAGACCATCCGCGACCGACTCGCGAACGCTCACGAGGTCGCCTACCCGGTCGAGCAGATGGCCGCCGAGTTCGTCACCGAAGTCGCCGACAAGATCACCGGCGACCTGCACATCGTTCTCGACGACTACCACGAAGCGGCTGATTCCCCGGCGCTGAACGCGACCCTGGACTACCTCGTCGCCAACCTCCCGGAAGACGTGCGATTCATCGTGCTGACGCGCTATGAGCCCGCGTTCGGGATCGCCAAGCTGAAGCTGGACGACGAGCTCGGAGTCGTCGGCGTGGACCAGCTTCGCTTCGGCCCATCCGAGGTGCTTGAGGTCGTGCGGCGCCGGAGCGGGATCAGCCTGCCCCTTGCGCGAGCCGAGGGTCTTGCCGACCTCACCGAGGGCTGGCCGGCGAGCGTCGTCCTTGCCGCCCTGGCTGTGCGACTCGTCGGCGTCGACGCCCTTGAGAGCGCCCTCGCCGACCCCAGGTTGAGACAGGACGTCTTCTCGTATCTCGCCGAGCAGGTCTACGCGCGAGAAACGCCTGAGGTCAGGGCGTTCCTGCGTCGGACCTGTTGTCTCGAGTACGTTTCCGTCGACCTCGCGACGCGGGTCGGCGCGCCCCGCCGCGCGCACCGGATCCTCGCGCACCTGCAGGCGAACGGCGTCTTCACCTTCGCCACCGATCAGGAAGGCACGTATCGCTACCATGGGCTCTTCCGCGAGTTCCTGCGGCAGAAATCCATCCAGGAGGACGGACCGGCTCGCTTCCATGCGCGTCAGCTCGAAACGGCCGCGGCGCTCGAGGCCACCGGAGATGTCGAGAAGGCCGTCGACCTGTGCCTCATCGCCAACGAGCCACGACTTGCCCTCGACGTCATCGCACGAGCCGGCGAGAAGAACCTGGACGCCTTCCGCTCCGGCACACTCGAGTCGTGGCTGGAGCGCCTGCCCGCGCATATCCAGCGCGACGAGCCATGGGCTGGACTGGTCGCCGGGCAGGTGAACATGCGCGCGGGACACTTCGGCGAGGCGCTGCGTCACCAGTCCGAAGCCGCGGAGCGTTTCGAGCTGGCCTCAGACCGCGGCGGGCTCTATCACGCGCTCTCGGCTCAGGAGCGTACGCTGTACTGGCAGGGCGACATCTCGAAGGCAGCGGCGATCTGCAGCCAGGCTCTTGCCGTGGCGCACCTTCCTGAGCAGAGGGTCCACACGCTCATCAGCCTCGGAGCCGCGCTCCAAAGCGAGTGCCGCTGGGAGGAGGCAAGGCGGGCTCTGGCTGAAGCCGAAAGCCTGGCGAGGGGCGCGTTTCCCGCCGAGCTGGCTCGCCTCGCCGCACACACGGCGAGTAGCCTCAGCTACTCCGGTCGCTATCGACCTGCAGGAGACGCCATCCAACGAGCACTACCACTCATCGCCAGCCACGGCGCACCCAGCCTTCACATGGCATTCCTCAACCTGGTCGCCACGCACCATCTGTTCATGGCAGAGTGGGACAAGGCGGAGGAAGCAGTGCGTGCAGCACGACGCCTCGGAGAGCGCTACGGCTATCTCTTCCTCAAAGCGCTGGTCGACGACATTGAGGGTCAGATCGCTGCCTCTTTGGGCGACCTTGGCAGGGCGGCTCACTTCCGGGCGCTTGCCGTCTCAGCGCCCTCAATCGCGAAGGACCCACACTGCCTGTCCACCGCGCTATGCCACGCGGGAAGTGAGGCCCGGAGGGCTGGCGACATACCCGCTGCCCTGGAATGGTATGGGCATGCGGTCGCCGCTGCCGAAGAGACCACCACCCCGTATGCCCACCTCAATGCCTCGGCCAATCGCGCGTACTGCCAGGGCCTGGACGAGCACCGGACGCCGGAACAGCTCGCCACGGTCGCGACGAGTGCGCGCTCGCACGAATCTGCTCTTCGTGGCTCTCAAGTGCGAGTTCTTCGCGGCCGCTCTCCTGTACCGCGAGGGGCGTCGAGCTGAGGCCATGGAGCGGCTGTCCGGCTGCGTCCCGCAGCAGTTGAAGCTCGGGCACCTGAACTTCCTCGCTCAGGAGTTCACCCCTGAGCCGGACATGGCACTCGACTTCATCGGCGGCGCGGCGGACACCGAGACGGCGAAGGCCCTGATCGACCTCGTGGCCCGCCATTGGAACGGCATGCGCCTCCTGGTGTCCTGCCAGGCGCTAGGCCCTGTCGCCGGAGTCGCCGCTACCAGAGCCGCAGTCGCCCACCGGAGCGAGGCGGAGATCTCGACGGTCCTCGCCAAGGCGTCGCGCAGCCGCTTCCCGGAGGTCCGAAGAGCCGCCGCCGTTCTGCGTCGAGCGCGCCGAAGTGCTCAAGGTGAGCAGTCGCTCGATGGGCTATACCTGACGAAGCGGGAGCGAGAGATCCTCGGGCTCATGGCCGATGGGGCCTCGAACGACGACCTCGCCCGTCGGCTGGTCCTTTCGCCGGCCACGGTGAAGACGCATGTCAACCACATCTTCTCCAAGCTCGGCGTCAAGGACCGCGTGCAGGCCGTGCTCCTCTACAAAGAGAGCGCGGGCGAGAGCGGGAACGTGGTTCACTCGTCCACCTCACGTACCGAGAAGCCACGTCAAGATACAACCACGGGTTGATTCTCCAACCGTCGATGCCCCCTAGCATCCCCCGCGTCAAGAACGCGAGCGTCTGGGGGTTGCGATGGAATCCGGGGCACCGGTCGTCTATGTTGAGTCCAGGAAGATGAACCCGCGCAAACGCACCGTCATCGAGATCCTCCGCGAGAGCCCCGGCTTCGTCTCCGGCGAGACGATCAGTCAGTCCCTGGGCGTGTCGCGCAACGCCGTGCACAAGCATGTCAAGTCGCTGCGCAAGCGGGGGTACGGGATCGTGGGGGTGTCGCGGCGAGGCTACAAACTCGAGGACGAGCCTTGCCGTCTCTCGATGCCCCTGGTCACCGAACGCACCGCGCACGGCATGTTCGGGCGCTCTTTCCGCTACCACGACGAGATCGAGTCGACCAACGTCGAGGCGAAGAGGCTCGCCGCGGCCGGCGCCCCGGAAGGGACCGTCGTGGTCGCGGAGAGCCAGTCGGCGGGTCGCGGACGCCTCGGACGGCGATGGACGTCACCCGCCGGCAAGGGGCTGCTGTTCTCTGCGCTCCTGCGCCCGCCGCTCGGCATGGCGGACGCGCACCTGTTGACCATCGTGGCGGCGGCGGCCGCCTGCGACGCCATCGAGTCCCTGGTGCCCGTCAACGTGCGCATCAAGTGGCCCAACGACCTGTTCATCGACGACCGCAAGGTCGGCGGCATCCTCCTCGAGGCCGCGGGCGAGCAGGACGCCATCGACTGGGTGGTGATCGGCATCGGTCTCAACGTGAACACCGAGTACAGTGAGCTTCCGGTCGCGCTGCGCCGGACGGCCGTGTCGCTCAAGGTCGCCTCCGGACAGCCGGTGGATCGCAGCGAGCTGCTGGCGCGCCTCCTGCTCGCCCTCGAGGAGTCGTACCTGGACGCGGCCCGCAACGGGTTCGACGGCGCACTCGGGCGATTCCGCGAGCGCGACTACCTTCTCAAGCGCTGCGTCAGCGTGCAGACCCGCCGCGGGCCCGTGGTCGGCGAGGCTGCCGGCATCGACGAGAAGGGGGCGCTGCTCGTGCAGTTGCCGCACCGCCATATCCAGCGCTTCCACTCCGGCGACGTCACCCTGCGCTGATCGACGGCCCTCGGGGCCGGGGAGGGCGCCGAGGCGGCGAACGATTGACACCCGGCCCGGCGCCCCATACATTGTCACCCTCGCTCGCTAGAGCGAGGGTGACAAATGCCGCGACTCACGACCGTCGACATCTCTCGCAGCGCGCTCTTCGCGGCCCTCATCGCGGGAGGCGCGTTCGTCGCCATCCCTCTCGGACCCGTGCCCTTCACGCTGCAGGTCTTCGCGGTGCTCCTCGCGGGGATGGTCCTGGGACCGCGCCTCGGCACGCTGAGCGTCCTCACCTACCTCACGCTCGGCCTGCTCGCTCCCGTGTACGCCGGAGGCGCATCTGGACTTGGGACGCTCCTGGGGCCGACGGGAGGGTACCTGCTCGCCTTCATACCCGCCGTCATCCTGACGGGGTCTGCGGCGACTCGCGGCGCCCTCTCGATGCCGCGCCTCGTCACAGCGGGGATGCTGGGGCTGGTGCCGATCTACGCGGTCGGGGCCACGTGGTTGGGGGCGCACCTTGGGTTGAGCGCAGGCGCGGCAGTGAGCGTGGGTGTGCTGCCGTTCGTGGCGATGGACGCGGTGAAGGCGCTGCTGGCGGCAGCGGTGGCCCGCAGCCTGGTCAGCCTGCCGCTGGGTCTTCCCGCAGCTCAGCGAGACCGCTGAGCTCGGCGAGTGCCTTGCCGCGCAGCCGCAGATTGATGCGGCCGCGCTCGTACTCGCCCATGAAGTCCGTCGACGTACCCTCGCGATAGGCGAGGTCCTTGTCGCGCAGCATCTGCGCGAAAGCCTCGATGTAGCGCGCGTCGAGCGTGACGCCTGCGCACTTGCGCAACTCCTTCAGGGCATCGAATGAACTGCGCGCCGCCTTGTACGGGCGGTCCGAGGTCATGGCGTGGTACGAGTCGGCGATGGCGAGGATCTTGCTCAGTTCAGGGATGCGCTCGCCCGTGACGCCATCCGGGTAGCCGCTGCCGTCCAGCCGCTCGTGGTGGTACTGGACGATATCGGCGACGTCCTGGTAGGCGGCGAGATGCGACAGGACTTCGGCGCCCTTGCTAGGGTGCTGGCGGATGAACCCCCATTCCTCATCGTTCAGCGCAGTCTGTTTGCCGAGAATCGCGTCCGGCGTGCCGACCTTGCCCAGGTCGTGGAGCAGGCCGGCGAGGTGCAGGGCCTCGGCTTCAGCCTCGGGCAGTCCAAGAGCACCAGCGAGGTCACGGCAGTACATCGCCACCGCCGCTGAGTGCTGCGCCGTGTACTCGTCCTTGCTGTCGAGCAAAACGACCATGGCGGCCGCCAGCCCGATGTTCATCTCGAGGTATCGGTCACTCAGCTCTCTCTGCGTCGCCACGTGCTGCTTCTCGTTGACGAGCAGCTTGAACATGTACTGGCTGGCGAAGAGGGGGACGAAGAGCAGGACGACGGCCACGAGACCCGCCTCGGCATAGAGCGCCGCCGTCATGAGCCCGAGGCCGGTCAACACGGCGAAGGACCGTATGAAGGGCGGAAGCTCCGCCTTCCAGTACGTTGTCAGAGAACGTTGATACATGAGTCGAGAGGCGAATCCAACAGCCATACCTCAGCGTGAACTCATACGCGGCAGCGGCCAGCACTCCTGCTGCGAGGAGGCCCGCACTGAGGGCCGACTGGTCGAAGCCCCACGCCCTCGAGACCGCGACGAAGACGAATGCGCCGGCAGCGGCCGCGGCGACGAAGTCCGACACATTGAAAAGGGCGATGAAGAACGACCGCTCCCGCCAGCAGCCCCAGACCCCGGCGATCGCGGCGACGATCATCGCGGGCAGCGGTCCCAGGAACATAATGGCGAGGAGGATCGGCAGGTTGGAGGCTGTGAGCGTGACGCGGTCGGTGACCTCGACTGCCAGACTCTCGGCAATGAGCGCGAGCGCGCACAAGAACGAGGCAGGGGACTACGGTCTCTGGCACATGCGAGGGCGATGCAATCTGCAGGCCGCAACAAGAACGGAGCGCAGAAACAAGCGCCAACAGAACGGACAGCGCTTTGAAGCTGCCGGGTGGTTCGGACAACGGCCGCATCCTAACGTTGTGACCCCACCTCTATCGGCAGGACGCGGCAGATGCTATAGCAGATTGGTGATTCTCGAGTCGCGCGGAGCTAGTGAACCTTGCCGCTACCCCCACCCGCGGCAACGGCCACCAGCAGCGAAGCCAGGACGCTTTCGATCCTCTTCATCGCGTATGGCCTCGCCCACGCACTAGTGAATCTTGAGTGAATGGATCTTGAGCGAGCAATGCATGTGTTCCCCTCCTCAAGGTTCGCGCCCCATTGCCGATACACAAAGGTTGACGATTGGCGTGCGCGGCATGCTACGAGAGCCGCACACGAGGTCGCGGGAGTCCGAACTGGCCGAGATGACAAGCGTCAGCCGGCCGCTTTGCCAGTTTGGACAACACCTGTCAGAACTGGCAACACATATGCGCGCACGACGTCGGAATCGGCATGCGAGGACCTCCCGCGCCACGCCCCAGGTTCCGGGCGTGTTCGATTGATGATGAACTGGCGTTATGGATGAGGTTGACGACCGATGTGCGTATCGAAGCGCGACCGCCGACGGCCGGTGAAGCTGCGCGGTCAGGCCAGCGACCACACGCGGAGCCGAGGGTGAGATCGGCGGAGACCGCAGCAGGCGCCGGCCGGAAACGGAGCGGCGACGGCCGAGACGGGGGCCACGCCCTCCCTGTGGACGAATCGCAACTTCGTGCTGCTGTGGGCCGGTCAGTTCGTGTCGCAGGTCGGCGACCGGCTGGCCATGGTCGCCTTTCCCTGGCTCGTCTACACTGCGACGGGCTCGACGCTCTCCACCGGCATCGTGCTCGCCATCTACACCCTGCCGTACCTCCTGTTCGGCATGGTCGCCGGCCTGGCCATCGACCGGCTGAACAAGCGCCGGGTCATGCTCGCGGCGGAGCTCGCGCGCATGGCCCTCGCCCTCCTCGTGCCGCTCGCTGCGGACATCGGCCTGTGGCTCGTCTTCGTTCTCAGCTTCGCCATGGCGAGCCTGACCGTGGTGTTCGACCCCGCCAAGCTCTCGCTCCTCCCCGACATCGTGCGCCAGGGAGCAGCTCATGCGCGCCAACTCGCTGCTCTCGTCGGCGGAGACGCTCACCGAGGTGCTCGGCTACGCTAGCGCCGGGTTCCTGCTCGCCGCCGTGTCGACGACGACGGCGTTCCGCCTCGACGCGCTGACCTTCCTCGTCTCGGCCGTGACACTGGCGCTGATGGCGTACACCCCGCCCGTGCGCGCGGCGACGGAGCGGGCCGCGCGCTCTTTCGGGCGCGAGCTGCGCGAGGGCTTCGCCTACATGCGTCGCCACCGCGGGCTCCTCGCCAACACGATGCTGACGGTCGCCATCGCACTCGGTCTTGGGGCGAGCTACCCGCTGACGTTCTTCCTGGCGGTGGAAGTGCTCGACGGCGGAACGCAGGCGTTCGGCATCTTCGAGGCGGCGCTCGCCGTCGGGGCGCTGACGGGGTCGGTGGCGGTCGCCGGCTGGGCGAAGCGCCTGCGGATCGGCCGCATCATCATCGTCGGCTTCGCTCTGATGGGGGCGGGCATGACCGCGATCGCGGCCGTGGACCACGTCTGGATCGCCGCCGTCATCTTCGGCCTCAGCGGCATCGCCAACGCCGCCGGGCTCATCTCGATCGACACGTACGTGCAGCAGGTCGTGCCGGAGCAGCTCCGAGGGCGCGTGTGGGGCTCGCGGTTCATGCTGACCCAGGGTGGTTACGCGATCTCGGTCCTCGCAGGCGGAGCGCTGGCAGGCGTGTTCGACGTGCGTGCGCTCTTCGTCGTCGCCGGCCTGCTCGTCGCGGTGCCCGCCCTGCTTGCGTTCTTCGTGCCCGCCCTGCGCGACGCGTAGAGGGGAGCGCCGGTGCGCCTGACGCCGGCGAGGGGCGGATGATAGCCTAGGCACGGAGGAAGGCGGCCGGCCCGCCGAAGGCGGGGCCGGCACGGCAGGCAGGGTACGCGGCGGGTGGGCCGTATCGCCGGCGGCCCGCGCCACCAAGAGAGACCATGGACTCCCCGAACGACGACATCCGCGACGCAGCGACGCCTGCCTCGAACCAGTCCGCGCCTGCCCCGCAGGACATGTCTCCGGCTGCGCCAGACTCGGCCGGCGCGAGCGACGACCGCCTGCCGAAGACGAAGTGGGTCCAGCTCGGCATCATCTGCGCGGCGAGCTTCGTCGTCTGGGCCGGGTTCGGCGCGATCTTGCCGTACCTGCCGATCTTCCTCAAGGACGAGGCGCACAGCTCGATGTTCATGATCGGGCTCATCGCCTCGACCTTCTACCTCGGCACGCTGCTCTTCTCGTCGCCGCTCGGGTGGCTGAGCGACAGCATCGGGCGCAAGCCCGTCATGGTCACGGGCGTCGCCCTCTACGCGGTGGCGATGTTCCTGTTCACGACGACGGCGAACCCCCTGTGGTTCGTCGTCTTCCGTCTGCTCGAGGGCATCGGCGCGGCCGCCGTCGGACCCGCCGGCCAGGCGTTCGTCGCCGACATCACGACGGAGCGTAACCGCAGCAAGGCCTACGGGATCCTGACGACGGCGCAGTTCGGCGGCCTCATCGTCGGGACCGGCCCTGGCGCCGCCGCTCTACCACCTGGCGGGCGGCGGCCGCGCCGGCTTCTACGCGATCTTCTACTTCAGCGCCGTGCTGACCGCGCTGACGGCGCTCGCCATGCTCGCCTTCGTGAAGGAGCCGGCCGCGACCGGAGCGCGCCGAAAGGCGCGCGAGGCTCGCGGCCAGGCCAAGGCCGAACGGCCCCCGTATCGCGCCGTGCTCACGACGCCGGTCCTGGCGTTCGTCGTCGTCGCCTTCATGAGCCACTTCGCGATGGGCGGTTGGGAGGTCGTCTGGAGCCTCTGGCTCAAGCACCTGGGCGCCTCGATGACCTACATCGGCCTGACGTGGGTCGCGTTCTCCGTCCCGATGCTGCTGTCGTTCGCGGGCGGCATGCTCGCCGACCGCTACAGCCGCTTCGCCCTCATGTTCGCCGGGTACTCGATCTCCGCGGTGGCGTGGATCCTCTACGGCTCCACCACAACCTGACGCTCTTCCTCATCGTGAACGTGATCGAGGGCTTCGCGATCGCCTTCTCCTACCCCGCCAAGCAGGCCTTCCTGGTGCAGGTCAGCCCGCGCGAGTGGCTCGGGACCGTGACCGGCATCGAGACGACCTCGATGCAGCTTGCAGGCCTCCTCGGCACGCTCACGGCTCCGCTGCTGTATGGCCTGATCTCAGGCTACGTCCTCGCCGTCGGCGGCGTACTCGCCCTGATCGGCCTGGGCATCGCGGCGCCGGTGCTGCGCCGCGAGTGGCGCCGGCTTGCGGCGAGCGGCGAGCAGCTCTCGCAGAAGGAGCTCGAGGCGCTCGGCGACACGGCGCGGCCCGACGCGGCCGCGGCGCCGCCGTTCGCGATCGACTGATCCCTTGCCCTACTTCAGCCTGTCGTACGTCCGGTAGTAGATGTCGGCCGCCGGCAGGAACCACGGGTTGCCGGTGTAGAGCGGGATCTTCGGCAGCGGCTTGAGCTGCAGGAAGGCCGAGTCCTCGGGCTTGCCGGCGATCACGTTGCCCATCACGTCGCCCAGGTAGGCCGACAGCGCCACCCCGTGCCCGCAGTAGCCCATGCTGTAGTAGAGGCCGTCCATCTTGCCCAGGTGCGGGTCGAAGTCCATGGTCATGCAGACCTGGCCGTGCCAGGTGTACTCGACCTTCGTGCCGCCGAGCTGCGGGAAGTAGCTTCACCATCTGCTTCCGGAGGATCTCGCCGCTCTGCTGCGCGCGTGAGCGGACGCCAGGCGGCCCGGCCGCCGAAGACCAGCCGGTCGTCCGCCGAGAGCACGAAGTAGAAGAGCATCTTCTTCGTGTCGTAGCAGATGCGCCGCTTGGGGAGGATGCTGAGCGCGAGGTCCTTGTCGAGCGGCTCCGTGGCGATGATGTGGCTGCCCACGGGGACGACGCGGCGCTTGAGCCCGGGCGTGACGTCGCCGGTGTAGCCGTTGGTCGCGACGAAGACGTCGCTCGCCTTGAGCGTGCCCGCGCGACGTCGTGACCGTCCAGCCGTCACCGGCCGGCGCCAGGGCCAGCACCTCGGTGCTCTCGAAGATCCGCGCCTTGGCCTTGAGGGCCGCGGCCGCGAGACCGCGCGCGAACAGGTACGGGTTCAGCATGCCGGCGAACTCGTCGATCATGCCGCCGTGGTACATGTCGCTGCCGAGCTCCTCCTTCTGACGGACCGGCGGCACGAGTTCCAGCGCGTAGTCGAAGGTGTCGGCCATGTACTTCTGGTACTCGGCGAGATGGCCGAAGTGCTCCGGCTTGTAGCACGCGCCGTACTTGCCGCAGCGCGTCCAGCCGCAGTCGATCTTCTCCTTCTTGACGAGGTCCTCGACGAAGGTGACGGAGTCCATGGACGCCTGGAAGAGGCGGGCGGCCGTCTCCTGGCCGTACTCCTTGGCCCAGCCGGCGGGGCCACGCTTGCCGCCCACCGAGACCTGGCCGCCGTTGCGGCCGCTGGCGCCCCAGCCGACGGTGTTGGTCTCGAAGACGGCGACGGAGGCGCCGCCCTTGGCGAGGGTGCGCGCCGCCGAGAGGCCGGTGAGGCCGCCGCCGATGACGGCGACGTCGACCGCCTCGGGCAGGGGCGCGTCGGCCGGCGGCTCCTTGGCCTTGCACTCGCGCTCGGCCTGCCAGAAGACCTGCTCGATCATCGCGCACCTCCCGGTCGCCGGCGCCTGCGGTCGGCCGGCATCCTCATGCCGGCCGTCGACCAGGCGCCCTCCACTGTCCCTGCGGAAGATGTTATCGCTCGAGAAGGCGGCGCAGAAGGGCGCGGGGCGCGGGCCGGCCGGCGCAGCCGGACCCGCGCCCCGGGCCTCACGTCACTGCACGTACGCGGTCAGGAACTCGTCCCACTGCGTCAGCTGGGCGAAGCGCAGCGTCGGGTAGTAGTCGAAGTCGTACCAGGCGAGGTCCTGCCGGCGCTGTGGCCAGAAGATGGTCACGCCGTGGCAGTCGGTGTACTTGCCCCCGCCATGGCGCTCCGACAGCACCACGCCGACGACGGCGTCCATCACCTCCTGGCAGGACGCCTGCAGCGCCGGGTCGCTCACACGCGCCTGGATCTCGCGCGCCATGTCGAAGAGGTCGACGTTCACCGGTGTGGCGAAGCTCTGCGTCTTGCGGAAGGCCGACGCGTAGGCGCTGCGTTCGGCCGGCAAGGCGACGCTCAGCGCGAGCGCCCAGTGGTCGATCGCCGCGATCAGCGCGTCATGAGGCGCGCCGAGCGTGAGAGCGGCGAACTCGGGGTCAGCCGTGTCGGACTCCGCGATGGCGACCGCGCACTGGTCCGCGGTCATCGCAGGATTCGCACGCAACGCGGCGATCACGAGATCGTACTCGATCCCGGTCATCCCGATCGTCTCTTCCGACGCGGCGATCGCCTGACAGTACGGTCGCCAGGTCGCCGCGACCTCGATCGTCGACGACTGGCAGGCGTCGTAGCCGACGACGTCGACCGGGCCTGTCGCGCTCATGGCCGCAGCGATCTCGTCCTGGTCGAGCCCGTCGGCGCTGGTGTCGTCCCACATCGTGCCGTCCGGCCGCCACATCCCTCCGTGGTCCCACAGCATGAGCGCGTAGTGTCTTGCGGGGTAGGCCGTCTTCGCCCACGCGAGGAAGTCGATCAGGGTCTGCGGGTCGCCCATGTTCCGCTCGCCCCAGTCCGCGACGGCGTTCTCCGGCACGGCCGTCATCCCCTGTTTGACGTGGAAGAGCAAGGTGCCCGTCCAGTCCCCTGGAGCTCTTGTCGTAGCCGGGCGTACGGTCGGCGAGCGCGACCACCTGGACGTTGGCGTTCGAGCCGAGCGCCGCGAGTTCGTTGATGAAGTCGAGGGCGATGTACGACTCGAGATCGTTGTCGCCGTCCATGTAGACCATCACGGGTCCAGGACGCGCCCCTGACCCCGCTGGCTTGCCCGCTGCCTGCGCCGGCGCGAAGGCCAGGCCGACGAGCAGGCCGATGAGGACCAGAACGAACAGGACCCGCGCACGCATGTGTACCCCCAAGCCCGTGCGACGGCGCCGCGCGGCGGCGTCGCGATCCGACAGTCCCCCCTCGGATGCGAGCATAGTCGCGGCGACGGCGCTGTCAACGGGCGGCGACGGCGCGGCGTGGTCCGCGCAGGCGACACCGCGGACCCGTTCTGCAGCGCGGAGCCGGTCGGCGTCAGTCGAACCGGCGCACTTCGCGGTACAGCGTGTCGCGCTGCACGGGGGTGAAACCGGCGGCGCGGATGAGCCGCACCATCTCCTCGACGGTGATGGTGTGGCTCACGCCCGCCGCCTTGACGACGTTCTCCTCGATCATCGTCGAGCCCATGTCGTTGGCGCCGAAGGCGAGCGCGACCTGGCCCATGCGCGGGCCCTGCGTGACCCACGACGCCTGCACGTTGGGCACGTTGTCGAGGTAGAGGCGGCTGACGGCGAGCAGGCGCAGGTAGTCGACGCCGGTGGCCGGCACGTGGCCCTCCTCGAGGGCCGTGTTGCCGGCCTGGAAGGTCCACGGGATGAACGCCGTGAAGCCGCCGGTCTCGTCCTGCAGGTCGCGGATGCGGCGCAGGTGCTCGATGCGCTCAGCCGGCGTGTCGAGCGAGCCGAACATCATCGTCGCCGTCGTCCGCATGCCGAGGCCGTGCGCCACGCGCATGACCTCGAGCCAGGTGTCGGTCGGGATCTTGTGCGGGCTGATCTCGCTGCGCACGCGGTCGACGAGGACCTCGGCGCCGCCGCCGGGCAGCGAGCCGAGGCCCGCTGCCCGCAGGCGGCGCAGCGTCTCCTCGATGGTCAGCCCGCTCTGCCTGGCGATGTGCACGACCTCGGGCGGCGAGAGGCAGTGCAGGTGCACCTGCGGGAAGCGCTCCTTGATGCCGCCGAAGACCTCCTCGAACCAGCAGATGTCGAGGTCGGGGCTGAGGCCGCCCTGCATCATGATCGCCGTGCCGCCGAGATCGATCGTCTCCTGGATCTTGCGGTGGATGTCCTCCTGCGTGAGCAGGTAGCCCTCCCCGCTCCCCGGCTTCTTGTAGAAGGCGCAGAAGCGGCAGCCCGAGAGGCAGTAGTCGGTGTAGTTGATGTTGCGGTCGACGATGAAGGTGACCTCGCCGCCGGGGTGCAGGCGGCGACGCAGCTCGTCGGCGCGCAGGCCGAGCTCGAGCAGGTCGCCGCCCTCGAGCAGCGCGAGGGCCTCGGCGTCGCCGAGGCGGGTCACAGCGTCCACACCATCTCGACGTAGTCGAAGCCCTTGCCGCCGGTGTCGCGGTGCACGGGAAGACCGTCGACGACCTCGTCCCCCGGCACGAAGACGAAGCCCATGCGCTCATGGAAGGCGATCGACTCCTTGTTCCAGGTGCTCGTCTCGATGAAGACCTCGCCGCGGCCGCGCGCCCGCGTCATCTCCGCGAAGCGCTCGTACATCTGGCGCCCCAGCCCGGTGCCGCGGTACTCGGGCCGCACGCCCGCGTAGTGGACGTAGCCCGCCTCCGGCATGCGCTGGGAGAGCATGCCGAGGAGGAAGGCGACGAGCCGGTCGCCCTCGGCACGGCTCTCGTCCTCGACCAGCAGGCAGGTGTCGCCGAAGTGCTCGAAGAGCTGCGGGCAGACCATGTGCTCGATGTGCCTGCCCGGCCACCAGTCGTCGATCGCCGCGCGGACGGCGGGGGCGTCGTCGCCCTCGGCGGTGCGCCAGCGCAGATCGGAGGCCGGCGCGCCGTCAGGCGACATCGCCGGCCTCGGTCAGCTCGGGGACCGCGTCGAGCTCGCCGATCGCCGCGGCGCGGCGGAAGAACTCCGTCAGGCCGCGCCGGTACTCCGGCGCGAAGCCGTACTTGAGGCGGTCGAAGTACTCGGCGAGGAAGGCGGCGCTGAAGTCGTAGAGCCGCGCCGCCGTGTCCGCCGTGCCGGCGGGGTCGGCGGCGCAGCGGTCGCGCGAGGCGAGCAGCGCGGCGCCGACGGCGGCGACGGCCTGCGGCCGCGCCGCCAGCACGTCGCGCCGCACGGCGCACACGGCGTAGACCATCGGCAGGCCGGTGACCTCGCGCCACGCCGCGCCGAGGTCGAGGTTGTACGGGAACACGCCGGCGCGCAGGGCGCGCAGGGCGTCGTCGCCGATGAGCAGCATCGCGTCGCACGAGGCCAGCACGTCGGCCAGGGTCCCTTCCCAGGCGACGAACTCGGGGGCGATCCCCCACTCGCGGCAGAGGATCCTGAGCAGGCAGATGGAGGTCGCGCTCTTCGCCGTCAGCGCGACCCTCGTGACCTCCCTCGAGGGCACGCGGCTGAAGAGCTGGATCGAGTCGACCGCGCCGAGCGAGCTGATCGAGACCTGGGGCAGCAGCGCGAGCGTGTCGGCGTGCCGCGCGTACTCGATCGACGAGGGCAGGGCGACGTCGATCTCGCCGTCCACCAGCATGCGGTTGAGCTCGGCCGGCACACCCTCGACGATGTCTGCCCGGTAGCCGGCCGCCGCGAGCGCCTCCTCGAAGTGATGGTAGAGCGGGAAGCAGTTGACGAACGCGATGCGCCCCACGCGCACCGGCGACGTGTCAGTCATCGTACCGCCGCACGACGTTGTAGAGCGTGTCGCGCTCGACCGGCGTGCGGCCGGCGCCGCGGATCACGCGCACGAGCTCGTCGCGCGTGAGCTCCTGTCCGGTGTCGACGCCGGCGGCGTGGCTGATCTTCTCCTCCACCACGGTGCCGTCGAGGTCGTTGACGCCGAAGGCGAGCGAGACCTGGGCGAGCTTGAGGCCGACGTTGATCCAGAACGCCTTGACGTGGCGGAAGTTGTCGAGCACGAGGCGGCCGACGGCGAGCATCCTGAGGTCGTCGAAGCCGGTCGGGCCGGGCAGCTCGCTGAGCCCGGTATGGGCCGGCTGGAACGAGAGCGGGATGAAGGCGTTGAAGCCGCCGGTGTCGTCCTGCAGCTCGCGCAGCCGGATCATGTGATCGGCGAGCTCGGCCGGCGTCTCGACGTGCCCGTAGAGCATCGTCGCGTTCGACTTGAGACCCACGCCGTGCGCGGCGCGCATCACGTCGAGCCACTCCTGGCCGCTGATCTTGCGCTCGCAGATCAGGTCGCGGACGCGGCCGCTGAAGACCTCGGCGCCGCCGCCGGGCAGCGAGCCGAGGCCGGCCTCCTTCAGCGCCAGCAGCGTCTCCTCCACCGAGAGGCCGGCGACCTTGGCGAGGTGCGCGATCTCGCTCGCCGTGAACGCCTGGATGTGGACGTCCGGGGCGAGCTCCTTGAGACCGCGCATCATCTCGAGGTAGTACTCGAAGGGCAGGTCCGGGTGCTCGCCGCCGACGATGTGGATCTCGGTGATGCCGCCGGTGAGCGTCTCGCGCGCCTTCTCGACGACCTCGTCGACCGAGAGCGTGAAGGCGTCGGCGTCGCCGTCGTCGTGGCTGAAGGCGCAGAACAGGCAGCGGTTGCGACAGACGTTGGTGTGGTTGATGTGCCGGTTGGCGATGAAGAAGACGTCGTCGCCGGCGGCGCGCCGGCGGGCGAAGTCGGCGAGCGCGCCGAGGGCGAGGAGGTCGTCGCTCTCGAGGAGGGCGACGGCGTCCGCTTCGCCCAGCCGTCGCCCCTCGGCGACCTTCGCCCAGAGTCCTCGAGCCCGGCGCGCGTCGCGAGGGCGTCGATGTGTTCGGTCTGCATGGTTCTCCTTGTCGAGCGGCGGGCGCCGGGACGGGCGCCGCCGGAACGCCATTGTACCCCCGCGCCGCGAGCCGCACTCCGGCCCGGCACGGCGCGGCGCGGTCGGCAGACGTGTGCGGGCGGGCTCAGCTGAAGCGGTCGACGACGGACCGCGCGACCTCCTCGAGGAGGTCGCGCTCGACGTCGTCCGGGCACGTCGCCAGCAGCGCGCCGCGCCTCGTCGATCGAGCCCAGCGCGACCTCGCGGGCGCGCTCGACCGCGCCCGTGGCGCGCACCTCGGCGATGACCTCGGCGACGGCGGCGTCGTCCAGCGAGCCGCCGTCGCGGAGGCGCGGCGCCAGATCGGGCCGCGCCTCGAGGGCGAAGATCAGCGGCAGCGTCACCGTGCCGTCGCGCACGTCGGTGCCGAGCCGCTTGCCCGTGCTGCGACTCGTCGCCGCTCACGTCGAGGATGTCGTCGAAGACCTGGAAGGCGAGGCCGAGCAGCCGCCCGTACTCGGAGAGGGCGTGCTGCTCGCGCTCGTCGAGACCCGAGAGCAGGGCGCCCAGACGGCAGGCGGCGGCGAACAGGTCGGCCGTCTTGCGCTCGCAGCGGCGCCGGTAGGCCTCCTGCCCGAGCGTCACGTCGTACGCCTCGCGTCGCTGCAGCACCTCGCCCTCGGAGAGCCCGACGGCGGTCTCGCTGAGGACGTCCACCGCCGTCGCGTCGCCCGTCCCCGCCAGTTCGGCGAAGGCCCGCGCCAGCAGGAAGTTGCCCGTGGACACCGCCATGTCGACCCCGAACTCGTGCGCCACGGTGGCCCTGCCGCGTCGCAGCTCGGCGCGGTCGAGGACGTCGTCGTGGACCAGCGTCGCCATGTGAAGCAGCTCGACCGCGGCGGCGGCGCGGACGACCGCGTCCGGCAAGGGCTCGCGGCGGCGGGCGCGAGAGCAGGGTGAGCAGCGGCCGCACGCGCTTGCCGCCCGCCGCCAGCGTGCTGCCGCACGCCTCGCGGAGGGGTCCCGCGTACGAGTCCGCGACCGCCTGCAGGCGCGCCTCGACCGCGTCCATGCCGTCGACGTAGCGCCGCTTCTGGGCGCGCGAGCGCCACGAGAGCGTCTGGCGCGGTCCGGTCATCCTGGCGCCGCCGCACGGGTCGTCGGGCGCCTCGGCGACGTGCAGCGCCACGGCGCCGAAGCCCGAGGCGCCGGTAGCGGACGTTGGCGCAGGCCGGCCGCGGCCATGAGGCGCCGCCAGGCCGTCGGCGTCGGGGAAGTCGCGCACCGAGGCCGGCAGGTACTCGTACGCGCTGCCCTCGCCGGCGACCAGGCGCCCAAGGCGGGGACGAGGCGGTCGAACCACACCTCGTGGAAGCGACGGCCGAGGCCCTCGGGCGGGCGCGTCGACTCGAGACAGACGACGCGCCCGCCGGGCCGCGTCACGCGCGCCATCTCGGCCAGCGCCCGCGGCAGATCGGGCACGTTGCGCACGCCCCAGCCCACGGTCACGCCGGCGAACTCGCCGTCGCCGAAGGGCAGGGCGAGCAGGTCGCCCTGGACGAAGCGCGGCCGCGCGCCGGCTGGCGCCGCGCGCGGCCGCCTTCTGCCGGGCGCGCACGAGCATCTCGTCGGTGAAGTCGAGGCCGGTGACGTCGCAGCCCGGGCCAGCGGTCGGCGAGCGCGAAGGCGAGGTCGCCCGTCCCGCAGCAGACGTCCAGGGCGCGGTCGCCCGGCTTCAGCGCCGCCTCGGCCGCGGCGAGACGCCGCCAGTGCCGGTCGAGCCCGGCCGTCATCAGGTGGTTCATAAGGTCGTAGCGCGGCGCGATGCGGCCGAACATCCCGGCGATGCGGCCGGGGTCGCGATCGACGCGGGCGCTCTCAGCGCCGTATCCGCCGCCAGCGCCCGCGGTCAGCGCGTGCCCCCGTCCCACGGCGGGAAGAGGCGCTGCTCGAAGCCGAGAGCCGCGAGCGTCTTGCCGACCACGTGGTCGACGGCGTCGGCAAGGCTCCGCGGACGGGCGTAGAAGCCCGGCGCCGCCGGCAGGACCACGGCGCCGGCCTCGGAGAGCTCGAGGAGACGCCGCAGGTGGATCGACGAGAGCGGCGTCTCGCGCGGGACCACCACGAGTCGCCGCCGCTCCTTGAGGGCCACGTCGGCGGCGCGATGGATCAGGTTGCGGGAGGTGCCGAGGGCGATGTGCGCCGCGGTCGACATGGTGCAGGGGCAGACGACCACCGCGTCCGTGGCGGCGCTGCCGCTCGCGGCCGGCGCCGCCAAGTCGTCCGGCTCGTAGACCCGCGTCACCGCGGCCGCGCCGGCCCGCTCGACCAGCGCCCCGACCGTCGCCTCCCTGCCCGCAGCGGGCAGCTCGAGCTCGTGCCTCAGGACGAGGACACCGCTGTCCGAGACGCAGAGCGTGACCTCGCAGCCGTTGTCGGCCAGTGTCGCCAGCAGGCGCAGCGCGTAGACGGCGCCGCTGGCGCCGGTGACGCCGAGGAAGACACGTTGTGGTGTCGCTGAAGACATGGGTCGATTCTGCCCCGCAAGGGGCTGGTCGTCACAGACGGGGCTTCAGTCGCCGATCGATCCGCTGTGGCAGTCGCCGCCGTAGCAGCCGCCGGGGCCGGCGCCGGCGTTGCCGTGGCACTTGACGCAGACGCCGCCGTTGGAGAACACCGCGTCGGAGTGGTTCGCCTTGAAGGCGCCGCTGTGCGGGAGGCTGACGCCGTGGCAGTTCGAGCAGAAGGATGCGCTGTGGCACTTCGAGCAGACGCCGGGCGAGGCGTAGTACGCCGAGGGGTGCGTCTGCTGGAAGCCGGCCGGGTGCGGCATGGTCAGGCCGTGGCACTTGGTGCAGCTGTTCTTGCCGTGGCACTTGACGCAGACCTGCTGGTCCTTGGCCGCTACGTTGTCGTGCCGCGCCTCCCAATCCGACGGGTGCGGCATCGCGACGCCGTGGCAGTCGATGCAGAACCTCGGGTCGTCCTTGAGGTGACACGAGACGCAGATCGACTGGCCGCGGTCGAGCACGGTCCTGCCGTGGCGCCTGCTCCCAGCCCTTCGGGTGCGGCATCTGCAGACCCTGGTGGCAGTCGCTGCAGAACGCCTTGCCGCCGTGACAGCCGGCACACTGCTGCGGCGTCACCTGGACCGTCATCGGCGACCTTCTCGTACCCCGACGGGAGACCGCCGACGTGGCAGGTGTCGCAGTCGTCCGGGAGCTGCTCGCCGTCGTGGCACCGCGCGCACACCGACATGATCGTGTCCTGGGGCATGCGCGCCACCTCGAGCTGCGTGCCCGGATGCGAGATGTTCGCGTGACAGGTCAGGCACTGGTAGCCCTCTTCGCGCAGGCCGGTGTGGTTGACGCGGATGTTGCCGACGACGATGTCGCGCTCGATCTCCTCCTTGGGGTGGCACTGGATGCAGTTGTTGGCGCCCACGTACGTCGTGATGGGCTTCTGGTAGGTGTCCGAGATGTAGTTGACGAGGTGCGTCACGCCCTGCAGGTTGCGCACGAAGTAGTTGAAGACGCCCGGCTTGGTGTGGCAGTCCTGGCACACCACGCCGGCGTCGTAGTGCGCCGTCTGCTTGTACGTGACGACCTCGTCCTTGATGACGTGGCACTGCGCGCACGTGTCCATGCGGTTGAGGGCCGCGAAGGCGACGACGGCGACCACGAAGAGCAGGACAAGTGCGACGGTGACGCCGATGAGCCAGCGCCTTGGGGACCGTGACCTCGAGCAGGACGCGGCTGCGGGGTCGGCGACGGCGTGAGCCGTCGGTCGCGATGGCAGTCTCCTCGCCGCGACCCGCGCTCGCGCTCTCGTCCGCGACCGGCGGCGGCGCGTCCTGCGGGATGCTGGTGTTCGTCTCGTCGTCCATGGCCTAGAGGCTCGTCTCGGGCGTCGGGCTCGGCGCCGGCGTGTACTCCTGCTCCTCGAACAGGTCGTGGGCGCGCGGGTCGCCCGACGCGTGGGCGTCGTGGCAGGCCTGGCAGTTGGCGACCTCATGGCAGTTGAAGCACGTCTGCCCGGCGCGTTCGCGCGGCGGCGGGATGCTTGACTACGAAGTTGCCCGGGTGCGGCATCTTCACCTGATGGCAGGTGTCGCAGTAGGTCTTCGTGTCGTGGCACTGGTCGCACGCCTTCTCGCCGACCTTTCGGTGCGGGGCGCCGTGCCGCGACAGCCAGTCCTCGGGATGCGGCATCTGCAGCCCGTTGTGACACGAGCTGCAGCTGTCCGGCTCGGTGTGGCAGGCGCTGCAGGTCGAGAGGATGCCGACCGAGCCGTGCTCGTCGATCCCACGTCTCCTCGGTGTGCGACACCGGGGCGTCGTCGTAGTCCTTCTCGGCGTGGCAGAGGTCGCAGTCGGCGACCGCGACCTTGCCGCCGGCCGTTTCGTAGTGGTTGTTGTGACACAGCAGACACTGGTCCATCGACGGTTAGGTGCGCGAGCCCACCGGCACCGCCTCCGGGTGCCCGACCGTCGAGTGGCAGCGGATGCACAGGAAGCCCGCTTCGATGAGGTGCCGGTGCTCGACCCGGATGCCGTCGACGGTGATCACTCCGAAGAGGTCGTCGTTGACGTGGCACTGCCGGCACGACTGGTTGAGCACCGAGGCGAGGATGGGCTCCTCGTAGTCGCCGGTGATCTGGGCGATCGGCTGCTGCAGGGCCTCCATCTTGGCGGTGAGGAAGAAGAAGGGGCCCGGTTTCGAGTGACAGAGCTCGCAGTTGACGTCGCTGTGCCGAGCCGTGCGGTACGAGGCGACGATGGGCTCGTGGCTCTTGCACAGGCCGCAGAACGTCGGCGTCGAGGTGGCCGTCAGCGTCACCCCGACCACGACGACGGTGATCGTCAGGACGATGACCGCGATGGTCAGCCCGCGCTGGGTGAGCCGGAACTTCACGCGCTCATGCCCTCGAGACCAGAGGCACGGTCATGGCCGGGAGTCGCCCGCATGGCGCCTGCGTGCCAAGTCCGCATCACGGCGTCGGGTCGTGGACGACCGACTTGTGGCAGTGCACGCAGGGATACCCACCCGCGTGCGACCTCGCCGACGAGTGGCACCTCGTGCACGCCGAGCTGGCGACGGCGGCCTGTCCGGCATGGTACTTGCTCTTGTGGCACGACCGGCACGTGGTCGACGCTCCCCTGGACTTGGCGTGGAGCTTCTTGCTGTGGCAGCCACTGCAGACGAACTTCTTCGTCACTGTCGAGGAATGCTGCGCGCGCGGTTTGGCCGGCGGGGCGCTGCCCTTGTGGCAATCGGCGCAGCGCGAGCCGGACACCCTCGCGCCGGCGTGCTTCATGGCGTGACAGCTGCGGCAGCTCTTGACCGCCGGCGCAGCCGTCGCGTGGTGGAAGGCGGGCGCGTTCGTGTGACACTTGGTGCAGGACACGCCGCCGGCGTGCTTCTGGTAACCCTCGTCGTGGCACGACGTGCAGGCGCCGACGTCCGGCGCCGTGTTGTGGATCTGGCCGGCGTGGCAGCTGCGGCAGTCGGCGGTGCCGAAGGTCGACGCGGCGTGACATGTCGTGCACGTCGCGGGGACGGCCGGCAGGTCCATGCCGTCGTGACAGTCCTCACACCCCGTCCCGTCGTGACTCACCTGGGCGGAGGCGTAGGTGCCGTCGTGACAGGCGGTGCAAGATGGCGGCGGTGAGGCGATGCCGTCGTGGTGCGGGCTGGCGCCTGGATCGGCGTACCCGAGGCTCGTCGAATGGCAATCGAGGCAGACGCCGTACGGCGGCTCGGCCCCGAGATGCGGCTCGGAGCCGTGACTGAAGGGGACCGAGTACGCGTTGGAGAAGGCGTTGTACAGATGGCAGTCCTGGCTGCAGTCCGCGCTCGTCGAGGAGAACTTGCCCGTGTCCTCGCCCGGCGCATGACACGACCAGCACGTCTGTGCGAAGCGGCCGTCGACGGTCGCGCCGGGCGTCACCTTGAAGCCGCGATGGCAGAGGCCCGTGCATGAGGTGTCCGAGATGCCGTTGGCGTGACACAGGTCGCAGTTCTGCATGGCGGGTCCCGGAGGGATGCCGTCGTGGGCCCAGTTCGAGTACGCGGCGGCCGGCGCGGCGCACAGCGCCAGCAGGAGCGCCGCGCCGGCCGCCACGACGAGCGATTGGCGGACGATCCGCTTCAGTCCGGCTGCGGTCCCCATGGCCCCTCCCCTCGCGACGATGGTCCTCAATCGAACACCGTCCAGATGATGAACGCCGCCATCAGCACGGCCGCAAGACCGGCGACCGCGGTGAACGACCACCAGATCACGTCACCCGCGTACGTGCGCCACGTGATGCGGCGCTCCACGAGGACCTCGTCGAGCGTCCCCTCACGCACGCGGCGAGCATACTCCAAGGGGCGCTCGGCCTTGTAGTGCTCGACCGGCAAGCGAGCCCGTGAAGATGACCTTGTCGAGCGGGAACGACTCGGGCCTGAGGTGGGCGCTGAAGAGGTGCACGAAGATGAAGATGACGCCCATCGCGAGGAGCGCCTCGTTGGAGTGGATGACGAGGGCGATATTGAGCACGATCCCCGGCGCGTACCTGGTGGTCTCGATGGGGAACCACATCATGAAGCCGGTGAGTCCGATGATCACCGTGCCCACGACCAGCGAGGCGAAGTCGAACTTCTCCCAGTACGTGTAGCGGTCGAACTGCGGCTTGCCGCCCATACCGAGGAACCAGCGGAACATGCCGACGATGTCACGCAGGTCCTTGCCGCTGAACATCATAGAGCCAGGACCGAGGACTCCGCGGCCGCGGCGGCGCGCGATCACGACGATCATGTAGATGACCTCGGCCGTCCAGTAGATGACCGTGATGATCGCCGCGATGCGGTGGTAGACGCCGGCGGCGGTCACCCCGCCCGTCGCGTCCATGAACCACTGGGCCCACTCGGAGTCCTTGTACTTGAGCGGCATGCCCGTGAACACCAGCACGGTGAAGCTCACGAACACGAGGAAGTGCATCCAGCGATGGAAGACGTTGAAGCGCAGGTACTCGACCCGCGTCCGGGGCTTGGGGCTTCGCTCAGTGGTGCTTGCGACCGTAGAGGCCATCCTTGATCCCCCGGTAGATGTACAGGGCGGTGTGGACCCCGCCGAACGTGAAGACGACGGCGATGAGCAGCACGTAGGCGAGCCAGAACAGGAAGACGGTGAAGGAGTCCGTCGGGTCCTTCGGGTCGATGTGGACCAGGAACCCGGCGAAGTTCTCGTTGGCGCCCGGGTGGCAGCCCGCACAGGTGGCGACCCGGTTCTCGTCCGAGATCGTGCTCTCGGGGTCTGACGCGGGCAGGATCCTGTGGCCGCCGTGGCAGTCGGGGCAGGTCGCGGCGTCGTCCTTGCCGAGCAGGAACGCCTTGCCGTGGTAGCTGTCGAGGTAGGTCTCGCTCTTCCCGCCGTGGCACTCCGAGCAGAGGTCGAGGGTGCTGCGCCGGAACTCGAGGCTCTGCGGCGCGACGATGTTGTGGGGCGTGTGGCAGTCGGCGCAGACGGGCGCGTCCGTGGACTGTTCGTCGAACACCAGGTCGCCGTGGAACGAGTCCTCGTACATGGCGAACTGGTCGGCGTGGCAGTTGCGGCACGACTTCAGCTTGGCGGTCTGGAGCCACCCCTCGGTCTGCTCCGCCGAGTGCGGGCCCTTCTCGAAGCCGATGTGGCAGCCGGTGCAGTCGAGCTGGCCGTGCAGCGACGCCTCATAGGCGTCCAGGTCGACGGCCAGCGGCTTGGCCACGCCGTCAACGGTGACCGTGCCCGGGTTATCAGCGTTGTGGCACTCTCCACACTCCCTGGCGCCGTCCGACAGCGCCGCGGCCCGCGGAGCGTGCGCCGCGGCGCCGACGACGAGAGCCACGGCGAGGAGCAGGACCAGCCCGAGCAGCCGGGCTGCGCCGCGTCGCGGTGCGACATCGCGACGGGGCGTCATCTCAGAGCCTTCCTGCATGACAGGCGTCGCACATCGACTGTGGGTGACAGGTCAGGCACGAGCCCCCGCCGTCCGCCACCGCGCGGTGGGACTGCAGCCAGTCCTCGGGGTGGCTCACGCGGTGGCACTGTTCGCAGAAGGTGTCTTCGTCATGACATCCCAGGCAGCCGTTGCGGTCCTGCTCGGCGACCGTCTTGTGAGTGTATCGCCAGGTTCCGGAGAAGTGGTCGGCGGTGGGTCGCGCGTGGCACTCGTCGCAAAAAGCCTCGGGGTTGTGATGACAGCGCAGGCAGGCGCTGTCGTCGGTGAGCGCCTCTTCGCCGTGCGTCTCGATGTAGTCGGCGGGGTGCGGGTCGGCGGGCGTCTGCGGCGTCAGGTGGCAGAAGTCGCACTGGTTGGCCGCCGTCTCCTGCTCGTGGCACATGCCGCAGACGCTCATCGAGACCTTGCCGGCCTCGGCGCGCTCGCCGTGCGAGACCTTGTCGTGGCAGTCGGCGCAGACGAGCCCGCTGATCCCCACGTGACGCTCGTGCGGCAGGCGGACCGTGTCGTGCTCGTCGCCGATCGCGCTCACGTCGTGGCACGGGGTGCAGTTCTCGTCGCCGGGGCGCTCGCCGGGTTGATCCGTCTGTGGCACGTTGAGGTAGTCGGCCCAGATGTTGAGCCACTCCTGCGTTCGCCACTTGATCTGGTTCCAGGCGCCGGGAGCGATGTGGCAGTCGACGCATTCGACGTCGGAATGGACGGAGCCGGCCCAAGCTTCGGCGGCCGGCTCGGTCGCCTTGCAGGAGCCGCAGTAGGACGAGGACGAGGTGGCCGCCACGGGGACCCAGACGAGGACGCCGACGATGATGATGATGACAATGACGACGAGGGTCGCGACCCACGGGGAGCGTCTCCGGCGCGGAGGAGGCCGATGCGGATGCTCGCTGCTGCCCTCGACGCTCACGTCGTCGGTCTTCCCCTCGGCTCCTGGTGGCGATGTCGTCGGCGGCAAGCCTACGGTCCCCACACGGTGCCGCCGAACGCGGCGATTGTACCATCCCGGGTATCGAGCGGCGAGCGCGACAAAACGCGGCGCCGGCGCCTGCCGCCGTGCCTAGAGCAGGAGCACGGCGACGATGACGACGGCGCCGTACAGCAGGCCCACGGCGCCGTTGAGGCTCATGAAGCCCATGCCGACCTCGTCAAGCCCGCGGCGAGCGATGTCGACATGCGACCACCCGAGCAGCGCGGCGACGGCGAGGAGGCCGATCCAGTAGACCAGCCCGAGACCGAGGAGAGCCCCGACCGCGGCAAGCAGCGCGATCGCGGCGACGTGCGAGAGCAGGGCGACGAGCAGGGCCCGGCGCCAGCCGAGCGCCACGGCCACCGAGTGCAGGCCCTCGCGCCGGTCGAAGTCGAGGTCGAAGATGCCGTAGATGACGTCGAAGCCTCCGACCCACAGGCAGACGGCGAGGAACAGCAGCACCGTCTCGAGCGCCACGCTGCCGGTCACGGCGACCCAGGCGGCGGCCGGGGCGAGCCCGAGCGTCAGGCCCAGGGCGTAGTGGCAGAGGGCCGTCACCCGCTTCGAGTAGGGGTACGCGACGAACGCCGCGAGAGGGATCGGCCAGAGATAGCGGCACGGCGGCGAGAGCTGGAACGCCGCGATCACCAGCAGGGCGACCGAGACGGTCGTGAAGAACCAGACGTCCTTGCGGCGCAGCTTGCCGGCTGGCAGCTCGCGCGCCGCCGTGCGCGGGTTGCGTGCGTCGATCCCGGCGTCGATGAGGCGGTTGAGCGCCATGGCGGAGCTGCGCGCGCCGACCATGGCGACGGTGATCCACAGAAGGTCCCACCAGCCGGGGAAGCGCAGCTCCGCGAGAAACGCCCCCGCGAAGGCGAACGGCAGCGCGTAGACGCTGTGCTCGATCTTGATGAGGCGCGCGAAGAGCAGAGGACGCTCAGAAGGGGCGTCACCCGGTCGTGCTCACGGAACGGCGGCGGGCGTCAGACGTCGGCGGACGCGGATCGACGGGCCCGCAGGTGGCGCTGCCCGCGACTCGACGGAAGCAGTCTCCGGCTCGGTGCCGAAGTCGGCGAGGACGAAGGAAGTGATGGCGACGACGGCGGCGAAGAGCCCGATGACGAAGAGGATCGCGTACACGAAGATGCTGGTCGGTACGGCGATCCCGAGGTAGGAGCTCAGGGTCCAGCAGGCGATGGCGATCGCCCAGTTGGCGATCGAGAGGATCAACAAGTGACGATGGATGTTGCCGTGCAGCACCGCCGCCTCCTCACGTGTCGTCGCGCGGCCGCCTCGCGGCCCAGTGTAGGTCCCGTCCGTCCCGGCGTAAAGCGTCGTCGGGCGGCGCTCAGGCGAACGGCAGGCCGAACTCGGCCCACCGTTCGCTGACGCGCCGCACGACGTCCGGGTCCTGGGCGAGCTCGTCCGGCCACTCGCGGCCGTGGCCCTCCTCGGGCCAGGTCTTCGTCGCGTCGATGCCCATCTTGGCCCCGTAGCGCGCGAACGGGCTCGAGTGGTCGAGCACGTCGAGGGGACCATCGACGATGAGGCAGTCGCGGCGCGGGTCGACGTTGTTGAACACGCGCCACGTCACCTCGCTGTAGTCGTGCACGTCGACGTGCTCGTCGACGACGACGACGAACTTGGTGAACATCATCTGCCCCATCCCCCACACGGCGCTCATGATCTTGCGCGCCTGCCCGGGGTAGGTCTTGCGGATGGCGATGATGGCGCAATCGTGGAAGACGCCCTCGATCGGCAGGTCCATGTCGACGATCTCGGGCTGCACCAGTCTGAGCAGGGGCAGGAAGAGCCGTTCGGTCGCCTTGCCGAGGTAGGCGTCCTCCATCGGCGGACGGCCGACGATGGTCGCCGGGTAGATGGGGTCGCGCCGGTGCGACATCGCCGTCAGGTGGAAGACCGGGTACTGGTCGGCGAGCGAGTAGTACCCGGTATGGTCGCCGAAGGGTCCCTCGAGCCGCGTCTCGTCCTTCTCGACGTAGCCCTCGAGGACGATCTCGGCGTCGGCCGGCACCTCGAGATCGACCGTACTGCACGGGGCGAGCTCGACCGGCTCGCCGCGCAGGAACCCGGCGAACATGAACTCGCTGATGCCGGGCGGCAGCGGCGCCGTCGCGGCGTAGGTGATCGCCGGGTCCGTCCCCAGGGCGACGGCGACTTCGAGCCGGCCGTCGGCCTCGCGGAAGTTGGCGGCGCCGTCGTGATGGATGTGCCAGTGCATGCCGGTGGTCTGGCCGTCGTAGACCTGCAGCCGGTACATGCCGGCGTTGCGCCGCCCCTCGCGGTCCTTGGTGACCACGACGGGCAGCGTGATGAACGGGCCGCCGTCGCCCGGCCAGGTCGTCAAGACGGGCAGACGGGAGAGGTCGGGAGGTTCGACGACGACCTCGCGGAAGGCAGCCTTCTTCGCCATGCGCGGCCCGTAGGAGGCGAGCTCCTTGAGCTGGCCGAGCGCCTTGACCTTGCCGACGAGGCCGCTCGGCACCTGCAGCTCGAGCAGGCCGGCGATGCGCTGGGCGAGCTCGTCGAGCGGCGCGCCCAGCGCGAGCTCCAGCCGGCGGAGCGAGCCCAGCTGGTTCATGAGCACGGGGACGGCCGGCGCCCCGGGGCCGGCCTTGACCTTCGGCCGCTCGAAGAGCAGCGCCGGCCCGTGCGCCTTGCTCGTCCGGTCGGCGATCTCGGCCATCTCGAGGTAGGGGTCGACCTCGACACGCACCCGCGTCAGCTCGCCCTCGCGTTCGAGCAGCTCGATGAAACGACGCAGGTCCATGGTCACCTCACTGGGCCAGAGGGCGGTCGGGATCGCCGGCCGACGGCCGGTGTGGGAGGAAGGCAGCCGCGAGGGGCGCCGGGTCGGACAGGTGCAGGGCGGCCGCAGCCGCGGCCGCCCGCGCCGGTGCCGTCCGCCGGCGCCCCCTTGCCAAGCTCAGCGTCGATCTCGTCGAAGAACGCGCCGGCCTCAGCCGGCGGCACGCCGGCGCGCACGGCGGCCAGAGCCGCCATCGTGTACGCCCAGAGGGCGTCGTCGACGGCGAAGGGCGCCGCCAGACTGCGCAGGCACGAGCACGCCGACATGAGGCGGGTGAGCAGGGCCACCGAGTGCACGTCACCCCGGTTCGCGATCGTGCGCAGGCCGTGGGCGTAGAAGACGTCGCCGGCCAGCAGCGCCGTCTGCCTGTCGTCGGCGGCGATCATCGCGAGGCGGCCGGTCCGGTAGTGGACGAGATACCCCTCGTGGATCAGCTCGATCGCCTCGAGGAAGGCTTCGTCGTCCCGCTTGTCGAGCGCGGCGAAGAGCGGCCCCCAGCGAAGGTCGACCGGCGCGGCCGTCTCGACAAGAGCGAGGGGCGCCGCGACGGCGCGCAGGGCCGCCTCGACGGGGGTCGCGGTCACGAGACCGGATCGCCCTCGTCGGTCGACCCGGCCAGGCAGAACGAGAGGAACATCAGCTCGCTCGAGAGGTCGACCGGCCGGACCGTGACGTGCGGCGGGGTCGTGACCTTGACCGGGGCGAAGTTGAGGATCGCCCGCACGCCCGCGGCCGCGAGACGGTCGACCGTCGCCTGGGCCTCGGCAGCAGGAACGGTGACGAGAGCGATGTCGACCGGGGTCTCGGCGCAGAAGCCCTCGAGCCCGTCGATCGAGCTCACGCGCCCGCTGCCGAAGCTCGCCCCGATCACGGTGGGCGAGCTGTCGAACATGCCGACGAGCTCGAAGCCTTGTTCGGCGAACCCCCGGTAGCGAGCCAGAGCCGTACCCAGCAAGCCGGCCCCGACGATGATCACGTTCCACGGGTGCTCAAGGCCGAGAGAGCGCGTGATCTCGGTGATCAGGCGCGACACCTCGTAGCCGACGCCGCGGGTGCCGAACTCGCCGAAGTACGAGAAGTCCTTGCGGATCTGCGCGGCGTTGAGACCGACCATCGCGGCGAGCTCCTTCGACGAGACGCGCTCGACGCCGCGTCCGCGCAGCTCACGCAGCTTGCGCAAGTACAGGGCGAGACGCGGGACCGTGACCTCGGGGACGTGCCGCTTGCCGCCGTCGCGCATGGTCCCTCCTCGGGTCATCCGGCGAAGAACGCCCGGGCGGCGGCCTCGGCGGTCGCCAGGTCGTCGTCGGTCAGCGCGAGCGAGACCATGGTGGCCTCGAACTGCGACGGGGCGAGGTAGATGCCGCGATCGAGCATGTGCCGGTGGTAGGCGGCGAACGCCTGCGTGTCGGCGCGCTTCGCGTCGGCGAAGCGGGCGACCGGGCCGTCGCAGAAGAACATCGTCATCATGGCTCCGACCTGGTTGAGCGTGACGGGGCGCTCGCCCTGGGCCGCCGCGGCGCGCAGCGCCGCGGCGAGCCGGTCGGCGAGCGCCTCCAGGCGTTCGTAGGTCCCGGGCTCGCTCAGCACGCTCAAGGTCGCCGCTCCGGCGGCCATCGCCAGCGGATTACCGGACAGGGTGCCGGCCTGGTACGTCGACCCCAGCGGCGCCACCGTCTCCATGAGCTCGCGGCGGCCGCCGAAGGCGCCGACCGGCAGGCCACCACCGATGATCTTGCCGAGCGTCGTCATGTCGGGGACGACGCCGAAGCGCTCCTGGGCGCCGCCCCAGGCGACGCGGAACCCGGTGATGACCTCGTCGAAGATGAGGACGGCCCCGTACTGGGTGCAGAGCTCGCGGGCGCGCTCGAGAAAGCCGGGCCCGGGCGGTACGACGCCCATGTTGCCGGCGACGGGCTCGACGATGAGGGTGGCGATCTCCTCACCGCGCTTCTCGAACAGCGCCTCCATGGCCTCGATATCGTTGTACTCGAGCAGCAGGGTGTCGGCCGTGGTGGCCTTCGTGACCCCTGGGCTATCCGGCAGCGAGAGCGTGAGCACGCCGCTGCCGGCGGCGGCGAGGAAGGCGTCGGAGTGGCCGTGGTAGCAGCCGATGAACTTGACGATCTTGTCGCGCCCGGTGAAGCCGCGGGCGACCCTCACGGCGCTCATCGTCGCCTCTGTCCCCGAGTTGACCATGCGCACGAGCTCGATCGAGGGGACGGCGCCGCAGATGAGGCGCGCCAGCTCGACCTCGAGTGCCGTCGGCGCGCCGAAGCTCGTGCCCTCCTCGAGCACCTGATGCAGGCGATCCAGGACCTGAGGATGTCCCCAGCCGAGGATCATCGGTCCCCACGACGAGACGAAGTCGACGAACTCGTTGCCGTCGGCGTCCCACACGTGGGCGCCGCGGGCGCGGGCGATGAACAGGGGGTGCGGCATGCCCACGCCCTTCATCGCCCGGACCGGCGAGTTGACGCCGCCGGGGATGTACTTGAGCGCCTCTTCGAACAGACGCTTGGACGTGCTGGTGTTCACGCTCTCCTCCGGACCGGTCGTGCGACGTGAGGTGGCGAATATACTACGCCCTCGCAGGGCAAAGCCCCCGATGCAGCAACGACCTCGGCTCGATGAAGGGGTGCGAGATGGCCGAACCCAAAGGCGGCGATGTCGTGATCAGGGCGGCGACCGCGGCCGACGCGGCCGCGGTCGCCGCCCTGATCCGCCTGATGGCCGAGCAGTACGACGAGCACTCGCCGGTGACCACCGAGTGGGTCGCCGAGTGCCTCGGCGACGACAGCTTCTTCGCCGTCGTCGCCGACCTCGACGGCGACGTCGTCGGCGTCGTCACCTTCGTCCTCGTCCGCGGCCTGTTCCACGCGAAGCAGTCGGCCGTCATCCAGGAGGCCTCCGTCGCGCCCGCCCATCAGAACGAGGGCATCGGGCGGGCGCTGCTTGAAGAAGCCGTCGCCCGGATCAAGCAGCTCGACGTGGCCGAGATCAGCATCTCGACCGGCTTCGAGAACGAGCGCGCCAAGTACCTCTACCGCTCGCTCGGGTTCGTCGAGGAGACGCTGATGCTCGAACAGCATCTGGGCGCCTGAGGATGAGCGTGGAGATCCGCGACGCGACGCCCCTCGACGCCAGCGCCCTGCTCCCGCTCATCGTCGAGATGGGGGTCGGCTTCCACCGGCCCTCCGGAGCCGACGCGGCCTTCGTCGCGCGGTATCTCGAGCAGCCCGGCCAGGGCATCCTGCTCGCGCTCGTCGACGGGGCGCCCGTGGGCTTCCTCGCCCACGCGACCACGCTCGACCTCTATCTGGGCGGACCGACCGGGGAGATCGTCGACCTGCTGGTGACCGAACGGGCGCGCGGCAGGGGCGTCGGCACGGCGCTCGTCGCCGAGGCGGTGCGGCGCTTCGACGAGGCCGGCTGCGGCGAGGTTCGGGTCGTCACCGACGCCGACAACCTCGCCGCCATACGGGCCTACGCGAAGGCGGGCATCGGCGGCGACCTCATCTGCCTTCACCGGCACTTCGGCGGCGAGGAGTGAGATGTCTGACCGGCCTCAGGCCGGCGCGCACCAGCCCTTCGGCACGTAGGCGCAGTAGGGCTCCTCGGCCATGTAGTCGCCGGTCGCCTCGTAGGCGCGCGCCCGGCAGCCGCCGCAGACCCTCTTGAACTCGCAGGCGCCGCACTTGCCCTTGAGCCCGTCGAAGTCGCGCAGCTCGTTGAAGAGCGGCGAGTCGTTCCACACCTCGGGGAAGGGCTGCTCGCGGACGTTGCCGGCGATCTTGTCGAAGTAGCCGCAGCCCTGCACGTCCCCGCGGTGGCTGATGAAGCAGAAGCCTATGCCGGCGAGGCAGCCACGGCTGAGCGTGTTCATGCCGCCGTGGCTGTGCGGGTGCACCTCGAGCTTGCGCCCCTGCGCCTTGGCGCGCTGGCGCATGACGCGCCAGTAGTGCGGCACGTCGGTGGGCTTCATGAAGAGGTCGCTCTGCTGCTGCGCGTCGTACATCCACTCCAGGGCGCGCTCGTACTCCTCCGGCGGCAGCTCCTGCTCCTCGAGCTCCTTGCCGCGGCCGGTGGGAACGAGCATGAACGGGTGGAACGAGACGGCGCCGAGGTCCTCGGAGAGCTTGAGCAGCGCCGGCAGGTGGTGCACGTTCAGCTTGGTGATCGTGCTGTTGATCTGCACCTCGACGCCGGCGTCGAGGCAGTTGCGCACGCCGCGCACGGCGCCGTCGAAGGCGCCGGGGACGCCGCGGAACTCGTCGTGCTCGGCGGCGCTCGGGAAGTCGATGGAGATGCTGACGCGAGCGATGCCGACGTCGTGCATGCGACGCGCGACCTCCGGCGTGACCAGCGTGCCGTTCGGCGACATCACCGTGCGCAGCCCCTTGCCGATGGCGTACTCCGCGATGTCGAAGATGTCGGCGCGCATCAGCGGATCGCCGCCGGTGAGGATGAGGATGGGGTTCGCGAACGAGGCGATCTGGTCGACGAGGGTGAAGGCCTCGGCGGTGCTGAGCTCGCCCTCGTAGGGGCCGTGCACCGCCGAGGCGCGGCAGTGCACGCAGGCGAGGTTGCAGCTGCGCGTGACCTCCCAGGCGATGACGCGCGGCGGCGCGACGCCGGCGGCGTCGCCGGGCCGCGCGCCGGTCCTGCGGAGTTTTCAGCGTGCGGATGGTGCAAACCGACCTCAGTGTGCCAGACGGAGGGGGGCGCCGCAACGTCGCCTGCCCGTCGCGACAGGGACTGGCTTCGTCGCCCGGCCGCCGCCGCTCACACGTCCTTGCGCGCCTTCCAGATCTCCTCGCACGGCCAGCGCCGCGCCCATTCGAGCTCCACGATGCCCTCGAAGGTGGTGGTCGCGTCCGGCCCCGGCCGCACCTCGATCAGGTCCTCGACCTGGAACCCGTTGGCGCGCAGGAGCCTGACCCAGTCGCCGTAGCCGAGGTGGAACTCGATGGTGTCATCGTCAGGCCATTCGAAGCGGTGCATGCCGAAGTAGTCGCGCGCGAGCCGCTCACCCGCCGACGCGTCGGCGTCGTCCGACGTGCAGAGCATCATGAGCGTGCTGTTGGTGAGGAAGATGAGGCGGCCGCCGGGGCGAAGCAGGCGGGCCGCCTCCGGCACCCAGACGGTACGGGTCGGCCCAGAGGCACGCCCCGTACTCGCTGATCGCGAGGTCGAAGCTCGCGTCGGGTAGCGGCACGTGCTCGGCGTTGCCCTCGATGAGCGGGAACTCGAGACCGTGCTCGGCCTGGAGCCGGCGCGCCGTGGCGAGCTGGGCGCTCGAGAGGTCGATGCCCACCGGGCGTGCGCCGCGGCGCGCGAGCCAGGCCGAGACGTAGGCCGGTGCCACAGCCGAGCTCGATCGCGTCCAGCCCGTCGAGGTCGTCGGGCAGGACGTGAAGCTCGGCCTCGGGCACGCTCCAGATGCCCCAGCTCGGCTCGTCGTCCGCCCAGGCGCGCTCGCCAAAGGCGACGAAGTCCTTGGCGAGCTCGTTCCAGGCGGCGCGGTTGCGCTCGACGTGGTCGCCGGTCATCCCAGCCAGCGAACGACGTCCTTGGCGTGGTACGTGATGATCAGGTCGGCGCCGGCGCGCTTGATGCCGGTCATCGCCTCCATCACGGCACGCTCCTCATCGAGCCAGCCCTTCTCGGCCGCCGCCTTGAGCATCGCGTACTCGCCGCTCACGTTGTAGGCGGCGAGCGGGAACTTGGTCTCCTGCTTGATGGCGCGGATCACGTCGAGGTACGGCAGCGCCGGCTTCACCATGACGATGTCGGCGCCCTCCTCGATGTCGAGCAGGGCCTCGCGCACCGCTTCCTCCCCGTTCGGCGGGTCCATCTGGTAGGACTTGCGGTCGCCGAACGCCGGCGCCGACTCGGCCGCCTCGCGGAACGGCCCGTAGAAGGCCGAGGCGAACTTGGCCGAGTAGGCCATGATCGCGGTGTCGGTGAGGCCCTCGTCGTCGAGCGCGTTGCGGATCGCCGCCACGCGCCCGTCCATCATGTCGGACGGGGCGACGAAGTCGGCCCCCGCCTCGGCGTGGGTGACGGCCATCTTGGAGAGCAGTTCCAGCGTGACGTCGTTGAGCACCTCGCCGTCCTGCACGACCCCGCAGTGGCCGTGGTCCATGTACTCGCAGAGGCAGACGTCGGTGATCACGAGCAGCTCGGGGAACTCGTCCTTGATGGCGCGTACGGCGAGCTGGACCACGCCCTCGGAGTCGTAGGCCGTCGTCGCCGCCGAGTCCTTGTGGGCGGGGATGCCGAAGAGCAGGACGGCCGGGATGCCGAGGCCCGCCACCTCGCGGATCTCAGGCAGCAGGTTGCCGATCGAGAGCTGGAAGCACCCGGGCATCGAGCCGATGGGGTTCTTCACGTTCTCGCCGGCGATGACGAAGAGCGGGTAGATGAGGTCGTCGACGCTGAGCGTCGTCTCGCGCAGCATGCGGCGGATGGTGGGGGTGCGCCGCAGGCGCCTCATGCGGTAGCTCGGGTAGTACATGCGATCGCTTCCTTTCGGCGAAGGCGGCCCCGGCGGGCCGTGCGGCGCCTGGGCTGGGCGGCGCGCCGTGCCATCTTCCACCTGCAACGGTCGGATTGACAAGTCGCGCCGCCGACCGCCGCCGCGTCGAGGACTCAGGAGCGGGCGCCGGCGGTCGCCGGCGGGCGAAGCCTCAGGAGGGAACGAGCTCGAGCGCCTTGGCGACGACGGCGAGCACCGAGTCGCGGTCGCGCAACTGACACGAGACGATGGGCGTCGAGCCGTTGAGCCCGAGCGCCTTCGCGACCTCGTCGACAGCGACCGGGTCGTCGCCCAACGACACGTACGTGGCGAGAACGGTGGGCACGTCGCCGAGGCGCGCGCACGAAGTCGAGGTCGCGACGCGTGGCGCGCAGGCTGTCGACGTCGTTCGCGTTGGCGAGGAGCACGAAGGCCGAGCTGTCGCCGCCGAGCCGCTTCCACGCCTGCTCCGGCGACGAGGCGCTCGCCGTGAACACGAGCGCCTCGCTCTCGCCGCCGGCGGCGTGCTCGTCGGAGGCGGCCTTGCCGGCACCCGAAGCCAGCGGGACCATGCCGGCGACGATCGGGATCTCGACCTCCTTGTCGTCGATGATCTCGACGCGCAGTTGCTTGGTGACGTTCGAGTCGGTGAGCGTCGTGAGGAAGATCTCGTTGTAGAGGTCGATCGGCCCACGGACGGCGACGCTGAGCCGCTGCCCGATGGCGTCGATCACGGCGTCGCTCACGGTGACGAGACCGCTCGAGTACAGGCTGTAGATGACCTTGGCGCCGTGGAAGCGGTCGAGACCGCACTCGCGCAACACCGTGTTGATGTCGGCGTGCCCGTCGACGTGCACGATCACGCGCCACTCCTCGGCCGTGAACGTGACCTCGCCGCGCTCGTCGACGCGCTCGTCGTAGGCCAGGTGCGGGAGGCGCTCGAGCGAGCCGAGCTGCGCGAAGATGAGCTCCCACTCGTCGATCCGGCGGCAGCCCTCCATGATCACGTTCTCGACGTTCATCTCGACGAGGATGTCCTGGTCGGTCACGACCTCGTCGGCGGTGAACTCGAACTCGCCGTCGAGCCAGGCGAAGAAGTTGAAGGCGGCGTCCTGGATCTGCTCGCGGACGATGGCTTCAAGGCCCTCGCGGTCGATGAAGCCGCAGCTCGAGGAGGATCGTGCCGATACGGCCCGCCTCGGGGGACTTCTTCTGCTCGGCGAGCGCCGCCTTGAGCTGCGCCGGCGTGATGCTCCCGGCGTTGACAAGGCGCTCGCCGAGGGGCAGCGACTGGGGCACGGAGAAGGCGTAGTGGATGAGGCCGTCCCTGAAGAAGATCTTGCCCCATTCCTTGTCGCGACGGATCGTGAGCGCCCCGGTCTTGGCGCTCATCTTCACGAGCTGGAAGATGTTCGGAAGGCTGAACTCCTTGAGGCTGCCCTGGAGGAGCACCTCTCACCTCTCTCCACGCTGTCGCGCAATGCGGTCCGCCGCACGGGTCGCGAGCACGCCGCGACCGCCACTGCTCATCATCGGAATCGCGCGGTGTTTTCTAAAGAGCCTACGTCGCGCTCGGCGCAGTCTACGTCGTGCGCGTCGCCGGCGCTCCCGCCGGCGGTCGCGGCGGCGGCCGAGGCCGAGGCCCCTCCGCCGAGCACGCTGTCGGGCTCGGGGTCGTCGGGCAGGCAGGCCGGCGCCTCGCAGGCGCCGGCCTGGATCTCCCGACGGCGCAGCGCCCAGAGGGCGCCGGCGGCGGTGGCCAGGGCGGCGACGCCGCCCACCGCCACCGCCGCCCGCACCCCGAACTCGCGCGCGAGCAGCCCGGTGAGCGGCCCGCCGATCGGCGTGCTGCCGAGGAAGACGACCGCCCACAGGGCCATGACGCGGCCACGCATCGCGTCCTCGGCGTTGAGCTGCAGCAGCGAGTTGGTCGTCGAGACGAAGAGCACGCCGGCGGCGCCCAGCGGCACGAGGAGGACGAGGCCGAGCGCGTAGCCCGGGGCCGCCGCAAGCAGCACGGTGAGGACGCCGAAGGTGAACGTGCTCACGACGAGGAGGCGGCGCGACGGGCGCGCCCGACTGGCCATGAGCAGGGCGCCCGCCAGGGCGCCGACGCCCATGGCCGCGAACAGCGCGCCGTAGGCGCCGCCCCCGCGCCCGTAGACCACCCGGGCGAGCAGCGGGAGGACCACGGAGAAGTTGTAGGCCAGGGTGCTCACGACGGCCATCATGACGAGCGGCACGCGCAGCGCCGGCGTGCGCCACACGTAGCGCAGGCCGGCGCGCACCTGGCCCGGCCGCCGCTGGACGCGGCCGCGCCGGTGAGGAGCTCGCCGCGGCGCATCGCCAGCAGCGCCGCGATGACGGCCACGAACGAGGCGGCGTTGAAGAAGAAGCACGCCGCCACCCCTACCGAGGCGATGAGCACGCCGCCGATCGCCGGCCCGATGATCCGCGACGAGTTGATGATCACGGCGTTCAGCCCGACGGCATTGGCGAGGTCGTCGGGTCCGACCATCTCGTAGACGAAGCTCTGGCGCGACGGCATGTCCAGGGCGACGGCGATACCGGTGAGCGTCGCGAGGACCCAGATCATCCAGATGGTGACGACGTCGGCGACGGTCAGCGCGCCGAGGACCAGCGCGAGAAGCGCCGCCGCCGTCTGCGTGACGACCAGCAGGCGGCGCTTGTCGACGCGGTCGGCGAGCGCGCCGGCCCAGGCCCCCAGCACCAGGATGGGGCCGAACGTCAGGCCGACGGTGACGCCCAGGTCGACGCTGCTGCCCGTGAGGTCGAGGACGAGCCATGCCAGCGCCACCGATTGCATCCAGGTGCCGCTCATGCTCACGATCTGGCTGAAGAAGAACAGGCGGTAGTTGTGGATGCGCAGCGCCCGGAAGGTGCGGCGCACGAGACTCGATCGGGCTGGTCATACGGGACGGCTCCGGCGGTCGGGCATCCGACGGGCATCGTCCGCGAGTCTATGCCCGTCACGCTGCCGCGTCGCTCACGGCGGGCGCCGCGACCGGCCGGGGCAGCCACGCGCCGAGCGCGGCAGCCAGCAGCGGAAGCGGCGCGACGGCGAGGAGCACGGCGGCGGCGCCGGCCTGGTCGCCGAGCACGCCGAGCGCGGCGACGAAGAGGCCGGCGACGCCGCTCGACAGGCCGACCGTCAGACCTGTGGCCAGGCCCATGTGCGTCGGGAGGTACTCCTGCGCCAGCACCAGCGTGACGCTCATGTACGCGCTCATGGCGAGGCCGGCGAGCGCGACGACCGGCAGCATGGCGCCGTAGCCGAGCGCGGGGAGCAGACGCGATGAGCGGGACGAGCGCCAGCTGCGGCACCACGAGGACGAAGCGCCGCCCGAAGCGCTCGGCGGCGAGGCCGCCGAGCAGCGTGCCGGCGGCGCCGGCGGCGAGGAGCACGCTCGTCGCGACGTTGCTGGCCGCCGGGCTCGTTCCGCGTTCCTCGACGAGGAAGAGGGGCAGGTAGGTGAGGAGGCCGTCGCCACCGCCGCGCCGACGCAGGTGAAGAGGAGAAGGCGCAGCGAACGGCCGCCACTGCGCCCCGGTGGCGCCGCGCCGCCGGCGCGACTCGGCGCCGACCGCCGGCGGACGGCGCGGTGGCGCAGCGCGAGGAGCAGGACTGCCGCGGCGGCGAAGGGCACGAGCGTGATGAGGAGCGTGCCGCGCAGCCCGAGCGGAGCAGGGCGCGGCGACCACGAGCGGGGCCCCAGGGCGTAGCCGACACTGCCGCCGAGCGAGAAGACGCCCATGTCGCTGCGTGACGCGCGCCCCGTCGAGACACGCCGCGCCCAGCGCGCGCCCTCAGGGTGGATAGGCGGCCACGCCGGCGCTGGCGAGGACGACCGCGGCCAGGGTCAGCGCGAAGTGCGTCGTCGACGCCCACGACGCCGATGCCGAGCCCAGCGAGGACCAGCCCGCCGGGCATCAGCCAGAAGCCGTCCCCCGGTCCCCCGGGCGCCGAGCAGGGGCTGCAGCACGGCGGCGGCGACGCTCACCGCAAGGGCGAAGACGCCGACCTCGGCGTAGGTGTAGTGGCGCTCGTCGACGAGGAAGGGCAGGACCGCCAGGAGGGCGGAGTTGCTGAGGTCGGCGCACCCGTGGCCGAGCGAGAGGGCGAGGAGCGGGAGGCGCCCGGTGGGCCGGGGGGCCGCGACCATGCTCATCTGTCCGCCGCGCCCCGCATCTCCTCCGCGACTCTAGCACCGGGGCGGCGCTGCAGGAGTCCGGCGCGGCCTGGGCGATGCCGCAGCCGTGACCCCGAAGCTGCGGCGCTCGACGACGAGGAATGCAGGACGGCAGACAGGGAGGCGGCGCTGAGATCGGCGCAGCCGTGCCCCAGGGAGAGCGGGCACACCAAGAGGCGCACGCGTGGCCGGGAGTCCGGGTCGCCGTTCATTCGTCCGCCTCGGGTTGCATGTTCTCGCGCGACTCTACCACCCGCGACCTGACGGCTTCGCCCGGGTTGCATACTTCCAGCGCGTTGAGCGTGTTATCATGCGCCGCACCTCAGGCATGGACCGAGGAAAGGGGCCATCGCCGCGACGCATCGAGTCCGCCGTGTGGTGGTCGCTGAACAGCAGGCGCGCGCGGAGCGACTGAAGTCGCACTGCGGAGGGCGCCCACAGACCAGACGGAGGTAGGGATCATGCGTGGACGTATGCTGAGACTCACGATGGCGGTGCTGACGGCGGCGCTGGCGGTCTCGCTGGCCGTGTCGTTGCTCATGCCGCGGCTGCGGCGGGGACGACGACGGCAGGGCGACGGAGGGCGAGCGGCGAGCCGATCAAGATCGGCGCCATCGTGTCGCTCACGGGCCCGTACGCCGGCCTCGGCGAGCCCGAGAAGAACGTCCTCGAGATGGAGGTCAAGCGGATCAACGACGCCGGGCGGCGTCAACGGCCGGCCGATCGAGGTGATCATCGAGGACGACGCCACCGACGACGCCAAGGCGGTCGCCGCGGCGAGCAAGCTGATCGAGCAGGACGAGGTCGTCGCGATCATCGGCGCCACCGGGCACCGGCGCGACGATGGCGGTGCGCGGCGACATGCAGCGCGCCGGCATCCCGCAGGTCTCGATGGCCGGCGGCACCGTGATCGCCAACCCGGTCGACCCGCTCGTCTTCCAGACCCCGTGGTCGAACACGATCGTCGTGCCGTTCACGCTCGACTACATGAAGGCGCAGGGCATCACCAAGATCGGCCTGATCAGCGACACCGGCGGCTTCGGCGCCGACGGCAAGGCGGTCGTCGACCGAGATGGCGCCCGACGCCGGCATCGAGATCGTCTCGGACCAGACCTTCAACCCCGGCGACACCGACATGACGGCCCAGCTCACGAAGATCAAGAACTCCGACGCCGAGGCGATCGTCATGTGGACGGCCGGCGCCGAGGCGGCGACCATCGCCAAGAACGTCAAGGACCTCGGCATCGACCTGCCGCTCTTCGGCAGCCACGGCATCGCCCGCCGCGAGTTCATCGACGGCGCCGGCGACGCCGCCGAGGGCGTCAGGTTCGCCGCCGGCAAGGTCCTCATCCCCGAGGCCTACGGCGAGGGCACCGAGGCCTACACCGTGGCGACCGACTTCATCGACCGCTACACCGAGGCCTTCGGCGACGCGCCGAGCACGTTCGCCGGGCACGCCTACGACGCGCTCTACCTCATCGTCGAGGCGAGCGAAGCGCATCGACGGCGACATCACCCCCGAGGCGCTGCGCGACGAGATCGAGGCGACGTCCGGCTTCGTGGGCATCGGCGGCACGTTCAACTTCTCGCGCCGAGGACCACAACGGCATGACGGAGGACGACCTCACCATGTACGAGATCTCCGGCGGCGACTGGACGCTGGTCGAGTAGCGGCCGACGCAGCGGCGCTGACCGCGACCCCCGGGCCCGCATGCGGACCCGGGGGCCGCGCGCCCTCCGGACCGCGACGACGCGAGCCGGGGGCTCGTCGACTAGAATGACGCGGCGCCGCGCGACGGGCGCGGCCATGGACGGCGCGCCGCGTCACGGGACCGCACGACTTGGACGAACTGCTGCAGTTCCTCATAGCGGGCCTCAAGAACGGCTCCATCTACGCGCTCGTCGCGCTCGGCTTCACGATCGTCTTCGCGGCGACCGGGGCGATCAACTTCGCCCAGGGCGAGTTCTTCATGCTCGGCGGCATGCTGGGCGTCTTCTTCACCGAGCTCGGACTGCCGCTCGCCCTGGCGGCGCTGGCGGCGATCGCCGCCACCGCCGCCATCGGCGCCGTCTTCGAGCTCCTCGCCGTGCGCCCCATCGCGGGCGGCGACCCGCTGCGCATCATCATGGTCACGATCGGCGGCGCCGTCGTGCTGCGACAGCTCGCCCTGCACCTCTTCGGGCCCGACGAGCGCGCCCTGGCGCCGTTCACCGAGGGCGCCTCGCTCAAGGTGCTCGGCGCCGCGATCGAGCGCCAGACGGTGTGGATCTGGGCGCTCACCGCGCTCGCCGTCGTCGCCCTCGCCTTCCTGTATCGCAGGACGACGTTCGGCCGCGCGATGCGGGCCACGTCGATCCGGCGCGACGCCGCGCGCCTCGTCGGCGTCAACGCGACGCGCATGGTGACTGCGTCGTTCGCGCTCGCCGCCGCCCTCGGCGCGCGTCGGCGGCCTCGCCGTCGCGCCGCTCACGCAGACCGCGTTCGGCGTCGGCGCCGGCATGGGCGTCAAGGGCTTCGCCGCCGCCATCCTCGGCGGCCTCGGGAACCCCGTCGCCGCCGTCGGCGGCGGCCTCATCCTCGGCGTCTGCTCGAGAGCCTGACCGCCGGCTACATCGACCCGACCTACAGGGACGCCGTCGCCGTCGTGGTCCTGCTCGTCGTCCTGTTCGTGCGTCCGCAGGGCCTGTTCGGCGGCTCGGGCCGGGTGAAGGTCTGATGAACGCCCGCACGCTGCGCGCGCTCGCGCCGCTCGTGGCCGTCGCCGTCGTGGCGCGCTGCTGCCGCTGCTGGTGACCGACCGCTTCCTGCTCAAGGTGTTCACCTTCGCCGGCATCAACGCCCTGGTCGTCGATCGGCCTCGCGCTGCTCTTCGGCCACGCCGGCCAGGTGTCGCTCGGCCACGCCGCCTTCGTCGGCATCGGCGCCTACACGTGCGCCGTGTGCACGGTCGAGCTCGGGTGGCCGTGGCTGCTCGGCCTTCGCCGCCTCCGGCGCGCGTCGCCGCGCCTCGGCGGGCTCGCTGCTCGCCCTGCCCAGCCTGCGCCTCAAGGGGCACTACCTGGCGATGGCGACGCTCGGGCTTCGGCGAGCTCATGACGCTCGCGTTCAGGGAGGCCGAACCGCGTCACCGGCGGCGTCGACGGGTTCGGCGGCATCCCCTTCCCCTCCCTGGGCCCGTTCGAGATCGACGAGGCCGCCTCGCTCTACTGGCTCGTCTGGGGGTCGCCGGCCTGGCGCTGCTCGCACGTCTACAACGTCACCTCGCAGCGGCCCGGCCGCGCGATGCGCGCCCTGCACGGCAGCGAGCTGGGCGCGCAGGCCTGCGGCGTCGACGTCGTCGGCGTGAAGGTGCGGACGTTCGTCGTCAGCGCCCTGCTCGCCGGCCTCGCCGGCGCCCTCTACGCGAGCGTCGTCGGCTTCGTCTCGCCGAGCGTGCTTCACGCTCGCCGCGTCGGTCACGTTCCTGGCCATGGCCGTGCTCGGCGGCACCGGCTCGCTCGCCGGACCGATCGCCGCGGCGGTGCTGCTCACGCTGCTGCAGTACCTCGACGCGCTGATCCCGGGCATCCCGCGACGAGACGGCCGCAGACGATCCAGACCTACCAGGAGGACATCTACGGCCTCGCCATCGTCCTCGTCGTGATCTTCGCCCCCGGCGGGCTCGCCGGCCTGTGGCGCCGGCGGCGCGAGGGAGGCGACGGCGGCGTGAGCCTGCTCCAGGTGCGCAACGTCACCAAGCGCTTCGGCGGTCTGACCGCCGTCGACGACGTCTCCTTCGACGTCTTCGAAGGCACGATCAAGGCGCTCATCGGCCCCAACGGCGCCGGCAAGTCGACCCTGTTCAACGCGCTGACCGGGTTCGACCGGCCCGACGACGGGCTCGGTGCTGTTCGACGGCGTCGAGCTCGTCGGCCGGCGCCCGCGCGACACGGTGCGCGCCGGCGTGGCGCGCACCTTCCAGAACACCCAGCTCTTCGACGAGCTGACCGCCGGCGAGAACGTCATGGTCGGCCGGCAGGCGCACCAGCGCCGCGGCTTCACCGCGGCGATGCTGCGCCTGCCCGCCGTCGCTGGCCGAGGACCGCGAGGCGCGCGAGGAGGCCGGCCGGCTGCTGCGCCTCATCGGCATCGAGGAGTGGGTCGACACGCCGGCCGCGCGACCTGCCGGCCGGCATCCGCCGCCTGGTCGAGATCGCCCGCGCGCTGGCCACCGAGCCGCGTCTGCTGCTGCTCGACGAGCCGGCGGCGGGGCTCAACGCGACCGAGGCGCGCGAGCTCGTCCAGACGCTGTTCCGCGTGCGCGACGCCGGCATCACCGTCGTCATCGTCGAGCACCACATGGGGCTCGTCATGGACGTCTCCGACGAGATCGTCGTGCTCGACCGGGGCGCCAAGATCGCCGAGGGACCGCCGCGGATGATCCAGAAGGACCCCGCCGTGATCGCCGCCTACCTCGGCGGGGAGGCGCGACGACGATGGCTGAGACGGCGGCGCCGACGGGATGCGAACGCGGCGTCGCGCGGCGCCCTCCCCTGCTCGAGCTGAGCGGCG
Organism: uncultured Thermoleophilia bacterium; assembly: GCA_963707855.1. GTDB lineage: Bacteria > Actinomycetota > Thermoleophilia > UBA2241 > UBA2241 > UBA2241. The sequence goes on from CAVPRQ010000017.1 coordinate 57,822, forward strand.
TGCGCGCCGGCTACGGCCGCGTCGAGGTCCTGCACGGCGTCGACCTGACGGTCGGCGAAGGCGAGCTGGTCGCCGTGATCGGCGCCAACGGCGCCGGCAAGTCGACGCTGCTCAAGGCCGATCGTCGGGCTCGTCGAGCGTGCAGCGCGGGCGCGCTCGCCTACCGCGGCGCCCGCGTCGCCTCGCCGCGGCCCGAGCGGCTCGTGCGCGACGGGCTCGCGCTGGTGCCCGAGGGCCGGCTGCTGTTCGGCCCGATGAGCGTGCGCGAGAACCTCGACCTCGGCGCCTACGGCGCGGGGCGCGAGCGGCAAGGCGGCGATCGCCGAGGGTCTCGAGCGCGTGCACGCGCTCTTCCCCGTCCTCGGGGAGCGCGCCGACCAGCCGGCCGAGACGCTCTCCGGGCGGCGAGCAGCAGATGCTGGCCGTCGCGCGGGCGCTCATGTCGCGCCCGCGCCTGCTGCTGCTCGACGAGCCGTCGCTCGGCCTCGCGCCCAAGGTCATCGCCGAGATCTTCGCGGTGCTCGACGAGCTGCGCGCCCAGGGCGTCACCATCCTGCTCGTCGAGCAGGACGCGCGCCTGGCGCTCAAGCACGCCGACCGCGGCTACGTCATGCGCACCGGGCGCGTGGTCCTGCGAAGGGACGTCGGGCGACCTGCTCGCCGACGAGTCGGTGCGGGCCATCTACCTCGGCGCCTGGAGCGGTGAAGGAGAGGAACGATGATCTGGAACCCCGAGTACGAGTGCATGGACCGCGCGGCGCTGCACGAGCTGCAGCTGCGCCGCCTGCAGATGACGACGTCGTGGGCCTACGAGCGCGTCCCCTACTACCGCGCTCAGCATGGAGGAGCGCGGCGTGCGCCCGCGCGACATCCGCGGCCTCGACGACCTGCGCCGCCTGCCGTTCACCGACGAGAGCGCCCTGCGCGACACCTTCCCCTTCGGCATGTTCGCCCTGCCGCTCGACGAGGTCGTGCGCGTGCACTCCTCGTCGGGCGACGACCGGCAAGCCGGTCGTCGTCGGCTACTCGCGCGGCGACATCAACACGTGGACCGAGCTGACGGCGCGGGTCGCCGCCGCGGCCGGCGTGCAGCGCGGCGACCTCGTGCAGATGGCCTTCCCCTACGGCATGTCGACCGGCGGCTGGGGCCTGCACTACGGCATCGAGCGCATCGGCGCGACGATCATCCCCGCCGGCGGCGGGCAGACGGAGCGCCAGCTCGTGATGATGCGCGACTTCGGCACCACGGTGCTCGTCTCGACCCCGTCGTACGCGCTCTACCTCGCCGAGAAGGCCGAGGAGCTCGGCGTCGACCTCGCGTCGCTCAAGCTGCGCCTCGGCCTCTTCGGCGGCGAGCCCTGCTCGACCAGCATGAAGGCCGAGATCGAAGCCAAGCTCGGCATCCGCGCGACCGACAACTACGGCCTCTCCGAGGTCATGGGCCCCGGCGTCGCCGGCGAGTGCGACTGCGCCTGCGGCCTGCACGTCAACGAGGACCACCTGCTGCTCGAGATCGTCGACCCCGCGAGCGGCGAGCCGCGCGCGTACGGCGAGGAGGGCGAACTGGTCATCACGACGCTGACCAAAGAGGCCTTCCCGCTGCTGCGCTACCGCACCCACGACCTCACGGCGCTCGACCCGTCGCGCTGCGAGTGCGGGCGCACGCTGGTGCGCATGCAGAAGGTGCACGACAGCGCACCGACGACATGCTCATCGTGCGCGGCGTCAACGTCTATCCCAGCCAGATCGAGGACGTGCTCTTCCAGATCGAGGGCGTGCGCCCCCACTACCTCATCGTCGTCGACCGCAAGAAGAGCCTCGACGACCTCGAGATCCGCCTCGAGGTCGAGGAGAGCGTCTTCTCCGACGTGATGGGCGACATGGTCGCGTCTCCAGGCCTCGGTCGCCGACAAGCTCCAGTCGGCGCTCGGCCTGCGCGCCCGCGTCACGCTCGTCGAGCCGGGCACGATCGAGCGCACCGCCGGCAAGGCGAAGCGCGTGCTCGACCTGCGCGACGACGAGTAGGCCTCGGCGGCGCCACACCCTGCCGTGAGCGAGCGACCCGTCGACGACGAACTGCGAGCGATACCTCGAGACCGTGACCCTCGGCGAGCTCGAGCGCCGGGCGGTCGAGGTCGTCGAGTACGACCCGTCCTGGGCCGACCGCTACGCCGCGGAGGCCGCGAGGATCCACGCGGCGCTGGACGGCCGCGAGCTCCTGCTCGAGCACATCGGCTCGACGGCCGTCCCCGGCCTCGCCGCCAAGCCGATCGTCGACATCCTCGTCGTCGTCGTCGACCCGGCCGACGAGGCCGCCTACGTGCCGGCCCTCGAGGCGGCCGGCTACGAGCTGCGCATCCGCGAGCCGGCGTGGCACGAGCACCGCATGCTGCGCACGCCGGCCAAAGACGTCCACCTGCACGTGCTGCCGGCGGGATGCGCCGAGATCGAGCGCTACCTCCTGCTGCGCGACCGGCTGCGGACCGACGCGGCGGAGCGCGAGCTCTACGCGGCCACGAAGCGGCGGCTGGCGGCGCAGGCATGGCCCACGGTGCAGCACTATGCCGAGGCCAAGAGCGAGGTCGTCGAGGCGATCATCGCCCGCGCCCGCGAGGCGCGGGCCGGCGGAGCCTGACCGCCTCAGTCAGTGCGGCACTGCATCTTCTCGCAGCGGTCGAGCACGAAGCGACGGTACTTCTCGAGGTCGCGCTCCAGCGTCGCCTGGGCGCGCGCGACCTCCTCGTCCGCCGTCTCCTTCGTCCGCGGCTGCGTAGTCGAGCTCCACGGCGACTCTCACCAGGCGGTCGCCCTCCGTCGTGAGGTCGACCTTGCCGGCCTCCATGTCGTCCTGGTCGATCAGCGGCTCCACGTCGGTCAGACCCCGCGTGTAACCACTCATCAGTGACTTCAGCATGAACTCGCTCCACTCGAGATCGGCGAACTCGAGCGGGACGTCGACCGTGATAGACGTCTGGATGACGGCCATGACGCCTCCCTCCATCGTGACTCGCCCCCACACCTGCGCGGGGGCCGTGGCGTCAGTCTGCCCGTTCGGCGGTTTCCTACGACACGGCACGCCGGGCCGGTGGCGGAGCTCCTGTCGGGCCGCTGGTCGACGTCGCCCTGACTGCGGGAGGCGACTCGGACTCAGGTCGTCACTCCTCGACCTGCCGACGGCTGCGGCGGAGCAGCACGACGACCACGATCGCGACCACCACCAGGACGGCCGCGACCAAGACATAGATCCAGCTCGTCGAGGCCGTCTCCTCCTCCACGGTCGCCGCGCTCGCCGGCTGCAGCCCCATCCACGAGTCGCGGTTGAACACGCCGCCGGGGTAGTCGGGGTAACCGCCGGGGGCCTGCACGTACCCCTCCCATGTGGCGCTGTCGTAGGCCTCCAGGAACTGGAAGTAGCCGAAGATCAGGTACGGCGATGACTCGTACGCGATCTCCTGCATGCGCTGGATCGCGGCGGTACGCGCCGCAGGGTCGACCGCGGTGCTCTGCTCCAGGTACAGCGCGTCGTACTCGGGGTCGACCCAGTTGGTGTCGCTCCATCCCTGGATCTGCGCCTCCGTGAGCAGGCTCAGGATGAACTGCGGGTCGGCATCGCCCTGCCACCACCAGAGGACCAGGTCGAAGTCGGGCGCGAACGTGTCGCCTTCGGTGTTGGATGTGGCGTCGATGATCGCGCCGGCGTCAAGGACCTGGAGGGCCACCTTCACGCCGACGTCCCTGAACCAGCCCACGGCGAGCTTGCTCGTCGAGACGTTCTCCGGCGTCTCCGGAGTCGGTGTAGAGACGCAGCTTGAGCGGTTTGCCGTCCTTGGTCTCGCGGAAGCCGTCGCCGTCCACGTCCTTGTAGCCGGCGGCGTCGAGCATCTCCTGGGCCTTGGCCGGATCGTACGTGTAGGCCACATCGCTGGCGGGCTCCCAATAGTACGCGGAGTACGGCGGCAGCAGCGACGCCGCCGGGGTTCATATAGCCCGCTGTAGGCGGTCGTCGCGTTGCTCTCACGGTCGAGGGCGTACTGCAGCGCCTGGCGGAAGGCCGGGTCGAGCAGCACCGGGTTGCCCTTCGAGTCGGGGCTGTCGTAGCAGTTGAAGGTGAGCTGCTCGAACGACCACGAGACGACCCCGGCGGTCGTGATGGTGTCCGAGGCGAGACCCGGGAACTGGGCCGGGGGGCACGCCGATGCAGCCGTCCAGCGCCCCCGACTTGAGGTCCTGCACCATCGTGTCGGCGTTCTGGTAGGTGATGAGCAGGATCTCGTCCATGTTCGGCTTGCCACCCACGTAGTCGGGGTTGGCCACAAGGCGCGTGTAGTCGTTCTGCTTGTGCTCGACCACCTGCCAGGGACCGGAGCCGATGCACGGCGGGCCGTTGGTGAACGACCCCTCGGCGTCGGCTCGCCGAGACCTTCGACCAGATGTGCTCCGGCAGGATCGGCACCTTCATCGAGAGGATGTCGCCCTTGGGCTTGCTGCACTCGAACTGCACGGTGAGGTCGTCGAGAGCGGTCACCTTCTCGATGAAGGTGGGGTAGGAGATGAAGTCGGCGAGCTCGTTCTCGATGATGTAGTTGAAGGTGAAGGCGACGTCGCGGGCGGTCGCCGGCTCGCCGTCCTGCCACGTCATGCCGGGACGGATCTTGAAGGTCCACGACGAGGCCGTCCGCCGAGTGGTCCAGCTCTCGGCGAACTCGGGCCGCGGCTGCAGCTTCTCGGGTTCGAACCCGACGAGGAAGTCGTAGTTCAGCTGGTAGATCATGTAGTCGACGCCGCTGTAGCCGATGAACGGGTTGAGGTTGTCGACGTACTCGAGCGTGCCGTACGCGGTAGACGACTTGTCGGACGGCGCGCACGGCGCGGCGCGCGCGCCGGCGACGGCCACGCTCACGGCCACGGCCATGAGCGAGGCCGAGAGCAGTCGCTGCCGCGACTGGCAGTTCTCATCGATCTCCCCCTGTCGGCCGGCGCCGCGGCGAATGCGCTCCGGATGCCCTCCGCGTCCGCCGCGACGAGCGTGCAGGTCGAGGTGCGTCGACTGCCGGTCGAGTAGGCGTCGTCGTGGGGCACGCTCCCGCCAGGGCTCGATCGGTGGACGACGCAGCCGCGATCGTTCATGCTCGCCCCCTTCGTCCGCCATGTCCCCGTCGCCCGCCCGCCTAGAGGTAGCGCTCGACGATCCCCCTGATGAACGGGTTGAGGACGTCGTGCGTGTGGCCGTAGATCGAGCAGTGGCCCATGCCGGCGAACTCGTGGTAGTGGCCGTCGCCGGCAGCTCCGCCACTTCCATGTTGTCCTGCGGCACCGCCTGCACGTCCTGCTCGAAGGCGATGACGTGCATCGGCACCCGGCAGCCGGGCAGCCGCTCGGTCTGGTCGAAGGGCACGCACGGCAGCCACTGGGCGATCAGGGAGTCCTCCTCGCCGCCGGTCTCGTAGTACTCGATCAGGTCGTCGCGCAGCTTCGGCCAGAGCTCGCGGTCGCCCAGCACCTTCGCCGGGTAGTACATCGCCGCGTAGTGCATGGCGGCCATCATCGCCGACGCAGGCCGGCGAAGCCGTGTCCCGCGCGCGCCACTCGATCTCGGCCATCTGGTAGTCCCAGGTCCAGCCGACGCTCCTCGCGCCGGTCCCCATCGGGATGGCGACGCGCACGAGGTCGGGGTGGTCGATCGCGACCTGCTGCACGATGCCGGCGCCGAAGGAGAGCCCGACGAGGGCGACGGGAGGGTCGCAGACGGCCTCGATCAGGTCGGCGATGTCCTGGGCGAAGCCCTCGATCGGCCACGGCTGGGGAGCGTCGCAGACCGTCGTGCCGACGCCGCGGGTGTCGGAGGTCGTGTTGCGGAACCCGTCCTGAAGTAGGGCAGCTGGTAGGCGTCCCAGGAACCGGCCGTCCCCCCGGCGCCCGAGACCCAGACGATGTCGGGCCCCTCGCCGACCTGCTCGTAGTGGATCGTCGCCTGCGAACCCTGGAGCGGCAGTGGTCTCCGGCACCTGGTCCCTCGCCTCGATCGGTCGCCGAAGATGCTTCAGTCTCGGCGAGGGCGACGCACGTCAACGGGTAGGATTCCATTGTGGAATCGCCGGTCGCGGAGGGCGGCGCGAGGTGACGCGTCCAAGCGATGCGGAGAGGTCGTGCACGGCGTGGCAGTCAAGCTCGACGACGTCGATCGCCGCATCATCCTGCTCCTCCAGGAAGACGGACGATGTCGGCGCGCGAGATCAGCCGCCGGATGGGCGACATCGGTGACCGCGCCGTGCGCTACCGCATCGATCGCCTGCTGCGCTCGGGGGCGATCTCGATCATCGCGGTCGTGAGCAGCAAGCAGATCGGCTACCCGGTGCTCGGCGACGTCATCCTCGAGGTGCCGCCGGCGAGCGTGCGCGAGGTTCTGGCGGCCCTGACCGACGATGAGCTCGTCTGCTACCTGGGAGCCGACCTCGAGCGCGGCACCGTCACACTCCAGATCGCGGCCCGGGACGAGTACGAGTTCCGGGCCTGGGTGAGCTCGCTGGTCAAGAGCATCGACGGCGCCGCGATAGTCAAGAGCACCCTGGTGCGACAGGTCACCAAGGGCTCCGACCAGTGGCCGCCGCCGCGGGACTGAGCGCGCGGCTCACCTGATACCCTCACCTGGCCGCGGCCACGAAGGCCTCGACGAGCTCGTCCATGACCTTCCTGACGTTCGCCGGCAGCGGCGCCGGCTCGTGGCTCCGCGCGCTCCCCCCGACGGGGTGCTTCAGCGGGCTGACCGGCTCGATGAGGCCAGCACTCGCCTGAGCCGCCTGAGTATTCACAGTCGGTCTGCGGACACAAGAGGCACGGGGCCCCGCGGCAGGCCGCGCCCAGACGACGCTCAGCCGTGACGACCGGCTCCCCTTCGTTGGGAGGCAGGGCCGATGATAGACACCCCGTGCGGCCGGTTGATACGGTTGGAACGACCTTCCCGCCGATCCCGGAGACGCCCGTCATGACACCGTCCGCGCCCCGTCCCAGGTCCTCCTCGGCCCGTCCCGCCGCAGCGGCGCGGGCTTCGACTGTGCCGGTCGACGTCGCCATGCTGCGGCGGGTGGTGGACACGATCTCGTCGGTCGGGTCTCATCCGCTGGGCTTCCGTGCGACCGGCACGCCGGAGGACCATGAGGTGACCGACTTCGTCGCCGCGGAGATGCGCGCCATCGGGCTGGCGAACGTCGGGTTCGAAGACGTCCCGGTCGACGCGTGGCGGTTTCGGGGTGCGTCGGTCAGCGTCGAGGGCGGCAGCCGGTTCGAGTGCGCCTCCCTGGCGGGCGTGCCGGCGACGCCCGCGTGCCGGCGTGACCGGCGAGCTCGTGTTCGTCGGCGACGGGCGGCGCGATCGCCTCGACCGCCTGGACCTTGCCGGCAAGGTCGCGCTGGTCGACTGGCGACGCGCGTCGGTGTGGATCAGCGAGATCGGCCTCGAGCTCGGGATGCGCGGAGCGGCGGCGATCGTCGTCGCGTGCCTCGACGGAGGAGCGCGGTTCCAGGGCCCGGACGCGCTCGGCACGTCGGTGGCGCGATGGCACCCCGCCGCGCCGCCGCTGGTCACGATCCGCAAGGCCGACGGGCTCGAGCTCGTCGAGCTCTGCCGGTCCGGGACGCCCCGAGTCACCGTCGTCCTGGACGTCGAGATCGACCGCGAGGCGAGGGGGCGGAACGTCGTCGGCGTTCTCTCCCCCGAGAAGCGCGGCGCGCCGATCGTCGTCGGCGCGCATCACGACGGCTGGTTCTCCGGCGCGTTCGACAACGCCAGCGGCGTCGCCTCGATGCTCGCGATCGCCAAGGCGCTCGTCGAGGCGGACTGGCGGCCGAGCCGTCCCATCTGGTTCGTCTCCCACACCGCCGAGGAGTACGGCCGGCTCGACGACGACACGCCGTGGTGCTTCGGCGCGTGGCACCAGGTCGCGCGTCGCGCACCGCGAGTGGGGATCGGCGGTGCCGTTCTACCTCGACCTCGAGGCATCGGGCCGTCCCGAGTTCCCGCTCCTGGTCCTCGGTCCCGTCGAGCTGCGCCGCTTCGCCACTCGCTGGTGTCGCAGGGCCGAGCGGGAGGGGCTGCTGCCCCCAGGCTGGCGCTTCGCCGGTCCTTCCACAGGCACCCACCAGTGGCCGTTCCAGCTCGCGGGCGTTCCGGGACTGAGTCTCTTCAACTGGAACACGGTCTTCCAGCGCACCGACTACCACACGACGAACGACACCATCGACAGGCTCGACTTCGCGCACCTGTCGAATCTCTCTCGCCTGCACGCCGCGCTGCTCGTCGCCGCCGAACGGTCGGTCGATGAGCACGCCCTGCTCGACTATCGGGCGCGCGCCCGCGACGTCGAGCGCGCCACGCGATCGCTCCCCGACCACGAACGGCTGGCGCGGGCGGCGGAGGAGTACGCCCGGAACGGCTCGAGACGCTCGTTCGCGCGGCTTGCCCGGTCAGGGTTCACCGTCGACGCCCAGGGCGAGACCGGCTACGTGCACGAGCAGGCGCTGCGAGACGTCCGCCACCTCGACGCGGCGCTGGAACAGATCGATGCGGGCGATCTCCGCGCCGCCGCGCGCGCCGCTTCCCGGGTGGGAGCGAACGACCTCCAGCGCTGGGTCTCGCACGAGGTCCAGATCAGGACCGAGCAGCGTCGCCTCACGACCCGCGGCTCCTGGTCGGAGAAGAGCCATCCGACCCGCAGCCCGGACCTGTGGGCGGAGATCGCCGCCTTGCGGGGGGAGCGCGGCGCGCGCCCGTTCGGGCCGTGGGTGAAGCGCTCGCTGGAACATCACCGAGTGCGCATGGACGCCGAGGTCGGTCGACGGACGGCCCGGCTGGCCTCCGCTTTGTCCCCGGGTGCAGAACCGCGATGAGGCCGCCGCGAGAGGCGGAGGCGTGCAGCTCAGGCGAAGGTCAAGCCGCGTCCGCGACGGTCGCTTCTCTTGTTTGAAAGCATGGAGACTCCATGTCATCGGCTAGTCTGACCGTCTGGGGCGAGCGCGAGGGGGTTCGAACAGGTGACGTCGCAACGCGGCCGTCAACACGCGCACGTCGTCGAGCGCGGAGAGACTCTCGGCCAGTCCGCAGATCTCCTCGCTCGCCGGCTGTGTGAGGACCCGGCGCGTCGCCCAGTGGAACTTGTCTCTCATGCGTTCGGTGGTCCAGGACGACTCGTCGCCGCGCGCAAGCGACACGATCCCCGAGTCCAGCACCGTGCCGTCCTTGAGCTCGATGAGGACGCGTGCGCCCTCCCGCCCCTGCGGAGAGCCGGTCTCTGCCAGCCAGAACAGGCGATCCAGCTCGGCGGACTCGAGCAACTCGACGCGAGCGGCGAGATCGCGGATGCCCTCGTCGGTCATCCGATCCTCGGCCACCTGCGCCGGGCTGACATCGCCGTCGACGATGAGGGCCGCTATCGGCCACGCCATGTTGAACTGCGCCTCCTCGGTGGTGACCGAGGACCTTGCCCCGAGAAGGCGCGAGTCGTGGTGCGCTTCGACGGCGATCCGGGACACTTCGTCGGCCGCGAAGGGCGTCGTGGCGATGATCGCCGCGACGGCGTCCAGCGCGGGATGAACCCACCAGCAGCACGCGTACCGCTTCCATTCCAGACCGCGACCCATGATGAGATAGCTGACGCCCAGGTCGTTGACGCGATCGGCCAGGCGCTCCAGCTCGAGCAGACTCGGGATACCCGTGAAGCCGCGCGCGGCCAAGCGGGCAGACATCACGCCCGTGAGCGCCGCCGGGCCATGCCCGTGCTTGACCATCGCCGGGTGCCGGACGTCCTGGAGCAGCTCGACATGGGGTGCGTGGTACTCAGCGATACCCAGGGCGTGGCATGTCTCGCTCTCGCCAAGCCCCGACAGCCGAGCGGCGACGGCGGCACAGGCCACTGCACCCCAGGCGCCGCAGCCACGATAGTCGCGATCTGGACTCACCGGCACGTCGGCGTACATGCCGATCCCCGTCAGCGCCGCGATCTCGTAGCCGACCAGCATCGCCGTCAGCAGGTCCTGCCCCGACGCGCCTACCTCCTCCGCCAGAGCCAGCGCCGTCGGGAAGACCTGAGCCCCCGCATGACCCCAGACGTGCACGCCGACGTCATCGATGTCGTAGGCGTTGGCCGCCACAGCGTTGGCGAAGGCGCTGCCTTCGGCTGCGGTGCGCCGAGCATCGGCGACGAGGGTCGTGGCGCCCGCCGCGAACGTGGCGGCCGCGTAGTCGGCGGCGATCCGCGAGGATCTCGCAGGCGCGCCGGAGAGCACAGCCGCGAGATCGTCGAGCGCGGCGAGCGATGTCTTGTGTCTGACGTCGTCCGGCACGTCATCCCACTGAAGCGAAGTGATGAACGAACTGAGGCGCTTTGCCTGTGTTGCAGATGGTTCGCCGCGCCGAGTCATGAGACGCACCTCCATCGGCGATGGGCCGGTCAGTACCGGATCCGCGGGTTCAGGTAGGCGTAGACGATGTCCGCCGCCCGGTTGGAGAGCATGACGATCTCCACGATGACCATCGTCGTTGCCTCGATGAGCGGCAGATCGCGCCGCCCACACTCAATCGGTCTCCGACCCCAGTGGGGCCGACTAGGAAACCTAGCATACGCGCGCCGAGGGCGGGCGCCCGACAACGCTGCCCGATGACTCGCCGGCCGCTGCCGACCGGACCATCGGCGTTCGATGATGGCGCGGGGCCGGCTCTTCGCTAGCCGAAGGGATCCCGGGACTCCCCGCTCGCGCGAAGGTCGCCCGGCGAGGAGGCTCGAGGGGCGTGCTCCGTTCCGCCGTGTAGAGTAGGGCTGTGGACGCGACCGCGATCGACCTCTTCCAGCCCTACAGCCTCGGCCGCCTGAGGCTCCCCAACCGGTTCGTGCGCAGCGCGACGACGAGCGCGTACGCCGACGAGCGCGGCGTCGTACGGCCCGAGATGCTCCGGCGCTACGAGGAGCTTGCCCGAGGGAAGATCGGTCTGATCGTCAAGGGTCACCTCTACGTAGACCCAGCGGGGCAAAGCCCACGCCGGCATGGCGGGCGCCAGCGACGACGCGCACGTCCCCGGGCTCGCCCAGATCACCGCCGCCGTCCACCGCGAGGGCGGGCGGATCGTCGCGCAGATCAACCACGGCGGCTGCGAAGCGGAGGCGGGCGAGCGCATGGGCCCCAGCGACTTCCGGACAGCGACGTGGAGTGCCCGCGCCATGGACGGCGGCGAGATCCGCGACGTGATCCGGGCCTTCGGGGAGGCGGCGCGGCGCTGCCTGGACGCCGGCTTCGACGGCGTCCAGATCCACGCCGCGCACGGCTACCTCGTCAGCCAATTCCTGAGCGAGCTGGTCAACCGGCGCACCGACGAGTGGGGCGGGAGTCTGACGAACCGCCTGCGCCTCCTGCGCGAGATCTACCTCGAGCTGCGCGCGCGCCTCGGCGACCACGTGCCCATCGGCGTGAAGCTGAACTGCGATGACTTCAGCCCGAACGGCTTCACGGTCGAGGAAGCGGCCGCGGTCGCGGGCGAGCTGTCGCGGCTCGGTATCGACCTCATCGAGGTGAGCGGCGGCGGCCTCGGTGAGGAGGCGCGCCTCCGCACGCGGGCGCGCTCGGACGACCCCGCTCTCGCCGAGGCGAGCTTCGCCGGCCACTGTGCGAGGATCCGCGCGGCCACCGGGTCGACCCCGCTGGCCCTCGTTGACGGCCTGACGAGCCTGACGGGCATGCAGGCCATCGTCGACCAGGGTCTCGCCGACCTCGTCAGCCTTTGCCGGCCGTTCATCAGGGAGCCGGACCTCGTCAGGAAGCTCGCCGCCGGCCAGCCTGAGGCGACCTGTACGCGGTGCGACGGGTGCTTCGACACCTTCGGGGTGGTGATGCTGCGCTGCGTGCTGGATCGACCTCTCGCCAAGGCCGCGGGACTCGCCGCTCTCGCTGACGACGACCGGACAGCCTTCGAGTGCCGCGGCAACCCGGGCATCGAGGGCGCGAGTGCACTAGACTCCTTCCGGACGAGCTTCGAGCGGAGGACACATATGACCGCCACGCTGCAGCTGCTGACCGCCAACGACCGCGCCGAGCTGCACGAACGCTCGCTGCGCGTGCTCTCCACCGTGGGGATGCGCGTCGACACCGACGCGGGCCGGCGCATCCTCAGGGATGCCGGGGCCCGCGTCGACGAGTCGACGCGCATCGTCCGCTTCCCTCCCGAGCTCGTCGAGCAGTCGCTCGCGCTCGCCCCGAAGCGCTTCTCGCTCGGCGGCCGCGATCCCGGCTTCGAGTTCCCCCTGAACACCGGGCAGGCGACGCTGCTCAACGGCGGCGGCGGCGAGCACGTCGTCGACTTCCGCAGCGGCGAGACTGCGCCTCGGCACGCAGGGAGGACTGGGCGAGATCACGCGCCTCATCGACGCGCTGCCCGAGATCGGCATCGGCTGGGTCGGCGCCGGCCGACTGGACCAGCCACGATGAGCCCACGCCGGCCATCGCCGTCGCCGAGACGGCCGAGGTCACGCGCCTCTTCTCGCGTCACCAGAACACGTCGTTCGACGAACCCGAGTTGGCGCCGTGGTGGCTCGAGACGCTGGCGATCGTCCACGGGGGTCGCGACGAGGTCGCCCGCCGCCATCCGGTCTCGTTCCTCTTCACGCCGGTCTCGCCGCTGATCGTCGAAGGTCCCTCGTTCGACACCTGGCTGGCGATGCGCGGCTGGGACATCCCGGTGATGGTCATGCCCATGCCGCTGATGGGCGCCACCTCGCCGGGCAGCCGTCTGGGGACCATCCTCTCGACCAACTGCGAAGTGCTCGGCATGCTCTGCCTGGTGCAGGCGGCCGAGCCCGGCACGCCTTTCGTCTACGCGCCGATCATCGCCTCGGTCGACCCGCGCAGCGGCCGCTACGCCGGCGGCGCGGCACTCACCTCGCTGAGCTGCGGCGGCACCGAGATGGCGCGCCACTACGACCTGCCTGTCTGCAGCCACGCCTTCAGCTGCGACGCCTGGGTGCCCGGCACACAGGCCGCCTACGAGAAGGCCTTCGGCATGCTGCTCGCCGGGCTCTCGTGGCCCGACATCCTCGTCGGACCCGGCGTGCTGGCGGGGGGACTTTCGTTCGGCCTCGAGCAGCTCGTCATCGACGTCGAGATCTGGCGCATGTGCCGCGCGGCGCACGACGGCATCGCCACCGGCGCCGACCGCTGGCTCGAGGACGTGCTCGAGAGCGTCGGCCCCGGCGGCAACTTCGTGGGCGAGCGCTCGACGCGGAGCGGCATGCGCAGCGACGAGTGGTTCGTGCCGCGGCTCGGGACGCAGGACGCCCGCGAGGTCTGGGAGGCGGCCGGCCGGCCCGACGTCGTCGACGAGGCGCGGCAGAAGGTGGCGGACATCCTCGCCGCACACGAGGCGACGCCGTGGGACGAGGACGTCGAACGCGCGCTGGCGGCCCTCGAGGCGCGCGGCGGCGCTGTAGTCGCGCGGTCCGTCTCTCTCGGCGCAGCGCAGGGAGAACTCGCCGGTCGTGCGGTCCAGACAGGCCGTCGGGCCGTCGATCAGCTGACGCGCGTCGTCAGACGGGCTCGCTCCGCCGCCCGGGCCGGGTCAGGCTATCCTTGAGTCGCACGGCACAAGCGAGTCCGGTCTGATCGCCGGCGACGCGCGCCCCGCGTCACTCCTTCTTCGCGGAGCGTCGCCGGATCAGCAGCGCCGCCGTGGCAGCCGACACGACGATCCCGGCGACGACGGGTCCGACCTTGGCCGCTTTCTTGCCCGCCTGCTTGACGCGCCGTTTGCCGGCGTCCAGGGCCTCATCGAGCTCGCCGCGCAGTGATTCGAACGAACTGTCCAGCCCGGCACGCTCGGTCTCGATGTCGGCGAGGATCTCGCCAGGCCGGCGTTCGGGGGCCTTGGCCTCGGTGTCGGGGATGTCGCTCATGAGTCTCTCGCCTCCGCTTCGGATGGCGGCTCAGGGGGCTCGTCGCCCTGGCTCGGGGGCTCCGGCATCGGCGCGGGGGCCGGCGGTGCCGCAGGCGGCGCCCCCGGGCGTTCGCCGGGGCGCGACCCTGGCGCGCACGCCGGTCGCCGTCTCACGCACGTTCGCCTTCATCAGATCCGCCGTCTTCCTTGCCTCTGCCAGCGCCGTCTGCGACGCCTCCTGCTTGGCCTGTTGCACCTGGCCACGGCCGACGAGCGCCAAGATCGCCACGATGATGGAGAGGACCACCGTGACGATCAGCAGCGACAGCCACAACGGCAGCACCAGCGCCAGGGCGACGGCGATCGTCGCCAGGGCAAAGCCGAGCGCGTAGAGCGCGAGCACACCGGCGCCGACGAAGAGGGCGATCGCGGCGCCGAACCGGCGCCCCTTCTCCTTGAGCTCACTGACGAGCAGCTCGCGGTTGAGCCGCGCGAGGCGTTGCCCGCGATCGCGGATGTCGGTGACGGAGGCCACCAGTCGTTCGCGCAATGTCATGCTGCCCCCTCTCGCCCACTGATCGAGGGCTCGCGGCTCTGCACCATGCCGCACCGAGACCTGAGTCGCCGCGAGCCTACCCACATGCCGAAGCCGGGCAAACCACTCCTGCGGCATGCGGGACGCGGCGGCGACCGGCACGACGAGACGGGATACTGGTGCTCCCGGCTGGATCCGAACCAGCTACACCGAGGTGGACGAAGCGCGCGGCAAGCGTGACCGACCGCAGGGCATGATCTGCTCCTCCAGTCTCAGTCAAGGCACCTCGACGTCGGGGTTGACCGATGGCAGGAGTGCGATCCGTTCAGCTCCATCGAGGGCTTCCCCCACCCGTTGTGCCACCACTCGGCGCTCGGCGACTTGAGCCCGGCGGAGTTCCGCGCCAAGATGGGCGATGCTCAGGCGGCCGTCGCGGTCGAGGGAGGTCATGCAGTTCACGAGCTACAGCTTCCTGTTCGTCTTTCTCCCGGTGACCCTGCTCGTCTACTGGCTCCTGCCACGCCCGGCCTGGCGCCTCGCCTTCCTGACGCTCGCCTCCTACGTCTTCCTCGGCTACTACGACTGGCGCTTCGTCCCACTCATGATCGTCGTCGGCACGATCGACTGGGTCGCCGGGCTGGCGATCGCGCGCACCGAGAGCCGGCGACGGCGGCGCTGGATCCTCGCCGCCGCCCTGTCCGCCAGCGTCGCCATGCTCGCCTACTTCAAGTACCGCGGCTTCTTCCTCGACTCCCTGAACGGCCTCGGCGACGTCTTCGGCCTGGCAACGGACCTGCCGGCGCTCAGCGTCCTTCTGCCGGTCGGCCTGTCCTTCTACACCTTCAGTGCGATGTCGTACGTCATCGACGTGTACCGCGGCAGCGTCGTGGCCACGCACAGCATCATCAGCTACTCGGCGTTCATCGCCATGTTCCCGCGGCTGACGGCGGGACCCATCCTCCGCTTCGGCGAGGTCGAGGGGCAATTCCGCCGCCTGCCGAGGCGGCTCAGCTCACCGCTGGCTGCGACGGGCCTCTACTTCTTCGCCTGCGGTATGGCGAAGAAGCTCCTCGTCGCCGACCTCATACTGCCCCACGTCAACCGCCTCTTCGGGCAATCGTCGCACCTGGAGCTGTTCTCCGGCTGGGCGGCCGCGTTGGGCTACACGATGCAGCTGTACTTCGACTTCTCCGGCTATTCCGACATGGCCGTCGGCCTCGCCTTCCTGCTCGGCGTCCGCTTTCCGCAGAACTTCGACTCGCCCTACAAGGCGGAGAACCCGTCCCAGTTCTGGCGCCGCTGGCACATGACGCTCTCCTTCTGGCTGCGCGACTACGTCTACTTCCCGCTCGGCGGCTCCCGCCGGGGCCTCGCGACGACGGTCCGCAACCTCATGCTGACCTTCCTGATCGCCGGCATCTGGCACGGCGCCGGTTGGACGTTCATCGTCTGGGGGCTGCTGCACGGCACCTATCAGTCGGTGCACGTGCTCGCACGCCACGCAGGCCTGACGCCGCGCAACGCGTGGGTCAATCGGCTGCTGACCTTCGTCGCCGTCGTCGTGGCGTGGGTGTTCTTCCGCGCGCCGAGCCTCGGCGTCGCCGTCAACGTCCTGAAGGCCATGGTCGGCCTGAACGGCGTCGAGTCCCTCTACCAAGCCAAGATGCTCATCGGCTGGAACC
This sequence comes from uncultured Thermoleophilia bacterium, assembly GCA_963707855.1. Taxonomy (GTDB): domain Bacteria; phylum Actinomycetota; class Thermoleophilia; order UBA2241; family UBA2241; genus UBA2241. Next base: position 73,948 of record CAVPRQ010000017.1, read on the forward strand.
TCACCCTCCTCATCGCGGCCGCGTTCGTCTGGGTGAACGTCATGCCGAACACGTGGGAGATCAAGGTCCAGCCGCGGCTTCGCCACGGCCTCGTCTTCGGGCTCCTGCTGGGCGCGGCGATACTGGCGATCAGCAATCCCAAACCGTTCCTCTACCTGCAGTTCTGATGGTCGATCGCATCATCCAAGACGGCGAAGCAGCGCCCGTGGAGTCGCCGCAGATCATGCCGGCGAGCGCCGAAAGCTGGAGCACAGGGCGACGCGGCTCCCCCGGGACTGACGCCGCCGAGACCAGCCTCTCCAGCACCGGCCACCCGCGGCGCTTTCTCATCGCGCTCCTGGTCGCCGGGGCCGCGCTCATGCTGCTGGTCGCCGCCTTCAACCTGGTCACCGATACGACCGGCTTGTTCGGCATTGGACTCTTTCCGCCCCGCGTCGCACAGGATCGCACCCTCAAAGCCGACCGGCTGGCGGCGCTGCCCGCCGCGCCCGAGCTCCTGATCTTCGGCTCGTCGCGCGGCTGGCAGGCGGAGGCCTCGTACGTACAGGGCCTTACCGGACGCCGCACCTTCAACGCCGCGGTCACCGCCGGGCGCGCCTCCGACGCCTACGTGTTCACGCGCCTGAACCGCGATCTCTGGCCCGGCACGCGCCCGGACTACCTCTGGTTGCTCGACGTCGAGGCCTTCCAACGCGGCGCGCTGGCGCCATCGGTCCTCGCGGACGCACGCTTCAGAAGGTACCTGCCCGTGCGCACCCGCGCGGAGGAGATGCTCGGCCAGGCCGACCGGCTGTTCTCGTGGCGCGGCCTGAGGGAGTCCTTGTCGGTGTGGCGCACGCATCCCAGCTGGGAGAAGATCGAGGCGGGCTGGCGACAGCGCATGGCGGCCGACGGCACCGTGACCGCCAAGGCGGACGCTGAGGCGCGCGTGACGCCCGAGAAGCTCTCAGTGTGGAGCGCGGCGGCGAGGAGACGGTATAGGCAGTTCGACAGCCTGAGCCCGGACGAGCAGCGCTACCTCGAGCAGACGCTGGCGTTGTTCGCCTCGTGGGGCGGTGATGGCGTCATCGTCCTCACGCCCACGCAGCCCCAGGTGCTGGCCGCGCTCAAGGAGGGCGACTGGCAGCAGCGGCACGACGACGTGCTGGCTCTGCTCGAACGGCTCGGTAGGCGCTACCACTTCACCGTGGTCGACCTTTCGAGCATCGAGTCGTTCGGGGGGTCGCCGGAGGGCTTCTTCGATCCCTTCCACATGACGCGCTCGAACCAGAGGCGCATGATCGAGGCCGCGCTGGCCGCCGAGTGAGTCGCGCTGGAGCTGGAGCTGGGCTTGGGCCTGACCCGCTCTCGTTGATCCCCTGCGACTGGACCGATCGTCGCTCAAGAGGCAGTCGACGTGGCGCACGCGGCGGAGTTCAGACCGGTCCGCCGCAAGGTCGCCGCCTCTGGACCCCAGGCGGAACCGCAGGTCATGCCCCAGAAGCGCGCGCCTTCCCGGCCGCGGTCACCGCCCGCGGCGGGCCTACTCCTCGATCCGATGGGCGCGGCGACGGCGCCACAGCATGATGAGCGCGATCACGAGCGCCGCCGCGGCGACACCGACGACCCCCCAGATCCACGGCGTGCCGGAGCTCGACGATGCCGTCGCCGCCGTCTTCGGCTGCAGGTCCTGGTAGGTCGTGCGGATCATGTTCCAGAACGGGGCCCCTTCCGGTCCGGGCGCGCTCACGTACCCCGACCACCGGTCGGTCCGGTAGGCCGCCAGGTTGACGTTGTACCAGAGCACGATGTCGGGGCAGTCGCGGTGGATGATCTCCTGCATCGCGAAGACGATCGCCTGCCGCTTGCTCAGGTCACTGGGGTTCGCGGGGTCGAGAGCCTGGGCCTGCTGGTCGTAGAGCGCGTCGTACTCGGGATTGGAGTACTGGTTCATGCTGTTGTTCATGATCTGCGTCGTGGTGTACGTGGAGAGCATGAACCCCGGGTCGATGTCGCCGCCCCAGCTCCAGATGAACAGGTCGTAGTTGGCGTTGTCGTAGAACTGGTCGTAGAAGGCGCCCTCCGCCATCTGGTCGAGCTTCAACTTGATGCCGACGTCGCGGCACCACCCCACGATCATCTTGGCGGCGCTGAGGTCCTCCGGATACTCGTTCAGGGCGACGAAGCGGAAGGCGAGCGGCTCGCCGCCCGGCGCCTCGCGCACGCCGTCGCCGTTGCTCGTCGACGTAGCCGGCCGCTTCGAGGATCTGCTTGGCCTTCTCGGGGTCGTAGCTGTAGGCCTGGTCGGCCGGCGGCGTCCACTGCCAGAAGGGCTGAGCCGGGCCGAACATCGCCGCGCCCGTCACGGAGAGCCCGCCCATCGAGATGGTGTTGATCTTCTCCCTGTCGATCGCCCAGGCGACCGCCTGGCGGATGTTCACGTCGCGCGTCAGCGGATTGCCCTTCGAATCGGGCGAATCCCAGCAGTTGAAGCTGAGCTGGTGGAAGCCGATCGCCGGCCCGGCGTCGACGGCGGTGCCCGGCATGTCCTTGAGGGTCTCGTAGTCGAGGGCCGTGAACGAGCTGATGGCGTCGAGGGTGCCGGCCTTGTAGTCGGCGACCATGGTGTCGACGGTCTGGTAGATCTCGAAGCGCACGGTCTGGATGTTGGGCGGCCCGCCGAGCGCCTCGGGATAGTCCGGGTTGGCCTCGAGCGTCGTCCAGTGGCTCTTCTTGACCTCCGTCACGCGAAACGGGCCCGAGCCGACGAACGGCAGGTTCTTGAAGTAGTCGAGCTTGTCGGGATCGACCTTGCTCCAGACGTGCTCGGGCAGGATCGGGATGTACAGCGCCAGCATGCCGGAGTTGGGCTTCTCGGTCGCGATCACGACGGTGAGGTCGTCGGGCGCCGTCACGCTGGTCACGCCCACCAGGTACTGGATGTACATCCAATGCTGCGTGTCGAGGATCAGGTTGTAGGTGAAAGCGACATCGCGCGCGGTCAGCGGCCGGCCGTCGCTCCACTTGAGGTCCGGGCGCAGGTGGAAGGTCCAGCGCAGGGCATCGGAGCTGACCTCCCAGCTCTCGGCGGCGTCGGGCACGGGCTTGTAGTCGCCGTCGTACCAGGTGAGGAAGTTGTAGCCGAGACGGAAGCTCTCCCACGCGATCGAGCTCTGGGAGCTGAAGGGGTTCATACCGTCGACGACGTCCTGGGCGATGCCGATGCGATAGACCAGCTCGCCGCTCGACGGCGACGCGGAGGGCGTCGGCGAGGCGCTCCAGGCGGCGCCCGCCGCTGCGCTCCCGATCACGAGACACACGAGCGAGGCGGCGACCGCCTTCAGCGGCAGCCTGAGAACCTGACGGAACGGATGCTCGAACATGGCCCCCCCTTGACTGGCATCACGTGACCCGGCGCTTCTCATGCTACTCCCGTCGACGACTGGTTGGCACGGGTCTTGGCTTGGTCGGCTCCCGTCCTCAAGACGGCTCTGAGTGATGGGGGCACCGCGTGTCGGTCATCGCCGTCGCGTCGATCATGTCGGAGCCACCGTCGCCCGGCAAGCGGAGCCGCGTCCTGAAGTGCCACGCACCTGCCGGAGCCGCAGTGGCAAGGATGTGCCGGAGCCGCACAGGGGTCTTGGGGACGCTGGGGCACGGCATCGAGTACACCTCGCCGACAGGCGAGGACAGAGTCGGTCGCCACCCGGGCCACGGACGGGCACGGTCCATGCGGCTCGGCGCGCTCTCGGCGGGGATGAAGACGGTTGACAGTCGACAGTCACCCCCATAGCATCCCCGACGAAGGATGCAACAGGGCCTCTCCCGACCCCTCATCGGGGCACGGGAGCGGAATCGTCCTGACTGTTCCTGCGCGACTGGCGGCACCTGCCCGGCTGGCGGTGGGAGTGGGGGACCGCAAGGGAGGAAGTCATGAAAGTCCTCATCGTAGGCGCGGGAGCGCAGGGTCACGTCGTCACCTGGAACCTGGCCCGCTGTCCGGAGATCTCCAGGATCGTCCTCGGCGATGTCGACGAAGCGCGGGCGCGCGCGGTCGCCGACCAGGTGGGCGGCGGCAAGACCGAGGCGATCGCCCTCGACGCCTCCGACGTCGAGGCGGTCAAGAAGGCGGCGGCCGGCTGCAAGCTGGTGATGAACGCCACGATCCCCGAGTTCAACATGGCGATCGCCGAGGCTTGTCTGGCCGTCGGCGTCAGCTACCAGGACATGGCGACCGGCACGCTGATCGACAAGACGATCGACGAGGCCACACTGGCCCAGTTCGAGCTTGACGGCGAGTTCAAGAAGGCCGGCCTGACGATGCTCTCCTGCACCGGCATGGACCCCGGCGTCAGCAGCACCTTCGCCGGCAACGCCTACGAGGACCTCGACGTCTGCACCGACATCCACATCAGGGACTACGCGGTCCTCGAGAGCCCCGTGCCGCTGCAGATGTGGTCGGTGTGGACGTACTACACGGACTGCGCCACGCCGCCGCTGACCTTCCAGGACGGCAAGTACAAGCGCGAGCAGCCGTTCGGGCTGCGCGAGTACTACGAGTTCCCGGCGCCGTTCGGCCGCGGTTGCGTGATCGCGCACGACCACGAGGAGCTCTCGACGCTCCCGCGCTTCCTGCCCAGGCACTTCGGAGACAAGGGCCTGAAGAACGTCACCTTCAAGCTCGGCATGGACGAAGCGGCAGTCAACGCCGACGAGGCGTTCGTGGCCAGCGGCATGGCGAGCAAGGAGCCCGTGCTGGTGAACGGGGTCATGGTCCGGCCCATCGACGTCTACTGCGCCACGCTGTCCCCGAACCCCGCGCCGGCCGAGATGAAGCGCCTGGTCGAGGCCGGAGAGATCCAGGACTACGGCATCATCCTCTGCGACGCCTGGGGCGAGAAGGACGGCAAGCCGGCCAAGTGGAACTACTCCGTCTTCACGCCCACGATCCAGTGGATCACCGAGCGCATCCCCGGCGCCACGTCCGTCTCTTACGGGACCTCGACGCCGGCGTCGATCTACTCCGAGTTCATGGTCAAGGACATGGTCAAGCAGAAGGGCGTCGTCGTTCCCGAGATCCTCGATCGCCCGGTCCGCGACGCCTTCATCCAGGAACTCGGCAACCGCGGCCTGCGGGTCACCCGCAGCTTCGAGACGCAGATCAACTGACACGGAATCACGGTCGTCAGGTGGTGGCCGTCCTACTTCCCTGCGACCGTGAGGGACAGGTCGTTGGAGGTGTGATGGACGTCGCCGCGAGCGCGCCGCGCTCGCGGCGACGTCTTGCCAGGCGGATCAGCCGTCCCTGACCGTCAGGCTCCTGCACCAGGCGGCCAACTGTTGGTGCAGCTTCAGACCGCGCCGCCGGTCTCACTCCGGTGAGACGACGACCGGCGTGCTCTCGGTACCCTCGACCTCGCGTCGCCACGCGGCTCGCTTACCGACGCGCGCGCGCAGTTGCCAGCGCCGCGTCTTCTGCTCGTCCTCGATGGCCTCGAGGGCGGCCGTGACGCGCCCGTAGACGCGCGCGCGTTCCTCCTCCGAGAGGCCGTAGTCACCGAGCCAGTCCAGGACGATCCGCAGGTTCGTCGTGATGTCGGTGTAGAGGCCCCAGTCCGCGGCGCACACCTCGGCGAGGTAGGGGACGTAGATCGACAGGTCGTCGTCGATCTCGCGCAGGGGCAGATCCTTGAACAGGGCGATGATGTCGTGGATGTCCTTCTGGTTGATCCTGCCGATCTGCGCCTTGGCGATGAGGGCGTCGACCGGCGAGATCGCGTACTCGTCGAGCTCCAGCCGGTCGCGGATGTCGATGTCGTGGTCCATCCTCATGACGTCGAGGAAGACGTCGACATGGTCGACGAGGGACCTGGCGGACGCTCTCACGTCGTCGGGCGCCTCCACGCCGTCGGGCCCCGCGGCTTCCTCGGGCGCCGCCATTGCTTCGGGCGCCACCCCTTCGTCGGGCGCCTCCAGGCGTTCGGGCGGCGCGGCGCGAAGCGCCTCCTTCCTCACGAACTGCAGCTGCGCCCCAACGGTCGCGTGGCTGACGTAGCGGTTCTCGACGTAGCCGAGATCGCTCATGACCCCAGACAGCGCCTCCCTCTGCTCCGAGAGGCCGATGAGGTCGACGTCCGAGTACTCGCGGTCCATGAACTCGAGGTCGATGCAGTGGCGGCGTATGGCGAGGCCGCCGGCGAGCCGTACGTCCACGCCGGCGCGGTAGGCCGCGTCGATGATCGCCATGGCCTCGCTCATCAGGCGGTCGGCCCGGCGACCCGGCCTGTGATACCACCTGAGCCACGACTTCTGCGGCTCGCCCGCCGGCACCTCGTCGGCGCCGCCGACGATGGACTCGATGGGCTCCTCGATGGCGTCGAGGATGGACGGCGCCACCCAGAGACGAGGGCGGCTCGCGCCCGGTACCGGCACGAGCAGGCCGGCGTCCTTGAGCCGCGCCACGGCCCGCCGGGCCGCGCCGTCGCCCACCCTCAGCGTGCGCCGTGCCTCGGGCACCGACGTGTACGGCGACACGAAGAGCTCGTCCACGAGCTCGTGCAGCCTCTCGTCGCTCTGCACCCGGTAACGGGCGTACTCGCGGATCAGCGTGCGCGCCTGCGCGTAGGCGCGTTCCGCCGTCTCGCGCACCCCGTCGAGGAAGAAGAGCAGCCAGGGCAGCCACTCGCCGTGCGTGTGCACGCGCTGGAGCAGAGCGTAGTAGTCGCGACGATGCGCCTCGAGGTAGGCCGACAGGTACAGGAGTGGTTGAGAGAGCCGTCCGCGCTCGGCGAGGAAGAGCGCGATGATGATGCGGCCCAGCCGCCCGTTACCGCCGATGAACGGGTGGATGGACTCGAACTGCGCGTGGACCATCGCGCACTGCACGAGGTCGGGCAGCCGGCCACGCTCGCCCATGAAGACGTCGAGCTGCCGCAGCCGGGCGTGCATCTGCGGGAGCGGCGGAGGCACGTAGGTGGCGTCGGCCAGGGTCGACCCAGGCGGCCCGATCCAGTTCTGCGTGGTCCTGAACTCGCCCGGCGCCGTGGCCGTGGCCGGCTCGCCGCGCGAGAGGCGCTCGTGCAGGCTGCGGATCAGATCCAGATCGAGCGGGTGCGAGACGAGAGACTCGATCCCGTACATGAGGGTCGCGAGCGCGTTCCACACGCGGTCGACCTGGATGAGGCGGGGGCCGGCGGGCGTCGCGGAGACCTCGCGGAGCAGCAGCTCCGTGAGGGTCACGTCGGCGCCCTCGATCCGCGAGCAGAACAGCGCCTCCTGGCGCAGGAACGGCGCCGTCAGCACCGCTGGATCGGGCAGACTGGCGCCGAGCCCGGAGAGCGCGCCCAGGGCGGCGTCGGCGCGCGACAACGCCACGACGAGCTCCCTCGTGAAGGTCAGCTTGGGCGGCAGCGGCGCCGGCACGAAGGCGGCGTGACCCTCGGGGCAGGTGACGACCCGCCCTGCCTTCGATGCCTTGAACTCGCTGGCGTCCATCGCGCCGGGTCAGGCCCTCGTCCAAAGGCCGACCGCGGTGCCGAACTGCCGCCCCGTCTCCCTGAGTTCGCTGCTCAGCAGCTCGCGGTGGAGCTGCGCCAGACGCTGCCCTCGATGGCGGATGGCGGTGACGGAGGCGACCAGACGCTCACTCAGCCCCACGCTCCCCCCTCTTCCCCGGCTGACTGGCATCTCACGGCGATCCACCGCGTCTGACCAGGACCTGCGGAGGTAGCACTCATGCATCGCGCCCCTCGTGAGACGGCCCTCGATCGCGCAGCGCCGCGCGACGGACGAGCGGCTCCATCACCGGACTGTGAGCACCGTACTGAGCGGGGTCGTGTCTCCGGCCCACGTGGCCGTCGCGACCGTGTACGCCCTGAAGCGGTACTTGCCTTTCGTGATCAGCTTGACCTTCACGGCGTACCTGGTGTTGCTGCCGCTGTCGGCGTTGGTGGCCGAGACCTGCTTGACGAAGACCCAGCGACGGTTCTTGTAGCGGTAGACCTTGACCTTGACGGTCCTCTCGCCTGCCGGGAAGTGCGGCCTGAGCGTGCCGTACACGGTGAACGACCGCCGCGACCTCACCGACGACGGCACCTTGGGTACGCCCAGCAGCGGCCGCACGCCCACCCGCACCATGTAGCTGAGCGAGTCACCGTAGTTCGAGCCCGCTTCAGCCACGAAGCGCACCCGGTAGTAGATCGAGCTCGTCGGCGTGACGGTCAGACTGAAGGTGCCCACGGAGGCTATGTCCGCGCTGGTCGTCAGCGTCTGCAGGTCCACCCACGGTCCTGCGGTCGACGACGCTGACTGCACCGTGACGGACCGGCCGCCCATGCCTACCTCGCCCAGAGGATCGCTGGAGTCCCACAGCACGCCGCGGAGCACGGTGGAGGCCCCGTAGTCGACGATGGTCTTCCTCGCGCTGACCTCGATCCTCGTCTGCACGCCCGCGCGAAGCTGGCGCTGATCGTGTGGCTGGCGGTGACGTTGGCTGAAGCTGTAGCTCGGGACTGGACCGATGGAGACGCCGTCGACGAGCACGTCGGCAATGTAGTAACCCTTCGCCGCTGTGATCGTGAAGGCCTGGGTGGCGCCGTAGTCCACGGTCTGCGCGCCCAGCGGGCTGATGCGTGCCGTGGGCCCCGGCGCTGGCGGTGATCGTGAAGGTGTCGATCGCGAAGGTGGCGCTGATCGTGTGGTCCGCGGTCACGTTGGTGAACGTGTAGGAGGTGCGGGCGCCGACCGAGACGCCGTCGACGAGCACGTCGGCGACGTGGTAGCCGGTCGCCGGGTCGATGGTGAAGGCCTGGCTCGGCGCCGTGGGTCGACGGTCTGCGCGCCCAGCGGGCTGATGGTGCCGTGGGCCCCGGCGCAGGAGGTGATCGTGTAGGTCAGGCGTCGCGAAGGTGGCGCTGACGGCGAGGTTCGCGGTGACGTTGCGTGTCGGTGCGCGTGGCGGTCGTCGACGCCGTCGCTCCAGCGCGGTGAAGCGGTAGCCGGTGTCGGGATCGGCGGTGACGGCGGTGCCGTCCTCGCCGTAGGCGACGGTCTGCGAGGTGTCGCCGGTGACGCTGCCGCCCGCGCCGGCGCTGTAGGTGAGGCGTGTAGGTCAGGCTCGCGAAGGTGGCGCTGACGGCGAGGTTCGCGGTGACGTTGGTGTCGGTGCGCGTGGCGGTCGTGACGCCGTCGCTCCAGCCGGTGAAGCGGTAGCCGGTGTCGGGATCGGCGGTGACGGCGGTGCCGTCCTCGCCGTAGGCGACGGTCTGCGAGGTGTCGCCGGTGAGCGCTGCCGCCCGCGCCGGCGCTGTAGGTGAGGCTGTAGGTCAGGCGCGCGAAGGTGGCGCTGACGGCGAGGTTCGCGGTGACGTTCGTGTCGGTGCGCGTGGCGGTCGTGACGCCGTCGCTCCAGGCGGTGAAGCGGTAGCCGGTGTCGGGATCGGCGGTGACGGCGGTGCCGTCCTCGCCGTAGGCGACGGTCTGCGAGGTGTCGCCGGTGACGCTGCCGCCCGCGCCGGCGCTGTAGGTGAGGCTGTAGGTCAGGCGCGCGAAGGCGGCGCTGACGGCGAGGTTCGCGGTGACGTTCGTGTCGGTGCGCGTGGCGGTCGTGACGCCGTCGCTCCAGCCGGTGAAGCGGTAGCCGGTGTCGGGATCGGCGGTGACGGCGGTGCCGTCCTCGCCGTAGGCGACGGTCTGCGAGGTGTCGCCGGTGACGCTGCCGCCCGCGCCGGCGCTGTAGGTGAGGCTGTAGGTCAGGCGCGCGAAGGCGGCGCTGACGGCGAGGTTCGCGGTGACGTTCGTGTCGGTGCGCGTGGCGGTCGTGACGCCGTCGCTCCAGCCGGTGAAGCGGTAGCCGGTGTCGGGATCGGCGGTGACGGCGGTGCCGTCCTCGCCGTAGGCGACGGTCTGCGAGGTGTCGCCGGTGAGCGCTGCCGCCCGCGCCGGCGCTGTAGGTGAGGCTGTAGGTCAGGCGCGCGAAGGAGGCGCTGACGGCGAGGTTCGCGGTGATGTTCGTGTCGGTGCGCGTGGCGGTCGTGACGCCGTCGCTCCAGGCGGTGAAGCGGTAGCCGGTGTCGGGATCGGCGGTGACGGCGGTGCCGTCCTCGCCGTAGGCGACGGTCTGCGAGGTGTCGCCGGTGACGCTGCCGCCCGCGCCGGCGCTGTAGGTGAGGCTGTAGGTCAGGCGCGCGAAGGAGGCGCTGACGGCGAGGTTCGCGGTGACGTTCGTGTCGGTGCGCGTGGCGGTCGTGACGCCGTCGCTCCAGGCGGTGAAGCGGTAGCCGGTGTCGGGATCGGCGGTGACGGCGGTGCCGTCCTCGCCGTAGGCGACGGTCTGCGAGGTGTCGCCGGTGAGGCTGCCGCCCGCGCCGGCGCTGTAGGTGAGGCTGTAGGTCAGGCGCGCGAAGGCGGCGCTGACGGCGAGGTTCGCGGTGACGTTGGTGTCGGTGCGCGTGGCGGTCGTGACGCCGTCGCTCCAGCCGGTGAAGCGGTAGCCGGTGTCGGGATCGGCGGTGACGGCGGTGCCGTCCCCGCCGTAGGCGACGGTCTGCGAGGTGTCGCCGGTGAGCGCTGCCGCCCGCGCCGGCGCTGTAGGTGAGGCTGTAGGTCAGGCGCGCGAAGGCGGCGCTGACGGCGAGGTTCGCGGTGACGTTCGTGTCGGTGCGCGTGGCGGTCGTGACGCCGTCGCTCCAGGCGGTGAAGCGGTAGCCGGTGTCGGGATCGGCGGTGACGGCGGTGCCGTCCTCGCCGTAGGCGACGGTCTGCGAGGTGTCGCCGGTGAGCGCTGCCGCCCGCGCCGGCGCTGTAGGTGAGGCTGTAGGTCAGGCGCGCGAAGGAGGCGCTGATCGTGTGGTCCGCAGTGACGTTCGTGAACGTGTAGCTCGCCACCGCACCTTCCGAGGTGCCGTCAACGAGCACGTCAGCGATCTCGTAGCCGGTGTTCGGGGAGATGGAGAACGTCTGGTCGGCTGACTCGACGACCGGGACATCGCCCGAAGGATCGATGTTGCCGCCCGGTCCGGCGCTCGCCGTGATGACCCAGGTGTCGCCGGGGGCGAGCGGGTCGGCCGCCATCACGAGACCAGCGCCGACGAGCACCAGCGCGACCGCCGTGGCAAGGACGAGCACGACGGTCACCAAGACCCGTAGGCTACGCAAGTTGCTCACCGGTACCTCCCCGCTCCCCGTGCGTTCAACGTGTCGCCGCTCAACCCCTCAGCTCAGCGGACCGTGATGGTCACGACTCGGCTCCGGGCCCCGCCGTGGGTGCTTGTGGCCCGCAGGCGCGCCTGCAGGTGATACGTCTCGGCCTTCGGTGTCCCGAACTGGCGACTCGCCCAGGTGCGCCCGTCTCGCAGACTGGCGGAACCTCCCAAGCTGACCGGTCGCCAGCTCCCGCCGCGATCGGTGTACAGGTATACCGTCTCTCCGCGAAGCGTAGGTGTGACGGAGCCGGAGATCCGGTAGACGTCGCCGACGCGCAGACTCAAGCTCGCCGTGGTCGTGCTGATCTTCGGCGTGACGACGACCCTGGCTGGTCCGGTCAGTACTGCGGTGGTCTGCCCGTACTCGAAATCAAGACGGTACTCGTGCGTGAGTCGCGGCTTGAGGAGGAACGACAGGCTTCGGCCCCAATCGCCCGACGTCCACGAGACCTTCTGCACCGTCGACCAGGAGCGGCCGGGAACGCGCTGGCGCAGGACGCACCACGCCCGGCGCGCCGACGCGCACCGTCGCTGTCAGGCGGGAGCTGGCTCCGACCAGGATGCGCGCGCGGCTGAGCCGAACGGTAGCGGGCTCTCGGCCGGCGCTCAACGTCCGGACGAGGCGGCTGTCGGTCCCGAGAACGTAGGCGACGCTCTGGCTCCCCGGAGCGACGGCGCACGCAGTGCCACTCAGTCCCGTGGACCCGCTCAGCCAGAGCTGGGTCACGGGCTCGAAGAAGCCGGTGTTGGGACTGCCGGCGAGGACGAGGGATCCGTCGGGCAAGCCCGGCCAGGCCATCGCCGGCCACGACTGGGAGCTCAGGTCCGGCAGTCCCGGCAATGACGTGAACGTGAGCGCGTCGTCGCTGCCGAGGACGTCACCGCCGGTGGCCGCGAAGAGGTCGGGCTGACCGTCGCCCCACGCCGGGTCGGTGGATGCGGAGACAGAAGTCACGCGTCCCGCCACGGTGCCGACGATCGCCCAGTCGCCGGCGCCGCCGACGAGGATCTCGCCGGCCGCGGAGCCGGCGACGGCCGTGCCGTCGCCGGCGATCGCCACCGAGGTGAGGGAGCTGGAGGTCGGCGAATCGGGCGTGCTCCACGTCGCGCCCGCGTCATCACTCGTCAAGATCAATCCGTCGTCGCCGACCGCCACGCCAAGGGAACCGCGCAGCGCGACGTCGTTGATCGCCTCCCTCGGGCTGGGCCCGTTGTAGGACGGCTTATGCCACGCGCTCGCCCAATCGTCCCTCACGCGCAGCAGGCCGCCCGACGCGACGACGCCGTGCCCGGAGCTGTCGACCGCGATCGCCGTGAGCACCGCCGACTCGAGACCGCCGGGCACGACCACGCTCCAGGAACCGCCGCCGTTGCGCGTGATGCCGATGTGGCCGTCGTCGCCGGCCGCGGCCAGGCCCGTGGCGCCGAAGGCGTAGACGTCGTTGACGGCCCACGACGAGCCCCACGGCGAGGCCACCGGCGACCACGGCGTCGTGGCGGCCTCCGCCGGGGTAGTGCCGACGCAGAGAAAGGCGAGGCCGAGCACGACGACGGGCCGCAGGGCGCGTGGCACGATCGACGAACGGTCCGGCAGCCGAGGAACGAGACGCCGGACGCAACGAAGCCGTTCTCGACCGGCTCCTCGCGAAGCGGGTCCGTGCTCGGATCGCACGGTGGTGCTCATGAATCTCGTCCCCTCATGGAAGGACGCGAGCATACCAGAGACCACATCCCGGATGCCTCGCCCCGTCCGCACACAACGATAGCGCCGGCGTGCCGAACGCGTTGTTCACACAGTAGCCCCGTCGCGGTCGCCCGACAACGTCGCGAAAGGGAATAGCCGCCGCCTCACGAGACAACGCGCGACGGCGGGCGGCGCGCGGTCTCGTTGACCAGCACGATGCGGTACCGCGCTTCGTTCTCCCTCAGGCGCTGGATGGCTTCGTTCACCTGCGACATGGGCATCAGCTCGATCTCGGGCGTGATGCCCCGGTCCTGCGCGAAGGCGAGCATCTCGCGCATCGTGGCTCGATCGCCGAGGAAGGAGCCCGTGATGGTCAGCTCGCGGGCTACCAGATTGGTCGAGTTGAAGGCCACATCCGGGAAGCCGACGAGCACCAGCTTGCCTCTCTTCCGCAAGGTCGCAAGCATCGCTTCCCAGTCCACCCCGCCGCCTGCCGTGCACAACGCAAGGTCGAAGCTGAGCGCGACCCGTCTCAGGCTCTCGCGGTCGTTCGAGTCGATGAAGCGGTCTGCACCGAACGCGAGCGCCTGTTCTTCCTTCTCCGGCTGGGAGGATACCGCCACGACCTCGTAGCCGAGGGCATGCGCGAATCGGATGGCCAGATGACCGAGGCCCCCACTCCGACGACGGCCACCGTCTGCGCGGACTCCGTCCGGTGCTGTGCTGAGCGGCCCGTAGACGGCGACGCCGGCGCACATGAGCACGGCGGCGACCTCGGAGGGCATGGTCTCAGGCAGTGGATACGCGAAGCCCCCGTCAACGACCACGGAGGACGAGAAGCCGCCGTAGGGCACCCATGTGCCTGACGGGACGATGTCCAGGCAGAGCTGTTCCTCCCCCTTGTGACACCACTCGCACTGCCCGCAGGACCGGCCCTGCCAGCCGACGCCGACCCGGTCGCCTGGCTTCAGCCCGGAGACCGCGCGAGCGGCGGCCGACACGTGCTCGACGATCTCGTGCCCGGGCACGAAGGGGTAGTCGGTGATCCCGTAGTAGTCGTCGACGGCGTGGATGTCGCTGTGACAGACGCCGCAGTGAGTGACGGAGATGCCGACGTCATGTTCTCCGAGCTCCGGCGGCTTGTACTCGAGGGGTTCAAGTGGCTGGCCCGCCGCCATCGCCGCATATCCCAGGATCCTCGACGCAGACATCTGCCGTACCTCCCGTAGTGAGGAACGCGCTCCGCTGGGACAGCCGAGGATGCTGCCCGACTGCCAGTATGGCAGCGTGAGTCGCAGCCGACGTGGCATTCGCCGTTGTGCGCGCCGAGATCGGCCCCGGAGTCGACGACGCGCGGCGCTTGACACCGGATCCTGTGGGCAGATCGCCGGCGACTTCGCCGATTCGGACGACACCGGGCGAACGGCCGGATACCGAGGTCCCCCGAGCAGTAGCAGGCTGATGCAGCCGCAACCCCACCGCGCCGGATGCTGAAGGGGGCATCGCCAGGCGCGCGCACTCTACGGGGCGCCGCGCCACGAGTAGCCGGTTCTCGTGACGCTGACCCGGCCCAAGCCGGGGAAGGGGAAGTGGAAGGCGTGGACCAGGCAGACCTCGTCGGCGGCCTTCGCGAACAGAGTCCGCCGTGTCTGCGTGACGAGGACGGGGTCGGCGTCGAACACGGAGTGCCACTCTGGGTGCGCCACGTGCAGGGGGTGGAGGACCAGGTCCCCGATGACGAGGAGCCGCTCGCCGCGCGACGACAACTCCACGGCAAGGTGGCCGGGCGTATGACCAGGTGTTGGCCAATAGCGCACCCCGTTGATCGGTTCGCCTTCCTCGTCGACGAGCTCGAGGCAGTGCTCGAGCATGGGAAACGTCTGACGCGCGAGCTCGACGAGGAACGCCGCCGCATCGGCGGGCAACACCCGATCAGCCTCGCCCTCCATCCAGAACCTCCACTCCCTTCTCGACAGGAGGACGCGGGCCGTCGGGAAGACGAGCGAACCGTCAGGACCGATCAGGCCGCCGACATGGTCCGGATGGCCGTGCGAAAGGATGACCATGTCGATGTCAGATGGGGCGACGCCGGCGTCGGCGAGGTTCTCGACGAGCCTTCCGGTCGCCGGGTCGAGCCCGCCGGCGCCGGCGTCAAGGAGGATCTTCTGCGCGCCGGTGTCGACCAGGAGACAGGTGATCTCCTCCGTCCACCGCGTCCACGGCGTCGAGCCGCCCGACTCACGGACGGCGGCGTCAAGATCGGCCGGTGGCGC
Source organism: uncultured Thermoleophilia bacterium (assembly GCA_963707855.1). GTDB lineage: Bacteria > Actinomycetota > Thermoleophilia > UBA2241 > UBA2241 > UBA2241. The sequence continues at coordinate 89,085 of CAVPRQ010000017.1, forward strand.
ATTGGCGAACAGTATCGGCCCAGGGGCCTCCGGCGGCTCGGACACCAGCGCCCCGTCGCTGATCGCAAGGCACTCAAAGCTCCCCACGCTGAAGCGGTAGTGTCGTGCGTCCACCGCCACGCCTCCTCGTCGTGCAGGCATTGTAGCCCGCCGACCGGTGTCCGAGGCTTCCCATCCGGACTGTGCCACGGCGGGCAACGTCGATGCACCGCCCGCGCGGCGTCGTTGGAGCCGCTGCGGATCAGTCCATCCTGTCCCAACGCCAAAGCGTGACGCCCTTCGGCGTGGAGATGTCGAGGCAGCGCCGCAGCGCCCGCGACACCGGGTCGGGTCTGCGACCCTGGTCCTCCAGCACCTCGCAGCGCTCGATGGCGCTGCGCACGACGCGCGCGCCGGCCGAGCGGACGGGCTCCGGTGGCAGGTAGGTCGGCGGCGCGGAGACCAGCGGCGACTGTGCGTAGTCGTCCTCGAGTCCCAAGGAGAGCGACGCCAGCGTCCGGCCGATCAGGTTGGACGACGTGACGCCGTTGCCGGCGTAGCCCATGCCGTAGTGGATGTTGCGGTACTTGCCCAGGGTGCCGACCCAGGGGATGCCGTGCTGGGTGCGCTCCATGGGCCCGCCCCAGCGCCACTCCACCGCCAGCTCGCGCGTGGCCGGCAGCATGGCGCGCATGTCCGCGACGATCTCGGCGATCTCCCCGGCGTCGTGGTAGTGGGCCGCGATGACGCGGCCGCCGTACCCGAGGCGCCCGCCGCCGCGGCCGAAGACGACGCGGTCGTCTGAGGTGCGCTGCGCGTAGTGCACCGCGGTGCGTCCGTCGCCGAAGGGACGGCCGGCCGCCCAGCCGAGGCGGTCCAGCGCGTCCGGCGAGCTCGCCGTCGCGACGACGTGCGAGGGGATGATGAAGACGGTGCGGCGCAGCTCGGCGATGGCCGAGAGCCGGACGCCGGAGGCGAGGATGACCTTCTCGGCGGTCACGCTCCCGGTGGGGGTCGTGACGACGGCGGGCAGCGTGCGCTGCAGGCCGACCATCGGCGTGGCCTCGTAGACGCGCACGCCGGCCGCGAGCGCCAGCCGGCGCAGCCCCTGGACCAGGAGCGCGGGCTGGACGCGGCCGGCCTGCGCGATCACCACGCCGGCCTCCGCCGCGGGCGCGCCCGACAGGTCGACCGCCTCGTCCTTGCTGAGGACGCGGAAGAGACCGTCGCGACCCAGCTCGCGCGCCAGGACCGCGGCCTCGAGGACGCCGTCGATCTGGGCCGGGGAGAGCGCCACGACGAGGCCGCCCTCGAACGCCAGGTCGCAGTCGATGGCCTCGTCGCGCACGGTGTCACGGATGTCGTCGAGGCCGCGCTGGGAGGCATCGAGGAGCCATAGCGCGGCGTCCCGGCCAAAGTGGGCGACGAGTTTGGGCAGGGCGTCGTCCCAGCCGTTCACCCAGCCGCCGTTGCGGCCGCTGGCGCCGGCCCCGCAGTACTCCCGCTCGACGACCACGACGTCTGTCGCGGGCGCGAGACGCTTGATCGAGATCGCCGTCCAGAGGCCGGTGAACCCGCCGCCGACGATGCACACGTCGGCGCGCTCGGTGCTCGTCAGGGGCACCATGTCGCGCAGCTGCCAGCGCGGGTCGCCGCCCTGCCAATACACGGCCGCGCGCGTCGCGCCGCCGGGTTCCTCTTGCGCCTTGCTCCGCTGCTTCGCCATCCTCGCTCTCTCCTCCAGTCTGATCGCCGGCCGTCGCGCCGGCTTCTCGTCGAGGTAGCCCGCCCCGCCGAATCATCACTCTGCAGGCGTCTCCCCACCGCGTCGAGAGCCCTCGCAGCTCCCGGGACGACTCAAGGCTACACCCTCGACCGCTCCGGCTGGTGCAGCCCAGGCTGCGAGTACGCTCGGGCGCGACCCCCAGGCCAAGGAGACGACCCAGCCGACTTCGTGCCGCCTCCCTACGAGACGGCGCCGAGCAGCGTGACGGCAGCGAGGGTGAGCACGATACCGAGCATCTGCGTGCGGCTGGGTCGCTCGCCGAGCAGCACCATGCCGAGCAAGACGGCCATCGTGCCGGTCTGGGCGACGATGATGCCGACCACCGGCAGCGGACCGATGGCCGTCGCCGCGGCGAACGCGATGAGGGCTCCAGCGTCCATCAGCCCGCAGGCCCCCACGCGTCGACGGAACCGCACCGGCAGGCGCCACGCGCGCAGCGCCACCGCCAGCGGCACGGTCGCGAGAACCGTGGCCAGGCCCGCGAACAGCGCGACGGTGATCGGCGCCAGCGCCGAGGCCTCGCCGAAGAGGATGGTGACCACGCCGAAGACCGCGGCCGCCAGGACCGCCCACCCCGCGCCGGCGGCGGCCGACCGCGAACGGCTGCCGTCGTCGGCCGGCTCGAAGGAGGTGAGCGCGCCCCCCACCACGGCCAGCGGCAGCGCGACCCAGACGGCGCTCGACACGGACTGCCCGATGATGAGGACGAAGACGACCGTGAAGGCACTCGAGATGGACCCGAGGGGGGAAACCACCGACAGCTGGCCGCGGCTGAGCGCCGTGAGCCACGCCAGGAAGGCCGCGACCTCGAAGACCCCGCCGAGGGCGGCGAAGCCGGCGGCACGCCATTCCTCGCCGCCCGATGGCAAGTCGCCGATGATCGCCGCGACGGCCGCGACGGCGAGCACGGCTACGACCCTGATCCAGAGGACCCCCGCGATCACCGAGGCCGCACGCGCCACCGGCATCATCAGGTAGTCCTGCAGCGCGTAGCTGAGCGCAGTGGAGAGGCTGAGGATGATGGTGGTCATCGCTGCATTGCGGTGGCCTTCATGGGCGGCAGGGCGGCTGCGCGTGCACGATCACGCTGCGGGCGAGCCAGATCAGGCAGACCGTAGCACCACAAGCGGCCGCGTGTCACGAGCCGGCCGGACAGCTGTCTCCGATGATGAGCCCCCCTGCCCTGCCGCCAAAGCTGATGCTGCCCCATGGTCGGCCATGTCGTGCAGACACCGGGCGGCTCGTCCGGTCATGAAAACGGAACGGGAGGCCTTCGCACCCTGCAGCGCCGGCCGTAGGCTGGGTCTGCCGGGCCAGGGGCCCAAGCCCTCACCGATCCGCCCCGGCCTACGCCGTGCCGGCGGCCAGTCGCCGGTGGGTGGCGATGACCTCGTCGATGTGGCGATCGACGTCGTCGGGCAGCGGCAGGACCTCGTGCGTGGCCAGCAGCTCGCGCGCCCGCTCGAGCGCGTCCTGGACCAGCGTGCGGCCGCAAGACGCCTCGAACGTGCCGCGGCGCAGGACGGTGGGCTCCCAGACGTCGCGTGCGTGCTCTCGCGTGCTGCGCCGCCCAAGGTAGTGACCGCCCGAACCCACGGCGCGGATGTCGTCGACAAGACAGCTGGCGGCATCGAACGATGTCCGCCGCACTCGCTCCTTCACCAGGCCGGCGGCGTCATGGTGCAGGACGATCGTCGCCAGGCTGGTGGTCTGGGCGCCGTCGATGCAGCCCAGTCCGACGAGTGAGTCGGCGCCCAGAAGCGCATCGAGGACGCCCTTCGCTTCGATGCCGTCCTGAAAGTCGGGCGCCTTGGCGTCGCTGCCGATGCCGCCGCCCTGGGTGGGCAGGCCGTAGTGGCGCTTGCTCATCTCGATGCAGGCCAGTGAGGTGGCTTCGCCCTCAGGCGTGGCGCCGAGGTAGCGCCCGCTGCGGAGGTCGGCGGAGGCCGGCTCCGGCGAAGCGATCAGGGGGCACCCGGGCGCCGCCAGCTGGAGGAGCACCACCGCCGAGAGCAGCTCGGCCAGCGTGATGACGGTGACCCCGGCCACAGTCATCGGCGCCGTCGTGCCCATCAGCGGCATCGGCATGATGGCGATCGGTACGCCGGCGCGGGCAAGGGCGATGCTCGCTTCCGTCATCGGGCCGTCGTGGGCGAGCGGCGCGACGGTGCAGTTGATCGTCGAGAAGACCGGCCGCTCGGCGACCGGCGCGCCGGCCACCGCAGCGAACATCTCGAGCAGCGGCGCCACGTACTCGGGCCCGCGCACCTCGTCCTGCACATGCTTGGCGGACGAGCGGAACGCGATCGCTTCGATCTCCAGGTTGGCCGTCAGCGGGTCAAGGTCGCGGGCCGAGAGCGTGGGCCACACGTAGTCGGCGTCGGGCAGGGCGTCGAACAGGCGCATGATGGTGCGCAGGTCGTCGGCGCTGCCCTCGTGGCGCTCGCCGGTCTCATCGTCGAGGATGTACGTCGCCGTGCCGTCGGTCGTGACATTCAGGCTGCCGTCCCCCAGCCACACGTCGTGGGCGGGGTCGCGGGCGGCGAGCAGCACCTGGCTCGGCGTCGTCTCCAGGCAACGGCTGACCAGCTCCCGCGGCAGCCGCGCCGAGAGGCGCTCGCGGTCGAGCACGGCCCCCGTCCCCTCGAGCAGATCCATGGCCGCGGGCGTGTTGTAGGCGATGCCCACCTCCTCCAGCACGGTCAGCGTCTGCTCGTTGAGCGTCTCGCGCTCCGCCTCGTCGAGCAGTCTCGCCGTCAATCTCGCCATGTGATCAGCTCCCTGAGTCGGTCTCTTCCGCGCCCACCTTGGGCCGGCGCAGGCGCCGCAGGGCGGCGTGTGCGCTCCAGATGTCGCCTCGCTGCCGGTCGCGAGTGATCCTGCCCGCAGGCCCGCCGCCGGGCGTGCTTGCAGAGCTCGGTCCCGTCGGCCGTCCCGCCTGGCGAGACCGCTCGCCGAGGTCGATCTCCTCCTCGAGTCCGTCGTCGGCCGCCATGTCGAGGATGCCCCGGTCCGTCTCCTTCGTGGTCGCGAAGAACCCGCCGCTGTTGCTGTCGTGACTGGTGCGCGACAACACGGGGAACTGCGTGAGGACGTAGCCGACGTCGAACCGGTCCACCGGGCTCACCTCCAGGGCGGCGTCCTGCGCCTGCTGCCCAGAAGGCCGGCGATGCTCCCCGTGAGGGTCGAGCCCGTACGATCGCCGTCCGGGCGTCCGACGGACATGCGCGATCCTCGCCCCTGATCCGTGCATCCGCTCAGGCATGAACGGACTCGGGGCCGAGGCTGATCTTGTAGCTGGTGATCGCCTCGATCGCGTCCCAGTCGATGACGACGCCGAGCCCGTCGCCGTCGGGCGCCCTCACCATCCCGTCCGCATCGGGCCGCACGGGGTTCACGGCGCCGTACTCCCACGGCTCGACCGGGTAGGCCAGCTCAAAGTAGCTGACGTTGGAGAAGGCCTGCGTCACGTGCAGGCCGGCCATGGCCAACAGCGAGTGCCCGTAGGTGACCGGCTCGAGGTCCATGTCGAAGGCCTGCGCCAAGCCCATCATCTTGCACAGGGCGGTGATGCCGAGGGTCGAGATGATCTCCGAGCGGCAGGCGTCCCACGGCGGGTCGCGCAGAGCGTCCGCGAGCTGACGCACATCCCACATGGCGTAGCCGGCCGGCAGCACGGGGACGTTCAGACGCCGGCGCAGGTCGCGGTAGCCCTCGAGATCGAAGTCCGGCAGCGGAGCCTCGTACCAGCGGCAGCCCAGCTCGTCGAGCGCCGGCCCACCTTGAGCGCCTCGCGGTGGTCGTAGACGCTCTCGGCGTCGTGCATGAATGTCAGGTCGGGGTAGGTCTCCCGCAGGAGGGCGAACAGCGCGATGTCGCGGTCTGGTTCGCCGAAGGCGTGCAGCTTGACGGCCCGGATGCCGTCGGCCTGCGCCCTGCCGACCACGTCCACGTAGTCCGCCTCGGCCGGCATCGTCTCCAACGACGCGTAGGCGGGCAGCTGCTCCCGGGCTCCGCCGAGGAGCTTCCAGAGCGGGAGCCCGGCGTGCTTGGCGGCAAGATCCCACAGGGCGACGTCGACGAGCGCCAGCGGGGCCGTCGAAAACGGGAAGACGACGCCGACGCGCATGTCCTCCGCGAGCGCCTCGCGGCAGTCGATCGAGCGTCCCTCGAGCCAGGGCCACATCGAGCGAACGGCCTCGAGCGTGGAGCGGTCCGCACGCCCGAATGTGGAGCAGTCCGAGCCGGCGATGCCCTCCACGCCGTCGCTGTCGACCAGCCGCAGGATGGTGGTGCCGACGGCGCAGGATTCGGCGCGCTCTGTCCAACGCAAGGAGATCCCCGGATCTACGACGATGACGTCGGCTCGCCGAATGGTCGCCATCGCAACCCCCTCCATCGCCACCTCACGACTGACCGCATGGCGCCGGCTCGGGACCCCTCAGCGACGACCCGCGTGAGCGATCCGCGTCGATGCACTGCGAATCCGCCCGCCATTCTACACGTGGGGTGGACGCAGTCGTGGACGCGTGGTGCCTCGCCGTGAGAGGGGCTCGGCGGTTCCTTCCCCGAAGCCGTTGATGGGACTAGGATGAAGGGCGGACCGATGAATCGGGTTTCGGGTCACTTGCGACACGCCGGAAAGGGGAGGGCAAGTGGAACGCAGTGAAGGTCGACGAGGTGTCGCGGTCAATGACGGCGTCTTCTGGCAGGGGGGTGATCCTCGGTGGGACGCAGTCCGCTCCATCACGCCCCTCACGCGGACCATCCGCGCGGACGTCTGCGTCGTAGGGGGTGGTTTCACGGGACTGTGGTCGGCTCTGTCGCTCAAGAAGCTGGCCAGCGAATTGGACGTCGTACTCCTCGAACAGACCTACTGCGGGCATGGGGCCTCGGGGAGAAACGGAGGCTGGCTCAACGCGTGGGACGACATTCTGCCGACGCTCATTGGATTGTACGGCCCCAGCGATGCCCTCGCCTTGCTCGACCTGTCGCATCGAAGTCTGAGCGACCTGACGCAGGTGGTCAGTGACGGGGCGATCGATTGTGACCTGGCGATGGGAGGAGGCTTGATCGTCGCGACGTCCGAGGCCCAACTCGGCGGTTTGCTGGAGACCGTGGCCGGCATGGAAGCGGCGGGGAGAGGGAGTCTGGTGAGGGTCCTCTCAGCCGAAGAGGCGAGGCAGATGTCGGGCATCTCCGAGGCCTCCGGCGGCTACCTCCTCGAGCACGCGGGCTCGGTCCAGCCGGCTCTCCTCGCTCAAGGCCTGAGACGCCTTGTGGAGGCCGCCGGAGTCCAGGTGTTCGAGGCGTCTCCCATGGTGAAGCTCCACCGCGAAGCACCCGCCGTGGTCGACACGCTCGCCGGCTCGGTCATCGCCGACCAGATCATCCTCGCGTGCGGGTCGTGGCTTGCCCGCGTCTCCGAGCTGCGTCGCACCTTGTTCATCATCCCGACCCACGTCATCGCGACCGAGCCGCGCGAGGGCGACCTCGATGCGCTCGGATGGACGCAAGGGCGCCCGTTCGCCGATGCACGGACGGCGGTCCACTACGGTCAGAGGACTGCCGATCACCGCATGGTCTTCGGCCGGGGGGGCGGGCGCCTCGGGTTTGCGGGGCACATCATCCCCGAGCACTTCCATGATCGTCGTGAGACACGGGAGATCGCGGCGGACATGCAGCGGATGATGCCGACGATGAAGTCGGCTCGGATCGACTGGGCGTGGGGAGGGCCGATAGACCGGTCCCAGCACGGCATGCCGTGGGTCGGCGGCATCGGCCGGCACCGCAACATCCACTACGGCGTCGGCTATGCCGGCAACGGCGTCGTACCCTCACACGTGATCGGGCGCACCCTGGCTTCTGTGACGCTGGGCCTGGACGACGACTACTCCCGATCTCCGCTTGTCTCCGACCCACCCTCGTATCTTCCGATCGAACCGATCAGATCCGCGGGTGCACGTCTCGTAAGGGGTGCCGTCATCAGGTGCGAGGAGCGAGAAGACGCCGGCCGCGCACCGGATCCAGCATCAAGGGTCCTGCGTCGAGCCCTCAGCCTTTCGATGCCCAAGGGGGTCCAGGTCGCTCCTTTGGCCGAACGCGTCACTCGCATGACCACCTTCGCTCGCCGGAGGGAAAGCGGAAGAGCCCAAGGAGCTGACGAACACGGACAGGCCTTCGACTCGACCACTCACTCAGAAGGGCCAGACGCGTAGTGGCAGAGCGCGGAGTGGTTGTGCGACTGAAGCGGCCCCTCGTGTTCTACACAACCACGACCGGGCGCACAACGGGCGCCTGACCCGTGGCCAGACGCCCGTTGAGGTGCTCGGTGCCGCCAGGATGTTCCGGTAGCAGAGCGGATGTGTCGTCACATCTTGGGGTCGCTACAGGCTAGACCTCCTCGGCCGGGCCGCCGCGGCGGCTCCTGATGATCAGCCAGACCACCACACCGACGACCACGACCGCCACGATGATGCCGACCCACAGCCCGAGATTGCTCTCGTCCTCCTCGGCCACCTTGGGCGTCAGGTAGAAGAACTCCCACGGCGAGGCCTGAGTCATCATGGCCTGCTGCTGCCCGTACTCGCCGTCAGGGCCGCCCGTCAACCTCCAGCCGTCCCACCGATCCGTGCGATACGCCTGCAGCTTGTACGGGTGCGCGGTCACGATGCACGGACAGTCCTCGTACATGACCTCCTGCATCTCGTGGATGTACTCGGCGCGCTGGTCCAGGTCCATCGCGCTCGCCTGCAACTCGTCGAGCTCCGTGTAGCGGGCGTTCGCCCACGAGAACTCGTTCCAGCCCTCGATCTGCGGGATGGTGAAGCACGTGAGGGACTGGCCGGGGTCGCTGTAGCCGTCCCACTCCCAGTAGTAGGCGTCGAAGTCGGGTGCGAACGTGTCGCCGTCGTAGCCCCAGATGTTGTCGTAGTAGACGCCGTCGTTCTGCACGCTGAACTTGACGTCGATGCCGACCGACTCCCAGTATCCGGCGATGAGTTTGGTGCTGCGCACGGACTCCGGGAGGTCCGGGATGGCCCAGAGACGCAGCTTGATGTTCTCGCCCTTGTACTCGCGGATCCCGTCCCCGTCCTTGTCGACATACCCGCCTTCGTCGAGCATCTGGTTCGCCAGGTCGGGGTCGTAGTCGCGCCGCTGAGTCTCGTCGGGCGCCCAGGCGTAGTCGGGATTGCTCCACGAGTCGGGCGGCATGAACGTGTACCCCGGGATGGCGTTGCCGGCGTACGCGTTCGCGACGATGTTCTCGCGGTCGATCGCGTACTCGAGGGCCCTGCGGAAGTCGGGGTCGAGCAGGGCCGGGTGGCCCTTCGAGTCGGGGCTGTCGTAGCAGTTGAACCCGACGTAGTCCCAGTTCTTGTAGGTGTACTTGATCGCCTCGACGCCCTCCGCCTCCGCGACCTTGTCGTACTGCGCCGGCGGGAACTGGTAGATCGCGTCGAGGTTGCCGGCGAGGAAGTCCTGCACCATCGTGTCGCCGTTCTGGTAGAGGACGTAGTAGAGCTCGTCGACCGTCGGCCCGCCGTCGTGCCAGTCCCTGAACGCCGTCATCTTCAGGTAGTCGTTGCGCTTCCACTCCGTGACCTGCCACGGCCCGCTGCCGATGTTGGGCGGGTCGTTCTGGAAGGTGACGGTGGCCTCCTTGGCCGTCATGTCGCCCCAGACGTGCTCCGGCAGACAGATGAACCACAGGTTGAGCAGGTTGGCCACCGGCTCGTTGCAGATCACCTTGTAGGTGTACTCGTCGACCACCTCAGCGCGGTCGACGCCGCCGAGGAAGGTGATGAAGGCGGAGATCTCGTTCTCGATGATGTAGTTGTAGGTGAAGACGGCGTCCTCGGCGGTGATCGGCTCGCCGTCCTGCCAGGTCAGGCCCTCGTTCATGTGGAAGGTCCAGACGAGCTGGTCGTCCGAGAGCTCCCAGCTCTTGGCGATGCCGCTCTCCCCGTCGGGCTGGTTGGTGTCCCAGTTCCGGCCCACCATCTGCAGGTACTGGCAGCCGAAGACCTGGTAGACGTTGTTGTTCCAGCCGATGAACGGGTTGAGGTTGTCGGCATCCCCCGTCCAGCCGATCTTGAGCACGACCTTGCCGCCGTCGGCGGCAGGCGAGGCCGTCTCGTCCTGGCCGAGTGCGGCCCCCGCCCCGAGTACGGCGGCGAGGACGGCGACGGCCAGGGCGCAGGTCAACAGCAGCAGGAGGGCCCTGCGACTGCGGTGTGTGCTTTCGGTCGGTCCGGCGATGCTCCTCATACTGTTCCTCCTTGGGCTGAGCCCTTCGTGGAGACGAGCGGCGCCCGGCCCGGAGCCGGACACGGGGTGAGGACGCTGGTGGGCGGCGACGGACCACGCGGAGAGGGTCCGAGGCCTGGGGCAAGAGACCAGCAGATAGGTGGAGGCACGCGAGACGCGCGAGAACGCAAGTGATCGTCGCCCTGGGAGCCGGCCGGCCTCGGGCCATGCGAAACTGAGCGACGCGGCTGGCCCCCGCGCCGCCGGCGAGAATCCCCCCGTCTCGTGATGGCTCTCCTGATCATCGGCCCCCCAGACGGCCGAAGGGACCGCGCGTCGCGCGCGCGGCTCGCTTCTATGCTGGCCGCTGCGGCATCCAGAGTCAAGGTTGCGAGCTGCTCCCGGGTGCCGGCGACCCTCGTCGCAGGGCCGGCCGACGCCCGTTCACGCGCCGTGGCCGGCCGCGAAGGTGGCCGACCGGGTCTTGCCCGAGTCGCCCAGCAGACCAGCGTCGGCCAGCGACCGACGGGCCTGCGCGTGCGGCGGAAGTCTCTGTGCCGCACCACTACGTGCAAGACTACGAGCACGCGATGGCCGCTGCGCGGTACTGGCCACCGTGGGCGTGCTGGCCTCGCTGATACGAGGCCAGCGCCCTACCGATAGCGGCGTGACGAAGGTGACCTGCGAGGAAACCGAGCTCTTGAGGCGATCGCCGTCCCCCGATATGCTGCGCGACGATGATCTCTGGATGGGCAGAGGCAAGGTCGTGGGCGTGACGTAGCGCACCGCAGACATCAGTGCCGCCAGGCGCTCCTTCGCCGACGCCTCCCCGCTCCCGTTCTGGCTCGACAGCCCTCAGGCGCCCGAGCCCGCCACGCCCTTCTACGGCCGCGACGAGTGCGACCTCGCCGTCGTCGGCGGCGGACTGACCGGCGTGTGGACGGCCCTGCTCGCCAAGGAGCGCGACCCCGCTCGCGAGGTCGTGCTCCTCGAGGGCGGCCGCGTCGGCTGGCAGGCCTCCGGGCGCAACGGCGGCTTCTGCATGGCCACGCTGACGCACGGCATCGCCAACGGTCTCAGTCACTTCCCTGAAGAGCTGGAGACGCTGGATCGGCTCGGCCTCGAGAACCTGGACGAGGTCGAGCGTGCCGTCGCTCGCTACGGCATCGACTGCGACTGGCGGCGGTCGGGTGAGATCGGCGCGGCCATCGCACCCTGGCAGGTCGACGAGCTTGCCTCCACCCGTGACCGCATGCTCGCCCTGGGCCAGAACGTCGAGTGGCTGGACGGTCCCGCGATGCGGGCCGAGATCGCCTCGCCGACCTACCAGGCCGGCCTCTGGAACAAGGATGGCTGCGCGATGGTGGACCCGGCGCGGCTGGTCTGGGGACTGGCCCGCGCCGCGCGTGGCCTCGGCGTGCGCGTCTGCGAGCACACCCGCGTCGAGAAGCTGGAGCGACGGGGAGCCGGCCTGCTGCTGACGACCCCCGACGGCCGCCTCGCCGCGCGCCGCGTCATGCTGGCCACCAACGCGTTCCCCGGTCTGCTCGCGGCGATGCGCCGCCGCGTCGTACCCGTCTACGACCAGGCCCTCATGACCGAGCCGCTGAGCGACGAGCAGTGGGCCACCATCGGCTGGCCGAGGTACCAGGGCGTCGGCGACGCCGCCAACCGCTTCCACTACTACCGACGCACGGCCGACGGCCGCATCCTGTGGGGAGGCTACGACGCCATCTACCACTACGGCAGCGGCATCGGGGCCGGAGTTCGAGCAGCGACCGCGGACGTTCGAGAAGCTCGCCGCCCACTTCTTCACGACCTTCCCCCAGCTCGAGGGGGTGCGCTTCACCCACGCCTGGGGGGGCGCGGTCGACACCTGCACCCGCCTCTGCCAGTTCTGGGGGACGGCCCACGGCGGCCGGGTCGCCTATGCGCTCGGCTACACGGGCAACGGTGTCGGCGAGTCTCGCTTCGGCGCGCTGGTCGGGCTCGACCTCCTGGATGGAGGCGGCAGCGAGCTCACCGGGCTGAAGCTCACGACGACGCAGCCGCTGTCGTGGCCGCCCGAGCCCTTGCGCTTCGGGGTCGTCGGCCTGACGTCGTGGTCGCTCGGTCGCGCCGACGCTCACGACGGACGCCGCAACCTGTGGCTGCGGACGCTCGACCGCCTGGGCCTCGGGTTCGATTCCTGAGCGCGGCCACCGCGGGCTGAGACAGGACCGCCTTCGCCGGGAGAGCCGTCCTGACCGTACCCGGCGCAGCACGTGGCTCGATGAGGGCAGAGAGAAGGAGATGACCCTGATGGCCAGACTGCATGCGACTCTTCTCAGCGAGACGGAGCGGGACACGCTGCACGAGCAGACGCTGACCGTGCTCGAGGAAGTCGGCATCGCCTACAACACGCCGCTGGCCATCGACCTGCTCGAGGAGGCCGGCGCGCCGGTCGACCGCCAGGCCCTCACGGCGCGGCTGCCGCGCGAGCTGGTCGAGCGCTGCCTCGCGACCACGCCGCGCCAGGTGCTGCTCGCCGCCCGCGACCGCGCCCACGACGTGGTTCTGGGCGACGGCAGCCTGAGCTTCACCACGGACGGCACGGTGACGTACGTCCTCGACGATGAGACCGGCGAGCGCCACGAAGCGTCCGCCGCGGATCTGCGGACGCTGATGCCCTTGTTCGACGCCCTGCCCGACGCCGACTACTTGTGGCCCATCGTCTCGGCCCGCGACCTCGACCCGCTGACCGCCAACCTCGAGATCCAGGCGATCTCGTTCCGCTCCTGTGCCAAGCACGTGCAGGACGAGGTGCGCAGTCCCGAGTTCGTGGCGCCGCTGCTCGAGATGCTCGCCGCCGTGGGCGGGGCGCCGGTCGCCGAGCGGCCGGTCTTCTCGACGATCAACTGCACCATGGCGCCGCTCGCCCACGACGGCCCCATGACGGAAGCGAGCATCGCCCTGGCCCGTGCCGGCGTGCCGATCGTCATCATGCCGCTGCCGATGATGGGCACGACCGGGCCGATCACGCGTGGCGGGAGCGACGGTCGTCACGCTGGCCGAGCTGCTCTCGGCGGTCGTGCTCTTCCAGCTGGCGGCGCCGGGGTGCCCCCTGATCGCCTCGCCGACGCCGGGTGCCGCCGACCTGCGCAGCGGGCTCTACGTCTCCACCTCGCCCGAGGGCGGGGCGGCGGCGCTCGCCGGCGTGGAGATGGCCAAGCAGGTCTACGGGCTGCCGACGCAGGGCGCCGGCATCGGCGGCGACGCCAAGGCGCCCGACTTCCAGGACGGCGTCGAAGGGGGAGGCCTCCTCAGTGCGCTCCTGGGCGCCGACTCACTCGTCGGATTGGGCTGCCTCGACGCCGCGCAGGCCACCAGCCTGGCGACGATCGTCCTGAACCACGACGCCGCCGGTCTCGTCAAGGAACGCGTTCGGGGGGCATCCTTCGATGCCGCCAGCTGCCTCCTCGACGACATCCGCGCGGTGGGCCCCGGCGGTCACTACCTTGGGCGGCGCAGCACGCGAGAGCACGCACGCGACGCCTGGCAGCCGGCCGTGCTGCGCCGCGGCGCCTTCGAGGCGTTCCGCGGCCGCACGCTCGTCCAGGACGCGCTCGAGCGGGCGCGCGAGCTGCTGGCCACGCACGAGGTCCTGCCGCTGCCCGAGGACGTCGATCGTCACCTCGACGAGGTGGTCGCTGCGTACCGGCGCCTCGCCCTGCAGAAGGCCTAGTCCAGCCATGACGACCCTCGAGGTCCTCACGAACGACCAGCGCGCGCAGGTGCACGAGCGCACGCTGCACATCCTCGAGCACGCAGGGATGCGCGTCGACAGCGACGAGGGACGGCGGATCCTGAGGGACGCCGGCGCCCGCGTGGACGAGGCGACGCGCATCGTCCGCTTCCCCCCCGAGCTGGTGGAGCACGCTCTCGCGGCGGCCCCGCGACGCTTCGCCCTCGGGGGCCGCCGGCCCGGCTGGAACCTGCCGATGAACGTCGGCGAGTCGACCCTCTGCCTCGACGGCGGGCCGACGCTGGTGCTCGACCGGCAGACCGGCGAGCGCCGCCGAAGCACGCACGACGACTGGCTCGAGGGGACGCGGCTCTGCGACGCCCTCGAGGAGATCGGCATGCACTGGAGCCCGGTGGAGGGCAAGGTGCTCGGCGATACGCCCGCTGACTGGGTGAGCGCCATGACGGAGACGTTGCGCAACTTCTCACGGCACGTGAATGATTCGTTCGAGGACGCGGCGTTCGCGCCGTGGACCCTCGAGGTGCTGGAGATCGTCTTCGGCGGCCGCCGATGAGATCCGTCGCCTTCATCCCTACTCGTTCCTGATCTGCCCGGTCTCGCCGCTCGTGCTCGAGAGCTGGGAGGTCGACGCCTGGCTGGCGCTGCGCGGCTACGACATCCCGGTGGCCGTCATGCCGATGCCGATCATGGGCGCCACGGCGCCCGGCAGCCTGCTCGCCACGGTGCTGGTGGGCAACTGCGAGACGCTCGGCACGCTCTGCCTGGTCGAGGCCGCCGAGCCCGGCGTGCCGTTCATCCACGCGCCGACGCTGGCCACGATGGACCCGCGCAGCGGCCGGGTGGCGTGCAATGCGCCGCACGCCGCCCTGAACGCCGCCGGTGTCGAGATGGCCCGTTTCTACGGCCTGCCGGCGATGGGCAGCGGGCCAGGCTGCGACGCCTATGCGCCGGGCATCCAGGCCGCCTACGAGAAGGCGATCGGGACGGCCTTCGGCTGTCTCGCCTGGCCCGACATCCTGGTCGGCCCCGGCTCACTGGCCGAAGCCACCGTCTTCAGCTTCGAGCAGACGCTCATCGACGTCGAGGTCTGGCGCCTCTGCCGCAAGACGCACGAAGGTGTCGCTGTGCAGGAGGATCGCTGGCTCAGCGACGTGCTCGAGCGCGTCGGCCCGGGCGGGCAGTTCCTCGGCGAAGCGTCGACGCGGCGCAACGTGCGCGGCGGTGAGTGGCTGCTGCCGCAGCTCGGCGTGCACGACTCCTACGACGCCTGGACCGCCGCCGGAGCCCCCGACCTCATGGCGGAGGCGCACGCCCAAGTGGAGGACATCCTCGCCCGTCACGAGCCGCCCGCCCTCGGCGAGGACGTGGAACGCGCGCTCGAGGAGCTGCGCACCAGAGCCAAGGATGCCTCCCCGTGAAGCTTCGACCGAGAGCGTCGCGCAACGGCGCGGCGAGCGGCTGGCTTGCGCACCTGTCCGGCGGGCTGCGTCAGGAGTGTGCTCTCGCCGCCTCCAGCTGGGATACCCCACATATAGAGAGGAGAACGGGATGACCGAGGACCTCTACGCCCAGATGAAGCAGACCGTGCTCGACGGCGAGGCCGAGCTCGCGGCCGAGCTCGCCCAGAAGGGCCTCGACGCCGGCCTTGCCGCGGTCGACATCCTCGACCTCGGCTTCGTCAAGGGCATCGAGGAGGTCGGCGACCTCTTCGCCCGCGGCGAGTTCTTCCTCCCCGAGCTCGTCCAGGGGGCCGAGGCGATGAAGGCCGCGGTCGCCGTCCTTGAGCCCGCCCTCGACGCCGCCGGCGGGGCGAGCCGCTCGCTCGGGGTCGCCGTCGCCGGCACCGTCGCCGGCGACATCCACGAGATCGGCAAGACGATCGTCTGCAGCATGCTCAGCGCCGCCGGCTTCACGGTCACCGACGTGGGCTGCGACGTCCCCGTCGAGACCTTCGTCAGTGAAGTGCCAGCGAGCTCTCCCCCGACCTCCTCCTCCTCAGCGCTCTCTGACGACGACGATGCCCAACCAGCAGAAGACGATCGAGGCCCTCAAGGCCGCCGGCCTGCGGGACTCTGTCAAGGTGATGATCGGCGGCGCCCCGACGACCCGCGCCTGGGCCGACGAGATCGGCGCCGACGGCTACGCCGAGGACGCGATCGAGGCCGTGGCCACCGCCAAGGGGCTGCTCGGGATCGGCTGAGGGCGGCCCGCCGCGGCCCGGGCCGTGAGCTGAGAGCAGCGGTCTGGCTCTGGACTTGGTCTTGACCCCCTTCCGTTGACACGCTGAGAGTAGGCGCACGAGATGCGCCGGAAGGAGTCGACGTCTGGACGAGATGGATCAAGTATGCGCGTGAGTTCCGCGAGGAGGTGGTGCGGTCTGGTACCTGCGGCTAGGCACGCGCGGTGTCATCAGATTGGCCCGCGATCTGGGCGTCGCGCAACGGTCGCTGCAGGCTGCTGGGTGCGCCAGGCCGAGGTCGACGCCGGTGAGCGCCGAGGGCCTGACCAGCGAGGAGCGCGAGGAGCTGCAGCCGCCTGCGCCGCGAGAACCGCGTCCTGCGCGAAGAGCGTGAGATCCTCAAGAAGGCTGCGGCTTTCTTCGCGCGGGAGACCGATCAGCGGTGATGAGGTACCGCCTGATCGACGAGGAGAAGCCACACCACGCACGTCTCCCGGCTCGCCCGAACGCTCGGTGTGTCGCGTTCGGGCTACCACGCCTGGAGGCGCCGCAGACCTTCGGCGCGCGCACTGGCCGATGCCGCGCTCAAGGAACGCATCGAAGCCATCCACGAGAGCTCGCGCGGCGTCTACGGCGCTCCGCGCGTGCATGCCGAGCTCGCGCCTTGGGCATGGCGTGCGCGTCGCGCCGCAAGCGCGTCGCACCTTTGGCTCGCACGACTGATTACCCCTTGACCCGATCCTAGCACGCCTACACCTCTTCTGCCCGGCGGCGCCTTCCGCGGAGCACCAGGAATATCGCGACCACCGCCGCGGCGATCGCGACGGCGACGATGACGACGATCCAGGTCGAGCTTACGCCTCCCCCACTCGCCGTCGCGGTCTTGGGCTCCAGGTTCTGGTAAATGAGCGGGGCGCCGGCGAGGAAAGCGGGACCCTTACCGTAGCCGGCGCGCTGCCAGCCCGTCCACTTGTCGGTGCGGTAGGCCTGCAGAATGTAGGAGTGGGCGAACACGATGCAGGGGGCGTCCTCGTACATCACCTGTTGCTGCTGCCTGATGATCTCGGCCCGCTGGTCGGGGTCGAGCGTCGTCATCTGCACCTCGTCGAGGCGGTCGAACTCCTCGTTCGACCAGGCGAACTCGTTGTTGTTCTCGATCTGGGCGGTCGTGAAGCAGCTGAAGTTCTGGCCGGCGTCGACGTAGCCCTCCCAGGACCAGAGGTACATGTCGAAGTCGGGCACGAAGGTGTCGCCCTCGTAGTTCCAGATGGCGTCGTAGTAGACGCCTGTGTCCAGGACCGACAGCTTGGTGCCCACGCCGACCTCGCGGAACCAGCCCGCGATGAGCTTGGCGGCGGTCTGGTGCTCCGGAACGGTATTGTCTGACCACAGGCGCAAGACGATGGGCTTGCCGCGCTTGTCGAGACGGATGCCGTCCGGCCCCATCTCGTAGCCCGCCTCGTCGAGCAGCTGGTTGGCCCTGGCGAGGTCGAACTCACGCCGCACCCCGTCGGGCGGCTGCCAGCTGTAATCGGGGTCCTTGTATTGGCCGGGCGGCAGGAACGTGTAGCCGGGGATCGCGTAGCCGTTGAAGGCGACGTCCACGATGCGCTCGCGGTCGATGGCGTACTCCAGGGCGACGCGGAAGCGCTGGTCGAGCAGCACCGGGTTGCCGTGCGACTTGCCCGTGTAGCAGTTGAAGCCGATGTAGTCCCAGTTGAACCAGGTGTACTTCGCGACCGCGACGCCGGGCGTGTTCTCGAGCGACTCGAACTGGGCGGGCGGGACCCCGTAGGCGGCGTCGAGGTTGCCGGCCTTGAGGTCCTCGACCATGGTGTCGGCGTTCTGGTACTCCACGTAAAGCAGCTCGTCGATCTTGGCCGGCCCGACGGACCCGACGTGGAAGTCCTTGTTGGCCACCAGGCGCACGTAGTCGCCGCGCTTCCACTCGACGACCTGGAAGGGCCCGGCGCCGATCACGGGTGGCGGGTTCTCGAACTTCTTGGCGGCGTCGTCCGGCGAGATCTTCGACCAGATGTGCTCGGGCAACACGAACATCGTCGCCGTCAGCAGGTTCGCCTTGGGCCGCGTGCAGATGATCTGCACCGTGTAGGGGTCGACGACGACGGCCTTGTCGATGAACTGGGTCGCCGTGGTGAACGCCGACATGTCGTTGTCGATGATGTAGTTGATGGTGAAGGCGACGTCCTCGGCGGTCACCGGCTCGCCGTCGTGCCAGGTCATGCCCTCATTGAGGTGGCAGGTCCAGGTGAGCTCGTCGGGCGAGACCTCCCAGCTCTTGAATGCGCCCTCGCCGGGTGCCGGCTGCATCGTCTCGACGTTGCGCCCCCCGAGCCTCTGGTACTCGAGGGAGTAGAACTCGTAGACGATGTCGCTCCACCCGATGAAGGGGTTCATGTTGTCGGGCGGCTCCAGCAAGCCGATCTTGAGCGTCACCTTCCCGGAGGCCGGTGAAGGCGAAGGGCTGGCCGCGGTCGCCCGCGATGAGATCAGGCCGCCGACCAAGGCGGCGGCCGCAACTGCGGCCGCGATGAGGAGGACGACTCGCCGGGTCCAGGTCGCTCGTTCCATGCTTGCCTCCTTTCTCCTCGGTTGTGCCCCGAGGCGCCTCCGCGCATCTGGCGCGGGCGCTGCTGTGTGTCGGCCGCGCCGCGCGCCACGTGCGCAGGGAACTCCCCCAGGCTGTTCCCGTATCAGACCTCTGTACAGCTCCCTACACCGATGCATGTAGACTGTCAACGGTGGGCGTTGCCGGTACACCATCACTCGGGACTTGACCCTGGAGTAGAATGCCTGAACCAGGAGGGACTGATGGATGGCATGGGCGGCGACTGCACGCGATCGACGTCGACTACCAGACAGCGAAGGTCCTCGTCGGGGGCGCACCCTACGCGAAGGCTCGTGACAACTACGAGGAGAAAAGGCTGCGCATACCGCTTCTCGCCAGGGACGGGGCGAGACAGGGGAGCGCGGCTACCCAGGAGCTGGTCACTGATGGCGAGATTGACGGTGAGCTTTCTCGGCGCCGCCGACCGCGACACGCTGCACGAGCAGACGCTGACCGTGCTCGAGGAGGTGGGCGTCGCCTACAACACGCCCGCGGCCATGGACGTGCTCGAGGGGACGGGGGCGGTCCTCGACCGCGAGCGCCTCACGGCGTGCCTGCCGCGAGAGCTGGTCGAGCGCTGCCTGGAGACGGCGCCGCGCACAGCTGCTGCTCGCCGCCCGCGACCCCGCCCACGACGTGTGGCTCGGCGACGGCAGCCTGAGCTTCACGAGCGACGGCGGGGCCACCTACATGCTCGACGACGAGAGCGGCGAGCTGCGCGAGGGCAGCGCCGCCGACCAGCACACGATCATGCGCCTCTTCGACGCCCTGCCCGACGTCGACTACGTATGGCCGACGATCTCGGCCCGCGACCTCGACCCGCTGACCGCCAACCTCGAGATCGCGGCGATCTCGTTCCGTTCCTGCGCCAAACACGTGCAGACCGGGGTGCGCCGGCCCGAGTACGTCGCCCCGCTGCTCGAGATGATCGCCGCCGTGGGCGGGGCGCCGGTGGCCGAGCGGCCGGTCTTCTCGACGATCAACTGCACCGTCGCGCCGCTCGCCCACGACGGCCCCATGACCGAAGCGAGCATCGCCCTGGCCCGCGCCGGCGTGCCGATCGTCATCCTGCCGCTGCCGCTGATGGGCACCACGGCGCCGATCACGGTGGCCGGAGCGACCGTCGTCGCGCTGGCCGAGCTGCTCTCGGCGGTGGTGCTCTTCCAGCTCGCGGCGCCCGGCTGCCCGCTGATCGCCTCGCCGGAGCCGGCCTCCGCCGACCTGCGCAGCGGGCTCTACGTGTCCACCTCGCCCGAGGCCGCGGCGGCGGCGCTCGCCGGCGTGGAGATGGCCAAGCAGGTCTACGGCCTGCCGACGCTGGGCCTCGGTCCCGGCAGTGACGCCAAGGCGCCCGACTTCCAGGACGGCATCGAGGCGGGCGGCCTCCTCGACGCGCTGCTGGGCGCCGACTCGCTCGTCGGACTGGGCGCCTTGGACGGCGCCCACGCCACGAGCCTGGCGACGATCGTCCTGCACCACGACGCCGCCGGCCTGGTCAAGGAGACGCGTGCGGCCGACGTCCTTCGCAAGCCGCGGCTGCCTCCTCGACGACATCCGCGCGGTGGGTCCCGGCGGCCACTACATGGCGCGGCGCAGCACGCGACGGCACGCACACGACGCCTGGCAGCCGGCCGTGCTGCGCCGCGGCGCCTTCGAGGCCTATCACGGCCGCACGCTCGTCCAGGACGCGCTCGAGCGGGCGCGCGAGCTGCTGGCCACGCACGAGGTCCTGCCGCTGCCCGAGGACGTCGATCGTCACCTCGACGAGGTCGTGGCCGCCCACCGGCGACTGGCCGGCGGCACGGCGTAGGCGGAAGACGTGAAGCGGCAGATGCGGACGATCGTCGAGCGGGCCGAGCCGGCGAGCGCGGCGCCTGACGCCGGTCGCGCCGCACGAGCGTCCCGCAGGCGAGGACTGCCGGCGTCGCTGTACGACTGCCCAGCTCGATGAGCCGGAGCTCGCCTCCCTCGCCCGGACCGTCCTCTTCCATGAAGCGTCCACGCAGTTGATGGGGACGTCGGGCAACGCGCTGATGTTGAACTTGGCCTCGATGGCGTTGGGCTCATCGGGGTACGTCGCTTCGAAGGTCACGATGCGACCGAGCCCCAGCTCGGCGCGGACGTCGGCCATGGCGATGGGGTCGGAGAGGGTCGCAGGCTCGACCCCCAAGCGCCCGGCGACGTACTCCTTGGCCTGCGTCAGCCGCATCCCTCGTGAGCTCCAGGCGGGCGACCAGGTCTCCAGCCGCTCGCATACCGCCCATCCCCGAGGCGTTGGCGTGTGCGGAGGGCATGCCGAGCATGTCCCCGCCGCCGACCTACAAGCCGTCGAGACGCAGGATGTCGACGCAGGCCCGGAGGCCCGGCTCACGGCGTCGACCGGAGCGTAGTTGCTCATCGGGACGGCGCCCACTCCCATGCCCACGTTCATGTGGATGGGGATGGCGGACGCCTCGCTGCAGGGCTTGACGATGGTCAGCGCGCGAGCCACGTTCCAGGCACACGACCTGCCGGTGTTGACCGTGACCGCGGGGCCGAAGATCGTCGCCCCGGCCTTGGCCGCGAGCCGCATCTGCTCCTTGGGCCAGAGACCCGCAAGGCGGACGCCGTCGTAGGTGAGCTCGCCGTGCATGCCGAGGACGAACTCCCCCGCCATGCCCACCTCGATGCCCAGCTCCGGGGTAGCGTTCACGGATGATCTCCACCGCCTTCAGGGTGGCCAGGAAGTCGGCGTCGCCGGCGGCCCCGCGGTGTCGAAGTCCAGGCCGTCGGCCCCGGCCTCCCACATCGCATCGGCGACCTGCACCATGTCGCTCACGGCGTACTCGATCGCCTCTTCCTGCGCCGCCCGCGCCTCGTCGATGCGGGTGAGGGGCAGGAGCTCCGACCAGTTGGGGGCCGGTCCGTCGGGCTTCGAGTACAGCCCCAGGTTGGGCATGGCGCCGTAGTTGAGGGGGACGGTCAGACCGAGCTGGGCGTCGCGCATCGTCTGCGCCTCGTAGCCCAGGATCGGCTTGACGGCCTTGAAGGAGTAGTCCGCCGTGCCCAACTCGACCGTGTCGGCGCCGAACATCTGCTCGTAGATCTGCAGGTCCTGCATCCGCGAGCCCACCGTCTTCGACCCGGAGCCGTCGTAGGTGAGGACGACCTCCTCACCCACATCGACGCCGGTGAAGCGGGAGGAAGAGGCGTAGAGATCGAGGAGGTGGTCGAGTTCGGCGGAGTCCAGTGGCGGCGCCTTGGCACGCTTCGCTCCAGCCTGGGTCCCCTCCTCCAGTTCGCGCCGGATCTCACTGCGTGTCATCGCTACCTGGGCGCCGTCTCCCATGCGCGTGGCGATCACGGCTCCAAGGTGCCGGGCATCGTCCATCCTCGTCCGTCGGCTGTGACGCTCATGCCGTCGACGACTCACTCGATCAGGGTCCCGATTATCCACAGCAGCAGGCGATCCTCATCCACGCAGTCGGCCAGCTCGCGCAGTTGCGCCTCGCCGAGCAGCGGTCCGCGCTCCTCCGCTGTCGCCTCGCGCACGTCGCGGAGCGTCCGCAGCGCGTCGCCATAGCCGAAGGGCCTGCCGTGGCGCTGAGGAGGGTGGTTGAGGAGTGGCCGTGATAGAGGCGTCTTGTCGGCATCGCGGCGGCACGCTGGCCGTCACGACAAATTCCCACGAAGCCTCCGTCAAACCCGGAGCGTTCCACCCTCGTCTTGTCGCTGCGCGCATGCGTGGAATACCATCTCTGGTGCCTGTAGAAGTCATGGTGTCGAAGGCTTTGTCGCAGCCAGGATGAGTGGGGTCCCGGGGGGTCGCTCCGCCGGCCGGACGCGCGAAGCCGTGGAGGTGACGCTACGTGGAAGCGCAGGTCCCCACTCGCATGGGAGACGGCTCGCTCGTCGAGCTGACCCGCAGCCAGATCAGGGCCGAGCTCGAAGACGGCACTGCGGCGGCGGCCAAGAGAGGCAAGGTCGAGCCCCTCGCGCAAGACGAGCTCGACCATCTCCTCGACATCTTCGCCTCGGCGGCGCGCTTCACCAGCGTCGATATCGGCGACGAGGTGATCCTCAGCCAGGACGGCACCGGCCATCCGCAGGAGGGCGGTCGCATCGAGGCGCTCTACCAGCACGAGCAGATCATCTGCCAGGACTCGGTCGAGGCCTTCCACATGGACTACTCGTATCCGGCGGTCAAGACGCTCGTGCCGGTGGAGCAGGCCGCGATGAAGGAGGCGCAGGAGCGTCTCACGATCCCGGTGCACTACGGCGCGCAGCCCGACCTGGGGCGCTACTCCAGGCCGAGCGGACCCTGCGGCAACTGGTCCGAGCTGCTGCCGCAGATGAAGATCGACGAGGCCCGCGCCGCCCAGGAAGAGGCCGTCGAGATGGCGATCGAAGACATGGTCTTCGTCGCCGAGAGCATGTGGGAGGCCGGCGCCGACGGCATCAACTTCGACACCGCCGGCGCCGCCGGAGACGCCGACTTCCTGGCGACTCTGCGCGCCGTCGAGACGCTGCGCGCGCGGCACCCCGAGATGGGCATGATGGTCGGCATGGCCAGCGAGATGGTGCTCGGCATGCACGGTCAGCTCGAGTACGACGGCGTGCGTCTCGCCGGCCTCAAGCCGCTCGGTCAGATGGAGGCCGTACAGAAGGCCGGCGCGACGATCTACGGGCCGGCGGTCACCATCAACACCGGCAAGACCGTCGCCTGGAACAGCGCCCGGGTACTGACCTACGTCAAGCCCTGCATGGATGAGGCTCAGATCCCCGTGCACCTCAACGTCGGCATGGGCGTCGGCGGCGTGCCGATGTTCGGTTTCGCGCCGGTCGATGCCGTCTCGCGGTGCTCGCAAGGCCGCCGTCGACATCCTGCGGCTCGACGGCTTGTAGGTGGGCGGGGGTGACGCGCACGGCATGTCCGTGACGCACACGTGCGCTTCCGGCATGGGAGGATTGCGCGCCGCTGGAGACCTGGTGGCGAGGCTGCAGATGTCGAAGGGCATGAGGATCAAAGAGGCCAAGAAGTACGTCGCCGACAAGCTCGGCGTGACGCCGCGCGACCTGTCCGACAACCTCACGATGCACGAACTGCGCGGAGAGCTGCGCATGGGTCGCATCTTCGAGGGCGAGACGACGTACTTCGACGATCCCAGCCCGCTCGAGGCGAAGTACCACATCGCCGAGCGGCTGGGCATCTCGATCAACTCGGTCAACCGGTTCAAGGTCGGACTGGGCATCGGAGGGTGAGAGCGGCTTGAGGGCGCATCTTCAGATGCTTTGGAAGGTGCTGCTGATCTAGGCCGGGACTCCATCGAGAATGGAGCCGACCCAGTCAGCGGGCGTATCGCCCAGCAACTTGCCGTCCACCGGGCTCCAGTGCATGCCGATCTCCTCGAGGGCGTCGCAGAGCCGCGTCCCCTCGAGCCAGTCGTCGTGCC
>CAVPRQ010000018.1:0-82500 GCA_963707855.1 uncultured Thermoleophilia bacterium
GGAGGGGGTCCACAGACCCCCTCCGGCGCACGTCGGAGCCGGAGGAGCTCTGACCTGGCCGCAACGCGGCGGCAGCGGCAGCGACAGCGGCGCGGTCAGTCCCTCAGCACGTCATGGTGGTCACTCGGGCGGAAGCTGGCCGAAGGCCAACCCGACGTCAAGGCCCACCCGTTTGCTGCGCGCCTTCCAGTAGTAGTACCAGGCCACTCCAATGTGCGTACATGCACACGATCAGTATCCCCGTGAACAAGCCGAAGTTCTCGGTGCGCACCGGCGCCAGGAAATAGAAGTAGGCGATGATGCCCAGATACACGAGATCGACGCCTGCTCCAAGACTCACGACGGGGATGCCGAGGATCTTCCAGGTGCGGTACGGTGACGCCTCCCAGATGCCCTGCGCGCGCTTCCTGTAGGGGAAGAGCAACGCGGCGATCGCGGTCACGCTCCACACGGACAAGACCTCAACACAGGTCACCGCCACACCCTGCATCGGGTTGTTGACCCAGAACACGTAGACAGTGATGCTCGCCTGCCCCAGCGCGAGACAGAGCAGGTGGTTCTTCACTGGCGAAGCGAATCGCGGGCTGATCGACGTGAACCACTTGGGGCCCATCCTAACTCCATCCCCCACGCGAAGATGATTCGCGGGAAGGCGAGATATGCCAGCACGATGAACCAGAAGTCGAAGAGGATAAACGAGAGCCCAGCGAAGAAGAGCAACGCGGGTTCTGATTGACGACCGCCATGAGCCCGACGTAGTGAGGCGCCCAGGGCAGGTCGTAGCCGTCGCGCCTCCGGCGCTGTAGTCGGCGATGAGCTCCGTGCCGTTGTTGTCCAGCCACATCGCGCTGGAGAGGAACTCGAACGGCACCATGTGGAGAGCGCGATCGCAGTCCACAGCATGAAGAACCCCGGGACCAGGATCGCGGCCAGGTTCGACGACAAGATCACCTTGTCGGTCGCTTCACCTCGCCGGCGATGAACGTGATGCAGTAGGCATAGGCGAACAGCCATGCACTCGCGGTCATGAGGCCAAAGGTGTCGTACCAGTTCCAGGTCGTCGGCATGGCGCTGCCGGCGGCCTCGGCGACGCCGGCCATGAAGCCGTTGTACGGCAGCGAGTCATACTGGGCCGCCAGCCGGTCCCAGGAGGCGATGAAGTCCTTCTGGCTGTACATGGACAGCACGATGCATATGGCCGTGGTCCCGGCGATGCCAAGGGTCATGACGACCTTCTGGATCCGGGCGAACAGCTTGGAGCCCGAACACCACGCACGAGAAGCACAGGATGTTGGTGATCGTGGCGATGAGGTACACGCCCCACAAGTTGGTGCAGAAGTCCGCGAGAGCCTCCCAGCCGAGGAAGTCCGCGATCATCTTCATCCCCGGATCGGCGATCCACGGAGCCTGCACGTAGATCCACATGATCCACACGAAGGCATTGACGAAGCTCTCGGCGATCCCTATGGCGGGGCTGAGGATCCGCGAGTTGTAGATGTACTCGCCGCCCGACCTGGGCATGGACCCGCCGAGGATGCCCCACACGAGGGGCATCCCGAGCCGGCGAGGACGACCGACATGATCGTGGAGATGATGAGGTTGCCGCCCAGGTACACCCCGAGACCCAGGCTCGTCACCACCCAGATGCTCGGCGTGAGGCCTTGGTTCATGAATCCGACGCCGAACGAATCCCAGAACGAGAGGCCGCGGGTAAGACCGCTCGCCTTCCGTGAGAAGACCATCTCTTCTTGAGGCATTCGGGCTCCCTTCAGTGGTGGCAGGAGACTGCTCGTGCGAAGCTGGATCCAGAAGCGACGACGCCCGTGACGATGGATACCGGCCCCTGAAAGGCGAGCACGCGGTCGCACGCTTCGCAGTCGGCCGAGACGAGCGGGGCCCACTGCCGAGCGGACTCCGAGTCAGCCACTCCGATCACCCCTTCGGGCCTCCCGAGGCGACCATGCCCGCGAAGGCGGCACTGGAGCATCTGGACCTCTCCCAGTTGACAGACGTCAGTAAAGGCCTTGAAATAATGCCAAATACTAACGCAGCACCGACGGATGTCAAGAGGCCGCGACGGCCCCCTGACCGCCTGGTAAGCGCAAGCGGTCGGACCCCCCCGAGCGCGTGGCAGGACAGGGCCAAAAGCGGCAGCTGACGGCCCGAAAGGTAGGGTAGGATGCGGCCATGGAGCGATCGCAGACCCTCGAGTCATTGGTGCGAAGAGGCGACCGCAGGCGTTCGAATACGTCGCCGAACAACTGAGGCGTGAGATCGCGCTCGGACTCATCGGTCCGGGCCAGGCGTTGCCGACGGAACGGGACTTGGCACGCCTTCTTCACGCAGGCCGAGCGACGATCCAGGCCGCTCTCACGCTGCTGAAGGAAGAAGGCCTCGTCGAAAGCCGCCGCGGACGGACCGGCGGCACCTTCGTCGTGATGACGCCGGACGCCGCCGGCGTGGACGGCCAGGTGAGCGAGGCCACGCGGCAGGCACTTCGTCCCATGCGAGAGGCGTTGCTCGAGGGGCTCGCATTCAGGATGGAGGTGGAGCCGATCGCCTGCAGCCTGGCCGCCCTGTTCCGCACGGACGCGGACCTCACCGCCTTACGCACCGCCGCGGGGGCTGCCCGCGACGCGAAAGACGATGCGACCTTCATGCTCCACGACTCGGAGTTCCACGCGGCGATCGCCCAGGCCTCGCACAATCGGTTCTACGCTGATGCCCTTCACCGCGTGCGCACCGTCCTCGAGGAGGTGCTCTCGGCCCTCCCGGAATCCGACCTGTGGCATGCTCGCAGCTACCGAGAGCACTCCCGGATCATCGCCGCGATCGCGGCCGGGAACGAGTACCAGGCGGCGCGCCTCATGAGAGAGCACGCGGGGGCGACAGACGTCTTCGCCAGGGCGCTCCTCGAAGTCCTCTGATCGCACTCGCACGGGGGCGGTCACGGCGCGACGTCGCCGGTCGTGCTCCGTTGGCGGGCTTGACTGGCTTTCCGGCGCTGACTGATAATTGGACCCATGCACGGTCCATTTGAACGAGGAGCCGTGAGTGTCGTGCACACGACGAGCCGCAGGCGAGCGGCCGTCCTGCTGTGCCTCGAGGAGGTGATAGCAGCCAGCAGCAGCCACACGCTCAGAGCGCGAACTGCTCACTGTGTTTCGTCGTGAACCCCGCGCGGCTGCCGCGCGTCGCGGCCCGTCGAGGAAGGAGCCTCATGATCGACGACAGTCACCTCGTCAAGACCAACGAGCTCTTCGAGAAGTGCAAGTCCGTCGTCGCCGGCGGCGAATCGTCGTACGCGCGTCTGTCGAGCACGCGGCCCATCGTCATGAGCCACGGCAAGGGGACGCGCTTCTGGGACGTCGACGGCAACGAGTACCTGGACTGGTGCCTCGGCTACGGGCCGATGATCTTCGGCCACTGCCCAGACCGCATCAACGCCGCAGTCGTGAAGCAGATCGCCGAGAAGGGCTCGATGTACACCTTCCCGCACGAGCTCGACTACGAGGTCGGGCGCAAGATCTGCCAGGCCGTGCCGAGCGTCGACCTCGTCCGCTTCTGCAACTCGGGCACCGAGGCGACGATGGCCGCGATGCGCCTCGCCCGCGCCTACACCGGCAAGGAGAAGATCCTCAAGTTCGAGGGCGGCTACCACGGCTGGTCCGACGCCAACGCGCTGGCCTACCATCCCCCGCTCGACAACTGCGGGCCCGAGCGTGCGCCCTGGCCGGTGCGCTTCCACGCCGGCATCCCGCGCGTGCAGGAGGAGTGCCTCGTCATCGCCACCTACAACGACTTCGAGGGCATCGAGCGCCTGGTGCGCGAGAACGCCGGCGACCTGGCCGGGATCCTGGCCGAGCCGATCATGGCCAACTCGGGCGTGATCCCGCCGCTCCCCGGCTGGAACCAGCACCTGCGCAAGCTCTGCGACGAGTACGGCCTGATGCTCATCTTCGACGAGGTCATCACCGGTTTCCGCATGGCCCTCGGCGGCTGCCAGGAGCTCTACGGCGTGAACGCCGACATCACGACGTGGGGCAAGGCGATCGGCGGCGGGTTCCCCTGCGCGGCCGCGTTCGGCGGCACGAAGGAGGTCATGGACGTCGAGACGCGCAACGAGACGTTCCACGGCGGGACCTACTCCGCCAACCCGCCGGTGCTGGCGGCGATGAACGCCGCGCTCGACATCTTCATCAACGAGGGTGACACGGTCTACCCGCACATCAAGAAGATCGCCGACGCGCTCGTCGGCGGCCTGCGCAAGGTCTTCGCCGAGGCCGGCGTCGACGCCCAGGTGCAGCAGGTCAACGGCATGTGGCAGGTGTTCTTCTGCCACAAGCCGGTCGAGCGCTTCCGCCAGGGGCGCCGCAACGACGGCGAGTTCTACCACCACTTCCAGATGGAGATGCAGGCCCGCGGCGTCTACTTCCACAACTACCAGATGGAGCGCTGGTTCGCGTCCACCGTGCATACGCTGGACGACGTCGAGATCACGCTCGGGAAGGCCAAGGAAGCAGTGGAGGCGGTCAAGACCAAGCTCGGTCGCACGGTCGTCTCCGAGCACTGAGCACGAGGCGGCGATGGACTTCTACACGGGCAAGGTCCTGCGCGTCGACCTGACGACCGCGCGCCGTCACGGTCGAGCCGCTCAACATGGAGTGGGCGCGCCTCTACATCGGCGGCAAAGGCCTGCTCTTCCGCTACCTGCTCGACGAGGTCGCCCCCGGCCTCGATCCCTGGTCGCCGGCGAACCCGCTCGTCTTCATGACGGGCCCGTTCGCCGGCACAGCGGTGAGCACGTGCTCGCGGCTCGTCGTCGGCTGCAAGAGCCCGGCGACGGGGACGATCCTCGACTCGTACGTCGGCGGCTCGTTCGCGCCCGAGCTCAAGTTCGCCGGCTACGACGTGCTCATCGTGACGGGCCGGGCGCCCGAGCCGACGGTCGTCTGGATCTAGCGACGACGTCGTCGAGCTGCGACCGGCCGGGAAGTACCTGGGCATGCGCGTCTCCGAGGTCGAGGCGGCGCTGCGCGCCGACCTCGACCCGAACGCGAAGGTCATGTCCAACGGCCCCGCCGGCGAGCACCTGCTGCCTTGGGCGTGCCTGTCGACCGACCAGTACCACAAGGCGGGCCGCGGCGGGGCCGGCGCCCTCATGGGCGTCAAGAACGTCAAGGCGATCGCCGTGCGCGGCACCGGGGCGGTGACGGTCGGCGATGCCCGTGCCTTCCTCGCCGACGTGGAGCGCATCCACCGCGAGCACGTGCACACGGCCGACAACTTCTGGGCCCACGAGGAGGGGACGCTCGCCCTCGTCGACATGGTCAACGTCGCCGGCGCGATGCCGACGCGCAACTGGTCGCAGGGCTCCTTCGCGGAGACCGTCAACGTCGACTCCGCGGCCTTCCTCAAGGTCAAGGTCCAGAACCGCGCCTGCTCGCCAGTGCGCCATCGGCTGCCGCCAGTTCCACGAGGTCGGCGGCACCCGTGGCGAAGGCCCGGAGTTCGAGACCGTCGCCCTGTGCGGACCCAACTGCGGCATCGGCGACATGGCGGCCCTGATGCAGTTCAACGCCGCTTGCGACGATCTTGGCATGGACACGATCTCGACCGGCAACGTGGTCGGCCTCGCCATGGACCTCACCGAACGCGGCATCGCCGACTACGGCCTGCGCTTCGGCGAGGCCGAGGGGTATGTGCGGGCGCCGGAGCTCATCGCCCACCGCGAGGGCATCGGCACCGACCTTGCCCTCGGGTCGCGGGACCTGGCCGCCAAGCATGGCCATCCCGAGCTCGCCATGCAGGTCAAGAACCTCGAGCTCCCGGGCTACGACCCTCGCGGCTCGTACGGCATGAGCGTCGCCTACGCGACCGCCGACCGCGGCGGCTGCCACCAGCGCTCGTACGTCCAGGCCGACGAGATCCTCGGCGGGGACATGGCGCCAGACACGATGGAGGGCAAGGCGCAGAGAAACGTCTACTGGCAGGACTTCACCTCCCTCAAGTACACCGGCATCTGGTGCGAGTTCTGGGCGATCGACGCCGACCAGATCGGCCAGCTGATGAAGCACGTGTGGCGACGCGAAGTGACCGAGGACGAGCTCATGGCGGTCGGCGCGCGTATCTGGAACCTGAGCCGTCTGTTCAACCTCCGCGAGGGCTTTGCGCGCGCCGACG
This sequence comes from uncultured Thermoleophilia bacterium, assembly GCA_963707855.1. Lineage (GTDB taxonomy): Bacteria > Actinomycetota > Thermoleophilia > UBA2241 > UBA2241 > UBA2241. The sequence goes on from CAVPRQ010000018.1 coordinate 6,184, forward strand.
ACACCGTGCCGAGCGCGACTCCTCGAGGAACCCTTCGAAGAGGGCCCCTCGGCCGGGCGGCGCATCGGCGGCGCGGCGTTCGACGCCTCGCTCGACGAGTACTACGCGCTGCGAGGCTGGGATGCGACAGGGACGCCGACCGAGGCGAAGCTCGCCGAGCTCGGCTTCGACGTCCGCTTGAGCGACGTCGCCGGGGCATGAGGTCGACTCGAAGGTGATCGGGATCTGATGGCCAAGGTGCACGTCAAGTTGCCGGTCGGGATCACGCATCCCGACCGGCTGCCCGACATGGAAGTCGAGGCCGCCACCGTGGGTGAGGCACTCCGCAAGGCGGTCGCGCACGATGCGAGGCTCGCGGGACGCGTCTTCACTGATGATGGCGGCTTCGCGACGGCCGCGTTCTTGAACGGCGTCAGCGCCAAGCGGCTGCGCGGCATGGAGACGCCGCTCGCCGACGGCGACGTGCTGGCACTCATGCCGCCGATCGCCGGCGGGTGACGGCCAGGACCAGCGTGCCGTGAAGGCGACAGGGCCGGCAACGTCGACACCGAGCATGTCCGGACGGGCCTCGCCCGCGCAGGCTCGGCGCCCTGCCTGAGCCACGCCTCAGGCTCGCCCGCGGGAGGCGCGCGTCGCCGGTCGCCCGTGCTGGACAACGCCCAGATGATTGTGTAAGGTGCCGCGAAACCGCAGCCGCGGGGGGCGGTTCCGGCTTCCTTCTCCCCCTCTCACGGACACCCAAAGGACGGCTGTGGCGTGCCGCGTCACGGCAGGCGACCAATGGGAGGCGCCCATGAGAAAGGCCCTCACCCACACGTTCATCGCGCTCACCCTGTTCATCTCGGCCCTGGCGCTGCCGCTCGTGCTGCGGCCGGCGAGCGCCGAGGCGACCACCACCCCCACACTCGTCGAGCGCCGGGTCGTCGCGCTCATCAACGCCGAGCGCGCCGAGCGCGGTCTCGCCAAGCTCTCCTTCCGCACCTCCCTCATCCGCGCGGCACGCGCGCACACCCGCGAGATGGCCGCCCGCTCGGTCCTCACGCACGTCAGCGCGAACGGCTGGACGCCTGCCCCCCGCACGCGCTACTTCGGCTACTCGGCCGCTTCCTGCACCTACTGGACCGTAGGTGAGAGCATCGCCTGCGGCAAGGCGGGCACCTCGTATGCCCAGCCCGCCGCCATCGTCGCCCTCTGGATGCAGAGCCCCTCGCACCGCGCGGTGCTCCTCACCGCGCGCCTGCGCGACATCGGCGTCGGCATCGTCGTCGGCGACGACGGGATGCGCTACTTCACCGTCGACCTCGGGCGGCGCATCATCCAGTAGAGCCACCCGCGCGAACGGCCCACCTTGCGAAGGGGCCGGGGCGGCGCCGCGCGCCGCCCCGGCCCCTTCGCTTCGCGCCTTCGAGGGCGCGGACGCGCCGCTCGCGCAAGCGGGCTCAAGAGCCTCGCGTGCGCCGCCGATAAGGCTAGGGATATGTCGTCCGGCGGGCCCATGCATCCGGCTTCATCACAGACCGACGCCCTCGCCGTCGTGCGTGAGGTGACGGCCGCGGTCGCGGCGGCGGAGGACGTCGAGCTCACGCTCGAGCACGCCGCCCGTCTCACCGCGCAGGCGGTCGGGGTGTGGGAGTGCGACGTCTACGAGTACGTCCCCCAGGAGCGGAAGCTGGTGGCCACGGCGACGTGGGCGGTCGCGCCTACGCCGTATGACGAGGACTGGCTGGGCGACACCATCGACGTCGACGAGCTGGTCGAGTACCGGCTCGCCCTCGAGTCTCAGTCACCGGTCGCGCTGCACTGCGACGATCCCGGCATCAGCGCCGGCATCCGTGACGTCATGGACCAGTGGGGCGAGAAGAGCTGGCTGCTCGTCCCGCTCGTGTACGGCGGACAAGCCATCGGCGTTCTCGAACTCGTCGAGGAGCGCGAGCGACACGAGTTCAGCGAAGAAGAGACGGAGATCGCGATGACCATCGCCGTGCCGACGGCGATCGCGATCCACAACGCGCGACTGCACCGGCGCACGACTGAGCAGAACCGCTACCTGAACTCCCTTGTCGAGACCAGCAGGGCGATCGGCGCGACCGTCGATCTCGATGAGATCCTCACGCGCGTCGCGCGCGAGGCCTGCGAGACGCTGGGCACGTCGCAGGCGGCGATCTACGTCCACGACACCGAGCGGGACGCAATCATCTTCCGGATCCTCTACGATCGTGAGCGGTCACAAACCCCCGACGAGCCGCTGGGAGTCGTGTGCCCCCTCGACGATCGCCCGACCGATCGCCTGATCCTGGCCAGCGACCACATCGTCGTCGAGCACGCCTCCGACCCTACGATCCCGCCGGACCGACGCAACTCCATCGAGACGTGGAACGAGCGGACCGTGCTCAGCGTGCCGCTGCGCTTCCGCGACGAGCTGCTCGGCATCCTGCGGCTCTACGAGTCCGAGCGCGAACGTGAGTTCACGCCGCTCGAGCTGCAGTTCGCCCAGGGCCTCGGCGAGCTGGCCGGAGCGGCGCTCCAGAACGCGCAGGGCTTCCGCCGCGAGCAGACGCGAGGTCTCGAGCTCGAGACGCTGCTCGAGGCCAGCAAGGCGATGGCCTCGAGCATGGAGCTCGACGCCGTGCTCGGCCAGCTCGCGCAACGCGCGGCGGTCGCGCTCGGCTCCCCGCGATGCCTCATCTACGAGCACGACGCGCAGCGCGACGCGATCGTCCTGCGCTCCGCCTTCGACGCCGACGGCGCCGGCCACGACGACGGGGACCACATCGGCACCATGTACCCCCTCGGCGACTTCCCCAGCGACCGTGAGACCCTGCGGCTCGGCCGCATCGCCGAAGAGCACGTCTCTGACCCGGATACGCACGCCGACGTGCGCGCCTCGATGGAGCACAACGGGGAGAAGGCCTGCCTGACCGTGCCGCTCGTCTTCCGCGGCCGCTCGCTGGGCATCATGGAGCTGATCGAGACGGAGCGCGAGCGGCACTTCACCGAGAGCGAGGTCAGGCTCGCGCGAGGCGCTCGCCGAGCAGGCCGCGATCGCGCTCAACAACGCCCGCCTCTACCAGCGCAGCAAGGAGTACGCGGCGCGGCTCGAGAGCAGCTACCTGGAGACCGTCACCGCACTGGCCGCCGCAATGGAGGCGAAGGACCACTACACGGCGGAGCACGCCGACATGCTCGCCACGATGGCCGTGTCGGTCGGCCGTAAGATCGGCCTCGACGAGTCCGAGCTGCGCGACCTGCAGTACGCGAGCGTCCTCCACGACATCGGCAAGATCGGTGTCCCCGGGCACATCCTCAACAAGCCCGACAAGCTCACCGACGAGGAGTTCGCGCTCATGGCCGAGCACACGATCATCGGCGAGCGCATCATCTCGACGATCGACTATCTCGCCCCGATCGGCAAAGCGATCCGCGCCGCGCACGAGCGCTGGGACGGTCGCGGCTACCCCGACGGCCTCGCCGGCGACGAGATACCTCGGCCGGCGCGCATCCTCTTCGTCTGCGACGCCTTCCACGCCATGACCTCGGACCGCCCGTACCGCAGGGCGATGCCGGAGGGCGAGGCGCTGCAGGAGCTGCGACGCAACGCCGGGGCGCAGTTCGACCCCGACGTCGTCGACGCCTTCCTCGACGTGTGGCCCCACTTCAGGGAGTCCGAGGTCGAGCCCCGGACGCCGAGCCTGAACTGAGGCGGCGCGCCGGCCCGCCAGACAGGCGGCGCGCCGCAAGCGCGCGTCAGGGCGCCGGCCCCACCGTCACCGTCACCGCACCGCTCGCCGCGGCGAGCAGCTGGTCGCCGGCAGGCAGGGAGGCCCGGAAGGTGTGCGTGCCCTCGACCGCCGGCCACTCGAACGCGTACGAGCCGTCGTCGGCGATGGTCGCCTCGCCCAGGGGGATCCACGTCGCACCGACGAGCTCCTGCAGCGTGATCTGCGAGCCGGCCTTGCTGAGCGGGAGGACGGCGCCGCCGAGGACGACGGGCTGGCCGGCGGTGGCGGCCGGCGGCTCGGCCGCCAGGCTCACCGCCGGCCTCACCTTGATCGTCGTCCTCGGGGAGTACGCCGTCCCGAAGGCGAAGTAGTAGGTCGTGGTGCGCGGCGGCGCGGCACGGAACGAGTAGGTGACGTAGCGACCGGTCGTCGAAGCGCCGCCGTCGCTGATCGTGAACGTGCGCCACGCCGTGGTCGCTTTGGCCACGATGAGCGACTTCCACACCCCGTCGCGCAGGTAGAAGAGCTTGACCCGCTTGTCGGTCCCGATGGTCGGATAGGTGCGCCCGCTGAGCACGACGCGCTCGCCGTACGTGATTCGTGCGTTGTCGGCGCTCGCCGGGGCCATGCTCATCGTGCGCACCGAGAACCAGGTGTCGCGCAGGCCAAGCTTGCCGCGCAGCGTCCAGCCGCTCGCCGCCGACGCCGCGTGCTGCACCGCGCCGTCCACGCCGATGACGTAGGCGCGCGCGACGCGCGGCGAGACGCCTCGCCGCGTCACGTAGATGGTGCGGAAGGTGCCGCGCACGCCGGAGGGGTTCGAAGCGCCGTACGCGCCGAGCTTCGCGGAGATGCTCTCGCCGCTCCAGCGCAGCGGCGCGTCCGGCCAGACGTGGTACGGCGAGGCCGTGTCGTAGGGATCCGGGACGCCCTTGAGATACGGGACCGGACTGCCGCCCCAGACGTTCTCGACGTTCTCGGTGTGACCGCCCGAGGTCGAGAAGAAGTAGGCGACGATTGGGCGACCGCCGGAGATCGGGACGATCCCCGCGGTCGCCTTGACGGCCGCGTTCGTCGAGTCGGCCTCGCCGTCGTACCCGTTGTACACCTGGCTCGCCGTCGTGCAGTACACGTCGAAGTCGCCCTGGTCCTTGATGCCGCGCACGGCGTACGAGCGCGCGGCCACGGCCTGCGCGCGCAGCGCCGCCTGCGGCCACGACGACGGCGACTCGCGCGGCACGACGCCGCGCAGGTAGCCCTCGAGGAGCAGCCGGTTCACGGTCTTGAAGCCGCTGCCCGAGTGGATGGCGCGCAGCGTGCCGCGGTACCGCGCCCCCTTGTCGTCCTTGGGCCACCCGTTGGCGTTGCGGTTGAAGAGCCTGAGCAGCGTCTTGCCCGGCTTGAACGTGACCGGGCCGGTGAAGGTCCAGCTCCTGTCGCCGGCGGCGAGGCTGTAGCCGTCCGCCCAGGTGAGGACGGCCTCGACGCCGCCGGGGATCGTCACTGTGCGCGTGCCGTCGCTCGCCTTGAAGGCCGCGGCGCTCGTCACGCGGACGCGCGACTGCCCGCCGGCGAGCAGCACGCGCACGGCGCGGTCGCCCACGCGGCCGAACGTCACGCCGCGGTAGTAGTGCCTGAGGATCGCCTTGTAGCCCCAGCCGTGGCGGGCGTATCCGGCGGCCCCGAACTGGCTCATGCCGATGCCGTGCCCCCAGCCGCGCCCGTCCACGTTGACGAGCGTGGCCTCGGAGGCGCGCGCGGCGGGAACCGCGGTAAGCAGAAGAAGCCAGACCGCGCCGGCAATGAGCAAGCCAGAGCGCGGTCGCCGGCAGAGCGCCCGCGACGGCGCTTCCGCTCGTTCTCGCCGTCCGATCCATCGTCCCTCTCATCATCGGCATCCCTCTCATGGTACCCGAGTTCCGTCGGGCGGCCCGGTGACGGCGTCGGCCGGGAAGGCGACGACAGACAGAGGGGACGGAAGGGCGGGACGGGCGCCGGGCGCCCGTCCCGCCCTTCCGTCCGAACCCCCTGCTACCTTGGTTCGCGAACGCTGCCGCCGGCGCCCGCTCCAGCGGCGCAGGGTCACCGGCCGCTGCAGGCCCGCACGACCCCCTTGGCGCGGCAGCGTTCGCGATCTTCGACGGCCGGCACCCGGGGCCGGTGCCTGCCGTCGCATCACCGGCCCGCACCAGCGCAAGGAGGCATCATGCCCGTCCGACGCGTGAGCATCCCGGCGACCGTCGACCTCGGCTGGGTCGTCACCGTACCCGAGCTCTGTGCCCGCGAGACGCGCCCCGCCTCCCCCGGCGCTCTGCGCCGTCTCGAGGCCGAGCTCGGGCCCGTCGAGTGTCCGAGCTGCTTCCGCTTCGTCGAGCGCGCCATCGAGGCGATCTCCGTCGCCCTCGACGGATTCGACGACGAGCCGTCGCGCGGCGGCCCCACCGACTGAGCGGATGGTGCCGGACGGCCGACGAGCGGCGTGCCGGGCGCCTGCGGCCGGCCCCTCCCCCGCCGCCCGGACCGCTAGTAGATCTCGGGGATGAACGTCTGCGACTCGATCGGCGGGCGCGCGTAGCCCTTGTCCGGCGGCCGCGCCGTCAGCTTGAGCTCCTTGGGCAGGACGTCCTCGTACGGGACCATGCTCAGCAGATGGTGGATCATGTTCAGGCGGGCCCGCTTCTTCTCTTCGGCGTTGACGACCCACCAGGGCGAGTCCTTCGTGTCCGTGTAGCTGAACATCTCGTCCTTGGCCTTGGAGTATTCGACCCAGCGCATGCGGCTCTCGAGGTCCATGGGGCTCAGCTTCCACTGCTTGAGCGGGTTCTTGACCCGGGCCTGGAAGCGGCGCTCCTGCTCGTCGTCACTGACGCTGAACCAGTACTTGATGAGGATGAGGCCGTCGCGGATGAGCATGCGCTCGAACTCGGGGCAGGTGCGGAAGAACTCCCAGACCTGGTCCTCGGTGCAAAACCCCATGACGCGCTCGACGCCGGCGCGGTTGTACCAGGAGCGGTCGAAGAGGACCATCTCGCCGGCGGACGGGAGCTCCTCGACGTAGCGCTGGAAATACCACTCGGTCTTCTCGCGGTCGCTCGGCGTGCCGAGGGCGGCGATGCGCACGACGCGCGGGTTGAGGAACTCCGTGATGCGCTTGATGGTGCCGCCCTTGCCGGCCGCGTCGCGGCCCTCGAAGATCACCGCCACGCGCAGGCCGGCGTGCTTGATGTACTCCTGGAGCTTGACGAGCTCGATCTGGAGCTTCTTGAGCTCGTGCTCGTAGGTCTCGGTGTCGAGCTTGGGGTGCGCAGATGACGAAGAGGGCGAAGCGGCCGGGCGCGGGCCGGCTTCGCCCGCCGCGCCCTTCTCCGGCCCCTTGTCGGCACCCTTCTTCTTGCCCTTCTCGTCGGCCACGGTCGCCTCCCCCTGCGTCAGACCACCCTGCGCATCATAGTCCACGACCGACGCCGTGGGGACGGCGCGGCGCGGGTATCGACGGCAACATGCGGGCCGTGCCCCGGCGCCGGCGGAAGACGCCTACCTCAGCGCCTCCTCGTAGGCGGGCGCAAAGAGCGCCGCGAGGCCGCCGGTGTGCAGAAAGACGACGGTCTCCTCGGCGACGATGAGGCCGTCGGCGATCATGCCCGGAATGGCAGCCACCGCCTTGGACGTGTACACCGGGTCGAGCAGCAGCCCCTCGGTGCGCAGGGCGGTCAGGACGGCGTCGCGGCTCGCGGCGAAGACCCGGCCGTAGCCGGGGCCGGCGCCGTCGACGAGGACGACGTCCTCGGGCGGCACGCCGGCGTCGCTGCCCAGAAGCTCGAGGCAGGCGGCGGCGAGGTCCGCGACCGTGTCGCACAGCTCGCCGCCGCCCTTCGCCACGTCCACGCCCACGACGCGCGGGCCTCTGCCGGCCAGCGCGCGGCCGGCGAGCAAGCCCGCCTGGGTGCCGCCGGACCCGCTCGCCGTCACCAGCCAGTCGGCCTCGACGCCGGCCGCGTCGAGCTGCGCGAGCAGCTCGAGGTACGCGTCCGCGTAGCCGACGGCGCCGAGCGGCGTCGAAGCGCCGACGGGGATGACGTACGGTCGCCGGCCCTGCCCGCGCAACTCCGCGGCGATCCGCTCCGATTCGGTGACGAGCAACTCCCAGTCGTCCGCCGCGACGAAGTGCGGGTGCGCGGCGACCAACTGCTCGATGACCAGGTTGCCACCGCGCATCTCCTCGGGGTCACCGCCGAGGACCAGGTGCACCTCGAGTCCGGCCATGCCGCCGCAGACGGCGGTGAGAGCGGCGTGGTTGGACTGCGCGGCGCCGGAGGTGATGAGGCAGTCGGCGCCGCGCTCGAGGGCGTCGGCGACGACGTACTGCAGCTTCCGCGTCTTGTTGCCGCCCATGCCGGGGCCGGCGCGGTCGTCGCGCTTCACGAAGAGGGCGCCCCTGAACCCGAGGGCCGTCGCGAGGACCGGCTTTGCCTGCAGCGGCGTGCCGTCGGCGCCGAAGTCCAGCTTGGCGAGGCCGCTCAGGCCCTCGAGCCTGGCGGTATCCCCTTCCTGGCGGCGGCACGCGTCCATGGTGTCCGTCAGTCTAGGCCACCGGCTCGAAGCGCGCCTGGAAGAAGCGTAGCTGCGCGCGGCTCGTAGGTCATGCGCAGGCCCTTGACCTCGTCGCGATGGTCGTAGACCTCGGCGACGCTCTCGGCGACGACGTCCATGTGCGCCTGCGTGTAGACGCGGCGCGGCACCGTGAGGCGCACGAGCTCGAGCTTGGGGCGCCGGTCCTGACCCGTCTCCGGGTCGCGACCGGCGCTCACGGTCCCGCGCTCCATGGCGCGCACGCCGCTGTCGAGGTAGAGCTCGGCGGCCAGCGCCTGCGCCGGGTACACGCTCCTGGTCGAGGTGCGGCAGGAAGGCCTTGGCGTCGAGGAACACGCCGTGGCTGCCGATCGGGCACGACGATCGGCACGCCGAACTCCTGGAGCTTCTCGGCCGAGGTAGAGCACCTGGCCGACGCGCGCCTTGATGTGCTCGAAGTCGACGCTCTCGTGCAGACCGATGGCGACGGCCTCCATGTCGCGGCCGGCCATGCCGCCGTAGGTGTGGAGGCCCTCGTAGACGACGACCATGTTGCGCGCCGCGTCGAAGAGGTCGTCGTCGTTGAGGGCGAGGAAGCCGCCGATGTTGACGAGCGCGTCCTTCTTGGCGCTCATCGTGCAGCCGTCGGTCAGGTCGCAGATCTCGCGCACGATCTCGGCGATCGTCCTGTCGGCGTAGCCCGGCTCGCGCTCCTTGATGAAGTAGGCGTTCTCGGCGACGCGCGTGGCGTCGTGGATGATGCGGATGCCGTGCCGCGTCGCAGAGCTCGCGCACCGCGCGCAGGTTGGCGAGGCTGATCGGCTGGCCGCCGGCCATGTTGACCGCGGTGGCGATGCAGACGTAGGGGATCTTCTCGGCGCCGTGCTCGGCGATACGCGCTCGAGCTTGCCGAGGTCGACGTCGCCCTTGAACGGGTGCTCGCTCGCCGGGTCGTGCGCTTCGTCGATGATCACATCGACGAAGCTGCCGCCGGCGAGCTCCTGGTGCAGCCTCGTCGTCGTGAAGTACATGTTGCCGGGGACGACGTCGCCGGGCTTGATGAGGATCTGGCTGAGGATGTGCTCGGCGCCGCGGCCCTGGTGGGTCGGCACCAGGTGCTTGTAGCCGTAGATCTCGCGGACCGCCTCCTCGAGGTGGTAGAAGTTGCGGCTCCCGGCGTAGGCCTCGTCGCCGAGCATCATGCCGGCCCACTGGCGGTCGCTCATCGCGCTCGTGCCGGAGTCGGTGAGGAGGTCGATGTAGACGTCCTCGCTCTTGAGCAGGAAGGTGTTGTAGCCGGCCTCGCGGATGGCCGCGCTCGCGCTCCTCCGGCGTCGTCATCTTGAGCGGCTCGACCATCTTGATCTTGAACGGCTCCGCCCAGGAGCGCCGGCGGGACCCGGCCGTCTCGGCCGGCTCGGCCGGCGCCCCCGGGGCGGCGGGACCCGACGTGTTCGCCTCATCGGCCATGGGCCCTCCTCCCCGATGCGCGCACGCGCAACCTTTCGCCTCATGCTACACGGCGGTCCCTCGCCCGCATATCATGCGTGGACATGACGCGCTTCCGCGACACGGGCCTCGTCGTCGGCGACCGCGACCCCGGCCCGCTGGACTGCATCACCGACGTGCCCGGCGTGAGGGTGGGACACGTCACGCTCGTTCGAGGGCGACGGCCCAGCTCGTCGTCGGCGAGGGGCCCGTGCGGACTGGCGTGACCGTGATCCTGCCGCACCCCGGCGACGTCTGGGGCGAGCCCCTCGCCGCCGGGTTCCACGCCCTCAACGGCTGCGGTGAGGTCACCGGTATGCACTGGCTGCAGGAGTCGGGCATGCTCGCGTCTCCCATCGCGCTCACGGGGACATTGAGCGTCGGGCGCAGTCTACGAGGGCCTGGTGCGGCTGGGCGGCAGAGGGCGCGCCGCGGGACTGGCTCGAAGAACGGCGTGCTGCCGGTCGTCGCCGAGACGTGGGACGGTCACCTGAGCGACGGCTTCGGCACGCACGTGCGTCCCGAGCACGTCGCGGAGGCCATCGCCGACCGCCGACCGACGGTCCCCTCCCCGAGGGCAACGTCGGCGGCGGCACGGGCATGATCTGCCACGGGTTCAAGGGCGGCGTCGGTACGTCGTCGCGGCGGGTGCACCTGCCGTGCGGCGACTACACACTCGGCGTGCAGGTGCAGGCGAACCACGGCGACCGCGAACGCCTCGTCGTCAACGGGGTGCCGATCGGCCGCCGCATCCCGGACGCCGAGGTGCCCGTCCCGCCCGACGCCGGGACGTCGGGGTCGATCATCACGGTCGTGGCTACCGACGTGCCGCTGCTGCCCCACCAGTGCCGCCGCGTGGCCCAGCGCGTCGGCCTCGCGATCGGGAGACTCGGCGGTCTCGGCGAGGACGGCAGCGGCGACATGACGATCGCCTTCTCGACCGCCAACCGCGGACGTCTGCCGGGCGGCGCGAACGAAGCCGGCCCGCCGCTCGCGACCGGCATGGAGGCCGCTCGCCGGCGAGGCGATCGACGAGGTGTTCGCCGCCACGGTCGAGGCGACGGAGGAGGCGATCCTCAACGCCCTCCTGGCGGCCGAGACCATGGTCGGTCGCGACGGCATCACCGCGTACGCTCTGCCGGTCGAGCGCTTCCTCGAGGAGATGGCGCGCGGCTGAGCGGCAGCGGCCGCGCGGCCTGCGGTGGGAGCGCGACCGCCGTCGCGTCATGCCCGCCGCCGTTGACACTCGCCTACATTGTCTCTAGATTCGTAGCAGACCGGCGTTCGGGCGACTCGACGAAGCGAGCCGCCCGCACGGAACGACATGGCGGGGGTGCGACCGCCGAAGGTCGCGGCGACGGCCGATGTCACAGGCCATACAGCCAAGGGGGGGTCATGGCATCACGGTCCGAGTCCATGCATCCACGCGTACTGGTCGGCGTCGCGCTTCTGATCCTCGTCGCGGCCATCGCCCTTGCGATCGTCCTTGCCGTCGCCCCCGGCAAGGCCGGGGCCGACGAGACGGCGACGCCCGCGCCGACGGCGCGCCGGCGACAAGATCGTCCTCGACACCGGCTGGATCGAGAACCCCGACAGCCTCAACCCGTTCGTCGGCTACGCACTCACGTCCTACTACATCTACTGGCTCAACTACGACCGCCTCGTGCGCTACGACCCCGAGACGCTCGAACCCGTGCCCGGCATCGCCGAGAGCTGGGACGTCTCGGACGACGCCAAGACCTGGACCTTCCACATCCGCCACGGGGTGAAGTGGCAGGACGGCGAGGACTCTCACCGCCCACGACGTGGAGTTCACGTTCGACTACGTGATCAAGAACGAGATGGGCGCCTTCATCCTCTACACGAACCACGTCGAGGAGGTGACCGCGACCGACGACTACACGGTCGTGTTCGAGTGCTCGGAGCCGCGCGGCACGCTGCTCCAGATGTGGGTGCCGATCCTGCCCGAGCACATCTGGAAGGACATCTCGCCCGACGACGCCGAGAACCGCTTCACCAACGACCCGCCGGTGATCGGCAGCGGCCCCTTCCAGGTCGTGAAGTGGGTGAAGGGCAACTACCTCGTCATGAAGGCCAACAAGGACTACTGGGGCGGGGCGCCCAAGATCGACGAGCACGTGCTCCACTTCTACACGAACCAGGACACGGTCGCGGCCGACCTCGACCTCGGGGTCATCGACATGAGCGGGTTCATCGCGCCGGCGCAGTTCGCCAAGTATCAGAACACGGAGGGCTTCACGGCGAACGCGGCCGTCCACGACCGCATCGAATGCCTCGAGTTCAACTGCTACGCGGGGAAGTCCAAGGGTCACCCGGCGATGGCCGACCCGAAGTTCCGCGACGCCCTGGCATGGGCGGTCGACAACCAGAAGCTCGTCGACATCGGCTACAACGGCTACGCCATCACCGGCAGCAGCCTGCTGCCCTCCGACTACTGGAAGGACCCGCTGGACTACCACTGGGCCCCTCCCGAGGACGTCCTTCGCCACTACGACCCCGAGAAGGCGAAGCAGCTCCTCGACGAGGCCGGCTACAAGGACACGGACGGCGACGGCATCCGCGACTACAAGGGCAAGCCGATCGAGCTGCGCCTCTGGGGCGACAACGAGATCATCGCGAGCTCCACCACGGGCAAGCTGATCGCGGGCTGGTTCCAGGACATCGGCCTGAAGATCAAGTTCACCATGATCGACTACGGCTGGGCGACGGACCAGATGTACAACTACGAGGACGACGTGTTCGTGCCCGACTGGGACATGCTCCTCACGTACTGGGCCGGCGACTACGACCCGGGCTTCCTGCTCTCCGTCTACACCGGGGACCAGATCGAGGACTGGAACGAGAGCGGCTGGTCTGACCCCGAATACGACCGGCTCTACAAGGAGCAGGACGCCACCCTCGACGCCGAGGCGCGGCTCGACATGATCCACCGCATGCAGGAGATCTTCTACGCCCAGTGCCCGAACATCACCTTCGCCTACCCGCAGGACCTCGAGGTGTACGACACCGCGAACTGGGAGGGCTGGGTCAGGATGCCGGGCGGCACCGGCGGCGTGATGAACATCTGGACCCTGCTGGCGGTGCACCCGAAGGTGGCGGCGGAAGAGAGCGAAACCGGGACGAGCACCGGCCTCATCGTCGGCATCGTCGTCGCCGCCGGCGTCGTCGGCGTCATCGCCGTCGTGCTGATCACGAGGCGACGGAAGGCGGGGCGCCAGGAAGAGGTCTGAGTCCCGGAGCCGGAACCCCGAGGGCACCGCGAGGCGGTGACCCGACGAGATTCGAATGTGAGCCGCGCCGGCCTTCGGTCACGAAGGCCGACGCGCCGCGTGCGTGACGGACTTCAGCCCTCCTCCACCGCCTTGCCGCGGCCGCGGCGCCCAATGCGCGCGATGTGGGTATCAAGGGCTCATGGACGAGCGACGCGACGATTCGGACGCTGGCGCGGGCCCGGTCGGCCGGGCGTTCCCGTGGGTGGCCGGCACGGCGCTGTCGGGAAGCCGCGTGCGCTTCCCGGACGACCTGGCGGGCGCGCCGGCGCTGCTGCTGATCGCGTACCGGCGCGGCGCGCAAAGCGACGTGGACCGGTGGGCCGCCTTCGTGCGCCGGGAGGCGCCGGGACTCAAGGTCCTCGAGGTCCCGGTGATCCCGGCGCTGGTCTGGCGGCCGCTTCCAGGGCATGATCGACGGCGGCATGCGCGGCGGCGTGCCGAAGCCGCAGTGGTCGAGCGTCGTGACGGTCTACGACGACGGCGCCGCGGTGCGGGACTTCGTCGGCGACCGCGGCGGCCCCGTCGCCCACGCCACCCTGCTCGACGCCGGCGGCGTCGTGCGCTGCCTGGAGGCCGGCGGCTTCAGCGACGAAGCCGGCCGCCGTCTGCTGGCGGCGCTCGCCGCGCTCGAAGACTAGTACTCGGCCGGCACGTCGACCCAGAGCACGACGGTGCGGGCCCGCTTCGACGGGTTGCTCCAGGTGTGCGGGATCTTGGGGTCGAGCGTCATGGCGTCGCCGGCGTGCAGCAGGATCGTCTCGTCCTGCAGGCGGAACTCGAGCACGCCGCTCTGCACGATACAGATCAGCAGATCGCCGCGGCGCGTGAAGAGCTCCTTGTCGGCGTAGCCGCCCGGCGCGAGGTGCGTCTCGATGACCTGGGCGCGCTTCTCCTCGGCGGGCGTGAGCAGGTAGTCGACCACATGCTCCCCACCGAGCATGGTCGGCACGCGGTCGCCGCGGCGGACGAGCATCGAGGTCGGCTTCTCGAAGAGACTGGTCACCCGGATGCCCAGGGCCGCGGCGATCTTCACGAGCGACGTGACCGAGGCGGAGGTCTCGCCGCGTTCGAGCTGACTGATGAAGGCGCTCGTCAGGCCGGCGCTCTGCGCGACCTGCTGGAGCGTGAGCCCACGCTCCTGCCTGGTCGCCCGCAGGCGCCGGCCGATGCTGATCACGATGTCGCGCGAATCGTCCTCGCCGGCGGACTCTCGAGTGCCAGGCTGACCGCTGCCTGTCGCTCTGACGATCGCCGGCCCTGAAGCAGGTTTGCTGTTGTCAAGTGGCACTATAATCCTCTAAGCTATTGCTTGAATGCGGCTTCATCGTATCACACGAGGCCGAAACGGTCATCACGAGCAGAGAGACGAGGCCATGGCGCATCGGACGCTGACGATCATGCGACACGCGGAGGCCCGACGGATCGACGAGGTCTCCGGAAGGCGGACCTCGGGGGTGGACGCATGATCGACCTCCCCGAGTTCCGCCTCGAGGTCTTCTTCAGCGTCTGGGAGAGCTACGCCAAGTACAACATCGCGCAGTCCGACGCCCAGACGATGACAGTGGCTGAGGTGCTCTCCTACGCGACGGACGAGGAACGCGAGCAGTTCCTGAGCCTCAAGCTGAGCTACCCGCCCGCCTGGGGGACCGACCCGCTGCGCGGGGCCATCGCCGCGACCTACGACGACGTCGACGCCGATCACGTGCTCGCCTTCTCCGGGGCCGAGGAGGCCATCTTCTGGGGGATGGAAGACCTCATCGGTCCGGGCGACCACGCCATCGTGACGGTCCCCAACTACCAGTCGATGGAGTCGGTCGCCATCGCCACCGGCGCCGACGTGACGCCCGCCGTCCTCGATGCGACGAACGGGTGGGCCTTCGACCTCGAGGACCTGCGACGCCAGCTTCGACCGACCACACGGCTGGTCGCCGTGAACTTCCCCAACAACCCGACCGGGGCGACGCCAGATGAAGCCACGTTCCGCGCGCTCGTCGAGCTCTGCGACGAGCGCGGCATCCGGCTCTTCAGCGACGAGGTCTACCGTGGCCTCGAGGTCGAAGGCTCGAGGCCGGCGCTGCCGCAGGCCGCGGACATCTCACCGACGGCGCTCTCGCTGAACGTGATGTCGAAGGCCTATGGCCTCTCCGGCCTGCGCATCGGCTGGCTCGCGTCCCAGGATCGGGACCTGCTGGCGAGGCTCGAGAAGCGCAAGCACTTCACGAGCATCTGCAACGCCGGTCCGAGCGAGCACCTGGCGACGATCGTGCTGCGCAACGCCGAGAAGGTGAAGGCGCGGAACCGCGCGATCATCAGCGAGAACCTCCCGCTGTTCCGCGCCTTCTTCGCGGAACGCTGGAGCGACCTCTTCGAGTGGGAGCAGCCGCAGGGTGGCTGCGTCTCGTATCCGCGCTACTTGGGGCCGGAGGGCGCCGAGGCCTTCTGCCGCACGCTGCTGCTGGAGGCGGGCGTCTGCGTGCTGCCGCCCAGCATCTACCAGTCCGCGCTCGCCGAGATGCCGGCCGACAGGTTCCGTATGGGGATCGGCCACAGCGTGTCGGGCGCCGCGCTCGAGGTCTTCGACGACTACCTCGCGCGGCGGAAGGCCGCGCGATGAACCAGAGGGCGGCGCGATGAGCGCCACGCCCGACGCCCCACACCAAGAAAGGGTGGAGACACACATGGAGCACGTACCAGGAAGCGACCGGGAGCCGGGCGGCGTCCGGATCCTCCACGAGCAGGAGATCCGCGACCTGATCGGCGTCGCCGAGGCGCGCGAGGCCGTCCGCGAAGCGTTCGCGCGCATGGGGCGCGGCGAGACGATGGTCCCGCCCGTGATGATCATCTTCGTGCCCGAGAGCGAGGGCGAGGTGCACGTCAAGGCGGCGCACCTGCACGGCGCCGAGCACTACGCCGTGAAGTTCGCCTCGATCTTCGAGAAGAACCCCGAGCGCGGCCTCTCGGCGGTCTCGGGCATGGTCCTGGCCTTCAGCGCCAAGACCGGCATGCTGAGCGGGCTACTCCTCGACAACGGCTTCCTCACGGATCTGCGAACGGGGGCGGCCGGCGCCGTAGCCGCCGACCTGCTCGCCAAGAAGACGGTCGAGCAGGTCGCGATCGTCGGCGCCGGCGTCCAGGGCCGCTTCCAGCTCGAGGCTCTCCTCGGGGTCCGCTCCCCGCGCCGGGTCGTGATCTGCGACCGGACCCCGGAGGCGGCCGCGGCCTACGCCGCCGAGATGAGCGAGCGTCACGGACTGCCGGTCGTGGTGGCCGGCATCCAGGAGGCCGTCGAGGGATCAGACCTCATCGTCTGCACCACCCCGTCGCGCACTCCCTATCTGATGGCGGACTGGGTCCGGCCCGGCACGCACATCACCGCCATGGGCTCCGACAACCCGATGAAGAACGAGCTCGATCCGCACCTGCTCGCAAAGGCCGACAAGCTCGTCGTCGACAGCCGCGACATGTGCGCCCTCAACGGTGAGCTGCACCACGCGCTCGAGGCCGGCCTGCTCGCCGAGGACGGCGTGTACGCCGAGCTCGGCGAGGTCGCGGCCGGCCTCAGAGCCCGGACGCGCGTCCGACACCGAGATCACCGTCGCCGACCTGACCGGCCTGGGCATCCAGGACACCGCCGTCGCGAACCTCGTCATGGCGAAGGCGATCGCGCACGACGTCGGCCGGCTGCTCGCCAGCCTCTAGGACGACCCCCTCGACGGACGGGAGATGCTGATGGGACCCGCCTCAGGGGCCGGGCCAGACACGACGAAGCTCAGGCGCGGTTACGCGATGGTCGCCGTCTCCTTCGTCGTCATGGGCTCCATCGGCGCCGTCGTAGACTGGGCGCAGGCACCCGCGAGCATGCTGGTGGTGCTGCGCATGGGCATCGGCGCGCTCGTCCTCGCGGCCGTCTTCGCGCGCCGGCCCATGCTCGCCGAGATCCGCCGCCCGGGCATCCCCCGCCTCCTGCTCGCCATGGGCGCGATCGACGCCGTCACGCTCCTGCTGTTCTTCTCGAGCGTGCGCATGACGAACGTGGCGATCGCCATGTTCCTGCTCTTCCTCTCGCCCCTGTGGGTCGCGCTGCTCGCGCCGCCGATCCTGGGCGCGAAGACCGACCGCATCGTGTGGCCCGCCTTTGGCATCGCTCTGGCGGGCCTCGCGTGCATCATCGTGCCGCCGGCGCTCGGCGACGAGCTCGACCTGTCGCTGCTGGGTGTGATCGCCGCCCTCCTCTCCGGGATAGGGCTCGCCGGCTTCATGATGACGGTCAACGCGCTGCGCGCCCGGGGGCTGCGCAGCGCGACCATCGTCATCGTCGAGGGAGTCCTGGACGCCCTGATCCTGTTGCCGCTTGCCGTCTGGCAGACCTGGGTGACCGGCTCCGGCCTGACGGGACGGGACATCGTGGCGGGCCTCTTCCTCGGCACCGTCTGCACCGCGTTCGCGTACCTGCTTCTGACCGAGGGCATGGGCTTCATCCCGGTCCAGCACGTGCCCATCCTCGGCTACCTCGAGCCGCTCGCGGCGCCGCTCTACGCGTTCGTGCTCGTGGGCGAGACCCCCGGCGCGTGGACGCTGGTCGGGGGGCTCTTCATCGTGGGAGCCGGCACTTTGCTCGTACTCAAGGGCACGGCCGAGGGCGCGGAGGAAGCTGCCGCCGAGCTGCCCGTGCCTTGAGCTACTGCCGACGCAGGAAGCGGTCGAAGGCCGTGAGGGCCTCGTCCATCCCCTTCCGCCCCATCCCGACGCGGAAGTGGTCTGCCGGCACCTCGGCGATCTCCGAGTAGTAGATGCTCGCCGGAAGGACGAGGACGCCCTCGTCCTCGAGCAGCCGGCGACAGAAGTCCTCGACATCGCCGGCCCCCTTGTAGCGGGGGAAACAGACGCAGCCGCCGACCGGCGGCTCCCAGTCGAAGAGATCGCTCCAGCGGCCGAAGAAACCCTGGAAGTGAGGCAGGTTGGCGGCGATGACGGCGCGATTGCGCTCCTTGATGCGGCCCGCGTTGTGGAGGGCGATCGCGGCGAGGGCCTCGGTGACGGCCGGGTTGCAGATCGTCGTGTAGTGCTTGCGCTTCTCGAGCCGTTCGAGCAACTCGCGATCGCGGCAGGCGAGCCAGCCGACGCGGAGCCCGGGAAGCCCGTAGGCCTTCGACATCACGTTGAGCGAGACGGCCGTCGGCGAAAGGTCGGCGGCCTGCGGCAGCGTCCGCGACGGGTCGAGCTCGACGCCGCGGTACACCTCGTCGCAGAACAGCCGGACGCCGCGCTCGTCGCACAGGCGCACGAGCTCGCGGAAGACCGCCTGCTCCGGCACGTGACCGGTCGGGTTGTTCGGGTAGTTGACCGCCACGAGCCGGGTCTCGGGGCGCAGCAGGCCTGCGAGCTCGTCCAGGTCGAGCGCCCAGCCCTTCTCCCGGCGCATGAGCAGCGGGCTCACGTCGGCGCCGGTGGCCAGGGTAACGGTCTCCATCGACTGGTAGTTCGGGACGGTGACGACGGCGTGCTCACCCGGGCCGACCAGCTCCTGCATGAGCCAGAAGATGGCCTCCTCGGCGCCGGCGAAGGCGAGGACGTGGCGAGCGTCGACCTCGTCGTAGGTGCCGGCGATAGCCTCGCGCAGCTCCTCCGTCCCCCAGGAGTCGATGTAGCTCAGACGCAGATGCGTGAAGGCCTCGCGTTCCTCGTCGGTCGCCATCGCGAGCAGCTCGTCGAGAGTCAGGTTCTCGGCGTCGGACGCTGTGAGGTGGTGGCGCACGCCGAACTCGAGACGCCCGAGGAACTCCTCGAGACGGAACGTGCGCATGGCGATCATGTGAGCCTCCTCGATGTAGTCATCCAACAATGCTATCAAGTCTGACTTGATACGGGAGCGGCGCCTTGGGCTGCGGGGCTCGGAGCGAGGAGCAACCGATCCTTCACACCTTGACAAGGTAATTCAACAGTTGTAGAACTCAACAAGCGTTGAGTTTCTCTCGACGAGGAGGCGGCGATGCGCGCGATCGCGCTCAAGGAGTTCCTGCAGCTGCGGCGCGACCGGCGCACGGTCGCGATGCTGTTCCTCCTCCCCTTCCTCTTCCTCGTCGTGTTCGGCTACGCGGCGAGCTTCGACGTCAAGGAGATCCCGACCGTCGTGGTCGGGCCGGCGGCCGAGCTCGTGAAGGCGCGCCTGCCGGAGCAGTTCAAGGTCGTCGACACGCAGCCAGAGGAGGGCATCGCCGCCGCCAGGGACGCGTTGCGTCGCAGCGAGGCGGTCGTCGCCTTCGTCACCCCGTCGGACGCGAGCAACGGTGCGACCGTCCTGATCGACGGCTCCGAGCTCTTCGCCGCGCAGGCCGCCCTGCGCCGCATCGCCATGGCGCAGGCGACGGCCGGCGGCCTCCAGGAGTCGACGGCCGCCGGCGACGTCCAGCTCCCGGAGCAGGCGCAGCAGGCCCTCGCCGTCATCGGCAAGGCCAAGATCGACGTCCTCTTCAACCCCGACCTGCGCACCGCCGTCGTCATGGTGCCGGGTCTCTGCGGCATCATCCTCGTCTTCGTCGGGACCATCGCCACGGCGCTGGGCGTGGTCCGCGAACGGCAGACGGGCACCATGGAACAGCTCGCCGTCATGCCCTTCCGCCCGCGCGACGTCTTTCTCGGCAAGATCGCCCCGTACCTGGCGATCGCCGCCATCGACATGGCCGTCATCGTCGCGGTCGGCATGCTGATCTTCGACGTGCCCTTCCGCGGCTCGGTGGCGACGTTCGCCCTGGGCTCGGCGCTCTTCCTCTTCGTGACCCTCGGGGTCGGGGTCCTGATCTCCACCGTCTCCCAGACGCAGGGCCAGGCGATCCAGCTGGCGATCATGTTCATGGTGCCGCAGTTCCTGCTGAGCGGGCTCTTCTTCCCCCTCTACGCGATGCCGTGGGCGGTGCGCTGGATCGGCTACTGCCTGCCCCTGACGTGGTTCGTCAAGATCGCCCGCGGGGTGATGGTGCGCGGGGCGCCGATCGACGCCCTGTGGCTGCCGTTCGTCGTGCTCGCGGTGATGGCGACGGTCGTCTTCACGCTCTCGGTGCTGCGCTTCAGGAAGGACCTGGCGCCGGCGGGCAAGGCCGAGACGGACGTCGTGACGGCCGTCGAGGACGGGGCGCCGGCGTGACCCGGAGCGCGCAGCGGCGGAGGTGCATGACGACGGCGACACAGAGCGGAGACGGCCGTGACCTGGGGCGCCGAGAAGCTGACGGTGCGGTACGGAGGCCGCACCGCGCTCGACGACGTGAGCGTCGCGGTGCGGCCTGGCTCGGTGACCGTGGTCGTGGGCGGCGACGGCGCCGGCAAGACGACGCTGCTGCGCGCGATGGCCGGCGCCGTGCGCCCGCAGAGCGGGCGCGTGCGCCGGCCTCCCCGGCGCGACGTCGGCTACATCTCCGGCGCCTCGGGCCTGTACGGCGACCTCACCGTGGACGAGAACGTCGCCTTCGTCGGCCGCGGCGTACGGGCTGAGCGCGGCGCCGAGCGCGACGGGCGCGCCGCCGAGCTGCTCGAACAGACCGGCATCGAGGGCATCGGCGACGGCTCGCCGGACAGTCTCTCGGGCGGCATGCGCCAGAAGCTCGCCTTCGCCCTGGCGATGCTGCACCGGCCGAAGCTCCTGATCCTCGACGAGCCGACGACCGGCGTCGACCCGGTGAGCCGCAGCGAGCTGTGGCGACTGATCGCCGGGGCGGCGGCCGACGGCGCGGCGGTGCTCGTCGCGACGACGTATCTGGACGAGGCCGAGCGCGCCGCGGACGTGCTCGTGCTGGACGACGGCCGCGCGGTCGCGGCCGGACCGCCGGAGGCGGTCGCCGCCGCGCTGCCGCGGCCTCAGGCGCCCGCCGCCGCGCGCGCGGCGGGCACGGGCGCGCCGCGATGCGATCGGCGCCGGTGCTCGCCGAGGCCCGCGCCGTGACGCGCCGGTTCGGCTCGTTCGTCGCCGTCGACGGCGCCGACCTCGCCGTGCGCGGCGGCGAGGTCGTCGGCCTGCTCGGCGCCAACGGCGCCGGCAAGACGACCGTCATCCGCATGCTGCTCGGGCTGCTCCGTCCCAGCGAGGGCGCGGCGCTGCTGTTCGGGAGCGCCGCCGTCGCGCGCGTCGCGGCGGCGCCTCGGCTACGTGCCGCAGGGCCTCGGCCTCTGGGACGACATGAGCGCCGCCGAGAACCTCGCCTTCGCGGCGGCGGCCTTCGGCTCTTCCCCGCCGCCGCTCGACGCCGAGCTCGCGGCGGCCCAGGACGTCCTCGTCCGCGACCTGCCGCTCGGACTCAAGCGCCGCCTGGCCTTCGCCTCGGCGCTGGCGCATGCGCCCGAGCTGCTCATCCTGGATGAGCCCACCTCGGGCGTCGACCCGCAGGCCCGCGCCCGCCTCTGGGACACCGTCCACGAGGCGGCGGCGGGCGGCGCCGGCGTTCTGGTGACGACGCACTACCTCGAGGAGACCTCGCAGTGCGACCGGCTCGTGATCATGGCCGCCGGCCGTGTCGTCGCCGAGGGCCGCGAGGCGGCCATCGTCGGCGACCGCGCGGCCGTGGAGGTCGAGCTGGGCTGGCGAGGCCGGCACGGCGCCGCCCCGCCGGCTGGGCGACCGCCTTCGGCGTCCTCGCGGACGCCGGCCTGCCGGTCGCCCTCCACGGGCGCACGCTGCGCGTGGCGGGCGGGGACGAGGCGCGCGTGCGCGCCGCGCTCGACGCGCGCCACATCCCCGCCTCCCTGCGCCTCGTGCCCGCGACGCTCGAGGAGACGTTCGTGGAGCTCAGCTCGCCGCGGGCGGGAGTGCGTCGCAGAGCGCCCCTGACTCCATCCGACGCCCCCCGAAAGGACCTCCGTTGACCGACAACGAATGGATCGATCCGCGGCTGACGACGAGCGTCGGCCCGCGGCGGCGGACGAGAGCCAACCGGATGCCGGCGCAGACGAGAGCGTCCCGGACCCCTGCGCGGACGAAGGCGACGCGCCGCTCGACCCCGGCTGCGCAGAGGACATCGAGCGCGACACGCGAGCACTCGCCCGCGCCGACGCGGCCCTGCCGGGCGCGATGATGGTCGCCGAGGCGGCGATGGCCGAAGAGCTTGCGGCCGAGGCGGCGCCCGCGGCCGGCCCGCGGGCCGGCGCGCGGCGCCGCCGCCCTCGACCAGGGCAACCCGCGCAAGTGGTGGATCCTCGCCGCCGTCAGCTTCGGCATGTTCATGGCGCTGCTCGACGTCACCATCGTCAACATCGCGATCCCGGCGATCCTCGACGACCTGAACACGACCGTCAGCAAGGTCTCGTGGGTGATCAACGCCTACAGCCTCTCCCTCGCCGTCCTCTTCCTCTCGATGGGCCGTATCTCGGACAAGTACGGGCAGAAGCTCGTGTTCGTCGCCGGCCTCATCCTCTTCACGCTCTTCTCGCTGCTCTGTGGCCTGGCCCCGAACATCGAGTGGCTGGTGATCTTCCGCGTCGGCCAGGGCGTCGGCGGCGCGGCGATGGCGCCGATCTCGCTCGCGATCCTGCTCGCCGCCTTCCCGCGCCGCCAGCACGGCATGGCGGTGGGCATCTGGGGGGCCATGGGCACGGTCGCCGGCGCCGTGGGCCCGACCCTCGGCGGCATCCTCATCGAGTACCTCTCGTGGCACTGGATCTTCTTCGTCAACGTTCCGGTGGGCTTCGCCGCCCTGGCCATGGCCCTCCTGCTCATCCCGGAGCGGCGTCCCAACCGGCAGGCGCAGGGCATCGACGTCCCCGGCATCCTCATCTCGGCGGTGGGCCTCTTCTGCCTCGTCCTCGCCCTGATCGAGGGCAACGACTACGGCTGGACCTCGGCGCGCATCCTCATCCTGTTCGCGGTGGCGATCGCGAGCTACCCGCTGTTCGTGTGGTGGGAGAACCGCACGGCCTCGCCGATGTTCGACTTTCGCCTGCTGCGCATCCGTTCGTTCACGGCCGCCAACACGGCGATGATGTTCATCGGCGCGGCGCTCGGCGGGGCGATGTTCCTGCTGATCATCTTCCTCGTGAACGTGCTCGGGTACAGCGAGCTGAAGGCGGCCATAGCGGTCACGCCGATGCCGCTGACCGGACTGATCGTGGCGCCCAACGTGGGCCGGCTGGTGGACAGGATCGGACCGCGCATCCCCGCCGTCATCGGGGCGCTGTTCTTCTTCGCCGGCCTGGCGCTGCTGGCGCAGCTGGGCGGCGAGTCGACGGTGTGGGACGTCACGTGGCGCGTGGTGCTGCTCGGCGCCGGCATCGGCTTCGCGATGCCGACCCTCTCGGCCGCGGCGATGGGCTCGCTGCCGCCGCAGGTCGCCGGGGTCGGCTCGGGCGCCCTCAACACGCTGCGCCAGGTCGGCTTCTCGGTCGGCCTCGCGATCGTCGTGGCGCTGTTCTCGGGCACCATCGCCGACAACGTCGTCAACGCCTCCAAAGAGGCGACCAAGGTCGTGCAGGCGGATCCGACGCTGCCGGAGCCGGCGAAGAAGGCGATCACCGCCGGCCTGGCGGCGACCGCGGTCGCGGCCAAGGCGGGTGAGGGCAACCCGCGGCTGACGTCGCAGGACCCGCTCGGGAACGCGCCGAAGGCGCCTGCCGGAACGCCGGCGGCGGAGCAGCAGGCGAAGCTGAGCGCCGAGATCACGGCGATCTTCCGCGACAACGTCGCCAAGTCGTTCACCTGGCCTTTCTGGGCCGCTGCGATAGCGGCGCTGCTCGCCGCCATCCCGGCCCTCTTCGTCGGCCGGCGCCTGGGCGAGCACGAGGGCCACGAGGTGAGCCGCGCGGAGCGGGCGGAGAGAGCGGCCGGGCAAGAGGCCGCGGAGAGAGCGGGCGAGGAATGAAGGCGGCCGGCCGCAGACCGGGCGAGAGCGGCACGCGCGAGGCCATTCTGGAGGCCGCGCGTGCCGCCTTCGCCGAGACCGGCTACGACCGCGCCACGATCCGCGGCATCGCCGCGGAGGCCGGCGTCGACCCGGCACTGATCCTCCACTACTTCGGCTCGAAGGAGGCGCCTCTTCGAAGCCGCCCTCGAGCTGCCGGTCCGTCCGGCCGACGTCTTCGCCCGGGGCGCCGCCGCGGGCCCCGACCAGCTCGGCGCCACCGTCGTGCGCACCTTCCTCGAGGCCTGGGAGCCGCCCGAGACCCGGGTGCGCCTGATGGCCATGCTGCGCTCGGCGATGACCAACGAGGCGGCCATGGGGATGATCCGCGAACTGCTCGTGCGCGAGGTCTTCGGGCCGATCACGCAGACCCTCGGCGTGCCCGACGCCCAGCTGCGCGCGACGCTCGTCGGCTCGCAGTTCATCGGCCTCGCGATCATGCGCTTCGTCGGCCGCGTCGAGCCGCTCGCCTCGGCCTCGGTCGACGAGCTCGTCGCCGCCGTCGGCCCGACCGTGCAGCGGTACCTGATGGGGGAGATCGCCGGCGACTCGGAGCGCGGGCCGACGCGAGAGACCTGAGCCCATGAGACCGGAGCGCGCATGAGGTTCCGCAAGTACCAGGGCCTGGGCAACGACTACATCGTCCTCGAGCGGGACGACCTACCCGGCCCTAGCCTGAACGATGCCGACCTGACTGACGCCGACGCGGTCGTCCCGGGCCTGCCGACCGCGCTCGTGCGCAGGATCTGCGACCGACACTTCGGCGTGGGCTCCGACGGCATCCTCTCGGAATGCACGGGCTGCGGGAGGCCCCCGCCGGCGTGCGCCGCGCCGGGCGGCCGTCACCGGCCTTCTCGTCGTCCTCGTCCTGCTGCTGCTCGCCGCCGAGGCGCAGGCCTACAGGCCCGGTCAGCTCATCTACGCCAAGCGGATCGGCACGAGCACCAGCGAGGCGGGCGCCTGGGCGATGGCAGGAGGGCCGAACGGGGCGACGGCGATCGCCGGCTGGAAGATCGTGCCGGCCACCGGCCAGGTGCCGATGGTGGCCAGGTACACCGCCGGCGGCTCGAAGTGGGTGAGGACGTACGCCTCCCCCGGCTACGCGCACGCGGTCGCCTTCGACCGCGCCGGCAACGTTTACGTCGCCGCGACGATCGACCCCAGCACCGGCGGCGACATCGCCGTCATCAAGTACAGCGCAGCCGGCACCTGGAAGTGGACGCAGACCTATGACGCCGGCGGTCCCGACTCCGCTCGGGAGATCGCCGTCGACCGTTCCGGCAATGTGGTCGTCGCCGGCACCAGCGTCGCCCCCGGCACCCCGATGGGGATCGTCGTGCTGAAGTACGACGCGAACGGGAACCTGGTCTGGCCGGCCGCGGCGCGCTACGACCCGCCCGCCGGGGATCCCGACGCCGGCGGATGCTACGTCGATGACCTCGCCCTTGACGGGGCCGGGAACGTCTACGTGGCGGGCGCATCCGAGTACCGCGTCGGTGGCGTCTGGATCGAATCCGCCCTGGTGGTCAAGTTCGCGGCCGCCGACGGCGTCAGGGCCGCGGGGTTCGTGTACGAGCCCCTCCACAACGTCAGCTCGTGGTTCGACGGCCTCACCGTACGCGGCAGCACGGTGATCGGCGTCGGCGAGACCTGGGACCCGGCGGACGCCAAGCCCGAGGACGCCCTGGTCGTGAGGCTGAGTCTCAGCCTGGCGCAGAAGTACCGCAAGGAGTGGGGCGCCGGCAACAAGACCAGCGAGTGGTTCGGCGACGCGGTGATCGACGGCAAGGGCAACGTCTACGTCACCGGCGACCAGTGGGTCGAAACCAAGTGGGGCAAGACCGTGACGATGAAGTTCACGCCGAACCTCGCGAAGATCACGTGGAAGGCCACGTACTATCCGACCTCCAAGGACGCGGAGGCCTGGTACATCGCTCGCGATGGCAGCGGCAACATCTACATCTCGGGAGTCAAGAACGCGCACGTCGGACTGCAGGACCTCCTCACCCTGAAGTACAGCCCGACTGGGGTGCGGAAGTGGGTCAAGACGTGGTCCGGCGGCGGACCCGACGACGACGAACCCAGCGGCCTCGTGCTGGGGACGAAGGGCGGCGTCTACGTCGGTGGCCAGGTCACCGGCAAGGGCGACATCTACCAGGCGGTGCTGCTGAAGTACCAGCGGTAGACGCAAGCACACGCAGAGACGACGAGGGGCGGGGCTCCTTTCGGCGCCCCGCCCCTCGTCGTTATTCACTGAATATGGTATCTTCATTCTCCTAATGAAGAATGGTGAAGCAGTGAACATCGACCCGGCCCTCGAGGCTCGCCTTTGGCGGATTCTCGAGGCTATCCCAGGCCTCTCCGTGCAGTGCGTCGAGAGGCCGTCGGCTGATCGCGGCGCCGGACTTGAGGGCGGCCGAGACACCGAGCCAACGGACGCGATCGTCACCCTCGCGGGCCAGCGCCTGCCCATCGCCTGTATGGTCAGGACGAGCGTCAACGCGGCGCTGGCCTGGGCGTACGTCCGCTGGGCCCCTGCCGAGCGCGGCGCTCGACCGCTGCTCGTCGCGGAGCACACCACGGCCGAGGCTCGCGAGATCATGCGCCGTCAGGGCGCAGCCTACGTCGACGGCGCGGGCTTCGCCCACGTCGAGCTGCCCGGCCTGTTCATCCACGTGGAGGCGCGGGACGCGGACAGGCGCCGGCGCCCCGCCGCCGCCCGCGGCACCGTGCGGCTGGCGGGCAAGGCCGGCGTGGTCGCTCAGGCTCTGCTGCTCGACCCACGGCGGGACTGGGGGGTGCACGCCCTGGCGCAGGCCGCGCAGGTCTCCGCCGGGCTCGCCCACAAGGTCCTGCAGCGCCTGGAGTCCGACGGCATGGTCGCCAGCAGCGGCGCCGGCCCGGGCAAGGTCCGCCGCGTCGCCGACCCGGCCGCCCTGCTCGACGTGTGGGCCGAGGAGGCACGCGACCTGGACGTCGTCCGCACCGCGGCGTTCCGGTTCGCGCGCACGCCCCGGGAGCTCGTCTGGCAGGTGGCAAGCAGCCTCGATACCGAAGGCATCGTCCACGCCGTCACCGGCGCCGCCGCGGCGGCGCTCCTGGCGCGGCAGGGCGCTCCGTCGGCCCTCGTCCAGCTCTGGCTGGCGGGATCAGTGCCGATCGCCGACGCCCTTCGCAGAATCGGCGCCGACCCGGCCGACCGCGAGCACAACGTCGTCCTGTGCCAGGCTCGCGACGACCTGCCGCTGGCGTTCAGGAAGAAGACCCCCGAGGGCGTCTGGACGGTGAACCCTGCACGTCTTTACGTGGACCTGCGTGCCGATCCACACCGCGGTCGCGAGCAGGCCGACGAGATCCGGCGAGAGGTCCTCCGGCCCTGACGCGGCCGCACTCGAAAAGCGGTGCCATGAGTACGACGATCTGCGTTCACGCCGCTCCCTGACCGGGCGGCGGACGGGGACCAGTCTGCGCCAAGTTGCCCGGCTGGACAACGGCCGAACGGTCGTGTAAGGTGCCGCGAAACCGCAGCCGTTTGGGGACGGTTCCGGCGATCTGTATCCCCCTCACGGACATCCAGAGATCGGCCGTGGCATGCCGCGTCACGGCAAGCGACCTTCGGAGGTGCCCATGAGAAAGACCCTCGCCAGCATCATCGTCGCGCTCGCCCTCCTGACCGTTCTGACGGCGAGCCTCTACACTGCCCCTGCGGCGTCGGCCGCCACCGGTTTCCCGGCGCTTCGCTACCGCGTCATCGGCCACACGAACAACAACGACGTCGTGGTCAGGGGCCACCACCGCACGCTCGTCGTCCCCGATCACCGCCTGTTCGTGACGGCACGTGACGGACGACGCTACCGCGTGCTCAAACGCGCGTATCGCTCCGTCGTCCTCAGGAGAGTGCCTGCACTCCGCGGCCCTACGACACCGAAGAACTCCTCGACGCCTCCGTCGACACCTGAATCCAGCCCGACGGAGACGCCGACGTCAAGACCCACGCCGACGCCGACCCCCGCGCCGTCGCCGTCGCCGACGCCGAGACCCACGCCGACGCCGACGCCCGCGCCGTCGCCCACGCCGACGCCGAGACCCACGCCGACGCCGACGCCCGCGCCGTCGCCCACGCCGACGCCGAAGAAGACCTCGACGCCTCCGTCGACGCCCGAATCCAGCCCGACAGAGACGCCGACGTCGGGACCCACGCCGACGCCCACACCGACGCCGACGCCGACGCCGACGCCGACGCCCACCCCGACCCCCACGCCGACGCCGACGCCGACCCCGACCCCGACCCCGACCCCGACGCCGACCCCGACCCCGACGCCGACGCCTTCACCCGCCACCTACGGCTGTGTGAAGCCGGTCACGACGTCGACCTCGAACAACACCAAGATCTACGGCGGCACCCACGACGTGACCTACTCGCACGTCAACTTCACAGGGGTCAGTGGCAGCAGCGAGAGCAGCTATGCCGTGCTCTATATGGGCTCCTCGAACTCCCATCCCGGCGACATCTACAACATCACCTTCGACCACTGCGTGTTCTCGACGATCCCCGACGGCTACTTCGGCAACGGCGTGCACTTCTGGAACACGAACACGAACGGCTCCGTCGTCTACAACATCACCTTCCGGTACTGCTGGTTCGAGCCCCAGCCAAGGATGGCCTTCGAGTGGAACGGGCGCGGCGGCTGGTGGCACGACGTGACCATCGACCACTGCACCTTCGAGGCCGGCGGCGGCCAGATGCTCTCCTTCGACATGAGCCCCGTGAGCGGCGACCCGGTCGCACCCTGGGGGGTCAAGGTCGGCGGCGTCGTGCGCGGCGTCGAGGGCCTGCACATCACGAACAACGACTTCCGCGGCACCGGGGTCACGGTCAACGGCTTCGCCCCGCGCTACACGATGGGCTTCGAGTTCGGCTGCGTCTACCCCTACGCGAAGGATCCCTCCATCGGGCGCTCGGAGTTCACCGGCAACCGGGTCGCGCGCTGCGCCTCGGCCTGGTTCCAGTGCAACCGCAACGGCGCCCGGGGCATGACCTTCGCCGACAACCTCTTCGACTACGGCTACAACCCCGGCGGGATCGCGGGAAGCAGCTCCGCCGTCTGGGCGGGCACCTCCATCAACGACTGCACCTTCATCAACAACACCTACGTCCTTGACGGCTCCGGTCTGGAAGGCCGTCCCTGGGACCTTTTGCCGGACGGCCTGGCCGGCAGCGGCAACACCTTCTCCGGCGAGCACTGGACGAAGCCGGCCGGGAGAATGGCGGACGCGAAGTTCCCCTTCACCAACTCGACCTACACGGACTGCCACTTCCACCTGCCGGTCTCGGTCACCTTCCCGGCGAGCGCCTCGGGCACGGGCTGCGTCTTCGACAAGGGCCGCACCGGCGGCAGCTTCGACTGACCTGCAGGTTGTCGGCACTACGGCGTTCCGCTTCGCGCTCGGTGCCGACCCGGCCGACCGCGAGCACAACGACGTCCTGCGTCAGGCTCGCGACGACCTGCCGCTGGCGTTCAGGAAGAAGACCCCCGAGGGCATCTGGACGGTGGACCCTGCACGCCTCTACGCCGACCTGCGTGCCGATTCGCTCCGCGGTCGTAAGCAGGCCGACCAGGTCCGGCGCCGGCACCTCGGCCCTTGACCGGCGACCTGTCGTCGACCTTGGACAGAAATGAGGCGGGGAGCCTTTCGGCTCCCCGCCCCTGCCCGCATCTGCAGAGTGTGTCTCCGCAGCGCTACTTGATGATGAAGAACGCTGTGACCGAGGCGATGGTCGGATCACTGATCGTGACCTCGTAGTTGCCGGGCGCCAGGTTCTTCGTCGCGAGATTGTAGATGTACAGGCTGTCTGAGCCACCGCTGAAGCGCATGGTCTGCCCCTGGTCAGGCACCGTCGAGTAGAAGTCCTCGATACTGGTGCCGTCTGGATCGCCGGGCACGGTGACCTTCCTGAGTGACACCTTCGGGCTCAGTGTGCCAACTGCGTTGCCACCACAGTCGATGATCCTGATCTTCACCGGGATGGTGCTGCCCTTCTTGAATGCGCTGCGCGGTCCTGTGTGGTTGATCGGCTGCAGGATGCCCATGCCGGTGCTGTACAGCAGGGTGACGTTCTGCATTCCACCCGCAGTGGCAGTTCCACCGTCACCGTAGTTCACACACACGGAGATGGTGTATGTGCCAGCAGCGTACAGATGAGTGGTGTCGATTGACCGACCGGAGATGGCCTGCGGCGTGGAGCCGTCACCCCAGTTGATTGTCCCCGTGATCGGGTCGTGAGCGTTGTCAGCTGGGTCAGAGACCGAGAACGACACCCTGACTGAGTTGTTGACGCCCTGACATGCAGGGCCGGTCGGGGCGACGATCTGGAAGTTGTTGATCGTCGGGGGCACGTTCGTGACGGTCAGCGGTGCAGATGCAGCACTCGAAGAGGCACCTAGAGCATCCGTCACCACCAAGCTCACCTCAAAGGCCCCGTTGTCATAGGCAGTGATGGTCGGATTGGCTGCGGTGCTGTCGCTGAACGCCCCGGCCGTCGCAGGAGAAAGGCTCCAGCTGTAGGTCATGGCGTCGCCATCGTCGTCCACTGATCCCAAGCTACTGAGCGCGATGGCCGAGCCTTCGGCGCCGGTGTATGGGCCGGCAGCGCGACCGAGCCGAGCGTGGGCGGCGTGTTGGCGACCACCGTGGTGGTGCTCACCATGTTGCTCGTGCCGCCGAAGCCGTCGGTCGCCGTGACCTCGACCTTGATGGTCTCGCCGTGGCTGCCGTTGCCGGGCTTGGAGAGGTCGAGCGAGGCACCGTGCTCGTCGTCGAGCTTGGTGTCGTTCACGTACCAGGTGTAGTGGTAGGTCGGCGAGTCGAGGTCGTCGTCGGCGAAGCCGGCCGGCGCCGCGCTGATCGTCTGGTTGGTGGTCGGGTCCGCCGGCAGCGCGACCGAGCCGAGCGTGGGCGGCGTGTTCTGGATCGTGACGCTGTCGGTGGCGGCGAGGCTGTCGGCCGTGGCGTCGCGAGCGACCACGCTCACGTGGATCACGTCGCCCTTGTCACCGTTGCCGAGCGCCGCGAGGCTGAGCTGGTCGGGGTGCCCCCCACCGCGGTGAGCGGCGTCGTGCTCGCGTTCTTCGTCCACACGTAGGTGTAGGTGAGCGGGTCACCGTCGGCGTCCGTGAAGGTCGGCGTCGCGGTCAGCGTGTCGTTCGTATAGAACAGGCCCGCGCCGAGCGAGGCGGTGCCGGTGGGGGCCGAGTTCTGGATCGTGACGCTGTCGGTGAGCGTGCTACTCGTCAGGCCGTGGCTGTCCGTGGCATAGACAGCTACGGAGATCACGTCGCCCTTGTCGCCGTTGCCGGCCTCCGAGAGGTCGAGGCTGGCACCGGTGCCCACGGTCGTGGTCGTCCCGTTGTGGGTCCCGGTCCAGGCGTAAGTGTAGGTGAGAGTGTCGCCATCAGGGTCGGTGAAGTCCTTGGTGAGGGTCAGCGTCTGATTGGTCTTGGGGGTGCGCTGATCGATGCTCATGCTGTTTGCCACCGGAGGATGGTTCAAGCTGAAGTGCGCATACAGCCTCCCGGCCGAAGGGCCGTTCAATACCGTCGACGAGACTGGTGTGGTGCCGCTGTTGCTCGCCGACCAGTACTCGAAGACATAGTTGCCGGACGCTGATACGGACACGACATCGATTGACTCACCAGACGCGATGTCATCTGGATTCGGGGTCCCAGCGTTGCCAACATAGGTTGAAGTTTGAGTCCCAGTGCGCGAGTGAATCCAGGTCACCGACCAGTTCGTAGGAGCCGGCGACGCCTGGTCTGCATTGGCAAGCGCATACCTCACATTGCCATCCGTGAATGAAGTAGTGGAGACACCCGAGGGACTGCCTGTCGCTGTCACTCTGTAGAGAGCAATGAAGGTAGTCGGAAGTTGGAATCCGCAGGTGAAGCTTCCGTCTGCATCGGCGACGAGGCCAGCCGAATACGTCCACGTCTGCCCGTCGTTGTCATTGACGAAGATGTGGACGGACTCCTCTGTTCCCCATCCGCTGCCCGTCAAGGTGACGAAATCGCCTGGAAAGTAGTCGGCGCTGTCGCTTGTGACTACTGGCGGCGAGCTGGCGAACGTCAGTGTCGCTGGAATGGCCAGCAGGAGAGCCAGCACGCCGACGATGAGAAACAGACCGAGTCTTGAGTGAAGTCGACCGTTCTGCTTCATGCGAGTACCCCCTCAGAGTACGTCTGCCGCCCCGACACGGCCCGCCCCGGCGCGAACAACCCCATTCCCCTGCTCCCCGCGGCGATCCCGAGCCCAAATGAAACGAGGCCGGACTGCCGTTCCTGGCAGCCCGGCTACCGTGGTCCCGAAGGACGTACAGGTCCAATAGCTTTGCGTCCCCGCCTTTCGACGGGTTTGCCACCGCAAGAAGCTTCTTGTTGTCCATAAGCTGCCACCAAACGGTCCATCTTGGAACCACAAGCCGTGTACAGGGCTGCCTACGGCGCTTTGCTTGTCGAGCACCCTACTACGATTCTAGCACGAGAAGGGGGCGATCGGCGTCGCGGTGTCCCCGTCCTCAAGGGGAAGACGGGTGCGGGGGATGAGCGCGCCGACGCTAGATGAAGCGCGCCCGCAGGTCGCGCGCCGCCGCGAGCAGCTCGTCGGGCGAAGGCTGGCGATAGCCGGCGAGCTGGGCGTCGAGGGCGGCGCGGCGCTGCGGGTCGTCGAGGTCGGCGAGGCGACGGAAGAGGCCGAGCCGGGCGCCGACCGCGAACGCCGCCTGCTCGCTGCGTGGCAGGGCGAGGTACTCGTCCACAAGCGCGAGCAGGCGATCCCGGTCGGCGGGCAGCGAACCTTCAAGTTCGGGTAGAAGGTTGAGCGAGTGGTCTGAGCGCAGCTCATAGCGCGCCTCGCCGGCCTGTTCGAGCAGCCCGCGCAGCTCGTGCACCACCTCGACGTCGTCGGGCAGCTCGAACTCGCCGGCGGCCGCGCGCTCGGAGAGCGGCGTGCCGGGCACGACGGCGGCGGTCCGCAGGCGGACGACGAGCGGGTTCGAGGGCGTCGAGGCCGCGGCGACCGCGCGGATGACGCGGGCGGTGCCCGCGACGTGCGCCTCGGCCGCGGCCCTCCCCCCCAGCCCCGGCATCACGTAGAAGCACAGCTCCATCCCGGAGCCCAGCACCTTCATCCCCGCCTCGATCAGCTCGTCGGCCGTCGCGCCCTTGTCCACCGCGCGCAGCACCTCGTCGCAGCCCGACTCGAGGCCGAGGTGCACGCGCGTGAGGCCGGCCTCGTGGAGCAGCGCGAGCTGGTCGGGCGCGCGACGCGCCAGCGTCCGCGCGCGCCCGTACGTCGTCACGCGCTCCACGCTCGGGAAGCGCTCCTTCACGCGCCGGATCACCGCGGCCAGCTTCTCGGGCTTCACGACGCACGGGTCGGCGTCCTGCAAAAAGACGGCCCTCGCCCCGCCGCGGAGGAAGAGCTCCACCTGATAGGCCTCGCGCGGCAGCTCGAAGGGGGGCGCGCCGGACGCGCCCTGGGAGCCCCTCGCGCGCGCGGCCATCCAGCCCTTCTCGCGCAGGACCTCGGCGCAGGCCGCCATCGCGTCCACGTCGGCGAGCACGTCCTCGACGTCCCGCTGCGACGAGGTCGTCCCCTTGTACACGGGGCAGAACGTGCAGCGGTTCCAGGTGCAGTTGCGGATCACGCGCACGAGCAGGCTCATCGCCTCGCTCGGCGGGCGGATGGGCCCCAGCTCGAAACCGCGGGCCGCGTCGTCAGGCGTGAGCGCCGGCAGGTCGCTCACGCCGCTCACACCGCCCGCGCCCGCCGCTGCACCCAGCCGACGCCCTCCATGAAGAGCATCGCCGCTATGCCGACGAGCACGATCACCGCCCACTCCGTGGCGCTGATCGAGGCCGTGTCGAAGGCCGACTGCATGAACGGCGCGTACGTGAACAGCAGCTGCAGCAGCACCATGAGCGCGACGCCGCCGACGATGACGCGGTTGCCGAACGGGTTCAGACGGAAGAGCGAGCGTCGCATCGAGCGGCAGTTGAAGAGGTAGAAGATCTGCACCGCCATGAACGTGTTGACCGCCACGGTGCGCGCCGCGGCGTCGGACTGGCCCTGGGCCTCGGCCCACTCGAACAGGCCGAAGGCCCCGGCGAGCAGGACGAGGCCCATGATGACGACGCGCGTGATGAGCGGGCGCGAGAGGATCGGCGCGCCGGGGCGCCGCGGCGGTCGCGCCATGATCCCCGGTTCCTTGGCCTCGAACGCCAGCCCGAGGCCGAGCAGCACTGCGGTCGTCATGTTGATCCAGAGGATCTGCAGCGGGAGGATCGGCAGGGTCACGCCGACGAAGATCGCGGTCAGCAGCACGAGCCCCTGCCCCACGTTGGTCGGCAGCGCGTAGGCGATGAACTTGACGAGGTTGTCGAAGACGCCGCGGCCCTCTTCGACGGCCGCCTCGATCGAGGCGAAGTCGTCATCGGTCAAGACCATGTCGGCGGCCTCCTTGGCGACGTCCGTCCCCGTGATGCCCATGGCGACGCCGATGTCGGCCTGCTTGAGGGCCGGGGCGTCGTTGACGCCGTCGCCGGTCATCGCGACGACGTTGCCCGTCGCCTGCAGCGCCTCGACGAGGCGCAGCTTCTGCTCCGGCGTCACGCGGGCGAAGACGTTCGTGTGCGCCGCGACCTCGATCAGCTCCTTGTCGTGCAGCCCGGCCATCTCGGCGCCGGTCACGGCTCCCTCGTGGTCCTCGTCGACGAGCCCGATCTGCCGCGCGATCGCCGCCGCAGTCACGCCGTGGTCACCGGTGATCATCTTCACCGTGATGCCGGCCGCGCGGCAGGCGGCGACCGCCGCGATCGCCTCGCGGCCGCGGCGGGTCGATCATCGCCTGCAGGCCGAGGAAGACCAGGCCCTCGGCGACGTCCTCGTGCGCCAGCGCGTCCTGCCCTGCCGGCACTTCGCCCGCGCGCGAAGGCGAGGACGCGCAGGCCGTCGGCGGCCAGCGCGTCCACCTCGGCGTGCACGGCGTCGGCGTCGACCGGCATCAGCCGGCCGCCGCCCGTCGGCAGCACGCCGCCGACCGCCTTCTCACAGCGCTCGAGCACCTTCTCGACCGCGCCCTTCAGATAGACGATCCGGCGCCCATCGCCGGCGTCGTGCAGGCGTCGCCATGTACTGGTACTCCGACTCGAACGGGATCGCGTCGCGGCGTGGGCGGTGGGCCTCTTCGTCTGAGTAGTCGAGGCCCGCCTTGATCGCCGCCGTCTCGAGCGCGCCTTCGGTCGGGTCTCCGCGCACGTCCCAGCGCCCGTCCTCCTCGATGATGCGGCTGTCGTTGCAGAGCAGCCCGGCGCGCAGTACTTCGAGCGCCGCCGGACTCGGCCACGTCCCATCCTCCTCGGCGGCGATCTCGCCCACCGGCGCGTACCCCGTGCCCGTCACCCGGTATCGCACGCCACCGGCGATCACGCGCTGCACCGTCATCTGGTTCTCGGTCAGGGTGCCGGTCTTGTCGGTGCAGATCACGGTCGTCGAGCCGAGCGCCTCCACCGCCGGGAGCTTCCTGATCACGGCGGCCCGCTTCGCCATGCGCCCGACGCCGATCGCCAGCGTGATCGTCACAACGGCCGGCAGGCCCTCGGGTATCGCCGCGACTGCCAGCGCGATCGAGGCCTTGAACATGTCGACGAAGGCCTCGCCGCGCACCAGGCCGACGACGAAGGTCACGGCGCCGAGGGCCAGGATCACCCAGAGCAGCGTCGTCGAGAACTGCGCGATCTTGCGCGTGAGCGGCGTCTTGAGATCGGCCGCCCCGGCGATGAGCTGCGAGATCTTGCCGACCTCGGTGTCGTCGCCGATCGCGACCACGACGCCGGCGCCGGTCCCGTAGGTCACCAGCGCCGAGCCGTAGGCCATGCTGAAACGGTCGCCGAGGGCGCCGTCGCGCTCGACCGCGGCGGGGTCCTTCTCGACCGAGACCGACTCGCCGGTGAGCGCCGACTCGTCGACGCGGAGCTCGCGCTCGCGCACGAGACGCAGATCGGCCGGGACCTTGTCGCCCGCCTGCAGCAGCACGAGGTCGCCGGGGACGATGTCGGCGGCGGGCAGACGCAGCGTGTCCCCGCCGCGCACGACGGTCGCCTCGGTGGACATCGAGGCGGCGAGCGCCTCGATAGCGGCGACCGCTTTCGCCTCCTGCACGTAGCCGACAAGCGCGTTGAGGAGGACGACGGCGAAGATGACGACGGCGTCGACCCAATCCCTGAGGACGAGGGTGACGACGCCGGCGCCGATCAGGATGATGATGAGCGGGTCCTTGAACTGGGCGAGGAGGCGCTGGAGGGCGCTTGGGCCGGAGCGCTGCGTGATGGCGTTGGCACCGAACTGCGCCTGCCTGTGCTGGACGGCGAAGAGGTCGAGCCCCTGCTCGGCGTCGGTCTCGAGCAGGTCGACGACCTCCTCGGCCGGAAGTGCGTGCCAGTGTTGGTCGGCGAGCGCTTGGATCGTGACCACCCCCGTCAGTGTGTCCCTTGGCCTGCCCCGCGCATCGCGCTGGCGCGTCGCGCGACGTCGCGCATCGCGCCAGCGTGCGATCCGCGCTGGCGCGTTTTCCACGCCCGCATCTTACACAGTGGCGCGCGCGTGACGGGGGAAGGACCTCTCGGCCCTCCAGGGGGTCGGCGACGGGGTGTTCCCAACGCTTGCATCTTGCAGCCGTCGACGCAGGTGACGACCCCGCAGATCGCTCTCGCGAGACGCTGATCGTCACCTGCGTCGACGAGTGTGACTTGCACGCGTTGCGAACAGGCCCCGCGCGCAGCCCCCGTCCCCGCGGACGCTCCCCGCGCGCGTCCCTACGCTTCGCTACCACCCTCGTCGAAGGCGCGCGCCACGACCCCCGCCGCCGGGGCCGGCGTCACCAGGCTCACGAGCGGCGTGACGATCAGCGACAGCACCATCGTCACCGCCGCCAGCACCGGGACGCGCCCGGCCGTCAGCGGGTCGGCCGCGTACGAGTAGCCAAGCACGCCCATGATCGCCAGCGCGATGACGAGGTTCACCCACACCGCCGCCACACTCACGCGGCGCCAGAACAGCCCCCACACGAACGGCCCGAGGAAGCAGCCCGCGACCAGTCCCCAGCTCAGCGCCATCAGGTTCACGATGAGCTGCCACTTCTGCTGCGCCAGCACCACGCTGAGCACGATGAAGAGCACGATGAGGGCGCGCAGCAGCATCACTTCCGCGCCCTTCCCGAGGTCCTTCTTGATCTCGCCCTTGACCAGGTCGATCGTGATCGCCGAGCCGGAGATCATGACGAGCCCCGCCAACGTGCTCATCGAGGCCGAGAGCACGAGAAGCAGGATCACGGCGACGAGCGCCTCCGGCAGCGCCGCCGTCAGCACCGTAGGCATGATCTCGTCGAAGCGCTTCTCGGCGGCGAGGTCACCCGTGCCCGGGAAGAGCCGGCTCAGCGCGCCGACGTAGTAGGCGCCGAACGCCATCAGCGCCGCAAACAGGGTCGAGATGACGATCGCCGGGCGCACCACCTTGGTGTCGCGGATCGCGTAGAACTTGTGCACCATCTGCGGCAGGCCCCAGACGCCGAGACTGGTGAGGATCACGAGCGAGAGCAGGATCACGCCGGGCGACGCCCAGAAGGCGTCCCAGCTGAACGGCGAGAGGTTCCACGGCGGCCAGGCCTCTACCGTCGGAGGCGCCGCAGCCTTGAGCTTGTCGTACGCCTCGCCGACGCCGCCGACTTCGGGGGCGCGCAGGATGTAGCCCACCATGAGGATCACGCCGACGATCATGACGAGGCCCTGGATGAGGTCGTTGCGCGCCACGGCGAAGTAGCCGCCGAGGACGAGGTACACACCGGTGAGGATCGCCATCGCCCACAGGGCGATCGTGTAGTCGACCTCGAACACCTCCTCAAAGAGGTAGGCGAGGCCCGTGTAGACCGAGGCCGAGTACGGGACGAGGAAGAGGAAGATCACGAAGGCGGCGGCGATCTTGAGCCAGCGGGTGCCGTAGCGCTCCTGGAGGAAGGCGGGCATGGTCATCGCGCCCAGGCGTTCGGTCATGACGCGCGTGCGCTTCGCGAGCACGAGCCACGCGAGCAGGGTGCCGACGAGCGCGTTGCCGACGGCGATCCACAGGGACGAGAGGCCGAAGCCGAAGCCGATCTTGCCCGCGTAGCCGACGAAGAGCACGGCGCTGAAGTACGTCGTGCCGTAGGCGAAGGCGCTCAGCCACGGGCCGACGTCGCGCCCCCCGAGGAAGAACTCGTCCACGGTCTTGGTGTGTGACGGCTGTAGATGCCCACCCCGACCATGACGGCCATGAAGACGGCGACGACGACGTACGTGACCACGCTCTACCCCCAGGCTCGAGTTGCATCCGGCGCCGCGGCCGCGCCCGCCGCAGGCGGATCGCGCGGCCGCGGCCCTCTTCGCGAGGGGTCGGCGACCGGCGGCCGGCAAAGGGTATACGAGCGTGAGCGCGGGCGCAAAGCGGGCAGGCGCGCGGGCGGCGGGACGGCGCCGCCGTCCCGCCGCCCCGCGCGCCTCATTCGTCACTCGTAGTGGATCGCCTCGAGGATGTCGATACGCGAGGCGCGCCGCGCCGGCAGGATCGCCGCAAGCACGCCGACGACGATCGAGACGACGAGGAACACGACGAGCTGCACGCCCGGCACGGCGAACTGGATGCCCATGCCGCCGAAGCGCGTCGTCACCACGTAGGCGAAGACGACGCCGACGACGATCCCGAGCGCGCCGCCGATCACCGAGGTGATCACGCTCTCGTAGCGCACGCTGCGCCGGATCTGGCGCCGCGAGGCGCCGATCGCGCGCAGCAGACCGATCTCGCGGGTGCGTTCGTACACGCTCAGCACCAGCGTGTTGACGATGCCGAAGAGCGAGATGATCACGCTCATGGCGAGCAGCCCGTAGAGCAGGTTGAGGAGCTGGTTGAGCTGCCCGACCATGCTGTCCTTGTACTCCGCGGCGGTCATGACGTCCGCGGTCGGGACGTCGGCGAGCGCGCCTTCGAGCGCCGCCGTGTTGGCGTCCGACACGCCTCCCGTCGAGACCATCACCATGAAGAGCTGCGAGCGCGGGTAGAGCGTGTCGTAGAGCGCCTTGTTGACCGTGATGCCGTTGATCATCATCGGGTCGCGGTAGATGCCCAGCACGTCGAGCGTCGCCCGCGTGCCCTCCGCGGTCAGCAGCTTGAACGTCTCGCCGACCTTGAGGCCGAGCGAACGGGCCGTCTGTTCCTCGACGATCGCCCCGTCGCTGCCGAGCTCGAGCAGCAGCTCGTCGTTGCCGTCGATCCAGTCGAAGCTCCAGACCTGGGCGAAGGCGAACGGGTCGATCGCGTAGAGCGCCGGCATCGAGGTCTCGTTGCCGTCGACCTGGACCTGCTGGACGTCGAGGCCGGCGGCGGAGACGACCGCCGGCACGCCCTGCAGCGCGGTCCACCGTGTCGCCGGGCAGCGTCAGGTAGTTCTTGCCCGAGACCACGTAGTCGGCGCGCACGACCTCGTCGAAGCTGTCGATGAACGAGCTCTTGAGCCCCTGGGCGAACACGGCGACGAAGACGACGACGCCAAGACCGACCATGAGGGCCGAGGCGGTGGCGGCCGTGCGCGCGGGATTCCTCATGCTGTTGTCCCGCGCCAGACGGCCGCTCGTCTTCGCCAGGCGCATCAGCGGCCAGCCGATGAACCCGGCCACCGCGGCGACGAAGTACTTCGAGAGCATGGCCACGGCGAGGAAGAGCAGGACGGCGCCGGCGGCCATGGTGAGAAGCCGCTGCGTGGTCGTCCCCACCCCGTACATGCCGTTGAGCACGCCGAGGATGCCGAGCACCGCGACCGCGGCGGCGATGAACGGCGCGAAGCGCGCGAAGCGCGTCGGCGGCAGGGTCGAGCCCTCCTGCAGGGCGGCGATCGGCGGCACGCGCGTCGCGCGCCACGCCGGCACCACCGCCGAGAGCATCGTGATGCTGACCCCGACGATCAGGCCCACGACCACCGTGCGCGGCTGCATCACGAGGCCGCTCAGCGGGATGTCGACGTTGAGCGCCTTCATGAGCGCGCCCACGCCGGCGGCGAACCCGAGACCGGTCACGAGGCCGACGACGGACGCGAGCACCCCCATCACGAAGGCCTCGACCGAGATGCTGAGCATGACCTGCCGCCGCGAGGCGCCGAGGGCGCGCAGCATCGCGAACTCGCGCCGGCGCTGCGCCACGGTCATCGAGAAGGCGTTGAAGATGATGAAGGCGCCGACAAGCACGGCGACGCCGCCCAGCGAGAGCAGCACGGGGTTGAGGAACGAGCCGATGGCGTCGCTGATCTGGGCGCTCTGGTCGGCGGCGGCCTGCTCGCCGGTCTTCACGTCGGCGTCCTTCGGCAGGACGGCGCGGATGCGGCCGGCCAGCTCGTCGGGCGACACGCCGTCCTCTCCCTGGACGTCGATCTCCGACACCCTGCCCACCATGTCGAACCACGACTGGCCGTCGGCGAGCGTCATGTTGAGCAGCAGCGAGCCGCCGAGCGACGACTCGCTGGCGAAGGTGAACACGCCCGTCACCTTGGTGTCGTAGGCGCCGGTGTCGGTGACGACCGTGACCGTCGAACCCACGGCGAGCCCCTCGTCCTCGGCGAGCTTCTGCCCGATGCCGAGCTCGCCGGGGTCGCTCGGGGGGGCGCCGTCGACGTAGCTCGTCGCGCTCAGCTCACTCGGGACGTAGGAGAAGAAGAGGGTCGGCGAACCTCCCGTCTCGACCACCTTGCCATCCACGACGATGGCTCCCTGCCCCGCGATGTAGCCGTACGCCTCCTTCACCCCATCCACGGCGCGCACGTCCTCGACCATCGACTCCGGCAGACCCGCGAGCGCCTGGCTGAACTGGCTGGTGAAGGAGGCCTTGCGGGTGATGGTGACGTCGGTGCCCTTGTAGGCCTCGGTGAAGATCTGGTCGAAGGCCCTGTTGATCTGATCGGTGAAGACGTAGGTGCCGCTGATCATCGCCACGCCGAGCAGGATCGCCAGCGCGGTGAGGAAGGTGCGCAGCTTGTGCGCCAGCAGGCTGCGCCAGGCGATGCGGATCATCGCGCGTCCTCGAGCGACTTGATCACCTCGAAGATCTGGTCGCGGCCCATGCGCCCGCAGTCGTGGACGATCTCGCCGTCCTGGAGAAAGAGCAGGCGGTCGGCGATCGACGCCGCGTGCGCGTCGTGGGTGACCATGACGATGGTCTGTCCGTACACCTCGACCGACCGGCGCAGCAGTTCGAGGACGTGGTCGCCGGTCTTGGAGTCGAGGTTGCCGGTCGGCTCGTCGGCGAACAGGACCGCGGGTCGTCCGACGAGGGCGCGGGCCACGGCGACGCGCTGCTGCTGGCCGCCGGAGAGCTCCGACGGCTTATGGGCGAGCCGGTCGCCGAGGCCGACGGTGTCGATCAACTGGCCGAGCCATTGCTCGTCGCCCTTGCGCCCGGCGATCGTCATGGGGAGCTCGATGTTCTCCTGCGCGGTCAGTGTGGGCAACAGGTTGAAGGTCTGGAAGATGAAGCCGATCTTGTCGCGGCGGAGCTGGGTGAGCTCGCGGTCCTTGAGGCTGGTGATCTCGACGCCGTCGACGGCGACCGTGCCGGACGTCGGCTCGTCGAGCCCGGCGAGGATGTGCATGAGGGTCGACTTGCCGGAGCCCGACGGGCCCATGATGGCGGTGAGCTGGCCGCGCGCGAGGTCGACGTCGATGCCCTGGAGGGCGTGCACGGCGGCGTCACCCTCCCCGTACTGCCGGGTGACGCCGCGCGCCACGACCACCGCGTCGGCACTCTCGGGCATGTCGGGCGCCTCGCAGGAGGGCCCGTCGGGGGTCATCACGGCGGCGGCCGGTCGGGCCGCTTCGCCGGCCTCACCGGCCGCCGCCGGCCGGTCACGTCGGCCTCGCCTCGTTGGTGAATCCGCTCTCGGTCTCGTTCATGCTCGTCCGCTCCTGGTGTGGGTGGCCCCCGGCGGCGCTGCCCGAGGCCGTGTCATCGTTGTGCTCCGTTCCCACGGTCCGTCAATCATAGGACTGTTTGACGACGGGCGGCAGGCCCGTGGGGCCCGCCGCCCGTCCGCTGCTCACGCGGTCGCGAGGACCTTCGTCACTGTCGATCCTGCTGTTCGTCGGGCGCCGGGGCCTCGCCTGCGGCGTCGTCCGGCGCCGCCTCGGGCACGCTTCGGCGCCGGTTCTGTCGCTGGCGGCTCGACCGCCGCCGACCCGGGCGCAGACTCGACTTCAGCCGCCGGCTGCACCACGGTGTCCGCCTCCGCGGCCGGCTCCACGGCCGGTTCCACGACGGTCTCGCCTCCGCCACCGGCTGCACGACAGTCTCGGCCTCCGCGGCCGGCTGCACGACAGTCTCGCGCCTCCGCGGCCGGCTGCTGATACGGCGGCTGCCCGTAGGCCTCCGGCGGATACGCGCCGGGCTGCATCCCGTACGGGTAGCCCGCCGGCGCCTGCGCCGGCGGCCAGTACTCGCCCTGCGGCGCCTGGCCCTGGCCGGGGTACGGCTGGCCCGGGTACGGCTGGCCCGGGTAGACCTGCGTCGTGCCGGGCTGGCCGGGATACGACTGGGCGGGGTACGCCTGACCGGCATAGGGCTGGCCGGGATACGGCTGGCCCGCATACCCCTGGCCCGGATAGGGCTGCCCCGGGTACGGCTGGCCCGAATACGGCTGGCCGCCGTACGGCGCGCCCGGCCCGGGCCCCGGGCCGACCGGGCCAGAGCCTGCGGCGAGCGCCAGGGCGGCCCGCGCCGCCTTCCGGTTCCGGCGCCACTCCGCCAGGGCGAGCATCGCCGCGCCCGTCCCGATCAGCACCATGGCGAACAGCACGATGCCTCCGAACACGGGGATCTGCACGACCAAGCTGGTGGCGAGGACCGCGATCACGACCGCGAGCATCAGGTTGCCCTTGAGCTGGGCGGCGAACAGGCGCTCGACCACGTACGTGCCGACGGCGGTCACGACGAAGAACGTGAAGAACGGGAGCACGAGCGCGGCCGGGATCACGACCAACAGTCCGATGATGGTGATGGCGAGCACCACGAACGCGATCGGCACGAGGATGAACGTGAGCGCACCCCAGCCCAGCGACGCCGCCGGCCGCAGCGAGATGTGGCGCTC
Source organism: uncultured Thermoleophilia bacterium (assembly GCA_963707855.1). Lineage (GTDB taxonomy): Bacteria > Actinomycetota > Thermoleophilia > UBA2241 > UBA2241 > UBA2241. The sequence goes on from CAVPRQ010000018.1 coordinate 49,340, forward strand.
GACCGCGCGGATCTGAGAGGGCATGACCGCCGCGGCGATCAGGCCGAGCAGCAGGAACACGACCGTGAAGATCAGCCAGATGACGAACGACCCGATCGCCGAGAACGGCCGCCACGTGTCGCGGTCGGCGGCCCAGGCGACGGCGTCGCCGGCATTGCCGACGTCCACGGTATCGATGCTGCCCGTGACCTCGGCGCCCGGCTCCCTTGTGAGCTCGCCGTTGATGACGACCACGCTGGTCGCGTTCGGATCGCTCACGCCCGCGCCGACGACCGCCGTCGAGCGCAGCGTGACGTCGCCGCCCACGGTCACGACCGTGTTCTGGACGGTGCCGGCGATGGTGACGTCACCGCCGATCGACACGACCGTGTCGACCGTGTCGCCGCTCGCGACCGTGACGGGGTCGCCGAACTCGACGATGACCTGGCGCTGAACGCCGTTCTGCGCGTCGTTGGCCGCGACAGGGCCGACACGTTGTCCGTTCGAGCCCTGGGCGAAAGCGGGCGCCGCCAGCCCGAGCGCGACGATAAGCGCCACGACGGCCAGCGCCAGAACCGCGATCTTTCTCTTCTGTCTCTTGATCCTCATCTCTGCACCTCCAGGAAGACGGCGTACCGTCAGTTGTCATCCGATGGTTCGTTCGCAGCGGGTCCCGCCTCGGCCTCGGCCGGCGGTTGCTCTGGTGCCTGCGGTGTCTGCGGCGCTGCGGCTGCTGCGGTGCCTGCGGCGGCCGCGGCTGCATTCGGCGCCTGCGGCGGCCACGGCGAGGGCCCCCACGCCTGTTGCCAGGGCTGTTGCTGCCAAGGCTGCGGAGGCCACGGCCGCGGCCCCCACGGCTGCTGCCAGGGCTGCTGCTGTGGCCACGGCTGCTGCGGCGCCTGCGGCGGCCACGGCTGCGGCGGCTGCGAGGCTGCCTGCGGCGGCGCTGCGGCGGCTGTGGAGCCTGCGGTCGCCAGGGCTGCTGCTGCCAGGGCTGCTTGCTGCCACAGGGCTGCTGCTGCCAGGGCTGCGGCGGCCGCCTGCCACGGCGGCACCGGCGCCTGCGCCTGCGGAGCCGGCGGCGCCGGCGGCTGCGCCGCCGCCACCTCGGCGCGCTTCTCCGGCTCGTCTACGAGCAGCGCCTCGGCGAGGCGCGCCGAGACGTAGCCCCAGAGGTTGAGCACGTGGAGCCAGACGAACAGCGCCAGGATGCCGACCGGCACCAGCGCCAGGGCGAGCGGCCACGAGTCGACACGCTCGCCGGCGATCGTGAACCAGCCGAACTCCTGCATGAACGGCGCGCCGATGAAGGCGACGACGATCGACAGCCCCGTGACGCAGAGGACGAACGAGACAATCCCGACCGGGAACTTGAGCACGAGGAAGACGAAGTCCATCCAGGTGGTCCCGCCGCCCACCAGCGTCTTGACGTTCTGCCACAGGCCCTCGTCGCCGCGCCAGAGGGCCGGTCCCGACGGGACGCGAGCGCCCAGAAGGCCTCTGGCCTGGAGGCGCTCGAAACGCGCCAGAAGGCGCCACAGCAAGACCGTGAGCACGAGCAGCGGGATCCCGATCATGACGATGGTCAGCGAGATGCCGACGCTCAGAGCGACGACGAGGAAGACGAAGTAGGCGAGCCCCAGGGGGAAGGCGAGCCAGTGGTAGACGAAGCCGAGCCAGGTCCGCGGACGTGCGACGACGCCGAAGAACCCCGCCGCCCATCCTTCGTACGGGCCGCCCTTCGTCTCGTCCTCGGTCCTCATCGCGTTCACCTCCACGGGCCGTCCTTGACGGCCGGTGTGTCGTTCTGCTGACATCATGCTAGGCGTGGACGGACGCGCTGTCGTCGCCCCCGGGAGGTACTTTCGGGGTCAACCTGAGAGGGATTCTCGCGCGCACGCAGGCAGTCGGCGCGGCCCCAGACGCAGGAAGGCCGGGCCGGCTGCAGAGCAGCCGGCCCGGCCCGTCACCCGCCCGGCCGTGCGGCCGGGCTCGCGCCCTCGGGAAGGGGGGACCATCGGGCGCGTGGGTCGAGAGAGCGAGTCACTCGTGGTGGATCGCCTCCAGGACGTCGATGCGCGCCGCGCGCCGCGCGGGAAGCACCGCCGCCAGCACGCCGACCGCGACGGAGACGGCGAGGAAGACGCCGAGCTGGGCGAACGGCACCGCGAAGGCGAAGCCCTGGTCGGCGTAGCGCGTCGTCACCGCGTAGGCGAAGGCGACGCCCACCGCGGTGCCCAGGAGCCCGCCGATGACCGAGGTGATCACGCTCTCGTAGCGCACGATGCGGCGCATCTGGCGGCGGCTGGTGCCGATGGCGCGCAGCATGCCGATCTCGCGGGTGCGCTCGTAGACGCTCAGCACGAGCGTGTTCACGATGCCGAAGGCCGAGATCGTCACGCTCATCGCCAGCATGGCGTACAGCATCATCAGCAGCTGGGTGATCTGACCGTTGACGAGCTCCTCGTATCCGCGCTGCGTGTACACGGACTGGGTCGGGAAGTCGGCGAGCGCGGCTTCGACGGCCGCTTTCACCTTGTCGTCGTCCGCTCCCGGGACGCCCGTGGCCATGGCAAGCGACGGCTCCACCGGGATCCCCAGCCTCTCGCAGAGCTCCTGGCTCATCGTCACGCCCGACATGAGGAAGGCGTCGCGGTACACCCCGAGGACCTTCACGTCAGCCGTGCGACCGGCCGGTGACGTCATCTCGAACGTGTCGCCGACCTCCCAATCGCGCCGCTTGGCGGTCTGGTCGTCGACGACCACGCCGTCGCCGTCGAGCGCGGCGAGCAGGCCGTTGTCGGCGTCGCCGCGCCAGTCGAGCTGCCACACCGCCGGCCACGTCTCGGGCTCGATCGCGTTGAAGAACGTCGTCTGGCCGGCCTCGGTCTTGACCTGGCCGAACACGACGCTGGAGACGGTCTCGACGCCCGGCGTCGCCTTCATGGCGGCAACAGCCGCCTCCGGGACGTTCTGGGAGCCCCCGGTGTACATCGCCACGACGTCGGCCTTGACCGAGCGGCCGAAGACGTCGAGGAACGACGACTTGAGGCCCTGGGCGAAGACGGCGACGAAGACCACGAGGCCGAGACCGATCATGAGCGCCGCGGCCGTGTTGGCGGTGCGCGCCGGGTTCCGTCCGGCGTTCTCGCGGGCGAGGCGGCCGGGCGTGCCGGCGAGTCGCTCCAGCGGCCAGCCGACGACCCGCGCGAGCGGACGCACGACGTGGCGCGAGACCATGGCGACGGCGACGAAGAGCAGCATGGCGCCGCCTCCGAGGGCGAGCAGCATGGTCGTCGCCGAGACGTCGGCGAAGAAGCCGAGGGCGGCGAGGGCCACGCCCAGGCCGGCGACGACGCCGGCGGCCGGCGTGGCCATCCGGTTGAGTCGTGACGGCGGCAGCGTGGCACCCTCCTGCAAGGCGGCCACCGGCGGGATGCGCGTGGCGCGCACCGCCGGGACGACGGCCGCCGCGACCGCCGTGCCGATGCCGACGGCGAGCGCGACGACGACGGTGCGCGTCTCGAGCCCGATGCCGGCGACGGGGATGTCGGCGCCGAACAGCTTGAACAGCTGATTGATCGCCATCGCCACGCCGAGACCGGCGAAGAGACCGGCCACGGACGCGGCGACGCCCATGAGGAGCGCCTCGGCGAAGACCGATGCGAGCACCTGACGCCGAGAGGCGCCGAACGAGCGCAGCATGGCGAACTCGCGCAGGCGCTGGGCGACGGTGATGGAGAAGGCGTTGAAGATGATGAACGCGCCGACGAAGACGGCTACGCCGCCGAACGCGAGCAGGGCTGGACGGAGGAACGTGTTGATCGACTCGCTCGCGTCGGACGACGCGTCGGCCGCCGCCTGTTCCCCGGTCCTGACCTCGACCGAGTCCGGCAGCGCCGCGCGCACGCGGTCGGCGAGCTCCTCCGGGGTGACGCCGGGCGCAGCGGTCGCGCTGATCGCCGACCCTTGCCCTCGAGGCCGTACCACGCCTGGATGTCCGCCGAGGGGGCCGCGACCATGACGGTCCCGCCGAGCGACGCGGCGTCGCCGAAGTCGAACACGCCGCGGATCCTCACCGGCACCTCGCCCTTGTCAGTCACAAGGCCGATCTCGTCGCCGATACCGAGCGCTTTCGCGTCGGCGAAGCCGCGGTTGACAGCCACGTCGCCGCTCCGCGACGGGGCGCCGCCCTCGACCCAGGTGACCTGGCTCGCGCCGTCGTCGGCGGAGAGCACGAGGGTCGGGGCGCCGCCGGTGTCCACGACCTCGCCGTCGACCACGACGGCGCCCTGCGCCTCCGCGCTGCCCTGCGCCGTCGCGACGCCGTCGACGGCCTGGACGTCGTCCACCAGCGCTCCGGCATCGCCAGGGCGCTGGCGTCGTTCTGGAAGCCCTCCACCGCGTCGCGCGGGGTGCACCGAGACGGCCGTCCCTTCGTACGCGGCGGCGAAGATGTCGTCGAACCCGTTCGTGATCTGGTCGGTCAGCACGTACGTACCGCTGATCATCGCCACGCCGAGCAGGATCGCCAGCGTGGTGAGGGCCGTCCGCAGGGGACGGCTCAGGAGGCTGCGCAGGGCGAGGCGGGTCATCGCTGCACCTCCAGGGACTTCATGACGTCGTAGATCTCGCCGCGGGTCATGCGCCCGTGGTCCTGGACGATCTCCCCATCCTGGAGGAAGAGGACGCGGTCGGCGACGGCCGCCGCGTGGGCGTCGTGCGTGACCATGATGATGGTCTGGCCGAGGTCGTCGACCGACCGGCGCAGCAACTGCAGGACCTCGTCGCCGGTGTGCGAGTCGAGGTTGCCGGTCGGCTCGTCGGCGAAGAGCACGGCGGGCCGGCTGACGAGCGCCCGCGCGACGGCGACGCGCTGCTGCTGCCCGCCCGAGAGCTCGGACGGCTTGTGCCTGAGCCTGTCGGTCAGACCCACGGTGTCGACGAGCTCCTCGAACCAGCGCCGGTCGAGCTTGCGGCCGGAGATCGTCAGCGGCAGGGCGATGTTCTCCGCCGCCGTCAGGGTCGGAAGAAGGTTGAACGACTGGAAGATGAAGCCGACCTTGTCGCGGCGGAGCTTCGTCAGCTCGCGGTCCTTGAGGTCGCCGATCTCCTGCCCGTCGATGGCTATGGTCCCAGCAGTGGGGCGGTCGAGGCCGGCGAGGATGTGCATGAGCGTCGACTTGCCCGAGCCCGACGGGCCCATGATGGCGGTGAACTCGCCGCGGCGCAGGTCGACGTCGGCGCCGCGCAGCGCGTCGACGGCGGCGTCGCCGACGCCGTAGCGCTTGGTGACGCCGCGCGCCGAGACGACGGCCTCGCGGCCCGCTCAGCCGGCCGCCGGGCCGTCGTCAACGACGTGACGCGGCTCTCCGGCGGACCACGGCGCCTCGGCGTCGCGCTCCCGTCGCGTGCCGGCGCGAGCTCGCCGCGCCGACGGGCCGGGGCTTCTCTAGGGTGATGACTGGGTTCACGATGCCCTCCCTGTCGTGCCGCGACGCTCCTCGGAGCCCCGCGAGCATGGTCGTCGTCATGAGGGCAGGCTACGCGGGGGTACCGCCGCGGGCGTCGCCCCAGCGGGGTCAATCCGGTGGCGCGACGGGGGCATCTTTCGCCGCGCCCCTCACCCCCGAGGGGGCGGGAGCGCTACCCCTGAGGAGGACGGTAGCGGGTGCGGCGACGCTCGTTCGGGCGCACGGCGGCCACTCGTGCCGGGCGTGAGCGGCCGCTCTCACCGGAGCGCAGTGCGGCGGCTCGCGCCGCCGCGGGCTCAGTGGTTCTTCGGCTCCACCAGCCCGGTGTCGTAGGCGAGGATCACCGCCTGGGCGCGGTCGCGCAGCCCCATCTTGTAGAAGATGCGCTTCACGTGCGTCTTGACGGTGCCCTCGGAGAGGAAGAGCTTGGCGGCGATCTCGGCGTTGGACATGCCGAGGGCGACGAGCCCGAGTACCTCGCGCTCGCGCGCGGTGAGGTCGTCGAGCGCCGGCGGGGCGCGCGCTCGCCGGCGGGCCGCCGCGCGAACTCGCCGATCAGGCGGCGGGTGACCGACGGCGCGAGCAGCGCCTCGCCGGCGGCGACGACGCGCACGCCGGCGACGAGGTCGGCGGCCGGCGTGCGCTTGAGCAGGAAGCCGCTCGCCCCGGCGCGCAGCGCCTCGTAGACGTACTCGTCGAGGTCGAAGGTCGTGAGGATGACGACGCGCGAGCTGTCGTCGCGCCCCAGCGCGACGATCTCGCGCGTCGCCTCGAGCCCGTTCACCCCCGGCATCTGGATGTCCATGAGCACGACGTCCGGGTCGAGGCGCCGGGTGAGGTCCACGCCCTCGCGGCCGTCGCCGGCCTCGCCGACGACCTCGAGGTCGGGCTCGGCGTCGAGGATCAGGCGCAGACCCGCGCGCACGAGCTGCTCGTCGTCGACCAGCAAGATCCGGATGCTCATGCTCATGTCGTCCCCCCTCCGTTGTCCCATGCAGCTGGCAGCTATGGCGCCCGCAGCCCACACCCCGAACCCGCCCTCCGGGCGCGGGCCCCACGAGCAGCTCGCCGCCGAAGAGCAGGACGCGTTCGCGGATGCCGACCAGGCCGCGGCCTCCGCCCGCCGACGGCGCCGCGGCCACCCCGCGGCCGTCGTCGACGACCTCGATGTCGAGCCGGTCGCGGCGCCCAGGTCATGGTCACGACGCTGTGCGCCTTGCCGGCGTGTTTGAGCGTGTTCGTGAGCGCCTCCTGGACGATCCGGTAGGCCGAAAGCTCGAGGCTCGCGGGCAACTCTTTCGGCGTTCCTTCCACGCGCAGCTCGACCGGCAGTCCGGCCTCGCGCACGCGCGCGAGAAGGTCGTCGAGCCGGCCGAGGTCAGGCTGGGCGTCGTAGCTCGGCTCGTCCTCCGTCGCGCGCAGGATCCCGAGCATGCGCTCGATGTCGCCCAGCGCCTGACGCCCCGCCGTCTCGATGCTGCCCAGGGCCTCCTGCGCCAGCGCCGGCTTGGTCTCGAGCACCCGCTGCGCACCGCCCGCGTGCAGGACGATCACGTTGAGCGCGTGCCCGACGCTGTCGTGCAGCTCGCGCGCCAGCCGGGCGCGCTCGTTGGCGACCGCCTCTCTGGCACGCGCCTCGCGGTCGGCGGCGAACAGCTCCGCCCGGCTCTCGGCGCGCGCCGCGACGGCGCGGTACACGCGCACGATCGCCCGATGGTCCAGGTGAACGAGAACGCGGCCCAGCTCACGGCCATCGCCGTCCATTCCAGTCCCCCTCAGCGCCGACATACAGGGCGACAAGCCCGCCGGCGGCGATCAGCCCGCTGAGCACCAGCTCCCAGGTGCTGCCGAAGGCCGCCGCGACGAACAGCGCCGCCCCGGCCGCCCAGACGCCCACGCCTACCACCGCGTATCCGAGGAGTGCCTCCGCGACCACCGCCGCCATGACGACGGCGAGGACGGCCAGGGGCCAGCGGTGGACGAGGGCGACGGGCAGCGAGGCGAGGAGGACCAGCGCGACCAGCCACGCGTCGTCGGGCCGGTATACCGACGTGTCGACGGCGCGCAGCATCGACGTGAGCAGCCCGATGAGCGCGAACGCGAGGGCGAGCAGGGCCGCCCCGAGCGCGGGCTGCAGGAAGCGGCGCAGCGTGGCCTGCGCGTGACCCTCGTCCGGCGCGAGGTCGCCGGCCGCGATCACGCGGGTCACGCCGGCCTTCCCAGGCGCTTCGGGCGGCGGCCGCGCTGCTGCGCGAGAGTGACGACGCGGGGGTCCATGCGGCCCGAGTATAGATGATGCCCGCGGGCGCGCCGCCGGCGGCGCAGGGCGCGTCGTGGAGAAGATGGTGGAGGCGGCGGGAATCGAACCCGCGTCCACGGGAGCCTCGGCGGAGTCTCTACAAGCTTAGCCGGCGCATTTCATCTCGCTCGCGGCCCCCGCGTCGGCCGGGTGCCGGTCGCCAGCCCCGATCAGTCTCGGGTGCTAGCCGGTCGGAGCCGGCCGGCCACACCCCAGTCCGCTGAGTGACGCCACGGTCCCGGACGCGGACCTTCCGGGGGTGACGGGCCAGCCTAGTTAGGCAGCCAGTGCGAGATTGCTCTCGGCAGGTGTGTTGTTCCGGCAGTTTAACGAGGCCACCGGACCTCGGCTTGCTGCTCCAACCTCGGTATCACCCATGTCGAGACCAGTTCGCCCCCACGGGTGCCGAGCGTGGCACGGGAGTGAGTATACCACCCATGACCACGCAGGACCGCCGCCCGGGCAGCGAAAGCGCTGCTCAGGCGGCGGTTCCGCGCGTCGCCTGCGCTCAATCTTCTACGGTCTGGACTTCGCGCCGGTCGCGGCGCTTGAAGTACAGGTTGCGGCACAGCGGGCCTTCGCCCGAGGCGTAGCAGCTCTGCACCGCGACGGAGCACTGCGACAGCGGCTGGCGGGCGACCTTGACGACGCCGAAGCCACCCTTGCCGCGCTCGATGTCCTGGAACATCTGCAGGTCGATCTCGTGCGGAAACACCTTCTCGATGCAGCCGAAGAACGTGTGACCGTCCTCCTTGAAGGCGTAGAGAAAGCGACAGTTCATGCTGAGGCAGGCGGCCGGGTAGACCACCTTCTCGCATTGCGCAGAGCACTCCTGGCACTCGAGCAGTTCGAGTTCTTCACTCAACGGTATCAGCCTCCTGCAAGAAAACGGCCGGCGCTATTAGCCGACCCTCGAGCATGGTAGCACGACGTCCGGCGCTTGAAAAGGGGGTTTAAGCGCAGATTTGTGAACTTGATGCAGGTCAGGGCAGAGTCATCAGCCTGCCCACGCACGGACGTTGACACTCCAATGTTCCCACCATGACAATAGGGGAGTCATTTGGTCCGCTCGCGCGCTCGCGACTCTCCGGTCGCTCCCGCGGTCGCGCAACCGGACCTCGCCCGTCGCCAAGGAGGTGCCAACCAGGCATGGACGCTCTGATGCTCTCCCGCATCCAGTTCGCCTTCACCGTCGGCTACCACTTCATCTTCGTGCCCATCAGCATCGGGCTGGCGATGATGGTGGTCCTGTCGGAGCGACGCTACTACAAGAGCGGTATCCCGGCTCACATGGCGGCGTCGAAGTTCTGGATCAAGCTCTTCACGACGAACTTCGCCATCGGCGTCGCCACGGGCATCACCATGGAGTTCGCCTTCGGCACCAACTGGGCCGACTACTCGCGCTTCGTCGGCAACATCTTCGGCGCGCCGCTCGCCGCCGAGGGGCTGTTCGCCTTCTTCCTCGAGTCCACCTTCCTCGGCGTCCTCCTCTTCGGGCGCAAGAGGGTCTCGCGCGGCCTCTACTACGCCTCGGCCTGGCTGGTCATGATCGGCACCTGGCTCTCGGCCCTCTGGATCCTCATCGCCAACTCCTGGCAGCAGACGCCGCGCGGCTACAAGATCGAGGACGGCAAGGCCGTCCTGACCGACTTCTGGGCCGCGGTGTTCAACCCGTCGACCGGCCCCCGGTACTTCCACACCATGGTCGCCTGCCTGATCGCCGGCTGCTTCGTCGTCGCCAGCATCTCGGCCTGGTACCTGCTCAAGAAGCGCCATCTGCACTTCGCCCGCCACGCCCTGACGTCGGCGCTCGTCGTCGGCCTCGCTGGCCTCGGCGGTCATGCCCTTCATCGGCCACTGGCACGCGCTCGTGGTCGCCGAGGAGCAGCCGGTCAAGATGGCCGCCTTCGAGGCGCTCTACGACACCCAGGAGAACGCGCCCCTCTACCTCTTCGGCTGGGTGCGCGACAACAACGGCGATCCCGAGGTCACCGGCCTGGCCGTCCCCAGCGGACTGAGCCTCATGCTCGGCCTCAGCCCGTCGCACCAGGTGACCGGCCTCGACAGCGTGGCGCCCGAGGACCGGCCGCCGCTCCAGGTCGTGTTCCAGAGCTACCACCTCATGATCGCGCTCTCGTTCCTCTTCATCGGGATCATGGTGCTGGCGCTGGTCCTGCTCCTGCTCAAGCGGCTCGAGAAGGCGCGCTGGATGCTCTGGATCCTCGTGGTGAGCTTCCCGCTGCCCCTGATCGCCATCAACATGGGCTGGATGGCGACCGAGGTCGGCCGCCAGCCCTGGATCGTCCAGGACCTGCTGCGTACCTCGGACGGCGTGTCGCCGGTCGTGTCGGCGAACGAGGTCTGGGTGACGCTGGGGCTCTTCGCGGTCGTCTATCTGATCCTGTTCATCGCCTGGGCGCGCATCTTCTTCGGCATCATCGGCAAGGGGCCGGAGGACGTCGCCGAGATGGTCACGGCCGACAAGCCGGACCCGCGGCCCGTCCCGGCCGGCGCGGAGGGGTGACGTCATGACCCTCGAGAACATCTGGTTCGTCCTGGTCGCCGTCCTGCTCACCGGCCTACGTCGTGCTCGACGGCTTCGACCTCGGCGCCGGCGTGCTCTACCCGTTCATCGTCGAGAAGCGAAGACGAGAAGCGCATCGTGCGCGCCAGCATCGGCCCGGTCTGGGACGGCAACGAGGTATGGCTCCTGACCGGCGCCGGGGCGGTCTTCGCCGCCTTCCCCGCCGTGTACGCAGCGACCTTCAGCGGCTTCTACCTGGCGATCATGCTCGTGCTCTTCGGCCTGATCCTGCGTGCCGTCTCGCTCGAGTTCCGCCACCGGGACGAGGGGTGGCAGCGGCTTCTGGGACTTCTTCTTCTTCCTCGGCAGCCTGGTGCCGGCGATGCTCGTCGGCGTCGCCCTGGGCAACGTCATCCGCGGCATCCCGCTCAACGAGAACGGCGACTACACCGGCACCTTCCTCGAGCTCCTCAACCCGTACTCGCTGCTCGTCGGCGTCACCGGGCTCGTGCTGCTCGTCACGCACGGCGCGTCGTGGCTCGCGGTCAAGGCCGAGGGCCCGTGTACGAGCGTGCCGTCAAGTGGCGCACGCCGCTGTTCCTCGTCTGCGTCGTGCTCGCCGTGGTGACGTCGGTGGCCACGATCAGCTGCGGTCCCGCGGGCCTCCGACAACGTGCTCGGCAGCCCCGTCGGCTGGCTCTTCATCGTCCTCCTCGCCGGGGCCTCATGTACACGTTCTGGCAGCAGCGCAAGGAGGGGGCCGACCTGCGCGCCTTCCTCGGCTCGGCGGTCATCATCGTCGCGCTGGCCGGGATCGCCGCGGTCGGCAACTACCCCGACATCATCCCGGCCCGGGGCACTCCCGAGTCGACGAGCCTCACGGTGACGAGCGCCGCTTCGGGGTCGCTGACCCTCAAGGTGATGCTCATCATCGCCCTCATCGGCGTGCCGATCGTGCTCTTCTACACGGCCTTCGTGTACCGCACCTTCCGCGGCAAGGTGAAGCCGGCGCCCGGCGAGTACTGAGCCCGGTCAACGCCTGCGAGACGGCGACGGGGCGGCGGGCTGCCGAGCAGCCCGCCGCCCCGTCTCGCGTCTCGCCGCTGTCGCCGGCCTCTCGCGCCGGCCGCTACAGCTTCCAGTACCGGCCCTGCACCTCGCGCGCCCGGTCGATCGCCGCCTGGCCGGCCTCGCGCGGGGAGCCGACGGCCGGCGCCTCCTCGGCGTCGATCGCCGCGAGCACGGCGGCGACCGAGCGGTTCGTCGCCGGCCGGTCGTACCCGCCCTCGAGCACGAGCGCCAGACGGCCATCGCAGTGGCGCTGCGCGAGCGTCAGGACGCGCAGCGCCATCGCGGCGAACCCGTCCTCGCTCATCTGGAGACTGGCAAGCTGCTCTCGCGCGTGCGGATCGAAACCGGCGGAGACGAGCAGCGCCTGGGGGGCGAACTGGTCGACGACTGGTGCGACGACCTGTTCCACGGCGCCGGCGTAGTCGCCGTCGGTGGAGCCGACCGGCAGGGGGACGTTGACCGTGAAGCCCTCGCCGTCATCCTCCCCGCACTCGGTGAACCAGCCGCTGCCGGGATACAGCGGCCACTGGTGGAGCGAACAGAAGAGGACGCGCGGATCGTCGTAGAAGGCGGCCTGGGTGCCGTTGCCGTGATGGACGTCCCAGTCGACGATCGCGACGCGCTCCATGCCGCCGGCGAGCAGCGTGCGCGCCGCGATGGCGACGTTGTTGAACAGGCAGAAGCCCATCGCCCTGTCGGGCGTGGCGTGATGGCCTGGCGGGCGCACGAGGGCGAACGACGCGCGACCCTCGTCCCACTGGTCGATCGCCGTCAGCACCCCGCCGACGGCGAGGAGCGCGATCTCGTAGCTGCGCGCCGAGACGGGCGTCTCGTGGTCCATCTCGCCGCCACCGCCCTCGGCGATGCGGCGCACCCGGTCGACGAGGGCCTCGGTGTGGACGAGAAGGACGTCGTCGCGCGTCGCCGGGCGCGGCTCGACGAGGGTGAGACGGTCCCACAGGCCGAGGGTCCGCAGGTGGGTCACGATCCGCGTCGCGCGGTCGGGACCCTCGGGGTGCCCGCCAGTGTCGTGCAGCTCGTAGTCCTTGCTCCAGACGATCGCCGTGTCCACGCCCGCGCTCCCTTCGTCGACCACGCTCAAGCCTAGAGGATGAACGGGCCCATGAGAAGGCGCGGAGTCAGCCCGGGGAAAGGACGCCCTGCTCGGCAAGGTAGCCGCGCGCGAGGCGTTCCCAGAGCTCGACGGCGGCGCGCACGTCGACGCCGTCGGGATCCAGGCCGTGCTGGATCGCGAGGCCGTCGACGATGGCGATCATGAGCATGGCGAACGGCAGCATGCCGCGTCGCAGCTCGGCTTCATCGGCTGCGGCCACGCAGCGCAGCACGGTCTCGCGGTACCCGTCGTAGAGGGCGCTGACGCGCTCGCGCAAGCGCTCGTCGCGCAGCGCGTACGGGAGGATGGCGAAGAAGGAACGGAAGGTCTCGACGTCGTCGGCGATCCGCACCTCACCGTCGATGAGGGCGTGCAGGCGCTGCTCGCCCATCGGCAGACGCTCGGTCTCGGCGAGCAGCGCCCGGTTCGCCTCGTGCGTGAGGGCGTCGACAAGGGCCACGACGAGGCCGTCCTTGTTGCCGAAGTAGTAGCCGATGCTTGCCTTGGGTTCGTCGGCCGCCTCGGCGATCGCCGACAGGGTGAGGGCCTCGTAGCCGCCCTCCGTCGAGCAGCCTGCGGGCCGCATCAAGGATCGTCCGCGCCACCGGCGGCAGCGCGTCGATGGGGTCGGCGACGTCGAGTGAGCTCGGCATGCCCTCCCCGCGCGCGAGGCTGCGGCGGAGCTTGTCGGTCTGCCTGCGCGTGGCCGCCTCCCTTCCCGATCGACGTCGACCGCCGGCGGCCGAAGGCGCACCGGCGCTCCCTCTTGCATCCTCGTGTCGCGCTGCGTAGACTACTCTTGTCCGTCCGGACAAACAAGCTCTCCGTCGCCGTGCGACGCGCCTCAAGGAGGACCCATGGGTCTCGACGTCAGCAAGCCGCTGCCCCCGCTCAAGCGCTTCCGCGGACGGCACTTCCTCACCGATCTCGACTACACGCGCGAGGAGCTCGAGGCCCTGCTCCACCTCTCGGTGAAGCTCAAGGCGCTCTGGAAGCAGCGCCCGCTCACGCCCTTCTTCCCCGGCAAGCACCTGGCGATGATCTTCGAGGCCGCCTCGACGCGCACCCGCGTCAGCTTCGAGAACGGTTTCGCCGAGCTCGGCGGCAACGCCCTCTACCTGCGCCCCGGCGAGATCCACCTGCCCGGCCGCGAGACGATCGCCGACACCGCGCGTACCCTTGCGCAGTACAACGCCGCCATCGAGATCCGCAGCAAGAAGAACGAGACCGTCAACGAGCTCGCCGCCTGGTCGACGGTGCCGGTCATCAACGGCATGGACGCCGACCGGCACCCCTGCCAGTCGCTGAGCGACGCGCTGACGATCTTCGAGCACGCCGGCCGGCTCGACGGCGTCACGTTCGCCTACGTCGGCGACGCCGCCCACCCCTGCAACTCGCTGGCCACGACGCTCACCAAGCTGGGTCTGCACGTGCGCATCGGCAACGCCGCCGGCTACGAGATCCGCGACGAGGTGCGCGAGAACGCGGCCCGCTTCGCCGCCGAGAGCGGCGGCTCGTTCCTGCTCACGAACGACCCGCTGGAGGCCATCGCCGGGGCCGACTTCATCTACACCGACTGCTGGTGGTGGACCGGCCAGGAGGACGAGTACAAGGACCGCGTCGCGTCCTTCAAGCCCTTCCAGGTGAACGCCGAGTTCTGGTCGCACGCCAAGCCGACGACGAAGTTCATGCACTGCCTGCCGGCGATGCGCGGCGAAGAGGTCGTCGACGAGATCGCCGACGGCGAGATGTCGATCATCTTCCCGCAGGCGCAGAACCGGATGCACTTCCAGAAGGGCCTCATGCTGGCGCTGATCGGCATCGACGAGCTGCCCGCCGACCCGGACCTGCAGGAGATCGGCCGGGCCCTGCTCTCCTGAGATAGGCCCGGCCCACGAAAGGAAGCATCATGGCACCTCACGACAGCCTCCCATCGGAGGGCGGCGCCCTCGACGCGCAGCCGAAGGTCTTCGGCCTGTTCAGCATGGTCCTCTTCAGCGTGTCGGCGATCCTCGTCGCCGACACCGTCGCCGCCTCGGCCGCCATCGGCGTCCAGGGGCTCGGCTTCTGGGTCGCGCTCGGCCTGCTCTTCTTCATCCCCTACGGCTTCGTCACCGCGGAGCTGGGCAGCGCCTGGCCCGACGAGGGCGGGATCTACGTCTGGGTCAAGGAGGCGTTCGGCCCCGGGTGGGGCACCGTGACCTCGTGGATGTACTGGGTCAACGTGGCCCTCTGGGCGCCGTCCGTGTTCGTGCTCTTCATCGGTTCGCTCGAGGTCGCCTTCGGCGTCGACGTCTCGCCACTCTGGGAGGCGGTCATCGTCATCGCCATGGTCTGGGCCATCGTGCTCATCGGCATCCTGCCGCTCTCGTGGAGCAAGTTCGTGCCCAACCTGAGCGCCGCGGTCAAAGTGATCGTCCTCGTGGGCCTGGGCATCATGGGCGTCGCCTACGCAGCGAAGAACGGCACCGCGAACTCGTTCGCGCTCGACCAGTGGGTCCCGGCGTGGAACACCGACAGCCTGTCCTTCCTGCCGATCATCATCTACTCGTACATGGGGTTCGAGCTCATGAGCTCGGCCGGCGGCGCCATCAAGGACCCCAAGCGGGACGTCCCCAAGATGATCCTGCTCGCCGGCGGCGCCATCCTCGCCGTGTACACGTTTGCCACGTTCGGCATCCTCTCCGCCATCAAGACGGAGGACGTCAGCATCGTGACGGGCATCGTCGACGCCCTGCAGCTCAGCTTCGACGAGGTCCTGGGCGGCTACGGCTGGTTGTTCGACATCGCCGTCGTCGGCCTGCTGTTCACGTTCTTCGGCAACATGGTCACGTGGTCCATCGGCGCCAACCAGACCATCGGCGCGACCGGCCTCGACAAGACGGCGCCGGGCGTGTTCGGGCACGTCAACCGGCGCTTCGGCACGCCCGACTACGCGTTCGTCCTCATGGGCGTCATCGCGACGGCGATCACCGTGCTCGCCTACGCCCTCGACCCCGACCAGGCGAACGTCTTCTGGACGCTCTTCGCCCTGTCGTCGATCGTCTTCCTCATCCCGTACCTGCTCATGTTCCCGGCGCTGCTCGTGCTGCGCCGCAAGTTCCCCGATCAGCACCGGCCGTACGTCGTCCCGGGCGGCAAGGCGGGTGCCTGGTTGAGCGCGGTCCTGTGCGAGTTGGGCATCATCCTGACCGTGTTCCTCTTCTTCTACTTCCCGGCCGAGGGCGTCTCGGAGAGCACCTTCTGGTCGATCACCGGCGCCGGGACCGCACTTTCGCTGCTGGTCGGCTGGTGGCTGTACCGGCACAGCCGACGGAGGGCGACGTGACGACGACGCG
The DNA here is from genome assembly GCA_963707855.1 of uncultured Thermoleophilia bacterium. Lineage (GTDB taxonomy): Bacteria > Actinomycetota > Thermoleophilia > UBA2241 > UBA2241 > UBA2241. Next base: position 65,139 of record CAVPRQ010000018.1, read on the forward strand.
CCGCAGGCGGGTCCAGTGACACAGACGAACGGCAGCGGAAGATCCGTCGCCGTCGCCCTGGGCTGGAACGCGGTGCTGCAGCCCGGTCAGGTCGGCACGCCCGAGATGGAGCGCCACGCCGCCGAAGGGCACTTCAAGGCCGGCAGCATGGAGCCGACGATCGATGCCGCCATGCGCTTCGTGCGCAGCGGCGGCGAGGCGATCGTCGCCGGCCTTGTCGAGGTCAACAAGGCCCTGGCCGGCAAGGCGGGCACGCACATCGTGCCGGCGCCGGCGGCGAAGCCGGGCGCCGGCGCCTGACGCGCGGGCCCGCGGCCACACCGAATGGAGAGAGCGATGACGCAGAGGATCGACAGCACCCCACGGGCCGACGGCTTCCGTATGCCGGGCGAGTTCGAGCCGCACGCCCAGACCTGGATGCTCTGGCCGCAGCGCCCGGACAACTGGCGGCTGGGCGCCAAGCCGGCCCAGCGCGCCTGGGTCGAGGTGGCGAGCGCCATCGCTCGCTTCGAGCCGGTCACGGTCGGCGTCGAACCACGACCAGTACGAGAACGCGCGCGCCATGCTGCCTTCGCACGTGCGCGTCGTCGAGATCTCGAGCAACGACGCCTGGATGCGCGACTGCGGGCCGACCTTCGTCGTCGACGACAAGGGCGGCGTCCGCCTCGTGCACTGGGACTTCAACGCCTGGGGCGGCTTCTACGACGGCCTCTACTTCCCCTGGGACAAGGACCAGATGGTGCCGCTCAAGGTCGCCGAGCTGGAGCGGGTCGACCGCTACAGGGCCCCGCTCGTCATGGAGGGCGGCTCGATCCACGTCGACGGCGAGGGCACGGTCATCACCACCGAGGAGTGCCTGCTGAGCCCGGGCCGCAACCCGGACCTCAGCCGCGAGCAGATCGAGGAGCACCTGCGCGACTACCTCAACGTCGAGAAGGTGATCTGGCTGGCGAAGGGCATCGACCCCGACGAGACGAACGGCCACGTCGACGACGTCGCCTGCTTCGTGCGTCCCGGCGTCGTGCTCGCCGGCGTGACCGACGACAGGAGCGACTGGCGCTACGAGCTCCTGCAGGACAACCTGCGCCGCCTGCAGGAGGCGACCGACGCCAGAGGGCGTCGCCTCGAGGTCCACACCGTCCCGATGCCGGCGATCATGGAGATCACCGCCGACGAGGCCTGGGGCATCGACTCAGCCGAGGGCAGCCTCCCGCGCAAGCCCGGCGACAAGACCGCCGCCTCGTACCTGAACTTCCTCATCTGCAACGGCGGCATCGTCATGCCGCGCTTCGACGACCCGAACGACGCCGTCGCCAGGGCGAAGCTCGAGGAGCTCTTCCCGGGCCGCGAGGTCGTGGCGGTGCCCGGCCGCGAGATCGTGCTCGGCGGCGGCAACGTGCACTGCATCACGCAGCAGCAGCCCGCGGGATGACCCCCCGCGGCGGTCCCGGGCGGGCGCCGCTCAGCAGCTGCACGACGGCGGCGCGCCGCCCGGGACGAGCTCCTTGCCCCACGGCTCGCAGTCGGCCTCGAACAGGTAGCCGCGCGCGGCGAAGAAGGCGCGCGAGACCTCGTTGCCGACGAGGATCTGCAGCTTCGCCTTGACGGCGCCGCGCACGCGAAAGCGCTCCTCGAGCTCGTCCATGAGCCGGCCGGCGATGCCCTGACGCTGTCGGTCAGGCGCCACGACCAGGTGATAAACGTAGGCGCGACGGCCGTCCCAGCCGCCGAGCACGGCGCCGACCAGGCGGCCGGACCCGTCGCGCGCGGCGAGATGCAGGTCCGGGTCCCGCTCGAGCAACAGGGCCATCTGCTCGGGCCCGTCTGACGGACGCAGCCACATGTCGGTCGCCTCCCACAGCGCGCGGGCCTCGTCGAGGTCGTCGAGCGTGAACGGCCCGATCCGGACGTCGTCGTTCGCTGCGTTCATCCCGTCCCTCCGTCGAGGTGTCCGTGCCGGCCGCGCGCCGCGTGGGCCGGTCGCGCCGATTGTAGCCCTGCCGGGCAGAGGTTGAGGAGACCGTGCCGCTGGTACAATCCGGGCAGCCGGCCCGTCCGGGCCACCGTGCACCAGATGAACATGAAGGGGGCTTCATGGACGCCTTCGAGTCTCTGCTGGTTCGCCGCAGCATCCGTCAGTTCACGGCCGAGGACGTGTCGGCCGACGACGAGCGCGCCCTCATCGACGCCGCCTTCGCCGCCCCGAGCGGCAACAACACGCGCCCGTGGCACTTCGTCTTCGTGCGCGACGCCGGGACGCGCCGCCGCCTCAAGGACATGCACGAGTGGACGTGGATGCTCGACAAGGCGCCGCTCGTCGTCGCCGTGCTGGCCAGGGACGGCGCCAGCCCGTGGTGGATCGAGGACGGCGCCGCGGCGATCGAGAACATGCTCACCGCAGCCGCGGCGCCGGGCCTGGGCAGCATCTGGTGCGGCATGCGGGACGAGGCCACAGAGGAGGCGGGCTGCGAGGCCCGCTGCCGCGCCGTGCTCGGGGCGCCGAACGGCTACCGCGTGCTCGCCCTCGTCGGCTTCGGCCACCCGGCACGGCCGAAGAAGCCGCGCACACAGGTCCAGCCGACGAAGCTCTCCTTTGAGCGCTTCGGACGGCAGAGCCGCGAGCCCTGAGCGCGCGAGGAGGCCGCCGTGGACGCCTATGAAGCCCTGCTCGCGCGACGCAGCATCCGCCGCTTCACCGGCGAGGACATCTCGTTTGAGGACGAACGCAAGCTGATCGACGCCGCCTTCGCGGCGCCGAGCTCGATGAACCGGCGCCCCTGGCACTTCGTCGTCGTGCGCGAGCCGGGCACGCGTGCCCGGCTCGCGCACGTCCACCAGTGGGCAGCGCCTGCTCGAGCGTGCGCCGCTGGTCATCGCCGTCCTCGGAAGCGCCGACGCCACCTACTGGGTCGAGGACTGCGCCGCGGCGACCGAGAACATCCTCATCGCGGCCACGGCCCTCGACCTGGGCGCCTGCTGGGTCGGCGTGTGGGAGAACGGTCCGCAGCCTCATCCCGACGAGGTCGCGACCCTCGAGATCCTCGGCACCAAGCCCGATGCGTACCGTTGCCTCTGTCTGATCGGCGTCGGCCATCCAGCCGGCTCGAAGCCGCCACGGACCCAGTTCCAGCCCACGAAGCTCTCTTACGAGCGCGTCGGCCGGCACGCGAGGTGAGCGCCATGGCCATCGACCGCGAGAGTCAGGTCCAGCAGACGGCGCGCGAGATCCTCGCCCTGACCCACCGGTCCAAGCCCTCCGTTCTCTCGTCCGAGCGCTGGCAGGGCGAGATGATGGACTGGGCGATGAGCGACGAGCGTCTGAAGGTCGAGATGCTTCGCTTCGTCGACGTCTTCCCCACCCTGCGCAGCCGCAGCGAGATCGCCCGCCACCTGCGCGAGTACTTCGCCCGCCAGGGCGTCGCGGCGCCCAAGGCGCTGCGCTGGGGCGTCAACCTGGCCGCCCAGCGCTCGCCCGTCGCGCCGCTCGCCAACGCGGTCATCCGCAGCCAGATGAAGGGCTTCGCGCAGCGCTTCATCGTCGGTCGCGACGCGGCCGACGCCACCGGAGCGCTGCGCGGCCTGCGCCGCGACGGCATGGGTTTCACGCTCGACGTGCTCGGCGAGGCGAGCGTCAGCGAGGCCGAGGCCGAGGCCTATCAGCGGACCTATCTCGGCCTCATCGACGGCCTCGCCGAGGAGGCGCGCTCGTGGCCGGCCGTCCCCGTCGTCGACGACAGCGCCTGGGGGCCGCTGCCGCGGGTGAACCTCTCCCTCAAGATCACCTCGCTGTACTCGCAGATCGACCCCGTCGACTTCGCCGGCAGCGTCGCCGCCGTCAAGGAGCGCCTGCGGCCCATCATGCGCCGCGCGATGGCCGACGGCGCGGCGCTCACGCTCGACCTCGAGCAGTTCCGCTACCGCGACCTCACCTTCGAGGTGTTCACCTCGCTGCTCGACGAGGAGGAGTTCCGCGCCTACGACGACGCCGGCGCCGTCGTCCAGGCCTACCTGCGCGACGCCGACCAGGACCTCGCCCGGCTCCTCGCCTGGGCGAAGGACCGCGACCGGCGCTTCCACCTGCGTCTCGTCAAGGGCGCGTACTGGGACTACGAGACCGTCATCGCCGCCCAGGAGGGCTGGCCGGTGCCGGTCTTCACGCACAAGCCCGACACGGACGCGATGTACGAGAAGCTCGCCGAGACGATGCTGCGCGACCCCGAGCACGTGCGCCCCGCGTTCGCGAGCCACAACGTGCGCTCGCTGGCGGCGGCCATCGTGACGGCGCGCGAGCTCGGGCTCGCGGACAACGCCTTCGAGATCCAGGCCTTGCACGGCATGGGCGAGCCGATCAAGCACGCCGTCCGCGAGCTCGGCCTGCGTCTGCGCGAGTACGCGCCGGTAGGCGAGCTGATCCCGGGCATGGCGTACCTCGTCAGGCGCCTGCTCGAGAACACGGCCAACGACTCGTTCCTGCGCCAGACGTTCGTCGAGGGTGCCGCCGTCGAGGAGCTTATCCAGGCGCCGGCGGTGTCGGCCGACTTCGGCCGCGAGCCGGCGCGGCGCCCGACGATCGCGCCGACCGACCCGGAGGCGCCGGCGCGCTTCGTCAACCAGCCACACGCCGACTTCTCGCGGCGCGAGGACCGCGACGCCTACGACGCCGCGCTCGTCGCGGTGCGAAGCAGGCTCGGCGCCCACTATCCACTGATCATCGGCGGGCGCGAGACCGACACGGCCAAGCGGCTCACGTCGATCGACCCGGCGAAGCCGGCCGAGGTGATCGGCACGACCGCCTACGGCGGCCGCGCAGAGGCCGAGGCCGCGGTCGCCGCGGCCAAGGCGGCACTGCCGGCGTGGCGCGATACGCCGGCGAGGGAGCGCGCGGCGGTCCTGTTCCGCGCCGCCGAGCTGATGCGACTGGAGGTCCTCGAGCTCTCCGCCCTCATGACGCTCGAGGCGGGCAAGACGCGCCGCGAGGCGAACGGCGACGCCGACGAGGCGATCGACTTCCTCGAGTACTACGGGCGCGAGATGCTGCGCCTCGACAGGCAGCGCCGCATGGGTGAGCGTCCCCGGCGAGCACAACGTCTACTTCTACCAGCCGCGCGGCGTCGCCCTCGTCATCGCGCCCTGGAACTTTCCCCTCGCGATCCTCACCGGCATGACGAGCGCGGCGCTCGTCGCCGGCAATCCGGTGATCGTCAAACCGGCCGGACCGACGCCGATCATCGCCGCCCAGATGACCCGCATCCTCACCGAGGCCGGAGCGCCGCCGGGCACGGTCAACTTCCTGCCCAGCCCCGGCGCCGAGGTCGGCGACTTCCTTGTCCGCCACCCGGGCGTGGACCTCATCGTCTTCACGGGGTCCATGGAGGTGGGCCTCGGCATCATCAGCAGCTCGGCCCAGAACCCTGGCCCCGAGGGCGTCAAGAAGGTGGTCGCCGAGATGGGCGGCAAGAACGCCGTGATCGTCGACACCGACGCCGACCTCGACGTCGCCGTCGCCGAGGTCGTCGTCTCGGCCTTCCACTACGCCGGCCAGAAGTGCTCGGCCGCCTCGCGGGTGATCGTGCTCGAGGCGGCCTACGACGACTTCGTGCGCCGCCTCGTCGAGGCGACGCGCAGCCTCACCGTCGGCCCTCCGGCCGACGCGGGCACCCGCGTCGGCCCCGTCATCACGGCTGACGCAAGGGACAAGATCGAGGGCTACATCGCACAGGGCAAGAGGGAGGCCCGCCTCGCGGCGACGGTCGAGCCGCCTGAGGGCGGCTGGCCTGACGACGGCTTCTACGTCGCCCCGCACGTCTTCGTCGACGTCGCGCCCGACGCGGTCATCGCCCAGGAGGAGATCTTCGGCCCCGTGGTCGCCGTCATCAAGGCGAAGGACATGGACGAGGCGCTGACGATCGCCAACGGGGTGAAGTACGCGCTCACCGGCGGGCTCATGTCGCGTAGCCCGGCCGCCATCGAGCGGGTGCGCCGCGAGTTCCGCGTCGGCAACCTCTACATCAACCGCGGCATCACCGGCGCGCTCGTCGAGCGGCAGCCGTTCGGCGGCTTCAAGATGAGCGGCATCGGCTCCAAGGCCGGCGGGCCAGACTACCTGCTGCAGTTCCTCGAGCCGCGCGTGATCACCGAGAACACCATGCGGCGCGGGTTCGCGCCGCCCGACGAGCTGACGGAGGAGTAGCTCCTCACAGCCCGCCCTGCCCCTCCAGCCGAGCCAGGCCGGTGAGCAACACTGTCGTCTCAGCGTCGGGCGTCACCGTCCCGTCGTCGTCGACCACCCAGGCGAGCGGTTCGTAGTCGCCGAGCTCCCAGTACACGTAGACGCGGTCCTCCCACGGCCTGTCCATCGCGTACCAGCGCGGTCGCGCCGCACCGCCCTCCACCGTCGCCGCGGCCCCGTACTTCTCCAGGACCAGCTGCAGGGCCTCGGCGGTCGTGAGCTCGCCCTCGGCGCCACCGGCCTGCTCGCCGCCGTCTTCCGGGACCCTGGACGCCTCGACCGCGTCGATCGCCGCCGCCTCGCGCGCGCTGAGCGCGGCCACGTGGCCGACCTCGATGCGCGCGGCAACGAGCAGGGCGGCCGCGACCGCCCAGACCAGCACGACCACGGTCCAGCCCCGCGTCCATCCGAGGGGCTTGCCGAGGAAGGTGCGGCCGCGCGGCGCCGCGTGACGCGGCACGTCCATCCCTCACGCCTCCCCGGGCGCAGCACCCGGCAGGGGACGCGGGCGGCTTGGGAAGAGCCAGGCGAGCGTCGCCCCCGCGGCGAACCCGCCGACGTGAGCCCAGTAGCCTACGCTCGCCCCGTACGCCGGGCTCACGAGCACGAGCACGCCGCTGTAGAACTGCAGACCGACGTAGAGGCCGAGCACGAGCCACGCGGGCACCCGTACACCGCCGATCAGGCCGGACCGCAGGCCGCCGGCCTCGCGGCGAAGCAGGACGACGAACACCGTCGCCACCGCGGCCACCACGGCCGCCAGCGGCGTCCACCCGGTGACCCCGAGCGCGACGAGCACGGTGACGACGAAGCTCGCGACGAAGAGCAGCAACAGCACGCCCGGCACGCGCAGGCGCGCCCGCGGCCACAGCACGAGACTGGCCGCCATGACCCCGGACACCGCGCCGCTCGCCCCCACTACTGGGATCGGCGAGTCCCCCGACGTCGCCACGTAGAGCATGCTGCCGAAGAACCCGCTGACGAGGTAGAGGAAGAGGAACCACCACGGCCCGAGCGCGTCCTCGAGGGCGTCGCCGAAGACGAAGAGGAACCACATGTTGAAGACCAGGTGGACGACGCCGACGTGCAGGACGGTCGAGGTGAGCACGGTGGCGAAGTTGTGCAGCGTCACCTCGGCGGCGACGCGCGCCGGCACGAGTCCCCACTGCTGGAGGAAGGGGACGAAGCGCGGGCCGAGGCTGGCGGCGAAGGCGAGGACGAGGACGTTCAGGCCGATGACGCACACCGTCGCGTAGGGCCACCGCCCCGTCCGCACCTCGTGGCTCACGACCGGCAGCACGTCCTCGTCACCCTCCTCGTCCGACGACCCGCGAACCCTCGCGCAGGGGGCCGCGTCTCTTGGGATGGTACACCGGCCGCCCACCACGCGGCCTCGACGAGGAGGAGACCATGAGAGCGAAACGTCTACGGGTCGTGATCCCGATCGCGCTCGTCGCGCTGCTCGCCGTCTTCGCTCTGGTCGGCGCGCTCGTCAGGAGCGGCGACCTGGGGGACCGGGAGAACGCGACGACCATCGAGTCCGGGCGCACGGGCGCCGGCGCCGCCGGCGGCGAGACCGGTGCCGCGCCCGAAGCCGTCGACGCCGCCAAAGCGTCGGAGGGCGGCGGCGAGGCATCGGCCGAGTTCTACGCCGCCGTCCCGCCGGCGGCCTCACCCGCCACTCACTACCTGATCAAGAACGGGTCCATCACCCTCACCGTCAAGAGACACGAGCTGCGCGACGCCCTGCAGCGCGTCGGCACCATCACGCTCGGAATGGGCGGTTACGTGCTCTCGAGCTACATCGGCAGCGACACCCCCTGGATCGGTCCCGTCGAGCCCATGGCGTACGACACCGGCGAGCCCGTGGACGGCGTCAAGTCCGACGTCGCCCCCGGCTCGGAGTCCTCGGGTACGTCCGGCCGCGGCGACGTCGTCCAGTACGGGACCATCACCGTGCGCGTGCCGCAGGCGAAGTTCGACGACGCCGATGCGGCGCTTCTCGCAGCTCGGCGAGGTCGTCGACCTGACCACCTCCGCCGACGACGTCAGCGACCAGATGGTCGACCTGCGCGCCCGGCTGCGTCACGCGCGCGCCGTCGACCTCCGGCTGGTCAGCTTCCTCGACCAGGCGCGGACCATCAGGGACACGCTCGCCATCCAGGACCGTATCGACGCCAACCAGCTCGTGATCGAACAGCTCACGGCCGAGATCGCCAGCCTGAGCGAGGTCACGAGCTACGGCACCATCACCGTGGCGCTGCACGAGCGCGGCGTGCCGCAGCCGGGCTCGATCGACGAGTCCGACAGCTTCTGGGGCGCCTTCACCAACTCGCTGGGTCTGATCGCCGACGGCGCCAAGGCGAGCGCCGTCGCCCTCGGCGCCCTGCTCCCCTTCCTGGCGCTGGGCGCGGCGATCGCGGTCGCCGTCTGGTTCGCGCGCCGGGCGATCCTGCGGCGCCGCCCGCCGCAGGCGCCGCAGGCGCCGCTGCCGCAGAGCTGACGCGGCGCGGAAGCCGACCGCTCGCAGACGGACCCTCGGGTGTCTCCCCTTCACCCGAGGGTCCGTTCTCTCGCGTGGTGAGCCCTCACGCCCGCGTGGGTACGTTCCGCCTACGAACGGCGCCCGCGAGCGGCGTCCCACAAGGGGCGGGAGGCGAACGTGAAGGCAGTGCGGATCCACGAGTACGGCGGTCCCGAAGTCCTCGTCTACGAGGACGTCCCGGACCCCGAACCCGGACCTCAACAGGTCCTGGTCCGCGTCGAGGCGGCGACGGTCAATCCGGTCGACGTCGCGGTGCGCGAGGACCGGTTTCCGACCCCCAAGCAGCCGCCGAAGATCATCGGCTCGGACGGCGCCGGCGTGGTCGAGAGCGTCGGCGAGGCCGTGGCTGAGGTGCGCCCCGGCGACGAGGTCCTCTTCAGCGGCCTCGGCGTGGGCAGCGAGGGCAGCTACGCGGAACTCGCGCTCATCGCCGAGGCCCAGTCCGTGCCGAAACCGGCGTCCCTCTCCTTCGTCGACGCCGCGGCGCTCGGCATGGTCTTCCCCGCCGCCTACTACGGCCTCTTCACGCGGGGCGACCTGAAGGAAGGCGAGACGGTCCTCGTGCAAGGCGGCGCCGGAGGAGTCGGCTCAGCCTCGATCCAGCTCGCCAAAGCACGCGGGGCGCGCGTGGTGACGACGGTGAGCGGCGCCGAGGCGGCGGACCTCGTCCGCTCGCTCGGCGCCGACGAGGTCATCGACTACAAGGCCGAGGACGTCGTCGCCCGCGTCAAGGAGCTCACGGACGGGCGCGGCGTCGACCTCGTGCACGAACTCGCCATCAGCGTGAACCTTCCGACCGATCTGAAGCTGGTCGCCAAGGGCGGACGCATCGTCTGCACCGGACAGGGTCCGTCTCCCGAGGTCACCTTGCCCATCGGGGCGGCCATCGCCGGCGACGCGACCCTTCTGTTCATGAACTTGAACAACGCGAAGCGCGCCGGCGTTGCAGCCATCATGCGCGAGGTCGCAGCCATGGCCGCGGCGGGGACGGTGCGCGCCGTCGTGGGCGCGACGTTCCCGCTGCGCGAGGCGCGTCGCGCCCATGAGCTCCTCGAAGGGAGCCACGTAGGCAAGATCGTGCTGCTGCCGCGGAGCTAGTACCCCTTGCCGTTGCCGCGGATCGCCTCTACGCGCTCGCGGCGCAGCTCGAGACGCGGCAGCAGGGTCTCCATCACGGCCGTGAGGGTCTCGAGCCGTCGCTCCTCCGAGACCGACTCGAGCAGCTCCTGCTTGAGGGAGGTGCCGAAGTCGACGGCGGCGGCGATGCGGAACGAGAGCGGCCCCTCGCCGCCGGGATCGCGGGGAGCCTCGACCTCCATGAGCCCGAGCATGCGGCGGTACACCTCGAGGGCGCGCCGCTGCCGCGGCTCGGTCGCCTCGTCCACCTCGTCCTCGACGTACTCGACCACCCCGCGCAAGTACTCCCTCTCCGGGTCGTCTGGCTGGACCAGGTCGAGCAGGCGAAAGCGGCGGCGACCCTGCACGAGGATGTTGAGACGGCCGTCGTCGAGCTCCTCGAGGACCTCGACGACGACGGCCGTGCAGCCGACCTCGCGGACCGCCTCGTCCTCGGTGAGAACGATGCCGAACTCGTCCCCACCCTCACGGCGCTCGTTGACCAGCAGCTTGTAGCGCTCCTCGAAGATGTGCAGCGGCACGACCTCGCCGGGGACCAGCACGATGCCGAGCGGGAAGAGAGCGAGCGGCGATGGACCGGCGTCCGGCATGGGGCGACCTCCGCGTCGGGTCGTGTTGCGCGGCCAGGAAGCTCCCGGCTCGACTAGTCTACCGCGCGCCTGGCGACGTACATCGTGTACTCGTGCCGGCGGCCGTCGACATGGTCGTGTGCCGGTACCTCGGCGACGAGCGCGAACGCCGCCGCGAGCCGCGCCGCGAACCAGTCGTAGCGCTCCGGCGACCAGAAGACGGCCACGCCGCCCGGACGCAGGGTGTCGCGGGCGAGGGCGACGCCGGCCTCGTCGTAGAGGCCGGCGTTGGCCTCGCGCACCAGCCAGTCGGGGCCGTTGTCGGTGTCGAGCGCGACGAGATCGAAGGCGCCGGGGCGCTGCCGCATGACGTCGGCCACGTCGGCCGTGAGGACGCGGGCGCGCGCGGCGGCTTCGCCCGCGGCGAGCCGCGCCGCGCGCCCCTCCCCATAGGTGCGGAACCAGTCCACGATCAGGGGCTCGTACTCGGCCACGGTCACGCGCGTCGACGCGGGGCTCGGCCAGCGCGGCGTCGAGCGCGAACCCCAGTCCGAGCCCGCCGATGAGCACCTCGAGGCCGACGCGCGCCCCGGCGCCGTCGACGAGGAACGGCAGCCCGGCCGCGATCAGCGCCACGCTCGAGTCCTCGTTGGCGCTCGAGATCAGAAAGGTGCCGTCGGCGATCACCTCGAGGTCGGCGCCGCTGCGGCGCAGCACCAGCTCGCCGCTGCGCCCCGCGGCGCGCTCCAGGATCTCGCCGCCCTCGCCGCCGGCCGCGCCGCGCTTCTCGCTCAGCCCTTGCTCCCCAGGTACCCCGCGATGAGCTCGTCGACGTGCTTCGCCACGTCGTCCGGCAGCGGCGGCACGTCGTTGCTCGCGATGAGCTCCTCGGCCCGTGCCGCCGCCTCCTGCACCAGACTCGTGCCGACGTACTGCTCGAACGGCTGCCGCTGCCACATCGTCGGCTGCCACAGCTCGCCGGCCCGGTAGAACTGCCGCGTGCTCTTGCTGGCCAGGTAGTGGCCGCCGATCCCCACGCCGGCGATGTCCTCCATCAGCGCAGTGGTCTCGTCCACGGGGTCCTCGCGCAGGAAGCGCTCGATCGCGTTCACGGTGTCGGCGTCGAGCACCGCCTTGGCGAGACTCGCCGTCTGCGCGCTGTCCATCAGACCGAAGGCGAGCAGCACGTCGCAGCCCGCCATCGCGCAGGCGAGGCCGGTCATCATGCCCTCGGCCCCGGCCTGCAGGTTGCACGCCTTGGCGTCGCAGCTCACGCCGCTGCCCTGGCTGAGCATGCCGTAGAACTTGCTCATCTCGATGCACATCACGTTGATGAGCGCGTCCTCGGGCGCGCCCGAGAGGTACAGTCCGCTGCGCATCTCGGCGACCGCCGAGCCGACGCCCGACAGCATCGCGCAGCCGGGCGCCGCGAGCTGGAAGAGGACGACCGCCGAGAGCAGCTCGGCCATGTTGAGGATCGACGTGCCGAGCACGCTCATCGGCCCCGTCGTGCCCATCTGCGGCATCGGCAGGACGAAGACGGGCACTCCGGCCTTCGCCATGAGGATGTGCGCCTCGGTCATCTCGCGGTCGTGCTGCAGCGGTGCGATGGTGCAGTTCGTCACCGAGTAGATCGGGCCGCTCGCGCAGCGGTGCCCCGGCGATGGCCTCCAGCATCTCGATGAAGACCGGCGCCTGGTCGGGCACGCGGACCTCGTCCTGCAGGTGCTTGCGGCCGTACGTGAAGGCGGCGCGCGCGATCTCCAGGTTGCCGGCGCGCGGATCGACGTCGCCCGGGGTGATCGTCGCCCAGACGAAGTCGATCTCGGGGATCGCGTCGAAGAGGGTGATCATGCGCCGCAGGTCGTCGCGCGTCCCCTCGTGACGCTCGCCGCTCACGTCGTCGAGCATGTACGTCGCGGCGCCGTCACTCGTGTAGACCATGCCGCCGTCGCCGACGCGGCAGTCGTAGGCCGGGTCGCGGCCGGCGAGCAGGATCTGCTTCGGCAGCTGCGCGAGGCAGCGCTCGACGAGGTCCCAGGGGATCCTGGCCGTCAGGCGCTCGGCGTCGACCGTCGCCCCGGCCTCGGCGAGGAGGGACGTGAGCGTCGGCGTGTTGTAGGCCACGCCGACCTCCTCGAGCACGCGCACCACCTGCTCGTGGAAGAAGTGCTTGTCGGACGCCGAGAGATACTCGAACCTCACCCGTGCCACGTGTCCTCCTCGTGCTTCACGTCAGGTCCTTGACCACCGGCTGCGGCGTGCAATCGCGACCGTAGTGCGGGCACGTCGGGCAGTCGGCGATCAGATAGTCGGCCTCGGGCCCGTCGGTGACGGACCGGAACCCGTTGGCGAAGAAGAAGCCCGGCGCGCGCGCGGTCGCCCAGAGACGCCGCATGCCGCGGGCGCGCGCCTCGCGCTCGAGCTCTGCGAGCAGGCGCGAGGCGATGCCGCGCCCGCGGAAGGCGGCGTCGACCGCCATCCAGTTCACCACGTCGAGGCCGCCGGAGCGCTCGAGGGCGATCGCGCCGACCATGGCGCCGTCGGCGGTGCGCGCCGCCCAGGCGCCCACGATGCCCTTCTCCTCGCGCTCGCTCGCGTCGCAGGCCGTTGGCGATGCCCAGGGCGCGCACCGCGCCGAGGTCGTCGGTCGGCGCGATCGTCACTGCCATCTCGCTCGCGGCACTGCCGGCCATCGCTCCTCCCGTTCTCGGCCGCTTCCGTCATCAGCGCTCCCGCCAGCTCACGCGGTCGTCGGGCGCGCCGACCGACCGCGCGTACCGCTCGATCACGCCGTCGACTTCGCGCGCGACGTCGTCGGCGAGCGGCGGCACTTCGTGCGTGGCGAGCAGCTCCTCGGCCTGCGCGGCCGCCTCGGCGACCAGGGTCGCGTCCTCGTATTGGTCGAAGGTCTGCCGCTGCCAGACGCGCGGCCGCCACAGCTCGCCGCCGCGCGCGCGCTCGCGCGTGCTGCGGCGAGCCAGGAAGTGACCGCCGACGCCGACCTCGACGAGGTCGTCGACGAGCGCCTCGGCTGCGCTCACCTCCTGATCGCGCAGCAAGCGCTTCAGGGCGCCGACGGTGTCGCAGTCGAGCACGGTCTTCGCCAGGCTCACCGACTGGGCGCCGTCCACGAGCCCGAAGGCGAGCATCGTGTCGGCGCCGGCCAGCGCGCAGGCCATGCCGGTGAGCATGCCCTCGGCGCCGGCCTGATGGTCGCTGACCTTGGCGTCGGCGGTCACCGCGCTGCCCAGCACGGGCAGCCCGTAGAAGTGGCTCATCTCGATGCCGACCACGTTGATCAGCCCGCACTCGGGCGTGCCGGCAAGGTACAGGCCCGTGCGCATGTCGGCGACGCCGGCGCCGACGCCCGAGATCAGCGCGGCAGCCCGGGCTCGCGAGCTGGAAGAGGACGACGGCCGAGAGCAGCTCGGCGAGCAGCACGATCGAGGTGCCGAGCACGGTGATGGGCGACGTGGTTCCGGCGAGCGGCATCGGCAGGATGAGCGACGGGGACGCCGGCCCGCGCGAGGGCGATCGTCGCCTCGGTCATCTCGCGCTCGTGCTGCAGCGGCGCCACCGTGCAGTCGATCGTCGAGAAGATCGGCCGGTCCCACAGCGAGGCGCCGGCGATGGCCTCGAAGATCTCGATCAGCGGCGCGGCGTGCGCCGGGTCGCGGACCTCGTCCTGGACGTGTTTCGAACAGTTCGCCAGCGAGATCGCCTCGATCTCGAGACCGGCCGTGAGCGGGTCGAGGTCGCGGGCCGAGATCGACGGCCACGCGTAGTCGACCTCGGGCAGGGCGTCGAAGAGGCGCATCACGGTGCGCAGCGCGGCCGCAGAGCCCTCGCTGCGCTCGCCGGTCACGTCGTCGAGCATGTAGGTGCCGGTGCCGTCGGTGCAGAAGGTCAGCGACCCGTCGCCGACGACGACGTCGCGCGCCGGGTCGCGCCCCGCGAGCAGGACCTGCTTCGGGCACGTGGCGAGACAGCGCTCGACGAGCTCCCAGGGCACTCTGGCGGTGAGGCGCTCGCGGTCGACTGGAGCGCCGGCCGCGGCGAGCAGCTCGATCGCCTCCGGCGTGTTGTAGCCGATGCCGACGTCCTCGAGCACGCGCACGGTCTGCTCGTGGACGAACTGACGCTCGGCGGCGCTGAGATACGTGATCCTCGGGCGGGTCATGAGGTGGGCCTCGGGCGGATCATGCGGCGCGCCACTGCTATTGCCGGCGCGCCGCGTGCGCGGCGAGGATCGCCTCGATCTCGCGCTCGGCCGACTCGCCGAGCGGGGTCACCTCGTGGCCTGCGAGCAGCTCGTTCGCCCGCTCGACCGCGCGCTCGAGCAGCGTCCGCGCCGGCGCGCCGGCCTCGCCGGCGCCGCGCGCGAACAGCGCCGGGCGCCAGACCTCGCTGCGGGCGTGGGCGCGCGTGCTGCGCCGCCCAGGTAGTGGCCGCCGATGCCGACCTCGACGATGTCGTCCATCAGCGCCGTCGACTCGTCGATCGCGCTCTCGCGGATGTAGCGGCGCAGGGCGCCGACCTGGTCGTCGTCGAGGACCATCTTCGCGAGGCTCGTCGTCTGGACGCCCTCGAAGCCGCCCGCGGCGATCAGCGAGTCGGCGCCGGCGAGCGCCGCGCAGAGCCCGGTCATCCCGCCCTCGGAGCCGGCCTGGAAGTCGACCGCCGGGGAGTCGGCGGAGATGCCCGTCGCCTGGGTGAGCAGGCCGTAGAAGCGGCTCATCTCGAGGCAGATCATGTTGATGAGCCCGATCTCGGGGCTCGCGGCGAGATAGCCGCCGCTGCGCATGTCGGCGACCGCCGAACCGACGCCCGAGACGAGCGGGCAGCCCGGCTGCGAGAGCTGGAAGAGGACGACGGCCGAGAGCAGCTCGGCGAGGTGCACGATGCAGGTGCCGAGCAGGGTCATCGGCCCCGTCGTGCCCGCCTGCGGCATGGGCAGGATGAAGATCGGCACGCCGCGCTTCGTGAGCTTGAGGCTCGCCTCGGTCATCTCGCGGTCGTGCTGCAGCGGCGCGATGGTGCAGTTCGTGACCGAGAAGACCGGCCGCTCCTGCAGCGGCGCGCCGCTCGCCGCCTCGTACATGGCGAGGATCGGCTCGACCAGCTCCGGCGAGCGGATCTCGTCCTGGATGTGCTTGCTCGTGTTGCGCAGGCAGGTCGCCTGCATCACGAGCGGCATCATGCGAGCTTCGACGTCCGAGGTCTGCGGCGATGGCCAGTGGGTGTCGAGCTCGGGCAGCGCGTCGACGAGGCGCGTGAAGCGCGCGAGGTCCGCCTGCGTCCCCTCGCGCCGATCTCCCGGTGAGGTCGTCGAGTACGTAGGTGAACATGCCGTCGCTCGTCGCGACGAACTGGTCGCGACCGAGCACGCGGTCACGCGCCGGGTCGCGCCCGGCGAGCAGGATCTCGCGCGGGACGGTCGCAAGGCAGCGCTCGACGAGCTCCCAGCCGAAGCGCGCCGTCAGCCGCTCCCGGTCGACCTGCGCGCCGGCATCGGCCAGCAGATCGACGGCGAGCGGCGTGTTGTAGGCGACGCCCACGGTCTCGAGCACCTGCATGGTCTTCTCGTGGATGAAGGCTTTCTCGGCCTCGGAAAGGTACTGGACGCGCGCCTGTGCCACGGTCCCTCCACATGTCGTGTGCCGCGAACAGCCGCCGCGCGACCGGCGCGAACGGCGAGCGGTCGGCGCCGGTCGCGGCCTCGACAGGACTCGACCGTCGCGACCGGCGTTCGCCCGACCGCGGACAACGCTAGCATACCGCGAGGCCCGCGCGATGGGTCTCGCAGCCGAGCCGCGAGGTTTGCTCAGGAATCGCAGCGCAGATGCGCGAAACCTGCGTGATCAGTGCGTGACCGCAGGCGGCTGCCACTCCCCACCGCTACGGCCTGAACGTCCTCCTGCCGTAGCGCGCGAGCACCTCGACCAGCTTCTCCCCGTCGAGCGCGTGCACGGTCACGCCGTCGCGCCCGGTCATCGTCTCGGCCTGGAGCATGGCGTTGAGGATCGCCTCCGCCGTGGCTTCGGCGGCCGCCTGCAGCAGCGCGCTGACGTGCGGCAGCGAGACCCACTCGGCGCGCAGGCGCACCGGCCCGCCGACCTCGTAGTCCTGACGTGGGATGCCCCGGTTGGCGGTGCTGAAGGCGACGAAGATGTCGCCCGAGAAGTGGTCGCCGAAGGCGCCGAGGAAGGCCAGGCCGAGACCCGCCCGCTGCGCGACGCGGCGCAGCTGCGTGGGCAGCAGCGGCGCGTCGGTGGCGAGCACGACGATGATCGAGCCGGCGGTCACGGGACCATCCACCTCGGGCAGGACCGGCACCGGCACGACGCCGTCGTGGAGGACCTGCCCGACGGGAGCGCCGTTCACCGCGAAGACCTCGCGCGACGAGTGGTTGGCCTGGACGAGCGCGCCGACGGTGAAACGCTCGTCGCCGAGCGCCACGACACGGGAGGCGGAACCCGTGCCGCCCTTGAAGTCGTGGCACACCATGCCCGTCCCGCCGCCGACGTTGCCCTCGGGCACGGGTCCTGCGGAGGCGGCGCCGAGCGCCGCGAAGACGTGCTCGGCGCGCACGTGCTGGCCGCCGATGTCGTTAAGGCAGCCGTCCCAGGTCTCGGCCACGTGCGGCATGCTCCAGTAGAGCTTGCCCGGGCCGCGAGCCTCGACCTCGCGGCGCACGAGCGCGTCGCGCACCACGCCCACGCTGTGGGTGTTCGTCAGGGCGATGGGCGACATGAGCAGCCCGCTCTCGCGGACCCACTCGAGGCCGGTGAACTCGCCGTTCCCGTTGAGCGTGTGGCAGCCGGCGAAGAGCGGCTCCTCGCTGATCTCGCCGTCGTGCGGGACGATCACCGTGACGCC
>CAVPRQ010000018.1:87500-173821 GCA_963707855.1 uncultured Thermoleophilia bacterium
GATCGCTGCCGCGGCGGCGGTGAGCAGCCAGGCCAGCCAGCCGAGGGCGTAGTGCCATCCGCTGACACCAGTGTCGGTGTCGCCGAGGTCGCCGCCCAGCTGCTTCGCCATCTGGTCCATGAGGTCTTCGACGACCTCGGACCTGAACCACGGCATGAAGAGGGCGACGAACAGGAGCAGCATGCCCCCGATCACCAGCCAGTCGTTGCGGCCCAGTTTGCTCATGAGCGCTCCCTTCGGCGGCTCGTGGAACGGACGCAGCAACACGTGTTCTGCGCCTGCGCCGTCCTCCTCGCCGCGCACGGGAGCGCGAGAGACCGGTGCGTCTTTCAAAACTGAACAACGTGAGGCCGTTCGCGCCCGGCCAGGCCGGACGGAGACGGGAACGTCAGCCGTCGACATAGAGTTCCTAGAGGACGGCTCCGTCTCGCCGGAAAAGCCCGAAGGCCACATCGTCGAGACATACGGAGACCGTGCTCACGGCGGTTAGTGCCGCCGTACTCCCTAGAAAGGAGGTGATCCAGCCGCAGCTTCCGCTACGGCTACCTTGTTACGACTTCACCCCAATCACCGATCCCACCTTCGACAGCTGCCTCCCTTGCGGGTTGGCTCACCGGCTTCGGGTGTTACCGACTTTCGTGGTGTGACGGGCGGTGTGTACAAGCCCCGGGAACGTATTCACCGCAGCATTGCTGATCTGCGATTACTAGCAACTCCGACTTCATGGAGGCGAGTTTCAGCCTCCAATCCGAACTGGGACCGGCTTTTTGGGATTCGCTCCACCTCGCGGTCTTGCAGCCCTTTGTACCGGCCATTGTAGCACGTGTGTAGCCCTGGACATAAGGGGCATGATGACTTGACGTCATCCCCACCTTCCTCCGGTTTGTCACCGGCAGTATCCTACGAGTCCCCGGCATTATCCGCTGGCAACATAGGACAGGGGTTGCGCTCGTTGCGGGACTTAACCCAACATCTCACGACACGAGCTGACGACAGCCATGCACCACCTGTGATCCCGCTCCGAAGAGGGCTCCTGTTTCCAGGAGTTACGAGAACATGTCAAACCCAGGTAAGGTTCTTCGCGTTGCGTCGAATTAAACCACATGCTCCGCTGCTTGTGCGGGGCCCCGTCAATTCCTTTGAGTTTTAGCCTTGCGGCCGTACTCCCCAGGCGGGGCACTTAATGCGTTAGCTTCGGCACGGAAGGAGTCGACACCTCCCACACCTAGTGCCCATCGTTTACGGCGTGGACTACCAGGGTATCTAATCCTGTTTGCTCCCCACGCTTTCGCGTCTCAGCGTCAGTACCGTCCCAGAGACCCGCCTTCGCCACCGGTGTTCTTCCTGATATCTGCGCATTTCACCGCTACACCAGGAATTCCAGTCTCCTCTTCCGGACTCTAGCAGGGCAGTTTCCGATGCAGACTCGAGGTTGAGCCTCGAGCTTTCACACCGGACTTGCCGAGCCGCCTACACGCGCTTTACGCCCAATGATTCCGGACAACGCTCGCCCCCTACGTATTACCGCGGCTGCTGGCACGTAGTTAGCCGGGGCTTCCTCTGGAGGTACCGTCACCCTCTGGGCTATTCACCCGAGTGGCTTCGTCCCTCCTGACAGAGCTTTACAACCCGAAGGCCTTCTTCGCTCACGCGGCGTTGCTGCGTCAGGCTTTCGCCCATTGCGCAAGATTCCCCACTGCTGCCTCCCGTAGGAGTCTGGGCCGTGTCTCAGTCCCAGTGTGGCTGATCGTCCTCTCAGACCAGCTACGGATCGTCGCCTTGGTGAGCCGTTACCTCACCAACAAGCTAATCCGCCGCGGGCCCATCCCAGAGCGGAAGCCGAGGCTACCATTTGGTGCGGCCCGCTTGGCAGGCCGTACGTTATCCGGTATTAGCAGCCCTTTCGGGCTGTTATCCCAGTCTCCGGGGCAGGTTGCCCACGTGTTACTCACCCGTTCGCCGCTGTACTCACGGCCGAAGCCGCTTTCTCGCTCGACTTGCATGTGTTAAGCACGCCGCCAGCGTTCGTCCTGAGCCAGGATCAAACTCTCCGTGACAACTTGATGCTCGCGGCCGAAGCCGCGGGACAGACAAGATAGAGAAGAGCTTGAAGCTCTCAAGGTCCCGGGACGGCGGACCGCCCCGGGTGTCAGCGATCGTCCACCTCCGGCCCGAAGGCCGGCGGTGCAGCAAAGATCGCATGACGGGGTTCATTGTTGACCTGGCGCACCCGAGGGTGCGCAAGGTGCACTGGCGTCCACCGGTCTTCCGACAGCCTTGCGGCGGCCGGGCGACCGGCTTCCTCACGTTGTTCAGTTTTCAAAGACCGCGTGCCCCGTAGGCACACCGCCGGACCGTCGCGCGAGCGCGGGGCGCACTGCCCCTGACAGGTCATGTCGAGAGATCGTCAGTACCTGCGCTCGCGACCCGGCGTGGACCACCTAGTATAACAGGAGGTGCCGAGCCGTACAACGGTCCGCGCTCCGTGGTCATGAGCCGCGCACGCGGCGCGGTCAGCGGACTCGTGAAGCGCTGGGGAAGTATACCCGTATCCCGGGGGGTGTCAACCTGCGGCGCAGCTTCGCCGCGAGCGCGCCGGTCAGCGGGACGCGCGGGCGACCCGAGGCCACGCCGACGACCCGGTCAGAGGTCGCGATGGCAGATGCGCCGCGGGGCCGTCAGAGGCCGCGGACGAGGCCCTGGGCCGTGGCCGACTTGCCGGCCTTGAGGCGGCGGCCGGCGAGCTCGGCGGCGGGGACGGCGAGCGTCGTCACGGGCTCGCCGTCGAGCGTGACGCCGCCCTGCTCGATGCGCCGCCGGCCCTCGGAGCGCGTGAGGCCGAACCAGCGCTCCATGACCTTGGGCAGGAAGACCGAGCCGTCCTCGAGGTCGCTCCGCTCGAGGGCGAGCTCCTGAAGATCGTCGGCCGCCTCGTGGCGGCGGAAGACCCTGTCGAAGTGCTCTTCCGCCGCGGCGGCGGCCTCGGCGCCGCGCAGCCGCGTGATGATCTCGCGCGCGAGGCGCGCCTTGGCGTCGCGCGGCGCCACGGCGCCCGCGGCCAGGTCGGCCTCGAGCCGCACGAACTCGTCGGCGTGGTGGTTCGTCGAGCAGCCGGTAGTAGGTCATCATGACCTCGTCCGGCACGCTCATGACCTTGCCGTAGACGTCGCGCGGGTCCTCGGTCACACCGATGTAGTTGCCGGTCGACTTGCTCATGCGCTCGACGCCGTCCGTGCCCGGCAGGATGTCGATCGTCATGATCGCCTGCGGCGCCTGCCCGAAGTACTGCTGCAGGTCGCGGCCCATGAAGAGGTTGAAGACCTGGTCGGTGCCGCCGATCTCGATGTCGGCCCGGATGGCGACCGAGTCGTAGCCCTGGGCGAACGGGTAGAGCATCTCGAGCACGCTGATCGGCTGGTGGGCCTCCCAGCGCTTGGCGAAGTCGTCGCGCTCGAGGATGCGCGCCACCGTGGTCGTCGCCGTGATCTCGAAGAGCTGCTCCATCGTGAGCGGCGCGAGCCACTCGCCGTTGTAGCGCACCTCGAGCTTCGCAGGGTCGTCGTCGAGGATCAGCAGGGCCTGGTCCTGGTAGGTCCGCGCGTTGGCGTCGATGACCGCGCCGTCGAGCCGAGGGCGCGTCTTCGAGCGCCCGGACGGGTCGCCGATGCGCGCCGTGTAGTCGCCGATGATGAGGACGGCCACGTGGCCGGCGTCCTGGAACTGGCGCAGCTTGTTGAGGACGACCGTGTGCCCGAGGTGGATGTCGGGCGCCGTGGGATCGACCCCGAGCTTGACGCGAAGCGGGCGGCCCTCGCGCTCGGCGAGCGCGAGCTTCTCCTCGAGGGCGCCCTCGGGCAGCACGTCGACAGCGCCGATCATGAGGTCGTCGATGAGGCGTCTGTCGGGCACGCGCGGCGGTCCTTCGTCAGGGGCAGGAACCGTCGCGGATGATACCACGAGGCTCGGGCGCAACCGGGAGCCGGCCGACGACGGGCGACACCGCGGGCCCGGCGATGGCCCGCGAAAGGCCCGGATGGCGACGCGGACTACGTGACGCCGCGGAAGAGGTGCCCGGTGGTCGAGCGCTCGCGCGAGACGAAGGCGGCGAGGGCCGGCAGGCCGCCGGAGGCGAAGGCCCGGCCCTCGTCCGGCGACAGGTCGCGCTGGACGACGATGGAAGCGCGCGACGCCCGCGTCGCGCAGCTCGTCGAGGTTGCGCGGCCAGGTTGGTCACGCGCGCGTTGAAGAGCCGCGTGCCGCTGGCGTCGACGCGCGCCGGGAACGACGTATCCTTTGGCGTCCTCGAGCAGCAGGCTCGGCGTGCTCGGCCGGGCCGGGGGCCTCGACGAGGCCCTCGGCCCGGCCGAGCTGGTCGCGCGTGCGCAGCACCTGCTGGCGGCCGAAGGCGAGGACCTCGAGCGCCGGAGATGGGTCGAGGCGCGGAGCGGCGCGGCGAGCGCCGCGACCTCCTCGAGCGACGCCTCCGGCGAGGCGACGACCGCCGCCGGGGAGCGGCCGGCGAGGCCGGCCAGCACGCCGGCGGCGCGGCCGTTCAGCCCCTGCAGCGGATACTCGAGGACGAATGGCGCCGCGGGCGCAAGCTCCGCGAGCAGACCGAGGTGTCGCACGACGACGGCGTCCCACGGCAGCGCGGCGACCTCCCGCCACCAGCAGCGTCGCCGTCGAACAGCACCTCCGGCGGACGGCAGCGGACGGGCAGGCCGCTCGCCGCGACAGCGCGCGCGGGCAGCGGCGACGTCACTCGCGCGGCGCCGTCGTCGCGACGTCGAGACAGAGCGCGACCGACACCCGGTGCGCGACCGAGCGGCTCCTCGCCCGGGCATCACGACCGGACGCGGACCGAGGACCCGGCGCTCCGGCCGACAGCGCCATGGGCGGCATCGTGCGCGGCGCGCGGGCGCGCAGGACCGCCGGCGAGGCGTGCCGGGCCGGCGTCGGACGCCTGGGCACCGGCAGCGTGCGGCCGCGCGCCGGACGACGGCCGCGCCGGCGGGCGGCGAGGCGACGCTCGTCGAGCGCCGCCACCGCGCGCCGGCGCAGGTCCTTGAGTTCCGCGACGGACAGGAAGAGACCGTCCGCGACGGCGAACTCGAAGCTCCTCGAGCCCGTAGGGCGTCCCGCCCAAGGCGCCGAGGGCGTCGCGCGCCTTCGCCTCGGTCAAGGCGGCCGTGCGCGCCGCGACGTGCAGCGGCGTGTCGAGACGACGACCGACGCGTCCGGCGGCGAGCCGCCGCGTGAGCCCGGCAGGCCGCGCCGCGCAGGCGAGCCGCGACGGTCAAGGTCGCCGGGTCGCCGTCGCCACCCTCGAGGCGCATCGCGAGGCCGATCGGGCGCGCGACGTACCGCCCGGCGACCGCGTCGCGCGCGAACTCGTCGACGCCCGCCGCGGCGAGGCGGAAGAGGCGGTCCTTGACGCGACACGCGCTCGCGCACGCGCAGCGTCAGGCTATCGGTCGGCGCCGTCCTCGAGCCGCGTCGGGCTCGGTCTGGCCCTGCGACGTGTACAGGTAGCACGACGTCGCCCGGCGGCGACGGGCTTCGCCAGGCGGACGACCACCGTCGCCGCGCCCGTCGTCGACGCGCTCCACCCGCCCGACCAGGACGCCGCGGTGTCCCCCGCGCCCTCCGCTGCGGACCTCGTGGTGGCGGCCGTCGAGGTGGGCCGTCGTGAAACCGCGCGAGAAGCTCTGCTCGAGGCGCGCCGTCCACTCCGGGCGCACGGCGTACCCACCGGGATCGGCGAGCGCCGCGTCGAGCGCCTCGCGGTACACCGCCGTCGTGACGGCCACGTACGCGGCGTCCTTCATGCGCCCCTCGATCTTGAACGAGGTGACGCCGGCAGCGATGAGGGCCGGCAGCGCGCCGATCGCGCAGAGGTCGGCGGTCGAGAGGACGCGGGTCAGGCCCCCCTCGAGGCGTCGCGGCGCTCCGTCCCAGCTGTCGATGCCCGCCCCGGCGCTCGGCGCGAGCCCGGCGGCGCTGCGGCGACGCGCGCGAGCCGGTACCGCAGGCGGCACGACTGGCTGCAGCGCCCGCGGTTGCCGCTGCGCCCGCCGACCATGCTGGCGAGCAGGCAGTCACCGGAGTAGCCGTAGCAGAGGGCCCCGTGGACGAAGGCCTCGAGCTCGAGGCCGTGCGCGTCGAGCGCGGCGATCTCGGCGAGGCTCAGCTCGCGGGCGAGGATCGCCCGGGCGAAGCCGAGGCGGCCGAGCGCGGCGAGCTGAGCCGACGAGTGCGTGTTCAGCTGCGTGCTGGCGTGCAGCGGCAAGGTCGGGGTAGAGCTCGCGGACGAGAGCGGCGAAGCCCAGGTCGGCGACGATGAGCGCGTCGAGGCCGGCGAGGTAGGGCGCTTCCAGCGCCTGCCAGCGCCGGCCCGATCTCGTCGTCCTTGAGCAGCGTGTTGAGCGCGAGGTGCGCGCCGGGCGTCGAAGCGGTGCGCGAGCTCGACGGCGCGCGCGGCCTGCGTCGCCGGCGAAGTTGCCGGCGAAGGCGCGCGCGCTCCAGCGCTCGAGGCCGAAGTAGACCGCGTCGGCGCCGGCGGCGAGGGCGGCGCGCAGGGCGCGCTCGTCGCCGGCCGGCGCCAGCAGCTCGATGCGAGGCCGGCCGTCATGGCTTCATGGTACAGCGCGGACGGGGCGCGGCGCCCTCGGCGCCGCGCCCCGTCCGCGTCTCCCGTTCCTCCGACCACCGGCCGGCAGGCGCCGGCCCCTTCCCGGTCCGCCCGGCGTCAGCCCGGCAGCGCCCCCGGCTCCTCCTTCACGACCTTGCCCTTGGCGTTGCGGTGCACGCGGATGAGGCCCGAGGTGGCGATCGTCGTCACACCGTTCCGCTCGAGCTCGTCGAGGAAGAGGTTGATGCCCAGCGAGTCGCTCGACATGTGGCCGGCGATGAGGACGTGCATGTTGTGCTTCTCGGCCTCGTCGCGCATCTCCTGTCCCATGTGCATGCCGACGATGGTCCCGACGCCGCCGTCGGCGAGCTTCTCCATGACCTTCTTGGGGCCCTCGGTCCCGCCGGTCATGTCGACCCAGATCGTGCCGGCGCGCGCGCTCGGGCTGCTCTTGCCCAGTAGGGCCCGGCCCCCTTCTGCGCGGCGATACGGTACTCGGGGATCTCGAGAAGCGCCTTCTCCACGTCCTCGATGAGCTTGGGCTCGCGCTTCGGCGAAGTACTTCGTCAGGTAGTCGACGACGAGGTTGTCGGTCGGCGTGTGGGCCGAGATGAAGGGGATCTCGAGCAGCCGCGCCGCGTCGATCGCCTGGTCGTAGTTGAGCGGCATCAAGCGACGTTTGATCTCGTCCATGCGCTCGCTGATGAACTTCTCACCGGCCTGGATGGGCACGCCGAACTGGGCCCAGATGTCGGCCTGGACCTCCATGACGTCATCGAGCTTGGTGAGACCCCAGCCTTCCGGGTGGTGCGTGTAGACGGCGTCGATGGGCACGCCCCTCTCGCGCAGGCGGTCGGCGAGCACGATCTCGCCGGTGTTCATGTCGATGCCGCCGAGCAGCGTCGTGACCTCGGTCTCGGGGTCGCCGACGTAGATGCGCGTGTCGGCGAACGGGTTGGTCAGGTCGAGCTGGTCGGCCAGGGGCTTGAGGTGGGCGGGCAGCTTGTCGTGGCGCCGGCGCATGCGCTCGAGGTGCTCCTCGACGCCTTCCTTGCCGCGCGGGTCGGATTCGATGCCCATGCGCACGGCGGTCTCGTAGATCTCGCGAAGCTTCACGGTGGTCCTTTCTGCTCGCCGCGTCAGGGGCCGGAGCCCCGCGCGCGGACGGATGGAGACGCTCGGCGCCTATTCTTACCCAAAGCCGGCGGGGCGACATCCCGCCGGGGCGGGCCGTGCTCGGAGGCGCCGGAACAAGCGGGCGTCAGGCGCGCCGCAGCGGACGCGCGTCAGGTGCGCCGCAGCGGGCGCGTCAGGGCGCCGCAGCGGGCGCGAGAAACGCGCTGCGCGCGTCGACGAAGCGCCACGGCAGCGGGTCGCCGCCCACGCCGACACGGGGCGTCGCGACGATCTCCGGCGCGGACCCGGCCCGCGTCGCCGCATCATCGTGAGGCGACGCTGCCGGGACGGGGCAGGACGACGAGCGGCTCGCGCCAGGCCGGAAGGCCGTTCTGGGCCCGGCCGATGGCGAGCGCCTGCGTGAGCCGTGCCGGGCCACCGCAGAGCAGGCGCGGGTCGACGGCGCCGTCGCGCCGGCGGACGACGGGGCCGCGCCGCTCGGCCATGCGCTCGAGCCCATCGAGTGGGCTCGAGCGCCCGCACGAGGACCGCGGCCCCCACTCCCTCGCTCTCGCAGACGAGGTTGGCGCAGAAGTGCATCCCGTAGGTGAAGTAGACGTAGAGGTGGCCGGGCGGGCCGAACATGACGGCGTTGCGCGCCGTGCGCCCGCTGAAGGAGTGGCTGGCGCGGTCTCCGGGCGCGTACGCCTCGGTCTCGACGATGCGACCCCCGACGCCCTCGAACCGCAGGGTGCAGCCGACGAGGTCGCGGGCGACCTCGAGGACGGGGCGGTCGTAGAAGGCCGGCGGCAGCGGAGCGTGGTGTGCTCACGACGCGAGTCTAGCCGAACTGGACGTGCCGCGGCGTCAGGAGTCGAAGCCGAGGCCGAAGCGGTCGAGCAGACGGAGCCAGGCGCCACGCTCACCGCTCGCGTCCGCGCGGTCGTACGCGCGGCGCGTGCCCTCGATGGCGGCGTAGCGCAGCGGCTCGGGCGGGAAGGGCACCGGTCGGGAGCGCACGTAGCGCAGACTCGGTCGTCGGGCCGCCGCCGGCGAGGAGCTCGAGCATCGTCGCCGCCCCGAAACGAGACTCGGCCACGCCCATGCCCGTGTAGCCCAGCGAGTAGGCGACCCTGCCGCCGAGCGCCGTGCCGAAGAACGACGCAGAGCCGCAGGCACGTGTCGACGACGCCGCCCCACGCGTGCGTGAACCGGACACCCTCGAGCTGCGGGAAGGTCGTGAAGAAGTGCCCGGCGAGCTTGGCGAAGATGTCGGGGCGGGACTCGAGCGCGGCGTCGATGCGGCTGCCGTAGTAGTAGACCGCGTCGTAGCCGCCCCAGAGGATGCGGTCGTCGTGCGTCAGCCGGTAGTAGTGGAACTGGTTGCCGGCGTCGCCGAGCCCCTGGCGCTGCCGCCAGCCGATCGCGGCCCGCCGCTCGGCGTCGAGCGGCTCCGTCATGAGCGCGTAGTCGTAGATCGGGATGACCGAGAGCCGGAGCCGCTTGAGGAGCGACGGAAAGGCGTTCGTGCCCAGCGCCACGCGCGCGGCGCTGACGCTGGCGGCGGGGGTCCGCAGACGGACCCGCTTGCCGTCGCGCTCGAGGTCGAGGACGGGCGTGCCCTCGGCGAGACGCACGCCCGCCTCGAGGCAGACCCGGCGCAGCCCCCAGGCGAGGCGCGCCGGGTCGACCATCGCGCAGCCGTCGCGGTCCCAGAAGCCGCCGAGGTAGATCGGCGACTTGATCTCGTCGCGCAGCGCCTCGCCGTCGAGGAAGACCGCGTCGTAGCCGTCTCGAGCGAAGGAGCTCGGCCTCCTCGCGGCAGTCCATCGACCTGCCACGGCTCGACGGCCGCGAGCAGCTCGCCCGTCCGTTCCCAGTCGCAGTCGATGCCGTGGTCGGCGACGGCCGTCCTCGATGGCCTCGCAGGTTGGCGAGGCCGAGCCGGTCGAGCTTCGGCGAGCTCGTCGGCGAAGTGTCGCCGGCCGTTGTGCGCGTCCGTGCGTCAGGGTCGCCATCGCGAACCCGCCGTTGCGACCCGGAGGCGGCCCAGCCCGACGCGCGCAGCCTCGAGCAGGAGCACGTCGGCGGAGGGGTCCTGCTCCTTGGCGAGCAGCGCCGTCCACAGGCCCGTGAAGCCGCCGCCGACCACGGCAAGGTCGCAGGTCGTCGCCCCGGCCAGCGGCGGCGCCGGGTCGGGCGCCTCGGGACGGTCGAGCCAGTAGGGCTTGTGAGCGACGTCGCGCAGCGAGGCCTCGACGACCCCCCGCGGTGGGGCGTTTCTCGTCCATACGTTGGACCGCGTCATCGTCGCTCCCTAGAGGTCGCTTGTCTCGAGCAGGGCCGCGGCGCGCGCGAGCTGCTCGCGCACGCGCTCCGGCGCCGAGCCGCCGGCGAGCGCCTTGCGCGCCAGCGAGGAGCGCGCGTCGAGCGCGTCCGCGACGTCATCATCGAACGCCGGGCTCAGGCGGCGCAAGTCCGCGAGCGACACCGCGTCGAGGCCGATGCCGCGCTCCAGGCACTCGCGTACAAGGGCGCCGGTCAGGTGGTGGGCCTCGCGGAAGGGCACTCCTCGAGCCACCAGGTAGTCGGCGACGTCGGTCGCCTGCAGGAACGAGTCACAGGCGGCGGCCATGCGCGCCGTGTCGAACTCGAGCTCCTCGAGCAGCCCGCGCGCGACGGGCAGCAGCGCGTCGAGGCAATCGACCGCGTCGAACAGGTAGCGCTTGTCCTCGCGCAGGTCGGTGTTGTAGGCGAGCGGCAGGCCGTGGAGGACGCCGAGGAGGCCGCCGAGGTCGGCGGTCAGCCGCGGAGCGGCGGCCCGCATCAGCTCGGCGGCGTCGGGGTTGCGCTTCTGCGGCATGATGCTCGACCCGCCGCTGAAGGCGTCGGGCAGATGCGCGAAGCCGAACTCGCTCGAGGCCCAGAGGACGATCTCGGCCCCGAGCCGCGACAGGTGCACCCCGAGCTGCGCCGCGGCGGCGAGGTAGTCGAGGGCGAAGTCCCGCCCGGCGACCGCCTCGAGCGAGTTGTCGGTGACGCGCTCGAAGCCGAGCTCGGCGGCGACCGCCTCACGATCGAGGGCGTAGTTGACGCCGACGGCCGCGCCGGCGCCGAGCGGCAGCTCCAGACACGCGGCGCGGGCGCGGCCGAATCGTTCGACGTCGCGCTCCAGCATCCAGAAGTACGCGAGCAGATGCTGGGCCAGCGACGTGACCTGCGCGCGCTGCAGGTGCGTGTAGGCGGGCAGGAGCGTCTCGACGTGCTCGCCTGCCCGTCCCACCAGCACCCCCTGCAGCGCGCGCAGCGCCTCGACCTGGCGCTCGACCACGCGCCGCAGATGCAGGCGCACGTCCGTCACCACCTGGTCGTTGCGGCTGCGCCCGGTGTGCAGCTTGGCGCCGGCTTCCCCGACGATCTCGGTGAGCCGGCGCTCCACCGCCATGTGCACGTCCTCGTCCTCGTCGCGGGGGACGAAGGCGCCGCTCTCGATCTCGCGCCCCACCGCCGCGAGGCCGTCCTCGATCGCCTTGCGCTCGGCCTCGGTCAGGACGCCCGCACGCTCCAGCCCGCGGGCGTGCGCGACGCTCCCCTCGATGTCCTCGCGCCACAGGCGCCAGTCGAGGGCGAGCGACGAGTTGAGCGCGACGAAGGCCGGGTCGCGCTCGCCGGCGAAGCGGCCCGAGCGCGCGACCGTCACGCCGCCACCTGCCCTCGTCCCGGCCGTCCGCTCACCGAGCGACCGTCACGACTCGAGCTCCTTCATCAGGTGGTGCTCCTTGCCCACCCGCGCCCACACTTCGATCGGCAGACCCCAGAGCTCGATGAACCCGGCCGCCGCGGTGTGCGAGAACTCGTCCTCCTTGGAGTACGTGGCGAGCTTGTAGCTGTACAGACTGAAGTCGCTCTTGCGTCCGTCGGCCACGCAGCTTCCCTTGTGGAACTTGAGCCGCACGTCGCCGGTGACCCGCTCCTGGCTCTGGAACAGGAACGCCTTGCACGCCTCGGTCAGCGGGTCGAACCACTGGCCCTCGTAGATCATGTCGGCAAGCTTGCTCTCGATGGTGCGCTTGAAGTGGAGCAGGTCGCGGGTGAGGACGAGGTCCTCGAGCTCACGATGGGCGGTGATGAGGGCGAGCGCCCCGGCGACCTCGTACACTTCGCGGCTCTTGATGCCGACGAGCCGGTTCTCGATCATGTCGACGCGACCGAAGCCGTGCGCTGTTGCCGATGGCGTCGATCTTCTCGATGAGCTCGACCATGCCCATGGCCTTGCCGTCGAGAGCCACCGGCTTGCCCTTCTCGAAGCTCACGATCACGTGCTGCGGCTCGTCGGGGGCGTCCGCGACCGAGACCACGAACTGGAAGGCGTCCTCCGGCGGCGCGACCCACGGGTCCTCGAGCACGCCGCACTCGTTGCTGCGCCCCCACATGTTCTCGTCGACGGAGTAGGGGCTCTTCTTCGTGAGGTTGAGCGGGATGTCGTGCGCGGCCACGTAGTCGATCAGCTCCTCGCGGCTCGGCCAGTCGGCGGCGCGGGCAGGGGCGACGATCTCGAGGTTGGGGTCCAGAGCGCGCACGCCGATGTCCATGCGCACCTGGTCGTTGCCCTTGCCGGTGCAACCGTGGGCGACGGCGGTGGCGCCGTACTTGTGCGCCGTCTCGACGAGCTTCTTGGCGATCAGCGGCCGGCCGATGGCCGTCGACAGCGGGTACTTGTCCTCGTAGAGGGCGTTCGCCATGAGCGCCGGCAGGCAGTGGTGCTCGGCGAACTCCTCCTTGGCGTCGACCGCCTCGGCGGCGACAGCGCCGGCGGCCTCGGCGCGCGCCATGATCGCCGGGACGTCCTTGACGCGGCCGAGGTCGACGAGACAGGCGATGACGTCGTAGTCGTACTTCTCCTTGAGCCACGGGATGAGGGCGGAGGTGTCCAGACCACCGGAATAGGCGAGCACTACTTTCTCTGACACGATGTGACCCTTTCGTCGGTCGATGATGACGGTGAGGAGGGCGCGGTCGTGCTCGCACAGAGGCGCTGCGGGCCCTGGTGACCGCGGATGGCGTGCGCGCCGGAAGGTGCCTGCGCGCTAGGCCTCTCGGAGACGGTCGAGGTAGCGCCTGATTTCGCGCGCCGTGTCCTCGTTCTGGACGATGCAGATGAACGTGTCGTCGCCGGCGATGGTCCCGAGCACGTCGGTGTGGTTGAGGTTGTCGATCTGGCGGGCGACCGTGGTCGCGGTGCCGATCTCACAGCGCACGACGACGAGGTTGCCGGCGACCACCGTGGAGCGGGCGAAGTCGCGCAGAACGTGGCGCGCCGCCATCTCGGGGTCCTTGGGCCGCTCGCGCGACGA
The DNA here is from genome assembly GCA_963707855.1 of uncultured Thermoleophilia bacterium. Taxonomy (GTDB): domain Bacteria; phylum Actinomycetota; class Thermoleophilia; order UBA2241; family UBA2241; genus UBA2241. The sequence goes on from CAVPRQ010000018.1 coordinate 100,602, forward strand.
GAGGACGTACTTCGCGCGCCCGAGGTGCGTGCGCACCTTCTGCAAGTCGAGCTCGCGGATGTCGCGCGACACGGTCGCCTGCGTCACCTCGCAGCCGAGGGAGCTGAGGGCATGGACCAGCTCGCGCTGCGTCGCCACCTCGCGCTGCTGCACGACGGTCTGGATGAGGCGCTGACGCTCGATCTTGCCCATCGGTGCCCGTGTGCTCATCGCCCGCTCGTCCCCCTGCTCGCCTGTCGACAACGGTGTGCCGCGAACGCTCCGCTCTCCGAGAGGGAGCGTGCATAGAATACACCGGAGTGCAGAGGAATATGCAACCCGACGCCTTCCACATCAGGCCGTGACCTTGGTGCCGCACCCGGCGTCAGTGAGGATCTCGAGCAGGGCGGCGTGCTCCACACGGCCGTCGATGATGTGGGCGCTGCGCACGCCGGCCTCGAGGGCGCGACGCACGGCCCCGACCTTGGGGACCATGCCGCCGTCGATGCGGCCGGCCGCCTGCAGCGCCTCGAGGTAGCTCAGATCGCACTCCGAGATCGGCGCCAGGTCGGCGCCCTGATCCTCGTAGATGCCCTCGACGTCGGTGAGGAAGACGATCTTCTCGGCCTTGAGGGCGGCGGCCAGCTCGCCGGCCACGGTGTCGGCGTTGACGTTGTACGCCTTGCCCTCCTCGTCGGCGCCGACGCTGGCGACGACGGGGATGTTCTGCTCCGCGAGCAGGTCGAGGACGTCGACGTTGACCGAGACGATGTCGCCGACGCGGCCGAGATCGACGTCGTTGCCCTGGGCGTCGACGTGCTGCCTGGGCTTCACGCGCAGCAGCCCGCCGTCCTCGCCCGACAGACCGACGGCGACCCCCCGATGCCGGTTGATGAGTCCGACGATGTCCTTGTTCACCTTGCCGACGAGGACCATGCGCGCCACCTCCATGGTCGCCTCATCGGTGACCCGGTGGCCGTCGACGAACCGGGTCTCCATGCCGAGTCGCTCCATGTGGCGCGTGATCTCCGGGCCGCCGCCGTGGACCACGACGGGCTTCATGCCGACGAGGCGCAGCAGCACCATGTCCTCGGCGAACTCCTCCTGAAGGCGCGGCGACGTCATCGCCGCGCCGCCGTACTTGACGACCAGGGTCGTGCCCCAGAAGCGGCGGATGTAGGGCATCGCCTCGAGCAGGGTCTTGACCGTCTTCTGTTGCCTGACCGTCACGGCAGGGCCTCCGTGGGCACGGGAGACGCGGCCGCGCGATACGCGCGGCCGTGGCTCATGTCGTGTACTCCGCGTTGAGGGTGACGTAGTCATGCGTCAGGTCACTGAAGTAGACGGTGGCGCCGGCAGAGCCGCTGTGAAGGCCGACGCGGAGGTCGATCTCGTGCTGGGCCATGATGTCGGCGAGACGCTCCTGCTCGCCCTCGCCGAGCGACGCGGGCTGGCCGCCACGGACGACGGCGAGGTCCTCGTAGAGGACGTCGGCCGTCACGGCGGCGGCCCGAGACGCCGCGCCCTCTCCCAGCGCCTGGCCGACGGCCTGCACGATGCGGCCCCAGTTGGCGTCGCGGCCGAAGAACGCCGTCTTCACGAGAGGCGAGTCCGCGACGGCGCGCGCGACGCGCTCGGCTTCGCCGGCGTCGCGCGCGCCCTCGACCGCGAGCCGCACCGCCTTGGTCGCGCCTTCGCCGTCGGCGACCATGCCGAGCGCCAGGGCGAGCAGCATCGCGTCGAGCGCCTCCGCAAGCTGGCCGAGACCGGTCTCGCCGAGGCGCACCCCGGAGGCGCCGTTGGCGAAGCCGACGACCATGTCGTTGGTCGACTCCTGACCGTCGACCGTGATGCGGTTGAAGCTCCTCTCGACCGCCGAGCCCACCAGGCGCCGCCAGTCCTCGACGGCGACCGCCGCGTCGCAGGTGACGAAGCAGAGCATGGTCGCCATGCGCGGCGAGATCATGCCGCAACCCTTGGCGGCGGCGCCCAGTCGTACCACGCCGTCGGCGGTCGCGAGCTCGAACGCTCCCCGCTTCGGCGAGGCGTCGGTGGTGCGGATCGCCTGACTGAAATGCTCGCCACCGCCGGGCTTCGTCGCCGCGGCGGCCGCGGCGATGCCCGACTCGACCTTCTCCATGTCGAGCGGCAGGCCGATGACACCGGTCGAAGCGACGGCGACGAGCTCGACCGGCAGCCGCAGGTGCTGCGCCGCAAGGAGCCGCATGCGGCGCCGCGTCGGCGAGACCCTGCTTGCCGGTGCAGGCGTTGGCGTTGCCGGCGTTCACGACCACGGCCTGCAGGCGCTCGCAGGCGGAGGTCTCGCGCGTCACGCAGATCGGAGCTGCCGCGGCGGCGTTGCTCGTGAACGTCGCCGCCGAGACCGCTCGGCCGCAAGGAGGCCAGCAGGCCGAGGTCGAGCCGGCCCTTCTTCTTGAGCCCGCAGGCGACGCCGGCGGCGACGTAGCCCTTCGGGTACGTCACGCTGCGTTGGGCCTGCGTGGCGAAGGCGGGCAGGGTGACGAACCGCGTGACCGGCAGCATCAGAGCAGCCCAGCCGTCTCGGGCAGCCCGAGCATCAGGTTCATGTTCTGCACCGCCTGTCCCGAGGCGCCCTTCATGAGGTTGTCGATGACGCTGATGACCACGATGCGTCCGGCGCGCTCGTCGATGTGGGGGAAGATGCGGCAGCAGTTGGTGCCGGCCACGTCCCTGAGCTGTGGGGGCGCATCGCAGACCGCGACGAACGGCTCGCCAGCGTAGCGGTCCTCGTAGAGCGTCCGCAGCTTCAGCCTGAGTCGGCAGCGGCAAGGCGGCCGGCCGCACGTAGATCGTCTCGCTGATGCCGCGCTGGAGCGGTACGAGATGCGGGACGAACGTGAGGGCCGCTCCGCTCGCCTGCCAGCCCGGCGGCGATCTCCGGGTAGTGCCGATGTCCCTGCATGCCGTAGGCGACGAGGTCCGAGTCGACGCTGCAGAAGTGCGTGCTCTCCGTGGGCGTCTTGCCGGCCCCGCTGACCCCCGACTTGGCGTCGATGACGACGTCGAGCAGCCCGAGCTGCTTGAGAGGCTCGAGGGCGAGCAACGCCGCCGTCGGGTAGCAGCCGGGGTTGGCGACGAGGTCCGCTGCCGCGACCTCGTGCGATGCAGCTCCGTCAGTCCGTACACCCCCGGGAGCATCTCCGGGAACGGGTGTTCCCCGTACCACTCGGTGTACGTCGCGGCGTCGAGGCGGAAGTCCGCCGAGAGGTCGACGACCTTGGCGCCGGTGTCGAGCAGGCGCTTGACCACCGGCGCCGCCTCGCCGTGCGGCAGACAGACGAAGGCGAAGTCGACGCCACCGACCTCGGCTTGCGCGCAGAAGGCGAGATCGGTCCGCAGGCGCGGATGGTGCCTGGCCACGCGGTCGCCGGCGAGCGACTCCGAGGTGACGTGCGCCAGCCTGACGAAGGGGTGCCGCAGTACCAGCTCGGCGAGCAAGGCGCCGGTGTAGCCGCTGCCGCCGATGACGGCGACGCTCGCGACCGGCGCCGCGGCAGAGCCCGCCGCAGCCTGGACCGGATTCGCGGCGGCGCAGGGCCGAGCGGCGGTCTTCACTGACTTGGCGAGCGTCGGGTCTGCGGTCGGCATGGGCGTCTCCGGGTACGTCGGCGGTACGGACGTGGAACGAAGTCGGATGCGCCGGCGGGTGGAAGGATGACGAGCGACCCTGCCCTCGCGGGCAGTGGCAGCTGTCAGGCGGGGCCGCCGGCGCAGCGTCGCGCGACGTCGCGCGCGCCGACCGGCAGGCAGCACAAGGCGACCCGCGCGCGAGACGCGGGCCGAAGCGAGCGGATGCAGACTCCTCGTGCCGTTCATGGATCGGGCATGCTAGCGGGTCGACGAGAATAATGCAAGACGTCAGCGAGCGCGATGGATACTATGCGAAGCGTCAGGCGGCGCCTTCGGCTGGCCTCGAGGCGAAGCGCAGAGACCAGGGGCGGGCGGCGCACAGCGCCGCCGGCCCCCGTCGGCTTCGCCGCGGCCTCGTCGGAGTCCGTCCCTACCTGAGAACGGCCCCGTACTCGCGCTCGAGCGCGCCGACGATCCTGGTGCGCACGGTGGCGATGTCCTTGTCGTTGAGCGTGCGCTCGGCCGAGCGCATGAGCACGCGCAGGGCGAGCGAGCGCTTGCCCTCTGGCACCTGGTCGCCCTCATAGACGTCGAAGACGCTCACCTCGGCGACGAGCTTGCCGCCCGCCTTGCGCGCCGTCGGCGACCACGGCGGCGGCGGGCACGCCGCCGTCGACGACCACGGCGAGGTCCTGCTCGGCCGGCGGATACGTGACCAGGTCGCGGAAGGTCACCGTCGGCTGAGCGACCGCGGCGATCTTGTCGATGGAGAGCGAGGCGACGTAGAGCTCGAGCCCCTCGAGGCCCCACGCCGCGGCCGCATCGGGGCGCAGCATGCCGAGCACGCCGAGGCCGTCGGCGCCGGGCACGCTGACGACCGCCGCCTTGCCCGGATGCAGGTAGGGGAAGGCGCCGGCCTGGTCGCCCAGCGGCGCGAAGGCCGCCTCGAGGCCGACCGCGCGCAGCGCCGCCTCGACGACGCCCTTGAGAGTGAAGAAGTCGGTGGTCGGCCGAGGCCGGTCCAGTTCTGCGGGTGCACGGGTCCGCTCATGACGATGCCGAGCGCCTCGGCCTCGTGCGGCAGCACCGCGCCGGGCTCGGCGGCGTGCTCGGGCGCCGGGACCGGCTCGTCCCACAGGTAGACGCGCCCCAACTCGAAGAGGTTAGGCGGGTCGTTGAGGCGGTCGAGGTTGTCGCGCACGGTCGCCACGAGTCCGGGCAGCAGCATGGTGCGCAGCACCGACTGCTCGGCGCTCATCGGGTTGGCGAGACGCACGGGCTCGAGGCGAGGGTCGCCCTCTGGCAACCCCAGCGGCTCGAGCGCGTCGGCGGCGATGAACGCGTAGGTGATGACCTCGTCGAGGCCGCAGCCGGCCAGGGCGCGCCGCAGGGCGCGCCGCACCTGCTGTGGCCCTGTCAGGCCCCCCGCCGTTCGGTGTCTCGGCAGCGTCTCGGGCGCCATGCCGTAGCCGGCCAGGCGCCCGACCTCCTCGATGAGGTCGACCTCGCGCTCGAGGTCGGGGCGGAAGCTCGGACGGGACGACTGCCCACCCAGCACCGGAGGCGTCCGACGGGCTCTCAGCGCCCTCGTCCACCTCGCACTCGAGCCGGCGCAGCAGCGACGCCTGCTCGGCCGCCGGCACCGCGTAGCCGAGCAGGGCGTCGGCCTTCGCCGGCCGATAGGTCAGGCGGCGCGGCTCCGCCGCGCCGCCCCAGACGTCGACCATGCCCGGCGCCACAGTGCCGCCGCAGAGCTCGGCGAAGAGCCGGCAGGCGAAGTCGAGGCCGCCCGGCACGAGCGCCGGGTCCAGCCCCTTCTCGAAGCGGTTGCTCGCCTCGCTGCGGATGCCGGTGTGCATCTCGGTGCGCAGGATGCTGGGGCCGCTGAAGTTGGCCGCCTCGAGGACGACGTCGGTCGTCGCCTCGTCGACTTCGGCGTCGACCGAGCCGAACACGCCGGCGATCACCAGCGGCTTCTCGACGTCGGCGATCACGAGCATCTGGCCGTCGAGCGTGCGCTCGACCTCGTCGAGCGTGACGATCCTCTCGCCCTCCTTCGCGCGCCGCGCGATGAGCGTGCCGCCGCCGATCTTGCCGGCGTCGAAGGCGTGCAGGGGCTGCCCCCAGCCGAGCATCACGTAGTTCGTGACGTCGACGATGTTGCTGATCGGGCGCATGCCCGCGTGCGTGAGACGCGCCTTGAGCCAAGGCGGCGAGTCGCCGGCCTTCATGCCGCGGATCACGCGCGCGCCGTACCGCGGGCAGAGGTCGGCGTCGACGACCTCGACGGCGATCGACTCGCTCGGCGGGGGCGCCGCCCAGCACCGCCGGTCCGGCGGTGGGCGGCGGCGCCAGCTTCGCCCCCGACGCCGCCGCGACCTCGCGGGCGATGCCGTAGATGCTGAAGCAGTCGGGCCGGTTCGAGGTGAGCTCGAGCTCGAGCACGGCCTCGCTCACCGGCAGGTAGTCCTGCAGGGGCGCGCCGATCGTCCAGTCGGGGGGCAGCACGACGATGCCGGGGCTCTTCTCCTCGTAGCCGAGCTCCTGCTCGCTCATCATCATGCCGTCGCTCTCGACGCCGCGCAGGTTGGCCTTCTTGAGCTTGAGGCCGTTCTCGAGCACGGCGCCGCTCATCGACACGGCGACGACGTCGCCGGCGGCGAAGTTGTCGGCGCCGCAGACGATCTGCTTCACGCCGCCGTTGCGCTCGCCGACGTCGACGGTGCAGAGGCTGAGCTTGTCGGCGTTCGGGTGCTTCTCGCGCGTCACGACCTTGCCGACGACGAAGCGGCCCAGGTTCTCGGGGTCGCGCGGCGCGCCGACCCAAGCGATGCCCTCGACCTCGGTGCCGGACATCGTGAGCAGCTCGGCGAGCTCCTCCGCCGTGCCTTGCCAGTCGACGTACTCCCTGAGCCAGCTGAACGGTACTCTCATCGCGTCCGCCTCCCCTCAGAACTGCCGCAGGAAGCGGACGTCGTTGTCGTAGAACAGGCGCAGGTCGGGGATGCCGTGCTTGAGCATCGCCATGCGCTCCACTCCCATGCCGAAGGCGAACCCGCTGACTCTCTCCGGGTCGTAGCCGACGAAGCCGTAGACGTTCGGGTCGACCATGCCGGCCCCCATGATCTCGAGCCAGCCGGAGTGCTTGCACGAGCGGCAGCCCTTGCCGCCGCACAGCTCGCAATTGACGTCGACCTCGATGCTCGGCTCGGTGAACGGGAAGAAGTGCGGCCGCACGCGGATCGAGCGCTCGGGCCCGAAGAACTCGCGCGTGAAGTGCGCCACGGTGCCCTTGAGGTCGGTCAGCGTGATCCCCTCGTCGACGACGAGCCCTTCGACCTGGTGGAACATGGGCGTGTGCGTCGCGTCCGAGTCGCGCCGATAGACCTTGCCCAGACAGAGGATGGACACGGGGGGCTGCTGGGACTCCATGACGCGCACCTGGACGGGAGAGGTGTGGGTGCGCAACAGGACGCCGCGGTCGGCGTCGACGACCGCCTCGGGCATGGTCTCGCGCTGCTCCTGCACCCAGAAGGTGTCGTGGGCGGAGCGCGCGGGGTGGCTCGGCGGCGTGTTGAGCGCCGTGAAGTTGTAGTAGTCGAGCTCGACCTCGGGCCCCTCGGCGATGCGGTAGCCGAGACCGATGAAGATGTCCTCGACCTCCTGCATCGTCTGGCTGATGAGGTGCTCGTGGCCGGCCGGGAAGGGCTGACCCGGCAGCGTGACGTCGAGGCGCTCGTGCTCGAGCGAGGCGCTCAGAGCCGCCTTCTTGAGCTCCGCCTCGCGCTCGTCGACGAGCGCCTCGAGCTCGCGGCGCACGACGTTGCCGAGCTTGCCGATCACCGGACGATCCTCGGCGGCCAGCGTGGAGATCGAGCGCAGCAGCTCGGTGAGCGGGCTCTTGCGCCCGAGAACGGCGACGCGCGCCTTCTCCAGCGAGACGAGGTCGGCGGCGCGCGCGACGGCCTCCGCAGCAGTGATGCGCACCGCCGCCAGCGTGGGAGCGCGTTCCTTGAGGACCCGCAGATCGGCGTCGTCCATGGTCATCCTTTCTCGGGTTCGCGACCCGCGGCGGCGTCTGAGGCGTGCTCGCGCGCGCGGCGCGCGAACGCGTACAAAGCGATGGCGCCGGCGACGCCGGCGTTGAGCGACTCGACGGCGGCCGGCGGCACTGAGCCGGGGGCCAGCTCGATGGTCACCTGGTCGGTCACCTGGGCCAGCGTCCCCGGCGCGAGACCGGCGCGCTCGGCGCCGACGCAGAGCACCGCCGGACGGCGGAGCTCGGCGTCGCCGAGTGGCGCGCCGCCGTGCGCGACCAGGCCGTACACGCGGGTCACGCCGAGGCGGACGGCGAGCTCGCCGAGCCCCACGTCCTGGTACAGAGGCAGCGCGAAGACCGCCCCCATGCTGGCACGCACCGTCTTGGGACCGAACAGATCGACGGAGCCGGGGGCCGTGGCCAGGGCGGCGGCGCCGAAGGCGGCCGCCGCGCGCAGCAGGGTGCCCATGTTGCCGGGGTCGGCGATGCGGTCGGCGTAGACGACGAGCGAGGTCGCCTTCGCGCAGGCTCTCGAGCGGACGACGCGGCGGCACGGGAAACACGGCCATGACGTCGGGCGCCGTCTCGAGGGTCGAGACCTTCGCCGCGACGCGGTCGCTCACCGGGTAGACGGTCAGGCCGGCGAGGGCGGCCGGGACGATGACCGGCGCCGCGCCGCCTGTGTCGTCGCCGCCCGCGGCGGCCGCCTCGGCGGCGCTGCCGCGGCGCACGAAGACGACCTGCGGGCGGTGGCCGGCGGCGATGCCGGCCGCGACGAGATCGGCGCCTTCCGCCAGGAAGGCGCCTTCACGTTCGCGGAACTTGCGGAGCCGCAGACCCGCCGCCCGCTTCGCGACGGCGTTCTGCGGACTGATGATGGGTTCGCCTAAAACCCCAAGCTCTTCGCCCACCCCTCGCGCACTTCGCCCGGCCGGCGGCGCTTACGCCGCCTCGAGGGCCGCGCGCGCCTGACCGACGAGCGAGGCGAAGTACGTCGGGTCGCTGACCGCGAGATCGGCGAGGATCTTGCGGTCGAGCTCGATGTTGGCGAGCTGCAGCCCATGCATGAACTGGTTGTACGAGAGGCCGTTCTCGCGGGCGCCCGCGTTGATGCGCACGATCCACAGACGGCGGAACTCGCGCTTGCGCACGCGCCGGTCGCGGTAGGCGTACTGCAGGCTGCGCTGCACCTGCTCCTTGGCCCGCTTGTAGCTGGAGTTCTTGGTCGCGCGATAGCCCTTGGCCTGTTCGAGGACCTTGCGGCGCTTCTTGCGCGCGCTGATACTGCGTTTGACTCGAGACATGTCTGTACTCCCGCTCCTCTAGCGAAGGCCGAGGAGACGACGGACCTCTCGGGTGTCGGCCCTCGAGACGTCGTAGACCTTGCGGAACCCGCGCTTGCGCTTCGAGGTCTTGTGCTCCAGCAGGTGGCTCTTGAACGCGTGCCGACGGACCAGCTTGCCACTGCCGGTCAGACGGAAGCGCTTCTTCGACGCGCTGTGGGTCTTCATCTTGGGCATACGCACCTGCCTCCTGCTGCTTCCTCACGCGCCGGGATGCCGGCGCGGTGACGCTTCGCATGTCGTGTCCGGCGCCGCCACGGCGGCGCCCCGCTTCGCCGGCGCCTCTACTTGACGGGCCCCAGCATCATGACCATGTTGCGGCCGTCCTGGAGCGGCTTGGACTCGATGACGCCGAACTCCTTGACGTCTTCGGCGAGACGCATGAGCAACGCCTCTCCCCGCTCGGGGTGGACCATCTCGCGGCCGCGGAACATGATCGTGACCTTCACCTTGTCCTTGTGCTGCAAGAAGCGCAGCACGTGACCCTTCTTGGTCTCGTAGTCGTGCACGCCGACCTTGGGCCGGAACTTGATCTCCTTGATGACGATCTGACTCTGGTGCTTGCGCGCCGCCTTGGACTTCTGCTCGAGCTCGTAGCGGTACTTGCTGAAGTTCATCACCCGGCAGACCGGCGGGTCGGCCTGGGCGGCGACTTCGACGAGGTCGAGGTTGTGCTCGGCGGCGTACTCCTGCGCGAACCCGATCGGCTTGATGCCCATTTGCTGGCCCTTCTCATCGATGAGCCGGACCTGCGGCACCGTGATGCCGTCGTTGATGCGGATCAGGGGCTCGTTGGCCCGATCCCTCATGTATCTGTCTCTCGGCGAAAAAGGTCTGCCCATAGCAAAGAGGGTCGCCGAAGCGAGCCCTCGCGTTCTCCTTTCGACATCGGAGACTGTCACTACGAGACCCTGTCGACCAACGTGGGCGCAGGGTGAGGAGCTCGCGGCTCCTGCTTCTATAGCCGCGGAAGTATACCCCACGGCGCAAGGGGCGTCGAACGGGACTCGCGCCGCTGCGGACGCGCGCCGGCGAGGCGCCGGGCGCGGTTCACGCGCCGACTACCTCGAGGCCGGCGACGGCGGCAGCCTCGGCAAGCTCGCGGTCGTGCGTGGCGAACAGCAGCGCGTCGCCCGTCGCCTCACACCAGCGAAGCGCCGTCGCCAGGTGCAGAGCGTCCAGTGTGCGCAGCGGCGTACGCATAGGCTCGGCGGCGCGCTGAAGCACGGTCGCGTCGAGATCGACCACGGAGAACCGGTCGACCAGCTCGCGGGCCATTCGATAGTGAACGGACAGGGTCTCGCTGCCGACGCGGCCCCCGAGGCGAACGCGGTCCATGGTCCGCAGGACCTCGACCAGCGTCAGGCTGGACGTGAGAGGCTCGTCCAGTCGCTCCGCCCCCGCGAGCTGGCCCGGCTGGTCAAGCACGATGCGCAGTACCACCGAGGCGTCGATATATGCCCTCATCGGCCACCCTGTCCAGGCTCGGCGCCCCGAGGGTGAGGACACGCCTCGACGTCGCCGGGGGCGGGGCGGTCGGCGCGTTCCTCCGCAAGGTACTCAAGGATGTCCTCGTCGAGCTCTACACGCGGGCCTTTCACCGTCCACCAGGCGCCCGTAGGCCTGCGCGGCGGCCGCACGCTCAGGCGAGGACCGGCGACGTGCTCAAGCCTCGCGACTGGTGTTCCGTGCCTGACCACGACGATGGGTTCTCCCCCTTCGACTCGCCGGAGGTACTCACTGAGCTTGGCCTTGAGTTCCGCGACCGTCACGCGTTCCATGGTCACAGTATGACCACCGATGGTCAAGATGACAATGGAGGGCTCAGCCGGGTGACGACCCGCCGGCAAGGACCACCAGGTCATCGAGGAAGCGCCGCTGCGCGGCGAGGATCTTCCGGTGCGCCGTGGGCAGGTCGAACCACGCGGCGCGGTCGACCTCGGGGAACTGTGCCGTCCGCCCCGAGCGTGGCGGCCACTCCATCTCGAAGTCCTCGCTCGTCGCGGCGCCCGCGTCACAGTCGCCCTCGAGCGCCCAGACGTAGACGATCTTGTGGCCGCGCTGCTTGACGCCGCCGAGCGCGACGTAGGCGGCGCCGGGCGCGGCCAGCGCGTCCGGATCGAAGCCTGTCTCCTCACGGAACTCGCGCTTGGCCGCGGCGAGGAGGTCGGCGGCGGCGGCCCGCAGGCGCGGCTTGGCCGGAGCCGGACGCCGCCACGCGGCGTCGCGCTCCGGCACCGGTCGCGCCTCTCCAAGTTCCCCCGGCTCGACCTCGCCCTTCGGGATGCTCCAGGCACCGGCGTCCTTCTTCGCCCAGTAGGGTCCGCCGGGGTGGACGAGCAGGACCTCGAGGCGCGCCGGCAAGGACCTCGCCGCCGCGTCGGTCGCGGCCGCGACGCGGCGATACAGCAACAGCCCTGCGCTGACGGCAGGCATCGGACGTCCTCAGGCCTCGCTGCCCGCTGCCTCGTGCGCCCCGCGCGTGAGCGAGACCAGCGCGCCGAGCACGGCCAGCGCAGCACCGGTGTACATCGCGTAGCGGTAGCCAAGGGCGAAGTCGGCGACGGCCCTCGCGCCGAGGGCGCCCAGGCCGTCGCCGCTCCCGTGGCTGAAGATCAGCCTGCCGCCGGCGCGCCCGAGCTGGCTCGCGGCGATGCCGCCGAGGATCGCCACGCTGAGCGCCATGCCGGTCGCCCTCATCGTGCCCAGGAACGCCCCGGCAAGACCGAGCTGGCGGCGGTCCACACTCCCCATCACAGCGCTCGTGTTAGGGGCGCTGAAGGAAGCCATGCCCACGCCGACGACGGCGAGGCTCACCATCACGCGCGGCAGGCCCGCGTCCACCGGCATCGAGCCCAGCAGGACCATCCCTACGGCCGTGAGCCCCATGCCGGTCGTCGCCAGGACCCGCGAGCCGACGCGGTCGCTCAGCCTCCCGGCGAGCGGCGCCAGCACCGCCTGCATCACCGGCTGGCTGAGCATGATCACGCCGGTCAGCGCCGCCGTGCGGTCCTGGACCACCTCCAGGAACACGGCCGTCAGGATGCTGATCGCGTACAGGGCCATGTAGTTGAGCAGGGCGGCGGAGTTGGCGGCGGCGAAAAGCCGGTTGTGCAGGAGCAGGTCGAGGTCGAGCAGCGGGTCGGCGACCCGACGCTCCACGAACGACAAAGGCAAGCAGCGACGCGGCCGCCAGCGCGAGCAGGACGACAGTGCGCGGCACGGCCCAGCCCCACTGCGGGGCGAACGTGAGCGGCACAAGGAGACAGATGAGGAAGCGCGCCCCAGAGGGCGGCGCCGACCAGATCGGGCCGCGGCGCCGACGGCGCCCGGCGACCGCCGGCGCCGCCCCCGCGCGCTCGTCGCGCGGCAACAGGCGCCAGCCCCACGCCAGGACCACCGCGGCGATCGGCACGTTGACGAGGAAGATCGTCTGCCACCCGAAGGCGTCGGTGAGGAAGCCGCCGAGCGGGGGGCCGACGCTCAGGCCGAGGTAGACCGCGGCCACGTTGATGCCCAGCGCCCGGCCGCGCTCCTGCGGGGGGAAGGCCGCCGTGATGATCGCCGCCGAGGTCGCGATGAGCAGCGCCGCGCCGACGCCCTGCAAGGCGCGCGACGCTATCAGCCAGGCGCCGTTCACGCTCACGGCGCAGAGCAGCGACCCTGTCGCGAACACGACGATGCCGAGGAGGTAGAAGCGCATCCGGCCGCGTGCGTCGGCCAGCCTGCCCAGCGGGATGAGCAGGACCGCAGTGACCAGCAGGTAGACGGCCTGCACCCACATCGAGGCGCTGAAGCTCAGGCCGAGCTCGGGGCTCATGACGGGCAGGGCCACCGAGACGATGGCCCCGTCGAGTGGGGCCATGAAGGCGCCGACGCTGGTGAGCGCGAGCAGCTCCCAGCGTCGGCGCCTGAGGTCTTCGAAGGTCGCGGGTCGTGTCGGCGTCACGCGGCGAGTCTACCGCGTCCGGCGGCTCGACCCGTTCAGCTCGCCAGCACGGCGGAGAACACCTGCCAGGCGAGCAGCGACTTCGCCGTCAGGCTGAGCAGGATGTACACCTTCTCGCCGAACAGATAGTCCCGCCATGGCCCGACCTTCTTGTACTGCAGGACCATGTTGAGGGCGAAGACGTTGAAGAAGACGAACAGCGACACGAAGATGCCGTAGACGAAGCCCGGAGGCTGGGCATCGGTGCCGGGCCCCCACAGGTAGATGAAGACGGCGATCCACGGCACCGCTCCGGCGAAGCACCCGAACAGGAACGAGAGCCAGTCGGGCCGTCCCGGCGTCTCGTACTTCTCCATGAGCAGACCGAAGAGGATCATGCTCGCGTTGACTCCGAAGATGGCGATGAGCGCGGCGATGTCGCTGACGCCGGTGATCATGGCAATCAGCACGATCATCAGCGACGAGCTGAAGAAGTACTCGATCCAGCGTCCATAGTTGCGGTCGCGCAGCAGGTTCCGCTTGTACCACTCGAAGACGCCCGGTGAGGCGATGATGAAGAGCGCCGCCGCCGAGATCGCCATGAAGGCGAAGACCCCCCAGCCGAGCTGGACGTCGAACAGCTTCGTGAGCTCGGCCTCGGTGCCGGGCGGCCCGTCCATGAACGTGGCCGTGACGGGCAGCGAGAAGTCGTTGGTCAGAAGGGCGAGGGCGGCCGCCTGCACGGCGAGGACGAGGCCGACGCCGAGGTTCCAGACGCGCAGGCGCCCGAGGCGGCGCTCGACATCGGGCGAAGTCGTTGTGGTCTCCATGAGCAAGCCCCTTCAGTGGTTTGGTTCTCGGCCGGGTTTGTACCCAGCGGCGCATTCGGCGAAGCGTGGCCAGGAACCCGCTGGCGCTCTCGCCCGACCCACCGGAGGAACGGCAGCGCGCGGCTCGCGGTCAGGACGACTCGCCGACCGAGAGCCACCCCTTCCAGTTCCCGTCAGCGTCCGCTCCACGCGCGGAAAGCCTGCGAGCGAAGGAGTCGGCCAGGGCCTCCGCGGAGGCGAGGTCGCCCCGGCATGAGGCGATGAGCGCGGTCGCCTCCTCGACCTCAGGGAGGCACCCTGCGTTGACGGCCACGTTGAGGGCGGCGGCTCGGGCCCCGGCCAAGGCAAGATGGGCGGCGGATCCCAGGTCGCTGAGGACAGACTCCTTGGCGACGCCGGCCACGGAATCCGCCAAGCCGAGCAGACTCGCGCAGGCCACGAGGGTGCGATGAGGGACGCGTGCGGTGGCATCTCGGCAGGTGCGTACGGCGCTGGCGCTGAAAGGGACGGCTCAGCTACGATGAACAGCATTGGGCGGCTCTGCCCCTCGAGGCCGTATCCGCGCTGCAAGCCGACGAGATCCTCGGGCGGCAGAGACGAGCGCTGCCCGCCGATGACCGACACTGAGGGGAGATGACCGTGACGGACTACCGCTCACGCAGCATGTGGCTCGACCTTCTGCCCGGGGAGCTGGCCCCGCGTCCCGCGCTCGAGGGGCCGACCGACGTCGACGTCGCGATCGTCGGCGCCGGCTACACCGGCCTCTGGACGGCCTACTACCTGAAGAAGGCCGACCCGCACCTGCGCGTCGCCGTCCTCGAGCGCGAGATCGCCGGCTACGGCGGCTCGGGACGCAACGGGGGCTGGTGTCACACCTACTTCCCGGGCTCCCGGGCGCGCGCCGCCAGGTGGAGCGGCCGCCAGGCGGTGAGCGACCAGCAGCGCGCCCTCTTCGACACGGTCTACGAGATCGCCCGCGTCGTCGAGGAGGAGGGCATCGAGGCGCGCTTCCACCTCGACGGCCAGCTCAGCCTGGCGGTCAACCCGGTGCAGCTGCTGCGCGCCGCCCAGCAGATCGAGTACGAGCGCTCCTGGGGCTTCGGCGAGGACGACTACGTGCTCCTCGGGGCGCGCGAGGCGAGCGCGCGCGTCAAGGTCGCCGGCTGCCTGGGCGCCGTCTACACCCCGCACGGCGCCGCCGTCGACCCGGGGCGCCTGGCGCGCGGCCTCGCCGCGGTCGTCGCGCGCCTGGGCGTGCCGATCTACGAGCGCACCCCCGTGACCGCGATCGCCCCGCACTCAGCCGAGACGCCCTTCGGCACGGTGAGGGCCGAGGTCGTCGTGCGCGCCACCGAGGCGTTCACCCCCGAGCTCCCCGGCCACGAGCGCGACCTCGTGCCGATCTACTCGCTGATGATCGCCACCGAGCCGCTCTCCGAAGAGACCTGGGAGGCGCTCGGCTGGAGGGGCCACGAGGTCTTCGGCGACCTGCGCCACCTCATCTTCTACGCCTGCCGCACCGACGACGGCCGCATCGCCATCGGCGGCCGCGGGGCGCCCTACCACTACGAGTCGAAGCTGAGCGAGGAGTTCACGCTCAACCCCCGGGTCCAGGACCACCTCCGCGAGCTGACCCGCACGCTCTTCCCGCAGATCGGCCCCTTCCGCGTCAGCCACCGCTGGGGCGGGGCGATCGCGGCGAGCCGCGACTGGTACTCGTCGGTCGGCCTCGAGCGCGCGACCGGGAACGCCTGGGCCGGCGCCTACGTCGGCGACGGGGTCTCGACGACCAACCTCGCCGGCCGCACGCTGTGCGACCTGATCCGCGGCGAGGACACGCCGCTGACGCGCCTGCCCTGGGTGAACCACCGCTCCAAGGCCTGGGAGCCCGAGCCGCTGCGCTGGATCGGCGTCAACCTCGCCCTGCGCATGATGGCGAGCGCCGACCGGGTCGAGGAGGCCAAGGGGCGCCCGGCGCGGCGCGCCGACCTGATCGCGAAGATGATCGGCGCCTGAGCACCCACGACGAGAGGAGGCCGGCGATGGTGGCGCTGAGGTCGCGGGACGAGGAGCGCGTCGTGGAGACGATCAGGGCGCGCGACGACGAGCTGACAGGTCTTCTGTGCGAGCTCATCGCCTTCGACACCTCCGCACGCCTGCCGGGCGACTCGGCACGCGACGAAGAGCCGCTGCAGCGCTCACTCGCCCGGCGCCTGCAGTCGCTGGGCGGCGAGTCGCGCCTATGGGAGCCCGAGCCGACCGGCGCCGGCAACCGCCACTACCCCGACCACCTCGATTTCCGCGGCAGGCCGCAGCTGGTCGCGACCATCCCCGGGCCGGCGGCGGGCCCAGCCTGCTGTTGAACGGCCACATCGACGCCGTGCCTGTAGACGCGCCCGAGCTCTGGACCGTGCCGCCCCACGAAGGGACCGTCGCGGACGGCTGCGTCTACGGGCGCGGCGCCAACGATATGAAGGGCGGGATCGCCGCGCTGGTCGCCGCGCTCGAGGGCCTCGCCGGCGCAGGCGTGAAGCTGGCGGGCGACGTGGTCTTCTGCACCGTCACCGACGAGGAGTCCTCGGGCGCCGGCGGCTGGGCGGCGGTACGGCACGGCGTGAAGGCGTCGGCCGGCATCTGCGCGGAGCCCACCGACCTCGACCTGTGCATAGCCTGCCGCGGGACCGTATGCCCGACAATCACCGTCCGCGGTCGTGAGGGGCACGCCGAGATCGTGCAGCCGGACTGGCGCCAGGGCGGCGCCGTCAACGCGATCGAAAAGGCGCAGGTCGTCATCGACGCGGCGCGCCGCCTGCGCGAGGAGTGGCGCAGGCGTCCCGACCACCAGCACCCGCTGCTTCACGCGGGCGACATCGTCCCGACCGTCATCTCCGCCGGCAAGTGGCACGTGACCTACCCCGCATCGTGCACGATACGATTCGACTGTCAGTACCTGCCGAACCATGTCGACGAGCAGGGCACGGGCAGGGCCGTCCAGAACGAGATCGTCGCATGGATGGAGCGAGCCGCGGCGACCGACCCTTGGCTGCGCGAGCACCCGCTCGAGTGGGGCTGGAGCAACGACGTGGTGCCTGCCGAGATCCCGGCCGATTCACCGCTTGTCGCCGTGACGCGGTCGTGCGCCGAGGACCTCGGGAAGACATGTCGGCCGATGGGCTTCGACTCGTGGCACGACGCCGCCACGTTCTCGGCGCACGGCACGCCCACGTTCTCCTTCGGGCCGCGCGATTTCGGCACGATCCACGGCGTCGACGAGCGCGTCGCCGTCGACGACCTGGTAGACGTGGCCTGCGTCGTGGCTCTGTCGGCGATGCGCTACTGCGGGGTCGCCGGTCAGTCCTCGTAGATAGCCCAGAGCTTGCGCACGGGCTCGAGGCTGCGCCAGAACCCGCTGCTGCCCTTCGGGGTGTCCAGGATGTCGCCGGGACCGGCGCGCAACACGGTGCCATCGTCGAGCTCGATCTCCACCTCACCCTCGAGGATGAGCGCCACCTCGTGGTAGGGCCGCACGAAGTGCCGCCGCTGCACGTCGCGGTGCCAGTGGCCGACGTGGAACTTGCCGTCGGGCGAACCGGCCGCCGTGAACTCGCCGCCCGGCGGGTCGGTCTCCTCGGGGTTCCGCGCCGCCTCGCTCCACACCACGTCGCCGGGTTTGATGACCCGGATCTGCGGGCTTGCGTCGTCCGTCATCTCGAACCTCCATCGTCGTGCGGCCCTGCGGCGCCTTCGAGCGCCGCGCGGGCCGCGTTCTCCGCCGCTTCGTTCTCCACCTCGACGCCCTGCTCGGTCAGCGCACTCTCGAGCGCACGCAGGCAGGCGACCACGTTCTCTTCACGGCTGGCGTAGCCCATGAGGCCGACGCGCCAGACCTTGCCGGCGAGGGCGCCCAGCCCGGCGCCGATCTCGATGCCGAAGCCGTCCAGCAGGCGCGCCCGGACGGCCGCCTCGTCCACGCCGGCGGGGACGACGACCATGTTGAGCTGCGGCAGGCGGTGCTGCTCGGCGACGAGGAGTGAGAGGCTGAGGGCGTCAAGGCCCGCCGCCAGCGCAAGATGGTTGCGCCGATGGCGGGCCCAGGCGTTCTCGAGCCCCTCCTCGCGCAGCATGAGCAGCGCCTCGTGGAGACCGTACAGGGCGTTCACGGGCGCCGTGTGGTGGTAGGTGCGCGACCCGGACGACCAGTAGCCGAGCTGGAGGTCCAGGTCCATGAACCAGCTCTGGCAGGGGTTCGTTCGCGCGCGCACCTTGCGCACGGCGCCCTCGCCGAACGTCACCGGCGACAGACCGGGCGGACACGAGAGGCACTTCTGCGTGCCCGTGTACACCGCGTCGGCGCCCCACTCGTCGACCCTCACCGGGATGCCGCCCACGGCCGTCACCGTGTCGACGATGGTCAGGCAATCGTGCTCGTGGGCCAGCGCGACCAGAGGCGCGGGGTCGGTGTGCGCCCCGGTGGACGTCTCGGCCTGGACGAACGCCACGACCTTCGCCTCGGGGTGCTCGCGCAGCGCGTCCTCGACCTTGTCGGCGGACACCGGCGTGCCCCAGTCGTCGTCGACGACCACCGGCACGCCGCCGCAGCGGCGCACGTTCTCGAGCATGCGACCGCCGAACACGCCGTTGCGGCACACGACCACCGTGTCGCCCGGCTCGACGAGATTGACGAAGCAGGTCTCCATGCCGACCGAACCCGGACCCGACACGGGGAACGTGACCTCGTTGCGCGTCCGGAACGCGTAGCGCAGGAGCTCCTTGAGCTCGTCCATCATCGCCACGAAGGCCGGGTCGAGGTGGCCGATGGTCGGCCGGGCCATGGCCTCCAGCACGCGCGGGTGCACGTCCGACGGGCCCGGCCCCATGAGGATCCGCTGCGGCGGCCGGAACGAGCCGATCCCAGCCGTCGTGTCTGGCGTCCCGCCGACTGACGGGGGTGCCTGCGCCGTGTCGTCACTCATGCGCTTCCCTCCCCCTTCAGATCACGCCGAAGCGGTCGGGTGTCAGGAGGCTGAGGTCGACAGAAGGTCGGCGCCCGCCGACGACCTCGGCCACGAGCTTGCCGGTGACGGGCCCGTACATGATGCCGTTCATGCAGTGGCCCGTGGCCACGACGAGGTTGTCGTAGGCGGCGGGCCTGCCGACCATCGGCAGCCCGTCGGGCGACATCGGGCGCAGGCCGCGCCAGAGCTCGATCGGCGGCGCCGACTCGGCGCCCGCGAAGTAGCGCCCGACACCCCGACGGATGGCGGCGACGCGGCTGGTGAGCACGCGGTCGTTCATGCCCGAGAGCTCGAGCGTGCCGGCGAAGCGAAGACCATCCCCGAACGGCGTCACGCACGCGTGACCCTCGGGCAGGTAGAGGGCGAAGTCGTCGGGCACGCCCTCGGGGCGCCGTATCATGACGCTGTATCCCTTGGCCGGTTCGAGCGGCAACGAGAGGCGCAGGCCGTGGGCGAGCCGCCGTGACCAGACGCCCGCCGCCAGGACCACGGTCTCGGCCTTCATCATCCCTCGCGTGGTCATGACGCCCGTGATCCGACGGCGGTCGCGACTGAACGCGATCGCCTCTGTCGCGGTGAGCACGGTGGCGCCCTGTTCCTCGGCCAGCCGGGCCAGTCCACGCGTGAGCTTGCGGGGCTCGACATGGCCGTCCTCGGCGGTGAACACGCCGCCCATGACGCCGGGCAGCGCCGCCGGCACGCGCTCGTGCACCGCCGTCGAGTCCCACACCTCCGACTCCACGCCGTACGACTCCTTCAGGGGGCCGGTCCCGGCGGCGGCGCCATCCAGGGCCTCTCGCGACAGGTACAGGCTGAGGATGCCGGTGTGGTGGTAGCCGGCGTCGAGCCCGCCGGACGCGGTGATCTCGTCGAACGCCTTCAGCCCCTCGACGCCGAGGGCGCGCAGCACCGGCATGCCGCGCCGCATCGGGCCCTCGCGCGAGGCCGCGGCGAAGCCCAGCAGCCAGCGCACGAGCGCTGGGCTGGGCCGCGGCTTGATGTAGAGCGGGCTCGCGCTGTCCAGAAGCCACTTCATCCCCTGGCCGAGCACCCCCGGCGAGGGGAGGGGAGTACGGGTCGCTCGGCATGACCAGGCCGGCGTTCGCGTAGCTGCTCGCGCCCACCGGACAGACGACGTCCTCACGCTCGATGAGCGTCACGTCTCTGCCGTCGCGCGCGAGGAAGTAGGCGCAGGAGGCGCCGATGATGCCGCCGCCGATCACCAGTGTGTCGACCTCAGTGCCCATTCCACAGCTCCTTCACGACGTCGTTGTCACCGTCCGCTTCGTCTCGACACGCCTGCGCGAAACGGACCCCGCCTCTTGCTCGTCGGGGCCCTCGATCACGCTCCGCAATCGAGGACCGTGCGGATCGCGCGTCCGGCGATCAGGTCCTCGAAAGCGGCCTGCGCTTCGGCCAGGGGCCTGTGGCCCGTGATGAGCTCGTCGATCATCAGCCGTCCGCTCATGTAGAGGTCGACGAGGCGCGGGAAGTCGACGCTGGCCCGCATGCTGCCGTAGTTCGAGCCGATCACCCGCTGCTCGTAGCAACTCATGAGGAGGGCGTCGTAGGACGGCCGCGTGCCGGCCTTGGGCTGGCCGACGATCACCGCGGTGCCGCCGAAGGCGAGCATCGCGGCGGCCTGCTCGCAGGTCTCCTTGAGGCCGATGCACTCGAACACGTAGTCGACCCCGCCGCCGGTGAGCTCGCGGACCGCGGCCACGGGGTCGTCCTGCGTGGAGTCGACGACGTCGGTGGCCCCGAAGGCGCGCGCCGCCTCGAGCTTGCCGGGGACGACGTCGACGGCGATGATGCGCGTCGCCGCGCTGAGGCGCGCGCCCTGGATGGCCGAGAGGCCGACGGCGCCGCAGCCGATCACGGCGACCGTCGAACCCCACTCCATGCGCGCGGTGTTGACCACCGCCCCGAACCCGGTAGCCACGGCGCAGCCGACGATCGAGACCTTCTCCAGCGGGGCGTCGTCGCGGATCTTGATCGCCCCGCCGGCCGGGACCACGGCCTCCTCGGCGAACACCGCCGAGGAGAGGTAGTGGTAGACAGGCGAGCCGTCCGCGCGCGCGAGCCGCGTCGTGCCGTCGAACATCATGTCGGTGCCGATGGCGCTCATCGAGGTCTCGCAGAGCTGGGGCTTGCCGGAGGCGCACCAGCGGCACTCGCCGCACGGCGGCATCCACGAGAGGATGACGTGGTCGCCGACCGCCGGCGTCGTCACGCCCGGACCGACCTCGGTGACGATGCCGGCCCCCTCGTGCCCGAGGACGAGCGGCGTCTTGTGGTTCCAGTCGCCCTTGTAGACGTGCAGGTCGCTGTGGCAGACGCCGGCGCCCACCAGCTTGACCTTGACCTCGCCGGCCCTCGGGGCCGCCAGGGTGAGGTCCTCGAGCCGGAGCGGCTCGCCGGGCCCGGTGAAGACTACCGCGCGCATTCGTGACCTCCGATCGGCGTGGGACTCGCGCTCACGGGTCGCCGGCAAAGCGATGCCTGCCGGCAGCCTGTCGCGTCTCCATACACAGTCCGCCTGTCACCATCCGCGCCGTCGCGGGCCGGCGAAACGACCGACGAGACGAGGCGCGACCGTCAAGCCACGCGCGGCGCGTCGGCCGATGAGCGTGGCGCCAGCCGACTCCGGCATCCGGAGACGCGTGTCGGTCACCACGACACTGTCGTCGACGCCCAGCTCACCGTGACTTCCGGGCCCACGACGGCGTCGACACCCTCCGTTCCGGCCTGGACCCGGACCACGGCGGTGCCGCCGCCGTCGAGGTCGACAACGTACTTGCGGTCGGAACCGAGGTAGATGAGCTCACGCAGGCGTCCGGACAGGCCGGCGACCGAGTCTCGTCCTCGGCGGCCCGGCCGTCCGCCTGCGCCGCCCTGCCGGATGTTCATGCGCTCCGGCCGGATGACGACGGCGGCCGCGATCGCCCGCGGAGAGCCCGACCGCGCTGCCGGCGTCGGCCGGCACGCGGACGGGCGGCCCTGCGGCCAGGGCGATGGCCGGCATACGGATCCGCCTGCAGCGTGCCGCGATAGATGTTCGACTCGCCGACGAAATCCGCCACGAACAGGGAGACAGGTCGCTCGTACAGGTCCTCGCCGGTGCCGATCTGCTCGATCCGGCCCTCGTTGTAGATGGCGATGCGGTCGCTCATCACGAGGGACTCTTCCTGGTCGTGCGTCACGTAGACGACCGTGACGCCGAGCTGCCGGCTGATGCGGAGGACCTCGAGCTGCAGGGCCTCGCGCAGCTTCTTGTCGAGCGCCCCCAGGGGCTCGTCCATGAGCAGCAGCTGCGGATCGAAGCTGAACGAGCGCGCCAGCGCGACGCGCTGCTGCTGCCCGCCCGAGAGCTGCTTCGGATAGCGGTCGCCGAGCTCCTCGAGGCGCACGAGGCGAAGGGCCTCGCGCACCTTCTCCTTGACCTCCGCCTTGGGTACCCGGCGCATCTGCAGCGGAAAGCCGACGTTCTCGCTCGCCGTCATGTGCGGGAAGAGGGCGTAGTTCTGGAAGACCATGCCGATGTCGCGCTTGTACGGCGGCACCTTGGTCAGGTCGCGCCCGTCGAGCGACACGGTGCCCGCCTCCGGCTTGATGAAGCCGCCGATGATGCGCAGCGTCGTCGTCTTGCCGGAGCCAGACGGGCCGAGCAGCGTGACGAACTCGCCGGGGGCGACGTCGAGCGAGACGTCGTCGACGGCGTGAAGGTCGCCGTAGATCTTGGTCAGGTTCCTGAGCGTCAGAGCGCCCTTGCGGGCGCGCAGCCTCGCCCGGTCGGCCTCTTCTGGCACTGCATCACTTCTTCCTTCCGGCGCCAGGTTCCGCGCCAACAGGGCGCCCGACAGGAGCACGATGCGTCAGGACCGTGAGCATGCCGGCGAGGGCGGCGATGGTCGGGTCGATCTGGCTGCGGACGACGCTCCACATCACGACCGGAAGCGTCCGCATGAAGGGGCTCGACAGGAAGATCGAGACGACCACCTCGTCCCACGACTCGATGAAGGCGAACAACGCTCCGGCGACCACCCCGGGCATGATGAGCGGGAGGGTGATCCTGAAGAACGTCCTGAAGGGTCCGGCGCCCAGGTTCTGGGCCGCCATCTCCAGGTTGCGGTCCATCGTCTGCAGGCTGGCGGCCACGTTGACCACCACGAGCGGGAAGCCCAGGCAGGCGTGCGCCACCACGAAGCCGAAGAGGGTCCCCTGCAGCCGCCAGTCGACGAACACGATGTAGGTGCCGATGGCGACGATGACGATGGGCACGATCATCGGGCTCAGGACCAGCGCCGTGACCAGGCTCTTGAACGGGAAGCGGCCGCGCATCAGCCCAGGGCGGTGAGCGTGCCCAGGACCGTCGCGGTCGAGCGTCGCGAGAAGGGCCACCTTGACGCTGGTCCACATGGCGTCGGTCCACTCCGGGCACTGCCAGAAGTTGCGGTACCACTGCAGACTCAGGTCCGGCGGCGGGAAGCGCAGCGACGCTGAGCGACGAGAACGACATGATGACGACGATGATCGGTGGGCGCGATGAGGAAGACGCCGATCGGCGACCACGAAGGCCACGAGGAGAGGATGCGGCTTGCGGTTCATTGGCCGATCTCCACGCCGAGCACGTCGCCGAGGCGCACGACGCGCGTGCCGACCCACAGCAGAACGCAGGGTCACCACCAGCAGGACGACGCCCATGGCGCTGCCCACAGCCGAACTGGAGCTGGCGGCTGACCATGTCGACCACGAGCACGCTGTACATGGTGTTCGACGGGCTGCCGAGCAGGGCCGGCGTGATGTAGAAGCCGATGGACAGCACGAAGACGAGCAGGCGCCGGCGAAGACGCCGGGCAGGCTGAGCGGCCAGAACACCTTGACGAAGGCGCGCGAAGGGCGCGCGCCGAGGCTCTCGGCGGCGGGCACGAGGTCGGGGTCGATGCGCAGCATCACGGCGTAGAGCGGGAACACCATGAAGGGCAGCAGGATGTGGCTCATGCCGATGGTCACGCCCAGGTCGTTGCGCATGAGGCTACAGCGGCGCGTCGATAGATGCCCAGCCGCTGCAGGGCGTCGTTGATCACGCCGCTGTCCTGCAGCAGCACCGTCCACGCGTAGGTGCGCACGAGGATGCTCGACCAGAACGGCAGCAGCACCAGGCCGCCCAGGACCGCCGTCATCTTGAAGCCGGCGCGCAGCATCATGTAGGCGTACGGATAGCCGAGCAGGAAGGTGACGACGGTGACGATCGCCGACATGCGCAGGGTCGTCCACAGGACGCTGGCGTAGAGCGAGTTGTCGACGAAGATCCTGTAGTTCTCGGGGCCCGGGTCGGTGAAGCTCCTCCAGATCATCCCCCGAGCGGGATGAGGAAGAAGACGACGAGGAAGGCGAAGCCCGGGAGGATCGTGACGGCCCAGCCGTTGACGACCGGGGGCGGGCGGCGCGCCTCGCGCACCCCGCCCGCCTTCGTGCTCAGTGCCACGGCCGGCTGAAGCAGTCCGCCGGCTCACGCCTGGACCCAGTTCTGCCAGTCGGGGTCGACCTTCTCGTAGTTGTCGGCCCAGAACTGGTCGTCCTGCGGGAAGGCGCCGTCGAGATGCTCGGTCGGGACGTCGGCCAGGAACTTGGGATCCGTCTTGGGGATGGCGAGCTCGTTCCCGGGGCCGGAGGCGACGTACTTCGAGAGGTCCGCGGCGTGCTCGGCCGAGCACATCCAGCCGATGAACGGTATCGAGATAGGTCGAAGGCAACTCCTTCGCGACGTCCGCGGGGACCTTGGAGACCGCATTGACAGTTCGTGGGCCCGTAGTTGATGTACTTGCTGATCTCGGCGTTGTTGTCGGCCGAGACCATCCAGGCGACGAGCTGGTTCGCCTCGGCGACGTACTTCGAGCCCTTCGTGACCATGAGGTAGTCGGCGGTGAGGATGTGCTGGTCCCACATGATCCCGATGTTCGCGCCCTCCTTCGTTGGCCGCGCTCAGGCGCCCGTTCCAGCTCATGCCCATGCTCACTTCGCCGTCGGCCAGCAGCTGCGCCGACTGCGCCCCGGTGTCCCACCACACGATCTGGTCCTTGATGGTGTCCATCTTCTTGTAGGCGCGGTCCATGTCCAGCGGGTAGAGGGCTTCCGGCGCGACGCCGTCGGCGACGAGGGCGATCTCCGGGAGGCCGCCCAAGGCCTAGTTGTACACGCCGCGCTTGCCCGGGAAGTTGTCGAGATCGAAGAAGTCGGCGAAGCTCGTCGGCGCCTTGCCGCCCAGCTTGTCGGACCGGTAGCCGACCACGACCGAGTAGGAGATGACCGGCACACGGTAGCCGGTCGTCTGGTAGAGGTCGGGTTGGAGCTCGTCCATCGGCACGACGCCGGGTCCAGCGTCTCGCAGAACTCCTCGGATTGCGCCGATGCCGAAGTCGTTGCCGATGTCGACGACGTCCCAGGTGACGTTGCCGGCCTCGACCATGGCCTTGATCTTCGGCGTAGTCCGTGGGCTCGTCCTGACGAACTTGATGTTCGGTTGGCCGCCATGAACGGGTCGAGCCACGCCTTGATCTGGGCCTCCTGGAACGTGCCGCCGTAGCTGCAGAAACCGATGGAGACCGCTTCTCCGGTGCCTCCGCCGCCGTCGCCCTCGTCCCCGCCGCATGCGGCGAGGATCTGTCCCGCGACGGTCGCCGAGAGTCCGATGGCGGCGGCCCTCGCCAGGAACGCGCGTCGTGTCAGCCCGCCCTGTGATGCGGCCCTCACGAGATTCTCGAGCGTCTTGTCGCCCATGCCTGCTCCCCTTTCCTCGCCAGACTCCAGTCAGGCCGTTCGGTGAGTCTCTCGCCGGCAGGCCAGGTGCGTCGCACGAGTCCTGCCCCTTGTGGCACAGGCGATCGACTCGCCAAGGCAGTCGCGCGCAGAGCGGTGGACATCATCCGGATTTCGCAGACCGTCGCGACGCGCTCATCATTCGACAGCTTCCGGTGACTGTCAAGAGGGTCGCATCCGCCTGAACGAGCGGCGGGACGCTGTCGTCAGTCCCGCTCGGCCTGGTGACGGGCGCGCCCCCGCGCGGCCTCGCGAGGACGCCACGTCGCGGGCGTGCGCGCGGGACGCGTACGCGTCGAACGCGCTCACGACGGCGCTCCGGACGAACCCCGCGAGCCCCCGCGCTCGCGGGCCAGGTCCCCGCTCTCGTTCGCCCACGCGACGCCCCAGACGAGGGGCCAGCGCACGGGCTCGGGGGGCACGTGTGCGAGCGGCGGGCCGACGACGGGCAGGCGGC
This sequence comes from uncultured Thermoleophilia bacterium, assembly GCA_963707855.1. GTDB lineage: Bacteria > Actinomycetota > Thermoleophilia > UBA2241 > UBA2241 > UBA2241. The sequence continues at coordinate 126,624 of CAVPRQ010000018.1, forward strand.
TCCACTCGTCGTCCTCGTGCAGCACGAGCGAGGCGAGCGTCTTGCCGCCGACCTTCGTCGCCGCCAGGCCATGTCCCGAGAAGCCAAGGCCGGCATGAAGGTGGCCGTCCCGCGAGGATTCGAAGAACGGAACGCTGGCCGGTGTCATGTCCATGGGGCCGCTCCACGCCGCATCGATGCGCACCCATTCAAGGCAAGGAAACAGCCAGCCGAGGCCGCGCGCGGCCGCCGCCGCGAGACGCGGCGAGGCCAGCGCGCGGCCGCCGATGCGGCCGCCGTACGCGGCGCCGATGGCGCCGCCGCCGATGGCGATGCGGTCGTCCTCGGTGCGGCGCAGGTAGAACGCCAGCTCGCGGCTGTCGGCGATGCCCGTGTGGGTGCGCCAGCCGATCTCCTCGAGCCGATCCGGGATCGGTTCGGTCACCACCATGAAGTCGACGCACACCGCGAAGGCGCGGCGGAAGTGCGGCCGGCTCACGGCCCACGCGCCGGTCGTGACGACGACGTCGGCGGCGATCACCGCGCCGGCCGGCGTCAGGACGCGAAGGGGTGCGCCGGAGTCGATACGCGTCATGGGCGTGCCCTCGCAGATGCGCACGCCGCGTTCGAGCAGCACCCGGCGCAGCTCGCGCGCCAGCTTCGCCGGCTGCACGGTGGCAAGGTCGGGCATGGTAAGGCCGCCGACGAAGCGCGGCGAGTCGGCGACGCTCCGCGCCGCGGCGGCGTCCACCTTGACGAGGCGGCCCTCGAGGCCGTGGCGCGCCAGCAGGCGGAAGGTCTCGTCGCCGGCGCGGACCTGCCACTCGCCGGCGCGCGCGAAGAGGATCCCCTCGCGATGGAAGTCGATCAGCGCGGCGTGACGCGCGACCCACTCGCCGAGCTCGGCCGTCTGGCCGGCGAGGGCCGTCGCGTAGCGCACGCCGCCCTCCTCACCGAAGGTGCGACACAGCGCCTCGAGGCTCGTCCACGAGGGCGAGAAGAAGCCGCCGTTGGCACCGCTGCCCCCGGCGCCGCACACGTCGGCCTCGAGGACGGCCACCTCCAGTGACGGCGCCCGTTCGGTCAGCTCGTAGGCGGTCCAGAGGCCGGCGAAGCCGCCGCCGACGACGCAGACGTCGGCGGACACCTCGCCGGCGAGCGGGGGGCACGGTGCGCCGGGGTCGGCGCGCAGCGCCTCCTCGAGCCACCAGCTGCGCGGCCCGACCGGCGGGACGTCTCTCACGCCTCCAGCTCCTGCCCGACGCCGAGTCCCTCGGCCCTGGCAAGCACCTCGTGCGCGTACAGGATGTCGGTCATCGCCACCCCCAGCGGCATGGCGATGGTCAGCCCTGCGGGGCGCGTGTCACGGGTGAGACCCTCGACGACGAGGTCGCCAAGCGCCCTCGCTTCGTCCGGGTAGCCCTGGAACTCCACGCCGAAGCCCTTGTGATACAGGTACTGCGACACGTCGTCCACGACGAACAGGTCGGCGACCTGCGCCGTGGCGCCGGGCACGAGCGTGCTCCAGTCGACGGCGACGATCAGGACGTCCTGCTTCATCAGCTCGGGGCGGATCAGGTTCTGGAAGTGCGCATACGTCGTCCCCGCCGTGACCACGAGGTCGGCCGTCTCGATGGCCTCCGTGATCGTCCCGACGATGCGCACCGAACGCACCGCGTCGTCGCCCCGTGCATGCGCGGCGAACGCCTCCGCCGCCTCGGGAAACGCGTCGCAGATGACCAGATCGAACGGCGGGAGCAGATGGGTGAGGACGGGCAGATGCGCCCTCGCTTGCACGCCCGTACCGATGATCGCCACCGTGGCGACCTCCGGCGGGGCGAGCCGGGCCATGGCCACCCCGCTTATCGCGGCGGTGCGGAAGCCGGTGATCTCGCGCGCATCCATGACGCACAGCGGCCGGCCAGTCTCGGGGTCGTTCAGGACGATGAGCCCCATGATGTACGGCAGGCCGTGGGCCCGGTTCTCCGGGTAGCCGCTGACCCATTTCAGCCCGACCCGGTCTGTCGGCCGGTGATACGCCGGCATCGCGTGGATGAACGCTTCGTCGCGGGTGTGGATCGCGGTCTTCGGGGGGTTGTCACCCTCTCCTCGAGCCAGAGCGAGCACGGCTGCCTCGGCCAGCTCAAGCTGCCGCGCCATCGGAGGTATGCAGGCGACGACGTCCCTCGCGGAGAGATAGCGGATCGCGTACTGCCCGCCGCACCGGGCTGCCGGATCGTTCATCGCAGGCCACCTCCCCCGTCAACGGCACCGCCTCGGGCGCCCCGATCAGAAGCGCCACGACTGCGCCGATCGCCCCGGCCTATGGTCCCCGATCGACGTGGTCTTGGGTTCGAGGACCGCTGACTCCGTCGTTTCGTTGACCCTAGACCACAGATTCTGCAAGAGTCAACGGCGGCTCCTAGCGGTATTCGCCAGAGAGAAGGTGACGATGGGGGCCCGTCAAGATCGACGACATCGACCGCAAGCTGGGCATGCTCACCGCCCAGGTGTACGTCCGGGTCGGCGGCCGTCCCGTCCGGGACGTCGCACGCGCCATCGCCGCCCTGCGCGAGACGGACGTCGTCGTGATCGCCACCGGCAGGTACGCGATCGCCGCCGACCTCATCTGCGACGACAACGACCATCTTGCAGGGGTGCTGAACGACATCTCCGCGATGGACGGCGTGCTCGGCGTCGACACGCACGTCTATCTCGAGACGATCAAGCAGACGCTCAAGTGGTGAGGGCCAGCCCGTGCGACCCACGGCCACGGTCGGCGGCTATGCCCCGATGACCTCGAAGCCGAGCGCCGCGGCGGCGCGCGCCTGCCGCCGGTCGTGAGTGGCGAAGACCAGGTCCGGTGCTCGCCGCTCCCGGTAGACGACCGCCGTCGCCACATGAATGGCGTCCAGCGCCCTGAGGGGCACCAGCAGCGGCTGCCCCGCGCGCCGAAGGATAGACAACGACGGCAGCACCCGGCGCATCCCCCTCAAATGCGCGTGTGCCACGCCGCGCCGGTCGGCAGCCTCGCCGGACTCAAGATCACCACGCTCGCGCGCCATGTCGATCGCACACATGCATTCGACTTCGGCGACCAGGGAGGTGACTCGCTCGTCGAAGCTCAGCAGTTCCTCAAGGGGATCTGGCTGCTCGAGGACGAAGCGAAGAAGAACCGACGAGTCGACGTAGGCGGTCACGCCTCCTCCTCATCGCCGCCCCTTACTTCGCGAAGCAGGGCATCGACATCGATGACGCGGTCGAGTGGCGGCAGATCTGTCTGCCCCCAGGTCCGGGGATTCTCCGCAGGCTCCAGGATCTCGAGGTCGTCCTTCTCCGCGGGTTCCCACGGCCCCAGCGTCGCGACCGGGATGTCGCGGCTCATGACGGTGAACGACTTGCCCGCACGCACCTCGCGCAGGTAGTGGCTGAGCCTGGACTTGAGTTCGGCGACGCTCACGGTGTCCATGCTCCGATTATGACCAGAAGTGGTCAAGATGACAATGGCGCCGTCGCGGTGACGTTACCGGGGTCGCCGAGGTGACGATGAAGTCGCGCGGAGGCGTTGCGGCGTTCAGCCGCGCCGACGCCGGTAGAGGACGTGCGGCAGCTCCTCGTGCACGACCTCGCCCTCCTCGGCGAAGCCGCACTTCTCCAGCACGTGATGCGAGCGCGCGTTCCCGGGCAACGTGTAGGCGATGACGCTCTCGAGGTCGAGTGGGCCGAGGGCGAGGCCGGCGAGCATGCGACCGATCTCGGTCGCATAGCCCCGGCCCCACTGGCTCGGCATGAGCGCGTAGAGCAGCTCGACCGCCTGCGGCTCGCCGAGCGCCGCACACACGTCAGGTGCGGCGACCTTGAGGCCGGCGCGACCGACGAAGGTCGCCGGCGCCGGCGGACCCTGCCGCTCGTACAGAGCGTACAGCCCGAAGCCGCGCGCCTCCCAATGCGGCTCGACCGTCGTCCCCAGCCACTCGCGCACCTCGTCGCGCGTCCTGCCGCCGCCGAGCCAGTCGGTCACGGCCGGCTTGGAGTACAGCCGCGCCACGTCGTCGAGGTGCCGCTCGTCGAGGCGCTGGGCAAGCAGGCGCTCGGTGCGGAAGGCGGCCGGCAGGGCGCGCATCACGAGCAGCGCCTCACGCCTCCGGCAGCCGCCGTTCGCGGATCTCGTCCATGACGTCGGTGACGACGCACTCGAGCGCGGCGTCGCCCTTGTCGACGCCGCGCTCGCGCACGCTCACGGTGCGGTCCGCCTCCTCGCGATCGCCGACGACGAGGATGTACGGCACCTTCTGGAGCTGGCCGTCGCGGATGCGCTTGCCGAGCGACTCGGAGCTGTCGTCGACCTCGATCCAGACCGGGGCGCCGCCGCTCATGCCGACGGCGTCGGCGGCGCCGCGGAAGAGCCTCTCGACCTCATGCGCGTACGTCGCGTGCCGGTCGGCGATCGGCAGCACCAGCACCTGCGTCGGCGCGAGCCACGTGGGCAGGTTGCCGCCGTAGTGCTCGATCAGGATGCCCAGGAAGCGCTCGATGCTGCCCAGCATGGCGCGGTGGATCATCACCGGCCGATGCTCTTCGTTGTCGGCCCCCGTGTAGCTGATGTCGAGCCGCTCCGGCATGGCGAAGTCGACCTGGATCGTGCCGCACTGCCAGGTCCTCCCCATCACGTCGCGGATGTGGAAGTCGATCTTGGGCCCGTAGAAGGCGCCGTCGCCGGGGTTGAGCTGGTGGTCTATGCCTTCCTTCTCGAGCACGCGCGCGAGGACGCCCTCTGCCCTCTCCCACATCTCGTCCGAGCCGATCGCTCTTCGCCGGCCGGGTGCTGAGCTCGATCTTGACGTCGGTGAAGCCGAAGGCGGCGTAGATGTGCTGCATGAAGCGCACGACGCCGAGGACCTCGTCCTCGAGCTGCTCCGGCGTGCAGTAGATGTGGGCGTCGTCCTGGGTGAAGTAGCGCACGCGGAAGAGACCGTGGAGCACGCCGCTCATCTCGTGGCGGTGGACCTGCCCGAGCTCGCAGACGCGCATCGGCAGATCGCGGTACGAGCGCCGGCGGCTCTTGTAGATCAGCAGCCCCCCGGGGCAGTTCATGGGCTTCACCGCGTACGGATTGCCGTCGATCTGGGTGAAGTACATGTTGTCCTTGTAGTTGTCCCAATGCCCGCTGCGCTCCCAGAGCTCGCGGCGCAGGATCATCGGCGTGCTGACCTCGTCGTAACCCGCCTTGACGTGCTCGTCGCGCCAGTAGGCGATGGTCGCGTTCCAGAGGCGCATGCCCTTGGGGTGGAAGAAGGGGAAGCCCGGGCCCTCGTCGTGGAAGCTGAACAGGTCGAGGTCGCGGCCGATGCGGCGGTGGTCGCGCCGGCGGGCCATCTCGAGAGCCTCGAGATGGGCGGCCAGCTCGTCCTTGCTCGGGAAGGCGGTGCCGTAGATGCGCGTCAGCATCGCGTTGCGCTCGTCGCCGCGCCAGTAGGCGCCGGCGATGCTCGTCAGCTTGTAGGTGCCCTTGCCGAGGCGGCCCGTGCTCGGCAGGTGCGGGCCGCGGCAGAGGTCGGTGAACTCGCCCTGGGTGTAGACGCTGATCGTCGGGACGGGCTCTCCGGCGGCCTGGGCGGCTGCCACGAGGTCCTCGATGAGCTCGACCTTGAAGGGCTGCGCGGCGGTGGCGCCGGAGGCCGGGGCCGGACCGGCTTCGCCCGCCGGCCCCTTCCCCTTGCCGAAGGTCGCCAGGGCCTCGTCGACCGGCAGCTCGGCGCGCACGGTCGGCAAGTCCTCGGCGACGATCTTCTGCCATCTCGGCCTCGATGCGCGCGAGGTCGGACTCGCCGATCGGCGCCGGCAGCTGGAAGTCGTAGTAGAAGCCGTTCTCGATGGCCGGGCCGATGGAGTACTTGGTGCCCGGCCAGAGGCGCAGGACGGCCTGCGCCATGACGTGCGAAGCGGTGTGGCGCAGGACCTCGAGCGACTCGGGATCGTCGGCCTTGAGCGTGACGACGGCGAGGGTGTCGCCGTCGTGGAGCGGCGCGGAGACGTCGACGAGGCGCGGCTCGGGCGCACGCTCCGGCGCCTCCGGCGCCTGCGCCCGCTGTGCCCTCGGCGGCGCGCGTCACGCGGCCCGCGATGGCGGCCTTCGCCAGTCGCGGGCCGATCGCCGCCGCGGCGTCGTACACGGTCGCGCCGTCGTCGAGTTCGAGGGGGGAGCCGTCGGGGAGGGTGACGCGAAGAGACATGCTGTGCCCGGTCCTTTCGTGTTGCGCGCCCGCATACGTGCGCGGGGGCTGTTGACCGGGAGAGTGTAGCAGACGAGGCCAGCGACCCCGGCCCGAGGACAAGCGCCGTGAAGCGCGCGAGGACTCCCGATCCCCGACACCGCCCCCGGCCCGGTCAAGCGAGGCCCTGTCGCGGCCGATGCATCAGGCGAACGTGGGACGACGGCTGGAGGCAAGGTGGACGAAGGGACCAGGCAAGTACCGCCGCCGACGCTGGCCGAGATGGGCCGGGCCGGCGGCACGTCCATGCCGAGCGCAGGCTCCGACGGGGCGCACAGCAAGGGCTGGTTCCTCTCCGCCCTGTCCGCGCCCGACGAGCGGACCGACGGGTGGCACCGCACCTGGCAGTGGATCTGGCCGCGGCCGTCGCCCTCGTACTGGGCTGGCTCACGTACACGCGTCGAAGGCTGGGTCCCGATCCTCTCGTCCTTCGACCTTGGCGTGCACGAGTTCGGCCACCTGTTGACGATGTGGGCTCCCGACCTCGTCGTGTGGCCCGCCGGCTCGTTCCTGCAAGTGGCCGCTCCGCTCGGCTTGGCGGCCTACTTCCTGTACCGGCGGGACCGCTTCGCCGTGGTCCTGATGGTCGCCTGGGCGGCGGAGTCCCTGCACAACGTCTCCGTGTACGTCTCGGACGCGCAAGCGATGGTCCTGCCGCTGTTCGGCGACGACGGCTCCGGGGCCGGTCACGACTGGCACAACATCTTGGGCCGGCTGGACCTGCTGGAGTCGACCGACGCCGTCGCCCAGCTCTTCCTGCTGGGCTCGGTCCTGCTCTTCGTCGCCGCCCTCGGGCTCGCGGCCTGGTGGTTCGTGCGCGCGCGGCAGAGCGACTGAATCTCAGGCTCCGGCCCGCCCGCGGGCGGGCCGCGATCAGCCCCGGCGCCCGCCCTCCGCGCGCCGCTTGATGCCCCTCAACATCACGCTGACGTTGACCCAGTCCCCGAGTCCGCCGGCCCTCCGCCTCAGGCAAGGGTGACCTTCTTGTGGTCCTTCGGGTCGATCAGCACGCGCACCGTGCTCCCAGGCTGGTAGGCCGGGATCTCGAACCGGTTGAGCGTGCACTTGGCCTTCGTCTCGTAGCGCTCGCCCTCCGGGGGATAGACCAGGAACCGGAAGCGCCCGACCGGGTAGTTGCCCTGCACCGTTATTCCGGTCTCTGCCACAGCGAGGATCTCAGCTTCCGCGGGGACGCCCCTGGTCAGCAGGCGCTGCCGGCGTATCTCGGGTCCGAAGAAGAACCAGATGCAGAACGCGAGCAGGGCCACACAGGCAGCCACGATGACGACACCCGCGATCGGGTCCACTGCGATCACCGCCGCCATGCCCGCAGCGAAGCCGAGGAGGGCGCCGACGACGCCGATGCGGCCGCTGAGGCTCAAGCTCCTGAACAGGCCCAGCATCCCGTGACCTCCCGCATCGCGCCGCCAAGGTATCATGGGTGTGACGGCGACGGGAGGCGTTGCGCGTGGAGGGGAGCCGCAAGCGGCGGGTGCGGCATGCGCGACACCCGCCGGTCCGCCGTTCACCTGGTGCTACCGTTGTCGTGTCGATTGTGTGCAACCCGTCCCGAGGGACGAGCGGCATGAAGGGGGTGGTCGATGCAGTCAGAGGAAGCTGAGTCCCTTTCGTCGACCCTGGGGGTATCCGAATGTCGCACAGGTTTCGTCGCATCGGTCTGGCGCTCGCCGTCGCGACGCTCTCTCTTGGCGTCTGTGCACCGTGCGCGCAGGCTCTCAACAACGGCAAGGCGCCGGCGGTCGGCCTGAAGGCCGTCCGCGATGCGGCAGTCAAGACGATCGACGCCCAGAAGGCGCTCGAGTACACCGCGTATCCGTACCTCGGCTGGCGCACCAACGGCGGACCGTGGTTCAACACCTGTCTCGACTGGCTGGCAGACGAGCTTGAGTCCTTCGGCTTCGTCGAGGGCCAGGCGGTCGACGGACCACGCTTCTGGTTCCAGACCGACATCCGTTCGGGCAACATCTGGGCTCCTCAGTACGCCTCTCTTGAGATCGTGGGACCGGACGGCGACGCCATACCGTCCGAGGCCTACCACTTCGACTTCGTGCTCGACACGTTCGACCCGACAAGCCCCTACTACCCCGCGTCCGTCGACTACGAGTGGCTGCTCGAGAACATCGGGACGCCGGCCGAGGCGGCGCTCAACGAGCGTTGTCATCTGGCGAGCGGCTCGCCGTTCACCAGCGCACCCGGCACGCCGCTCGCGGACGCGCAGGCGGCGGCCAGGACCGGCGAGCTCGTCGACGTAGGTGTCGTCACCCGCGACCCGGTGACCCGGAAGTACGTGTGGAGCGAGAACACCGACGTCAGCCTTGCCGGCAAGTTCATCTACGCAGCGTACGACGCCACTTCCGGGGAGGGGACGACCCGCGGCAACCTCTACAACCTGGCCAAGCAGGAGCTGGCTGCGGGGTCGCTCTCGCCGCAGATCAACGACTACAACAACCCTACGGTGGACGGCGAGGAGCTCTTTCCGAACACTGTCAAGTACGCGAGCGTCAGCGGCGTGACGCCGGGCGGACCGCTCGCCTTCAACATCTCGCCGCTGGACGGCCGCTATCTCGAGCACCTCCTTGCTGAATCCGACGAAGCGGTGCTGATGAACGGCATGGCCATCGGCAGTATCGAACCCTACAGCGCGGAGAAGCCGCTGCGCACGCTCATCGCCGAGATCCCGGGGGAGGGTGCGACGGCCGAAGAGCGCGTGGTCCTGCTCGGCCACGTGCAGGAACCGGGAGCGTGCGACAACGCCTCAGGCGTGGGCCTGCAGCTCGAGGTGGCGCGTACGCTGCAGACGCTGATCTCCAAGGGGCGGCTGCCTGCGCCCAACCGTACGTTCACCTTCATCTGGGGCGCAGAGATCACCATGGGCGGCCTCTGGAAGGGCCAGAACCCCGACGTGTTCGATGCCACTGTCGCCGCCCTCGTTATGGACATGGTCGGCGAGGACCCGGCCAAGACCGGCGGCCCGATGCGCATCGAGAAGATGCCGGATCCATCGGCCGTATACCAGTACGGGCTCGACACGCTGCCGGGGATGCTGCCGGAGCCGGTCGACGCCTTCGTCCGGCAGCCAGACAAGCACAGCCTCTGGGGTGCGGATGAGGTCGACCCGTGGCCGTATCCCGGGCACTACCTGAACGACCTCTACTTCCAATCGGCCGACCTCGTGAACAGGATCTCACCGCAGTTCGAGGTGGGATCGAATCCGTGGGAGGGTGGTAGCGACCACGACACGTTCCTCTGGAACGAGGACGAAGGCGTCTTCGACCCCAAGCCGGCGGCTCTCACGTGGCACTTCACCGACTACGTCTACCACACCTCGATGGACACGATGGGCATGGTGAGCGCGCGCGAGATGCGCGATGTCGGACTCACCACCATCGGAGTCGGCTACCTGGTAGCCAGCGCCGGCGAGCCGCAGGCGACACAGATCATGCGCGTAGTCGAGGGCCAAGCCGAGTGGCGCTTCGCCTGGGAGCGCATGAACTCCCTCGGCAGCCTCCAGTGGTCCTACGACAAGGCCGTCGCGGCCGGCGGTACCGCCGACGACATCAAGGCCGCGGTCGCCGACGCGTTGGAGCTCGAGCTCGAGACGCTGGACTCGTGGGGGACGTGGTACGAGGAGGCCGTGGTCAGCGCGAGCGGCCTTCTGGGCCAGCCCTCACGGGCATACACCAACAGGCAGAACGTCGCCGTGCGCGCGGTGCGGCGCATGACGGCCCGGGCCGAAGCGAACGCGATGTGGATCGCCGCGGGCCTCGTCGCCGGGCTCTAGCGAACGGATTGCGGGCGGCGCGGGCCTGAGCCCGGGCCGCCCTCGTCGAGTGGTGCCGGCGCGCCGTGGGTGCTGGCGACGCGCCGGTCTGGGCGGCGCGCCGCGTCTTCGTGCGGCGCGCCGCACTCCGCGGGCGCCCGGCTACGCCGCGCGCCGCGAGCTCATGTCCGTCACGTCGGACGGAGCCCGACCCTCGCTCGTCTCACGGGAACGGCGCTGCGCGGCCGCGACGAGCGCCTCCTCACCGTGGGTGAAGAGGCTGTAGATCGCGGCGATCGCCACGCCGATCATGACCAGCGACCAGAGCGGGAAGGCCTGGGCGAAGAGCAGCTGGCCGAGACCGAGAATGATCCAGCCCCAGGTCTTCAGGTCGCTGAACCAGAACGTCGCGCCGGCCACGAAGAGCTGGGGCTTGTAGACGGCCAGGAGTCCCTGGACGACGGCGACAACGACGACGAAGGCGAGCAGCACGGACGAGGAGCCTGTGCGGCCTTTCATCGCGGCCGGAGTAGCTCTCCATGACAGCTCCTTGCTGCGCTGTGCAGTGGACGAATGCGTCGTATGAAGACAGAGGTCTCGTGCCCCAAACGGCACGGAATCCCACACCAATGCCGGTCAGATCGATCGTGGAAGGGGCCGAAGGAGCCGGAAAGGGCCTGCGGCCACGCCGCTGTCTCGCCGGTGGTAGTGTCCGGGCAGTCTCCCGGAGGTCCCGTCATGAGTGAGTCCCGAGTGAACCTTCCGTTCGGCGCCGAGGTCGACACCCCGGCGCTGGTCCTGGACAAGGCGAAGCTGCTGCGCAACATCCGGCGCATGGCCGACTTCGTGGCCGGCGGGCCGGCGAAGCTCCGCCCGCACGCCAAGACCCACAAGTGCGTCGAGATCGCGAAGCTGCAGCTCGACGCCGGCGCGGTCGGCATCACCTGCGCCAAGGTCGGCGAGGCGGAAGCGCTGGCCGACGGCGGCATCGCCGACATCCTGATCGCCAACCAGGTCGTCGGGCCGCTGAAGATCGCCCGCCTGGTGGAGCTGGCGAAGCGCTGCGCCGTCACCGTGGCCGTGGACGACGCCGAGAACGTGCGCCGGCTCTCGACTGCCGCCGTCGCGGCCGGCGTTTCGCTCCGCGTCTTCGTCGAGATCAATGTCGGCATGGACCGCTGCGGCGTGGAGCCGGGCGAGCCGGCCGCTGGCGCTGGCCCGCCAGGTCGACGCCGCCGAGGGCCTCGTCTTCGCCGGACTCCAGGCGTACGAGGGCCACCTGCAGAACGTCATGCCCTTCGAGGAGCGCAGGACGCGCGTCCTCGAGGACATGCGCAAGGCGCTGACGGCGAAGGAGTACATCGAGGCCGCCGGCCTCGAAGTGGGCGAGGTCAGCGGCTGCGGCACCGGCACCCACACCGTGACCGGGCGGCTGCCCTGGATGACCGAGCTGCAGTGCGGCTCGTACGCCACGATGGACGCGCAGTACGCCGCCGTCGGCGGCGCCGACTACGAGAACGCGCTCACCGTGCTCGTGACCGTCATCAGCCGCCCGCGGCCCGAGATGGCCGTCGTCGACGCAGGCCTCAAGGCCGTCACGCCCGAGTTCGGCGACCCGACCGTGCTCGTCGAGGGCGCCACCTGGCACGACTTCTCGGAGGAGCACGGCGAGGTCGCCGTCAGCGGCCCGGCGCAGGGGCTGCGCGTCGGCGACAAGATCGAACTCGATCCCTCGGCACGGCTGCACCACGGTGAACCTCTACGACGGTACCACGTGGTGGAGGACGGCGCGCTGTCGACGAACATGGCGGGTCGCGGCGCGCGGACGCTGCCAGTAGACGGGAGCTCGCCGCGCGCGTGCGTAGAGGAGGGCGGCGCGGGCTCATGCCCGCGCCGCCCTCGCGCGTTCACGCGCTCTGTCGACGTCCGCCCAGGCAGCCCGACGCGCGCGTTCCTGCATGTCGATGACGCGGCCGAGCCGTGCGCCTGACCGGGCACGCTCACCGAGAAGACGACGCGCTCTCCTCACTATGGCTGAAGAGCCCGCAAGTCGCGGCGACCGCGAGGCCGGTCAGCACGAGCGACAACAGCGGGTAGACCTGCGCGAAGAGCAGCTCGCTGAGGCCGAGGAGGCCGGCGAAGATGCCGCCGAACGTGAGGATCACGGACGAGTAGCCGATGCGGCCTTTCATCCTGTCCGAGTAGGCATCCATGACAGCTTCTTGCTGCGCTGATCAGGGAACGACTGCGTCCTATGAGGACAGAGCAATAGTGCCTGTTCAGACACTCAACCTCATACATGGTCGTTGAGCGTTCGGGAATCGGTGACCTCGGGATGGTTCGGCGGCTGGGCTTGCAGGCGGGAAGGCGGCGAGCTGGACGAGTGACCGACGAGCATAGGGGACGCGCCGATGCCGGGAGCTCGCACTGGATCCGGCAGCGTTGCTGCCCAGGAAGGAGGGCGGGTAGGATCGTCCGACACGAAGGCATGAGGTGCCAGGAGGCTGGCCAGGACAGCATGGGCTGGTTCGAGTCCGATAGAGCGAAGTACACGGCTCTCGTGACGGCATGGGTCGCGCCGGCGCCCGGGCGCTGTGTGCAGTGCGGCATGTGCTCGTTCAACTGCCCGATGGGACTCGACGTCCGGCGGCACGCGTGGCGAGGTGACCCGGTGAATGACAGCCGCTGCCTGGCGTGTGGTCAGTGCGTGGAGCGCTGCCCTCGTGGCCTGCTGCGCTTCGAGCCGATCCCAGCGGCGGCGCCCGTCGGCCGCGCAAAGCGAGGCCGCTGAATGACACGGCGTCACGTCCTCATCGGCGGCGGCGCGAGTGCGATCGCCGCGGCCGAGGCGATCCGGGGCGCTGACGACGACGCCGACGTCGTGCTCGTCGTGGCCGACCCGCACGGCTCCTACTCGCGACCGGGCCTCGCCTACTACCTGTCTGCCGAGTTGCCCAGAGACCGGCTCTTCCCCTTCACGCGCCAGGACTTCGCGCGCCTGCGCGTCACCGTGGTCCACGACCGTGTGACCGGCATCGACGGCGCCGGACAGCAGGTCACGCTCGGCAGCGGCAGCGTGCTCGCCTACGACCGTCTGCTGATCGCTACCGGCTCCCATGCAGTCCCGGCCAAGGTCCCCGGCGCCGAACTGGATGGGGTCGTCAAGTTGGACGACATGGGCGACGCCGTCGACATCGTCCGCCAGTGCCGAAGGGCCGCGACAGCGGTGGTCGTGGGCGGGGGTATCACCGCGCTCGAGATCGTCGAGGGCCTCAGGGCACGTCGCATGCACGTCCACTACCTCATGCGCCAGGAGCGCTACTGGAGGAACGTGCTCTCGGAGCCCGAGTCGAGGCTGGTCGAGCACAGTCTCAGCCGCGAGGGCGTGCACCTCCATCACTTCACGGAGCTAGCGGCGATCGCCGGTCGGGGCGGCCGCGTGGCGGCCGTGGAGACGGGTGACGGCGCGACCATAGCGTGCGACATCGTCGCCGTCGCGATCGGAGTACGGCCCCGCATCCGACTGGCGAAGGAGGCGGGCCTGGCGTGCGGACGGGGGATCCTGGTCGACGAATACCTTCGTTCGAGCGACGAGCACATCTTCGCCGCCGGTGACGTCGCCGAGACGCGCGACGAGGCGACCGGCACCCGCAGCATGGAGGTGCTATGGACCCCGGCGGTGGCCAAGGGGCGCATCGCGGGCCTCAATATGGCGACGAGGCCCGTCCACCGCTACGAGAGGGACGTACCCCTCAATATCACGCGGCTGGCCGGCCACAAGACCACCATCATCGGCACGGTCGGCAACGGCGAGGACAGAGACCTCGAGGCCCTCGCCCGCGGCGACAGTCAGACCTGGTCGGAGCTGGGCCCTGCAGCGCTCGTGGAGACCCGCACCCGGGGCGCCAGAGTGCGGCTCGAGTTGGGGGAGCGCACCATCCTGGGCGCGGTGGTCATTGGCGACGACCAGGCTCTCTCGGTGCCCCTGCAGGATCTCGTCGGGGCCCGGGTGGACGTGAGCGCCATCGCGGCGAGCTTGCGAGAGCGCGAGGTGGCGGCGGCGGACATCGTCACCGCGTTCTGGCAGGACTGGACGGCACGGCATGTCTAGGCGAGCCCCCGAGTTGTGGTACGCGCTCGCCGCGATCGCCGTGGTCACGATCGCCTACGTCGGCGCGTATCAGCTCGAGAGCGGCCTGCCCGCCGCGTCGGGCCTCGTGGGTCACGGCATCGGGGTCGCCGGCTTCTTCCTCATGCTGATGACGGCGACCCTGTACTCCCTGCGAAAGCTCAGGACCGAGGCGCGCTGGGGCAGCACGGCGGCCTGGCTCAAGTTCCATATGGCCACCGGCCTGGTGGGCCCGTACATGGTCTTCCTTCACACCGCGATGAGGTTCGGGGGGCTGGCAGGGCTGGCCATGCTCCTGACCGTCGTCGTTGTCGTCAGCGGCCTGGTGGGCCGGTACCTCTACACCGCCGTGCCGCGAGCCATCGACGAGGTCGCGACGGTGGGCGAGGACGAGCTCGCCCGCCGTCGCGACCAGCTCGTCCGGCGCCGCAGGGCATTCGCGACCTGGCACACCATGCACGTGCCGATCGCCTGGGCGCTCTTCGCCGCCGCCTTCGCCCACGTCGTGGCGGCGCTCTACTACGCCACGCTGCAGCGATAGCCACGGCAGGTGATGCGACGGTGATGAAACGACCCGGCTTCGTCTCCCCGACCGGCATCTTGGCCGCTGCCGTCCTGGTTGCGTGCGTTATCGCTTGGACCCTGATCGGAGACGGAGGGCTGTTCAGCCCCGGGCCGCTGAACGCGGAGACGAGAGACGCGGCCTTGGGCGGGGTCGCCAGCCACGCCGAGCTGGGAGGCGACTGCGGCGCCTGCCACCCCGCGCCCTGGAACTCGCAGACGATGGCGGATCGCTGTCTCGGCTGCCACGAGACGGTGGGTGACGAGATCGCGTCCGGCAAGGGCCTGCACGGCCGTCTGGCCGGAATGCAGTCGTCGCCGACGTGCAATGGCTGTCATCTCGAGCACAACGGTCCCCACGGCCCGCTTACCAGCTTCGACCAAGGCACTTTCCCCCACGACGCGACCGGCTTCTCCCTCGGCACGCACCGGCGCACCGACGAGGGCGCCGAGTTCACCTGCGCCGATTGCCACCCCGACGGCTACGCGGCGTTCCGCAATGCCGTCTGCGCCGACTGCCACGCCGGCATCGATGTCGCGTTCATGAGTCGGCACGAAGCCACCTACGGCAGGGACTGCCGGGTGTGCCACGACGGTACGGCCCGCGACGGCGCAGGCTTCGATCACGGCGCGACGAGCTTCGCGCTGACCGGGAGGCATGCCGGCGTCGCATGCCGCGAATGCCACGCCGGCGCGCGCTCCCGGCAAGACCTCAGGCAGACGTCTCACGCCTGCTACGCCTGCCATGCCGAGGACGACGAGCATCGCGGCTCGTACGGGCGGGACTGCGAGCAGTGCCACACGGCCGACGGCTGGGGCGAGGTCACTTTCGATCACACCATCTTCCCCCTCGACCACGGCAGTGACGAGCGCACCGCCGGCTGCAAGACCTGCCACCCGTCCAGCACGAGGACGTACACCTGCTACGGGTGCCATGAGCACACCACGGCCAACGTGCTGGCGAAGCACGAGGCCCGGAGCCTCGCGGCACTGAAGGACTGCGTGCGTTGCCACCGGGGCGGCCGGGAGGCGGAGAAGGGCTAGAGCCGGGTCAGGCATGCACGCGACCTGAGGGTGACGGGTGCGGCGCCCGGCGCCTTGGCGTGCGTCTACGGCGTCGCCGCGCTCGGCGACAGGCTCAGAGCCCGGCCGCGATCAGCGCGGTCCAGAGCATCACGGTGCCCAGGAAGACGCGCTGCAGCAGGCCGGCGATGCGGCCGAGACCTCCGAGGAGGGCGGCGAGCCTGACGCCGCCGCCGCGTCGCGTGCGGCCGCAGCGAAGCCGGCGAACTGGGAGACCATGGCGACCGCGGCGAGCAGCGCGATGGGCAACGCCCATCGCGCCAACCCGGCGGTCGCCTCCGCGTTGTCCAGCTTGAGCGAGACGAGCACCATCCCGACGGCCACCGCCACGTAGGCGACGAAGGCGATCACCGCGTGTCCGCGGCCGTGCGCCGTGGGCTCGTCGCCGGGCATGTCGGTGTCGTAGGCGGCGAGCAGCGCCGAGGCCCCTCCCCACACGGCGAGAAGCGCGAGGCCCAGGTCAGACCGCGCGGCCTCAGGCACGAGGCTCGACACGGCCCCGACGAGTGCCAGAGCCGCCACGCCCCGCACGACGAAGGCGAGGCGCATGATCCAGCCATATCGCCCCGCGACGAGCCCGCTCATACCCATCGAGAGCGGGCTCTGCTCCGGGTTGGCCAGCTGCGCGATGAGCACGAGCGCCACCCACGCGGAGACGCAGGCGAGGGTCAGCAGAGGGAGCGTGCTCATGGACCAAGCCTACACGAGCCGCGAACGGCCGAGCGGGAGGGCGCCAGATGTCGAACGCCACAAGACAGGGCGGGCGGCGCGGCTCGCGCCGTGCCGCCCGCCCGCCGCTTCAGTGGGCTCTCAGCGGATCCTGAACCAGGACCCCGCGTCCCACGCGCCCAGGCCGGCGGCGTTGCGGCCGCGCACCTTGCAGATGAGCCACACGCCCTTCGGCAGCGCGCTGCCCGGTCTCCACTGCAGCGCGCCGACGGAGGCCTTCCTCATCAGCAGCTTTCCGCCGCCCTTGTAGATGCGCACCTCGTACGTGGTCGCGAGAGCGGCGCACTTCCACTTGAAGGTCGGCCGCACCGTGGTGATCGCTCCCTTGGGACCCACGACATCGGGCTTGGTCGGCGAGGACAAGCTGCCGTACATGATGGCGTGGGTGCACCACGTGCCGTTGGTGACGCGGTACTTCCAGGACCCTGCCGGCCAGAGCGACCCGTCCCCCGCACCGAGCACGGTGAACGTGGCGAGCGGCCAGGCCGCGACCGGGGTCACGTCCACGTACCCCTGCACCTGCGCGGGATCGGCGATGCCCATCGCGTCGAGGAACGCCGGCGTGAAGATACCGTCGAACGTGGCCACCGAACCGTAGGCGCCGTGCGCGGTGAGCCCGGCCATGCCGGGCGCCGTGAAGTGCGGCGGGTCGAGGTCGAGCCAGTGCAGGTCGGTGACGAAGAGGCTGTTCTGGTAGTCGCGCGCGAGGTTCGCGGAGCAGTCGACGATCAAGGCCGAAGGCGGCCTCGACGTCGCCGCTGCACGACTGGACCGGATCGGTGACCGTCGCGCGGACGGTGAAGCTGTCGGCCGCGGTCAGGGTCGCCGGATCGGCGGGCTCGATGGAGACCAGCGCGTCAGGGTCGCCGAGGATCGCCACGGAGTTCACGCGCTGCCCCGGCGTCTTGTCGAACACGAGCGTGAGCGGCACGCCCGCGACGAGAGGGGTCGAGGAGAGCTCAGTCTGCGCGATACTCGGCAGCGCGCCGTCGATCGGGACGCTCGTCATGAACCCCAGCGCGTAGACCCCGGAGCACGCATCCCAGAACCCGGCTCCGTAGGCGGCGCCCGGGTCCAGCGAGGTCGCTCCCGTGCCCGGCGGCGCCGGTGCGGGGACGACCACGAACGATGCCGCGCCGGAGCCGTACGTCGACTCGGTCGGCGCCCACGTCACCGGGCTCGCGCTGACGATGGCGTGGGCTGCCGGTGACAGCAGGAGCATGGCCAGCAGAACGAAGCCGGCGATGACGAACGGCCGCGGCCAGCGCGCGGTCAGAGACCCTGTCTTCATGATCGACCCTCCTGGACGTTTGTCGCTCTTCACGTCGGCAGCGGAGAGGGAGACTTGACCGGGACGGGGCGACCCGGCCGCGAAACTATCGTCAGGGATGACTACGAGGGGGCGGGGCGGGGAGGACCTGTCACCCTTGCCCCCGCCGGCCTTTGTTGTCGGCCCTGTCAACGCATGGTAGTCACACGCCCGTCACGCCCGCGCCGGCAGGCGTTGACTGCGCTCACCCATCGGTTAGCATCCTACGCGTGACACGGCCGCGCTTCGTCCCGTCTCCGGGACCCGCGCCGTGCACGTGCTTTTGTCGGCGGACCGGGAGGTGCGATAGAGGGAGCCATTCCCGTCTCCCCCCAGCGTCGGGCCCCCGAACGGGGACGGCGGTGACCACTGGGTGTGACGGTGTGTCCGGGTCAAGTCAGCATGAGGAGGTCCCCGTGAAGAGAACCCTGCTGCTAGCCGTCGGACTGGGGGTGCTGCTGCTGATGCTTCCTTCGGCCGCCCTTGCCTCCCCGACCTACGATGAGGCCGTCGACACGCTGGTCCAGAACGGCTACCCGCAACGCCTCACCGACCACATCTGCAGTCTGGGCACCTCGCCCATGGGCTTCCGCTTCGGCGGCTCCTACTCGGACAACCAGGCGGCCCGCTACATCGCCAGGCAGATGCGCAAGATCGGCCTCGAGAACGTGCACCTCGAGCGCGTGCCCGCCGACGTCTACACGTTCCATTGGGCCAAGCTGCAGGTCGGCCAGAAGA
Organism: uncultured Thermoleophilia bacterium; assembly: GCA_963707855.1. Taxonomy (GTDB): domain Bacteria; phylum Actinomycetota; class Thermoleophilia; order UBA2241; family UBA2241; genus UBA2241. Next base: position 145,205 of record CAVPRQ010000018.1, read on the forward strand.
AGTTCGCCGCGACGACGTTCGGCGGCCTCGCGAAGTCCCCCAGCATGGGCGCCACGGGCGAGCTCGTCTACGTCGGGCTCGGCACCAAGGCCGAGTTCGATGCCGCCGGCGACGTCAAGGGCAAGATCGTGCTGGTCGACTTCGCCTCCAGCTACTGGTGGCTGAACTGGCCGTTCCACGAGGCCCAGTATCGCGGCGCCAAGGCGGTCGTCTTCACGACCTCCCCCGTCGACCTTTCCTACTACAGCCTCCCCGAGACCTACGGCTCGAACGACAGCGAGGCGAGCTGGTCGATCCCGGGTATCTACGTCAACCGCGTCACGGGTGACTGGCTCAAGGAGAAGCTCGCCAAGGGCAGCTTCAAGGTCACCGTGCGGAACCACGTCGTCCTGAAGCGCGCCGAGAAGGGCGGGGTCGGCTACAACGTCGTCGGCACCTGGCCCGGCTCCGACCGGGACGCCAAGAAGATCCTCTTCGGCGCCCACCACGACGCCTACTTCACCGGCGCCATCGACAACACCACCGGGATCGTCGGTGAGCTCGTCATCGCCAAGGCGCTGAAGATGTCGGGCTACGAGCCCCGCAACACCCTCAAGTTCGTGGTGTTCACGCACGAGGAGTGGGGCGCGATCGACAGCTACTACGACTTCCTGATGGGCTCGTACCGCGCGATCATCGGGACGGCACGCCGGCTGGGCCGGCAAGGTCGCCGGCATGATCAACCTCGAGGGACTCGGCTGCCCCGAGGGCCAGACCCGGCTCTACTCGAACCCGGAGCTCGCCCCCTGGATGCAGGGCGTCGTCGACGCCAATCCCGATCTGATGGGGCCGACGCTGCCGAACGTGGTCAACCCGTGGGCGAACGCCTACACCGACCAGTGGCCGCTCACGGCCAAGGGCGTCCCGAGCATCACCTACATCCCCAAGCCGCGGCCGATCTGGTACCCGGTCTACTACCACAGCAGCGAGGACCGTCCGGACACGGTGGACTGGGACTTCTTCGCCAAGGGCGCCAAGCTGATGCAGCGCTTCATGCTCGGCCTGGACGAGGGCGTGCTGCCCTACGACCTCACGGCCCGCGCGACGGAGATCGCCGACCTGACCGATGAGGCCACCCTTGACGATGCGAACGTGGACGACGCTCTGAACGCGCGCGTGCAGGACGCGGTGAGCGCCTTCGCGGCGGCGGCGGCGGACCTGAACACGCGCAAGGCGTCCTTCGCTCCGGAAGACACCAACGCGATCAACGCGCAGCTGGTCGCCATCGAGAAGAGCGCTGTGCGGCAACCTGACGGCGCTCGACTGGTGGGACGGCACCACGATCCCGCACGCCCAGGTGCTGTGGGATCTGCAGGGCGTGCAGGCCGCGCTGGCCGCGCTTCCGGGCGACACCGACGCGGCGCTGCGCGGCCCTCGACGGCGTGGGCTACACCTACTACGGCAAGGAGTTCAGCCGCGAGGTCTTCCTGCTCGAGCAGGAGCGGCACGACCCGAACTACGAGCGCATCTTCTGGGGCGGCCTGGGCCACCTGCCCGAGCCCATCGACGTGATGCCGGCCTACGACGACATCCAGGCCGACGACACGGGCGCCGCAGTCGACAAGCTGGCGGCGATCGAGGCGAGCAAGCTGGCCGAGCTCGAGGCACGGCTGACCGACCTCGCCAAGCTGCTCGAGGAGGTGACGCCGCAGGTCGACGCGGTGGAGTGAGGCGGTCGCGCCGCGAGGGGCGAGAGCCCCCGGGGCGCCGACTCGATCCACAGAGCGGACGGGGCCGGCAGGTCGAACCTGCCGGCCCCGTCCTTCTCCTCGGCCGAGAAGTACAGATCGGCGGTCAGATCGCTGCGGCCGGAAGAGTGGGGAGATAGGACCGGCAGAGTCCGCGCACGTCGAGACGATCCAGCACTCTGCCCACGACGCGCTGCCCGTCTGGCGCCCAGTGGTGCAGGTCGAGGCCGTCGACGAAGAACGCGTAGCGCTCGACGATGACCTCCGAGAAGCGAGACCCCCGGGGTCGCAACCCCGGGGGTCCGTGAAGCATGTCTGGCGGGATAGTCAAGGCTGTTGCGTGCGCCTCTTGCCCGGCCGCCGTCCGCGGCGGCACGCCTCTCCTCCTTGCTCGACGGTCAGTCCTCGCCGGCCGCCCACGGCGCCCGGCAGTACTTGCGCTCAGGTGTAGACGCCTCCGCGGCCGCAGCCGGCGCCCCGCCAAGGATGATGGCGCGGACGACAGGCGACCTGTTCTTTGGCAAGTCGGGAGTCGCCACCGACGTGCCGGTAGCGCCGAGGGCCTGTGCCCCGGTGACTGCCGACGTCGTCTCAGACGACTCGACGATCAGAGCCACGACGAGCACGGCGGCCACTGCGATCGCCAGCAAGGCGATGACCGGCAGCCACGGCACCTGCACGTGTGGCCTGTGGGTGACGGTGAAGCTCATGATCCCTCCGATCTCCGTTTGTCCTCGATCGGAGGGTAGGCCTCGCGGGGACGCCGCACATCGGCTGAAACGGATTAATCGGCGGACGGGCGGCGTGCGGTGACGTCAGCGCTTGAGGAGGCCGAGCTCGCGCGCCCGCTGGACGGCCTCCTCGCGCGTGGTAGCCTCGAGCTTGCGGTAGATCGCGCGCAGATGCGCCTTGACCGTGCCCTGCGCAAGGAAGAGGCGGTCGGCGAGGCCGGCGACGGTCAGATGCGTCGGCAGCAACTCGAGGACGCGCTGCTCGGCGGGCGTCAATGGCTCCGCCATCACCCGCCGCTCCAGCGCGTTCTTCAGCTGCTTCGCCCTCTTCCCGAACATCCCCGCGTCGGGCCACTCGGCGAGCACGCTCAGGGCGTGGTCGCACCAGCCGCGCGCCGGCGCCAGGTCGCCCTGCTCGAGCGCGACCTCGCCCAGCAGACGAAGACACAGGAGCAACTCCGAAGGTCGGTCGGCCATGGCCGCACGAAGTCATCGATCGTCCACATGAACGCGACCGTCTGCGCGATCGTCCCGATGGCACATGAGGCGTAGGTGCGCGAGAAGAGCGGCAACAAGTAAGCGGTGAGGCTCCTCGTCCAGGCCCATGCGCGGACGAGTCGCTCGGTCTCGGCCACGAGCCCCCAGCCTCGTCCCAGCGACCGTCGTCCTCCGCGATGAGCGCGAGCATGGCGAGGTTCCAGGTCGTGAATTCGTCCTCCATGAGTGTGCCGGCGAACGGCCTGCCGCGGAGCGAGTCGCGAAACATGCGCTCGCCAGCTTCGTGGCACCGGCGAGGTATTGGGCGTAGGCCAGACTGTCTCCGCGTTCGCGCGCCAGTCCCCCGGTTCCGTCTCGAGGCGCACGGCCTCCTCGCTCACGCGGCGCATCTCGCTCAGCCCGTGCGGGGCGAGATACTCATCAGGATGAGCCAGGACGAGCGCAGCGAGGCGGCGCTGGTGGCGGTCGGGCCGTCGTCGAAACGATAGTGCGTCATGATCCGTGTCCAGTGGAGTTCCTCGTCGCGCGTCCCGCCCGCCGTCGTGTAGTACCAGCCGGCCGCGATCGCGAGGTCCGGGTGGGTGAGGAGCTGCTCCTCCGTGTACAGACTCAAGAGACGGCGCGGGGTCTCGACGAGCCCGGCGTTGTTCAGGACCTCGATGGTGGGCGGTGTGAGGCTGACGGTCGCCTCGACATCGCCAGCTGAGAGGTAGTGGGTGATCGCCCGCTCGGCCTCTCCATGCGCCTGGCACCAGGTGGCCGCCCGATGGTGCAGCTCCTCGATACGTTCGGGCTCGAGACGTTCGAGCCGGCTCCGCAGCAGGTCGGCGAAGAGATGATGGTAGCGGAAGCGCTCGTCGTGCTCGTCGAGCGCGCTGACGAAGAGGTTCTCGCGCGCGAGGCGGGCGAGTACGGCGCCGGCATCGGCGCGGCCGGTGACGGCCGCGCACAGCGGCGCCGTCAGCTCGTCGAGGATCGAGGTCCCGAGCAGGAACTCCTGCAGGTCGCCCGGCTGGCGATCGAGCACCTCATCGAGCAGGTAGTCCGCGATGGCCCGCTGGTCGCCGCGCACCTCCGGCAGCCACTCGTCAGGGCGACCGGCCTCTGGTCGTCAGCGACGCCAGGTAGAGGCCGGTCGCCCAGCCTTCGGTCGCCTCGAGCAGCGCGGCGACCGTGTCCGGCCCAAACGCGGGCTCGGCGTCGCCCTCCCCCGCCGCACCACCGTCGTCCCCCGCCGTACCGCCGTCGTCCGGCGGCACGACGTCGCCCTGCGCCGCACCGCCGCCCTCCCCCGCACCGTGCAGGAGCAGCAGCGCGAGCGCCTCCTCACTGTCGAAGGCGAGCTCCTCGAAGCGCACTTCCAGGAGCTCGCCGCGCGCTCTCAGCCTGCCGAGCGGGAGCGGCGGGTCGCTCCGCGTGGCCACGACCATCTGAGCACCCTCGGGCAGGTTCTCGAGCGCGAGCCCCACGTGCGTCCACGCCTGCTGGTTGTCCACGAGTTGGGCGTCATCCAGCACCAGCACGAACGGAGCCGCGGCGGCCACCGCCGCGGCGAGCCTGGGCAGGACGCGGTCGGCGAGCGGAGGGTGACGCTGCTGCAGGAGCTCGAGGATCTCGGGATCGACGCCCAGCGTCTGGTCCAGCGCGACGGCAAGACAGCGCAGCAGCACGAGAGGGTCGTTGTCGCTGCCGTCGAGACGCAACCAGATCGCCGGCCGGCTCTCGGCGCCCAGCCACTGCGTGAGCGTCACCGTCTTGCCCGAGCCGGCCGGTGCAGAGACCACGACCAGCGGCTCGGTCGACTTCAGCAGTCTCGCGACGAGCGCCTCGCGGGCAACGAGCTCGACGTGCGGCCGCGGCGGGCGCAGCTTGGAGGGGAGGCACCCGAACGCCGGGGCGGCCGCGCGGGCGTGGCGCGCTCGCGGCGTCGCGCGAGAACCCCGCGCACGCCTGTCCCCAGTCCCCTCGTCCCCAGCCTTCGTGACCATCGTCCCCTGCGGTCGCGGCCGTGCCCACCAAGGATAGCGGGCGCGCGGACGATGAACAGGCGCGGCTCCGTTGGCCTTCCGGCCTCAGTCCCCCGCGCGCCCCCTGCCCGAAGAGGATGGCCACGGTCCAGAGCTGGGCGAATGACACGAACCACTGCCGCCGCGTCCGCCTCGCGCCTGCGGCCGAGCGGCGGTGACGTCCGTACCCTATGGGGTATACAGAGGAGTACTGACTATCCTGGACGAGAGGAAGCGCCATGTACGTCCTGAACTTCTGGCACACAGTCCCCGACTATGCGGAATGGAAGAGGGTGTTCGACAGCGACCCGCTCGACCGCGAGGGGTCCGGCGTACGCCGCTACACGCTGACGCGGCCCACGGACGACGAGCGGACGGTGATCGGCGAGCTCGAGTTCGACAGCCTGGGTGAGGCCGAGACCTTCGCCGGCCGGCTCCGGGAGGTGTGGAAGGGCCTCGGCAGCGAGGTGGTCGCCGACGCGCAACTGCGCTTCACCGAGGTGCTGGAGCGCAAGCAGTTCTCGAGCGAGGCAGGCCGGCGAGCGGCCTGAGAACACCCGAGCGACAAGGGCCGGGGCGGGGGCATATGGCCCCCGCCCCGGCCCGTTCCGTTCGCGAGGAAGGACGGGGCCGGCAGGTCGAACCTGCCGGCCCCGTCCGTTTCTCAGGCCCAGTGCTCTGCGGGCGGTCAGCGCGCGGGCACCGACGCTCCGACGCCCTCGGCCGCCGTCCGGCCGGCCGGCACGGCCTTGCGCTCGCGCCGCATCCCGAAGAGGAAGCGCGTCACGGCGGTCCGGCGCACGACCTCATACAGCGCGAAGGTGCAGGCCACCGAGACCACCAGCAGAGTGAGCCACTGCAGAGGCTCCGCGGCGGGCAGGGCGACGATGGAGAAGGCGGCGACCACGATCACCGTCTGGTGCAGGATGTAGACGGGGTACGACGCCTCGGCGAGATAGCCCGAGGGCCGGCGAGGTGCGGTCCAGGTACCTCTTGCCCACACCGAGCAGGCCGACGATGACGAGCCACGACGCCACCGTCCCGAGGAAGACCAGCCCCGAACGCTGCCAGGACGGGTCCGGCAGGGAGTCCCGCAGAGAGCCGCTCACGACCCACCAGACCGAGAGCGCCGTTCCCAGGGAGAGCGCCGCCCACCGATAGCGCTCGGCCGACTTGATGAAGGCCTCGTCGGCGACGACCGCAAACCCGAGCACGAAGAACACGAGGTAGTAGAAGACGCTGCAGGCCGGTGGGGTCGGGCATGGCCTCGCCGACGAACAGGAGGAAGGCTGCCAGGGGCCACCAGGCCGGGCGGGCGAGGCGCCGCGAGAAGCCTTGCAGGAAGGCGGCGCCTCGCCCGCCCCCGCTGCGCCCGCCCCTGCCCCACCGCAGCAGCGGCAGCGCGACGATGGCGACGAACAGCAGCACCATGATGAACCACAGGTGGCCGATGCCGAAGCCGCCGTAGTAGTCGCCGCCGTCCTTGATGTTCGTAGACGAGGAAGTCGCCGCTGGTGATGTAGTGCCAGAACGAGCTCGAGTAGCCCGAGTTGAAGCGGCCGCCGAACCAGGTCTGCGGCGGGATCAGCACGAAGATCCCGAAGAGGAACGGCACGCCCAGGCGCGTGAGGCGCTCACCGACGTACCGACGTGAGCTCCGCTTGCCGAGCGCGAAGTACGTGGAGGCGCCGGCGAGGACGAAGAGCAGCGGCATGTGCCACACCGAGATGAAGCCCAGCACGGCGCTGACCGCCATCGAGAGGTGATCCGCCTTCACGTACCAGGGGTCGTCCGCGTTGAAGACCCTGAGGGTGTGGAAGGGGAAGAGCAGCAGGACGGCCAGGACCCTGAGCCAGTCGATGTAGTGCTTGCGTTGCATCGTTCCTCCTCTGCCTGGACGCCGCCCCGCCGGGCGCCCGTCCGCTCTGATCTCGACGTGACGATCATCGCGCCGGCACGAGGCCCGCACATCGGGCGGAAGGACGATTTCCAGGGGCTCGGAGGGCGTATCTTTGACCGGGACCGGAGACCGACGGCCCTCGGTCCGAGGTCCTACGTGTGGTCGAGCGACGCGGCCGCCGCGGGGTCTGTCGGCTCCCCATCCCCCGCCGCCGGCCTCAGCTCGGCGATCACGCGGCGCATCTGGGCGAGCGCCTGCTGAGCGAGCGCCTGCAGGCGCTCGAGCAAGGCGCTCGCCTCGTCCGGCGCGTCCCGCGCGCGTCCCGCGCCGCGCGTGTCGCCGAGCAGCGACCTCGCCAGCGTCGTCGAGACCGAGGCCTGCGAGCTCCAGCGCGACGCGAGAGCGCTCCTCGATGGCGGCCAGCTCCTCGACCTGGCCGGCGTAGTCCTCCAGGCGCCGCTGCGCCTCGCGGAGTTCCGCGACCATGTCGCGGCTCGCGACCCTGGCGTCCTCGAGATCCCGGCTCACGACGGCGAACATGGCCAGGACGACGCCGGCAGCCATCGGCACGAACGCCTCGGAAAGGCCGCTCAGCCACCCTGTGCCCATGACCAGCGAAACGGGGATGAGCGACACGAGCCCCACGACCCACACGAGCCTCGCGCGGCCGGAGAAGACCACCGCGGCCTGGTAGCACTCCAGCGCCAGCAGCGCGGTGAGGATGTCGTGGTCGGGGTTCAGGGAGAGCAGGACGAGCACCAGGGCCGCCTGCAAGCGCGAACGCGAGGTGCAGCAGCGGCGTGGGCAGCGGCCACCGCACGACCGACACGTGGACGACGAGGAACAGCGCCAGACCGCCCACGTACCAGGGGATCAGCCCGGGTCGTCTGTCTCGACCAGGACCCTGGCCAGCACGCCCGCCCAGACGACGAGCGCGGCGACGGACCCCAGCGCGGCCGGCCGCCCCGCCCTCGCGCGATCGCTCATACAAGCCCCTCGCGGATGGCGTAGATCGCGAGCTGCGTGCGGTCCTTGAGCTCGAGTTTGGCCAGCACGTGACTGATGTGCGTCTTCACCGTCTTCTCGCTGATCACGAACGTCTCGGCGATCTCCCGGTTGGTGCGCCCCTCGGCCACCAGCCGGATGACCTCGAGCTCGCGCTCGGTGAGATCGAGGGGCGGCGACGGCGGGCGGCCCGCCTCGGCGGGCCGCGCTCCCGTCGCCGCCTCCATCACCTTGCGCAGGGCGTCGGGATGCAGGCGCGGCTCACCGCGGTGCACGGCGCGGATGGCCTCGACGAGGTCCTCGGGCGTGACGTCCTTCAGAAGGTAGCTCGAGGCGCCCGCTTCGAGGACGGGCAGGACCTGGTCGTCGCCGGCGAAGCTCGTCAGCGCGATCACCCCGACACTCGGGGTGCGCCTCCTTGATGCGGCGCGTGGCCTCGATCCCGTCCATGCGCGGCATGACGATGTCCATGAGCACGACGTCCGGGTCGAGCCGGCCGACGAGCTCCACGCCGGCCGCGCCGTCGGCCGCCTCGCCGATGACGGCGACGTCCTCCTGCAGGTCGAGGAAGGTCCGCAGCCCCTGGCGCACGACCTGGTGGTCGTCGACGATCACGACCTTGATGGTCCCGGTCTCAGCCACCGTCATCGCCTCCCTCGTCGATCTCCTCTTCCGCGACCACCCGGGTGCCTCCGCCGGCGGAGCTCGTCACCGTGAGGCGCCAGCCGATCTCGGCCGCGCGTTCCCTCATGATGCCCAGGCCGGAGCCCCGCTCGCCGGCGACGTCCACCCCGAAGCCGCACCCCCGATCCGCGATCTCGACCGCGGCCGGACGCCGCAGCCGCAGGCGCACCTCGGCCTCCGCCGCCCCGGCGTGCTTCACGACGTTGTTCAGCGCCTCCTGCACGATGCGAAGCAGCGCCAGCTCGGCCTCGGGCGGCAGCCGGCGGTCTCCCTCCACTCGCAGCGAGACCCTGAGGCCATCCTGGGCCGCGCGCTCGTCGAGGTGCCTGCGCAGGCCGGCCACCAGGCCGTCGTCGGCGAGCGGCGAAGACGGGAGCTCGGCGCCCAGCGCGACCAGCTCTGCCCGGGCGCTCGCGGCGAGCTGCTCGACCTGGTCGAGCTGAGCCCCGAGCGCCTCCGGTTGACGCTGCAGCAGCAGCGCCGCCGACCGTGCGGCGAGCGTCATGCTGAAGAGCGTCTGCGTGACCGAGTCGTGCAGGTCGCGCGCCAGCCGCTGCCGCTCGCGCGCGGCCGCCAGGCGCTCGGCCTGCCGAGCCGAGTCGGCGAGGCGCTGGTTGGCCTCCCGAAGGTCGGCCGCCAGCACCTCGTTCCGCACCCGCGCCTCCGTGGCGCGCCTGGCCGTCAGCGCGTACGACGCGAGGACCAGGTTCGCGGCCGTGTAGACGGCGGCCAGGGCGATGGCCTCGGCCAGGCCCCGACTCCACGTGCACGCCGAGCCCGATCAGTGCCGCGAACGCCGCGATCAGGACCAGGGCCCATCGCGGCTCCCAACGCTGCATCGCCTGCATGCTCGGGACGGCCAGCAGGATCGCGAAGTAGTCGCTGCCGCTGGATCGCCCGAGCAGGATGCCGATGACGACCGCCTGCAGCACGAGATACACGATGAAGAACGGGGGCCACCGGCGAGAGACGAGCAGCTCGGCGACAAGCAACGCGGCCGAGACCGCCAGCAGCGTCACGACCAGGCCGAGCTGCCGCCCCTCGAACTCGAGGAGCGAGCGGAAGAGGGCCGCCGCGAACAGGAACGCGGCGGTCATCGTGAAGACCCAGCGCTGTGGACCGGACAGGTCCTGGCGATCAGCGCTTGGCACTTGAGGCCTCCTCAGGACGGTCGCCGGCGCTGCTCTCGCTGCGGGAATCCTACCGCTGCGTCACCGCATGCTGCCTGCAGCGCACAGCGCCGGCGGTTGCTCAGTGGTCGCCGGCCGACTCATCCTCAAGCAAGCGCTGGAGAAGCGGCAGAAGCGCCGGCAGGTTCACCTTGACCGTGTCCCAGAGGACGTCGTCGTCCACGCCGAAGTACTCGTGCACGGCCAGGTTGCGCATGCCACGGAACGGAAGGTCGCGCGGTCCATCTCGTGCGTGTACTCGAGGATGAGTTCGATGGCGGCGACGATGTCCTCGATGCGGATGCCCCACTCCCTAGGCGGCAAGGACGGCCTCCCGGAGGATGGCCTCGCGCAGCCTCGGGTGCAGGGAGGCCGGCGTCGCAAGATCCACATCGCTCCCCAAGAGCCCGGAGAGGGTCTCCTGAAGGGCGAGGAACTCGAACATGCCGACGCGCGCTCCCGGGGCGAACTCCACGAGGATGTCGACGTCACTGTCATCGTCCGCCTCGTCGCGCGCCACGGAGCCGAACACAGAGAGCCGCTCCGCGCCCATGGCGCGGAGTTGTTGGCGATGTGCCGCCAGGATGCGAAGAACGTCGTCTCGCTTCATGCCCGCACCTCCATCTGAAGGCATTGTCGCACACCCCGGCACGAGGGCACCATGGGCGTGGTCAGCGCGCCACGTCGCCCTCGTGCCGCAGCACCACCGACGTCTCCGCCTGCCGGTCGGAGACCCGCCAGTAGCGCCGCAGCCCGACCTTCTCCGCGGGCGTCAGGAGCCGGAACCCATGCCGCTCGTAGAAGCGGATCGCCCCGGCGGCGTCGGCCCAGGTACCCACGAGCAGCGGCCGGTGCGGCAGGCCGATCAGGTGCGCCAGAAGGCGACTGCCGATGCCGGTTCCCTGATGCTCGGGCAGGACGTAGGCGTGGCGGATCAGCGTCACGTCATCCGAGTCCTGGATGCCCATCAGGCCCCACAGTGCCTCGGCGCCGCCGAGCTCGCCATCGCCGCCGAGCTCGCCGGCCTCGTACCAGCCCCAGAAGCGCACCCCGGCGGCGATCTCGTCGCGCAGCTCCTCGGCCGAGACGAACGGGACGTGGTAGAGGTCGGGCGGGATGACCCCGTCGTAGGACGTCGCCGCCGCGTTGATGACGGCGAGCATCGCGTCGAAGTCGGCGTCGGTGCAGGGGCGGATGGTCATACGACAAGCCTACAAGAGCCGTGCGCGATTCGCGGCGTCGACGGTGATCAGGCCGACGGTATCAGGCGACCGGGAGCTGATGCCGCGCGTAGCTGGCCGCCTTGATCGTGAAGGCTGCATCGGCCACCGGCTCGAGCTCGGCGTTCGCCCGCCGATATGGGAACACCACGGCCAGCGTCTTGCTCGGGGTCGCGGTCGCGTGCCGTCCTGGGCGCAGGGACCAGACGGTATCCCCGGTGACGAAGCACCGCCGTGTCGCAGACGTCGTCGCACGCGAGCCGCTGTCATGGCCGTGCCGAAGGCGACGATCGGTCGGCCATCTCCTCCCGACGGACGAGACTCTCTCCGCACACGCCGGCATCTGAAGGCGCGCGGCCTGAACTGACCCGGGGGCCACATCGAGCTCGGCCGAGGCTTCAGAGTGCCGGGAAGTACGCCACCTGATGTGCCACAGTGCCCGGGCCGGCCGGCCTCCCGATGGGAGCAAGGGCAGCAGCAGTGCACGACGTCTGTCGCCTGGGCCTTGCCCGGAAGGGCATGAGGTGCGAGCGGCCAGCCCGGCGACATCGAGCCAGGAGCGGCGGTCGGTCTCTTGCTCGGTCGATGCGAACTCGGTCACTTCGCGCCGCCGGTGGTCGCGTTCGGGCTGTCGACGAGGAAGGCTCAAGGCGGTTGACGATGAGACCCCCGGAAAGAACGAAACCCCGGGGTCGCAACCCCGGGGGGCCCACGGAGCATGGCCCGTGGGGTGGTTGGACCCAGTATGCTCGTCGTCCCCTGCCATGTCAAGAACCTGCTGCAAATGTCAACCTTTCGCCGCCGGAGCTGGACGGCTACCGGGCACACCAAGCCGCCGCCGAACGCCAAGAACCCCGGCAGCTCCGCATCGACGTCGCGAAGCCGCGAGGCGGCGTTGTCGCCACAGGCAACGGCTCTGCTTGGGCCGCCCAGAAGCGCCGGGCAGTCCCTGCAAACGCCGCCCTTTCGTCGCTCAATCGCCAACGCGCGGACGCCTTGTCGCCCGCCCTCCGGTGTGAGAGGCTGCAGTGAGTGACTTCTGGGCTCGTCGGGAGGGGGCCCGCCTCACATCGTCGGTCGCGTCAGTCCGTGACGCGGCTGCTCACCAACTCATGAGGAGGCAGGGCAATGCGCAGGACAACACCTCGTTTCATGCTGCTGATGACGTGCGTGATCCTGATCCTTCTGGTAGCTCGTCCCGTCGGCATCGGCGAAGGGCAAGATCTCCTCCTACGACAAGCTCACCGCCACCGGCGACTGCCTGCGGCCCTTCACCCTGTTGGGCTACATCGACGGCGACCAGATGAACCTGTGTACGGTGTCGCCCACTGCCCGCGTCTACCGCGTCGCGAACCCGATCAAGCGGACCTTCAGGTACGAAGGGACGCTCTCGTCAAAGACCCGCCTGGTCGGCACGTACGTGGAGCTGTGGGACACCGACAAGAACGGCGTGGTCGACCAGATCCTGGTGGTCCCACGACCTCTGAGCCCCGTCTACTGGGACGCCGACATGTACTGGCTCGCGGGCGTCGGCGAGAACTCGGAGCCGGCCGTCGACGACGCCACCGGCGAGGCGCTCTACGGCCGGGAGTACAGGCTCCCGATGGGCGAGCGTCAGCTCACCGGCTACGGCATCGGCGACTGGAGCGGCGTCACCGACTTCTCCAACCTGCCGGACGAGACCTACTGGCCCTTCATCGACTACTACAACGCGACGTCCAGCGACACCCTCACCATGCTGACCGGCTACCGGACCTCCATGCAGGTCACCGGCGGCACCTGCGGCATGGCGTCGGCGCTGAGCGCCCTCGACTGGTTCGGCCTGCGCGGAGACCTGAACGAGAAGGACATGATCGCCCTCCGACAGCCGAACAAGAAGTGGGGCGGCTTCACGTCGCTGGCGCAGCTGACCAGCGTCTTCAAGAACCTCGAGAAGGCGCACATCACCAGGGGCTGGAAGCTCCAGTCCAGCTACGACGACCCCTACGCCCTGTTCGACCCTGCGTGGGTGCAGGCCACCCTGGCCGGCGGCTCCCCCATCATGGTGGGCTGGAACAGCTGGGGCGCCCACTGGCAGGTCATCATCGGCTACGACGACATGGGGACCGAGGGGACGAACGACGACGTCCTCATCATGATGGACCCGTACGACAGCACCGACCAGGACAACGACGGCTACACGCTGCAGTCGTATGAGCGTCTGGCCTACGGCGTCGGTTTCGAGGACGTCGACCCGAGCGACGAGGGCGAGTACTGGCACACGAGCTACCTCGTCGCCACGCCGGCGAAGTGGCACTACAGGGCCGTCATGGGCGCCGGCATCCCCGACGACCCGACGAACGTCGGCGACTTCAGCGACGACCACAAGATCCCGTACGGCGACGCGGCGGCCGACCTCGCGCTCTTCTACCCCGACACGCCGTGGGTCGGCGACAACGGGCTCGCCGGCGCCGCCACCGGCGGCTACGAGCGCTCCGGCGACTACGACCACTCGCCCTACTTCAAGTTCTTCGACTGGTACGACGCGAAGAGCACCGACAGCCTCACGCTGCTGGAGGGCTTCAGGACCACGCAGCAGGTGACGGAGTGGACCTGTGGGCCTTCCTCCGCCCTGATGGTCATGGACTGGTTCGGCATGAACGACGCAGGCCTGACCGAGATCGACCTCGCGCAGATGCGGCAGGGCGGCGCGACCGGGGCGACCCTGGTCAACGGCGAGAAGGAGATCTTCGAGAACCTGAACGCCGACTACGACCAGGACTGGGTCTACTTCAGCATGCGCGACTACGCCGCGGCGCAGCCTGAGGGCTGGGTCGGCGACCTGATCCCCGAGGTCCTGTCGCACGGCATCCCCATGCTGATCGCCTCGGACGAGTGGGGCGGCCACTGGCAGGTCATCATCGGCTACGACGACATGGGCACGGAGGCGACTCAGGACGACGTGCTCGTGCTGACCGACGCCTACGACACGAACGACCACGACCAGGACGGCTACTTCCTCGAGTCGTTCGAGCGCCTGGTGTACGGCTGGACGTTCCGCATGGACGAGGACGGTGCCTTCGTGGTGGCGTACCCGGAGAGCCAGTTCCCGGGGCTCGACTTCCTGAACTAGAAGGAACGCGGCCAAGCGCGCGGAGCCGAGGGCGACGCAGCAAAGAGCGGGCCGCGTCCGCGGGCCGCGGCCCCTTCACGTCCGAGGCCGAGCCGCACCTAGACGACGCGCGGCGCACACAGCGTCGGAACTGCGGTCCGAGCAGGCGGGCGACAGCCGTTCGCCGCCGCGTCATTGAAACGAGCAGCCGAACGCCGCCCATTTCGACCGATCCGAGAAGGTCGCGCGCCATACCTTCCTGCCGAGCGTATGCGGGAATCGCGCCCGCGCAGACCATCTCGATGATGAGCGCGGGCGTGTCCACGACGGTGAGGAGACGCGGAGCCGCGAGGTTCTTGCCATGCCGCACGTCGTCAAGCAGCAGAACGGGGTCAGCACACTCACCGCTGTCCCGCAGGTGCTGCGCCAGAAGCACGCAGGTCACCTCGCCCGAGATCCTGCAGGCTCGCGTGAGGATCGTCGGCGACGAAGCCGAGGATCGGCTGCCTTCTGCATCAAATCGTCGGGAAGCGCCACGGGCTCGTGCGGCGGCCAATCTCGCAGCATCATCCGAAGGCCAGGGTTCGAGACGGCAGCGTCTTCGAGTTCGCGATGGACGTCCACGGTCAGTCGAGCCCGTTCGCCAAGGAAGTCCACGAAGGCTCGTTGCGCTCCGGCGCGGACGAAGTTCCTGACGGGCGACGAATCGACGACGACGATGCCGGCCGCAGCATCGACGGCGCCGGACCGCCAGCGTCAGAGCCCGACATGGACTTCTACTCTTCGCGCTCGTCGCGGCGGCGGTCGATCTCGCTGCGAAGCTTGGTGAGGGCCATCTCAGTCGCTTCGTGCCTGCGCCTCGGTGATGATGTCGTGCTGGAGCGCCAGCAGAACGTTCGCCATCATGCGTTCGGGCACACGGACCTCGAGGCTTGAGCACAGCTCAACGTGTCACGATCGCGCTCAACCCCAGGCGCGCACGAAGCCCGTGGTGTTCCTTGGCGTCGAGTCGCCGCTTGAGCTTGTCAGCGTCATCCGGGGCGACACGTTCGGCCGCCTTCGCCCTCCACAGCGCCGTCTCACAGCTCACCCCGAAGGCGTTGGCGAGACGCACGAGCGTCTCGAGGCCAAAGGACGCCGGCTTCGACGACTGGAACCAGAGGTCCACCGCGGTGACCGGGACCAGGAACTCGGCGGCGAACCGGTTGGCGGCGACCTCCCTGGGAGCGGTGACTCCCCACGATATGGTCTGGTCGAGGACGTCTCCATGCCCCAGACGATGGTGTCCGAATCGTGAGCCAGCGTGAAGCGCTGCCGCACCACCGGCCGGTCGCGTTACAGAATGAAGGGGACTCCAGCTCCTGCGTGTAGGCGCCGGCGGGACCACCCTCGGGCAACGTTGCCAGCACGATGTTGACCCCTGCTCCGCTCTCGACGCGTTGCAGGATGTCCGGAACGGGGCCGTCGTCACCGAGCGACAGGTCGCGTCAAGCCTCGCGGGCAGCGGTCTCGGGCGATACGCTCACGTGTGCCTACTCGACCGTGGCTTGGGCGCCGAAGTAGTCGCGGATCACATCGCGGAACAGGTCGAGCGACTGCGGACACCGGCCGGACTGTCGCCGCCGGTTCGAAGCCAGATGCCGATGCCGGCTTCGCGTCCGCAAGCAGGTCCTCGACCCGTACGTCGAGTACCTCGGCCAGCTTGACAAGCTCGCCGACCGACACCGCCCGCCGGCCGTTCTCGAGGCGGCTCATCGACGCGGGGTCGATGCCGATCGCGTCGGCGAGTCCTCGTTGGGTGAGTCCGCACTCCTTGCGCTGCGCGGCGATGCGCGCAGCGAGATGCGACTGAGTCTCTGTTTGTACGGTCAAGACGCCCCTCCTCAGGAATCCGCTGTGTTGTGATTCTATCATTCCAGCATGCGTCACGTGCAAGTCACGATGAGCTATTGTCAACTCCGCAAGAGACCACGAATGCGGAAGAGCCTCCCATTTGAGGGTAGACGTTTCGCGACGTCGTGGCAAGTGGCTACTCGCCGCCGAACGCCATGAACCCCGGCAGCTCCGGGTCGATGTCGTGCAGGCGGGAGGCGGCGTCGGCGACGGTGCGGCCGACGGTGGCGCAGAGGGCGGCGACGACGGCGAGGGACTGCTTGGCCTCCTGCGCCTCGGCGAAGTCGTTGCTCATGTACGAGACGGAGAGGGCGTCGTCGAGGTGCGAGGCGATGGCGCCCGTGGTCTCGGCGAGGCGTCCCATCTCGAGGAGCTGCGCGCGCAGCGACGCGAGATCGGCTTGCGCCCGCTCGCGCGTCCGCGGCGGCGCCTCGCGCTCCTCGACGTAGTGGTCGATGAGCCGCGCAGACGGCCGGCGAGCGCCTGCGGCACGCCGGCCTCCACCAGGTCCTCGGCCTCGATCTCCCCGTCGCGCAGCTCCGGGCAGCGCGGGTTGATGCAGATCCACAGGCAGCCGTCCTCGTCGAGCGTGCTCACGTTGGGGAGCATGGGCTCGCCGCAGGCGTCGCAGGTCATGGCGAGGAGCTCGGTCATGGGTGCCTCCCGGAGCCGGCGGTGGGACTCAGTGGGAGGAGTGTGCCACGATCAAAGTAGGATCGTCGATCGGACGATCGCCGACACATTGCGCAGCTACGCTCCGGTCGGGCCGCGCGACTCCGAGAGGCCGGTAACCTTGTGCTAGGGTCGTTCCGCCAGGTCGGAAGGTGACAATCGGAGAGCCATGCTGCCCAAGGTCTTCGTCACATCGGACATCCCCACAGCCGATCTCGAGGTTGGGGCAATCTACGAGGGCGAGTCAACCAAACGGAATGAGCCCATCAGTCGCCTGCTGGGTCCCGGGATCACAAACAGCGGTGGCTTTCGCAAGTGCTATCGAGACGGAGTTCCTCAAGCCCGCCGCAAGAGCCGGAGTAACCTGCACGATCTCGCGTTCGTGGCGATCTACTCGTCTGGTCGAGACCTCGACTGGCCGGATCACTTCGACCAGGAGACGGGGACATTCACCTACTACGGGGACAACAAGCATCCGGGCCACGAGTTGCATCACAACGCCAAGGGCGGCAACTGGCTCCTTCACGACACCTGGGAGGGCCTCCTCAGCGGCGAGCTTCTCGATCCGAGGTTCCCCCGTTCTTCATCTTCTTTCATGGAAACAAGCGGCAGGACGTGGAGTTCGTTGGGCTGGCGGTGCCTGGAACTCAAGGCTCGCCGCTGTCCGACCATTGGTGACCCTCTGGCGCTCCAGGGAGGGCCATCCATTCCAGAACTACCGCGCGACGATGACCGTGTTGGATGCAGCCCATGTCTCGAGGGCTTGGGTAGCTGACCTCAAGCGAGGGATTCGCAACAGTCAGAACGCACCAAGCGCGTGGCTCAAGTGGACGGAGTCCGCTCGGTACGTGCCTCGCCTCACCAAGCCCACAATCGAATGGCGCAAACCATCCGAACAGAGGCCCCAGGATGCGGATCAGAAGCGCATTGTAGAGGCAATCCGCATTCATTACAGTCGCAACCCGTACGGCTTCGAGAACTTCGCTGCCGCCCTCGTCATGCGCATGGAACCCGACCGAGTCACAGACGTTGAAGTCACGCCCCCGAGGCGCGACGGGGGACGTGATGCCCTGGGGCTCTACAGAATCGGGTTTGGGTCGGACCCGGTCAGCGCGGAGTTCGCACTGGAAGCCAAGTGCACCGCTGGCGGATTGGGAGTGAAGCAGGTGGCTCGTCTGCTGTCGCGCATCCGCTATCGTCAGTTCGGTGTGATCGTGACGACCTCGTACGTCAGTGAGCAGGCCTACAGAGAGATCAAGGAGGATCACCATCCCGTTGCGATCATTGCAGGACGGGACATTGCCGAGGCCCTGATCAAGCTTGGCTACTCCAATGACGCTGACCTACAACGGCTATTCGATGAGGTCGACGGGGCACCTATTCAGGCAGTTGGGGTGAGAGTACTGCGCTAGACGGACCACCCCCGACGATCTTCCGAGCCCGACCCTCCAGGGCAACGCCCCACCGTTAGCCGCCACCGGCAGCCGGGTACCGTCAGCCGCACGCGAAGCGAACCAGGGAGGGCGCGTCATGACCAGGATCCCGCAGGAGCTCCACGACCTGCTCGCCGGCGGCCACAACGTGTGGGTCGCGACGGTCGGGGCCGACGGCATGCCCAACGTCTCCATCAAGGGCAGCGGCGCCCTGCTCGACGACGAGCACCTCTACTTCGCCGACATGTTCGGCCGCAAGACGCGCGAGAACCTGCAGCGCGACCCGCGCGTGGCGGTGGGCATCCACGACCCGGAGCGCAAGCTCGCGATGCAGGTCAAGGGCCACGCCGAGCTCATCGACCACGGCGAGGTCTTCGACCAGGTCAACGAGAAGCTCGCCGCGATCAGCGAGCAGCTCCACCTGCCGCCCATGAAGTACGTGGTGCGCATCACGGTCGACTCGGTCTGGGACATGGGGCCGGGGCCGCACGCGGGCGAGGAGATCGCGGCTACGTCCAGCTAGGTCGCCGACCACAGGGCGCGAAGAGGCAGCGTCTGCATCCGGGGCCCGAACGGCACCGAGCTCGGCGCCATGCACAGCACCACGCCTCGTCGGAAGCGCTCGCCGGCGACATCGGCCAAGGCTTGAAGTCCGCGGAAGTCGGCCGCGGACGGCGAGGCGGTCAGCTTGACCTCGACGCCGACGACACCGCCACTCGGATCCTCGAGCACGATGTCGACCTCGCGCCCTGTGTGGGTGCGGAAGTGGAAGATGTCGGCGGGCACGCGGCTCCATCCGGCCTGACGCGTGAGCTCGGCGACCACGAAGCTCTCCAGTGCCTGGCCGAGCACAGTCGGGTCGGCGGCCAGTCGCCCCTCGTCGGCGCCAAGCAGATGAAGAAGCAGTCCGCTGTCGGCCACGTGAGCCTTGGCCGTCTTCATGAGGCGAGAGGTGAGGTTGGCATGCCAAGCGGGCACGCGGATGATCAGGAACGTGATCTGCAGGAGCGCGACGTATCGCTTCAATGTGGACTGCGGCATGCCCAGCGAACGTGACAGATCGGCGTAGTTGACGGGGGAGCCGGAGCGCGCGGCGAGCGCCGCCAGCAAGCGCCGCAGGTCCGGAAGACCGGCGATCTCGGCGACGTCTCGCACCGTGCGCTCGGTGACGGTCAGCGCGTAGTTGCGGAACCACGCCGCTCGACGAGCGTGACTCGTGCGTTCGAGCGCTTCCGGATACCCGCCGGCCAGAAGCCTGGCGATGAGGTCGCCGCGCTCGTCGTCGGGGCCCTGTGCGTCAGGCGCCGTGATGACGCCGTCATCGCCGAAGAGTCGCTCGATCAGACAATCTCGGACGCCGACGAGCTCCCCCTGCGTGAAGGGCCACAGTGTCAGCACTTCGATGCGGCCGGCAAGGGTGTCCGCCAGCCGCGGGAGTTGCAGGATCTGTGCGGACCCGGTGAGCAGAAAGCGCCCAGCCGATCGGTCGCGGTCGACCGTGGCCTTCACGGCAAGCAGCAGCTCGGGGGCGCGCTGGACTTCATCGATGACGACGGGGCCGGCGAGTCCGGACAGAAACCCGACGGCGTCGCTGAGCGCGACATCGCGCACGCCCGGATCGTCCAGCGTGTAGTAGGTCGCCGGGTGAGCAGAATCCGCGAGCATGCGCGCCAGCGTGCTCTTCCCCACCTGCCTGGCGCCGTGAAGTGCGACGACCGGCGTGTCGCTCAAGGCAGCGAGCAAAGACTCGGTGATGTTGCGCGAGATCATGGCGGCATGATACTCGTCAGGTGGCTGAAATTCAACCATCCAGTGGTTGATTATCAACCAGAGCAGCGCGGCGTTCCCTCGGTCCGTGGGCTGGTGCCCCCCAAAGAAGAAGGCCGGGGACCGCTACGCAGTACCCAGCCGAGGCCAGTGTAGGCCGGGCGGCGCAGCTCGTCAAAGGTGCCCAGCACGCACTGCGGGCCACGTTTCAGCGTCAGTCGCCGCGGCCGCCGCCACGAAGCGCGCCGGTGATGCCGTACCGCAGGTACGTCATGCCGCCGGCGAAACGGCGTTGGTCGAGCAGCTCGAGATCGAGCCGGAGACCGTCGGGCAGCGCCTGCTTCCCGCCGCCTATCACGACGGGCGCGACGACCAGCTGAAGCTCGTCGACCAGTCCCGCCCTCATCGCCTGGGCGGCGAGCTCCGGACCGGCCACCGCCATGTCACGCTCCGCCGGGCCTTGAGTCGACGCACGGCCTCGGGATCGAACTCCCGCTCGATCCGCGTCTTCGCGCTCGTCGCTTGCTCGAGCGTCCGCGAGTACACGATCTTGTCCGCCGCCTGCCAGACGGTCGCGAAGTCCCGCACGAAGTCCGGGCTCGCCCGCGAACGCCGTCGCGTCCTCCCAGTACAGCATCACCTCGTACATCCGGCGCCCGAGGAGGTACGTGCCGATGGGCCGCTGCAGATCGTTGACGAAGCGGTGCACCTCTTCGTCCGGCACCGCCCAGTCGAAGTCGCCGTGCTCGTCGGCCACGTACCCGTCCAGCGAGGTGATCATGGAGTAGATCAGCTTGGCCATGGTGACCTGAGTATTGGCCGATCGGCGCCGGGGTAAGCCCGCGACCGTTGACGGCGAAGGGCGCGGGCTCGGGGAGAGGATGGTGTCGCCGGCCGTGCTAGGCTCGCCACCATGACGACCAGACCGCCACTCCCGGCGCCGGCCCAGGATCTCATCGGCCGGCGCTACTCCTGTCGCACCTATCTCGAGCAGCCCATCGCCGCCGACGACCAGCGGCGCCTGCTCGAGTTCATGGCGACGCGCACGACCGGGCCGCTGGGCTCGCAGGCCCGCTTCGGGCTGCTGGCCGCGGCGCCGGGCGACCGGCAGGCGCTCCGGCGCCTCGGCACGTACGGCTTCATCAAGGGCGCCACCGGCTTCATCGTCGGGGCGGTGCGGCGCGCGCCCAACGACCTCGAGGACTACGGCTATCTCCTCGAAGAGATCGTCCTGTTCGTCACCGGGATGGGTCTCGGCACCTGCTGGCTGGGCGGCACCTTCACGCGCAGCACCTTCGTCAGGCGGTTCGGAGGCCTGGGGCGCGACGAGACGATGCCGGCCGTCCTCTCTCTGGGACACATCGGCGACGACGGCCGCGGGCGTATCCGCGAGCGCGAAGAGGGCGCCCGGCGGCTGTCCGCCGGCGAGCTGTTCTTCGCCGGCCGCTACGGGCACTCGTTGCCGGCCGCGAGCGCGGGCCGCTACGCCGCCGCGCTCGAGGCCGTGCGCATGGCGCCGTCGGCGACCAACAAGCAGCCGTGGCGCATCGTGCGCGACGGCGTCGGCGACGCCTCTCGCGGCGGCGACGGCGCCGGTCGCGACTGGCACTTCCTCCTGCGGCGCACCAAAGGGTACGGCAAGGGCAGCCCCGTGTTCAGGGCGCTGCGCATCGCCGACCTGCAGCGCGTCGACCTCGGCATCGCCATGTGCCACTTCGCGCTCGTCGCGCGCGAGTCCGGTCTCGACGGGCGCTGGGTCGTCGACGACCCGGGGCTGGACCTGCCGGCGGGCGTCGAGTACACGGCGACGTGGCGCGCGAGAGGCTGAACTGCGCCGGGGCCAGAGCGCGATCCGGGCGCCGGTCTGCAGCATGGCAGACCTCGTGGTCTCGCCCATCGGCGGGTTCTCGACGGCGGGTCGCCCCGCGGGGACTCGGACGATCGTCGAGGGCGAGCGGCGGCGCAGACGAGGCAGCTACGAGGGTGCGGGCCTGGTCCGTGTTGCCCAAGGGTAAGGCCGGGACCCGCTACGCAGTTCCCGACCTCTGCGGGCAGTATCCGTGCGCGAGCGCCGCGGTCAAGGTGACGAACGAAGCACTCCGGGTCGCACGCGGCATCTCCTGCCAGCTGCGCGTGGACGCTTCAGCGCCGAATTGTCACTCTGCCCGGCTCTCGGACTCTCTGCTACCATGCCGACGAGACGCTGCAGGCGCGACACCTCGCAGACGGGCACAGCAGGCACACCCCATAGCGTCGGAGGTACCGCATGCGCGTAGACCTCGCCGTACTGGCCGACTACGCCACCACGACTCAAGACCAGAAGCTGGTGATCGTTGGCGTGTTCGACACCATTCTCGTACCGGCTCTGCCGGCGACGCACCGGTCGCTTCACTTGGCTCTGCGCGTGTGCTACGGACCCGTCGACAGCCGGTGCCCACAATCTCAAGGTGCGACTCGTCGACCCAGACGGGCACGAGGTGGTCCGGACCCTGCAGGCCGACTTCTCCGCGGACGTGTCGCCCGAGAGCGACGATGAAGGTGCTCTGCAGATGGTGGTCGAGCTCGGGAACGTCACGTTCTCGGGTGCCGGTCCGCATGCCGTCGACATCCTCATTGACGATCGCTACGAAGAGACCGTTCCCCTGCGCATCAAGGTACTGAAGCCCTGACTCACGCGGTCTCGCCCCGTGAGCTCAGATCCAGAACCTCTCAACGCCTATCCGAAGAGCGCACGCAAGCTCTTGGAGCGCATGCGCCGCAACAAGTCCGGCTGGGGCGAGAAGCAAGTGCGCAAGTTGTACGAGGGCTTCGGCTTCGTCGCCCGGGACGTGGGCAACCATGTACACTACCGTCACTCCGACTACCCACAGTTGCGTGGACAGGTCCCGCGGCATCGGTCGTTGAGGGACTACGTCGTGGCCGATGCAGTGGCCACCATCGATGAGCTTCTCCGTCTCCAGGGAGAGGAGCCACGTGAACAAGGACTTGACTACTACCGCAGGCAGCCCTACGGACGCTCATTCGAGATCCGCACCGAGGGCAACGAGCGATACCTCCTCTACCGCATCAAGGAGATCCCGGAGATAGCCGGCGATGGCCTCACGAAGGACGAGGCACTGCGCAATCTCCGTGATGCCTTCGACGACTACATCACGTGGGCCCTGGACGAAGGGCTGGAGATCAACGCCCCCAGCCGAGTCGTGGCGCCGCAGGGACGGACCGTGCTGGGCGACCGGCACGGCCACGTTGTCACGCCTGCAACGGCTGCGCCTGCCGCGCACACCGCGGGCCCCGACACCCGTCGCCTCAAGGCGATCGCGGCGTAGCTCGCGCATAGTCCTGAGCCGCCGCCCTACCCGCGCCGCCCCTTCCCCCGGTCCTTGAGGATCCGCTCCGCCGCCAGCTTGCCGGGGGCGCCCATGACGCAGCCGCCGGGGTGCGTGCCCGAGCCGCACTGGTAGTAGCCCTCGATCGGCGTGCGGTACTGCGACCAGCCCGGCGCCGGGCGGAAGAAGAACATCTGCGGCGCGAAGAACTCGCCGGCGAAGATGTTGCCCTCCGAGAGCCCGACCGTGCGCTCGATGTGCAGCGGCGTCACGACCTCGCGCTGCAGGACGAGGTCGCCGAACCCGGGGAAGAACGACTCCAGCGTCCGCTGCACGGTGTCGCCCAGGTTCTCCTTCTCGGTGTCCCAGTCGCTCTCGCGCAGCTTGTAGGGGGTGTACTGGATGAAGCACGACATGACGTGCTTGCCGGGCGGCGCCATGTCGGGGTCGATGGTGCTCTGGATGGCGCCGTCGATGTAGGGCCGCGAGCTGTACCAGCCGTACTTGGCCTCGTCGAAGGCGCGCTCGAGGTAGTCGATCGAGGGCCCGATGTTGGTGAACCCGCGGAAGACGTCCTCGCGGCCGGGCAGGGCCGGGAACTGGGGCAGCCCGTCGAGGGCGAAGTTCACCTTGGACGAGGTGCCCTGGAAGCGGAAGCGCTGGACGGTCTCGACGAGGTCGTCGGGCAGCTCGCGCGGGTCGACGAGCTCGAGGAAGGTGTGGCGCGGGTCGAGGGCGCTCACGACCGTGTCGGCGTAGAACTCGGTGCCGTCGGTGAGCGCGACGCCGGTGGCGCGGCCGTTCTTCGTGAGCACCGCGGCGACCGGCGACTCGAGGCGGATCTCGGCGCCGAACGCCTGCGCCGCGCGGGCGAGCACCTGCGTGAAGCCGCCGTTGCCGCCCTTGTGGAACGACCAGGCGCCGAACTCGCCGTCGTGCTCGCCCATGCGCGTGGTAGAGCAGGACGAGGCCGGAGCCCTGCGAGCGCGGCCCGACCTTGGTGCCGATGATGCTCGAGCTCGCGAGGTAGCCCTTGAGGATCTCGGACTCGAAGTAGTCGTCGAGGAAGTCGGCGGCGCTGCCGGTGAGCAGGCGGACGGCGTTGTGGAGGGTGCGCTTGTCCATGCCGCGGAAGCGCTGCCCGAGCTGCGCGAGCGCGAGGAGCTCCTCCGGGTCGTCGCTGAAGAGGTCGGGCGGCGCCTGGTCGAACAGCGGCTTGAGCGCCTGCGCGACCTTGTTCACGTCGTGGCTGTACTGCTCGTAGGCGTCGGCGTCGTGCTTGCTGTGGCGGGCGATCTCCTTGAGGTTCTGGCCGTGGTCCTGCGTCAGCCACAGGTAGTCGCCGTTCTCCATGGGGGCGAAGGTCGACGACATCAGCAGCGGCATGAAGCCGTGCTTGACGAGCTCCAGGTCCTGGACGATCTGCGGGCGCAGCAGCGAGAGGGCGTACGAGAAGGTCGTGAACCAGAAGCCGGGGCGCAGCTCCTCGGTGATGGCGGCGCCGCCGACGAGGTGGCGCCGCTCGAGGATCAGGGTGCGCAGGCCGGCCTTGGCGAGATAGGCGCCGTTGACGAGGCCGTTGTGGCCGCCGCCGACGACGATCGCGTCGTAGGTGCGCTCGGCGCGCGAGGCCTTCGTCGGCGCGCCGCGCCTTCTTCGCCGCCTTGTCCGGTGTCTTCTTCGTGCTCATCTCAGGCCGTCTTTCGCTGCGGGTTGTAGAGCGGCAGCCGGGCGACGTGCGCGGCGACCTGCTCGTAGTGGTGGTCGACGGTGAACTCGAGCTTGACCCTCGTGCCGGGCTTCGCGAGGTCGGGGCGGACCCGGGCGATGGCGATGTGGTGCTGGAGCATCGGCGAGTACATGAAGCTCGTCGCGTAGCCGGCCTGCTCGAGGGCGTCGCCGCCGCCGTGGCCGCCGCGATCGCCGCCGTCGCCGCCCACGTAGACCATCGAGTCGCCGGTCACCGGCGTGTGGTCCTTCGGCGGGATGAGGCCGGCCGCGTCGTAGACGCGGTCGTAGTCCTGCCAGTCGACGACGAGGCCGCGCATCGCCCAGCGCGACGTCTTGCCGGCGATCTCGCGTTCCAGCGCGCGCCGGCCGACGAAGGCGCGGTCGTCCTTCTTGAGGTCGCCGAACATCCAGCCCCAGCCGAGCTCGATCGGCGTGGAGCGGTGGGCGTCGTTGAAGGCGTAGCGGCTCGAGTCGAAGTCGGCCTCGAGGAGGAGCATGCCGGCCTCGATGCGGAGCATGTTCAGGGCATCGAGGCCGAACGGCTGGACGCCGTGGCCCTGCACGCTGTCCCAGAGCGCGTCCCAGACGCGCAGGGCGTCGGGGGCGTCGACCCAGATCTCGTAGCCGAGGTCGCCGGTGTAGCCGGTGCGGCTCACCGTCACCGAGGCGCCGCCGATCTTGCCGGCGGCCACGCCGAAGTACGGGAGGCCGCTCCACCTGCGGGACGAGCTTCGTCAGCAGGTCGCGCGAGCGCGGACCCTGGAGGGCGAGCGTGCCGATCTCGTCGCTGACCTCGTCGAAGCGGACGTCCATGCGCCCGATGCGATCGGCGAACCAGGCGAAGTTGGGCTCGGCGCTCGTCAGCAGGTACTCGCCCGGCCGCACGTGCAGGACGACGCCGTCCTCGACGACGAAGCCGCGGTCGTCGAGCCAGCACGTGTACTGGGCGCAGCCGGGCGGGCACGCCCGGACGTCGCGCGCGAGCACCCCGGCGAGGAAGGCCTCCGCGTCGGGCCCGCCGATCGGTACTTGTAGAGCGGGCTCGAATCGAAGATGCCGGCGGCGTTGCGCACGGCGAAGTACTCCGCCTTGTCGCTCAGCTGGTAGCGGTCCGCGGCGAGGTAGTTCGCCCAGTGGCTCCACAGCTGGACCCGGTTGAGCGCCGCCGTGCGCTCGTGGAACGGGCTCGTGCGGACGACTGCGGCCGCGGGCGCCCCGCGCGTCGCGCCCGCCCCGCGCGCGGCGCCCGTCTCGCGCCTCGCGCCCGCCTTCGTCTGTCCATCGCGCTTCGGCATGGCGCGTTCATACCCGGCTGGGGCCTCTTGCGACCCTTCGGCGGTGATGACGGGATGGCGCGCGGCGGCCTAGACGACCTTCTCCACGCGCACCGGCTTCTCGTACAGGTCGGGCCGCCGCACGCTCAGCACGGGGACCTGCTCGCGGCGCCGTTCGACCTCCGCGATGTCGATGTCGGCGTAGATGATGCCGGCGCCGTCGGCTTCGCGCTCCGCAAGCACCGCCCCCCACGGGTCAATGATCATCGTGTGGCCCCACAGGGGGTGGCCGCTGGCGTCGCCCTCCTGATCGGCGGCCACCACGTAGGCGTGGTTCTCGATCGCGCGCGCCTGGAGCAGCACCTTCCAGTGCACCTTTCCGGTCGCGTAGGCGAAGGCGGCCGGCACGAAGAGCACCTGGGCGCCGGCCGCCGCAAGGACGCGGTACAGCTCGGGAAAGCGGAGGTCGAAGCAGATCGACATGCCCGCCGCGAACTCCGGCAGCATGACGACGGTGAGCTCCTCCCCAGGCGCGGTGAAGGCGGACTCCTGGTCGGTGACCTCGTCGGGCACGTCGATGTCGAAGAGGTGCATCTTGCGGTAGAGCCCGTGCTGCTTCCCGGCGCGGTCGATCAGCACGCTGGTGTTGTAGAACTTGCCGGCGTAGGGCGACGGCTCGACCAGGCTGCCGGCATGGATGAGGATGCCGAAGCGGGCGGCGAGGTCGCCGAGACCGGTGAGCGTCTCTCCGTCGACCGTCTCGGCGACCTCGCCGTACCGCTCTTCCGGGCCCAGATACGTGAAGTACTCCGGCAGGCACACGAGGTCCGCGCCCTGGCCGGCCGCCTCCTCGACCATCGCCATCGCGGCGGCGACGTTCTCGTCCTTCGACGGGCCCGTCTGCATCTGGACGGCGGCGACCTTGAAGCTCATTCTGTCTCCTCCCCGTCGAAGTGTTCGCGCGCGTCGCGGCAGATCTGCGCGACGCAGCGCTCGACGATCGCCTTGCCCTTCTCCGCGGAGGCGAGCGACGGCCGGCCCATCACGCCCGACTCGCTGTGGTCGGCGTACGCGTCGTACCGCTCGAGCCCGGCCGGCCACGGATCGCCCTCGGGCTCCTCGTCGACCGCCGCGGACAGATCGACGAGCTCGGGCGCCACCTCCAGCAGCACCGAGGTGCCGAGCTCGCCCGCATGCCCGACCACCCAGGGGCCGCCCGACATGAGGTCGGCGGCCACCCGGTTCGCGTACCGCCACCAGTCGACCTGCAGACAGCGCACGCCGCGCTGCTCGATCAGGTCGAGCGCGATCTGGTCGATCAGGCCCACGTTGCCGGCGTGCGTGTTGAGAAAGAGCAGGTCGCGGAAGCCCCAGTGCACGAGGCTGAGGCAGACGCCCTCGAAGTAGGCGCGAAAGGCGTCCGGCGTCACGGTCAGGGTGCCGGGATGGCTCATGAGGTCGCGCGAGTAGCCGACGGGGATGAGCGGCGTGCAGACGGCCTTCAGCTCGCGGGCGACCCGGCGCGCGACCGCCACGGCCACGACCGAGTCGGAGCCGAGGGGCAGGTGCGGGCCGTATACCTCGATGGCTCCGGAGGGGATCACGACGAGGGGTTGCGTCCCCGCCGCCCGCTGCTCGGCGACGGCGCGCCAGCTCTGGGCGCCGTAGTCGACCCCCTTCTCGAAGAGAGGCTCGCGTGCGTCACCCATGGATGCTCCCTTCGATGAGGCCGTCGATGTCGTAGAGCTGCGAGGGGCGCTTGCCGGCGAGAAGGTCGTCGCGGTACTCGGCGTCGCCGGTCTCCTCCTTCAACGCCTCGGCGTAGAGCTGCTCCGCCTCGGCCGGCGAGAGCACGAGCACCCCGTCGTCGCTGCCCAGCACGAGGTCGCCGGGGTTGACGACGAGGCCGCCGCAGACGACCGGGCGGTTGATGGAGCCGCCCTCGCCGAGCAGCTGCGTCGTGATCGCGGACCGCCCCGGCCGAACACCGGCAGGCCTATCTCGCGCAGCTGCTGGACGTCGGTGAGCGGCCCGTCGATCACCACGCCGGCGGCGCCGGCCACCTTGGCGGCCAGCATCATCATCTCGCCCCAGCAGGAGTACTCCCGCTCGGCCCGGCCGTCGCTCGCGATGACGACGACGTCCCCGGGCTCGATGAAGTCCATGACCTTGTGGCAGACCGTCGAGTCGCGCCCGCTGGTCTGCACCGTGATCGCCGGGCCCGGTGACCCGGGTGCCCGGCAGCAGCGCCTCGATCCCGGGGTCGAGCGCGTGCCCGTCGATGAGGTGGCCGAGCGTGGACGGCGCGATCTGCCGGTAGCGCTCTACGAGCTCCGCCGGCGCCCTTCTCACCTCGGTCACGATGTCGAATCCGCCCACGCCCGCGCCCTCCGTCGTTGGTCGGTCGTGACGGCCGCGGCCGCCGCTGCGCGGCGGCCGCGGCCGTTCTGGCTCGTGTCGTTCAGGCTGGGCCTGGCTACGCCCAGCCTG
>CAVPRQ010000019.1:0-94242 GCA_963707855.1 uncultured Thermoleophilia bacterium
TCGGGATGCGTATGTCTTTTTTCCCCGCGAATTCGATCGCCTCGCCATATCCCGCATCCGCGTGGCGAACGACACCGATCCCGGGATCGTTGGTGAGCACGCGGTCGATGCGCCGCGCCATTTCCTGTGTCCCGTCGGCTACCGTCACCTGGCCTGCGTGCAGGGAATATCCCATCCCGACTCCGCCGCCGTGGTGGAAGGAAATCCAGGAGGCCCCGCTTGCGGTGTTCAGGAGCGCGTTCAGAATCGGCCAATCGGCGACTGCATCCGAGGTGTCTTTCATGTTTTCGGTCTCCCGGTACGGGCGATGCGACCGAGCCGCAATCGAGGTGGTCCCGCCCCATGACGATCGGCGCGCGGATTTTGCCGCGAGAGACCAGCTCGTTCATTCGCAGCGCCGAACGCGGCGCGCTCGCCGTAACCAAGCCAGCAGATCCGGGAGGGCAATCCCTGGAACTGGATTCGTCTCCCGAGCCAGCCGGATCCAGCGGCACAGGGACTCGTTTTCCGGGAACATCTCCAGGACAAGGTCGTCGGTGATCGCGATATCGGCCGGATCCCCGGACAAGGCGGCCCAGCGGAACGGGCCACGACCTTCGCAGAAGAGCGGCCGGATGTAGGCGGGCACGAATCCGGGAAAGTCCAGCGCATTGGTCACGCCCGCCTTCAGGGCCTGCCCACGGATGTTATTGCCGTAGTCGAAAGTCACCGCGCCGCGCGCCTGGAGATCCAGCATGGCGCAGACGTGGACTGCAATCGATTCCATGCTGTGCTTCAGGTATTCTTCGGGATCTTCCTTCCGGAGCCGTGCCGCTTCTGCCAGGGAAAAACCGGCCGGGACATAACCGTTCAGGGGGTCGTGGGCGCTCGTCTGGTCTGTCAGGACGTCGGGAATGAACCCGCGCCGGACCATTTCCGGCAGGACTTCCGCGCAGTTGCCCACCAGCCCGATCGAAAGTGCTTCACCGCGCCCGGCAGCTTCCTTTGCCGTTTTCAGCGCTTCGTCGAGATTGTAAGAAATCGTGTCGCAGTATCCGGTGTCCAGGCGTTTCTGAATCCGCGCCGGGATCAACCTCAACTCCCAGAAAAACCGCTCCGGCCATCGTGGCGGCAAGCGGCTGGGCTCCACCCATACCGCCCAGGCCGCCGGATACCAGAATTTTTCCGCGCAGACTGCCGCCAAAATGCCGCCGCGCCACAGCGGCGAACGTTTCGTAAGTGCCCTGAATGATTCCCTGGCTGCCGATGTAAATCCAGCTCCCCGCGGTCATCTGGCCGAACATGATCAGCCCGAGCTTTTCCAGCCGGCGGAACTCCTCCCAGTTCGCCCAGTTTCCAACCAGGTTTGAGTTTGCAATCAGCACGCGCGGGGAATACTCGTGCGTCCGAAAAACGCCGACCGGCTTGCCGGACTGCACCAGAAGCGTTTCATCATTCTTCAGCGCTTTGAGGGACGCCACGATGGCGTGATAGCAATCCCAATTCCGCGCCGCCTTTCCGTTGCCGCCGTAGATGATCAGCTCCTCCGGACGCTCGGCCACATCGAGGTTGTTCATCAGCATCCTGAGTGCGGCTTCCTGTTGCCAGCCCAGGCAGTTCATTTCGAGCCCGCGCGGTGCGCGAATTTTCGCTATTTCATCCGCCATAGCGGCCTCCTGCCGCCGCATTTTATCATGCTGGCCTGAGGAAATCGGGGACGTCCATCCCTTTTGCCTGATTCCAGGCATCAGTCGGACGTTCACCGGCAATCCGGAGCTTCCAGAAATGAGTGAACGGAGTGGATGCCCCCGATTTCAGACTGCCTGGCGCTGTTTTCCTCCGATGGCCATCGCCTGCTGAGCCGGCGTGAAATATTTCTCCGCCAGTCTCGCGAGCCGCACGAACGGCAATCCGATCAGGAAATACATCGCGGCGGCGAGAAGCCCGATGCCGAGGTAGTCATAGTGGATGCTGGCGAGCTGGCTGTACGCTTTCGTTAGTTCCACCATCGTAATGACGGAAACCAGCGAGGAATCTTTGAGCAGTGCAATGAAATCGTTGGTCACAGGGGGAATCACCAGCCGCATCGCCTGGGGCACGATCACATGACGCAACGCCTGGGCCCGGGTCATCCCGAGCGCCAGCGCGGCTTCCATCTGGGTGCGCGGAATCGACTGGATTCCGGCCCGATAGTTTTCCGCTTCGTATGCGCTGTAGTTCAGACCCAAACCGACGATAGCCGCGAGAAACGGAGACAAACGGATTCCGAGGTGCGGCAGGCCGTAGAAAATCAGGAACAGCTGAATCAGAAGCGGCGTCCCCCGGATCGATTCAATGTAGACAGAGGATAGCGATGCGGAGCACGGAGGGCGCGTACAGGCGCGAGAGCGCCACAATCAGGCCCAGGCTCACCGCCAGCACCATGGAAAGAAGGGATAATTCGAGGGTTACGAGAGCCCCTCTGGCCAGAAGAGGGAGGTAGCCGGCGTAGCGCTTCACTGAGCCCCATCCGCTGACTGTCTGCTGGCGGCTTTTCAGATACTCTTCGAAGGCGCCCGGTTTTTCGGTCGAAAGCGTCGGGTCCTGGAAGTATTCCGCGCACATCGGCGTCCAGATGTTCCAGTTCTGGAGAATCCGGCGCAGCTCGCCGGTTTCGATCATCCGGGACAGCGCGCGGTTGATGTCTCCCAGCAGCGCCGGATCGTCCTTCCGCACCCCGATCCCGTATTCGAGGCGGCCGATCGGGCCTCCCACCATACGCAGGCTGGGCATCGGGGCAATGTTGTACAGCGCGATGATGTAGTCCATCATCACCGCATCGAGCCGCCCGTTGAGCAGATCCTCGTAGGCGTTGATCTGGCCGTCGTAGCTCACGACGTTCAGATCGCCGCGTTTCTCGAGGATTCTCTGCGCCAGGCTCCCTTTCAGAGTCCCTACCTGCTTTCCGGCACAATCCTCCAGGTCACGGATCCGGGATTCACCGGCCCGGATACCGAGCTGCTCGTACGTAACGTAATAGGGGCGACTGAAACTGATGACCTGTGCGCGATCGGGCGTGATCTCAAGCCCGGAAATGATCATGTCGTAATTGCCGCGCTCGAGCCCGGGGACCAGCCCGTCCCACTGATTCTGCACGAACTGCATCTGGCGCCCGAGTATACGCCCGATGGCTTCCGCGATATCGACTTCGAATCCGATCACCCGGGAAGGATCGCGCGGGTCCTGAAATTCGTATGGGGCGCCACCTTCGGCATCCGCCCCCCATGTCAGGGGCGATTTTGCAGTTTGCGCAACTCCGGAAACGGCTGCCGCCAGCATCAAGCAGATCAGTGCCACACCCGACCGTAGACCAGTCATGCTAGAGAAACCTTTTGAGAAACTGCCGTGTACGCGGATCTCGGGGATTGGTGAAGAGCTGTTCCGGTTCCCCTTCTTCTGCAACGACTCCCTCGCAGAGAAACACGATCTTTTCCGCGACGTCGCGAGCAAACCGCATTTCATGCGTAACCACCACCTGCGTGATTCCCTCGGAATCGAGTTCCTTCATCACCGCAAGAACTTCGTCGACGAGGCCAGGGTCCAGGGCTGAGGTCGGTTCGTCATAGAGGAGGACCGTGGGCTTCATCGCGAGCGCCCTTGCGATCGCGGCCCTTTGCTGTTGTCCCCCGGAGATCTGCTCGGGATAGAGCCCTGCCCTGTCCTTCAGCCCCACTTTCTCGAGCAACTCCAGTGCCGTTGCCTTCGCGGCGGCGGCGGAAACGCGCTGAACGATCTGCGGAGGCCGCGCGACGTTTTCCAGGACCGTCATATGCGGGAACAGGTTAAAGGACTGGAAAACCATTCCCACCATCCCGCGCAATTCGTGAGTGGCGCGGTCACGGGCTCGGTCTGTTTGCGATTTTGCGCCACGGCCGCTGAGAGTCATCCCGTTGATTGAGATTTGCCCTTCGTCAAATGTCTCGAGCCCGTTCAGGCAGCGCAGCAGCGTGGATTTCCCACAACCGGAGGGTCCGATCAGGACGGTCAGCTGCGAAGCATCGATATCCAGGCTGATGCCCCGGAGAACCTGTGTACCCTGAAATGATTTTTTTAGATCTCGGATTTCGATGATGGGCTGTGCCATGGATGCGCTATTGTCGCACGAAAAATGGGGACAGTCCTCATTTTTCCGCGATTCCCCCGGAGAGGAAAACCCCTTTTACGGGAGAAAACGGCCCGAGACGTAGTCTTCGATCAGACCGCGGATCAGTGACACGGACTCCGGAGGAAATTTCCAGGTCGTCTCCCCGAGCAGATCTTCCAGCTGGGGGATGATTTCCACATCCCGCACCTGCTCGCTTGTTCGCGCCCGCCGGACAAAAGATTCCGAATCGGGAAATCGGTCGAAAAATTTGTCCATTCCCTTCGTTTTGTAGTCCTGTCCATAGATGTGAAGCGAGCCGCTTGTTTCGCTGTAAGGTCCGACCAGGACCTCGCGCCCGGTCTTCTCGGCCAGACGGGCTGCAAGTCGTGCCTGGAGGTTGGTGATGCCGATCAGGTTGTCTGGCCAAGCCTTATACAGATCCCGGCTGCGCCAGACAGCGTGCATGTTCAGGACCAGCCGTCCCTGCCCATCCTCGATGGCACGAAGCTGGATTTCGCTCAGGCATGGCATGTCCGCGGCCATGAAAAGATCGATTTCGGGCACCCGCGTCGTGGCCACCGCGCGTCGGGAGATCGGATCCTTCGCAATTTTTTCCAGGAGGATCTCGAGCTGATCGATCGTGCTCCCATTTGACCGCGGGTAGGCCGCCAGGCGCTGGTGATAGCAATAGGGCCACTGCGTCGCCTCGAATTCCTCGCCGGCGTGCACCATCTTCAGCAGTTCCAGATAGGGAACCACGAGGTGATCCTTGGCGCCAAGGAATTCCGCGATGTACTTGCCGCGTTCGCAGAAACTGAGAACCGGAAATCGCGGCTGCGCGAACGGCTCCTGAATCAGAATAAAAACCTTCGCATCCTTGCCGGGCGGATCGACGAAGGTTCCATCGGCGTTCCGCCGGTCGTACTGCGTTCTGAGCGTTGCTCCGCCATAGTGGACGGCTTTGAGGGCGCCGTAATAGGCTTCCGGAATCGAGCGCGCTACTACGTGGAAGGCGGGAAGGAATCCGGGAACGCTCCCTCCGGAAACGGCAGATGGATTTACGTTCATGATCATCGTCCTGGGATGAATTCTGCTGAAAATTAAAAACACGCCAGTATACTTCGGGCATTGCGCTAGCCGGCGAACAATCTGAAGGTATTGGTTGACCCGAAAAGCGCCACCTGGACAAACGCAGGGGTGATTTGTTCGGCGGGTGGTGGTAGTATCCTTGCGAAAGAACTCGCGTCTCACTGTTTCCGGACACAACCATGGATGCCCCAGTAAACCTCGAAGGGTTGGCTGGACGCTCGTTGTTGCATTACCTGGTCCAGAAGAAGATCGGGTGCGGTGGGATGGGTGTCGTCTACGAAGCCCTGGACACCCGTTTGGGCCGCAAGGTGGCACTGAAGTTCCTCCCGCCCGAGCTCGCGGAGAACCGGGATGCGCTCCGGCGTTTCCGCCGCGAAGCTCAGGCTGCGTCAGCCTTGCCGCGTCCGGCATCGGCCAGGCGACGGCCGAACTGCTGGCCGCAGAAGGCGCGGCGGTCGTGGCCGTCGATGTGAACGCGGCCGCAGGCGAGGCAGTCGCGGCCGGAATCCGGGAGTCGGGAGGCAAAGCGGTCTTCGTGGTAGGGGATGTGACATCGTCAGCAGACTGCCGCCGCACCGTAGAGACCGTCAACCAGCAGTTCGGAGGTCTCGAGATACTCTGCAACAACGCGGGCATAATCCGCCGCGCTGACGTCGTCGAGACGACGGAAGAGGAGTGGGCTCGAGTCATTGCGGTTAACCTGACGTCGGTCTTCCTCATGTGCAAGCACGCCATCCCGGCCATGCTGCCCGATGGTGGGGCGATAGTGAACACCGGGTCTGGGTGGGGCCTTAAGGGCGGCTGGCATGCCGCGAGCTACTGCGCGTCCAAAGGCGCGGTGGTCAACCTGACGCGCGCGATGGCGATCGATCACGGCCCTCAGAACATCCGAGTCAACTGCGTTTGTCCGGGCGACACGGACACTGGCATGCTGCGTGAGGAGGCGCGCCAGCTTGGTGAGGACGAGAGGGCCTTCCTGGCCGGCTCCGCCGAGCGACCCTTGGCGCGCATCGGCTCACCCACAGACATCGCGCGGGCAGTCCTGTACCTGGCCTCGGACTCGTCCTCTTGGGTGACCGGGGCTATGCTCGTGGTCGACGGGGGCGGACTAGCGTAGATGCGTTGACGAGGGGCTAAGGGGTCCGCACCGCGACAACATGGCCAAGACTAACGCGCGCCCAACCCTGCCACACACAGGTAGCGCACGATTGCCACCCGCGGGTTTGACGGAGGCTCGGTCCCTGGGAGGATCGTGCCCTCAAGGGCGCGCGACGACGGTCACCAGCATACGGTGTTCACGGCGTACATCAACACCGGGCCGTTTCAAGTCGCGCACTGACTGCGCCGCGAGGCGTGGGACGAGACGCGACACTAGAGGTGAGCGCGCCGCCTGAATCGCTCGACGCAGTTGATCGGCACGTCTAGCAGTCTGGCGATGTTGAACTTGGCCTCCATCATCCCGGGCTCGTCGGGCGCGCCGTCGACGTAATCGCCAAGGTGCCAAGGCCGTTCTCCAGCCTCAGCTGCTCCATGGCCGATCGGGTCCGACAGGTCGTGCGGCGTGCAGCTGAGCTTGTCGGCGACGTACCGCTTCGCCTCCTTGAGACGCATCCTCCGGGTCATCTGCATACGTGCGACCAGGTCTCCGGCCGTCCGCATCCCGCCCATGCCCGAAGCCTGCGTGTGGGCAGACTCCATGCCGAGGGAATCACCTGTACCCGCCTAGTAGCCGTCGATCTTGAGGATCTCCACGAACGCCTTGGCGGCCCTCGAGGTGGCGTCGGCCGGCGGGTACACGCAGGTCGGCACGCCGCCGACACCCATGCCCACGTTGACGTGCACGGGGATCTCGGCGAACTCCATGGCCGGCTTGATGATGGTGATCGCGCGGGCCATGTTCCACGCCGTCGACTTGCCGGTGTTGATGTTGACCGCCGGGCCGTAGATGCTGGCGCCGGCCTGCTGCACCATGCGGATCTGGTCCTTGGGCCACATGCCGGCGAGGCGCTCGCCGTCGAACTCGAGCTGGCCGTGCATGCCGAGCACGAATTCGCTCGCCATGCCGATCTCGATGCCCAGCCAGGGGTACTTCTCGCGCAGCATGCGGCAGGCCCTGAGGCCGGCGAGGAAGTCGGCGTCGCCGGCCGCGCCCGGTGGTGTCGAAGTCGATGCCGTCGGTGCCCGCCTCGACCATGTGGTCGGCGACGAAGTTGATGTCTTCGACGAGCATCTCGGCGGCCTCTTCCTGCGCCTCGCGAGCCTCGTCGATCTTGCCCAGCGGCAGCAGCTCGGACCAGTTCGGGATGGGGCCGTCGGGCTTGGAGTAGCGGCCCATGTCGGGCATGGCGCCGTACTGGATGGGGTTGGTGCACAGCGACTGGGCGATCTTCATCGACTGGCCCTCGTGGGCGACGTTGGTCTTGATCGCCTTGTAGGAGTAGTCGATCTGCCAGAGCTCGACGATGTCGATGCCGAGCAGCTGCTCGAACGTCTGCAGGTCCTGCACGCGGTTGCCGATGTGCTTGGTGCCCGTGCCGTCGTTGGTCATGATGACTTCGTCGCCGATGTCGACGGCGGTGAAGCGCGCCGCCGAGGCGTAGATGTCGAGCAGGTGGTCGAGCTCGTCGGCGGTGAGTCTCCGGGCACTTGGCGCGTTTTGGCAGACCTGCGGTGCCGTCTTCGAGATCGGACCTTGATCTCGGAGCGAGTCATCTCGACAAGCGAGCCGTCGCCCATACGGGTCGGGATCCTCTGCTCCATGTGCATCACCTCCGCAGTCTCGTCCTTGCTGGCCCTGCGTGCATCGCACGATGGTCTTGCCGCTCCATCCCCCCACTCCCGTGGGCGCTCCGCGGGCTCGACAAGCGGTGCCTCGCGCCGTGCCGGTAGACCACTCTCTTCGCAGAAGACGCAGACAATGGCCCCGGCCCCGCACACAGACGCAGACACGGGGTCGCCATCGCCGGAGTCGCACTTCACACTACCACGCCGCCGCGATGCGCGACGTCGTCGGCGCCATCTCCCGGCTGCGCGACGCGACGGGCTTCGTCCCCGAGGTGCTCGACGTCGGCGGCGGCTGGGCCTACTCCCCGACCCCGAGTCGGGCGACGAGCGCCCGCACAAGTTCGCCGCCCCGGAGGAGTCCGCCGCGGCGCAGCTCGTCGCCCTCGGCGAGGCTCCTGAGGCTCAGGACCACGCCGGACACGCGCCTGCGACCACGGCTGCAGCCGCGCTGCGCCTCCTGCAGCCACCCCGTCCTAGGACACTGACCGGCGTCGAGGTAGGGAGTGGTCTCCTGGTCGTGCGGCAGCGCGACTCCTGTCGTCCCCTGATCGCCCGGCGAGCACGTCGCTCGGGAAAGGCGAGTCTATCAGGGTGCCGGCGGAAGGGGTCTGCGGCGCTCCGCCGGTCGTCGCAGGCGGCGGATCCGGTGACGCCCGGGGCCGCACGGCCGGGTGATAGACTGGACCCCGGTTTGCAGGAGAAACCCGCGACGGCGGAGAGAACCATCAAGCTTGACTCGACGGTAAGAGTACGCTTCGCACCGAGCCCGACGGGGGAGCTGCACATCGGCTCGGCGCGCACAGCGCTGTTCAACTGGCTGTTCGCGCGCCACGCGGGCGGCGTCTCGTGCTGCGCATCGAGGACACCGACGCGGCGCGCTCGCAGACGCGGCACGAGGAGTCGATCCTCGAGGACCTCGCGCTGGCTCGGGCTCGACTGGGACGAAGGGCCCGACAGCGGAGGCCCCGTCGGGCCCTACCGGCAGAGCGAGCGCCTCGAGGCTACCGGGCGGCGGCGGCCGCACTGCTCGCCACCGGGCACGCCTATCACTGCTTCTGCAGCCAGGAGCGCCTCGAGGAGGTGCGCGCCGAGCAGCGCGCCGCCGGCGTCACGCCGCGCTACGACCGTCGCTGTGCGGGTCTGGCGCGCGAGCGAGGCCGGCGCCGGCTCGCCGCCGGCGAGCCGGCGGCCGTGCGCTTCGCCGTGCCCGAGCGCCGAGACGGTCGTCGACGACGCTGCTGCGCGGCGCCGTCACCTTCGGCGCCGGCGCTTTCGGCGACTTCATCATCCTGCGCTCCGACGGCGTCGCCGGCTACAACTTCGCCGCCGCGGTCGACGACGCCGCCATGGCGATCACCCACGTGATCCGCGGCGACGACCACCTCACCAACACCGCGCGCCAGCTGCTGTTGCTGCGCGGCCCTCGATGCGCCGCCGCCGCGCTACGCCCACCACGGCATGATCCTCGACCCCGAGGGCGGCAAGCTCTCGAAGCGGCATGGGGCGACGTCGGTCGGCGAGTACCGCGAGATGGGCTACCTGCCGCAGGCGCTCGTCAACTACCTGGCGCTGCTCTCGTGGTCGCACGGCGAGGACGAGCTGCTCGAGCGCGAGCGTCTGGTGCGCGAGTTCGAGCTCGAGCGCCTCTCGCCAGCGCTGCCGTGTTCGACCCGGCAAGCTGGACTGGCTGCAGCACGAGTACGTCATGCGGCTCGACCCGGAGGAGCACGCGGCGGCTGTTCGCCGAGCGGCTGCCCGCCGGCACGCGCCGCCTGCGGCGGCGGCGCTGGCGGCGGCCTGCCAGCCGTCGCTCTCCGCCTACGGCGACGCGCCGGTCTTCGCCGCCGCCGTGCTCGAGGCGCCGCGGCTCACTGCGGCCGCGCGTCGCGCTGCTCGGCGGCGCCGGCGCGCAGCTCGCAGAGTCTCGCGAAGCCGCGGGCGGCGGCGGCCGACTGGCTCGACCCCGATGCCGCCCGCGGGCGCTCGCCGGCTACCGCGCGTGGGGCGGGGCGCGTGGACTGGCCGCGCGCGACCTGCTCATGCCCCTGCGCGTCGCGCTCACCGGGCGCGAGCACGGCCCCGAACTGCACTACGTGCTCGCGGCGCTCGATCGCGCTATGGCGCTCGCTCGCGCCGTGCGGCGCTCGAGGTGCGCCGTCGGCGTCGAGGGCTAGGCCTTAATCCGGCGACCGAGACGCCGCCGTCCGGCCGCCGCCGTCCGGCCGCCGTCCTCCGCTTCGCCATCGTCCGACCGAGGGAGCCCGACACGTGATCCGACTCTACAACTCGCTCACGCAGTCGAAGGAGGAGCTCGTCCCCCGCGAGGAGGGCAAGGTCGGCATCTACTGCTGCGGCCCCACGGTCTACAACCTCGTGCACGTCGGCAACGCGCGCCCGTACGTCACCTTCGCCGTCCTGCGTTCGTGGCTGCGGCGACCGAGGCTACGAGGTCACCCTGGTCGAGAACATCACCGACGTCGACGACAAGATCATCGCCAGGGCGAACGCCGAAGGGCGTACCGCGGCCGAGGTCGCGAGGAGTTCACCGTCGCCTATCACGAGGACATGGGGCGCCTGGGCGCCGACCTGCGCCCGGACATCGAGCCGCTCGCCACCGAGACGATCCCCGAGATCGTCGACCTCTGCTGCCAGCTCGTGTCGTCGGGCCACGCCTACGAGGCCGAGGGGAGCGTGTACTTCCGCGTGCGCAGCTTCGCCGGGTACGGCAGGCTCTCCGGCCAGCGTATCGAGGAGCTCGAGGAGGGTGCACGGGTCGAGGGCGAGCCCGGCAAGGAGGACCCGCTCGACTTCGCGATCTGGAAGGCGGCCAAGCCCGGGGAGCCCGCCTGGGAGAGCCCGTGGGGCATGGGCCGCCCCGGCTGGCACATCGAGTGCTCGGCCATGGGCCTGCGCTACCTCGGAGCCGGCTTCGACATCCACGGCGGCGGGCGCGACCTCATCTTCCCGCATCACGAGAACGAGATCGCCCAGAGCGAGGCCGCCGGCCTGCCTTTCGCGCGCGTCTGGATGCACAACGGCATGATCCGCTCCGGTGGCGAGAAGATGGCCAAGTCCGTCGGCAACATCTTCCTTCTGCGCGAGGTGCTCGACCGGTACCCGGCGGCCGTCGTGCTGCATGTACTTCCTGACGACGCACTACCGCAGCCCGCTCGAGTTCTCGGTCGACAAGCTCGACGAGGCGAAGGCCGCGTACGACCGCCTTGTCGAGGCGGTGCGCACGGCCGGCTTCCGGATCGACCACCCCGGCGACGGCGCGGTCGCTGCCGGCGGCGGAGCTGCGCGCGGCCGCGGAGGCGGCGCGCAGGCCTTCGCCGAGCACATGGACGACGACCTCAACACGGCCGGCGCGCTCGGGCGAGCTGTTCGTGCTGGCGCGCGAGCTGTTCCGCTACGTCGGCGCCGCCGACGCCGGCCGGCGCGGCGGTCGACGCGGACGTGCTCGAGGAGGTCGAGGACACGATCGTCGACGGCCTCGAGAGCGCTGCTCATCGGCTGCCCGAGCCGGTGGGCGTCGGACCCGGCCAGCGTCGGGGCGGCTGCGGGACCGCCGACAAGGCCGGCGCCGGACGCGGGACGCCGCGCCGGGTCACGCCGGCCGCCGACGACAGACCTGCACGACCGAGAACGTCACCCTGCCGCCCGCGGCGCGGCTCGCCGATGAGGGACGCTGGGCGGACCTCGAGCTGCTCTACGCCGAGCGCCTCGCCTGCGGCGACGCGACGTACGCCTGCGCGCTGCGCGACCACTACCGTGCCGAGAAGGACTGGGCGAGCGCCGACAGGGTCCGCGACGCGCTGCAGGCGGCGTGGCTTCGAGGTGCGCGACACGACGCAGGGCACGCAGGTCGTGCCGCGCGGCCTGAGGCGGGTCCGCCGGGCGACGAGGAAAGGGCCGGAAGATGACCGAGTGGATCTACGGACGCCAGGTCGCGCGCCTGGCGCTGGCAGCCGGCGCGCGGCGGCGAGCCGTGCGGCTCGCCGCGACCGCGCCGGCCCTGCGCGCCCTCGGCGCCGACGTTCCCTCCGGCCTCGAACGAGAGGTCGTCGACGGCGAGGCGCTCGAGGCGCTCACGGGTTCGCGCGAGCACCAGGGCGTCGCCCTCGAGGTGCCGGCGTACCCGTACGCCGACGCCGACGAGCTGCTGGGCGCCGACCTTCTCGTCGTCCTCGACGAGGTGAGCGATCCGCACAACCTCGGCGCGGTGGCGCGCAGCGCCCTGGCCGCCGGCTGCGCCGGCTTGGTCGTGCCTCGCCACCGCGCCGCGCACGTCACACCGGCCGCGGTCAAGGCGTCCGCCGGCACACTCGAGCACCTGCCGGTCGCGCAGGTCGCCAACGTGACGCGCTTTCTGCAGGACGCGAAGGCGGCGGGCTTCTGGGTGTACGGCGCGGCCGGCGAAGGGGGTGTCGAGTACACGGGTCTCGACCTGCGCGATCGCGTCGCGCTCGTCCTCGGCGCCGAGGGACGCGGCCTGCGGCCGCTCGTGGCGCGCACCTGCGACGCGCTCGCCGCGATCCCCATGAGGCCGCCGGTCGAGAGCCTCAACGTGAGCGTGGCCGCGGCGCTCTTCCTCTTCGAGGCCGTGCGCCAGCGCGGCGCCGGAGAGGCGCTTCGGAACGGTGGCGGAGACGCTCGCCGGGGACCCGCCGCGGACGCGCGATGACGCGCACGCTCTTCATCGTCGACGGCTACAACGTGCTGCACGCGCTGTTTCCCGGGGTCGTCCAGGGACGAGCTCTTCGCCCGCCGCGACTGGCTGGCCGATCGCCTGGCGAGTTACGTGGCGACGGTCGGCGCCGCCGCCGTGCTGGTCTACGACGGGCACGGCGCGTCAAGCACGAGCAGCCGGCCGATCCCGGGCGCTCCCGTCGAGGTGTGCTTCGCCGGCGGGCGCTTCACCGCCGACACCCTCATCGCCCGGCGCATCGCCGGGCAGCCCGCCGACGTCTCGGTGGTCGTCGTCAGCGCCGACGGCGAGGTCCAGCGCACGGCGGCGCGCGCCGGGGTGCGCCGCATGACCCCGTCCGAGCTCGGCGCTGCGCTCAGCTCGGGGGCCGGCGACGAAAGATCCGCGCAGGCACTTGACTCTGCCCGAGACTCCACTAGAATGCCCTCACGGCTTGAGGATAAAGTAGACCCTGAGACTTTGCGCAAACTGGAGGATCTCAGGAACAAGCCGGTCTGAGCTCGCCCCCGACGGGGCAAAGGCCCGGTTTGCAGGGGTGTCGACTGGAGGTGGGGGGATGAAAGGTACGCGTCAGGCGGAGTCCGGACGCAGCGCCACCCACGCGCACAACCCTCAACCCTTCGCTGAGAGTTCAGACCTTGCTCTCGTCCACGCGTACCGGCGGGGCAGCCAGGCGGCGCTCGACGCGCTCATGCTGCGCTACCACCAGTTCGTCCGCCTCAAGGCCAGTTCGTACTTCCTCGCCGGCGGCGACGCCGAGGACCTCATCCAGGAGGGACTGCTGGGCCTCTACAAGGCGGTGCGCGACTATCGCGACGACAGGCAGGCCTCCTTCCGCAGCTTCGCCGAGCTCTGCATCACGCGGCAGATCATCACCGCCATCAAGACGGCGACGCGGCAGAAGCACGTGCCGCTGAACGGCTACCTCTCCTTCAGCCAGTCGCCGAACGACGCCTCCGACGACGGCGACTGCTCGCTCGCCGACGTCCTGCCGGGGCCGAGCACCCACGACCCCGTCAACCAGGTGATCTCGTCGGAGGAGGTGGAGAGCCTCACCGCGTGTCTGACCCGTATGCTCTCGGACCTCGAGGGCCGCGTCCTTCGCCTGTACCTGCAGGGGCTCTCCTACGAACGCATCGCCAACCAGCTGGGCTGCGACTGCAAGACCGTCGACAACGCCCTGCAGCGCATCAAGC
Source organism: uncultured Thermoleophilia bacterium (assembly GCA_963707855.1). Taxonomy (GTDB): domain Bacteria; phylum Actinomycetota; class Thermoleophilia; order UBA2241; family UBA2241; genus UBA2241. The sequence goes on from CAVPRQ010000019.1 coordinate 13,880, forward strand.
GCAAGGTCGACCTTCACCTGGAGGCGCGCAAGGTCGTCTACTGAGGTCGAGCGCGCCGACGGGTGGTGGTCACCTGTCGAGGAACGAGACGCGGCGGGCGGCCCCGGGGGCCGCCCGCCGCGTCTCTGACGTGCCGCCCGCGAGCACTCAGAAGGTCATCAGGCTGACGTCGTGTCCCTGCGACTGCACGAGCAGCTTGAAGTCGTGCGGGTTGGCCGCCACCGCGGCGGCGTCGCTCAGCGTGATCATGCCCTCCTCGTAGAGCTTGAGCAGGGCCTGGTCGAAGGTCTGCATGCCGTAGAAGTCGCCTTCCCGGATGGCGTCGTGCACGAGGTGCGCCTGCTCGGGGTCGAGGATGAAGTCCCGGATGCGGTTCGTGCAGATCATGACCTCGACCGCCGGGACGCGGCCCTCGCCGTCGGCGCGCACCAGGAGGCGCTGCGAGATGATCGCCTTGAGCGTGCCGGCGAGCATGATGCGGATCTGCTTCTGCTGGTGGAGCGGGAAGAAGTCGATGATGCGGTTGATCGTCTCGGTCGCGTCGATCGTGTGCAGGGTGCTCATCACGAAGTGACCGGTCTGGGCGGCCGTCAGCGCCGCCTGGACGGTCTCGGTGTCGCGCATCTCGCCGATGAGGATCACGTCCGGGTCCTGGCGCAGCACGTACTTGAGCGCCGTCGCGTAGGAGTCGGTGTCGAGGCCGATCTCGCGCTGGTTGATGATCGACTTGCGGTCCTTGTGCAGGACCTCGATCGGGTCTTCCACGGTGACGACGTGGCGCCGCATCTGCTGGTTGATGTGGTCGATCATCGCCGCCAGCGTCGTCGTCTTGCCGGAGCCGGTGGTGCCGGTGACGAGCGTCAGGCCGCGCGGTTCGAGCGAGATGCGCTTGATGATCTCGGGAAGGTGCAGCTCCTCGAACGTCGGGATCTTGGTGGTCACCTGGCGCATGGCGATGCTGATGCTGCCGCGCTGTCGGAAGACGTTGACGCGGAAGCGGCCGAGGTTCGGCGCCGAATAGGCGAAGTCGATCTCGTTGTGCTCCGAGAAGCGGCGGATCTGCTTGTCGGTCATGATCGAGGCGGCGACGTCCTTGGTGTCCTCGGGTGTCAGCGGCGGCTGGTCCATGAGGGAAAGCTCGCCGTCGACGCGCATCACGGGCGGACTCCCGGCCTTCAGATGGAGGTCCGACGCGTTGCGCGTCATCATCTCGCTGAGCAGTTCATCGATCGGTTTCACGTCACAACCCCGTGGCTCGACGACAGTTCTTCAACCCTCTATTCGACGCGCGGCGCAAAAGCCTTACCCTTGCGCGCCACACGGGAGTCGCTGCCGCCTGGATGCCCGTCTGCCGGCGCAGGGTCCCGCTCGTGGCCTGCGTCCTTGTCTTGCATAAACGATGTTGCCCCCGGGCGCAAGGCCTGGACGGCATAAGCGCTGCCCGGGCAAGCAACGCGCGCGCCCGCGTCGGGAGTCGGGGCCGGCGAATCGCACGGTGCCGCTGGCGGTGACCTGCGCGGCAAGACGAAAGGCCGGGAGACCGCGACGGCGGTCTCCCGGCCTTTCGTCGCTTCGCCGGGCTAGAAGCGGCCGCCGATCCAGGCGCCGCTGATGGAGCCGTAGCGGACCACGTCGCCCGTGTGCGGGGCGTGGATCATGGAGCCGCCGCCGGCGTAGATGCCGACGTGGTAGCTGGCGCCGGGGCCGCCGAAGAAGACCAGGTCGCCGGGCAGCAGCGCGTTGATCGGGACGGGCGTGCTCATCTGCTGCTGGGCGGTCGCGGCGTGGGGAAGTCCGATGCCGATCTGCGCGTAGCAGTACATGGTCAATCCCGAGCAGTCGAACGCGTTGGGCCCGGCGGCGGCGAAGACGTACGGATCGCCGAGCTCGCGCTGGGCGAGGGCCACGATCTCGGGGTGGCCGGGGCCGCCGGGGTCGACGACCGGGACGGACTCGCCGCCCCACGACTGCTGCGCCCGTGCCTGCGCAGCCGCGGCCTCCTGCGCGCGCAGGCGGCGGATCTCGGCCTTGACGCCGCTCTGCATGCGCTCGAGTCTGGCCTCGAGGGTCTGGAACTCCTCCTTCTGGGCCTTCGCCTCGGCGACGAGCTCGACCGCGGCCTTCTTGTCGGCCTCGAGCTTGATGCGGCGGTCGTTGACGTCGCGCTTGTAGGAGGCGATGGACTTGACCGTGTCGACGTCGCTCTGGCCCAGGCGCTCCATGAGGTCGAGCTGGGTCACCAGCTCGTCGAAGCTGTTGGTGGCGAAGAGGACGTCGACGAACCCGACGTCGCGGGTCTTGTACATGGTGATGGCGCGCGTCTCGAGCTGCTTGCGCGCCAGGGCAAGGTTGTACTCCGCGACCTTGAGCATGCGCTGGTTGTCGCTGATCTGCTGCCTGACCGTGGCAAGGCTGTCCATGGCCTGGTTGTAGCGCTCGACGGCGAGGGAGACCTTGGGATACAGCGCCTCGAGCTTGGCGGCGATCTCACGCGCGCGCGCCTGCTTCTCGGTGATCGGCGTGGCGCCCGCGACCGGGGCGGCCGCGAGAACGAGGATGAGGATGCCGGCGAGAAGGAGGAACGGGGCGATGGCCCGTCTCGTGCCGTTCACTGCATCGCCTCCCTTCGGGCGTCGCGGCGGAACCTGCGCGCCCGCGTCGAGGTGAGCGGTCGGTTGGCGCACGTGCGGGCCGCGCCGACTGGGCGCGACTCGTCACACAACGGTCCGGAACCATAGCACGGGGCGCCCCGCGCGGCAACTCCTCGCGAGGGCTACTGGCGCGTCGTGACGCTCTGCGCGGGGCTCGTCGGCCGCGGCCGCGGCAGCCGCTTGAGCGCCTTGATGAAGGCCTTGTTGCGCTCGTCGTGGCGCCAGTTGCGGATGATCACCATGCCCCAGCCGTGGAAGAGCAGCTGCTTCGTGAAGCGGAAGGTGAGCACGTAGCCCAGCCACTGGCGCAGCGAGTAGAAACGCATGTACGCGCGCATGACCTCGGTCTGCAGCTCGTAGGGCGTCATGAGCTTGGGCTCGAACACGACGTGGTGGGCGTCGTAGAGCTCCCAGCGCTTCTCGAAGATGCGGCCCGCCGCCTCCAGGTCGTCGAACTGGGGCGTCCCAGGGAGTGGCGTGAGGATGTTGAGCATCACGGTGTCGATGTGGTTCTTCATCGCGAACTTGACCGTGTCGCGCACGGTCTGCACGGTATCGGTGTCGGCGCCGAGCACGAACATGCCGTGACTGCGGATCCCGTAGTCGTGCAGCTTCTTGATCGCCACCTCGATGTCCTCGACGGTCTGCGCCTTGTGGAACCCGTCCAGCGTCGCCTGACTGACGGACTCGAGACCGAGGTAGACGAGCTCGCAGCCCGAGCGGCGCATGAGATCGAGCAGCTCGGGGTCGCGGGTGACGTCGGTGCGTACTTGCGACGACCACGGGATGACCAGGCCCTCGTCGATCATCATCTGGAGGAGCTTCTTGAGGCGCTTCTGGTCGGCGGCCATGTTGTCGTCGTAGAAGAAGATGCGCCCCGGGCGCTTGTCCTTGATCTCGGCGATCACGCTCTCGGCGCTGCGGAAGCGATACTTGCGCCCGAACATGGCGGTCACCGAGCAGAAGTTGCAGGCGAAGGGGCAGCCCCAACTCGTCATGATCGGGATCGTGGTGAGGCGCTCGTTGCCGACGAGCAGCGTGAGGTCGGGGAAGGGCAGCGTGTCGAGGTCGGCGCAGCGCTCGCGCAGCGCGTTGTGCACGGCCTCGCCGTCCGCGGCGGAAGGAGAGGCCGGCCACGGTCTCCGGCTCGCGGCCGCCCTCGAGGACCTCGATGAGCTCGAGCATGAGCTCCTCGCCGCCCTCGCCGCGGGCGACGTAGTCGGCGTGCTCGAGCGCCTCGTCGGCCATGAAGGTCACGTGCGAGCCGCCGATCACGACGGGGATGCCTCGCTCGCGCAGGTCGTCGGCGAACTGGTACGCCGTCGGGACCGTCGACGTGGTCGTCGACAGGCCCACGAGGTCGGCGCCGTTGACGTCGTCCCAGTCGATCGGCGCCATCTGCGGGCTGTAGATGAGCACGTCGTGGCCGCGCTCCTTGAGGGTCGCGGCGATGATCGGCAGGCCGAGCCGCGGCAGGATGACCTTGGCATAGACGTGCATGCCGGGAGGTTCGGGTTCGATCAGGCGGATCTTCATGGGTCTCCTTCAAGCGCCATCGGCATGGCCGCTCGTGGACGACGGGCGGCGCGTGGAGGCGCGGTCGATGCGGGCTGATTCTACCTCAGGAAAGGCGATGCTGAACGTGTGGTCCCCGTGGAGGACGCTGGGGAGTGTCCGTCCCTGCGCCGCGCCGCGTCGTGGGGTGCGACGCAGCGCGGCCCCGCGTCAGGTGAGCAGCGTGAGCAGCGAGTACGTGAGCGCCGCGACGGCGGCCGGCCGCCGGCAGGGTGAGCACCCACGCGCTGAGCGATGTTGCCGGCGACGCCCCAGCGCACCGCGTTGCGGCGCTGGACCGAGCCGACCCCCATGATCGACGCGGTGATGATCTGCGTCGTGGAGACCGGCATGCCGAGGTGCGAGGCGACCTGGATCACGAGGCCGGCGCTGGTCTCGGCGGCGAAGCCGTGGATGCGGGTCAGGCTTGATCACCCTGCGTCCCCAGGGTGTGGATGATCCGCCAGCCGCCCACGTACGTGCCGGCGGCGATCGCCGCCGCGGACGCGAAGATCACCCACGTCGGGACCTCGAAGACGGGGATGGCGCCGTAGGCGAGCAGCGCCAGGGTGATGATGCCCATGGTCGTTCTGCGAGTCGTTGCGCGCCGTGGGCGAAGGCCATCCAGGCCGGCCGAGACGACCTGCAGGCGGCGGAACCACGGTTGACCGTGCGCCGGCGGCCAGCGTGCGCACGAGCCACATGAGCCCCGTCATGGCGAAGAAGGCGACGACGAAGCCGATCACGGGCGAGCTCGACCATGGGCAGGATGACCTTCTCGCACGAGCCGTCCCACTGCACCATCTCGGAGCCGCCCTCCACGAGGGCCGCCCCGACCAGACCGCCGACAAGCGCGTGCGACGAGCTCGAGGGGATGCCGAAGTACCAGGTGATGAGGTTCCAGGTGACGGCGCCGATGAGCGGCCGCGCAGCACCAGTTCCACGGTCACGCCGCCGGTGACGTCCACGATGCCCTTGCCGACGGTCTTGGCGACTTCGGTGCTGTAGCAGCGAGCCGATGAGGTTGGCCGCCGCCGCCATGATCACGGCGTTGCGGGGCGAGAGGGCGCGCGTCGACACCGAGGTGGCGATCGCGTTGGCGGTGTCGTGGAAGCCGTTAGTGTACGTCGAAGACGAGGCTGATCGCGATCGATCAGCAGCAGGAGGAAGAGGTCCAACGAGGCGTCAGCTCAGTCGTGCTTGAGCACGATGCTCTCGATGACGTTGGCGACGTGCTCGCACTCGTCGATCGCCGACTCGAGGAGCTCGTAGATGTCCTTCCACTTGATGATCTCACTGCGCCTCGATGTCGTCGTCGAACAAGCGCGGCGATCGCGTCGCGGACGATGCGGTCGCCCTCGTTCTCGAGGCTGTTGACGCTGATGACGCGCTCCATGAGGTCGGTGCGCTTCTCGAGGTCGTCGATGATCTGGTGCAGAACGGCGGCGGCCTCGGCGATGACCTTCGCCTGGCGACGGGCGAACTCGGTCGGGGCGGCGACCCGGTAGAGCACCATGGCGTCGGTGGCCGCCTCGATGTTGTCGAGCACCTCGTCCATGGTCGCCACGAGGTCGTAGATGTCCTCGCGGTCGATCGGGGTGATGAACGACTTGTTCAGGCGCTTGACGATGTCGTGGAGGATCTTGTCGCCGACATGTTCGCGCTCGAGGATCGCGGCGCCGATCGACTTGGCGTCGTCGTAGTGTTCCATGAACCTGACCAGCAGCTGCGCCGCCTCGTCGAGGTTGGCCGCAAGGTCCGAGAACAGGCGGAAGTAGTCCTGCTCCTTCGGGACGAGGCTGAGTCTCACGGCGGGCTCCTTTCCCTACCGGCCCGATGCCGCGGGTAATGCTATCCCAAGCCGGGGTCCGCGCAACCCCAAGTCGGGTCGGCCGGCGCGGCACCCGGTCCGGCCGGCCGCCGGCGCCGTCGCGTTCCGTTAAGAGTTCTTAAGATATGTGACCGGCAAGACGGCGGCGAAGGCCCGTGCGCGGCCCCGGCCGGCGTCCTCGCCGCCGCTGGGACCGCGGCCACGGAAGGAGGCTCTGAGCAGGGATATCGTGGCGGGCCGCGCGGCGCGCCGGGGCCTGCGGCGGGCGCGCCCGCCGCCTCGTGAGCGCGCCCCGTGGACGTGCGGCACGACTGTCCGACGTCTTGCGTCGACCGGCGCCGGCATTTAGACAGACTCCATCTCGGCGCCGGACGCGCGATGGGGGTCGACGACCCTCCGCCGGCGCCGACACGACTGGGACGTTCGGGCGCGCCGCACGGCGGCTCGGGCGCCCCGCCATCGTGAAGAGGGGGAGCGATGCAGTGTCGCCATGGGTGCGGGGTCGCGCGTCACAGCGGCGCGGGCCGTGCAGGAGACGCCGACGGCGTCTCCGTCTGCGCCGGCTCTCCGAGCACACGTTCCGTCGTTCCTGTCGTCGCCCTGGCCGATCCCGGCCGGCGCCCGGCAGTCGGCCGTTTCCCGTCGAACGCGACGCTGGAGGTCTCCCACATTGGCTGAAGTCGCAACCGTGCGCGAGGACGCCGGCAAGCACCGGCGTTACATCCCTCGTGCCATGGCCGGGCCGCTGCTGGTCTCGCCGATGGCCTTCTGGATGATCGCCTTCTTCCTCGTCCCGCTGCTCCTGATCGTCCTCTACAGCTTCGGTTCCCAGTCGGTCTACCAGACCGGCGTGAGCCTCGGCTTCAACACCGAGTGGTACCAGCGCATCTTCAGCGAGCCCGCCAACCGCAAGGCGTTCCTGCTGACCGCCCAGATGGTGATCCTCAACACCGTGGGTTGTCTGATCATCGGCTACCCGCTCGCCTACTTCATCTCGGTCAAGTCCGGTCGCCGCAAGACCCTCTTCGTGCTCCTCGTCATGCTCCCGTTCTGGACCAGCTTCCTGATCCGCACGTACGCGTGGATCACGATCCTCGGCAACGGGGGCCTGCTCAACGGCTGGCTGAACACGCTGGGTATCGTGGACGGGAACCTGGACTTCATGTACACGCAGAAGGCGGTGTACATCGGCCTGATCTACGACTACCTGCCGTTCATGGTGCTGCCGCTGTTCGTGGGCATCGAGAAGATCCACAAGTCGCTCTACGAGGCCTCGAAGGACCTGGGCGCCGGCAAGTGGACGACCCTCATGAAGGTCACCGTGCCGTTGAGCCTGCCCGGCATCTTCGCCGGCTGCATGCTGACCGCCGTGCCGACGACCGGCGAGTTCGTCGTCCCGGCGATCCTCGGCGGGGGCAAGGTGGTCGTCTGGGGGTGGCTGATCTATGAGTCGTTCACGGCCGGACGGAACTGGCCCATGGGGTCGGCCCTGTCCAACGTGCTGCTGCTGGTGATGCTGGGGATCATCGTCCTCTACATCAAGGCCGTCGGGACGGAGGACTTCTGATGGCTGACGCGACCGCCCTCCAGGGCGCGCCGGCCGGCGCGCCGCACCGCAAGAAGGCCAGGCTTTCGCTGTGGGACCGCATCATGGCCCACAGCGACATCGGCATCGCGACCTGGGCCATCCTCGTGTACGTCTTCTTCTACCTGCCCATCGTGGTGCTCGTGGTGTTCTCGTTCAACAAGCAGGTCCTGAACATCACCTGGGAGGGGTTCACGTTCGACTGGTACATCGCCGAGCAGGGGGCGCCCGGCCAGGACCCGCGAGTGATCGGCGTCATTCGCGACCCGGCGCTCATCTCGGCCTTCGTCACGAGCATGGAGATCGCGCTCCTCTCGACGATCGCGTCGGTGGCCATCGGCACCCTCGGCGCCTTCGCGCTGGTCCGTTTCGACTTCCGCACGAAGAACGTGTGGGACGGGCTGAACTACACCAAGATCATCATCGCCGAGATCGTCGCCGGCGTGTCCACGCTGCTCTTCTTCACGACTCTCAACGACTTTCTCGACACCTACGTGGGCTTCGACTTCTTCAACATCTTCCTGCCGGGATTCTGGACGGTGGTGATCGCCCACATCGCGTGGAACATCCCGTTCGTGGTGGTCATCGTCAGGGCCCGGCTGCTGGGCTTCGACAGGTCGATCGAGGAGGCGGGCGCCGACCTCGGCGCCAACCCGGTGTCGGTGTTCTTCAGGATCACCTTGCCGGTCATCTTCCCCGGCATCCTGGCGGCGTCGCTGCTGGCCTTCACCCTGTCGTTCGACGACTTCGTGACGACCTTCTTCGTCATCGGCCAGGACTACAACACGCTGCCGGTGAAGATCTGGTCGATGGTGCGCATGGGCATCACGCCCGAGATCAACGCGATCTCGACCTTCATGATGGGCTTCAGCATGATCATCATCGTCTTCCTCGAGCTCAAGGCGAGGGTCTCCGAGGTCCTCTGAGCTGCACCCCCAGCCGTCCCCCGGCCGGGTGGGCGGGGTCCCGCGGCAGCGGGGCCCCGCCCATCTTCTCGTCCGGCCGACGCCCGCGCAGGGTCGCGCGGACGGGCGTGCTTGCCAGCCCAGACGCGCTTCCGGTAGCCTGTCGCCAGCACCGGGCGACGCCGTGACCAGTCGGGGCCGTTGGGGACAGACGGACACACTCGACGCCGTGCCGGCCCGGCAGTCAGAGCTCGTGCTGCGGACGACAGTTGCGCAAGGAGGAAGCGGTGACCGAGGATCTGTACGCCCAGATGAAGCAGACCGTGATCGACGGCGAGGCCGAGCTCGCGGCCGAGCTCGCCCAGAAGGGCCTCGACGCCGGCCTTGCCGCGGTCGACATCCTCGACCTGGGCTTCGTCAAGGGCATCGAGGAGGTCGGCGACCTCTTCGCCCGCGGCGAGTTCTTCCTCCCCGAGCTCGTCCAGGGGGCCGAGGCGATGAAGGCCGCGGTCGCCGTCCTTGCAGCCCGCCCTCGACGCCGCCGGCGGGGCGAGCCGCTCGCTCGGGGTCGCCGTCGCCGGCACCGTCGCCGGCGACATCCACGAGATCGGCAAGACGATCGTCTGCAGCATGCTCAGCGCCGCCGGCTTCACGGTCACCGACGTGGGCTGCGACGTCCCCGTCGAGACCTTCGTCAGCAAGTGCCAGCGAGCTCTCCCCCGACCTCCTCCTCCTCAGCGCCCTGCTGACGACCACGATGCCCAACCAGCAGAAGACGATCGAGGCCCTCAAGGCCGCCGGCCTGCGGGACTGTGTCAAGGTGATGATCGGCGGCGCCCCGACGACCCGCGCCTGGGCCGACGAGATCGGCGCCGACGGCTACGCCGAGGACGCGATCGAGGCCGTGGCCACGGCCAAGGGGCTGCTCGGGGTCGGCGTGAACGCTGCGCCGACAGGAGCGTGACGGCGACGGGGCGGCGCAGCGGGCCGCCCCGTCGCCGTCCGGGCCCTGGGCGCCGGGATGAGATACCGCTGCATCGGACTCCCGCAGGGCGGCGATGCCCGGCGCACCCCCGCCGGTTGCGGTACAGTGAGCGCCCATGAGCGTTGACCTGAAGGCCTACTTCGACGAGGTCGAGGCGCGCTTCGACGAGGCGCTCGACTTCACCGTGGGGATCGAGGAGGAGTTCCAGATCCTCGCCCCCGACACCCTCGAGCTGATCCCCAGGTTCGAGGAGCTGCGCGACGCCGCCGGCTCCCGGCTGGCGGAGCGCATCTCCGGCGAGCTGATCCGCTCCGAGATCGAGGTCCGCACGCCGCGTTCGCTGCACTTTGGGCAGGCGGCGCGCCAGCTGCTCCTGAACCGCGACGAGCTGTTCCGCCTTGCAGACGCCCACGGCTGCGCGCTCGGTGCGACCGCGACCCATCCGTTCTCGAGCTGGCGCGACCAGGAGATCATCGACACCCCGCACTACCGTCTCGTCGAGGAGCGCCTCAAGTACGTCGCCTGGCGCAACAACACGTGGAGCGGCCACGTCCACGTCGGCGTGCGCGGCAGGGATCGCGCGGTCGCCGTCTGCGACGGCCTGCGCGGCTATCTGCCGCACCTCCTCGCCCTCTCCGCCAACTCGCCCTTCATCGAGGGCGTTTGGACGCAGCTTCACTCCGCGCGCACGCAGACCTTCGTGCGCATGTTCCCGCGCTGCGGGGTGCCCGACGTGTTCGGAGACTGGGCGGAGCACAGGAGCTTCTACGAGACGCTGGTCGAGACGAACTGCATCGAGGAGTTCACCCAGGTCTGGTGGTCGGTCCGGCCGCACCACCGCTTCGGCACGGTCGAGGTTCGCATCTGCGACGTGCAGACGGAGCCGTGGCAGGCGCTCGCCGTCGCGGCGCTCGCCGTGGGCCTGACCGCGTCGCTGGCGCGCGCCTACGACGAGGGGCGCGCGCCGGCGCCGGAGGGCTCCCGGTACATCGAGGAGAACCTGTGGCGCGCGATCCGCTTCGGTCTCGACGGCAAGCTGGTCGATTGGGCCGCTCGGCGGGAGCTGCCGGCGGCCGACGCGGTGCGGCGGCTGGTCGAGCGCGCGGCGCCGTTCGCCGACGAGCTCGGTCTGGCACCGCACCTCGACGACGTAGAGAGGATGCTGCGCGAGGGCAACGGCGCCCAGCGCCAGGCGCGGGCGCACGCGGCCGGGGCGACGCTCGCCGAGGTGTACGCGGGGACGGTCGCCCGGGCGCGGGCCTCGTCGCTGGTCGGCGCCGAGGCGGTCGAGAGGCAGGAGGTCGGATGAGCGAGGAGCGCGAGCCGGGGACGTCGCCGGGGCCGCAGCCGGACGAAGCGGACGGGGCGGGCGCGAGTGCCGAGGACGACGAGGAGCGCGTCCGCAGGGTGGTCGACGAGTTGCGCCGCCTGAAGGTCGAGGACCTCGCGCTCGACATGGCGGTCAGCCTCGTGACGGTCGGCTACCAGAAGCTCGGCCTGACCGAGCAGACGCGCGAGCTGCGCGATCTCGACGGCGCCCGGCTGTCGATCGAGCTGCTGCGCGCCTGTCTCGACGTGCTCGAACGCGAGCGCGGCGCGTCTGGCCTGGGCGATCTGCGAGGCACGCTGTCGGCGATGCAGCTCAACTTCGCGAGGGCGGTCGCCGAGGAGCAGGGCGAGGGGGCCGCGGTCCGGTGCGGAGCCCGAGCCGGGCGGCACGGCTGAGCCCGCAGCGGAGCCCGAGCCTGGCGCGGGGCGTTCTGCGGGCGAGTAGCCGCACGCGTCGCCGGGCTCCCGCCAGATCTCGCGGCGGTGTCGCGTCGTCCGCTCAGGCTTCGGCGAGGGCCCAGAAACGGCTCTCTTCGAGCTCGCCCCCCGGCTCGACCACGATGAACTCGTCGTCGTGTCGCCCGCTGACCAGCTTCTCGAGGTAGCGCAGCGAGCCCGGCAGATACTCGATGGGCAGGCCGTAGAAGGACGCCGCGGTCTCGAGGTAGTCGCGCAGCTTCTCGAGGTCGTACGTGCCGGTGTCGATCACCGCGACGCGCGTGTAGTTGGCGAGGATCATGCGCTCGAGCTGGGCCGCCCGCTCCTCACCGTACTTCGGGATCATCTTGAGGTACTCCTGATACGGGTCCTCGATGTAGTCGATCCATCCGCGCGTGTAGTAGTAGGTGCCGGGGTGCCGGCCGTGCTCGTCGAGGTAGCGGGCGCGCGAGCCGAGCAGGATCGAGATGCAGTCGTCGGTGGCCGGGACCACGAGTCGGTGGTCGCCGCCACGGAGGCCGACGGTGCCGTTGCTGCAGCGCGCGCAGCTGAGCAGGATGGGGCAGTCCCCTGGCGTAGCGTCGATGCGCTCCTGCAGGCGGGCGCGCAGCTTGTCGGGGTAGTCGTGCAGGGCGCCCTCGACGAAGTCGATCTCGTAGCCTGGGTTAACCCGCTCGATCTCGTCGCGCAGGACCTCGCAGCTGATGATCTTGGGGCGCTCGTCCATGAGGGAATGGTAGCAGGCGCCGCGCGCGGCGTCGTCCGGGCGGGGGAGTCCGGCCTCACGGCTTTCGCCGGACTTGCGCCCCATGGGCGGCGCTGCAGTAGCATTGGCGTCGGCCGCTGCGGGCACCGGCGCTCTGTGCGCGGTGTCGGCCCGTGGTCGGCGAGACACAGGCAATGGCGCCCCCGGCTCAAGCGAGACGACAGGACGGTGGGCCGCGCGCGGCCGTGGGCCGTGTCAGCGAAGGAGGAGCACGTGAGCGTCAGGAAGCTGCTCGTGGCCGGCGCCGGCCAGATGGGCGCCGGCATCGCACAGGTCTCGGCCCAGGCGGGTCTCGAGGTCGTCATGATCGACGTGGCCGACGAGTTCGTCGCCAGGGGCATGGCAGGTATCGAGAAGGGCTACGCGCAGACTGGTCGAGAAGGGGCGCATGGAAGCCGCCGACCGCGACGCCGCCCTGGGGCGCATCTCGACCGGACTGACCGTCGAAGCCGGGGCCGACGCCGACCTCTTCATCGAGGCGGCTCCCGAGTCGCTCGAGCTCAAGAGCGACCTTCTGCGTCGTGTCTCCGCGACGCTGCGCAAGGACGCGGTCATCGCCACCAACACCTCGAGCCTCTCGATCACGTCGCTGGCGGAGTATGTCGACGTCCCGGAGAGGTTCGTCGGCATCCACTTCTTCAACCCCGTGGCGCTGATGGCGCTGGTCGAGGTGGTCCGCGGCGCGGCGACCTCCGACGACACGGTGGTGACGGCGCGGGCCTTCGCCGAGGCGGTGGGGAAGACCCCGATCACGGTCAAGGACTCCCCGGGCTTCGTCGTCAACCGCATCCTCTTCCCGATGATCAACGAGGCCGTCACCGCGCTCGCCGAGGGCGTGGCGAGCGCCGAGGACATCGACACCGGCATGAAGCTCGGGGCGAACTTCCCGATGGGGCCGCTCGCCGTGGCCGACCTCGTCGGTCTGGACACGACGCAGGCGATCCTCGCCACGCTCTACCGCGACATCGGCGACGCGAAGTACGCCCCCTGCGCGCTCTTCGACGAGTACATCGCCGCCGGCAAGCTCGGGCGCAAGAGCGGCGCGGGGTTCTACACGTATGGCTGAGGCGCGCGAAGAGCGCGAAGGGTTCGTCCAGGTCTACACCGGCGACGGCAAGGGCAAGACGACCGCCGCGCTCGGCCTCGTCCTGCGCGCCCTCGGCCACGACCTGCGCGTGGCCGTGCTGCAGTTCATGAAGGCCGACCCCACCTGGGGCGAGATCGTCATGCTGCGCCGGCTCGGCGTGGAGGTCGTGCAGTGCGGCCTCGACCACTGGGTGATCAAGGGCGAGGCGACGGAAGAGGACCTCGCCGCCGCGGCCGACGGCTTCGCTCGCGGCCGCGACCTCGTCATGGGCGGCGAGTACGACCTCGTCGTGCTCGACGAACTCGTCACGGCGCTCTTCTTCGAGCTCGTCCCGCTGGACGACGTCCTCGCGCTGCTGCGCGACAAGCCGGCGCACGTGGAGCTCGTCATCACCGGGCGGCGCGCCCCGGACGAGCTCCTCGCCGCCGCCGACCTGGTCACCGAGATGGTGCCGCGCAAGCACTACTACGACGCCGGCGTCGAGGCGCGCGAGGGAATCGAGTACTGAGGCGGACGCCGCAGCGACGCGACGGCGCGCCGTCACACGGCGAGCAGGCCGCCGTCGACGACCAGCGTCGTCCCGGTGATGCGCGGCGGCGTCGCCGCCGGCGAGGAAGAGCACTGCTTCGGCGATCTCCTCGGGACGACCGAACCGTCCGAGGGGCACGCGCGCGGAGGTACGGTCGCGCGCAGGTCGTCCTCGATGCCGGCGGTCATGTCGGTCTCGACCCAGCCGGGCGCCACGGCGTTCACGCGGATGCCGCGCGGCGCGAGCTCGATCGCGCACGCCCGGGTGAGCGCGTGGACGGCCGCCTTGCTCGCCTCGTAGACCGCTTCGCCGCCCTCGGGTCCGGTGACGTAGCCGCTCACCGAGCCGAGGTGGACGATGCTGCCCCCGGCGTCCATGAGCCGCGCCGCCGCCTGGGTCGTCAGGAGCAGGCCGCGGACGTTGACGGCGAGGACCTCGTCGATGAAGCCGGCGTCGAGGTCGTCGAGCAACGCCTCCGGGCAGACGCCGGCGTCGGCGACGCAGATGTCGAGGCGGCCGAAGAGGCGTTCGGTGTCGGCGGCGAGGGCGAGGATCTGGGCCGGGTCGGTGACGTCGCAGGCGAAGCCCGCGACGGTCGCGCCCGCGGCTCTCGAGCTCGGCCGCCGCCTCCTCCACGCGTTCCGCGTCGCGGCCGCAGACGACGAGGCCGGCGCCCTCGCGCGCCAGCGCCTGGGCGACGGCGAAGCCGATGCCGCGGGTGCCGCCGGTGACGAGGGCCACCTTGCCGGCGAACGACCCTGCCGTGCGCGCCGTCATCGCACTGCCTCCAGGCCGCCGTCGACGACCAGCGTCGACGCCGCTCACGTACGAGGCGCGGTCCCCGGCCAGGAAGGCGACCGCGGCGGCGACCTCTTCCGCGTCGCGCCGGGCGGCCGAGCGGGAAGGGTGGGAGGGGCTCGTGCGCGGCGCCGGTCTGGCAGCGCACGAGGTTGACGCGCACGCCGCGCGGGCCGAGCTCGTGGGCCATCGCCCGCGTCATGCGCTCGAGCGCGCCGCCGCAGGCATCGCCGGCCAGACTGCGCCGGCCGGCCTCGTCGTCGACGAGCGAGTCGGCGACGAGGACGATGCTGCCGCCGCGGCCGCGCGCGACCATGAGACGGGCGGCGCGCTGGGCGACGCCGAACGCCGCCCGCAGGTCGCCGCCGAGCGCGGCGTCGAACGTCGCCTCGTCGCTGTCGAGCAGCGAGCCGGCGGGGCGGATCGCGAGGTCGGCGACGGCGATGTCGAGGCCGCCGAACACGCGCAGCAGCTCGCCCAGCGCGGCCTCGATCTCGCGCGGCCGCGCGGGGTCGGCGGCGATGCAGTAGACGGGGGCGCCGGCGGCCTCGAGCTCGGCCTCGGCCACCCTCGCCTGCTCCTCGTCGGGCGTGCAGACGACGCACGCCGGCGCCGTCCTCGGCCAGCCGGCGGGCGATCGCCGGCCAGACGCCGTCACCGCCGCCGGCGACGAACGCCGCCTTGTCCTTGAGGCCCATCGCCACCTCCGTGTCGCGCGCGTGAGGGGTGCTGCGTCCGGGTGATACTATCGCGAGCGTGACGCACACGCTGATCCACCCCCGGACCGTCCGCCACGACGACGCCGTCGACGGCGGCACGAGCGACGACATGCGCCCCATGCTCTATGACTCAAGCTACGAGGCGATGCCCGCCGACAAGGCGACGGTGGGGACGGACGTCACGGTCACCGTCGCCGGCGAGCACTGCGAGTCGGGCGACGATGCTCGTCCGCGACGGCCGGGCGCGTGGAGATCGTCGCGCGCGCAGACGTGGGAGGACGTGCTCCGTCTGCAGCGCCCCCTGCATCAGTGAGAACGCCACGTACCTGGAGGGCACCGTGGAGAAGATAGGCATCGGACTGCTGGGCTACGGGACCGTGGGTTCCGGGCGTCGGCAAGCTCCTGAACGAGCAACGCCGAGGACATCGCGCTCGCGACCGGCCGTCCCGTCGAGCTGCGCCGCGTGCTCGAGCTGCCGGGCTTCAGCAGCCCGGACCTCGACCCGGCGCTCGTCACCAGCGACTTCGAGGACATCGTCGGCGACCCCGACATCGGCGTCGTCATCGAGCTGATCGGCGGGACGGGCGCGGCGCGCGACTTCCAGCTCCGCGCCCTGCGCGCCGGCAAGCACGTCGTGACGGCCAACAAGCAGCTCCTCGGGCAGCACGGCGCCGAGCTGCTCGAGACGGCGGAGCAGAACGGGGTCCACCTGCGCTTCGAGGCGAGCGCCGTCGGCGCCGTGCCGATCATCAAGGTGCTGCGCGAGTCGCTGGTCGCCGCCGAGGTGCGGACGATCTTCGGCATCGTCAACGGCACGACCAACTACATGCTGAGCGCGATGACCGAGACCGGCGCCGACTACGGCGAGGTGCTCGCCGAGGCGCAGCGCCTGGGCTACGCCGAGGCCGACCCTACCGACGACGTCGGCGGCAAGGACGCGGCCGCCAAGATGGCGATCATGGCTTCGATCGCCTTCCACAGCCGCGTCAATCTCGCCGACGTCGCCTACGAGGGCATCACCGGCGTGACCGCCGTCGACATCGCCCACGGGCGACGCCTCGGCCTCGTCTGCAAGCTGCTCGGCGTCGCCCGCCTCATCGACGGCGCCATGAACGTGCGCGTGTACCCGGCCTTCATCCCGGCGTCGCACCCGCTCGCCGGCGTGTCCGGTGCCTACAACGCCGTCTTCCTCGAGAGCGAGGCCTTCGACAAGATCATGCTCTACGGCCCGGGCGCCGGCAGCGTGCCGACCGCCTCGGCCGTGATCGGCGACGTCATCTCGGTCGTGAACACGGCCAAGGGCAGCTTCACGCACAACTGCCTGTGCTACAAGGACCTGCCCTTCTTCCCGAGTGACGACGTGGCCTCGCGCTTCTTCTTGCGCATCCACGTCGTCGACCGCCCCGGCGTGCTCGCGCGTGTGGCGGCGGTGTTCGGCGACGAGGGTGTGAGCATCCGCTCGATGGTGCAGGAGGGCGGCGGCGACGCCGCCGAGCTCGTCTTTCTGCTGCATCGGGCGCCAGAGGCGCGCTTCTTCGCCGCGCTGAAGCGGCTGCTGGCCCTGGACGAGGTCCAGGGCGACCCCGGGGTCATCCGGGTCGAGGAGTAGGAGGACGGCATGGGCAAGAAGGGACGCATCGGCATCCTGACCGGCGGCGGCGACGTCCCCGGTCTGAACCCCGCGATCCGCGCCGTCACGGTGCGCGCCCTGAGCGAGGGGTACGACGTCGTCGGCATCCGGCGCGGCTGGGCCGGGCTGGTGGAGCTGGTGCGCGAGGACGGCGCCGACAACAGCGAGTGGGTCATGCCGCTGACGAGGGAGCTGGTCGAGCGCGAGGCGTACACGGGGGGGACGTTCCTCCACTCGTCTCGGACGCGGCCCAGCGCGGTGCCGCTCAAGGAGGTGCCGGCGCACGCCCGCGACCGGTACTCGGCGGAGAAGAACGATCTCACGCCCGAGGTCCTCGCGAACCTCGAGTACCTCGGCGTCGACGCATTGGTGCCGATGGGCGGCGACGACACGCTCAGCTACGGAGTGGAGCTCGGGCGCGCCGGCTTCCCGGTCGTGGCCCTGCCCAAGACCATGGACAACGACGTGCCCGGCACCGACTACTGCATGGGGTTCGGCACCTGCGTGAGCCGCACGATCCAGCTGGCGCGCCAGGTGGTGTCGTCGGCCGCCTCGCACGAGCGCATCGTGGTGCTCGAGGTGTTCGGGCCGCTACGCCGGGTTCACGGCGCTGCTGCCTACCTTCGCCGGCGCGGCGCAACGCTGTGTCATCCCCGAGCACCCGTTCTCCATCGAGCGGCTCGCCGAGCTGCTCGTCGCCGATCGCAACGCGAACCCCGACCGCCTCGCGGTCTGCCTGGTGAGCGAAGGCGCGGCCCCGGACGGTGGCGAGATGTCGTTCGCCGGCGGCGAGAAGGACCAGTACGGCCACGCCAAGCTGGGCGGCATCGGCGACCAGGTGAGCAAGGCGGTGAAGGAGCTTGCGCCGCGCTTCAACGACGGTCGCAAGATCGACATGATCAGCATGAACCTCGGCTATCTGGTGCGCAGCGGCGCGCCGGACGCGATCGACTGCATCGTGCCGACGGCCTACGGCAACCTCGCCGTCGATCTGCTGCTGCGCGGCGAGACCGGGCGCATGGTCTGCCTCCGCGACGGCCGCTACGGCTCGGTGCCGATCGACGAGGTGGTCGCCACGAAGAAGGTCGTCGACGTTGGGCGTTACTACGACACCGAACGGTATCGTCCCCGGTACACGGCCCTCGAGCTCTCGCCGATGCTCGTGCTCGGCGGGGTGAGCTGAGGTCGGTCTGGTGGCCGGCGCAGACGCGACCGGGGCGCCGGGGCGAGCCGTGAAGCGCGTGCTGCTCGTGCCCGACGGCATGGCCGACGAGCCGCTCGCTGCAGCTCGGCGGACGTACGCCCCTGGCGGCCGCCGACACGCCGGCGATGGACGCGCTCGCGCGCAGCGGCACGGTCGGACTTGTCCGCACAGTGCCGCCGGGCATGCCGCCGGGCAGCGACGTGGGCAACCTCTCGGTGCTCGGCTACGACCCCGCCGCCGTGTACAGCGGCCGCAGCCCACTCGAGGCGGTGAACATCGTGGACCTCGGCCCGGACGACGTCTCGTACCGCTGTAACCTCGTCACGGTGGCCGGGGGCGTCATGAAGGACAACACCGCCGGCCACATCGGCAACGACGAGGCGCATCGCTGCTTCGCGGCGCTCAGCGAGCGGCTCGACGGCGACGGCTTCGAGTTCCACGCCGGCGTGACCTACCGCGGGCTCCTGGTCTGGCGCGGCGGCGAGCTCGTCGCGTGCACGCCGCCGCACGACATCCTCGACCAACCCGTCGCCGGTCACCTGCCCGGCGAGGAGGCCGGTGAGGCCGCCTCGCCCGCGGCCCGGCGGCTCGCCGAGCTTCAGCGCCGCGCCGACGAGGTCCTCGCCGGCGTCCGCCCGGCGACCATGGCGTGGTTCTGGGGCGAGGGCAGGGCGCCGCGCATGCCGCGCTTCAGCGGATCTGTACGGGCTCAGCGCGGCGCGGTCGTCGGCGCCGTCGATCTGGTGCGCGGCATCGGCCGCATCGCCGGCCTCGACGTGATCGACGTGCCGGGCGCGACCGGCGATCTCGACACCGACTACGGCGCCAAGGCGCGCGCCGCCGCCGAGGCGCTCCGTGACCACGACCTCGTGTGGGTCCACGTCGAGGCGCCCGACGAGGCGGCGCACATGGGCAGCCTGTCGGAGAAGATCAAGGCGATCGAGCGCGTCGACCACGAGGTCCTGGCGCCGCTCGTGGCGAGCCCCCTGGCGCCGGCCATCCTCGTCCTGCCCGATCACCTGACGCCGTTGCGGACGCGGACCCACGACGGCTCTCCGGTGCCCTTTGTCTTCGCCCGCGGCGACGGCGCCCCGCTCGCCTCGGCGTTCCCCGCGCCCGCCTTCAGCGAACTCGAGGCCGAGCGCACGGACGTCCTCGTCGACGACGGCCCGGCGCTGATGCGGCAGTTCCTCGCCGCGACGGGGCAAGGAGCCCCGTCTTGCCTCCGACCCGGAGAGCAGTGCGGTGACCGACCAGTCCAGGGGCGGCCAGAGGAACGCCCCGGTCACGACGACCGCGGAGCGGTACGTCATGGGCGGCAGTCGCGCCGCGCGCCTGGTCGCGATGGAGGGCGAGCTGCTGCTCTACACCAATCCCCTCGGTCACGCGCCGGGGAGCGACAACTCCGTGCTCGGTCTCTACTACCGCGACACCCGGCATCTGAGCCGCATGGAGCTGCTGCTCGGCGGTCGGCAGCCCGTGGTGCTGACCTCGTCCGCCGAGCGCGGCTACAGCGAGACGATCGAGCTCACGAACCTGGAGCTGCGCGCGGCCGACGGACGCGTCGTGCCCCAAGCCGCGGTGCACGTGCGGCGCACGCGGGTGCTCGCCGACAAGCTGTACGAGCTCGTGCGGGTGAAGAACTACCATCGCAGCGAGGTCGACCTGGTGCTCGACCTGCACTTCGATGCGGACTTCGCCGACTTCTTCGAGGTCCGCGGCCTGCGCCGCCGCCGGCGCGGCCGGCTCCGGCCGCCGGAGGCGGCGGGGTCGACCCTCACGTTCTCCTTCGAGGGCCTCGACGACGTCGTCCGCACCACGGTCGTGACCTTGCATGACCCGCCGACGTCGCTGCGCGGGGGGCGGGCGCGGTACCGCCTGCGTCTGAGCCCGGGCGAACGCGTCCTGCTGCGCTTCGACGTCGCGGTGAGCCCGGATCCGCCGAAGCTCCCGGCGGCGGCCGAAGTAGGGCCCGGCGGCGACCTGAACCAGGCCCTCGGCTCGGTGCGCCGCGAACACGAACGCTGGGCGGCCGAGGCGACGGACATCTACACCGACAACGAGCAGCTGACCGCCGTGCTGCGGCGCGCCCAGGAGGACCTCCGGATGCTGACGATGGCGGCCGAGGACGGGCGCGTGACGCTCGCCGGCGTGCCGTGGTTCGTGGCCCCGTTCGGCCGCGCGATGCTCCTGGTGGGCCTCGAGACGCTGCTCCTCGACCTGCGCTTCGCGCGCTCCGGCGTGCGCTTCCTGGCGCGACGCCAGGGGCGCGTCAACTCCGCCTTCCGCGAGGAGCAGCCGGGCAAGATCATGCACGAGCTGCGGCGCGGCGAACTCGCCAACCTGCGCACCATCCCGCACACGCCGTACTACGGCGCCGTCGACACCACGCCGCTGTGGCTGCTCACCCTCAGCGAGCTCACGATGTGGACGGGCGACCTCGAGGGCTTCGACCTTCTGCACGAGGCGGTCGAGGCGGCCGTCAGGTGGCTGGCGATCGACGGCGACGCCGACGGGGACGGCTTCGTCGAGTACGAACGGCGCTCCCGCGCCGGCCTCCTGAACGAGGGGTGGCGCGATGCCGGCGACGCGGTCGTCCACGCCGACGGCTCGAAGGCGCGCGGACCGATCGCCCTCGCCGAGGTCCAAGGCTACGTCTACTACGCCAAACGCCGGCTGGCGGCGATCTACGGGCAGCTCGGCGACGTCGAGCGCGCGGAGCGCATGGCGCAGGAGGCGCGCGACCTCAAGAAACGGTTCAACGAGCGCTTCTGGATGGAGGACGAGCAGTACTTCGCCATGGCTCTCGACGGCGAGAAGCGCCAGGTCAAGACGGTGTGCTCGACGATCGGCCACTGCCTGTGGTCGCGGATCGTCGCCGACGAGCACGTCGAGGCGGTCGCGAAACGCCTTCTCGCTCCCGACATGTTCACCGGCTGGGGTGTGCGCACGGTGAGCAAGGAGAGCGTCGCCTACAACCCGATGAGCTTCTACAACGGCGGCGTTTGGCCGTTCGACTCGGCGATCGCCGCCAACGGCCTCAAGAAGCACGGCTACGCCCAGGAATCGAACCGGATCGCGCTCGGTCTCTTCGAGACGGCGCTCGCGTACGAGCACCTGCGGCTGCCCGAGCTCTTCTGCGGCTTCAGCCGGCAGTCGAGCCCGCGGCCGGTGTCGTTCCCCATGGCCTGCTGGCCACACGCCGCGGCCAGCGGCGCGCTCTTCCTCGTGCTGCAGTCGATGCTGGGGATCTACGCGCAGGCCGACGAGAACGTCGTCTACGTCCACAACCCGGTGCTGCCGAAGTGGGTCGGCGAGCTCGGCCTGCGCAACCTGCGCATCGGTCGCACGACGATGGACCTGGGGTTCCGGCGCAGCGGCAGCCAGACGGGATTCTCGGTGCGCGACAAGCAGGGGCCGGGGCGGATCGTCGTCGTCGAATGAGGGCGGCGCGGGGACGTGCCCGTGCCGCCCTCATTCGACGCGCGCCTGGCCCCGGCCCACGTTGCGGGGGTACCATTGCGGCGCCCGCGAAGCCCCATCGAGTTCGACGAAGGGGGAGAGGTGAGCGACACTCCTGCGGCGGCGCAGCCGAAGAGGGCGCCGGCGGAGGCGCCGAAGGCGCCGGGACCGGCGCGTCTCACCATCGCCCACATCTCGGACCTGCACGCGGGTTCGCCCTACTTCGTCCCCAGCCTCATGGACCGGACGGTCATCGAGCTCAACGAGCTACGCCCCGACCTCGTCCTGTGCACCGGCGACCTCACCGAGATGGGCTTTCGCCAGGACTACCTGACGGCGAAGGAGTACCTCGAGCGCGTCGAGTGCCCGCAGCTGGTCGTGATCCCCGGCAACCACGACGCGCGCAACGTCGGCTACGTGCACTTCGAGGAGCTCTTCGGCCCGCGCTCACGCTCGCTGCGTCACGAGGACGTCACGATCGTCGCCGTCGATTCGAGCGAGCCCGACCTGGACGTCGGCCAGATCGGGCGCGCGCGCTACGACTGGCTGCTCGATGAGTTCGCCGCCCCGGCGCGCTTGCGCCTCTTCATGCTGCACCACCACCTGCTGCCGATCCCCGGGACGGGGCGCGAGCGCAACATGGTCTACGACGCCGGCGACGTCCTCGAGGTGCTGCAGGAGTGCGGCGTCAACCTGGTCCTTTCGGGCCACAAGCACGTGCCGTACGCCTGGCGGCTCGAGAGCCTCTTCGTGGTCAACGCCGGCACCTGCTGCTCGCTCCGTCTCCGCGGCACGACGCGCCCCTGCTACAACCTGATCACGCTTGACGGCGACAGCGTCACCGTGGAGCGCCGGTACCCGTTCCACGGCAGCGAGACGCTGATCGAGTTCGTCCCCTCGACGGCTTCGTTCGAGAAGTACATCTGCCTGCGGCCTGAGCCGGCGCGGCAGGGCGAGCCGCCGCCGGACCCGGCGTGAGGCCTGTGGACGGCGGACCGGAGCAGACGTGAGCCGGAACGCCCGGTTGCGCGCCCTCGTCGTCGTCGACGGCGAGCACTACCCGCCGGTCGTCAGGGCCGCGCTCGAAAGGGTGCGCGACCGGTATGAGATCGCCGGCGGCCTGTTCGCCGGCGGCCGCGAGAAGCTGCGCGCCGTCGATGCCGGCGCGCCCGGTCTCGCGGCCGAGCTCGGCCTGCCCTCGATCGCTCCCGTCGACCCGCGGGCCGGCGACCCGGCCGCCGTGGCGGCCACCGTCGCCGTCGCGGTCCGCGCCGTCCGCGCCGACATCGTCGTCGACCTCTCCGACGAGCCGGTGCTCGGCTACCGCGAGCGCCTGCTGCTCGTCAGCGCCGCCCTGGCGGCCGGGGCCGCCTATCGCGGCGCCGACTTCTCCTTCGAACCGCCGCCGCGCCTGCCGGTGCACGCCCTGCCGTCGATCAACGTCATCGGGACCGGCAAGCGCGTCGGCAAGACCGCTGTCGCGGGTCACCTCGCGCGCCTGCTGGACGGGCGCTTGCGCCGGGAGGGCGGCGTGGTCGTCGTCGCCATGGGGCGCGGCGGGCCGTCCGAACCTGAGATCGTGCCGGGGCGCGACGCGCTCGACGCCGCCGACCTGCTCGCCGCCTCGCGGGACGGCCGCCACGCGGCGTCCGACTGCTTCGAGGACGCGGTCTTCGCCCGCGTGCCGACCGTCGGCTGTCGCCGCTGCGGCGGCGGCATGGCCGGAGCCGCCTTCGACTCCAACGTCGCGCGCCGCGCTGCCGCTCGTCGAGCAGTCCGGGGCGGCGCTCGCGGTGTTCGAGGGCAGCGGAGCGGTGGCTCCGCCGGTGGCCGCCGACGCGACGCTCTGCGTCGCCGGGGCGGCCCAGCCGCCCGAGTACATCACCGGCTTCCTCGGCACCTACCGCCTGCTCATGTCGGATCTCGTCGTCCTCACCATGTGCGAGCCGCCGTTCGCGGACGCTGAGGGGGTCCGCGCTCTTGCCGACGGCGTGCGCGCCGTCAAGCCGGATCTGACCGTCGTCCCGACGGTCTTCCGGCCGCGGCCGGCGCGGCCGGTCCGCGGCCGGCGGGTGGCCTACTTCAGCACGGCGCCGGCCGCGGCCCTGCCCGCGCTCAGCGCGTGCCTTGCCGAGGAGCACGGCGCCGAGGTCGTCTTCGCCTCGTGTGACCTTGCCGACCGGGCGGCGCTCGCCGACTCCGTCGCGCGCGCCGCCAAGGTGGCCGAGGTCTTTCTCACCGAGATCAAGGCGGCGGCGATCGACGTCGTCGCCGAGGTGGCCGAGGCCGCGGGGCGCGAGCTGGTCTTCTGCGACAACGAGCCGCGCGTCGTCGATGGAGGCGCCGCCGCCGCGGGCACCGTCGCCGACCTCGACGCTCTGCTCATCGCCCTCGCCGACACCGCGCGCCTGCGCTTCGGGGAGCGTGGCGATGGCTGACGACCGCGAGCTCGTCGTCGTCGACGGCGT
Organism: uncultured Thermoleophilia bacterium; assembly: GCA_963707855.1. Lineage (GTDB taxonomy): Bacteria > Actinomycetota > Thermoleophilia > UBA2241 > UBA2241 > UBA2241. The sequence goes on from CAVPRQ010000019.1 coordinate 37,821, forward strand.
CGGCGACGCGCCCTACTCCAAGGGCCTCATGGCGCAGACGCTCACGGCCACCGGCCTGTCGCCGATGCTCGCCCACGGCATGGCGGCCGCCATCGCGCGCGAGCTCGAGAGCTCGACAGACAAGGGCTTGACGCTCGGGCGCCTCAGAGCCATCGCCCGCGAGACGCTCGGCGACGAGGAGGGCGACGAGGTGATCGCCCGCTACCGGCAATGGCAGTCACTGCGCCGCCTGGAGGTCCCGCTCGTGATCCTCATCGGCGGCGCCACCGGCGTGGGCAAGAGCACGCTCGCCACCGAGGTCGCGCACCGTCTGGGTATCACGAGGGTCGCCTCGACCGACATGATCCGCCAGGTCATGCGCGCCTTCTTCTCCATCGACCTCATGCCCGCCATCCACTTCTCGTCGTTCGAGGCGGGGGAGTCGGTGCGCGTGCCGTTGCCGCGCGAGACCGACCTGAGTCGCGCCGGGTTCATCGAGCAGACGAAAGCCGTCGCCGTCGGCATCTCGTCGCTCATCGAGCGCGCGATCAACGAGGCGCAAGGCATGATCGTCGAGGGCGTGCACCTGGTCCCGGGCTTCCTCGACCGCACGCGCTGGAAGGAAGCCCTGGTGCTCGAGTTCGTCGTCTCCGTGAGCGACCGCGACCTCCACCGCCAGCACTTCGCCGTGCGCGACTGGGAGACGGGCGGCACCCGGCCCCTGCTCCGTTACGACGAGGGCTTCCCGCACATCCGTCGCATCCAGAAGTACATCCTCGCCCAAGCCGCCGTGCACCAGGTGCCGGTGATCGACAACGTGCGCATCGACGACACGGTCAAGCAGGTGATGCGCATGACCCTCGAGGCGGTCGGTCATCACATGCGGCTCGACGAGGCGGACGGGGCGGGCTGAGGCGCGCCCCCGCGAGGCGGCGGCGCGCCCTCGCTTCCCTCTCGCCTCCCGTCGCCGCTCAAGTCCTGGCGGCGGGCTCCGATATACTGAGCGTCCCCTCCCCCGCGCGTCCGACGCGTGATCCCCGCAGGGCGTCGCCGCGCACGAGATCCTTCTTGACAAGTGGGAATTCGAGGTCCGGTGTGCAATACTGCACCAACGGAGACCGTACGGACTCCGCCACCACGTGCACGCGCGACAGCGTCGTGCGTTCCGCCGACAAGTTCCGACGTCTGCCCGCGCGAGTGCACGCAGGGCGTCGCGCCATGCGGCGCGCGCCCGGGGGAGCATCATCCGGCACACCTATTCGAGCAAGGCGCCCGGCCCCGCCGAAGGCGCGAACCCGCAGTGGAGGCCCGTGGGCACCTATCCTCATGAGCACTGAAGACATGACAGACCAAGTGACAGCGACGACCGACCTCGTTCCGGCCGCGGCGCCGACGGCCACGACCGAGGCGCCGGCTCCGCCCGCAGCGCCTCCGGCCTCGGCCGAAGCGCCTCCGGCCCCGGCTGCGGAGGCCGCGCCCGAGGCGCCTTCCGCTCCGGCCGGCGACGCGCCGGCGGCCGACGCCGCGGCCACCGACGCGCCGGCTCCCGATGGCGCCGTTCCCACGGCCGACGTGCAACCCGGCCAACGCCCGCCCCGTCAGGAGCAGCAGCAGGGTGGCCGGCAGGGCGATCGCCAGCGCCAGGGCCGCAGCCGCGACCGCGGCCGCGGCAAGGGCCAGGACCGCGGCGAGCGCCCGGACCGGCCGCCGCGCCCCGAAGGCCCGCCGGTCGAGTGCAAGGGCATCCTCGACGTGCTGCCCGACGGCTTCGGCTTCCTGCGCACCAACGGCTACACGCAGGGCGACAACGACGTCTACGTCTCGCTCTCGCAGATCCGCCGCTTCAGCCTGCGCCGCGGCGACGAGATCCTCGGCCAGGTGCGCGAGCCCAAGGACAACGAGAAGTACAACGCCCTGCTCAAGATCGACACGGTCAACGGCATGGACCCCGAGACGGCCCGCCGCCGTCCGGTCTTCGAGCAGCTCACCCCGCTCTTCCCCGAGGAGCGCATGCGCCTCGAGACGCCCGAGCACGACACGGCGGCGCGCATCATGGACCTGCTGTGCCCCATCGGCAAGGGCCAGCGCGGCCTCATCGTCTCACCGCCCAAGGCCGGCAAGACCACGATCCTCAAGAAGCTCGCCAACTCGATCGCCACCAACAACCCCGAGATCGACCTCTTCGTGCTGCTCGTCGACGAGCGCCCGGAAGAGGTCACCGACATGCAGCGCTCGGTCAAGGGCACGGTCGTCGCCAGCACCTTCGACCAGCCCTCCGAGAACCACGTCCAGGTCACCGAGCTCCTGCTCGACCGCGTCAAGCGCCTCGTCGAGACCGGCCGCGACGTCGTCGTGCTGCTCGACTCGATCACCCGCATGGCGCGCGCCTTCAACCTCAACACGCCGGCCTCGGGCCGCATCCTCTCGGGCGGCGTCGACTCGACCGCGCTCTACCCGCCGAAGAAGTTCTTCGGCGCGGCGCGCAACATCGAGCAGGGCGGCTCGCTGACCATCCTCGCCACCGCCCTGGTCGACACCGGGTCGCGCATGGACGAGGTCATCTTCGAGGAGTTCAAGGGCACCGGCAACATGGAGATCCGCCTCGACCGCAAGCTGGCCGACAAGCGCATCTTCCCGGCGATCGACATCGAGATGACGGGCACCCGCAAGGAAGAGCTGCTCATGGAGGCCGCCGAGGCGGCCGCCGTCTGGAAGCTCCGCGGCGTGCTGCACTCGCTCGAGCCCGCTGCCGCCATCGAGCTCCTCATCAAGAAGATCCGCGAGACGCAGAGCAACGCCGACTTCCTCAACGCGCTGCAGAAGAACTCGCGGTAGTCGAGTCCCGGCGCGACGGGCCGACGCGGCCCGGCGCCGGTGTGCCGCGGCCGGTCGTGCTACCATACGTCTTCGCGCCGCGGGCTCTCGCTCGCGCCGCCATGAGCACATCCGGTCTCTCAGAGAAGGATGATCCGCGATGAAGAAGGACATCCACCCGCAGTACGTCGAGGCGACGGTGCACTGCTCCTGCGGCAACACGTTCACGACGCGCAGCACCAAGGCCGAGCTGCACGTCGAGCTCTGCTCGCAGTGCCACCCGTTCTACACGGGCAAGCAGAAGCTCGTCGACTCGGGCGGTCGCGTCGAGCGCTTCAAGCGCCGCTACGACAAGAAGGCTGAACCGAGCAAGGGCTGACGGGCGCCGCGATGAGCGCCGCAGCTCCAGCGTCACCCTGCTGCAGCACACCCCTGACCCCGACCGGGCGGTCGCGATCGCCGGGCGGCTCTGCTACGCGCCGGTGTCGGCGGCCGAGCTCCAGCACGAGATGAGCGACGAGGACGTCGCCAAGCTCGTGCGCGTCCTCGTCCGCTCGGGCCACCACTCGGCCCTCGAGCACGCCTCGTTCACGTTCGCCGTCGACGGCGTCTCGCGCGCCTGCACGCACCAGCTCGTGCGGCACCGCGTCGCCAGCTACAACCAGCAGTCGCAGCGCTACGTCAACTTCGGCGGCGGCGACAGCTTCGTCGTGCCGCCGAGCGTCGCCGCCAACGCCGAGGCCGAGAAGGTCTTCCTCGACGGCGATGGAGCACGCGAGGGCGGCCTACGACACGCTCGTCGAGCTCGGCCTGGCCGAAGGCCGCGGCAAGGAGAGCGTGCAGGAGGACGCCCGCTTCGTGCTCCCCAACGCCGCCGAGACCAAGATCGTCGTCACGATGAACGCCCGCGAGCTGCGCCACTTCCTGCAGGTGCGCTGCTGCAACCGGGCGCAGTGGGAGATCCGCGACCTCGCCTGGACGATGCGCGGCATGCTCCGCGAGGTCGCCCCGAACCTCTTCGAGAAGACCGGCCCGGGCTGCCTGTACGGCACCTGCCCCGAGGGCAAGATGACCTGCGGCAAGCCGTACAAGCCCGAGGACGTCGACGGCCCCGGCGCCGCGCGCTAAGGCGCGGGCGCGGCGCGGCCGATGCCCTCGGTGACATGAGCCGCACGCTCGGCAGACCGGCGCGCCGGCGCGCCGGTGTGGCCGCGTGGGCGCTGCGCGTCGCGGCTCTGCCGGCGCTCGCCGCGCGCAAGGCCCAGGTCGGCGGCCAGGCCGTGATCGAGGGCGTCATGATGCGCGGCGTGAACCACTGGTCGCTCGCCGTACGCCGCCCCGACGAGTCCATCGGCCTGCACGACTTCCCGCTCGTCTCCTGGATGGTCCGCTACCCCGTCCTCAAGCTGCCCGTCGTCCGCGGCGTCGTGGCGCTCGTCGAGTCGCTCGTCATCGGCGTGCGCGCCCTGACGATGTCGGCCAACGAGTCGCTCGGCGAGGAGGAGCAGGAGCTCAGCAAGAAGGAGATCGGCGTCACGCTCGTCGTCGCCTTCGGGTTCGCCGTCGCCCTCTTCTTCCTCGCGCCGCTGTTCCTCACCGGCCTGCTCGACCACTGGCTCGGCGAGGGCTTCCTCTTCTGGCTCGTCGAGGGCGTCATCCGGGTCGCGATCTTCATCGCCTACATCGTCATCGTCACCCAGCTCCCGGACCTGCGCCGCGTGTTCGAGTACCACGGCGCCGAGCACATGAGCATCCACGCCCTCGAGCACGGCGACCCGCTGACGCCCGACGCGGTCGGCGAAGTACCGCACCCTGCACCTGCGCTGCGGCACGTCGTTCCTGCTGATCGTCCTCGTCGTGTCGATCTTCGTCTTCGCCGCCGTCGGGCGGCCGGCGTGGTACCTGCTCATCCTGTCGCGCGTCGTGCTCATCCCGCTCATCGCCGGCATCTCCTACGAGATCATCAAGTGGGCCGGGCGGCACGAGAGCAGCGCCGCGATGCGCGCCGTCATGTGGCCCGGCCTGGCGCTGCAGCGGCTCACGACGCGCCAGCCCGACCGCGCCCAGATCGAGGTCGCCATCGCCGCGCTCGAGAAGATCGTCGAGCTCGAGCCCCAGGACCGGCCGCCGGTGGAGGGCGTCGAGGTCATGGCGTGAAGCCCACGCCCCGCTGGGGCGCCGCTGCCCTGGTTCGTCCTCGTCCTCACCCTCCTGATGATCCTTCTCGTCGTCGTCCTGCCGCCGCTGGTCCTCGACAAGACGCCGCCGCCGTGGGTCATGTATCAGGCGGCCAGGCTGGCGAGATACCGCGGCGATCCTGCCCCGATCTCGGCGGACTGGCTCAAGACGACGCGCGCCGAGGCGGCGAAGCTGATGGAGGAGCGAGCGGGCCAAGCCGAACCCTCGCCCTCAGTGAGCGGTGCGACCCCCGGCGCCTCGCCCTCGGCCGCGCCGCCGGCGTCGCCCTCGCCGGTCGACCAGCCGGGCCGCGAGGTCTACGTGGTCGTCATGCGCGGGCGCTTCGACAGCGCCGCGTCCGGCGACCAGCCGCCGGCGGACGCCCCCGAGCGCTGGCTCGTCGTCGCCTACGACGCGCTCTCGCACAAGCGCTGGAGGACCGTGGTCCTGGACGAGGCGCCGGTGCTCCCCGACGGCGCCGCCAGCTTCGAGTTCGAGTAGCGGCGCCGGCGCGGAGACCACGCCGGCGCGCCGGGCGCCGGGACGCGGCGCGCTATAATCGGACGCGTCCCCTGGGCGCCGGCCGCACCGCATGCCGCGCCCGGCCTGCACACGCCACCCTCACACGATGCCATGATCGACAAGCTCATAGACGAGATCGAACGGTCGTACGGCGAGCTCACCACGCAGCTCGCCGACCCGGCCGTGCTCGGCGACCGCGCGCGCTACACCGCCGCGGCGCGCCGCCACGCCGAGCTGCAGGCGGCGCACGACCTCGTCGTGCGCTATCGCGAGGCGGGACGGGCCGCGGACGAGGCCGAGGCGCTGCTCGCGTCCGAGGCCGAAGGCGACGACGAGCTGCACGAGCTCGCGCAGCAGGAGCTCGTCGACAGCCGCAGGCTGCTCGACGAGCTCGCCGAGGAGATCCGCACCAAGGCGCTCACCGCCGACCCGAACGACGCCAAGGACGTGATCATCGAGATCCGCGCCGGCGCCGGCGGCAACGAGGCCTGCATCTTCGCCGGCGAGCTGGCGCGCATGTACACGCGCTACGCGCAGGCGAAGGGCTTCGACGTCGAGATCCTCTCGGCGAACGAGAACGACGACGGCGGCTACAAGGAGGTCACGCTCGAGGTCCGCGGCGGCGGCGCCTACTCGGCCCTCAAGTACGAGGGCGGCGTGCACCGCGTGCAGCGCGTGCCCGTCACCGAGTCGACGGGCCGCATCCACACGTCCACCGCGACCGTCGCCGTGCTTCCGGAGGCCGAGGACATCGAGGTCGACATCCAGCCGAACGATCTGCGCATCGAGATCTTCCGCGCCCGGGGGCCGGGCGGCCAGAGCGTCAACACCACCGACTCCGCCGTGCGCATCAGCCACGTGCCGAGTGGCGTCAGCGTCAGCTGCCAGGACGAGAAGAGCCAGCTGCAGAACAAGGAACGCGCCCTGCGCATCCTGCGCGCCCGGCTCTTCGATGCCGAGCAGGCGAAGCAGGACGAGGAGCGCGGCGAGGCCCGGCGCAGCATGGTGGGCAGCGGCGACCGCTCGCAGAAGATCCGCACCTACAACTTCTCCCAGAACCGCGTCAGCGACCACCGTGTCGGCGTGACCTCGCACCGTATCGCCGAGGTGATGGAGGGCGACCTCGACGAGTTCGTCGAGGCGCTCGCCGCCGAGGACCGCCGCCGGCAGCTCGCCGCAGCCGGGGGGGAGTGATGCCGGCGCCGGCGACCGTCGCCGAGGCGCTCCGCGCGGCGAGCGCGACGCTCGAGGCGGCGCACTCGCTCTCGCCGCGGCTCGACGCCGAGCTGCTGCTCGCCGACGCGCTCGGCGTGCGCCGCGAGGACCTCTTCGCCGCCCCGGAGCGCCCGCTCGAGCGCGACGAGGCGGCGCGCTTCGAGACCCTCGTGCGCCGTCGCCAGAAGCAGGAGCCCGTCGCCTACATCCTCGGCCGCCGCGCCTTTCGCACCATCGAGCTCGAGGTCAACGACAACACGCTCATCCCGCGCCCGGAGACGGAGACCCTGGTCGAAGTCTGTCTCGAGAAGCTGGCCGACCGCGCCGCGCCCGAGCCCTTCATCCTCGACATCGGCACCGGTTCGGGCGCCATCGCTCTCGCCATCGCGGAGGAGCACCCGACGGCCCGGGTCGTCGCCACCGACGTGCACCCGGCGCCGCTCGACGTCGCGCGCCGCAACGCGCGCCGGCTCGGGCTCGAGGACCGCGTCACGCTCCTCGTGAGCGACGTCTTCGACGACCTTCCACCGGGCCTGCGCTTCGACCTCATCGTCTCGAACCCGCCGTACGTCACGTCGGAGGCGCTGCGCCGGCTGCGCGTCGAGGTCCGCGGCTACGAGCCGCACGTCGCTCTGCGCGCCGACGAGGGCGGCATGGAGTTCTACCGGCGCATCGTCCCGCAGGCGCCCGGCTGGCTCGTCCCGGGCGGTGTCCTCGCCGTGGAGATCGCCGAGCACAAGACGGTCGAGGTGATCTCCGAGTTCGCCGCCGCCGACCGCTACGAGCAGATCGACGTGCGCGACGACCTCGGCGGTCTGCCGCGCGTCGTCGTCGCGCGCGAGCGCGCGCAGGGTGTGGCGCCGGCGCCGATGGCCGACGCCGCCGCGCTCGAGGCGGCGCTCGGCGACGCTCTTGGGCCGGCCGGCGAGACCGCCTCCGGCGACGCGCCCGGCTGAGCCCGATGCGCTACGCGACGACACGCGCCGTGGTGCTCTCGTCGCGGCCCCTGGGCGAGGCCGACCGCTGGCTCACGCTGTTCACGCGGGACCAGGGGCGCATCGACGCGGTCGTCAAGGGCGTGCGTCGCACGACCTCGCGCTGGGGCGGCCGTCTGGAGCCGTTCAACGTCTGCGACCTCGTGCTCTACCGCGGCCGCTCCCGTGCCACGGTGACCTCGGCGCAGCTCGTCGACGTCTTTCTGCGCCTGCGCGAGGACCGCGAGGCGGTGACGGCGGCGGCGGTCGGCTGCGAGGCCGCCGCCCAGCTCTTCGCCGAGGGTGAACCGGACGAGCGTGTCTTCGCCCTCCTGCGGACGGCGCTCGGCGAGATCGACGCCGGCTTCGAGGGCCCGGCTGGCCGGGCGCCGCTCGTATTGGGCTTCCTCATGAAGCTGCTCTTCGAGGCCGGCTACCTGCCGATCCTCGACCGCTGCGCCTCGTGCGGCGAGGGCGATCGCGCGCTCGCCTTCTCGGCGGCGCGCGGCGGCCTCGTCTGCGGCGACTGCCTCGGCGACGGCGTGCCGATCACGCCGGAGGCGATCGCCGCGCTGCGCGACGCTGTCGCGCTGCCGCTCGGCGAGCTGCGTCAGGCGCCGGCGTCGCCCGCCGTCGAGGAGGCGCTGCGCAATCTGCACCTGCTCTTCGCCTACCACGCCGGTACCCGTCTGCGGGCCCTGCGCTTCGCCCGCCTGTAGGCCGGCGTCCTGCGCCCCGACCGCGCCCGGCGTCTGCGCGGCTGTCTCGCCCCCCGGCGAGGCTGATAGAATCGGCGCTTCCGACCGGAGGACCATGAGCGCGAGCGAACGGGATGCGGACGCCGGGCGCGTCCACCCGACCTATCAGGAGATCATCGGCCGCCTGCAGGCGTTCTGGGAGGCGCAGGGCTGCGTCGTGATGCAGCCGTACCACACCGAGGTCGGCGCCGGCACGTTCAACCCGGCGACCTTCCTGCGCTGCCTCGGCGCCAAGCCCTGGCGGGCGGCGTACGTCGAACCCTCGACGCGACCCACCGACGGGCGCTACGGCGAGAACCCCTACCGACTCGGCCACTTCTTCCAGTACCAGGTCGTCATCAAGCCGTCGCCGCCCGACATCCAGGCGATCTACCTCGAGTCCCTCGTCGCCCTCGGCATCGACCTCGGGCGCCACGACGTCCGCTTCGTCGAGGACAACTGGGAGGGCCCGACGCTCGGCGCCTGGGGCCAGGGCTGGGAGGTCTGGGCCGACGGCATGGAGATCACCCAGTTCACCTACTTCCAGCAGCTCGGCGGCTTCGACCTCGATCCGATCACTATCGAGCTCACCTACGGCCTCGAGCGCATCGCCATGTACCTGCAGGGCGTGGACAGCGTCTACGACCTCGTCTGGTCGCAGTGGAACGAGGCCGACGGGACGCCGCAGACGGTCACCTACGGCGACGTCTACCGAGAGAACGAGCGCGAGTTCAGCCGCTACAGCTTCGAGGTCGCCGACACCGACATGCTCTACCGCCACTTCCGCGAGTACGCCGGCGAGGCGGAGCGCTGCCTCGAGGCACGGCTGCCGGTGCCCGCCTACGACCACGTCCTCAAGTGCAGTCACACCTTCAACCTGCTCGACGCCCGCGGCGTCGTCAGCGTCACCGACCGGACGGCGCACATCGCCCGCGTGCGGGAGCTGGCGCGCGAGGTCGCGCGCCTGTACCTCGAGGTGCAGGGTGAGCTCGAGGGCGGGGAGGACGCGGCGGCCGCAGGCGCGGCCGCGTCCCCGACCGCCGAGGGTTCCGCGCCATGAGCGGCCAGACGCTGCTCATCGAGATCGGCTGCGAGGAGCTGCCGTACCGGTTCTGCGAGTCGGCGCTGCGCCAGCTCGGCGGGGACGGGAAGCAGGCCGGCCTCGCCGAGAGACTGCTGGCCGAGGCGCGCCTGCTGCCGAAGGCGTTCAGGCGCGACGACCTGCGCGTGCTCGTCGCTGCCGCGTCGCATCGCCGTGATCGTGCGCGGCGTGCCCGAGCGGCAGGAGGCCGAGACGCAGCGCTCCCGCGGGCCGCGCGCCTCCGTCGCCTTCGGCCCCGACGGCGCGCCGACCAAGGCGGGCGAAGGCTTCGCCCGCGGGCGCGGCGTGGCTGTCGCCGACCTGGGCCGCGAGACGGTCGACGGTGTCGAGTTCGTCGTCGCCGAGGTCGAGGCGCCGCGCGGCCAGACGCTGGCCGTGTTGCCCGGGCCTGGTCGCGCGGCTGATCGGCGGCATCCAGGTGCCGCGCGGCATGCGCTGGGGACGGAGGCCCGAGGGCGCCGACGACTACGTGCGCTTCTCGCGTCCCATCCGCTGGATCGTCGCGAAGCTCGGCGAGGAGACGGTGCGCGCGCCGTTCTACGACCTCGAGATCGGCGAGATCACCGATGGACATCGCGTGCTCGGCGCGCCGATCACCATCGACGACGCGGACCACTACGAGCGGGACCTGCGCGAGCAGGCCGTCATCGTCGACCAGGACGAGCGCCGCCGGCTCATCGTCGCCGGCCTCGATGCCGCGGCGAAGGAGGCCGGCGGCGTCTGGTCCGACCCCGGCGACGTGCTCGCCGAGGCGGTGTACCTGGCGGAGTGGCCGAGCGTCGCCAGCGGCGTCTTCGACGAGCGGCACCTGCGCCTGCCGCGCGACGTGCTGGTGACGGCCATGCAGAGCCACCAGCGCTACTTCCCGGTGCGCACCGCCGACGACGCCCTGCTGCCGGTCTTCCTCTACGTGTCGAACGCCGACCCGGAGGCGGCCGACGCGATCACGCCGGGAACCAGCGCGTGCTGGACGGCCGTCTCGCCGACGCCGAGTTCGCCTACGACCGCGACCTCGCCGAGGGCCTGCCGGCCATGGCCGGCAGGCTCGGCGCCGTCGTGTTCCACGAGAAGCTCGGCTCGCTCGCCGACAAGGCGCATCGCCTGGGCGGGCTGGTCGCCGGGCTGGCCGCCGGGGCGGCGGCGCGCGGCGAAGCCGGCGCGCCGCCCGATGCCGGCGGCGCCCCCGGCGCCTCCTCCGGCGAGGCCGGCGGCAACGGCTCCGCCTCCTCGGGAAAGGGTGACGCGCTGGCGGCGCACCTCAAACGCGCCGCCGAGCTGGCCAAGGCCGATCTCGTGAGCCAGGTCGTGATCGAGTTCCCGACCCTGCAGGGTGCGATGGGCGAGATCTACGCTCGCGCGGCGGGCGAGGCCGAGACCGTGGCCCGCGCCGTCGGCGAGCAGTACCTGCCGCTGTCGGCGACGGCGGCGGTGCCGGCGACCCTCGCCGGCGGCCTTCTCGCCGTCGCCGAGAAGGCCGACAACATCGCCGGCGCCTGGGTCGCCGGCGAGAAGCCGAGCGGCTCGCGCGACCCCTACGGCCTGCGCCGCGCGGCGATGGGCATCGTGCGCGTCGCGCTCGCCTACAGCCTGCGCGTGCCGGTGCGCGGTCTGCTCGAGAGCGCTCTCGACCAGTACGAGGCGCAGGGCGTCGCGGAGCTCCCGCCGGGTGACCGCGCGTCGCTGCTCGACGAGATGCAGGGCTTCGTGTTCGAGCGTCTGCAGGCGCTGCTGCTCGACGAAGGCCTCCCGTTCCCGGTCGTCGAGGCGGCGCTCGGCGCCCCCGCCGGCGACGTGCCGGCGCTGGCCGCCCGGGCCCGCGCCTTCGCCGCGCTTGCCGGGCGCGACATCCTCGAGGACGCCGCCGTCGCCTACGACCGCTGCGCCTCGCTGGCGGGCAAGGCACGCGGGGCCGGCGGGGCGCCCCACGCGCCCGACCCCGCGCTCTTCTCGGAGGAGGCAGAGCGCGTCCTTGCGGCGGCGCTGGCCGCGGCCGGCGCCCGCCGTCGTCGACGCCCTCTCCCACCTCGAGATCGAGAGCGCCCTCGTCGCCGCGGCGCGCCTGCGCCCCGCTGTCGACCGCTACTTCGACGACGTGCTCGTGATGGACCCCGACGAGAAGACCCGCGACAACCGGCTGGCGCAGCTCGCCGCCGTGACCGGCCTTCTGGGCCGGATCGGCGCGCTCGACCGCCTGCCGACCCAGGACGAGGGCAGGTAGAGGGGCGCGGACCGGCGCCTCGCCGTCTGCCGCTTGACGTGCGTGAGGAGACCCAGGAGGGATCGATGGCCCAGAAGTACGTCTACCATTTCCGCGAGGGCAACAAGGACATGAAGGCTCTCCTCGGCGGCAAGGGCGCCAACCTCGCCGAGATGACGGGCATCGGACTTCCGGTGCCGCCCGGCTTCACCGTCACGACCGAGGTCTGCAACCACTACTCCGCCCACGGCGACTATCCGGAGGGTCTCGCGGCACAGGTCGACGCCGCCCTTGCGCTCCTCGAGCAGGACACGGGGAAGAAGTTCGGCGATCCGTCCGACCCGCTGCTCCTCTCGGTGCGCTCCGGCGCGCGCGCCTCGATGCCGGGCATGATGGACACGATCCTCAACCTCGGTCTCAACGACACCACCGTCCAGGGCGTCGTCGCGCAGACGCAGAACCCGCGCTTCGCCTACGACTGCTACCGCCGCTTCGTGTCGATGTACGGCGACGTCGTGCTCGGCTGCAAGCCCGAGCACGACGACGAGGCCGACCCGTTCGAGGAGCTCCTCGACGAGATGAAGAAGCGCAAGGGCGTCGAGGACGACACCGACTCTACGGCCGACGACCTCAAGGAGCTCGTCGGCCGAGTTCAAGGCCGCGGTGCTCGAGCGCACCGGGCAGGAGCTTCCCGGACGATCCGCGCGAGCAGCTCTGGGGCGCGATCACGGCCGTCTTCGGCTCGTGGATGAACGACCGCGCCGATCGCCTATCGCCGGCTCTACGACATCCCCGAGACCTGGGGCACCGCGGTCAACGTGCAGGCCATGGTCTACGGCAACACGGGCGACGAGTCCGGCACCGGCGTCGCCTTCACCCGCAACCCGGCGACCGGCGAGAACGTGTTCTACGGCGAGTTCCTCGTCAACGCCCAGGGCGAGGACGTGGTCGCCGGCGTGCGCACGCCGCGTCCGGCGACCGAGCTCGGCGAGGTCTGGCCCGACGTCTACGCGCAGCTCATGGAGGTGCGCCAGACGCTCGAGCGCGAGCTCCGCGACATGCAGGACTTCGAGTTCACGATCGAGCAGGGCCGCCTCTACATGCTGCAGACGCGCAACGGCAAGCGCACCGGGCTGGCGGCGATCCGCATCGCCGTCGACATGGGCGACGAGGGCCTGATCACGCCCGACGAGGCGCTCATGCGCATCGAGCCCGAGCAGCTCAACCAGCTCCTGCGGCCGGTGTTCGGCGCGCAGGACAAGAAGGCCGCGGTCAAGGCCGGCCGGATCGTGGCCAAGGGCCTGCCCGCCGGCCCCGGCGCCGCCTCCGGGCGCGGTCGTCTTCAACGCGCCGGACGCCGTCGGCGTGGGCCGGCCGAGGGCGAGAAGGTCCTGCTCGTCCGCGACTCGAGACGAGCCCCGACGACATCCGCGGCATGGACGCCGCGCAGGGCATCCTCACCGCGCAGGGCGGCATGACCAGCCACGCCGCGCTCGTCGCCCGCCAGATGGGCAAGGTCTGCGTCGTCGGCTGCGGCGCGCTCGACATCGACTACGCGCGCGCGCACCTTCAGCGTCGACGGTACGGCGGTCAAGGAGGGCGACTGGGTGTCGCATCGACGGCTTCACCGGCGAGGTCATCCTCGGCGAGCTCCGAGACGCGGCCCGCCGAGGTGCTGCAGGTGCTGCTCGAGAGGAGCATGAAGCCCGAGGACTCGCGACTCGTACCGCTACTACTCCGAGCATCATGGAGTGGGCCGACGCGCGAGCGCAAGCTGAAGCGTGCGCACCAACGCCGACCAGCCCGACCAGGCCGCCAACGCCATCGCGTTCGGCGCCCAGGGCATCGGCCTCTGCCGCACCGAGCACATGTTCTTCGGCGGCGACCGCATCATGAGCGTGCGCGAGATGATCCTCGCCGACTCGACCGAGGCGCGCGAGGCCGCGCTGGCCAAGCTGCTGCCGATGCAGCGCGACGACTTCGCGGGCATCTTCCGCGTCATGGGCGAGCGCCCGGTGACGATCCGCACGCTCGACCCGCCGCTGCACGAGTTCCTGCCGCACGACGACGACGACGTCGGCCAAGACGGCGACGGCGCTCGGCGTCGAGCGAGGACACGGTCGCGCACCAAGGTCGAGCGAGCTGCACGAGAACAACCCGATGCTCGGCCACCGCGGCTGCCGCCTCGGCATCACCTATCCCGAGATCACGCGCGATGCAGGCGCGCGCGATCCTCGAGGCCGCCTGCATCGTCAAGAAGGAGGGCGTCGACGTCACGCCCGAGATCATGATCCCGCTCGTCGGCACCAAGAAGGAGCTCGAGCACCAGGACGAAGGTCGTGCGCGGCGTGGCCGCGGAGGTCTTCGCCGAGCAGGGCGTGGAGGTCGACTACCTGGTCGGCACGATGATCGAGATCCCGCGCGCGGCGCTGACCGCCTGCAAGATCGCCGAGGTCGCCGAGTTCTTCAGCTTCGGCACCAACGACCTCACGCAGATGACCTTCGGCGTGACCCGCGACGACGCCGGCAAGTTCCTGGCCAAGTACCTCGAGGAGCGAGATCTGGCCGGCCGACCCGTTCGAGACCCTCGACCAGGACGGCGTCGGACAGCTGGTCGAGTACGGGATCGAGCGCGGCCGCACGGCGCGCCCGGACCTCAAGGTCGGCATCTGCGGCGAGCACGGCGGCGACCCGGCGACGGTCAAGTTCTGCCACCGGTCGGGCATGGACTACGTGAGCTGCTCGCCGTTCCGCCTGCCGGTGGCGCGCCTCGCCGCCGCCCAGGCGGCGATCGAGGCGCGCGGCGCGCTCGAGCTCGAGAAGTGACGCCGGCGACAGCTCGCGGGGACGGGCGACGCGCGGTCCCGGGTGGACGGTGCGGCGCCATGATGTCGAACGGCGATGACGGCGCATGGCGCTGCTCGGCCCTGAGCTGACGGTCGTCCTGCGGGACGGCCGCGAGGCGACGATCCGCTCGGCCCGCCCGGGCGACGCCCGGGCGCTCGCGCCGGCTGCTCGACGCCATCGCGGCCGAGCCCGAGGTCACCCTTCTCATGCGGCCCGGCGAGATCTCGGCGCGCGAGTGGCGCCGCCGCATCGCGGCGGCCGCCGAGCGCGAGACGAGCCTCTTCCTGACTGCGCCTGGCTCGGCGAGCGTCTGGTCGGCGACCTCGGCATGGTCGCCGACCCGCACCCCGCTTCGGCTCACGTCCTCATGCTGGGCATGTCGGTGGCGCGCGACTGCCGCGGGCTTGGCCTGGGCGGCGCCTTGCTCGAGAGCGCGCTGCGGTGGGCGGCCCAGGGGGACGCGCTCAAGGTCGAGCTCAGCGTCTTCGCGCACAACGCGCCGGCGATCGCCTTCTACGAGCGTCACGGTTTCGCGCGCGAGGGTCTTCGCCGGCGGCAGCTCGTCCGCGCCGGCGAGTATCATGACGAGGTGCTCATGGCACGCTTCCTCGACCCGGAGCCCTGAATGCCCGCCTCTCCTCGCCGGCTCGCCCGGACGCTCCTCACGCTGGCCGCGGTCGTCGCGCTCGTCGTGCCGGTGGCACTGGCCTTGACCACCGGCTGGATCGAGGTCCACTCCACGCCCTGGGGCGAGCAGCCGGTCCCGGACCCGACGCCGCTCGAGAGCTGGGTGGCGCTGGCCCTCGTGTATCTCGTGTGGGCCCCGCTCGTCCTCGTCGGCCTCGTCGCCGCGTTCGACCGCCTCGGGCACCAGTACATGCCGGTCGATCGCGACCGGCGACCGACGCGCAAGGAGCGGCGGCGCCAGGCGGCCGGGATCAAGCTCCTGCAGTCGCGAGCAGGCGCCGCCGGCGGGCGCGCCCGAAGGCGCGCCTCCGAAGCGCGGCGCCTCGCGGCCGCCCAAGGACGGCGACTGACCGTGCCGCGCATCGCCCGTCAGAGCATCGACCAGGTCCAGGCCGCCGCCGACCTCGTCGAGATCGTCGGCCACTACACGCAGCTCAAGAAGTCCGGGGCCAACTTCATGGGCCGCTGTCCCTTCCACGAGGAGAAGACGGCCTCGTTCTCGGTCAACCCAACGGAGAAGCTGTACTACTGCTTCGGCTGCGGCGAGGGCGGCAACCTCTTCAGCTTCGTGCAGCGCAAGGAGAACCTCGACTTCGCGCAGTCGGTCGAGTACCTCGCCGACAAGTACGGCATCGTCCTCGAGTACGAGGAGTCGAGCGCCAAGGGCGAGGCCGAGCGCCGCCGCCGCGACCGCCTGCGCGCTCTGCTCGAGCAGGCGACCGCGTACTACGAGCGCGTGCTCTGGGAGGCCAAGGCGGCCGCGGCCGCGCGCGAGTACGTCGAAGGGCGCGGCCTCGGCGCCGAGGTCTGCCGGCGCTTCCGCGTCGGCTTCGCGCTGCCCGGCTGGGAGCGGTTGCGCGACGCGGCCCGCCGCCAGGGCTTCACCGAGCAGGAGCTGCTCGACGCGGGCCTGGTCGTTCCGGGGCGGCGCGGCGGCGTCTACGACCGCTTCCGCGCCCGCGTCGTGTTTCCGCTCGCCGACGATCGCGGGCGCACGCTCGGCTTCGGAGCGCGCACCTTCGGCGACGAGAAGCCCGAAGTACCTGAACTCGCCCGAGACGGCGCTGTACCACAAGAGCGAGGCCCTGTTCGGCCTGCACACCGCCAAGGCCGCCGCGGGCAGGGAGGACCGCGTCTACGTCGTCGAGGGCTACACCGACGTCCTCGCCCTGGCGCAGGCGGGCGTCGAGAACGTCGTCGCCTCGATGGGGACGGCGCTCACCGAGCAGCAGCTCAAGCGCCTGGCGCGGCTCTCGCGCGAGCTCTTCCTTTGCTTCGACGCCGACGCCGCCGGCGTCGGCGCCATGAGCCGCGCTCTCAGCCTCGCCCGCCGCCTCGGCCTGAGCCTGCACGTGGTGCGCATGCCCGAGGGCCTCGATCCCGCCGACTACGTGCTCTCCGGAGCAGGGGGCGACGGGTTCCGCGAGCTTGCCGCCCGTTCCGAGACGCTGCTACAATTCCACGTCCGCCTGGTCCTCGAGGGCAACGACCTCGCGCGGCCAGACGGACGGGCGCAGGCCTTCGCGCAGCTCAGAGGGGTGCTGGCGGAGGCCGCCACGCCGATCGAACGTGACGAGGAGCTTCGCACCATCGCCGACAGGCTGCGCCTCTCGGAGGAGAGCGTGCGCTACCTGTTGAGCGCCGCGGCTGCGCCGCAAGCTGCCGCGGGCGCGCCGGTCAAGCCCGGCGGCGCGTCGCGCGCCGCCGTCGGCCCGGCGGCCGCCGCGGTCGGCGGCGTCCACGAGCTGGAGGTGCGCTTCCTCGCCGGCTGCCTGGCCTTGCCGGAGAAGGGCGGCGAGGTGCTCGCCGGCGTCGACGAGGGCACGTTCGCGTCGGCCGAGACACGAGTCGCCTGCCGCTGGGTCAAGGCGCGATTGGCAGGCGCGGATGCAGGGAAAAAGAAGGTTCCGGCCGAGTCCGGCCCGGAGGCGCAGGAGGGCGCCGGCGACGTCGTCGCCGAGGTGGTCCTGCGCTCGGGGCGCGAGAGGTACACGGTCACCGTGGTCGACGAGCTGTTCCTGCGGCTGCAGGAGGCCCAGGTAGGGCGTCTCATCGCGAGACTCAAGGCCGCAGCGGGAACTGACGAGACTGGTACGCGGGAGACGAAGCTGGCCGAGCTGGAGACGGTGCGCCGCCGCCTGCGCGAGGCCATCCGTTCCGTCCCCGTCACCGACGAGTCCACCGAAGGGCAGGGTCCACGCACGTGACAGAGTCCGCCGACGAGCGCCGCGCGTCCTCCTCCGCCGAGTTCGGCATCGAGGAGGTCCAAGTCCTGGTCGAGGAGGGTCGCGAGCAGGGGTATCTGACGAGCGACCACATCGCCGACGCGCTTCAGGACGTGGAGCTCACGCTCGAACAGGTCGACGGCGTGTACAACCTCTTCGCCGACCTCGGCATCGACATCCTCGAGGGTGACGGCGCAGCCGTGGACGAGGGCGTCGAGGCGAAGCCCGAGGAGGAGATCGTCACCAAGCTCGACCTTTCGGTGAGGACGCCCACCAACGACCCGGTGCGCATGTACCTCAAGGAGATCGGCAAGGTCCCACTCCTGACGGCCGTCGAAGAGGTCTCGCTGGCGAAGCGCATCGAGCACAGGGACATGGAGGCCAAGCGCAGGCTCATCGAGGCGAACCTGCGTCTCGTGGTCTCGATCGCGAAGCGCTACGTCGGCCGAGGCATGCTGTTCCTGGATCTCATCCAGGAAGGCAACCTCGGCCTCATCCGCGCGGTCGAGAAGTTCGACTACCGCAAGGGCTTCAAGTTCAGCACGTACGCCACCTGGTGGATCCGTCAGGCGATCACCCGCGCCATCGCCGATCAGGCGCGCACCATCCGCATCCCGGTCCACATGGTCGAGACCATCAACAGGCTCATCCGCGTGCAGCGCCAGCTCCTCCAGGACATCGGGCGCGAGCCGACGCCCGAGGAGATCGCCGCCGAGATGGGCATCACGCCGCAGAAGCGTGCGCGAGGTCCTCAAGATCAGCCAGGAGCCGGTGAGCCTCGAGACGCCCATCGGCGGAGAAGACGATTCGCAGCTCGGCGACTTCATCGAAGACGAAGACGCGATCATGCCCCTCGAGGTCGTGAGCGAGATCATGCAGAAGGAGGAGCTCGACAACGTCCTCGGCACGCTCACCCATCGCGAGCGCAAGGTCGTCGAGTTGCGGTTTGGGCTCAAGGGGGAACACCCTAGGACCCTCGAAGAAGTAGGACAGAAGCTCGGCGTCACGCGCGAGCGCATCCGCCAGATCGAGGCCAAGACACTGGCCAAGCTCAAGGCGTACCGCGACTCGCAGCGTCTGCGAGACTCCCTTGAGTGACGGCCCTGAGGGCCGCGAGGCTGACGACCGGCACGTGACCGGCGAGGAGAACGGCATGCATGAAGCGAGCGAACCCGTCGACGAGCACCAGGGGGGCGACCCCGTCGAGTCCACCGTCGAGGAGGTGCGCGAGCTGGTGGCTGAGGGCCGCGAGCAGGGGTACCTCAACGCCGACCACGTCCACGACAAGCTGCGCGACGTCGAGCTCACCCCCGAGCAGATCGACGACATCTTCATCCTGTTCCACGACCTCGGCATCGACATCCTCGAGGGCGACGAGACGTCGCGCGCCGAGGCCGAGGCGAAGGGCGACGAGGACGAGGAGCCCGAGTCCAAGCTCGACCTCTCGGTCAAGTCGTCGACCAGTGACCCGGTGCGCCTGTACCTGCGGCAGATCGGCAAGGTCAAGCTGCTCACCGCCGAGCAGGAGGTCTCGCTCGCCAAGCGCATCGAGCGCAAGGACATGGAGGCCAAGCGCAAGCTCACGGAGGCGAACCTGCGCCTCGTGGTCTCGATCGCGCGCCGGTATCCGGGGCGCGGGCTGAGCCTGCTCGACCTCATCCAGGAGGGCAACCTCGGCCTCATCCGCGCGGTCGAGAAGTTCGACTACCGCCGCGGTTACAAGTTCAGCACGTACGCCACCTGGTGGATCCGCCAGGCGATCACCCGCGCCATCGCCGATCAGGCGCGCACCATCCGCATCCCGGTCCACATGGTCGAGACCATCAACAAGCTCATCCGGGTCCAGCGCCAGCTGCTGCAGGACCTGGGCCGCGACGCCATGCCGGAGGAGGTCGCGACCGAGATGGGCATCACGCCCGACCGCGTGCGCGAGATCCTCAAGATCAGCCAGGACCCGGTCAGCCTCGAGCGCCCGGTCGGGGAAGAAGGCGACTCGCAGCTCGCCGACTTCATCGAGGACGAGGGCGCCGTGGCCCCGCTCGATGCGGTCGACGGCATCATGCAGAACGAGGAGCTCGACCGCGTCCTCACCCTGCTCACGCAGCGCGAGCGCAGGGTCCTGGAGTACCGCTACGGGCTCAAGGGCGAGCACCCGCGCACGCTCGAAGAGGTGGGGCAGAAGTTCGACGTGACGCGCGAGCGCATCCGCCAGATAGAGGCCAAGACCCTGGCGAAGCTGCGTGCGTACCGCGACGCGCAGAACCTGCGCGACTTCCTCGATTGAGGCGGGCAGGCGAGGGATGACGCAGGATACGCGCGTCCTGTTGGTGTTCCCGGCCTCGCTGCACGGCGGGCGCTGGGCCGACGGCCCGCGCGTCAAGCCGGAGCTCGTGAGCCTGTTCTCCGAGCTCAGGCGCGCGGGCCGCACGGTCGCCGTTCTCGATCTGGAGGCCGAGCTCGGCAACCCGGTCGACGACGAGGCGCGTGCCATCTTCCTCGACAGAGCCGAGGGACTTCTGCGCGCGCGTCCCGCGGACCTCGTCGTCGTCTCGTGCTGGTCGGCGCTGCAGTACTCGGCCGCCGTGGCGGTCGCCGAGCGCGCGCGCCGGCTGTCATCCGGCGGCCGTCATCGCCGTCGAGGGCTACCACGTCTCGGTGCGCCCCGACGACTTCGCCTACGAGGGCGCGCCCTTCGACTGGCTCGTCGTCGGCGAGGCGGAGAGCTGCCGTCGTCGCGCTCGCGCAGGCGGTCGCCGACGGCGACCGCGACACGACGAGCTGCCGCTCGCTCGAGGGCACGCCGCTGCCGCTCGACGCCGATCACCTGCCTGAGTTCGCCGCCTATCCCTACGCGGCCGAGGGGCTGCCCGGAGCTCGGGCTGTTCCTCAGCCGGGGCTGCCCCTACAACGCGCCCGCCTGCCTGCTTCGCCCGGGCGGCGCCGGCTGGCACGCCTACCCGGTCGAGGTCGCCCTGCGGCTGCTCGACGAGGTGGCGGCGCTCAAGCCCGAACGGATCGACCTCCTCGACCCGGCCTTCGGGTACGACGCCACGTGGCGGCGAGCCGTCCTCGACCGCATCGCGGCGAGCGACCGTCGCGACCTCGCCCTCACGCTCAACGGCCGGCCGGACGCGCTCGTCCGCCTCGACCTCGACAAGATGTACGCGGCCCGGGTGCGTCTGCGGCTCGACGTCGGCACGCTCTCGCGCGAGCTGCTCTCGCGTACCGGCCAGGCGCCGCAGCCGCAGCGTGCCGTCGAGCACGCGCTCGACCTGCTGCGCTACGCGAACGCCAAGGGCATCGTGACCGCCGCCTCGTTGACCTTCAACCAGCCGGGCGAGACCGAGGCGACGCGGCACAGACACTCGACGCTCTCGAGGCGTTCGTGGACGAGGCGCCGAACACATCGGTGAGCCTGCAGGCGGAGTCATGGGCGTACCTGCCGGCGGGCGAGCCGGCCGCCGATCTGGAGGCGCCGGCGAGCCGATACGGGACGCGGATCGCGCGCCCCGAGTGGTGGAAGGAAGCCGCTCCGTTCGAGGCGGCCGCCAAGGCGGTCGTCGCGAGCCGCGAGCTCGCCGGCCGCGAGCCCGGGCGACGAGAGCTACTGGCGGCCGCGCTTCGAGGAGTTGCGCGAGCGCCTGGCGGCGAAGCTCACCGCCGAGGCCCGCCGCGGGCTGCGGAGCCACGAATCCGTCGGCTCGGAGGCGTACGGCGTGCCCAACGGCTGGTGGGTCGAGCCGCGCTGGCACTAGGTTTCGCGTCTGCCCTATACTGTCCCGGCCAGAGCGGTCCTCGGTAGCTCAATGGTAGAGCATCCGGCTGTTAACCGGAGGGTTGTAGGTTCGAGTCCTACCCGAGGAGCCAGTCTGTGAGGGGGCGCCGCGACCTAGGGTCGCGGCGCCCCTTGCTCGCGCACCTAAGCCGTGGCCGCGGAGAAAGCGCCGGGGCGGGGCTGCTCCCTTTCAGCCCCGCCCCGGGCTCGAGATGGCGCCTGCCGCTTCTGCGGCAGGCGCCATCGCCACTCTCAGTCGAGCACGTACGCCGCTTCGCCGTGGATCTCGGTGTCGAGACCCTTGAGCTCGACCGCATCGGGCACGCGCACCCGCTCGAAACGGTCGAGGATCTTGAGGATCAGCCACGTGACGACGAACGAGTATGTCGCGACGATCGCGACGGCGGCGATCTGGATACCGAGGAACTCGGGGTTGCCCCGCAGCAGGCCGTCGGCTCCCGCCGGGTTGATGGCCAGGCTCGCGAAGACGCCCAGCAGGATGCAGCCCATGATGCCGCCCACGCCGTGCGCCGCCCACACGTCGAGGGCGTCGTCCCACTTCATGCGCTCCTTGAACTTGACCGCGAAGTAGCACACGGAGCCGGCGAGCAGTCCGACGATGAACGCCGACCAGGTCGGGATGTAGCCCGGCGCACGGCGTGACGCAGGCGAGGCCGGCGACAGCGCCGGTGAAGGCGCCGATGAGGCTCGGCTTGCCGTCCTTCCACCACGTGAGGAACAGCCAGGTGCACATCGCGATCGAGCCGGCGATGTCGGTGTTCACGAACGCTTGCGCTGCCACGCCGTTGGCCGCGAGCGCCGAACCGCCGTTGAAGCCGAACCAGCCGAACCACAGGAGGCCGGTGCCCAGGGCCACGAAGGCGATGTTGTGCGCGATGCTCCGCTCGCCGGGCCCGAATCTGCGCGCGCCGACGACCCACACCGAAGCGAGGGCCGCCATTCCAGCACTGACGTGCACGACCATGCCGCCGGCGAAGTCGAGGGCGCCCCAGGCGGCAAGGAAGCCGCCGCCCCAGAGCCAGTGCGTGAACGGCACGTAGACGAACAGGCTCCAGAGCACGAGGAACTTCAGGTAGCTCTTGAAGTTCACACGGTCGGCGAAGGCGCCGGTGATGAGCGCCGGCGTGATGATGGCGAACATCTCCTGGTAGGTGAAGTGCGCCACGGCCGGGATCGTCGGCGCCCACGGTCCTGGCTCCTGGCCAACGTCCTTCAGGAACGCCCAGTCGAGATTGCCGATGAAGCCTCCCAGGATGTTGCCCGAGAAGGCCAGCGAGTAGCCCACCGCGACCCAGATGAACGTCACGATGCCCATGCTGATGAAGCTCTGCATCATGATCGCCAGGAAGTTCTTGCGGCGGACGAGGCCTCCGTAGAAGAACGCGAGGCCGGGGGTCATCAGCGCGACGAGCGCGGCTGACAGGAGGACGAAGCCGGTGTCCCCCGAGTTGATTTCGCCCATGCGAAATCCTCCCTATGTGCGTGCCGTCACCCCAGGCTCCACCCGCTCAAGGGAGTACGTCGCAAGGTGTCACCCACGGCCACGGCTCTGGTCGGACGCGGCGGGGAATCCCCTTCAACCCGCCTGTCCGCTTGGGGCGATTCTCCCGCTTGTGAAGGGCGTGTCAAGCGAGGGGCAGGCGGGGGCGCGGCCCGGGCGGGGGCGGCGCCCGGGCTGCGGCGGCGCAGCCCGGGCGGGGAGCGCCAGGCCGGGCACTGCCGGCCCGGTCGATCTCAGCCGAGGATCAGGCGCTGCGGGTCGACGTCGTCGCGCAGGATGCGGAGTTCCTCCGCGTCGGGCGGGACCGCCTCGACCGAGCGCGAGACGTCCATGGCGAAGCCGGTGTTCTCGGCCACCTGCTGCGGGGTCACGCCGGGGTAGTGCTCGGCGAGATACATCTCCTTGGTCTCGTCGTCGAACTTCATGACGCCGAGGTCGCTGACCACGGCGAGCGGCCCGCCACGCCGGTACCCGGCGTGGTGCCGCGACTCGCCGCCCGTCAGCCAGCCCGGCGTCGTCAGGTAGTCGAGCTTCTCGACGAACTTGCGCCTGCCGTGCTGCATGAACACGATGAAGCCGCTGGCCAGCGAGCCCGCGTCGCAGGCCCCGCCGCTGCCCGAGAAACGGACGGTCGGGTGCTGGTAGTCGCCGATGACGGTGGAGTTCATGTTGCCGAACCTGTCGATCTGCGCGGCGCCGAGGAAGGCGATCGTGTGCAGGCGCCGGTTGGCGACGTAGCTGAACGCCTCGACGAGGCCGGCGTTGAGGTTCGAGTAGGCCATGACGCGAGGGTCGGCCACGGCCATCGGCAGTTCCTCGAGCCGTGGCCCGATGCCGCCGGTCTCGAAGAAGATGTGCGCGTGCGGGGCGTGGATGCGCTTGGCGACGGTCGCCGCCAGCATCGCCACTCCGGTGCCGGCGAAGAGCACGTCGCCGTCCTTGATCAAGCGCCCGGCGGCGATGGCCATCATCTCGCGGGGAGTGTAGGCGGGGGGCTGCGCGGGCGGCTGCGTCGCGCCCGGGCCCGCGTGCGTCGTCTCGCTCATCGCGCTCACCTCCGGTCCAGGCCGGGCGCGTAGCCGGCGACGGTGTTGGCGCGGATGCGCGCGAGCTGCGCGCCGCCGACCTTGTCGAGATAGTCGTCCCAGCTCTCGACGCCGAACACCCACTCGTCGAGGTAGGCGGCCCATTGCTCGTCATCCTTGGCGATGGCCTTGTAGAGGTTCAGGTGCTTCGGGTCGTAGTCGTAGAAGTAGCGGCACGCGGTCGGGTGCGCGCCGTACTTCACCGGCACGACCGCGTCGACGAGGAAGGGCGGCAGCGCGTTCTGATCGGGGTCGAGGCGCAGGTAGTCGTCGGGGACGATCTCCTCGCAGCTGACGATCACGGCCGAGGCCGCCTTGCACTGCTCGAGGTCGGCGAACGTGAGGCCCTTGATGCGCACCGTGCCGTCCGTGCTCACCTGCTGGGCGTGGATCAGCGACACGTCCGGGGTGAGCGCCGGCAGCAGGGCGACGTCGTCGTCGGCGTGCCCGAACGGGTCGCCCATGACGTGCACCTTCTTCTTCGCCACCTTGTCGCCGTCACGGATCTCCGGGGGGAAGCCTTCCTTGTTGAGCACGTCGGTGCCGAGGCCCGACTTGCTCGGGATGAACGGCACGTTGAGCGCCCCGGCGAGAAAGCGCAGGCTCATCTGGTTGTTGGTGTAGTCCTCGACCAGGACCTCGCCGCGCTCGACCGCCTTGCGGAAGCGGATGCAGGTCGGGGCAAAGCGCCCGTTGCCGCCGTAGGCGATCTCGATGCGCGCCACGCAGCCGGCGCCGACGAGCACGTCGAGCGCCTGGCCGTTGGAGTGCGCCACGAGGTGCAGGTCGCGCACCTTGCGCCGCGCTATCTCGTAGACGAGGGCCATCGGGTTCCGGTTGATGGTGAAGCCCCCGACGGCGAGCTGGCACCCGTCGCGGACGTAGCGCTCGATGGCTTCGCCCGCGGTCATGAGCTTGCCGTCGAGGCCGTTGCTCTCGGCCATGCGCCGCTCCCTCCTCGAGTCGCGTGGGGCTCCCATGAACGCGAAAGCCCCCAGGGCAGACGTCGTCGTCTCCGCTGGGGGACATGGCCGGGGACGGCGGGAGGACGGCTCCCTGCCGTGACCATGAGGCAGCGGGCTCATGATACAGGCGCCGGGCCCCGGTGCAAGCGCCGGCGCCCTGTTAGAATGCACGAACGATGGGCTCCGGCAACGGCGAGATGGACAAGACCACGTTCCTGTTCTCGGGCTACGCCCGCCTGCCGCAGGACGTCTCGCACCAGGCCATCTACAAGCGGGTCGGCGTGGTGCTCGAGGTCGACGAGGCGGGCGCGATCGTCGCCTGCACGTCCTCGCTCATCATGGACGTGGCCCGCGACTTCTTCTCGCGCCTCCTCGTGGGCCACAGCGTACTCAACGAACGGCGCGAGATCGAGGCGCTCGTCCGCTACCGCTATCGCGGGCACTCGCAGGGCGCCCTCATCTCGGCCCTGCACAAGGTCTTCGAGGCCGTCGACCAGTCGCCGCTCGTGCTCGGCGACGCCGCGTCGCCGCTGCCCAGCGCCAAGCACCCGGACGTCGGCACCGAGACGTACGGTTGAGCTGAGCGGCGCGAACCGGCTGCCCGAGGCCGCCGCCGCCCGCACCCGCTTTCGCTACTTCTGCATGTCGCGCACGAGGGCGACCAGCCCGTTGGCGAGGCCCACGCCGATCGACGGTTCCTCCTTGACGAGCTTGAGGAAGCCCGTGCGCCCGATGCACGCCGTGGTCAGCACGCCCGTCGCCGTGACCGTCGCCGCGCGCGGCGCGCCGTCGAGGAGGGCCAGCTCGCCGAAGTAGTCGCCTTCACTGAGCGTGCGCTTGTGTCCCTTGGGCGTCTCGACCTCGGCGCCGCCATCGAGGATGACGTAGAAGGCATCGCCCCGCGCCCCGGCGCGCACGACCTGAGCGCCCTTCTTGAAGCGCTTCATCTCGGCGAGATGCCCGACCTTGCGCAGGTGACGCTTCGACAGCGCCTGAAAGAGGGGTACGCGCTCCAGTACGGCGAGCCATCCAGGATGCAGCGACGTGGCCTCACTCCAGGCGAACCCCTTGATCGTAGCGACGCTCCGTGCCTTCATCGAGGCTCCTTTCCTCGGCCGGACCTCGTCGGGAGAGAAGGAGGACCCGCGGCAGCCGGTGCGATCCGGCCACCCCGAGCATGGCATCCCCTCCGGAGCGAGGCACCTTTGGCTCCCAGTATATGCCCGGAAGGGCGCACGGCGGAGGGTGACGACGGCCGCTTCCGGGGCGGACACCAGAGCCGCGGGGGCGGCTTGTGGGGACCCTGGCGGGCGTGCCCAGCGCCTTGCGCGGACTGACCGTCCATCGCTAGAGTGGCCCCGGAAGGGGGGCCCGTGGAACAGCGGGGAACACCCCGGCGGCGCTCGCCGGCCGGGGCCCGGCGGCTCGACCGCCTCAGGGGGCACTGAGATGGATGTCCGGCCGCGCAAGGCGTTGCTCATCGGCATCGACTCGGCCGTGCTGCCGCGATGGCGGCGGTACGCCGAAGCCGGCCTGCTGCCTGTCGGGCGGCGGCTGCTCGGGGAGGGCTGTCTGGCGGCTCAGTGCCTGCCGCCGATGCCGACGCTCACGACGACGAACTGGGCCACGATCGCCACGGGCGCGTGGCCGGGTACGCACGGTATCGTCGACTTCAACCCGCGCCGCCCGGGAGACGGCTTCGAGGACAGCCCGCAGGGCTTCGACGCGCGCGACCTTCGCGCCGAGACGGTGTGGGACGCGGCGGCACGGGGCGGCCGGCGGGCGCTGGTCGTGAACTACCCGGGCAGCTGGCCGCCCCTGCGCAAGGACGGCGGGGTCGTCCTCATCGGCGGCGCCGGCATCGAGCTGAACGAGTGGCGCCTCGGCCTGCCCGGCAAGGGCCACGTCGTCTCGATCGCGGCGGAACAGCGCTTCTCTTCGGTGGACGAGCCTTTGGCGACGCGCGTCGCCGGCCCGGTGCCCGGCGAGCCGTTCCTCTGTCGCTTCGCGTATCGCGACGCCTACGAGCCGGTCGAGACGGAGTTCGCTCTCGAGTGCACGGTAAGCGACGTCGGTGGCCGCCCGACGGCGAGCTTCACGGTGAGCGGCGAGGACGAGCCTGTCGCGGTCCTCGCCGCGGGCGAGTGGAGCGAGACCATCCGGCGGCCGTTCCGCGTCGGCGGGGCGGAGGTCACGGGCGGCTTCAGGCTCAAGCTCCTCGAGCTCGAGCCCGGACCCGCCGGCCGCTTCCGCCTCTACGTGAGCGACCTCTGCCGCTTCGGCTGGCTCGAGGACCCCGCCGGGGCGCTCGGCGACACATCCGGCTTCGCCGGTCTGCCATGTCCCGGCGTCGGCTGGGACTCGCTGCAGCGCGGCTGCATCGGTCTCGACACCTTCCTCGAGCTCTCGGCCATGGCCACGCAGTGGCTCGCCGATGCCTGCGTCGGCATGCTGCGGCGTCACGAGTGGGACCTGTTCTGCACCCACTTCCACGCCGCCGACTCCTTCTACCACCTGCTCTCGCCGAAGCTCGACCCGGCGCAGACGCCCGACACGGCCGAGCGCGAACGCCACGAGGCTGGGGAGCTCGCCGTGTACCGCACCATCGACACGGCCATCGGGCGCATCCTCGAGGCCGTGGACGAGCCGGCCTTCATCGTGCTCGTCTCCGACCACGGCGAGAAGCCGGCCACGCGCATGGTCCCTCTGCCGGCGGTCCTGGAGGCTGCCGGCCTGCTCGTGCGCCGTGACGACGGCGCGATCGACTACGGCCGCACCGAGGCCGCGCCGCACGGCGCCTGCTACGTGTCGCTGAACCTGAAGGGGCGCGAGCCCGAAGGCGTCGTCGCGCCCCCGACGCCGCCGCGGTGCGCGAGCGCGTCATCGCGGCGCTGCAGGAGTATCGCGACCCGGAGACGGGGCTCTGCCCGTTCAGCCTCGTGCTGCGCAAGGAAGACGCGCGCATCCTGGGACTGTACGGGGACGGCGTCGGCGACGTCGTCTACGCCGTCCGCGAGGAGTTCTCCGACGATCACGGGCAGGTGCTGGGCACGGGCGAGGCGGCGGGCGGGTCGTTGCGCTCGCTGCTCGTCTTCGCCGGCGCCGGGGCGCGGCGCGGCGCCGTCGTGGAGCGCCCCGTCTCGCTCACCGACGTGGTGCCGACGCTGTGTCACGCCGCGGGTCTCCCGCTGCCGCGGGACGCCGAGGGCGCCGTGATCCATCAGGCGCTCGACGAGCGCGACTGACCCGGCCGCGGCGCGGCCTGCCGCGGCTGCGCCGCGGCTTCTCGCCGCCGCGTCGTACGCCCGTCCGAAACCCGCTCCATCTTGTCGAAACGACCCGTGCTTGCGCGCCGCCGTCGCCGTTGTATGATGGCCGCGCTGCACACAGAGCCGCCGACGGGCGCCGTCTCCGCCCGCTGACCTCAGGCTTTGAACCCCCAGCGACCGCGTGAGCGTGCCCTGGGGGTTTCGTCGTTTCCGGGGACGAGTTCCTAAGGAGGGAGCTGCATGGACTTCCGCTACACCACCGAGCAGAACATGTACCGCCAGGCCATCCGCGAGTGGCTGGCCAAGAACCTCGAGCCGCGCGCCCGTGGGATCGACGAGGCCGAGGACGGGATCCCGACCGACATCACCGCCGGCATGGCCGAGCTGGGGATGTTCGGCGTGACGATCCCCGAGGAGTACGGCGGCATGCCGCTCCCCGACGACGAGCGCCTCATCTACGCGATGATCACCGTCCACGAGATCGCGCGCGCCGACCTCAGCATGAGCACGCCCGTCTACACGCTGCTCACCATCGGCTGGTCGTACATCATCAACCGCTACGGCACCGACGAGCTCAAGCAGGAAGTGCTCCCGGCCGTGGCCGCCGGCAAGGCGTTCGCCGGCATCAACACGACCGAGCCCGGCGGCGGCTCCGACCTCGGCGCCATCAAGACCATCGCCCCGTGGGACGAGGCCAAGCAGGCCTACGTCATGAACGGCGAGAAGGCCTACGTCTCGGGCCCCAAGGAGTGCGAGAAGTGGGGCCCGCCGAGCGGCCACTGCACCCTCGTCAAGACCGACCCGAACCAGGGCCACAAGGGCATGACCTTCATCTGGGTGCCCGCCCACCTGCCCGGCATCACCTACACGACCTACAAGGACATGGGCCGCATGGGCCTGAGCACCGGCGGCTGGATCTACAAGGACGTCGAGCTGCCCAAGAAGTACGTCCTCGGCGAAGAGGGCAAGGGCTTCTACGTCAACATGGACGGCTTCAACGCCGCCCGCGTGCTCGTGGTCGCCGGCCTGCCTCGGCGGCGCCGAGAAGGGGCTCGAGATCAGCGGCGAGTACACCGCCCAGCGCAAGACCTTCGGCAAGCCGCTCGGCAAGTGGGAGGGCATCTCGTTCGAGATGGCCGACGACTGGATGCAGCTCGACATGCTCAAGCTGAACCTGCTGCGCGGCGCCTGGATGATCGGCCAGGAGCACACCAGACCCGGGCCAGTTCGGCCGCAAGGAGATCAACAAGGTCATCACGACCTGCAAGTGCCTCGGCCCGACGCTCTGCCACGACATCGCCCGCCACGGGATGATGTACCACGGCGCCTTCGGCTACACGAAGGAGACCCCGCTCGAGATGCTGCTCCGCGGCGTCATGAGCTACGAGGTCGGCGCCGAGGGCGGCCTGATGATCATGCGCGGCATCATCGCCCGCGACGAGTGGGGCGACACCCACAACCCGTTCAAGGATTAGCCGACGTAGTCGGGCTAACGTCGGGTGCGGCGCAGCGGCACCCGACACTGACGGACGAGTGGGGCGGCCGGCCAGGCCGGCCGCCCACTCCGAATCGAGGAAGCGCATGGAAAAGGTCGAGTGCATCGTCGTCGGTGGCGGTCTCGCGGGCCTGTCGGCCGCGTACGGACTCGCCGGCGCCGGCGCCGAGGTCATGGTGCTCGAGCGCGGCGACTACTCCGGCGCCAAGAACGTCACCGGCGGCCGTCTCTACGTGAGCCCGATCCGCGGCTTCTACCCCGAGCTCTGGGCCGAGGCGCCGTTCGAGCGCCCCGTCGCCCGCGAGCTCATCACCATGATGGGCGACGGCGCCCACACCACGTTCGAGCTCGCCTCGGACCGCCTGGTCGCCGACCCGCCGCAGTCGTACACGGTCGTGCGCGCCCGGCTCGACCAGTGGCTCGCCGAGAAGGTCGGCGAGAAGGGCGGCATGGTCGTCCCCGGCATGAGGGTGGACGAGCTGCTGCGCAAGGACGGGCGCATCATCGGCATCCGCGCCGGCGAGGACGAGATCGGCGCCGACGTGGTCGTGGTCGCCGAAGGCGTCCTGCGCCTGCTGTCGGAGCCGGCCGGGTCTCGCCGCCAGGCCCGACGAGAAGGACCACGCGCTGGGCTACAAGGAGATCATCGAGCTCCCGGCCGGCGTGATCGAGGACCGCTGGAACCTCAACCCCGGCGAGGGCGCCGCCCAGCTCTTCCTGGGCACGGTCACCGACGGCATGATGGGCGGCGGCTTCCTCTACACCAACAAGGAGAGCATCTCGCTCGGCGTCGTCGTCGGCATGCACGCGATGAAGGCGGACGGACGCGAGATCGAGTCACACCAGCTGCTCGAGCGCTTCAAGGAGCTGCCGCAGATCAAGCCGCTGGTCGCCGGCGGCACCGTCGCCGAGTACTCCGCGCACGCGATCCCCGAGGGCGGCATCGCCAAGGTGCCGCGGCTGCACGGCGACGGCTACGTCCTCGCCGGCGACGCCGCCGGCCTCAGTCTCAACGCCCTCGTCACCGTGCGCGGCATGGACTTCGCCATCGCCTCGGGCTACCACGCCGCGCAGGCGGTGCTCAAGGCGAAGGCGGCCGGCGACTTCTCGGCCGCCGGCCTCGCCTCGTACGAGGCGGGCCTGCGCCAGAGCTTCGTGCTCAAGGACCTCGAGACGGCGCGGGCCTACCCGCAGTTCATGGAGGTCGCCGCGCCTGTTCAAGCACTACCCGACGGCGGTGTCGCGCCTGTTCGAGGACGTGTTCACCATCGGGCCCGGCCCCACCCCGCCGCTCATCAAGAAGGCCTGGAAGGGCGTCAAGCGCGACTTCCTCAAGCCGCCACGCTGAAGGACGCGTGGCAGGCCAGGAAGCTGTAGAGGGAGGGAGGTGACGACCGTGAACATCGACGCGAAGCTCGGGCTCGACGTCTTCAAGCTCGACAAGGAGCCGCACATCGTCATCGAGCAGGAGATCTGCGCGAGCGTGTGCACGAACCGGGCCTGCCTCTACGTGTGCCCGGCCGACCTGTACGAGCTGGACGACGAGAAGCGCATGACCGTCAACTGGGAGGGGTGCCTCGAGTGCGGCACCTGCATGATCTGCTGCGAGCCCAAGGCGCTCAAGTGGACCTATCCGCGCTCGCAGTTCGGCGTCCAGTACCGGATGAGCTGAGGACGGGGCAGCGACCGAAGGCCGACGACCGCGGCGGCGCGCAGCGCGTCCCGCGAGAGAGGTGATGACGTGGACATCGTCGTCTGTGTGAAGACGAACCCGGACCCGCAGATGGTCCGCATCAAGAACAGGGAGCCGGTGCTCGAGGCGGTGCCGTTCAAGCTCGGCGACCTCGACAAGAACGCGCTCGAGACGGCGATCCAGCTGCGCGACGCGGCCGGAGGCAAGGTCGTCGCGCTGACCGTCGCCGAGAGCAACCGCAAGATCAAGGAGACGATCAAGGACGCGCTGGCGATGGGCGCCGACGAGGCCGCGATCGTCGACGACCCGGCCGCGGCGTCGCTCGACCAGGCGGCCGTGGCGACCGTGATCGCCGCGGCCGTCAAGAAGCTCGGCGCCTGCGACCTGCTGCTCTTCGGCGAGGGCTCGAGCGACAACTACACGGGCCAGGTGCCGTCGCGCGTCGCCGAGAAGCTCGGCGTGCCGCAGGTCGGCTACGCGCGC
Organism: uncultured Thermoleophilia bacterium; assembly: GCA_963707855.1. Taxonomy (GTDB): domain Bacteria; phylum Actinomycetota; class Thermoleophilia; order UBA2241; family UBA2241; genus UBA2241. Next base: position 69,585 of record CAVPRQ010000019.1, read on the forward strand.
AAGGTCGAGGTCGCCGGGCGCCGCCGTCCGCTGCGAGCGCAGCATGGACGAGATGATCGAGACGCTCGAGCTGCCGCTGCCGGCCGCCGTGACCGTCGTCAGCGAGATCAACGAGCCGCGCATCCCCTCGCTGATGCACATCATGAAGGCGGGGTCGAAGCCGACCCAGGTGTGGACGCTCGCCGACCTCGGCCTCGACGCGGCGGCGCTGGCGCCGAAGCAGGAGGTCGTGTCGAACCTCGCCGAGGAACAGGACCGCAAACACATCGTGTTCGAGGGCACTGCCGCCGAGCAGGCCGAGGCCTTCGTCAACGCGCTCGTCAAGGAAGGCGTGGTGGGGAGGTAGGCCATGGCCGATCTGCTTGTCTACAGCGAGAAGGTCGGGACGGCCTGCGAACTGGCCGCCAAGGGACGCGAGTTCGCCCAGGCGCTGGGGCTCGGCGTGAGCGCCGCGGCCCTGGGCGACGGGGGCCGCGGCGCAGGCCGCCGAGCTCGGCGCCGCCGGCGCCGACCGCGTGTTCGTGAGTGAAGACCCGGCGCTCGAGGGCTGGCCGGCCGACAGCGTGGCGGCCGCCCTCGCGCAGATCGCCGCCGAGGCCGACGCCAAGGTCGTGCTGCTCGGCTCGACGCGGCGCGGCAAGGAGCTCGCCGGCCGCCTCGCCGAGAAGCTCGGCGCCGGCGCCGTGACCGACGTCAGCGCGCTCGAGCTCGAGGACGGCGCCTTCGTCGCCGCGCGCTACGCGTTCGCCGGCGCCACCGTGGCGCGCGAGAAGGTCGCGAGCGACGTCAAGGTGTTCGCCGTCATGCCCAAGACGTTCTCGGCCGAGGGCGCGACGGCCGGCGCGGGCACTGTCGTCACGCCGGCCCTGCAGCTCGCGACCGGCATGAAGGTCGTCGAGCGGCGCGCCAAAGAGGGCGACACCGTGAGCCTCGACGCGGCGCCGCGCATCGTCGGCGTCGGGCGCGGCTTCGGCAAGCAAGCGAGGACCTCGCGCTCGGCGACCAGCTCGCCGAGGCCCTCCAGGGCGTCGTCGGCTGCACCAAGAGCCTCGCCGACTTCCAGTGGCTCGGCGAGGACCGCATCATCGGCCTCTCCGGCGCCAAGACGGCCCCCGACCTCTACCTGAGCGTCGGCATCTCGGGCCAGGTGCAGCACACCGTCGGCGTGTCGAGCGCCAAGCTCATCGCGGCGATCAACAAGGACAAGGAGGCGCCCATCTTCCAGATGGCCGACTACGGCATCGTCGGCGACCTCTACGAGGTCGTGCCGGCGGTGATCGAGCGGCTCAAGGCGGTGTGACGGCCGGCGCGTGAAGTGACAGCGGCCGGCGGCGCCGATCGCGCCGGCGGACCGCCAACAAGCGGCCTGCGGCGCGCGCCCCCCGCGCGCCGCGAGGCTCGCTCCCCCGGACGAGAGACGGCGTCCCCGGGAGCGCACCGGGGCGGGGCCGGCGTCAGCCGGCCCCGCCCCTCCCTTTGCGCCGGGCCCCTGCGGCCGCCGGCGCTGACGAAGCCGACGGCGGCGCGGCCCTATCGCGCGGGCATCACCGGCAAGGTCACGTAGCTCGGGTGCTCGGCCGAGTGGTGCACCGTCTGCGCGGCCACCGCGATCTCGTCGTCGAGCGCGAACCGCCTTGTGTTCAGGTTGCGGTCGTAGCGGTCGAAGTTGCTGCTCGAGACCTCGAGCCGGATGCGGTGGCCGGCGGCGAACACGTAGCTCGTCGCCCACAGGTCGATCTCGTAGGCGTAGACGGCGCCGGGCTGAACCGGGCTCTCGCGCGCGTCCAACTCGCGGAAGCGCGCCCGTCGGATGCCCTCCTGCACGAGGTGGGCGTAGCCGTCGGGATGGACGTCCACGAGCGCGGCGGTGAAGTCGGTGTCGCGCGCCGACGTGGCGGCCGAGAGCGTCACCGACAAGGGCCCAGTCACCTCGAGGTCGGTCGCGAGGGGCGCCGTCGAGTACACGAGCACGTCGGCGCGACGCTCGACCTCGCGCCGGTCCCCCATGTGCTTGGCGAGCTCCCAGAGGTTGATGCCGAGCCAGTAGTCGACGGGGTCGCGCGGGTCGTAGGTGAAGCGGTCGACGGGCTCGTCCGACGGGGCCTCGGTACTCAGCACCCCGGCCCCGTCCGGCGCGCCGGCACCCCCGTCGCTGTGCAGGTAGTAGCGCCGCTCCTCGACCGGCTTCGGCGGCCACTCGTCGGTCCGCCGCCACTCGTTCCGTCCCATGGTGAAGTAGAGGATGCGTCCGCCATCCGACACGCCGGCGTCCTCGCCCTTGAGCCAGCAGTCCATGAACGTCTTGATGCGGTCGTGGGCGTAGCCGTGGCGCTCGACCGCCAGCTTCCCGATGCGCCCGGTGAACTCCGGCGAGAGCTCGTGATCGGTGGCGCCGATCATCGAGCCACTGCTTGTCGCGCACCTCCTCCGCGCCCTGTTCGCGCACGCCCTCCCAGCCGCCGATCGTCCCGTTGAGGAAGACGTCGTACCAGCCGCCCCAGTGCAGGACGGGGATCGTGACTTCGGCGTAGCGCTGGCAGACGTTGATGCGGTCCCAGTAGTCGTCGCGCGCCTGGTGCCGCATCCACTCCGAGTACGCCTTGCTCGGATGACCCGCGGCGGCCGGCATCTCCGCGAGGGGCAGGTGCCAGGGGTCCATCAGGAACTCGTTGTAGTCCTGCTTGCCGTTGATGACGTAGGCCCAGCCGCCCATCGTGCTCAGACAGAAGGCGTTGTCGTTGTAGACCCACGAGGCGTAGATGTCGGCCGCCGTGTCGCCGGGGGCGATGCACTTGAGGTTCGGGGTGAGCGCCGAGGGGGGCGACGGCCCATTGCGTGTAGCCGTAGTAGGACTCGCCGGTCATGCCGATGTTGCCGTCGCACCACGGCTGGGCCGCCACCCAGTCGAGCGTCTCGTAGCCGTCCTTGGCCTCGTTGACGAACGGCTCGTAGACAGCCCTCCGAGCCCCAGCGGCCGCGGACGTCCTGGATCACGCAGGCGTAGCCTCGCCGCGCCCAGTACTTGCCGTGCGCCGGCATGGAGCAGTAGGCCTCGGTCTTGCCGTAGGGCATGCGGATGAGGATGGTGGGGAAGGGCGGCGCCACGCCCGGGCCGGCCGGCAGGTAGACGTCTGTGAGGAGGCGGACGCTGTCAGACATCGGCACCCAGACGTCGCGGCGGATCGTGCGGCCGGGTACCGTAGGCGGCGTGCCGGTGGGCAGTGTCTGATAGGGCGTGACGACCCGCGCCTTCGCGATCTGCCACGTGCGGTGGAGTGCCCAATGGACGCTGGCGGTCAAGTGCGGCACGGCTCTGCCTCCCCGAGCGATGGTATGTGCCCCACGGGGAGGGAGAGAACAGCCCCGTCCACGATGGGGTTCGTGGCGCCAATCGTAGCATCGTCGACACGATGATCATGACGGACGGCGGTGTCGAGATCCCCGCCGCATTCCCAGGCACACTGACCGTCGTCTGAACCGGGCCGCCGCCCTTGCGTCGGGCCTCGGCGGCGAGCGTCGCCGACGGGCGCCGGATCTTCCGGCCGCCCTTGCGAACACCCCCGGTCACGAATACGCTTGAGGGCAGTCGTATGCGGCGTCCTACTTGGGGGTGGAAGTTATGGCAGCCCGTTCACTCGACCACCGTTCCTTCCGGAGCAAGCGCCGCCTACGCACGGCGCTGAGCGTCCTGCTGGTCGTGGCGTCCCTGCTGCTCGCGGCGGCGCTGGCCGCCTGCGGCGAAGGCGACGAGGGGCCGTCGGACGAGGGCACCACCGGCACCGAGCTGCAGTACTCGACGCCGCCCGCCGACGGCGCGGTCGACGAGATCACCTGGAACCTGGGGTACGGCGAGCCGACCACCGTCGACCCGCTCAAGGCGGGCGACTACGGCCCCTGCTTCATTGCCTCGCAGATGCACGACACGCTGGTCCGGTACACGCCCGAGTGGGAGCTCCAGCCGTGCATCGCCGAGTCGTGGGACCAGGTCGACGACCTGACTCTCGTCTACACGATCCGCCAGGACGCCAAGTTCTGGGACGGCAGTCCGGTCACCGTCGACGACGTCCTGTTCAGCATGAAGCGCCACATGGACCCCGAGACTGGCTCGATCTGGGCCGCCTTCTACAGCTACGTCGAGAGCATCGAGAAGACCGGCGACTGGGAGGTCACGGTCAAGTTCACCAAGCCCGACGAGCTGTTCAACAAGGAGATGGGCACGGTCGGCGGCGCCATCGTGAAGAAGGACTACGTCGAGAAGGTCGGCGAGGCGAAGTACGGGTCCGGCGAGAACGTCATGGGCAGCGGGCCGTACAAGATGGCCAGCTGGAAGCCGGGCGAGGAGATCGTCCTCGAGGCCAATCCCGACTACTGGGACCCGGAACTGGCGCCCAAGGTCGCCAAGGTGACGGTGAAGTTCATCAGCGACACCAGCACCGTGACGAGTGCGATCCTCTCGGGCGAGATCGACGGCGCGTACGGTATCCCGGCGACCAACATCCCGGCGCTCGAGTCGGCGCCCGGCACGATCTACTACGGCCCCAGCCTCACGGTCGTCGAGGTCGTCCCCACGAACGGGGACACGCCGATGGGTGACCCGAACGACCCGGACGTGCGGACCGCCCTGTCGATGGCGATCGACCGCCAGTCCATCGTCGACACCGTGTTCAACGGCGCACGCCGTGCTCAACAAGACCTTCACGCCGCCCTCGGCCTGGGACCCCGAGGCCATCGACGTCTACCAGGCCGCCTACGACGAGATCCCCGGCGACAAGCCGGACATCGAAGGGGCGAAGGCGCTGCTCGAGGGCAAGGAAGGCCTCGACAAGCCTCTGGTGATGGCCATGGCCGCGGGCAACGAGGAGGAGCTGCGCGTCTCGAGCATCGTGCAGCAGGCGGCCAAGGACATCGGCATCACCATCGAACTCAAGCCGCTGAACGCGATGGACCTCGCCAACGTCTTCTACGTGCCCGAGTATCGCAAGGGCATCGACCTCGTGATGACGTGGGGCTGGCTCGACATCCCCGACCCGCTCGACTACACCTCGCTGTTCTTCGGCGAAGGCGCCCTGTTCAACTGGATCGACTACCGCAACGCCGAGGTGGAGCAGGACTGCTGGACGAGGCACGTCAGACGTTCGACCCGACGCAGCGTGCCGAGAAGTTCGTCGACGCGCAGGCGATCTACACGGCGGACACCGTGGTCGTCCCGCTGGTGAACCCGGACCAGAGCCTCTACATGAGCGACGGGATCAGCGGCGCGCCCTGCTCCTTCGCCTACATGTGGATCCCCGGCCTGGCCATGATCGGGGGGACCGAGTGATACGGCGCAGTGCCCGCCGCCGCAGAGTCGCCCGCTGACGTGCGTATCAGGCGGGTCTGAGTGGCGCTGTTCGTCCTCAAGCGCGTGGCCGCGCTTGTCGTGACGCTGCTGGTCGCGAGCTTCTTGATCTACGGGTCGCTCTACCTGGCGCCCGGCGACCCCGCGACGCAGCTCGCGGGCGGTCGGGCGACGCCCGAGATGCTCGAGCAGATCCGCGAACGCTACCAGCTCGACGAACCGTTCGTGACGCGGTACTGGGACTGGCTCACCGGCGTGGTGCAGGGCGACCTCGGGCAGTCGTTCGTCTACCGGCAGTCCGTGTCCAGCCTCCTCACCCCGCGGGTGGGCAACACGGTCTTCCTGGTCGTCTACGCGGCCGTCCTGATCCTCGGGGTCGGCATCCCGCTGGGGCTGTCGTCGGCGCTCCACCGCCGGCTCGGCTCGGGGGTCACGGTGGCGACGGCGATCGGCATGGCCACCCCTGCCTTCGTCGCCGCCATCGTGCTCATCACCATCTTCGCCGTCGGCCTGGGATGGTTCCCCGTGTTCGGCCCGGGAGAGGGGTTCGTCGACCGTCTCTGGCACCTGACCCTGCCCGCTCTCGCGCTGGCCTTCTCGTGGGTCGCGTACAGCACCCAGGTCACGAAGGCATCGGTGCGCGAGGAGCTCGGCCGCGAGCACGTCGAGACGGCGAGGAGTCGTGGGATCCCCTGGCCGCTGATCGTGCGCCGCCACATCTTCCGCAACGCCCTCATCCCCATCACCACGGTGGCCGGACTCACGGTGGCGGGCCTCATCGCCGGCGCGGTGGTCGTCGAGCAGGCGTTCGGGCTCAACGGGCTGGGGTCGTTCCTCGTCCAGGCCGCCTCGCAGAAGGACTTCGCCGTCGTCCAGGCGATCTCTCTGCTCCTCGTCAGCACGTTCGTCATCGCCAACGCAGTGGTCGACCTCCTCAACGGCGTCCTCGACCCTCGGCTGCGCCTGGGAGGCTCCTCCTGACATGGCGACCGAGCTGACGGCTCCGGCGGTGACCGGGCGGCGGGGGGTGCGCGCCCGGCGGATCGACTGGATCGCCGCGACCTGCGCCGCCTTCATCGTCCTCGTGGTCGTGGTCGCGCTGCTCGCGCCGTGGATCGCCCCATACGACCCGAACCAGGTCGACGTCGTGAGCGCCTACGAGGGGCCGTCGAGCCAGCACCCGCTGGGCACCGATTCGCTCGGTCGTGACCTGCTCTCGCGCCTCATGTGGGGCGCTCGCCTCAGTCTCATCGGGCCGGCGCTGATCGTCGTCATCGCCACCATGGCAGGAACGGCGGTCGCCATCGCCGCCGCCTGGCTCGGTGGCTGGTTCGACGGCGTCGCGTCCCGGGTGCTCGACATCCTCTTCGCCTTCCCCGGGATCATCTTCGCGGTGCTGGCGGTAGCCCTGTTCGGCCCCGGGCTGGTGGCGCCGGTGATCGCCCTCTCGATCGCCTACCTGCCCTACGACGCGCGCATCCTGCGCAGCGTGGCCCTGCGCGAGCGCCAGCTGCCGTATATCTCCGCCTGCTACGTCGCCGGCCTTCCGACGCGGAACATCACCCTGCGTCACCTGCTGCCCAACATCATGCCGTTCGTGCTCGTGCAGGCGACGCTCTCGTTCGGCTACGCCCTCGTCGACCTCGCCGCGGTGTCGTACCTTGGGCTCGGCGTCGCCCCGCCGACCGCCGGAGTGGGGGCTCATGGTGGCCAACGGCCAGTCGTCGATCCTGACGGGCCATCCCCAGGAGTCCCTCTACGCCGGCCTCATGATCGTGGCCACGGTGGTGGCCTTCAACATGCTCGGCGACCGCCTCGCCCTGCGCTTCGCGGTGAAGAACCAGTGAACGACGTGCCTCAGAGCGGCGCGGATGCCGTCCTCCTCCAGATCGACGACCTGCACGTCGAGCTGCCCGTCGGGGACGAGATGCGCCCGGTCATCCACGAGGCCACCCTGGCGCTCGCCGTCGGCGAGGCGCTGGGCCTCGTGGGCGAGTCGGGCGCCGGCAAGTCGATGACCGCGCGGGCGATCATGCAGATCCTGCCGGAAGGGGCGCGCGTCGGCGGCGCGATCCGCTTCGAGGGCGCCGACGTGCTCGCCTTCGACAAGGAGGCGCTGCGGCGCTTCAGGGCGTCCGACATCGCGATGATCTTCCAGGACCCGACCACGCACATCAATCCCGTGCGCAAGATCGGGGACTTCCTCATCGAGGCGCTGGTGACCAACAACGGCGTCGACCCGGCCGAGGCGGCGCGCGTCGTCGTCGGCTTCCTCCGCGACGTCGGCATCGACGACGCCGAGCGCCGCCTCGGCCAGTACCCACACGAGCTGTCCGGAGGCCTGCTCCAGCGGGTCATGATCGCCGCCGCCCTCGCCATCGAGCCGCGCCTGCTTCTCGCCGACGAGCCCACGACGGCGCTCGACGTGACGACGCAGGCCGAGGTCATGGCGATCCTCGACGAGCAGCGACGCCAGCGGGGCCTGAGCCTGATCTTCGTCACGCACGACCTCGAGTTGGCTGCCGCGGTCTGCGACCGCATCGCCGTCATGTACGCCGGCTTCCTCGTCGAGGACCACGCCGCAGCCACGCTCCACGAGGGGGTCCTGCACCCGTACACCGCCGGGCTCCTCGCGTCGCGGCCCAGCCCGACCGAGCGCGCCCGCCGCCTGACGGCGATCCCCGGCCGCCCCCTCTCGGCCTTCGAAGTCGAGCTGGGGTGCCCGTTCGCCTCGCGCTGCGCCTACGTCGAGGACCGCTGCCGGGAGGAGTTGCCCGCGATGCGCGAGCTCGACGGCGGCCGCGTGCGCTGCCACCGCGCCGAAGAGCTCCGCGGGACGCTCGTCGATCTGGAAGCGGGCCGGACGCATGGCTGAGCCGGCGATCGAGGTCGAGGGGCTCACCAAGGTCTTCGGCGGGCGCCGCGGTGGCGGAGTGGTCGCCGTCGAGGACGTGTCGTTCGCCGTCGCGCCCGGCGGCTCCCTGGCGATCGTCGGCGAGTCCGGGTCTGGCAAGACGACGACGGCGCGCATGATCATCGGACTCGAACAGCCCACGTCGGGCCGCATCCGGGTCGGGGGCCACGAGCGCAAGTCCCGCCGCGCCGGCTCACGCGAGCGGCGGCGGCTCGGGCGCGAGATCCAGATCGTCTTCCAGGACCCCTACGTCGTCGCTCGACCGGCGCCAGCGCGTGCGCGACTGCCTCGACGAGGTCGTCCGCCTCCACTTCGACCTCGACGGCGCCGCACGGCAGGCGCGGGTCCTCGAGCTGCTCGAGCCAGGTCGGTCTCGACGAGCGCCACGCGGACGTCTACCCGCGCGCGCTCTCCGGCGGGCAGCAGCAGCGCGTGGCGATCGCCCGCGCCCTCGCGTCGCAGCCCAAGGTCCTGATCCTGGACGAGGCGGTGGCCTCGCTCGACGTCTCCGTGCAGGCGCAGGTGCTGAACCTGCTCGCCGACATCCGCGAGCAGACCGGCGTCACCTACCTGTTCATCTCGCACGACCTCGCGGTGGTGCGCCAGGTCAGCGACGACGTCGTGGTCATGCGACGGGGGACGATCGTCGAGCGCGGACCCACCGACCGCGTCCTCGACGCACCCCGAACACGCCGTACACCAAGGCGCTGCTGTTGGCGGTGCCGCGTCGCGGCTGGCGGCCGGTGCGCACCCGGCTGCTCGACGCGATGAGCGCCGACCTCTCGCCCGTGAGTCGTGAAGAGGAGGTCGCGAGAGCGAAGGAGGCGGCGGCCCAGGCGGCCGAGCCGCCGACGGGCAGCCACCCCGGATAGCGAACCCGCACCAAGGAGGCATCATGGCGTCGCTCTGGAGACCCTGCGACCCGCGCCGATCGATCCGTCGGCCGAACAGGTGATGGTGCCGATGCGCGACGGCGTGCGCCTCGCCACCGACGTCTACCTGCCCGACGGCCACGGCCGCGTGCCCCGCCGTCCTCGTCCGCCTGCCCTACGACAAGTGCGGCCGCTACACGTTCATGCCGCAGTGCGCTCCCTTCTTCACCGAGCGCGGCTACGCCTTCGTCGTCCAGGACGTGCGCGGCAAGTTCCGCTCCGAGGGCGAGACGCATGCCCTTCACGCACGAGGTCGAGGACGGCTACGACACGCATCGACTGGATCGTCGCGCAGGGCTGGTGCGAACGGCATCGTCGGCATGTGGGGCGATTCCTACTACGGCTACACGCAGTGGGCCGCGGTGGCCAGCGGACACCCGGCGCTCAAGGCGATCGTGCCGCGCGTGACCAGCGCCGACCTGCGGGTGCTGACGCGAGTGGTGGGGCGACAGCGTCGTGCCGCTCTACGGCGCCGACTACCTCGACGCACTACTGGGTGGACCAGCTGAACCACTTCTACGAGGCCGACTACGGCCACCGGCCGCTCGCCGAGGCCTACGACGAGGGTCTCGCCGCCATCGGCACGCGCTCCGCCGCCTTCGACCGCATGCTCGCAGCATCGACGGCCCGGGGCGGGTTCACGCAGTACCCGGGCGGCCATCCCTTCGACAAGCTGAAGGTGCCGGTGCTGCACTCGGTGGGCTGGTTCGACAACATCCTGCCGTACTCGATGGTGGACTACGACGAGCTGCATCGCGCGTCCCGGCGGTGGCGCGGCTGCAGTACCTGGTCGCCGACTCGACCGACCACGAGAACTACCACCTGCGCGAGGTGCCGATCGCGCCGGAGGACGACCACGACGCCGAACGAGGCCGCCCTCGCGCGGATGCTGCCGATCTACCTGGGCCCCGGCCTCGACTTCTTCGACGTCTTCCTGAAGGGCAAGGGCGATGCCGGGAGCGTCGCCGCGGGCCGACGTGGTTCCTCGGCAACGACGACTGGCGCACATCGCACGACGCTGGCCGCCGCCGGGCGCGCGCGAGCTGCGGCTGTACCTGGGCGCGGCGGAGCGCGCCGCCGTCGGGTCCCGAGGGCGGCGCGCTGCTCGCCGCGCCCGAGGCGAGCCGCGGCCAGCGCGCGCTGGGTCCACGACCCCGCCGACCTCGTGCCGTCGACGCCGCTCAACCCGTTCGCCTTCCTGCTCTACTGGCCGGACGAGCGTGAGGTCCAGAGCCGCGACGACGTGCTCACCTTCACGACCGAGCCCGTGAGCGAGCCGCTCGACCTCACCGGGCCGGCCGTCGGCGCATCTCGCCGTCGGGTCGAGCTTCAGCTCGATGCACGTCATGGTCAAGCTCTGCGACGTCGATCCGGACGGGGCGGCTCACATGCTGCTGCGCGGCGAGCGCTCGTGCGCGACGCCGACCCGGGCCGGCTCGTCGACATCCCGCTGAGCCACACCGGCCATCGTCTGCTGCCGGGGCACAGCCTGAGGATCAGCGTCGCCTCCAGCGACTTCCCGCTCTACCTGCCGCACCCGGGCACGGACGAGAACCCCTGGTACGCGACGAGCGGCGCGAGGAACGAGCAGACGCTGGCGACGGGCGGGCCGGCGGCCTCGTACCTGAGCCTGACGGTGAGCTAGGGCGTGACGGCCGACATCGTCCTCACGAACGCGCGCGTCTACACGGTCGAACGCCGCGCAGCCCTGGGCGGAGGTCGTGGCCATCCGGGGCGAGGAGATCGTCTACGTCGGAGCGGTGACGGCAGCGACGAGCTCGGCGCCCTCGTCGGGCCGACGACGGAGACGTTCGACATCGGCGGACGCCTCGTCATCCCCGGCATGGTCGACGCCCACGCTCACCCCGACTGGGTGGCCCTGAGCGCATGGCACGTGACCCTGCCGTGGACCTATGACGTGGACGAGATCCTGACGTTCGTCCGGCGGTACGCGGCGGAGCACCCCAGGGAGGAGGCGCCGTTCATCTACGCCGAGTACTACCCGAGCACGCTCTTCGACACGGACGGGCCGAAGAAGGAGCTGATCGACGCCTACGTCTCCGACCGGCCCGTTCTGCTCCAGGACCACTCCGACCACTGCAGCTGGGTGAACTCGAAGATGCTCGAGCTGATGGGGGTCGACAGGGACACGCCCCTCCAGGTCGTCCCGGACGATCCTGCTCCCCAGTTCGTGCGCGATGCCGACGGTGAGCCCACCGGCTGGGTCAAGGAGTTCGCCTGGGAGAACTTCGCCGACGCGATGTACGAGGCCATCGGCTGGCGGCCGCCTGCCGAGGTCACGCCCGAGCATGCTCCGCGACTTCACGAGCTTCCTCATCGGCAAGGGGGTGTGCGCGCTCTGGGACGCCATCGGCAGCGAGGCCACCTTCGCCGCCGCGGCGGCGCTGGACGAACAGGACAAGCTGAACCTCTCCTACCACGGCTCCAGGCGCTTCTTCTCGCTTGCCGACCTGCCCGAGAACATCGCCGTCCTGCGGGAGTGGGAGGAGAAGTACGGCGGCAGGCACGTCCACCTCGACGCGATGAAGCTCTTCCTCGATGGGACGAACGAGATCGGCACGAGCGCGGTGCTCGAGCCGTTCGTCGTCGGCGAGGAGCGACTGCGGCGAGCTGCGCATGAGCGAGGACGACCTGACGGCCTGCCTGCTCCTGCTCAACGAGGAGGACCTCGACCTGCACATCCATCTCGTCGGCGACCGCGCCTTTCGCACGGCGTGCAACGCCGTGGAGAGGGCGCGGTCGCAGCTCGGCGAGGCCTGGCGGATCCAGGTCACCCTCGCCCACTGCGAGCTCATCGACCCGGCCGACATGCCGCGGGTCGCGGAGCTCGGCATCATCGTCAACTGGTCGCCGCACTGGTCGGGCGGCTACTTCAGCGCGCAGTCGCTGCGAGTGGCTGGGGCCCGAGCGCTTCGACCGCATGTACCAGTTCAACCCGATCATCGAGAGCGGCGGCATCGTGTGCTTCAGCAGCGACGTGATCACGAAGTACGAGGCGCATCGGGGCGACCCGTTCTTCGGCATGCAGGTCGCCCACACGCGCGTCGATCCCGAGTTCCCCATCTATCCCGACCGTCCCGTTCGCGAGCCCGCGTCCGCCAAGCTCAGCCTGCACCGATCTCGTCAAGGGCTACACCGCTCAACGGCGCTATCCAGCTGCGGCTGGCCGACAGGATGGGCTCGATCGAGGTCGGCAAGCTCGCCAACACTCGTCGTCCTCAACGAGGACCTGTTCAGCGTCCCTGAGGACCAGATCCGCACCGTCGCAGCCGGAGGCGGTGCTGTTCGAAGGCAGGGTCGTGCACGGCAGCCTCAGTGCTGCAGCGCTGGGCGGGCCACAGAGCGACCGACGAGGCGCATGTGAAGCCGAACAAGGAGGACGACCGGATGACGGACACCGCGGAGGGAGGTCCCGCGCCTGCGCTTCGCCTTCGAGGCGCGCGTCGACATCGGCCCCGAGCGAGCACGTCGGCAACGGCGCCGGCGACGTCGCTCGATTTCACGCCGATCACCGGCGGCACGGTCGACGGTCCCCGCCTGCGCGGCGCGGTCGTCCCCGGAGGGGGCGACTGGTCGGTGCGCCGCGGGCCGACGGTCTACGAGCTCGACGCGCGCTACCTGATCCGCGCCGAGGACGGCAGCCCTCATCGACATCGTCAACCGCGGCTACTACCGCACCGAGACCGCGGAGGCGATGGCGCGCATGGAGGCCGGTGAGGAGCTCGACGCGTCCGAGGTCTACTTCCGCACCTCGCCGGTCTTCCGCACCGACGCCCCGCAGCATCGCTGGCTCGCCGAGACCGTCTTCGTCGGGCTCGCCCGCGACGAGGCGCGGGCAGATCTGCATCCGGTTCTACGAGGTGTTGTGAGCCGGCCTCTGCGCGGTGATGTGATCGGCCTTGCAGGGCCCGCCCGACACCACCCGACCGACCAGGGGAGTGACCGTGGACGCGAACGACCTGTGCTACCTGCCCGCCACCGAGGCGCTGCGCCAGTTCCGCGAGAGGAGCCTGTCGCCGGTCGAGCTGATGGAGGCGGTGCATCGCGCGGGCCGAGGCGGTGGAGCCGACGGTGAACGCGCTCTGCGTCCGGTTCTTCGACGAGGCGCTCGAGGCCGCGCGCGTCGCCGAGGCGTCGTACATGGGTCGCGGCGACCCGCCGCGGGCGTTGACCGGCATCCCCGTCGGCATCAAGGACGAGCTGCCGATCGAGGGTCAGCCATGGTCGTTGGGGTCGCTCATCCACAAGGACGACGTCGCCAGGGAGACGGCCGTCGTCGGCGAGCGCATCCTCGCCGCCGGCGGCATCGTCCACGCGCGCACGACGACGCCGGAGTTCAGCTGCGCCGGCTTCACGCACTCGCGCCTCTGGGGCGTGACGCGCAACCCGTGGAACCCCGAGTTCGGCGTCGGGGGGTCGTCGGGCGGGTCAGGGGCCGCGCTCGCCAGCGGCACGGCCACCCTTGCCAGCGGCTCCGACATCGGCGGCTCGATCCGCATCCCGGCCGCCTTCAACGGCGTCGTCGGCTTCAAGCCGCCCTTCGGGCGCGTTCCCGAGGACCCGCCGTTCAACCGCGACCAGTACTGCCACGAGGGCCCACTGGCGCGGACGGTGGCCGACTGCGCGCTCCTCGAGAACGTCATCGCCGGTCCCGACCCGCGCGACCTCGTCGTGCGTCGCGCCGAAGCTCGAGATCCCCGCGCGGCTCGAGGGCGTCGACGGCATGCGGATCGCGTTCGTCGTGGCTCCCGGCGACTACCCCGTCGACCCGGACGTGGCCGCGAACACGCGCGCCGCGGCCGCGGCGCTGCGCGAGGCGGGCGCCGCGGTCGACGAGGTGCGAGCTGCCCGTCTCTCGTGACGACGTCTGCCTTGCCGCCTACATCCACTTCGGCGCCATCTTCGGCGACTACATCAACCAGGCGGTCGAGGCTCACGGCGAACTGATGACCGCGTACGCGGTCAAGGTCGCGCGCGACACGACGGCCGCGCTCGAGCGCTACGGGTTCGGGTACGGGCTCGAGCTCGAAGACCGCATCCTCGCCGCGATCGCCGCCGTCCTCGCCGAGCACGAGCTGCTTGCTCATGCCCACGGTGACGAGCAGGGGCTTCGTGGCGGGCGACGACTACGTCGATCACGGACCTGTGGTCGGCGGCGTCGAGCTCGACGATCACTTCTTCGCCTTCCTCACGCCGCTCTTCAACATCGCCAGCCGCTGCCCGGTGCTCAACGTGCCGTCCGGCTTCGCCGACAACGGCGTGCCGACCGGGCTGCAGATCGTCGGCCGGCCCTACGAGGACGTCAGCGTGTTCCGCGCCGGCGCGGCGCTGGAACACCTGCGACCCTGGCTCGACGCGCCGGAGCGGCGGCCGCTGCAGGCCGCCGGCTGATCGCCGCCGCCTGGCTCACCGGGACTCCTTTCGGGTGCGCGCGATGCGCTGCTCGACCCCGTCGAGCATGATCTCGAGGCCGAGCTCGAAGGGGAGGTAGGTCGGCCCCTCCTTGGGGGCGAAGGCGCCGCCCTCGACGGCGCGGAACAGCGCCGGGAACTGCTCGGGGTCAAGGATCGTGCGCAGCAGTTCACCGAACGCCTCGGTCGCCTGGTCGGGGTTCTCGAACGCCCCCGCCTGCGCGCCGTGGACGGCGGTCGCGGCGAGGCGAGCCTGGTTCGACACATAGCCGCTGAACAGCAGCAGGAGCGCGACCTTGTCGAACTCCGCGAGCGGCACGTCGGTCAGCGCGCGGAGGCCGAGCTCGATCCAGGCGATCTGGCTCGGCGTACCGGCGCGCTCGATGTACCGCACGTCGTCGAGCCACGGGTGCGCCTCCATGATCAGGTGCTGCTCGCGCGTCCAGACGTTGATCCCCGCGCGCCAGTCGTCGGTCGGGATGTCGAGGCCCGGCGCCGGCTGCCAGCACGCGTCGTGCATGAGCAGGAGGAGGTCGTCCTTGCTCGTCACGTAGCGGTAGAGGGACATCGTCGTGAAGCCGAGCCGCTCGGCGACGCGTTTCATCGACACGGCGCCGAGGCCTTCGGCGTCGGCGACCTCGACGCCACTCTCGACGATGCGCTCGAGACTCAGTCCCAGCCTCGGCTGGCGGTCGGCTTCGTCGCGCCTCCAGAGCCGCTCGAGTCCGGACGGCGGCCTGCTGCTCATGACTACCTCCACGCTCGCTGTGTCGAGTATACACGAAAAGTACTTGACAAGTGTTGTGTACTCCATATACCACTGCGTGTACAGTATACACAACGCGGCCGGGTCGCTCGCACGAGCGGTCGGCCATCAAGGGGGAGAACGATGTCACACAGCACCACGCACAAGGAACAGCGCGGTTTCACCGAGCGCCTCGCGCGCACCTGCGCCGCACGCCCGTGGCGTGCGATCGGAGTCTGGCTCGCGGTCATCGTCGCCGGCATGCTCAGTCTGAGCTCGCTGTTGGGCAGCGGCCTCACCTCGAAGATGGAACAGCACGGCGAGCAGCCCGACAGCGCGATCGGTCTCGAAGCTCATGGAGGACCGCCTCACCGGCCAGAAGCGGATGACGGACTTCGTCGATCGTCCAGTCCGCCACGCACACCGTCGACGATCCCGCCTACAAGGCCTACGTCGCGGATCTCACCGCGAAGATCCGGGCGCTCGGCCCGTCGATCGTCGAGGTCGCGTCGGACTACTTCATGACCGGCGACCCCACGATGGTCTCGCAGGACCGCAGCAAGACCCTCGTCGCCGTCGTGCTGGCCGGCGACACGGACCGCGCGCTCGAGAACGTCGTGGCGTTGCACGACCTGGTGCGCGTGAGCGGCAGCGAGGGCTTCACGCTCGCCCAGACGGGCGAGGCCAGCCTCAGTCAGATGGGCAACGACCTTGCCAAGAGCGACATGGAAAGGGCCGAGATCTTCGGCGTGCCGGTGGCGTTGGTCGTCCTACTCGTCGTGTTCGGCGCCGTGCTGGCCGCCGTCATGCCACTGGTGCTCAGCGTCATCAGCATCGCCATGGCGCTGGTCCTTGCAGGGCTCATCGGACAGCTGTACCCCATGAACGTGTTCATGCTGAACATCCTCACCACGATGGGGCTCGCGGTGGGCATCGACTACACGCTCTTCTTCATCAGCCGCTACCGTGAGGAGCGCGAGCGCGGCCTCGAGAAGCTCGACGCCATCGCCGTCACCGGGGCCACCGCCAACCGTGCCATCTTCTTCAGCGGCATGACCGTCGTGCTCGCCATGGTCGGCATGGCGATCGTCCCGGTCGACATCACGATCAGCATGGGCGTGGGCGTCATGCTCGTCGTCGTCACCACGCTGCTCGCCACGTTGACCCTGCTTCCCGCCGCGACGAGCGTGCTCGGCGACCGCGTGAACGCGCTGCGCCTGCCCCTCGCCGGCCGTCTCGCGCGCCGCCGGGCGGACGGCGACGGCGTCTGGGAGCGGCTCTCGCACAGCATCATGCGGCGACCGGTGATCTGGCTGACCGCCGCGGTGGCGCTGCTCCTGCTGGCCGCGTCGCCCGCCGTGCTCATGCACACGGGCGGGACGGCGATGACCGCGACCGGATACCCGGACGACCTGTACGCCAAGCAGGGCTGGGACATCCTCGACCGCGACTTCTCGCTCGGCAAGGCGAACCCCGTCCAGATCGTTGTCGACGGGCCCGCGGGGTCGGCGGCCGTCGAGGGTGGCGTCGCCCGCCTGCGGGATACCCTCAAGGCGGACGACCGCTTCGGCCCGGCGCAGGTCACGGTCAACGAGGCCGGCGATCTGACCCTGGTGTCGGTGCCGCTCGCCGGCGACCCGGCAGGGGATGAGACGCAGGTCGTCATCGAGCGCCTGAGGGCCGAGGTCGTGCCGGCCGCGTTCGGCGACGTCGCGGCAGACGTCTACGTCGCCGGCACCACGGCCGGCGTCGTCGACTACCTCGACTTCTTCGACTACTGGCTGCCGATCGCGCTGGCCGTGGTCCTGAGCCTGTCCTTTGTGCTCCTGCTGGTCGCCTTCCGCTCGGTGGTCATCCCGGCCAAGGCGATCCTCATGAACCTGCTCAGCGTGGGCGCCGCCTACGGCCTCATGGTCCTCGTCTTCCAGAAGGGCGTCGGCGCCGAGCTGCTCGGCTTCACGAGGGTGGACACGATCGAGGCGTGGGTCCCGCTCTTCCTCTTCTCGCTGCTGTTCGGGCTCTCGATGGACTACCAGGTCTTCCTGCTCAGCCGCATCAAGGAGCGCTACGACCACACCGGCGACACGCGCGAGGCGGTCGCTCACGGGGTCGGCAAGACCGCCGGGATCATCACGGGAGCGGCGGCGATCATGGTCTGCGTCTTCGCCGGCAACGCGACGGGCGAGCTCGTCATGTTCCAGCAGATGGGCTTCGGCTTCGCGGTCGCGATCTTCATGGACGCCACCATCGTGCGCAACGTCGTCGTGCCCGGCCGGCATGGAGCTGCTCGGCGACTGGAACTGGTACCTGCCGCGCTGGCTGGAGTGGCTGCCGAACGTGAGCGTCGAAGGTCACGCCTACGGGGCTCCGGTTCCGCAGGAGCAGGAATCCCCTCGCCAGCGTCGCGAGCCCGGGCTGGTCACCGCCAGGCCGTCGCTCGAAGGCGCCGAGAGCTGACGCTTGAGATGCATGAAGGGGCGGAGTGCGAGCGGCACTCCGCCCCACCGCGGTGTGCGTGCCCCGACGAAACGAAAGGTGAGGGACCATGAGACCGAAAACCACCCAATCACGATCAGAGGCATGGATCGCGCTGGCCCTGTGCACCGCGGTGTTCGTGGCCGGGGTAGTGGAACTGCTCCTTCCTGGCCGGCCGGCCTACGCGGATTCCTTCGCTCCGGACTGGCTTCCCCTGGCGGCCGCCGGAATGGCCGCGGCGGGCATCGGCATGCGATTGCACGGCCATACACGGTGGTCGCTCCCAGGCGGTGCACTGAGCGGGGGCGGCCTCCTGCTGATGCTGACGACGGCGAGCGGGATGCCTCTGGACGTGCTCCGCGCCGCGAGCCTCGTCGTCCCGGGGCTCATGCCACCCGGTATCGACTGGCTGGGGCTGGTGACTCGGACGTTGGCTCTCGCCGCCGTCGTGGTCCTTGGGCACCGCGCCCTGTCATGCCCGGCCTCCCCGGCCAGCGCCCGAGCAGCCTCGTGGTACGGCTTCGCGGCATTCGCCCTCGCGCTGCCCTACCCGGTCCTCAAGACGTGGTGGGCGCTGGGCGGGAGCCTCGGACTCAGGTGGCCGGGAGCGTTCGGCCTTGCCGGCTCGTTTTGTCTTATGGCTGCCCGCCGTCCCGTGGCTGCTGGCCGCCGTCCTATCGCTGCTTCTGGTGCTGACGCCGCGCTGGTTGCCGCGCCGGCTGTTGCTGGTCGCCGGCTGGTCCGCCACGGTCGTCGTCGCCATGATCGGCCCAGTTGCCTGCTGGTCGCTCGTCAGCGGGCTGGTCAACGGTACTGTCGACTTCGGAGAAATGGACGGCTGGGTCTTCGGTCTCTTCTACGGAAGCTGGCTCCTCTGGGCCATCGCTGCCGGCGTCGCCACCCGCGCCTATCAGGTGCGCACCGCAGGCGCCGCGGCGCGGGCACTGCCTGCTCCCCGTTCTTCCTTCGCTTCTCACATTCAGTCGACTCCGCAGTAGCCGGCTCCATCCGGTCCGCATGCAGCAATTGCCCAGGCTGCCGCCGCAGATTGAGTCCCGCAAGGTGGTGTGAGTTGGCGCGGGAGCCGGGACAGCAGGAAGGGCGAGAGGATCAGGCCCACGCGGCGGTATGATGACGCCGCGTGGGCCTATAGCTCAGCTGGTTAGAGCAGCCGACTCATAATCGGCCGGTCGCAGGTTCGAGTCCTGCTGGGCCCACCATGTTGTTGTCGTGTTCCGGGTGATGCTGGTCAGACCGGCGTCACCTGATGCTTGACAGAGCTTCGCCTGATCCTTGACGGCTGTTCCGGCTGATCCTTGACGGTGGCTCCGGTTGATGCTTGACAGAGGCCCATCTCGAATGTGGAGGTGGGCCATGCTCGTGGAGCTGTCGCTCATGGAGCAGCGCTATCAGGCCGTGCTCGCCGTCGTCCAGGACGGCTGGAAGGTCACCGAGGTCGACGGGCGGCGCGGGGTCGACACGTGAAGGGCTGGCAGACGCTCTGCAGGCTGCGGTGCCGTCTTGAGGGTCAGGCCGACGCGGTGCGGCTGAAGACCGCCAAGCGGCTCCGTCAGTTCGACTCAGGCTCTGCCTGCGAGGGCGCGGGAGCGAGCCGTTCGATCAGGCGTGGCCAGCGAAGGACCATGCGCTGCAGCGGGCTGCGCTTGAGCGCGAGCATGTAGACCGCCCAGCCGACGAGGAAGCCGACTGCGAGGTTGTTCAGCGTCATCGCCAAGGCGGCGATCAGCACGGCGCAGACGACCTCGTCGACCGTCGTGAGATCGGCGACGAGAAGACAGTGCTCCACGCCGACGAAGAGGAGCATGCCGGCCAGGACCGCCCCGGGGACGAACAGCGGGGAGAGGCCGAAGGCAGCGCCGGCAGCGAGCGCCGCGAACAGCGCCGCGGCGATGAGCGTCGCACCGGCGCTGCGGGCGCCGAGCCGGTAGTGGGCCGTGGCGCCGCCTGCGCCGTGACAGAGTGACATGCCGCCGACGGAGCCACAGGCGAGGTTCATGAGGCCCAGGCTCAGGAGTAGGCGGCGCGCGGTGACGCGCCGCGCGCCGCCGCCGAAGTAGTGACGCATGACGTCCTCGGTCGCGAAGACCGAGTTGCCGAGCGAGAGCGGAATCTGGGGGAGTACGAGGGCGTAGAGCGCGACCCAGGCGTCGTTGGCGCTGGGCAGGTGTCGCAGCGGCAGCGAGAATCCGGCCGGGATCGTGGCCACGTGGGAGACCCCGAGGATGGCCATCAGTGCGCCAAAGGCCGCTCCCACGCCCACGACGACCAGGCTGGCCGGGAGGTGCCAGTGGCGCCTGCCCACAATCAGGAAGCCCACGACGGCCAGGGCGACGAGCGGACCGACCGGCAGAGCGACGCTGCCCAGGTCGAGGCTAAGGTGCAGGCCAGAGAGCGCCTTGCCGCTGCTGGCCGTGGTGAGGGCGCCCTTCAGCAGCAGCAGCCCCACCGAGAGCTGGATGCCGCGCAGGACCGCCTTGGGAAACAGCAGAGCGAGGTAGCGGGGGAGCGGGGTGAAGGCCAGCAGGAGCAGGACGAGAGCGACCTCGAGGCTCGCTGCGCCGACGACCGAGGCCGAGAGCCCGAGCGCGATGATTGAGGCGCCCATGGCCTTCATGGGCTGCACCGGAAGCGGCACACGGAAGGCGAGCGCTGTCAGGGCGTAGCTTGCTGCGACGCAGAGGAAGACCGTCACCAGGCTGAGCTGAGCGACGACGGCGACGCCGACCGCGAGTGGGATCATCACCCCGATGTCGCCAACGCTGCCTGCGAACTCGTGACGGTCGAAGCGTAGCGGCAGGAGGGCCGGGCGCGGCGTGGGGGAGGATCGTGCCTGCTGGTCTAGGCCGCCCACGGCGGCGCCCGGGTGCGTGCGCATCCCGTCACTCCTTTCCAATACGAGGAGGTCCGGGCGTTTCCACCGCGGGCCCACGACGGCGATCGAATCGCCGTCCCATGGTCTGTCCATGGTACGGCCCAGCGTCCATAGCGTTTGCCTTAGGACGAAGGGCTTGGAGTCGGACGACGGCAGGTTAGCAGATAGAGGGCCGGCGAGTCACGGTCTGGGTCACTGCCTCTCTCATCGGGGTACCCAGCTGGTCGAAAGCGCGCCAGCCGAACGCGCCGATCTCTTGCCCGATCCCTCAAGGCAACCCGAATTGGTGGCATGGGATGTGGGAGTCCGTGAGATGGCGTGTCGGTCCAGTTCCAGGAACCTGGATGCATGGTTCCACAGTCCGCGTCCGCGCACTCCCTTCCGTCACGAGCAGATGAGAATGCATTCTCATGGATTCAAACCGTCACGAAGCAGGACGCGACGCAACGGGCGAGACCTTGGGGCGCTGTGCTGTATCCGGGCCCCGATATGCGCTGACTTGGCTTCAAGCACAAGCTCAGACCCGACTCATGATCGGCCGGTCGCAGGTTCGAGTCCTGCTGGGCCCACCACGTTGTCGAAGCGACAGCGTTTCTCCCTACAGATGAGTGCCTCTGCCTACCCGTTCATTCATCCTGACATGCGGGACGGAGGCCAGGGGCCGGTCTTTGGCGAGCATGGCCGGGTGCGGGCGCGGGGGCCAGCGACGGGGTGCGGTGCGTGCCGCAGCCCCGTCACTGGCCCCATCAAGCGCCGTCCCCGTGCCCCGGTGCGGTCAGGAGACGTCGAACCGGTCGAGCATCATGACCTTGTCCCACGCGGCGACGAAGTCGCGCACGAACTTCTCCTGCGCGTCGTCGCTGGCGTAGACCTCGGCGAGCGCGCGCAGCTGGGAGTTCGACCCGAAGACCAGGTCGACGCGGCTCGCCGTCCACCGGGTCTCGCCCGTCGACCGGTCGCGGCCCTCGAAGGTCTCCTCGGCCTCGTTCACCGGCTGCCAGGTCGTGCCCATGTCGAGGAGGTTGACGAAGAAGTCGTTCGTCAGCGTCCCCTTGCGGGTGGTGAGCACGCCGAGGTCGGACCCGTCGTGGTTCGCGCCGAGCACGCGCAGGCCGCCCACGAGCACCGTCATCTCGGGTGCGGTGAGCGTGAGCAGGCTCGCCTTGTCGACGAGCAGGTGCTCGGCCGGCTTCTGCCGGCCGTCGCCCAGGTAGTTGCGGAAGCCGTCCGCGGTCGGCTCGAGCACGGCGAACGACTCGACGTCGGTCTGCTCCTGCGCCGCGTCCGTGCGTCCGGGGGTGAAGGGCACCTCGACGTCGAAGCCGGCGTCCCTCGCGGCCTTCTCGACGGCGGCGCAGCCGCCCAGCACGATCAGGTCGGCGAGCGAGATCCGCGTGCCGCCGGTCGGCCTGCGTCGTCGAACTCCTGCTGGATCGCCTCCAGCGCGCGCAGCACCTGCGCCAGCTTCGCGGGGTCGTTGACGGCCCACCCGTTCTGCGGCGCGAGGCGGATCCGGGCGCCGTTGGCGCCCCCGCGCTTGTCGGTGCCGCGGAACGTCGACGCCGAGGCCCATGCGGTGGAGACGAGCTGCGACACCGAGAGCCCGGAGGCGAGGATCTTCTCCTTGAGGGCGGCGACGTCCTGCGCGCCCACCAGCGGGTGGGAGACGGCGGGCA
Organism: uncultured Thermoleophilia bacterium; assembly: GCA_963707855.1. Classification (GTDB taxonomy): domain Bacteria; phylum Actinomycetota; class Thermoleophilia; order UBA2241; family UBA2241; genus UBA2241. Next base: position 91,990 of record CAVPRQ010000019.1, read on the forward strand.
CGGGGTCCTGCCAGATCTGCGGCTCGGACGGCACCAGCGGGCCGAGGTAGCGGGTGATCGGCCCCATGTCGCGATGCGTCAGCTTGAACCACGCCTTCGCGAACGCCTCGGCGAGCTCCTCCGGGTGCTCGTGGAAGCGCCGCGAGATGGGCTCGTAGACCGGGTCCATGCGCAGCGCGAGGTCGGTCGTGAGCATCACCGGGGCGTGCCGCTTCGAGGGGTCGTGCGGATCCGGCACGGTGTCCTTCGCCGCCGGGTCGGTGGGGACCCACTGCCAGGCGCCGGCCGGGCTCTTGGTCAGCTCCCACTCGTAGCCGAACAGCGTCTCGAAGTAGCTGTTGTCCCAGGTCGATCGGCGTGGGCGTCCAGGCGCCCTCGAGGCCGCTGGTGATGGTGTCGTCGCCGCTGCCGGTGCCATAGCGTTCCTCCAGCCGAGGCCCATCTCCTGCAGCGGGGCGGCCTCGGGCTCGGGGCCGACGTTGCGGCGTCTGCGGCGCCGTGCGTCTTGCCGAACGTGTGCCCGCCGGCGATGAGCGCGACGGTCTCCTCGTCGTTCATGGCCATGCGGCGGAACGTCTCGCGGATGTCCCTGGCCGCGGCGAGCGGGTCTGGGTATGCCGTTGGGCCCCTCCGGGTTCACGTAGATGAGGCCCATCTGCACGGCGGCCAGCGGGTTGGCGAGCTCGCGCTCGCCGCTGTAGCGCTCGTCGCCGAGCCAGGTGTGCTCGGCGCCCCAGTCGATGTCCTCCGGCTCCCACACGTCCTCGCGGCCGCCGCCGAAGCCGAACGTCTTGAACCCCATCGACTCCAGGGCGCAGTTGCCGGCGAGGATCATGAGGTCGGCCCAGGAGATCTTGCGGCCGTACTTCTGCTTGATCGGCCACAGCAGGCGGCGCGCCTTGTCGAGGTTCACGTTGTCGGGCCAGCTGTTGAGCGGGGCGAACCGCTGCGTGCCCGAGCCCCCGCCGCCGCGACCGTCGCTGATCCGGTAGGTGCCGGCGCTGTGCCAGGCCATGCGGATGAACAGCGGGCCGTAGTGGCCGTAGTCGGCCGGCCACCACTCCTGCGAGTCGGTCATCAGGGCCAGGAGGTCGCGCCGGACGGCCTCGAGGTCGAGGGTGGCGAACTCGGCGGCGTAGTCGAAGTCCGCCCCCATCGGGTCGGCCGCCGGCGGGTTGCGGTGCAGCACCGTCAGGTCGAGCTGGTCGGGCCACCACTCCCGGACCGTCGTCGCTCCTGTCGTGTGGCGGACCGGGCTCGTGCTCTCGTCGGACATGTCCATCCTCTCCTCTCATGGCGGCGGCGCGGCCGCCCCCTTGCTCTGGCAGCCGGCGCACACGCCGCGGAACTGGACGGTCACCGCGTCGGGTCGCCCGATGCGGGTCACCTCCGCGGTGGCGCGGATGGCGTCGAGGTCGCGGTCCTCGACGTCGCGCACCAGCCCGCACCGCGTGCACACGAAGTGGTGATGACGCGCCGGGTTGGCGTCGTAGCGGGCCGGACCCGGGCGTGAACGTGACCCGCGTGATGAGACCCGCGCTCGGTGAGCGTGGCCAGCGTGCGGTACACGGTGTCGAGCGAGATGGTCGGGACCCGCTCCCGCACGGCCCGGTAGACGGTCTCGACATCCGGGTGCGTCTCGTCGGCGGCGATGACGCGCACGATCTCGAGCCGCTGATGGGTCAGGCGAAGGCCGGCCTCGCGAAGGCCCTGCGACAGCTGCTCGACGCGACGCGCGACCTCATCGACTTGCACGGCCACTGCACTCCTCTCCTTCGAGGATCCCTGCCCGAGAGCTCCCATGGGGTTCTGCTTCGACGTTCAGGTCCGGGTCATCCAACGACTGGGATAGCTTTGTTGCGTACCGTTCTTATATAGGAAGAAGGGAACGAAAACAAGTGTCGAACAGCGTTTCGGGCAGCGAGGGCCGCGGGCCTCATGCCTACGTAGGCAAGAGGCGATCGGGGATGCGGATCGGACGACAGAAGGTGGCGGCTGGCATGGGCGCGCCGGCGCGGCGGCCGGCCACAGAGAGACGCCGGGAGGAATCCGTGGCGCGATCAGGCTGCCGAGGGGTTCCACCAGCATCCGAAGCCAAGTCGCTCGCTTCTCCCAGCACCTCAGCCGTGGACGCGCGTCTTGTGTGATACCCCTCGACGGGAGGCCAGTGACGCACTGCGCGACGTGGCGTAGTCTGGGCGCGCGACGTAGGCGTTTCGCGCCCTGCGTGCTCACCGCCATGGTGTTCCCGTG